>CAWBNA010000039.1:0-345099 GCA_963789985.1 uncultured Bacteroidales bacterium | reverse complement strand
GAACGTACATTTTACGTCACCAATTGTACGTATTATATTTAACGTTTAAATTCATCTATTGTATTGTATATCACCTATTTTACATACATTATACGGTTTGTACGTTATCGATTGTACGGGAATCTTACTGCTTAAATTCACGTAATGAACGTATTATTTACGTCCCGTATTGTACGTATATTATATGTTGCAATTCATCTATTGCATTGGATGTCAACTATTTTACATGAATTGTACGGTTAGTACGTCATTGGTTGTACGGGAATTTTACGGTTTAAATTCGCCTGTCTTTCGGTCATATTACGTTTAAATTCACGTAATGATCGTTTAATTTACGTCACATAATGTACGTCTTACATCCCCTTTTGTACATCTATTATATGCAGCAATTCGTCTATTGTATTGGATGTCAACTATTTTACAGCCATTGTACGGTTAGTACGCTACTGATTGTACCTGAATTGTACGACTTTAATAGGCCCGTATTATGATCATTTTACGTTTAATATCACGTAATGAAAGTAAAATATACGTTACCTCCTGTACGTATTCCATATGTTTAAATTCAGCTATTGTATTGAATGTCATATATTTTACATGAATATTACGTTTAGTACGTCATCGATTGTACGTCTTCATTACGTTTTAAATTAGCCAGCTTTATATATAAATAATTCGACCATTAATTGGTCCCTACAAAAATCTGACTGGTTCTTTTCACAATAAGATCATGGTACCCAGTTTTCATTTCATCCGGGAGAAAACTTATATCGATAAATTTATGCCAACTATCAAGCGAACGCTTGAACTTATTGAATATATTCTCAATGACTTTATTATCGATATGAAATCTAATCATTGGTTCAACAAAGTCTTTCTTCCTGATTTTTTTCTTTTTACCATTTAATGTCAAAGCCAATTCTTCTGAATCTCCTTCTACTACAAGGGCGGATGCAACCATATCATATGCCGGACTTAATATATACCCCATATCAGGATTGTCAATCAGAGAGAAATTTTTTAAATGCATGTCTGCATTGCCAGTAAGGAACGAGAAGAGAACCTGTTCAAAGAAATTGGTTATATCTAATCCGGGGTTAACTGAATATTTGAAAATTGCTTTCCCTATCTGTTCATGCGATCCATGATATTTCTGTTCTGTCAACCTTTCTGTAAGCTGACACATGTCTTCCATATGAATCTTCTGCTCATTTCTTCTGTCAATGCGTTTAGTTATATATGATAGTTTCCCTGAACTCAATCTAATTAATGAATGTGGTACAACTTCTATACCTGATATTTCTGCCAGATGCATAGTTAGATCTTCAAGTTCAGGAAGAAATTCATATTGTTTTGTTGGTGGTTTCAATATATAACCACCCCAAAGTCCAACTATTGTAAATCTTTGAGGTTCATCTTTTTTTGATATCTTCTCTATATGCAAGGATAATTTTGGTTGCACACCTGTAACAGTTGACTGAGATTTTATGACTTTTTCAGCAAGCTGCATCATTTGATCCTCTGAATATGGTAATTCAGGCGGGATAGGTGTTCCGAATATCTTTTTGGAACACGCTTTGTGAATTTCGGAGGTCTCTTCTCGTAAATCATCATAACAATATAAACATCTTCTCATAGTCAGAAATTAGGAGTTATCTTCTTCAATGCTCACTGCTCCAATACAATCTCTACAACATGCAAGTAACAAACCCATCCGATCACGGGCATTTAATTTCCAGTTCTTTTCAGCAATTTCCAATAACCATCCTTCAGGAATCAAGCCATCAAAAAAAGGGAATAATGTCTTACTTACATATGGTTTATCCTGAAGTGGAAGAGTGAGGCTGACTGGCTTCGTCATTGATCCGGTCAAGTAATTAACATCATATTTAAATGAATAACCATCTTCGGTCTCAGTTAAAAAACCGGCCAGTTCATTGTACATATAGACATTTGCTTTTTTCATTCATTTATAAGTTTTTCACGGTTTAATGGTTGTGGTCCCAGTTCGTGCCCGAAAAGTTTTAATACTTGATTTACCTTATCCATTCTAAGTGTGGTTTTTCCTTGTTCAAGATCCCGGATAAAACGCAGTCCTACGCCAGCTTTTTCTGCTAATTGCTGCTGAGTTAGATTCAACCTCTTTCTTTTATCCTTGAGAAAGTCTGATAATGTTATTGATCCTTGTTCCATATTGAATTTTATACCTTATCGGGTATAAAGATAGTCATTTTAATATGATTTATACCATATCGGGTATAAAAATAAAATTTTAGGACAAATTATACCATATCGGGTATAATGATAGATATAATTAACTAATTTATACCTGATCAGGTATAATCAAAGAATAGGAATTAGCTTTTTACATTTTTGTAAATGGGAATTCATTCTTTTGCGGATCTTCATCAAGCCGTTATCAGAAATCTTATGCTTCTTTGTAAGTCTTGAGAGTGGTTCCGCCCATACTAAATCATTAAGTTCTTAGTGAGTTAATGTTACTTGTTCCATATCGTTTCATTAAAATTGTTACAAAAAAGGTAGTAATACTACCAATCCCGGAACATATTTAATCAAATGTAGTTTTGTGCCTTATGATATAAATCAGAAATCAAATTCCAGAAGTTCCTCATCCTTGGTTACTTCATACCATAATTTCCTGGACATTAGTTCATCGTATTCTTCTTTGTCCATCAGCCTCCAAAGTACATAAGTGCCGTTCTGCATGGTATGCCGAACAGTAATTATCTTATTCTTCGAGGTGAAAAACAAGCTGCAGTATAGGTAACCTCTCTCGATATGGACATTTGTTATTCGTACAATATCGACAAAACCATTTTCCTGGTATGTAAATACGCTATTAAGTTTTAGCACTTTACCTGTTGTGCAAATACAGTCATTATCAATGTAATACCATGAAGAGAATAAACGACAACCAAGACGGAGTAATTGGACTTTGAATGATTTCTCCAAACAATGCAAGTAGAATCTTAACCAAATAAATAATGTCCACATATTTAACCACTTAGGGTATCCACCCGGACCGGCCCCCCTCTCTTCCCCTTTCTCTGGAGGCCAGTTGTGCAGCGTAAAGTGCTTCTTTTTATAAAACATATCGTGTCACTTTTATCATAAATACCAGGCGAAAATGGATTCTATCCAACGATATGGAAATAAATTTTTTCTCAAAAATGGAATTAGTTTAGCCAAAATGCTCTTAGAGAAATTTTTTATAAAATTTTATAAAATACTATAAAAACAGCATTATGGAAGATAGCGAAGGATGTGAATTATCTTTTATTTAAACGCTCGGTTCATTTCTGATTTCTTATGGTCATCAGGAACTTTAATATACCTACGCATAACTGAATAGCTACCCTGACCGGTCCATGTGAGAATGACCTCCACTGGGATTTTTTTCTGAATGCATATGGAAATAAAAGTATCCCGGCCATTATGGCTTGTTCGTTTTTTCCATTTTAGTTCTTCGAATAGAATTTTAAGGTCGTCATTGTATTTTTGGTTGCTGATTTTTAACGCTGAAGTATCATTCCTATATTTTTTCAGTATCGCCCGACTGTATTTGTTGAGATCGATATAAATTGTATTATCATCTTTAGTTTCCTCCGTTTTAACGGGATTGATCTTAATTCTGCCCTTGTCAATTTTGTCCGGGGTTATCTTATCCATATCAGAAAATCGTAAGCCGGTAGAGCATTGGAAAATGAATCTGTCTCTCGTTTTGTCCAAAACTTTTGATGCAAAACTCATCTTGGATAATTCGACAAATTCATTAAAAGACAACGGATTAGCTTCGTTTGCTTTCTTTTTTCCCTTCTTGAACTCTTCATCCATAAAGGTGTCATCCAGTATAATCTTTATTTCTTTTCGCCTCTTGTAATAATGCTTTAAGAATGTTTTTAATACCGTAAAGGTTTTTTCAATTGTCGATGAATCATATGGAACCGACCGCATCCAGATATTAAAATTATCACTGAATGTCAGAGTCATATCCTCAAAAAAGAGTTTCTTATGAATATGTTTTTCATAATTTATAAGGCGATTCTTGACCGTTATAAATTCTTTCCATGTACCCCTGGCAGCTCCGGTTGACTTTCTTAATTCAACATATTCAGCTAAATAATCAGTCAGACCTCTGATATTTGATTGTTTGGCCGGTGGAAATAGTTCAATGATTTTTTTAAAGTCAAGTCTGAATTTTTCAATATTAGTTGATAATTCATACGGAGTCCTAAACTGGAAAATTCCAACTTTTCTGGTATTAATATATTCTCTGATTGCAAAATACATGTCATCAATTATCCCATTTTTATCACGGTAATTAGGATCCTTTGCTGACACTTCTTGCTTCTTTTTTGACCAGTGTTGAGGCAACACCCAGATTTCACATGATATTCTTCTTATCTCTTTTCTGTATTTTCCTGGTTGAAAATATTCATATTTCAAAACCTCAATATAAATTTTTACTTCACCCAGTGAATTCTTTTGTGTATTAAGTACCATTTTCCTAACTTTCCATTCGGACTCTGGGTAAAGACTATTTACCATCTTTCGAATATTCAGTGGTTCAACAGAGGTCATAGTAGTAGAAAAATTTAGTTTCTATATAAAAACGGCTATAATACCTGTAAATCAATAAATTACAACGGCATTTTTCTTTGTAGTAGAAAAAGTGGTAGAAAAAATTTGTTCTATTTTTTCCCCGGTGTCATCATTTATACTCTTTCTTTACTCTTTTCAACTTAAACTGATATAATTTAAATACTTGTCTTATTGATAAATACAATAATTTTGAAATAAATTTATATAAAATGGTTGACAAATGGTATAATTATTGTATATTTGTCAACAAACCAAGACAACTATGAACAACATTTTTGCACACCGATTAATTGCTGCCCGTAAAATGGCTGGATTGTCTCTGCAAGGTTTGGCTGACAAACTTGGAAACGTTGTCACCAAACAGTCACTGAACAAATATGAGCAAGGTAAAATGAAACCTGATAGTAACCTGATATTACGTCTTGCCAACATATTAAATGTTTCGGTGGATTATTTCTTTGCCAGTCCAGAAATAGAGATTCGTCTGGCAAACGTAGATTTTCGCAAATATTCTTCAAAGCTTAAAAAATCAGAAGAAGATGCTGTAATTGAAAAATCCAAAGATATACTTGAGAGATTCATCGGACTCGAAAATGCAGTCAACCTTCAGGAATCGTCAGAATATTTTGAATATTCCAAAATTATTTCCACTGATGATGATGCTGAGGATGCAGCAAAGGAACTGCGAAAATTTTGGAATCTCGGCTATGACCCTATTCCGGATGTAGTCAAAATGCTTGAAGATAAAGGTTATCTGGTCATTGAGGTAGAGGCATCGAAAGATTTTGATGGTATGAAGGCTGATGTGGACAATAAAAAAGTTATTGTACTCCGTCAATATTACAATGGCGATGTAGTTCGTAAACGTTTTACTGCATTACATGAATTATCCCATCATGCATTATTGTTTTCTGACAACCTTTCAGACAAAGAAAAAGAGAAGCTGTGCCATGTTTTTGCTTCTGCTGTGCTTTATCCTGAGGAAATGGCAATTAAAGAACTACATCAGGACAGGTTTCATTTTTATCAGAAGGAACTGGAAATGGTAAAGGAACGTTGGGGTATTTCTTTCCCCGCTATTTTCAACAGGGCACTTCGCTTGGGAATTATTAATGATTACGTTTATAGAAATCTGAATATGGATTACCGTGCACGCAGGTTGTATCTAAATGAACCCGGAACTTTTCTGAGCAAAGAAAAACCAGTGAAATTTGAACGGTTAATCTGGTTTGCACTGGGCAAAGAAATAATCTCCGTGAATGATGCTGCTTTTTATGCAGGAAAAAGTGTCTGGGAGTTTAGGGAACAAATCCACCAAATGGCATGAAACTGATTATCACTGACACCAATGTATTATTCGATGTTATCAAAATTGGTGCATTGCCTGAATTTTTTAGTCTTGATTATGACATCTGTACAACTGTGTTTGTTATAGAAGAAATCAGACCATCCGGACAAAGGGAATTGTTAGAGACATTTATAAGAGCAAAGAAACTGACTGTTTTTGAATTTACCGGGGAAGATATTGAAGAGGTGGCGAACTTCGATACTGTTGGAGTTTTAAAGAGGTTTACAGATAAATCCGTGATTTGGAAATCAGTACAACTCAATTGTCCCATGTTGACAGGTGATAAAAAAATGAGAGAGATTGCTGAAAATATTGGAATTGAAGTTCATGGTAGTATTTGGGTCATTGATGAACTTATCAATAGCGACTTGATTTCAACAGAAAAAGCAATCGAACTGCTTGAGCAATTGTTGGAGACCAACAGTTGGTTGCCGAGAAATGAAATTGAAAGAAGGATTAATAAGCTGAAATAAATCGAGTTATTGTATGGCAAATTTCAAAAAACATTTAGCGGTGGGCACAATAGTTGGAGCTGCTGCAGGTGCAGGAATATATTTGATACAGTATTATAAAGACAAAGAAGAAAATCCTGAAGCTATCTTTCAGTGGAGTAAGTTTTTTCAATTATTAGTTGCTGGATGTACAATAGGCGCAATAACAGGGATTGCAGCCGACAAATTTGAACCTGAAATCCATCCTAATCACAGGGGACTTTTCCATAGTTACTTGATTTGGATACTAATAGGATGGGGAGTACTTCAAGTTATATTTGGAAATAAAGAAAGAATCTGGAAGAACTTTGCAATAATTGGATTTGCTGGTTACAGCTCCCATCTTCTAATTGACAGTCAAACACCAAAATCATTACCAATCTTAGGAATTTGACATAATTAAATATTTTTTGGAACAGGTTAATTATAAGTTGTTAGACGAAATATAAGGTTACGGTATGATGCCCTGTTGCTGATTTGCTTGTACCAACAAATCAAACATAAATTCTTTGTACCGTCTCTGAAAATCTTTGTCCTGTGTAAACTTTTTGAATATTTCTGTCTGTGTGAAGAGGTACTGTTGCATTAGTTCTTCCAGCTTTTTATTAGTTGTAATTTTTGCATTCTGACGGTCACTTATTGAAGAATACCGACTCCTATTCATAGACTGGGTGTCAGGATTTGATAAATAGGATTATATAATTGACCGGTGGAGACTTTTTAATCCTCCGGGTATTGGCCCATTCGACAAAGACCCCGACGATGACATACCGTTTCATGGTTTTGAAGAAGATTCCGAAATATGAAAAGCTGCCAATCATACATGTCCAATATTTTAATATTTTTAGACATGAGCATTCTTTTCACCCTGACCATCAAAATCAAATGGCCTTGTAATTCAAATATTTATGAGGCCATTTTCATTAGTAGTACAAAAAGTAGTACAAAATTATTTTATGAAATTAGCTGAACTTAGTGTCTCAGTCAAGTTTTTTTACATCTTTTCAATTATTTCTTTTTTTACCAGATCAAATTCTTCTATAGGATCATATGTTTCATCAGTACGAAGTAATGCAGTTGTGTCCCCTAGAAACTCAGGATCATCCATTTTATCTTCTAGGTTTTTGAGGTAAGTATCCCGAGCAGGAATTCCACCTGGTTCATTTTGCATATAAATCTTATACAATTGCACCATTTTTTCAGTGGATATATGTGTGTCCGAAATAATTGACTTGTATATGTCAAAAAGATCTCTTCCCTTCTTCCGCTGATATAGTGCTCTTAGTTTGGTTCCCAATAATTCTTCGATCTGATAAGTCGTTATTTGGCATTCCCCATTGTACCATGAAGAATTGACATTAAATTGCTTTTTTTGAAGCTCATAAACTGATTTGTGTTCCCTGCAATTTGTTTCAACTTTCAATTTTAAAATCTGAACAGGTTGCATTTCAGATTCAAATTTAAAGACCATGGTATTGTTTCTGTCTTTCTGGCTAATCTTTGGGTTACCAAGAAAACTCAGGATTTCCCTGATTTTATCTATTGCTGGTCCAAATGGAGCTTCTGAAATCTGAACCAGATCAATATCCTCTGAATACCTTGATTGCGGCTTAATAAAGAGTTTGTGCAATGCGGTTCCTCCTCTAAAGGCAAGTCTGTCATCTATATATTTATCTGAGAATAACTCGACAAGTGACCGGCATATTATCAAATCCTGTTCGACCTGTTCATTAGCTTTCCATGGAGCGATGGCTGACCATTCTATTATAGATTGCTGAGGGATCATTCGTCCATTTCGATATCAATGTTGGCAATTACCTTCCATCGGTTATCTGAAGAAAAACCTTTTATTGGAGCAGAGGGTTTCAAGGGAATCCTGAAAAAATCTAACTGATTCTCCTTTGATGCATTAAATAGCTGGTTTGCCAGGTCCTCATTTTTTATGATTTTCTCAATCAGATATCCCATTTTTTGTACTGCAGTAGTGGGAGTAGTCTTAAAGAAAACAGTATCAAACTCTTTGGGATCCATTTCCTCTACAAGTTCGTTCAATACGGTAGCTACTCTGGTAATTCCTCCGGACCTTTTTTCAAATTGAACGAGATCACTTGCAGTTAGTACTGGTGAGGATACCTTTAGGTAACCTGATTCGGTTTTCCGGTCTTTAAGTAATCTCTTTTCAATGGTTTTCTTACTAATGAAATTAACCTTGAGTCCTTTCTTGTGAGAAGGTCTTAGCACCGGGAAGTCAGTCATAACAAAATATTCCTGAGGCTGCTGGTGTGCTGCACCATATAATGCAGCGGCACTCAATAATCCTACATAATAAGGTCTATGAAGATATTTCATAAAATTGTCCATGAACAAAGCAGCAGGAAGGATCCCTCTGTTTGCATACTGGGCAGATATAATTAAATAGAATCCTTTATGGAGTGAAACTATTTTTCCTTTCTTCGATAATCTCTTTAAAGCACTTTTAATTGCTATTCCAGAGTAGTTGGGCAATTCTGCTTCCAATTGAATCAGTGAAAATGAGTTCCTTCCTTTTTTTTCAAGATTTTCAACCCATTCACTAATATTTATGCTCAGCCTATCATTCATTTGACTGAAAGTGATATTTTGCGAAAGGTACCGTTTTTCGGCCCTTTTTGCAAAAAATCTATTCTAATATTTAAATCAGTAAGTTTATGTGATAAATTAGTTGGAAATAATGTATAAAGCAATATAAACATATTCAAGGCTTCACATTTATGTTTATGAAATGTTCGTATACCCGGAAGTTGGTAAAACTATTTAGAATTTATCAATCCTTTTTATTAAATTAGTCTTGAAGTTTGTATTCCTGTTTAATATGAGCTAGAGTAGAGAAAAAATTTAGCATCTGGTAAATTAAAGAATACATTGGTAAAAAGCTTTGAATGCCACTTGACATATATTATTGATCTATAGAATATTGTCTATATTAATTACGAAATATGTATTCAGACGAAGATGATGATATCATTAAGCTGGAAAAACTTCCTATTTACCTGAAAGGGAAAGAGATCTTTGATATGGTAAGTAAGATTGCTGATCTTATCCCTGAGAACGATGAATACCTTAAGGAGGTTAAAGCCTGCATGTTATCTGATGCTGCACAACTGACTGTAAAAGTAGCCGGCGCTGAGGCAGCAGGATTGTATGACCTCAAAATGGAAAATGCTGCTATAATACGTAAAGCAGCAAGAGACCTGATGGTCCAGCAACATTCACTCGATATGTTTGGTTTTGAATATGTAGAGTATTATCAAATTATTAGAGAGCTTATTGAAGAATACCGACTCCTATTCATAGACTGGGTGGCAGGATTTGATAAATGGGATTATATAATTGACCGGTGGGGACTTTTTAATCCTCCGGGTATTGGCCCATTCGACAAAGACCCCGACGATGACATACCGTTTCATGGTTTTGAAGAAGATTCCGAAATATGAAAAGCTCCCAATCATGCATGTCCAATATTTTAATATTTTTGGACATGAGCATTCTTCTCACCCTGACCATCAAAATCAAATGGCCTTGTAATTCAAATATTTACGAGGCCATTTTCATTAGTAGTACAAAAAGTAGTACAAAAAATCAGAATTGGTATTTTCCCTTTTCTTATTTCAGTTTCAGAAATAATTGAGGCTTATCAGTGAAATAAACATAGCACCCTTTCATGCCTCTTATAAGCAGTCTCCTGAGAGAAGGGGATATGAGAAAAAGAGCATGGAATTTGTTTTTGTTTCTGTAATGCACTATATTTGATGCATAATAGAAATAAAATGAATTTCATTGAATTCAGAAACAGGTTTCTATCCCTGGCATGCTTTACCACAAACCAGGTGTATGCATCGTATCCTGAGTTTAACAGGAACAACCTGGGACGATGGGTAAGGCAGGGTTACCTTGTCCAGCTTCGGCAGGGTTACTTTGCGTTCTCTGAATATAGGGAGTCGACAGAATTTGCACTCTGGTTTGCTAACAGAATATACAATCCCTCTTACATATCATTACATACTGCTTTGTCATTTTATGGGATTATCCCTGAGGCTGTGGCTCAGATAACAAGCGTGACAACTTTGAAGACAATGGCATTCAGCAATGATTTCGGTGAGTATTCATATAAAAATATCAAACCTTACTTAATGTTCGGATATGATCTGAGGGAGATGGAAGACGGCAGACGGATAATGTTCGCCACACCAGAAAAGGCATTAATAGACTTGATCTACCTATATCCATTTTATAATACAGAACGTGACCTTGAAGAGCTGCGTCTCGATGAATCTTATATGGAGGAAGACTTTAATGCAGAAAAATTAACGGAATTCTCTGACCGTATTGGCAGCAAAGCACTCAGTAATCGCATTGAGATCCTGAGAAAAGTACATAACCTTAAGTAAGAACTAAATGGTAGATCTGACCTTAATAAAGAACTATTTCCCTGAGCAGATCAGGAATAATGCACTTCTTGGCAAAAGCATGATGAAGGAATATATCCAGCTATCAGTTCTCGACTACCTTTCCACAACACAATACATCCGTACACTCATTCTTATTGGCGGTACCAACCTTCGCCTGTTAAAGGGAATAGACAGATTCTCAGAAGATCTGGACTTTGACTGTAAGGAAATGAACCAGGAGGAGTTCCTGCAAATGAGTGATGATGTCATGCATTTCCTTAAAAGAAACGGATATAATGTAGAATCTAAGGAGAAAACGAGTCCGAAGTTGACGGCATTCAGAAGAAACATTTACTTTCCTGAGTTACTTTTTGATTTAGGGCTTTCAGTACATAGGGATGAAAGGTTCCTTATTAAATTAGAAGCCCAGTATCAGGGAGTAAAATATACTCCGGAAATGAAAAATATAAAAGGCTGCGGATTATACTTTCCATTCCCTGTACCTTCTGATGCTGTCCTGTGTTCAATGAAAGCGACAGCACTTTTAGAAAGAGGTAAAGGTCGTGATTTCTACGATCTGATGTTTCTTCTGGGTCAGACAAAGCCTGATTATGACTTCCTTGCAAAAAAGATCGGCATTAAGAATGCAGTTGAGTTAAAGGCTGAAGTTAAAAAGCGGCTTAAGATTACTGACCTTAAAACCAAAACCAAAGATTTTGAGCATCTGCTGTTCAATAGGGAAAACAACAAACGCATACTCAGATTCGAAGAATTCTTTGAGGAGAGTATTTTATAAAAGATAGTTCTTACCCCGATTTCGCCCTCCGACTTTGTCGGACGCAGTCCGAAGTCCGGTTTTATCCTGACGAAGGAGGGCATATTCTTTTCGGAGGGCTTCGTGCGCCTACGCTGAAGCTTCAGCGCAAGGGTACAGGTAAAGCCCGGCTATCAAAATAAAATAGCCTTGTAAATCAAATATTTACGAAGCTATTTTTATTAGTATTACAAAAAGTAGCACAAAACATTTTTGAATTAACAAATGTCTGCCTTTTTTATTTATTAACTAAGAAGAGGTTTTTACAGTGGAATATAGTATAAGGCGATTTTTGATAAAAGAGGCCGTTTTTCGGTCCTTTTTGCAAAATAAATATTCTATTTTTTGTTGGAGAGAGAAACGGTTTCCAATTAATTCAGTACCTCAAATCCAATTGATCTCAAGTATTCGAATATAGGATCGTAAAAAGATGGATTACGTGTTGGATCATCTTCAGCACCAAATGGAACTACTATTACCATTCCTTGTCGGGCACGGGTTAGTAAAACTCGATAAGCATTTTTTAAATATATCTGCCTTTCAGCTTTTCTGATTTGATTCCATCTGTCCCCAACAAAAGATTTAAACTCCCAACCATTTGAGGAATATCTGAAATCTGCATCCCAAGTAACACAAACCCAATCAAGTTCCAAACCTTGAATATCGAACTCTGTCGCTACAGACTCTAGATAAAAGGACGATCGCACATCTTGCTTTCCATCAAGAAACCAGTGTATTGGATCCATTGGTGATCTAACATCTATTGAGTGAGGTTTTAAGCGTTCAGCTTGGGAAGAAACAACTATCCCATAACGCTCTGTACCTCTTGCTTGTTTTTTTAACCATTGCTTTGCTCTTTTAAGTTCACGGGTTATAACAATAGGGTATTTTGATTTTACCTTGTCAAGTGTCATTCGTGCCTCCTCTACCTCAAGATCAAGCAATTGTTTTACAAGTTGTGATACATGCTCTGCCCTAAATGAACGCATAGATACCGCAAGATGCAAGTTTTCATCATAGATTACATTTGGCCTGTCTGATAAATTCTTTAAGATTTCACCGGCTCCGTACTCACTATCAGTCAACCTAGGTGAAATGTAAATGTACCAATCTGGAAATGATCGATTAAGTGATTCGATCCACTCACTTATTCCTGCCTCACCTGTATTAATTTCTTGTCCTCCGCCTACCAGACATACAATAACTGCCCAATCTTTATGTCTGTCAAGACATGAAATCAAGAATTCAGGTTCAGATTTCATAAATCCGGGGAAGTCTTTTTTCCTAAGCATGAAATTGGCTGTTTGTTCAAGATTCCATGCACGTTGAGCTTCATCGAAAAGTGCTATATGCTCGATTGGGGGAGCATTCACATCCTTTAGACAGTCATCCCTGAAATTATGAACATTTTGAATAAATAATTTAACTTCCCTGAAAGCATCACCTTTTCTTTGCTTTATCCCAATTTCTTTTCTACGGTTAACCTTATCCCTTGATAGAGCTTCACGGAGAATGTTAACAAGTGGCCCATTCCCCGAGAGAAAAACACTGTAAAGTTCGGATGTCTTATCAATGTGGGTTGTAGCTATGTTTAGGCCTACCAGAGTTTTCCCTGCACCAGGAACACCTGTTAAGAAACATATTGATTTACGCTTTTCATTTTTAGAATTTTGTATAATAACTGCAATCTCGTCTGATGTTGTACTCAAATTAATTGCACTAGCATCACTTCTGGATATTTCTGTTACAGAATGGCCACTGTACAATGCCATCGCTGCCTCAATAATAGTAGGGGTAGGACTATACCTGCCATTTTCCCAAATGGTCTTATCTATAACATCCTCTTCTTCATTTATTAGTAGAACTTTATCAATTACTTTGCCAAGGAGATCCTTATTACATTTTATTGGACTAAGAAGTTTATCATCATAAGATGTAAAAGATATTAATGTTTCCGAAAGTTTAGCTTCAGTTGAGATCAGAACAGGTGCTATATATTTATCATGACTCGTCTCATGGAAGTTTTTCAAATCGAGTGCATAATCCCAAACTTGGTCAATGGCATGTAATGGAAATTCACGCTCGCGGACTTTGAATTCAAGTATAAAAATTACAGATTTTATTAAAAGAACTACATCAATTCTTTGGCCCATTCTAGGTATGGAGTATTCAAAATAGATTCCACCTCTATATTTGGGAAGAATATTTTGTAAGATTCTGATTTCCTCTTTCCAAGCACTTTTCTGATTTACTTCATCAGCAAACTTGCTCAATATAGCCATCTTCCCAATGATTTCTTCAGGTTTGGTTACATTGAAGTTTTCAATAGTATCGCTGTAAAATGGACGGTTCATCAAATCTGATCTGGGTCGAAAATTTTCAAAAATTCAAGTTATGTACTTTTGCTGATATCTTTTACAAATTCACCTTTCCATCCTCTCCTTAAAATACTCTTCTGTGCGTTTATCAGTGAAATAAACATAGCACCCTTTCATACCCCTGGTAAGAAGCGTCCTGTAAATGTTCTTTACGTGTTTTTCGAAATTGTCTGTGCTTCTTTTCAGCATTGGGTCTTTGGTGGCAGTAATATCTGCAGATAATTTTCCGGACGTCACGTCCACACACAGATCATTGCCAATTATCACCCCTATATAATCGAATTCAAATCCCTGGGCAGTATAAATACAACCTACCTGTTTAATTCCTTCCGGACGATATGCCCATTCATACCATCTGACGTAACCTTTTGGTATTGAGGTTATTTTGTCATGTGTCTCCCATGACATTGCAAAATCCCCGATTTTCACATCTTTAACAAGTTCTCCGTTACTATCTGTTTTACTGCTCCATGGCCAGCAGAATCCGGCAACCATCCTTGCAGAGTTTGGTTTTTCTTTTTCCTTTTCATTAAGGAGATCCATTATCTCCTGCGGTGAAGAGAAAATCCGGAGATCGAACTGATCCTCTTTCCTGAAGATCCTCATTTCATCAGTGTATCCAAGAACCGATTCAACCCATAACAGGTAATCGTTTGATCCCATACACCTGTATTGAGTTTCAAGGGTAACTTCATATATACCAGCGTTGAATTTCGAAGCAGCCTCTCTTATTAGATCAGAGCTTCCGACCTCTGAAGAACGCACATTCTGCATGTCATCGATGAAGAATACAGTTGTTTTTGCACACCTTACCAGTTGCTCCATCTGTGGCATATCTGTCCTGTCTTCCGGCTTCGTATACTGATGATTGCTGTTCTTTTCAATCCTGTGAGCTTCATCAATAAGAAGTAAATCAAATTCATTTTCCTTTGTCCTGCTGGGGATGAACCTGTAGAGATTTGAGAACATTATCTCACCACCTCTGCCAACAAGTTTCTGCAATCCGGATGTGAATGGTTTTGATTTACAGCCATACAAAACATTCTTTTTCTTTAGTGCTGCCTCAGCAAGAATATTTAAAGCGATAACCGATTTCCCTGTACCAGGTCCGCCATGAACAATTATTACTGATTTTTCATTCTTTTTTGCCGACATCCTATACCTTGCCCAGATGAGATTCTTGGCAACAAGCTGCTCATTAAGCAATGAGAACACAACATCATTCTTAATGATCTTATGCACATTCTCAAGCAGCTTCTTTGAAGGATGCAGACGGCTCAGCATAAACCGGTTAAATATCTCAAACCCGGAACCGTTTTCTAGTAGTTCTCTGATCCTTATTCCAAGTAGCTTTGTGTCTTCTTTTGTAAAAAGCGGGAATTCTGCGATCAGATCTTTATAAACAGGACTATGCAGACCTTTTCCTTCTGTTCTTGAGTAGTTATGACAATAGGCACAACTAAACAGGGTGAGGGTAGGTTCTTTCTCAAATTCCTCCACAAAACCCTGCATATAATTGTGATATCCCTTTACCTGCTGCGAAGGATGAGGAACAATCCTTTCCTTCCCTCCGGTATATGTTTCTACAAAGTTCCCCTCCTCAGGGAGTGCTTTAACAGTGGACCATTGCTTTAATTCAATAAGGACAACATTTGAAATATTATTCTTGCCTTTGCCAAATAACAGACAGTCAAGCCGGCTTTGATTATACGGCACCTCATATTCAAGGGCAACATAAGTGTCATTAATCTTACCAAGTTCCAGCAAGTCCCTAACCCTCGACAGGCTATTCTGCCATGAAACGAACTCTGGAACACCGGGATCTTTACCAAGCCTTGCTTTATAATTTTCCGACATGATATCAGAAATAGTATTATCCCTGACATCATCAATAAAGCGGTCGGAAGGAGCCTGGTAGATCAGCATGATTTATAGTTCGTTGTATTTCTTGGCAGTTCCCTTTGATTTTTCAACCGGATATTTTTCATTATTCTTCCTGATCTTTTCAAGTACTATCTCCTTCACATCAAAGCCATGCTTTCCTGCCAGTAAAAGGCTGAATGCAAGAATATCAGCAAGTTCCTCCTTCAGTTTA
Source organism: uncultured Bacteroidales bacterium (assembly GCA_963789985.1). GTDB lineage: Bacteria > Bacteroidota > Bacteroidia > Bacteroidales > VadinHA17 > LD21. Next base: position 328,923 of record CAWBNA010000039.1, on the reverse strand, counting down.
TTCCTGTCAACAAGTTCCGATTCCTCAGTCGTTTTCCACAAGAAGAGTTCATTTAACTCAGCGGCCTCAATTGAGATTGCCAGAGCAAGATCCTTTGTATTATGAAATTGTTCCCAGTGCCGGGCGTCCCGGAATTTAACAAGCTCGTCTATAAGTAATTGAATATCATTCATTGGTTTGAGATTGGTAGCACTAAGGTAGTGAAATTGTGAATTCAGTATATTGCGAGTCAGAAGCAATGGAAAACAAAAACCGGAGTAAATGTTCTCCGGTTTACTTGAATTTTAACTGCAACATGAATGAAATGTGGTGCTAATTCGTCTACAATATCTCCTGTCTTGTTAAAAGGTCTTTTATCCAATATTTATATTGGAAGGTATATTTTCATTACAGGATGATTTTCTGATAGAGTAATATAATATATCATACTAAAAAACATTATAGTATTATACATATATACAAATATATAAATAGTATTACATAACAACTGAATTAAGGATATTAACTTGCCAAAAAAACCATCACTTAATCAGTAGATAATCGGTCAATCAATGGCTTTATCTTTTTAACTTTATATCGAACTCACGTTAAATTAATCTGGTTACTATTTCAATGTTATGTCAGCGTGAAGAGCAACATAGAAATTAAATATTCCTTTAAATAATTTGTCTTATATTTACACATAAGAATCAATTTAGAAAATGAGGACCAGACTTGAAAAGGCGATTTTGGAAACAATGAGCAAAAATCCCAATAACTGGAAAGGAATTTTCTATTTCAACCCCCAAGACCCAAGAATATTAGTTCGTAAGAATAATCCAAGATTGGGATGGTCTTACAATTGGGCGAGCCCGTACTCATACATTGCATTTATTTGCATTGTGCTGATTATGGTAGCCTGTTTTATTTTTATTAAATAAAAGTATCTAAGTATTTTACCAAATTCCAATCAGGTTCAAATCCTGGGAAAGCTATTACCCCTGACCACTTTTGGGTGAATTATGAATTAAAATTATGATGAAAACAATCTCCTTCTAATATATTGCAGGTATCAACCTCTTTGTACGCTTCTGATAATCAACATATGTGTCACCCAAGTGCTTAATTATAAATCTCTCCTCTATGCTTATGCGGTAAATAAATCCTGCTATGACCGGAACAGCCATACCCAGGATGGATAACCAATTTGATAATGATATTGATGTTCCAATAAAAATAATTATTTGACCCAAATAAGCAGGATGTCTGATGCTTTTATATAATCCGGATTCAATTAACTCGTGATTCTCAATCTTGGTAACGGTATATGTGAAGTGTTGTTTAAGCGTCATTATTGCAGTTATTCTGATTATTAACCCAACAATTATCATAATTGCTCCAATTGCAAAAAATGCATTCCAATGATATATCCTGCCAATTTTTGTTGCAGCAAAACAGAAAGAAAGTGTATAGCCAACCGCTATAAGTATAAAAAGTAACCAAAAACTTCCCCTGTCCCCTTTGTTAATAATATTTCGTTCCCTTTTTCGTCTTTGTCTCACACCCATGAAAATCTCAAAGAACCCATACAGGTATGAAAAAACTATTATTATTATCAATTTTCTGTCCATGTTGACTGTCTTTCTCTTATTCTACTTTTCCTGCAACATTGTAGGCATCAATGACTGCCCATATCCAAAAAGCAATGCTCCACAGGGAAGCCATATCATGCGTAATCCTTGGTATCCAGTACTTCCAGACTGCACTTGCATCATTTGCATGTATTGGCAAATTCGGATTTGCCATTGCAATCAGTGGTAATATCATTATATTCAAATTGGCGATGACTATTGCGGCAAAGATGATAGCTGCACCTTTCTTTCCCTCACCCCCATAAATTTGACCTGATCCGGGAATTATCAATGACAGCAATGCAGCAATAAATGGATTTCGTTTCATAAGTATAATTAGTTGTTAAATTCAATCGTATTTATATTTGGCAAGTCAGTCAGATTGTTAATACTTTTTCTCCAGATTTAATGTAAGCAGTCAATGCTTCCCCCTTGTATCTGACATTAACCCCAAGTTCAGTCAATTTATCTGTCACACCCAAATTATCGCAGCAAGCTTTGCATGCCTCAATTGAAATCCCATGATTCATCATTTCTATAACTTCTGCCTGTATCTGGTTGTCCGTTCCAACCAATTTGGCTGATGCGCCCCAGATAATCAGATTTACTTCCTGCCACCAGCCATTTAATCTTGAATTAGTTGCATACATTACCAGCATATTAAGGATAGTATCTTTATTATCAGTGGTCCAGAGAATATTTAATTTTTCCATATTAAAAGTCTTTTTAAATTTTTCAAATAATTGAGCTACTCTCTATTTTGCTGCTTAGTAGTTCATTAATATTATTTTACAAATTATTTGCTGTCCGTCTTTTTAGTGTTTATCCATTGTAATAATCGAGTCAACGCAACTCCAATCGAAATCCCCAACAATAATATAAACCAAAAACCGGCATCGCTTGGTTTACTTTTAATTGTCGAATAGAAAACTACATATAAACAAGACGTCAAGATTAATGGGAAAAAAGCCAAACGAATTTCTCTTTTCTTTTTCATCCGTATATAATTCTGATTTTAAAGGTCGGATGGAACCGCACATGATTGAAAATTATATTCATACGTGTTTGAGCTTGTGGTCAATCATGTGGGTTTCATGTTGTCAAATTTTAATTAATACCTGAGTCTAAGATACTATATTAAAAGTCAGAATTTCAAAACCGGATATACTATCCACCTCTTTCCGGTTATCGCATATTTGAAAAGGACATATATTTAATTAACAATTATATCAGTATTTTTGTACTTTCGGGATAATGGGATAATTTAAACAGAATGGCAAACAGATATAAATCAATCAGTTACGAAATAACCACCAATTCTGAATTCATGAATGAAAAATTTGGGATTACACCTGAACTTTTCAGACAAATGGAGGGTTTATACCATAAAACACAAAAAGGTGGTAATAAAATCATTGAGAGATTGATTTTTTTGGTTGAAAAATACCCGCAAGTACCTCAACTTAAGAATTTTTTGTCGGCTGCTTATATGAATAGCGGCAATATTGAAAAGGCCAGGGAAGTAAACAAATGGATAATCAAAGAACATCCTGATTACTTGTTTGGTAAACTTAATCTGGCCTTTGAATATTACAGCAAACAAGAATACGATAAAATTCCTGAAATAGTTGGAAGCCTTATGGAGATTCAGGATTTATACCCTGACAGGAATTGTTTTCACATTTCGGAGGTGACAGGTTTTAATAAACTGGCAATAATGTATTTCTGTGCTGTGGGAAATCTTAAGGCAGCGGAATCGAGATATGAGATTCTTGAAGAGCTTGCTTCAGAACATCCTGACACAAAACAGGTGTTCCCTTACTTAATGAAAGCCCGTCTTGAAGCAGCTCAAAAAAGAATGGAGGAAGAAGAAAGAACCAGAATAAGAGTTAATGCCAGGCCACATGGCAATGTAATTCAAAGGGAAACTAAGCCAGAATTCAGACATCAAGAAATCAACTGGTTGTATCAAAATGGCCTCAGAATTGATGGGGAAAAGTTAAAAACCATTCTTAACCTGCCTTATGACAGTCTTGTTTCCGATTTAACTCTTATTCTGAAAGACACTATTTTCAGATATGAATACTTTAAAAAATTAGCTGATAAGAATGAGAAATGGCAGGAAAAGAGGATGAGCTTTCCCATTCATGCAATTTATCTCCTGGGAGAGCTTAAGGCAGAGGAATCCCTGAATGACATCCTTGAAACATTCCGGCAGGGAAAAGAGTTTATTGAATTCTGGTATGGCGACTTTATAACCGGCAATCTTTGGGAACCTCTCTACTATATAGCTGATAACCAGTTGGAAGTTCTTAAAGAGTTTGTGCTGTCACCTGATATCTGGACCTATGCCAGAAGTGAAGTTACCGGTAGTGTCGGGCAGATAGGCCTTCACCAGCCGGATAAGAAAAAAGAAGTAATAGAATGGTTCAGAGAAGTTTTCAATAATCTGGCAAAAGCATCTTTAGATGACGAAATAATTGATAGTGATTTTATTGGTCTGGCAATATGTGATGCACTCAAGATCAGAGAACCCGCGCTTTTGCCTGACATAAAAAAATTACTTGACCTGGGGTATGTTGGCACAGGAATATGTGGAACTTTTAAGGAAGTTGAACGGGACATGTATGGTCCTGATCGAGATTATTATAAGAAAGAGTTATTAAATATTTACGACCGTTATAATCAGATTATCAACACATGGGCAGGTTATAATGGTGATGATTATAATACAAAATATTCAAAAGATGAACCTTATCGGGCAGATGCGAAAATTGGGAGGAATGATCCCTGTCCTTGTGGAAGCGGAAAGAAATATAAAAAATGCTGTCTTAAAAATGAAAATTAATCCGGATAACTACTTTTTGCCAGGATCATAGTTCTTGAAATCCAATGAACCATTAATTCATCGATATATTTTATTACGAACTTTCAAAATCACATAAAAAAATGCCCGTACTGTAGAAGTAAGGGAAACCATTATTTACTTAGTAAATATTTAAATATTTTTATGCAAGATCCCAGGATTCAAATTCTGATATGTTAAATTATTCAAAATGAGTGTACAGGAAATAATTTCGATTCAAAAGGAAAGTTTGGCAAGCCTTATTGACAGGCGTGAACTTGCTAAGGGAGAAGAGATTTATAATAAAGGCTTATGCCAGTTGCTTTCACAATCAGCTATAGGTTTTGAGCTGATTGTAAATGATGATACCATGCCCGCATCCGTTGAGTACAGGCTCGATATCGGGCTTAATGGTAAAATCGTCCCCAATACTGACGGCGCAAAAAATGAATGGGACAGATACTCCTTTGCATGTCTTTTGCAGGTCGAAAACGAGCTCCAGCTTACTGATCCAAAAGAGAGGATATTACATAAAAAGTACACGCGGGAAGGAATGATAAACCGGGTAATGAAAGAAAGGCTGTTAAAAGCTGATAAAGCTGATTACCGTATTGAATGGGCAGACAATATATACGGCGACCATATTTTGACAAATGAAAACGGGGTGAAATACAAAATCTTTTTACGCGATTTTGAAAAGGAGATAGGCTACAGTAACAGCATGGATTCCAGACTTAACAAGCTGGGGACCACCAAGCACATAATGCATGCGTTCAGACGTCTGAAGGATGATAAAATCCTTTTTGAAAAACTGGACAAGACCTTTCCTTTTATCGAAATTTTCTGTGATCCGCTTAACGATTACAGAATTACCTGGTTTTATCCCTATTCATTACCGGAAAATGAAGAGTCTTTTATTTCCAGCTATTTCAGAAACTCATCTTATATTTCTGATTCCAATGTAACAAAGTTGCTTGGTTTTATTGTGAAAGCAGGAGAATTCCCTGATATCTGTATACGTCCTGAGGTTGTCAGCAAGGTTGAAGCAGCCTTTGAGAATAAAATGCTTAGTGACATCAGCAATATCCGCAAAGCCGATTTCAATAGTATCAGGGCTGATTTATATCCGTACCAGAAAGAAGGAATCCAATTCGCCCTATTCAGAAAGGTCGCCATTATAGCAGATGAAATGGGACTCGGAAAAACCATCCAGGCAATCGGAACAGCCATTCTTAAAAAGGAAATATTTGGATTTTCCAGGGCCCTGATCGTCTGTCCTGCTTCACTGAAAGAGCAATGGAGAAAAGAGATTGAAAAATTTACAGACGAAAAGGCAATCGTAGTCAATGGTACCCCGGAAGAACGCGAAAGACAGTATAAAAATGATGGTTCTTTCTTTTTTATTGTAAATTATGAAACAGTGCTACGCGATCATCAGTCAATGAATAAAGCGGGCTTTGACATTTTGATACTCGATGAAGCCCAGAGAGCCAAAAATTATGAAACACTTACAGCTTCCTCGCTTAAAAGACTTGATGTAAAACATAAAATTGTCATTACCGGGACTCCAATAGAAAATCGCTTAATTGATATTTTTTCTATTATGAGTATCCTCGATCCGGAATTTTTTGGTCCTCTTTGGGAGTTTTCCTATCAGCATTGTTTATTTGATCCGGAGAAGCCAAATAAAATTAACGGGTACTATAATCTTCAGAAGCTGAATAAAAAACTTGAAGAAGTATTGATCAGGCGCGAAAAAAGAAAAGTGATGACACAGCTTCCCAATATCAGGCAAATCACGATTCCTGTCAACTTATCCCCAATGCAGGCTGAATTCCATGCCTCTTATGCAAAGGGACTCGCGAAAATAATCCGTAAGAAATTCCTGACGCCTTACGATCTGCAAAAAATGCAGCTGCTTTTAGCCAACATGCGTATGGTATGCGATTCAACCTATTTGATTGATGATTCCACTAACGAATCACCAAAAATGGAGGAACTTAAATATGTCCTCTTCGAAAAAATGGGGATTCAAAATAAAAATGCTAAGGTCATTATTTTTTCAGAATGGGTTAAAGTGCATCAGCTTATCGGTAAATTGCTGCGCGAAAACAAAGTAGGCTTTGTTGAATTAAACGGTAAAGTTCCTGTTAAAATGAGAGGAGAACTTATACATAAGTTTGAGAGCAACCCTGAATATAAGGTTTTCCTTTCTACTGAAGCAGGAGGTACAGGACTCAACCTGCAGATTGCCGATACAATAATTAACTTTGAGTTACCCTGGAATCCCGCCAAAAAGAATCAGCGTACCGGGCGAATCGACAGAATTGGCCAAAAAAGTAATATACTGACAATATATAGCTTCATTACACGAAATTCCATAGAGGAGCAGATAGCATCGGGGTTACTGGTAAAGCAAAGCCTTTTTGACGGGGTGCTTGGCGACAATAACTCCACCAATTTTGTGGATTTCAGCACTAAAGGACGTTCGCAGTTTATTCAGCAACTGGAAGATTTTATTGCCCGGACAGAAAAACAGGATATAATGGACTCTTTACAATTTGCCGATAAACCGGTTGAAACTTTTGGGACCTTAAAAGTGCCGGAAGAGATTGACTTGACTGAAGATGTACTTGAACCAATTGAAGAACAGCCAGTTTTAGAACCTGCAGGCAATGCTGATAATCTGACTGACAAAAATATGCAAATAGAAGCAGTCATGAATTCGGGTATGCAATTCCTGTCTGGTTTATTTAAAATGACAACAGGGAAAGATATGGGTTTGGAAAATCAGAAAGTTGAAGTGGATAGAACAACCGGGGAAATAATCATGAGATTTAAAATACCTGTATAATCCGAGTCACTCCTGATTTTTTGTCTTTCATAACAAGTTGACAAATTGACCTCTGGCTGGTAAGTGCAGCCAGGATATATTTTCCGATTTAAAAACTTATAAATATGTTAAAAATAAGCGAAGAAATCATCAGACAAATTGAGGCAGAAATCAGCAGAAGAGGTGGAAATGTCACTTCATTAGATGAATTGAATAAAATTGCTGCTGAAGTAACATCCAGGCAAAACAGCGAAGCTAACTCTGATTTTGAAGGGCTGTCACCTCACCAGATGTACCTGTTACTTAACCATCCATTTTCAGACCAATGCTGTGTCGGATTAAAAAAAGTCACTGATACTGATCCTTTACCGGAATCTCTCATAATGATTGCCTGTAAAACCATATTATTCAATATTGATTCCGTACGGGGATTAAAACTTACTCAAAAAGGGAATCTGCCAAGAAGGGTTGTAAACCAGATTTATGACCTTCCACTTTTACCGGAAATAGGTTATTGCCGGAAACCAGCCACTGTACCAAATGAGCTTGACTATCTTCCTGCAGCAATGGCCCATGCCCTTCTTAAGTTGTCAAAACTTGTAAAAACCAGGAACAATGCGCTGCATTTTACAATAGAGGGTAAGAAGTGCATGCAGGACAACTGGCTGATGTTTCAGACGCTTTTCCGGACTTTCACCAGCGTTTACAACAAGGGATATTTTGATTACTACGGTGAAAATAATATTGGCAATTTGGGTTTACTGTTTGTAATTTACCTTCTCGACAAATTCGGCGATAATGAACAACCGGCAAGATTCTATTCGGATTTGTATTTCAGGGCCTTTCCGGATCTGATCCGGGAAGTAAGTCATATCCGGTATTCAAGTTCCGAAATGGTGGCTGCAGATTGTTTCGAACACAGGGTATTCACTCATGGTTTATCAATGTTTGGCTTAATTGAAATGAAAGCACTTCAGGGGAAAGATTTCAGGTTTAAATATCTGCTCAAAGTGAGTCCGTTGTTTCACAAGGTGTTTGAGTTTAAATAGTTGTCATGATCTGCACTCTTCTCGCTATTCGTAACGAAGAGCTTCGACAGGATTTTTACCCGCTGCTCTGGACGATTGAACGCTAACAGTCAGCAGTGCTATAAGCAAAGCAATAGATCCTGCCAGTGCAAATACCCACCAACCTATACTTATCCGGTATGCATAATTTTGCAGCCATTTATGCATGACATACCATGCTATAGGACTTGCAATTATTATGGAAATAAGTACCCATAACATATATTCTTTTGTCAGTAAGGAGAATATTTCAACGGACTTTGCCCCGTTTGCTTTCCTTATACCGATCTCTTTTGTCCTGCGCTCCGTCATAAATGAAGATAATCCGATAAGCCCGAGACATGAAATAATGATTGCCAGGAAAGAAAAATATCCAAGTATTTTACCTATTCTTTGTTCAGCCCGGTACAGGTTGTCAAAATCATCATCAAGAAAATGAAAATCCAGGGGAATATCAGGTTTAAATGATTTATAAGTCTTCTCAATAGATTCAACAGTTGAAGTTATTTTATCAGGTTTCATTCTGATAAAGAAATTGTTAAACGCACCCATCTGCATAATGACCGGTCCGATTTTGTAAAATAAAGGTTTAAAGTGAAAATCTTTCACTACTCCAATAATATTTAATTCGGATCCCTGAGGAGTTGTTATTGTTTCTCCAACGGGGTCCTTAAAACCCATGATTCTTGCAGCTTGTTCATTTATCACTATTGCATTATTATCAGTAGAAAATTCAGGAGAAAAGAAACGCCCCTCCTTAAGCTCAAGTTTAAAGGTCCTGGCATAACCCTCGTCAGAACTAATAATATAAAATAAAACATTTTCACCTTTCCTTTTTCCTGGCCAGTTATAACCGTCCGAAAACTCCTCAAGTTTGAAAGGATTACTGCGTGCCCTTGTTACACTCACAATATCCGGATTGTTGGTGAGCTCTTTCTTTAAAGTTTCCAGTTTTGGATCCCAGGGGGCTGTAGGGAACTGAAAATAGCCAATGTTGTCTTTGTTAAATCCAAGGTTCTTATTTTTCATATACTTGAACTGTTTCTCAACAATCAGGGTGCTTATGATAAGCAGTACCGACAGTGAAAACTGAAAAATAACAAGAACTCTTCTGAAATGTGAATTACCAGGATTTTTATTAATAACACCCTTAATGGTATCCAGTGAATTTAAAGAAGACAGATAGAATGCCGGATAACTTCCGGCCAGTAACCCGCAAAACAATACAACGGTGATTAAACCAATATAGAAACCGGCACTTTGATAGTTAACAGCCAACTCTTTACCGGTAAGGTTACTAAAGCCGGGCAAAAGCAATTCAACCAATATCATGGCAATTGCATTGGCCACAAATACAATCAGCAGGGATTCGCCTAAAAACTGGACTATTATTTTTCGTTTGTTTGCTCCTGCCACTTTACGTACTCCGATTTCCCTGGCTCTCCTGGCTGATTGAGCTGTAGAAAGGTTCATAAAGTTGATACAGGCAATCAGAAGAATAAAAAAAGCAACCAGGCTCAAAATCCTGACATTGGTAATATCACCATGACCGCTAATATCATATGCATATTTTCCGGAAGAAAACAGATGAATCTTTTTGATGTTCTGAAGGAAAATCTCCGAACTCGATCCTTTATTATTTCTTTTAATGAAATCCTGAATTTTTTTATCAATTATTTTACTGTCTGTTCCTTTCTTCAGTTCAACATAATTATAACAAAGAAGCCTCCAATCATTTAAAGGTGCTCCTAACCGCTCAGATGGAAATATAATATCAAACTGCAGGTGACTATTATGAGGCAAGCTCTTTACAACACCAGTTATTGTTAATACGTTATCCAATTCTGTCATTGTCTTTCCAAGTGCATCTTTGCTGCCGAAGTATTTGTGTGCTATTTTTTCTGTAATAACAATATTGTGAGGTCCGTCTAAAGCGCTATTTATATCTCCCTGTAAAAATTTGATATTAAACATTTTTAAAAAGTCCTTATCAACTATGGCAACCTTTTCCTGTACAAATTCATCACCTTTTTTTAATGTCAATGGCGGATTTGAGTATCTTGTGGACCTTACTATTTCAGGGTATTCTTTTTTCAGTTCAGAGGCTAAAGCTCCCGGAGTTATCGCCCACTGAGAGACTTCTCCTCCGGCAGGATTCCGGGTTTCAATCACACGATACAGATCATCCGCATTTTTGTGGAATCTGTCATAGCTCCATTCATCCTGTACCCATAAGAGAATTAAAATTGCAGAGGCCATTCCTATGGCCATACCACTTATATTCAGAATTGAATGTGAGGAATACCTTCTGATATTCCGAAGGGCTATTTTGAAGTAGTTCTTAATCATCTGTCTTTTTTTTACCCTGAAATTTCAATTATGACCATCCGCTGTTGTTTAATATTTAATTCTTGACATAGCCGCCCGGCCAAATTTAATCAGTTTGTCTGGCTTTTATCTTTAATTACCTATCCATTAATTGTTCAGAATTTCCCTTTTTAAACAAATTTTAAGAACTATTTATTAGCTATTTTGCTTATTTTCGGGCTTGTTTTTCAAGAACAATTAACCTGACCGCAATTATGGATAACATAAATACTATTTATCTCGACCGTAATGAAAATCAGTATGGCCCTTCGCCAGCCTGTGTAAAAGAATTAGAAACATTTGATATTAAGGAGCTTAGTGAATATTCACGTGACTTCATGAAGGGTTATAAAAGTTGCCTTTCTGAGCGGCTGGCAAATGAATATGGAATAAATGAAAAAAATGTAATCCTGGGCTACGGTAGCGAAGATATCCTCAAACAGGCCATTCATTGCTATGTCCACAAGGGAGATAAAATAATGATACCATCATATTCCTGGTGGTACTACAAGAAAATTGCCGATGAGATTGAGGGCATAAAAGTGGAATATCCGATAGTGGAAGGTAAAGATACTTTTTACTATGATATTGATAAAATGCTGATTGTCTATAAGAAGAATAAGCCAAAGGTTGTTCTTATAAGTTCGCCAAACAACCCGACCGGAAACCGGCTGGAATCAGTGCAGCTTAGACAATTGCTTGAAGCTATGAAGGATACGGTCGTTGTTCTCGATGAGGCTTATTCTCTGTTCTGTAACGGAGATAATTCGTACATTAAAGAATTGATTGAAACGTTTCCCAATCTTCTGATTATACGGACATTCTCAAAATATCATGCTCTGGCAGGACTGAGGATAGGCTTTGCCTTTATAGGGGAAAACCACGTCCGCTTCTCTCTTTTCAGCGCACGCTATCTGGGCTTTAACCGCGTTTCGGAAAAAGTGGCAATAGCTGCTCTTGATTCTGAGAAATACTACAACCAGGTGCGGGAAAAGATGACTGCCGACATGAATATGTATTTCAATGAGTTCAGCAAAATCTCCGGCTTCAGACCATTTAAGTCATTTGCAAATTTCATACTGGTAGAGATACCTGTGGAAATAAAATATAAAATGAAAGACTACCTTACAGAAAAAGGTATGATAATTAAATTCATGGAGGAAGACAGATTAAATAAGCATGTAAGAATAACAATCGGAACACAGGAGCAGAACCTTCTGTTAATGAACCTAATCAAGCAATTCCTGAAAGAAAACAATTTGCTGTGAACTGGAGCGGGGCGTATAGGAAAACTCTGAAAATGGTAGAGATCGAAGAAGTACTCGACCTTATTTTCTACAGGCCTCTCGCTTTCCTTTTAGTAAGGGCAGTCTATAAAACCAGTATTACACCTAACCAGATTTCTTTTACTGCCATTTTCATGGGAGTAATTGCAGGATGTTTTTATTCATTTGGCCAGCCGGTTTATTTCACGATCGGTGCACTTTTTTATTTGTTGTTTAACATACTTGATTGCAGCGACGGACAACTTGCACGTCTTAAGAAAAATGGGACACCTGCCGGCAGGATTATTGACGGGATTTCTGATTATGCAGCCTCAATTGCAGTTTATATTGGAATCATTTTTGGTTTTGTCTTTAAAACCAGTAAACCATATTACTGGCTGATAATGCTTATACTTGCCGGAGTCAGCAGCATTATTCACGCAATTCTTGTTGATTATTACCGGAACAGGTTCATGTTTTATGTCGGCGACAGGAAAACCGATTTAGAAAATGATGTCAAAGAATTTAAAAAGGAATATGAATCAATAAAAGACCAAAAAGATAAAAAGTTCGACAGGTTTGTTTTGTTCATATACTTAAAATACTCAGCTTTACAGCAATTGGTTGTTGCAAGGAAGAAAAGGACAAAATTATTCCTTACGACACCACAGCAGTACTTTCAAAAGAATAAGAATATTATGAGGTTTTGGGTTATTCTGGGCCCCACTACCCAGCTAACCGCTTTGGTAATCTGTTCATTCTTTAACCGGATCGACATATTTATCTGGATCGTAGTTGCAGGTTTCAATGGCCTGGCTGCAATATTGTGGCCGATGCAAAAAATTATTGACGGAACAATTAAAAAGGGATCCTGAATGAAAGCAGTTATTCTGGCAGCTGGTGTGGCTTCACGGCTCCGGCCGCTTACAAATAACACACCTAAATGCCTTCTGAAAGTTGGTCAGAAAAGCATACTCGAGCTCACTATTGAAAAACTGGTTGCAAACGGGATTTCAGAATTTGTAATTGTCACAGGCTATCTCGAATGCCAGATCCATGATTTTATTAATTACAGATTCCCGCGATTGAATATAACATTTGTCCATAACCGGTTTTTTGATTCGACCAATAATATTTATTCATTATGGCTGGTCAGAAATGCTGTACATTATGATGACATGTTATTAATGGACAGCGACATAGTTTTCAATATACAGATAATCTCAAAGCTTCTCCATTCCGGATATAAGAATTGTCTTGCACTAAAACGGCATGAAGTTTCTGATGAGGAGATAAAAGTCAGGGCCGACAACAAGGGGAAGATTCTTGAAATCAGCAAAGATGTTAACCCTGCAGAAGCAGCAGGTGAGTCTGTAGGTATTGAAATCTTCAGCAGGGACACTGTACCGGAACTATTCAGTACTCTTGACCGCATAATAAATGTGGAAAAGAAAGTCAATCAGTTTTATGAATTTGCATTTCAGGAACTTGTAAATAACGGCCGTGAAATTCATATAATCGACATATCTGAATATTTTTGTATGGAAATTGACACTATAGAAGACTTAAAAATCGCAGATGAATTTTATAATAAAGAATAAATCCTAATTAAGAGTTTCTATGTCGGAGAGCCTGTTTACTATTTCTGTCGCCGGCTTAATTGCAGGGTTCATTTTTTCCATGCCGATTGCAGGGCCAATAAGTATTCTGGTGACTTCCAATGCTTTAAAGGGGAGATTGAAATACTGCAACCTTGTAACTATCGGAGCTTCACTTGCTGATACCATCTACGTTTTTATTGCCGTTTACGGGATTACCAGGCTTTATTCTCTCTACAAACCTGCCATACCTTATTTAATGATGGCAGGTTCCACGGTTCTTCTTATAATGGGTTTTAAAATCTTCAGAACAAAAATTGACCTGGAACATCTTAATGATGAGGTAGTCCTTTCTGACAAAATAAAAAAAATGGGTAACGGTGGTTTCTATACCGGTTTCCTGGTCAACTTCCTTAATCCGACAATTTTCTTTGGCTGGCTTACAACATCCTTTATAATAATATCCGTGGTCTCTTCCCTGGGTTTTAATACCGGAGGCCTGGATTCAATGATCAATAAAAATATTACTGAAATCAATAATATTGGAGGTAAAGTAATAGAGAAACCTAATTTACCTTCCTACCTCAGGTTTGATACTCTTCAAATGCTTAAAAAGGATACTCCTGTTAAAAAACCTGAAAACAATCCGCCAAAACATTACCATTTATTGGTCAGCTCATGTTTTGCGTTATCACTGTCAATTGGCAGTATCATCTGGTTTTATTTGCTGGCATTTTTTATTTTCAGATTTCGCAAAATGATAAATGTAAAAATATTAAACCTGGTTATCAATAGCTTAGGCATTTTCCTGTGCCTCATTGGAGTATTTATTCTTTACAAAGCTGTAATTATGATACTCTGAGGCTTTTGATCACTTAAGATCATCTGACCAGCAATATGGTTCCTGGGGCTGAATTTTATTTAAGGCCTGATTGAGACCGGTCTATTCTTTGAACAGCCGGACCTTCAACGCAGAAGGCCCTTTTGGCCCTTTCCCGATTTCAAAAACAACCAGGTTGTTTTCCTTTATGGGTTCAAGCATTTCATTTACATGTACGAAAACGCTTTGTTGTGATTCCAGGTCACGGATAAAGCCATAACCTTTTGATTCATTGAAGAAAGTAACAACTCCCTTTCGCACAAAATCGGGAGCGTTCTGAGAATTGTTTTTAGTTGCCGTAAGTTCAATACTTTCAGCATCGACAATTGTTTTCTTTTCCGGATCGGGCGGGGTGGAGGTTATCTTGCCGAATTCATCGACATAGGCTATCATATCGTCAAAGCTGTTCTTTTTCCCCTCGATCCTTTTCTTTGCACGTTTTTGTTCTTTTTCTTTTCTCTTTTTCTCGTTTCTGGTTCTTACTTCCTTTTTACTTGAGGTTTCCTGCGATCTGCCCATATAATAAATTTAACTGGTTATTTACTTGATCTGTAATCAGCTAAAAGCATGATGGTGTGCAGTGATTGACTAACCTGGTTACGGATTAGAGTAATAAAGCGCAAAATCGCGATGCTGATTTAAAGCAAAGGTACAATAAAACGGCGAAATGGATGCATTTTTTAGTCATTTCATTTACAGTATGTTATTAAAATCAGATTTTCTGACCGCTCCAGCTGCGGTATCTCCGGAAATAAGTGGGAAGCTCCTGTCGTATATTATCTGCCGGCATTTTAAGATGCATCACATATTCACAAAGTGTAAGATATATCTTTCCGAAACAGCGCATTTCAACTATATATGATATGCCATAAATTACTGATAAAATAAAATCCCTGATTTGATGATCCGGATTTGATAATATTCTGCAGATGGAAATAATTTTGTTTGTTGTTAAGACTCTGTTGACTAATTTTGATCCCAATAAACTTTGTAGTTATGAAAATACTGCTTGTTGAAGATGAAGTAAGAATTGCCCAGTCGATAAAAAAAGGTCTGGAAGAAAATAATTACGAAGTTGAATTGGCTTACGATGGGTTACTTGGTAAAAAACTTGTGCTTGAAAGAAGCTACGACTTAATAATACTTGATATTATTTTGCCTGAAATGAACGGTATTGAACTTTGCAGGGAAATCCGGAGTAATGGCATAAATACTCCGGTGCTTATGCTGACGGCTCTGGGAACTACGTATGACAAGGTTATAGGACTCGACAGCGGGGCTGATGATTACCTGAGCAAACCTTTTAACTTTGATGAGCTCCTTGCAAGAATCAGAGCCCTGTCAAGACGAAATGACAAACTGATCACTGAGTCTGTGCTGAAAATAGGGGACCTTGAACTTGATATTAATTCCAGGAGAGCTAAAAGAGGTGGAAAGGAAATTAAGCTTACAGCAAGAGAGTATAAATTGCTTGAGTTTTTCATGAGGAACAGGGGCAAGATACTTGACAGGAACAGTATTGCAGAAAACGTTTGGGATATTTCGTTTGACACCGGAACGAATATTGTTGATGTTTACGTAAATTACCTCAGGAACAAAATAGACAAGGATTTTCCGGAGAAATTAATTCGTACAATAGTGGGAATGGGGTATTTAATGGATGAAGGTAAATGAAAATAGGCAACAGGCTGGCCCTCCAGTTTACGGTGATCTTTGCGGTTGTAATCCTGTGTGTGCTGTCAATAACCTATTTCATGGCAAGGGATTATACCCTGAAGGTATTTTTCACGCGGCTTGATGAAAGAACATTTATTGCTTCCCAGTATTTCCTGGAAAAGGATGAATTAAGCCAGGCCACTTATGAACCTTATATTGCCAAATTCCAGCAGTCACTTCACCAGGAGATAATCCAGATCTATGACATCAAAAATAAGAACCAGTTCATAGATAAAAATCCTGATCTGAATCTTTCGGCAGATACTTTAAATTTGATCCGCTCGCGCAACATACTCAGATTTACCCGGGGAGAACGCCAGTTCGTGGGCATATTGTACAGAGACAACCAGGGCGATTTTGATATTGTTGTATCCGCGGTTGATGCTGAAGGCAAGGCAAAACTTAAAGATCTTTTATTGATCATGACTATTTGCTTTTTAGCCAGTCTGTTCATAATTTATTTTCTTGGGAAATCCTTTTCAAAAAAAGCCCTGAGCCCTATCAGTCATATTGTAAATCAGGTCAAAAAGATAACCGCTTCAAACCTTAATGTAAGGATAGCAGAACAAAAAAGCAAAGACGAGCTGAATGAACTGGCAACGACATTCAATGACATGTTGTCGCGACTGGAACTATCGTTTGAACTTCAAAAGAACTTTCTGACTAATTCATCCCATGAACTCAGAACTCCGATTACGGCAGCCATCAGCGAAATTGAGGTGATGCTGTCCAGGGACAGGTCTAGTGAGGAATACAAATCATCATTATCTTCAATGCTTTATGAGTTCAATACGCTGAAAGAAATCATAAACAACCTTCTCGACCTTGCACTTGTCAATTCTGATACATCGATCATTGATTTTACAAATGTCAGGATTGATGAATTACTATGGGATGTAAGGGAGGGAATCCTTAAGGCAAATCCGGCAGCCATCATTAACATCAAATATCTTAACCTTCCTGACGACCAGGCGCAGCTTGTAATAAAGGGGAATGAGAAGCTGCTGAAGATAGCATTTACCAATATAATGCAGAATGCCTGCAAGTTTTCGGATAATAAGGAAGTTATTTGTGAAATGATCAGTGACAGGGAGAATGATAAAATACTTATCAATGTAATTGACAAAGGTATTGGCATCCCTGAAAAGGACATTAAAAATATATACCAGATTTTTTACAGGTCGGATAATGCATTAAGCTTTTCCGGACATGGAATAGGGCTTGCATTGACAGAAAAAATAATCCGGATGCATGGGGGGACAATTTCCGCCACATCAAAACTAAATGCAGGAACTACCATTGCAATAACACTTCCATTAGTATGATTTTCTAATTCTTTTCTAATCCATTTCTAATTTCCCTGTAATTCAGGCGTTAAGGTTATCAGTTATTTTTGCTGCCATAAGTTGAAATGGCATGCAAACCAGATTATTACAGTCCCTTTGTTTATCTTTTATTTTTTGGTTCAGTCTTAGTTCCAGGCTTGTATCTCAGTCCGTCTACGGAAAAAAGAGTCAAAGCATTTCAGGTGATACCATATCTCTTGCACAATCTGATATCGAATCAGCCTTTTTATCAAAAAACCTTCTGCTTCTTGCTCAGAAATACAGTATTGACGCAGCAAAGGCACAGGTTCTGCAGGCTAAATTATGGAACAACCCTGGTATCAACTATGAAATAAATCCATATAATCAGTACACTCACAGGGCGTTTGACCTGTCATCAAAAGGAGAATCACTGGCCAGTATCAACCAGCTTTTCAGTCTTGCCGGAAAACGGAACAAAAATATCGCTCTTGAAAAAGTCAATGCTGAAATTGCAGAGTTCCAGTTTTTTGATTTGCTGAGAACTCTGAAATACCAGCTCAGAACATCATTTTATAATCTCTATTTTTTTGAACAGACTGCAAAACTCTGTGATACCGAGATCAGCTCTTACCAAAAGCTGATAAATCAGGATAATATACAATTACAGAAAGGCAATGTCTCGCTTAAAGAAAACGTCAGATTAAAAGCGGAGCTTTTTGAGCTTCAAAATGAGAAGCTTGCTATTCTTGACAGCATAAATACCAATCAAAGCGTCCTGAAAATTCTGATAAATGATACCACCGGCAAATATATTCAGCCGGTGCTCGATACAAATTTATTTTTCAGGAACCGTCAGAAAATCTATAGTATTGATGAGCTTCAAAAGATGGCAGTTGAAAAGAGGTATGATCTGAAAATTTATCAAAACCAGATTAAATGGAACGAAGCCAACATTTCCCTCCAGAAATCAATGGCAATGCCCGACATCAACCTGTTTGCCGATTATGATCACCAGAGTGATTATATAATAGACTATTTTGGATTGGGGTTCAGCATTGATCTTCCTCTTTTTAACAGGAACCAGGGAAATATAAGAAGTTCAAAATCACAGCTGGAGCAAAGCAGACTCCAATATGAAAATTACTATCTGCAGCTGATTAATAATGTGTTCCTGACCTATTCAAGAACTATAAAATCGCAGGATCTTTCAGATAAGTTTGATTCAAAGTTCACCTCCGATTTAAAGAAAACATTTGACAGCATGCTTGAAAATTATGAAAAAAGAAGCGTCAGCATGCTGGAGTTTATCGACTTCTTTACTTCCTATAAGCAAACAATGATGAATGTCAATCATTTAAAGAATAACCTTCTGAATTATTATGAAGAAGTAAATTTCATTACAGGCTCGGATCTTTTCAATAAATA
This sequence comes from uncultured Bacteroidales bacterium, assembly GCA_963789985.1. Taxonomy (GTDB): domain Bacteria; phylum Bacteroidota; class Bacteroidia; order Bacteroidales; family VadinHA17; genus LD21. Next base: position 310,010 of record CAWBNA010000039.1, on the reverse strand, counting down.
GACCTTTTCTTTTGAATGAATCATCTTTTAATCAATGAATTATTAAAAATGAAGACAAGACAATTAATCGGATTTTCTGTTTTGGCAAGTCTACTGCTCCTGGGTTGCGGCTCGAAAAAAGCCAGGACAGAAAATGATAAATTCAGTCTCACCGATAAAATGGAAAAGATAATTACCATTGATTCAGTAAAATATACGACCGTCGAAAATGAGTTAAAACTTACAGGGAAAGTGACTTTTGATGAGGACAAAGTAACAAAAGTCTTTCCGGTTGTAAGCGGAGTTGTCACTGAAATAAAAGCAGGGATCGGCGACAATGTTCAAAAAGGGCAGGTTCTTGCGGTGATAAAAAGCACTGAAATGGCAGGGATAGAAAATGATTTGAACAAAGCCGGATCGGATTATGAAATTGCTCGGAAAAACCTTGAGGTGATGGAAGATATGTACAAGGGCGGAATAGCTTCCGGGAAAGAATTGATTACGGCTCAGGAAGAACTGCAAAAGGCCGGATCTGATCTTAAAAAAGCTACAAATGTCTCTGATATTTTCGGTGGAGACGGCAAGACTGTTTACTATATAAAATCTCCTATCAACGGAGTCATTGTGGATAAAAATTTGAGCATTAACATGCAGATCAGAACCGATTACAGTGAGAGCCTTTTTACAATTTCAGATCTTAAAAATGTCTGGGTAATGGTCAATGTATTTGAAACGGATATTTCAAAAGTAAAGCCGGATTATAATGTCGAAATAACAACCTTAAGTTACCCCGGCCAGATAATAAAGGGTAAAATTGATCAAGTGTACAATGTCCTTGATCCTGTGTCGAAGGTGATGAAAGCAAGGGTCAGGCTCGCAAATACAAATTATCAGCTTAAACCTGAAATGTTTACCAATGTGATCCTGCATTATTCCGAAGAAACTCCGAAACTGACGGTTCCGTCCCAGGCGGTCATATTTGACAACAGCACCAATTATGTACTTGTTTACAGAAGCAGGAGCGATATTGAAATCAGGGAAGTCAAAATATATAAATCAGTGAATGACAAGACTTATATCGATTCCGGGATTAAACCCGGCGAAAAGGTTATAGTGAACGACAATCTGCTCATATATGAAGAGCTTACTGACAGGATGTAAATTGATTATCTGAATTTCCCGATTTTTCAATTCTTGCTATCATGAATAAATTCATTAAAAACATAGTTGCATTTTCCCTGAAGAACAAGTTCTTTATTTTGTTTCTTACGATAATCCTGATAATTACCGGAATAATATGTTTCGAAAAAACAGCTATTGAGGCATTCCCTGATTTTACAAATACTGAAATAATCATTGTTTCACAGTGGAGGGGAAGGAGCGCTGAAGAGGTGGAACGTTTTGTCACTGTACCCCTCGAGATAGCAATGACTTCAGTTCAGAAAAAAACCAATGTCCGGTCGATTTCCATGTTCGGATTGTCGGTCATTAAAATTTTGTTTGAGGATAATGTTGATGACTTTTTTGCCAGACAGCAGGTAAATAATGCTATTGCAACAGCTTCACTTCCTGAAGGAGTGGACGCTGAAATTCAGCCTCCATACGGTCCCACCGGCGAAATTTACAGATACACGATTCAAAGCCAGGACAAGGACTCAAGAGATCTGTTGACGTTCCAGGATTGGATAATGAGAAGGCAATTACTTAGCGTTCAGGGAGTCGCAGACGTCGTAACTTTCGGGGGAAGACAAAAAACCTATGAGATAAATGTTAATCCCGGGTTACTTGAAAAATACAACCTTTCAGCATTGGACGTTTTCAACAGCGTCTCCAAGAGCAACCTGAATGTCGGCGGGGATGTGATTGAGAAAAACGGACAGGCTTATGTTGTAAGAGGTATTGGACTGATAAATGACATTGGTGAGATCGGCAATATCGTAATAGACAATATTGACGATACACCTATTACGGTAAAAGATGTGGCAGAGGTAAGCGTATCATCGCTTCCCAGGGTAGGCCAGGCAGGTCTGGATCTGAACGATGATATCATTGAGGGAATTGTGGTCATGCGGAAAGGACTGAATCCTCACACTGTGCTCAGGGAAGTCAAGGATAAAATTGAGGAATTAAATACCCGGATTCTTCCCTCTGATGTCAAACTTGTCACTTTTTATGACAGGGACGACCTTATACATTTCTGTACAAAAACAGTTCTGGGAAACCTGACTGAAGGAATCATCCTGGTTATATTGATCGTATTCCTTTTTATGTCGGACATAAGGGCAACAGTAATAGTTTCAATAATTATTCCATTATCCCTGCTTTTTGCATTTATATGCATGAAGATAAAAGGCATGTCAGCAAATCTTATCTCAATGGGGGCCATTGACTTCGGGATAATCATAGATGGAGCCGTCGTTATGGTCGAAGGGATATTCGTCGTTCTCGACCGCAGGGCAAAAGAAATCGGCATGTCCAGATACAGCAGGCTGTCAAAGGCAGGATTAATAAAGAATACCGGAGGAGAGCTTGCAAAAGCAATATTTTTTTCAAAACTGATTATCATAACAGCACTAATCCCGATTTTTGCCTTTCAGCGGGTGGAAGGGAAAATGTTTTCACCCCTGGCTTATACCCTTGGATTTGCATTGCTGGGAGCCTTATTCTTTACACTGACACTGGTGCCGGTGCTCTCAAGCTGGTTTTTCAATAAAAGTATAAGAGAAAAAAAGAATCCGTTTGTAGAAGTCGTTAACAGATACACGCTGAAAATTTTCAGCCTGGTCTATTCAAACAAGAAAATAAGCCTGCTTATCGCTGTCACGGTAATGTGTCTTACAATTTATTCCTTTAAATTCATCGGTACAGAGTTCATGCCCCCGTTAAACGAAGGAGCCCTCTGGATCGAAGCAAAAATGCCCATGAGCATGTCGTTGCAGGAGACAGTAAAGCTTGAACATGAGATCCGAAAGGTTATACTTGGCTTTAAAGAGGTGAGGAGTATTCTATCGCAGACGGGAAGGTCGAATGATGGTACTGATCCTTCAGGATTCTATATGAATCAGGCTTGTGTCAGCCTTTATCCAAAAAAGGAATGGGAACGCAAAATCACCACCGATCAGCTGATTGAGGAAATAGATGGGAGGCTGAGGCAGTTCCAGGGGATCGACTTTAATTATTCACAACCTATCAGAGATAATGTGGAAGAAGCGGTGGCGGGACTTAATTGCAACAATGCTGTCAAAGTTTTTGGAGATAATCTTATTGTACTGGATTCACTTGCCAGGGATGTTCAAAAAGCAATTGAAAAGGTACGCGGAATTAAAGAGGCCGGGATATTAAGAAATATCGGACAGCCTGAATTGACCATTGATCTGGATGAACATAAGCTGGCTGCTTACGGAATAGTCAAGGAGGAATGTCAGGCTATCATTGAAATGGCAGTCGGAGGCAAGGCCGCCACACAATTATATGATGAAGAAAAGAAATTTGATATCCGGATCCGCTATCCGGTTGAATACCGGAAGGATGAGAATGACATAGGGAATATTATGATACCGACCATAAGAGGTACAAAAGTACCTTTAAAGGAGATTGCAGAAATCAGTAAAAAAACCGGATCTGCTTTTATTTACCGCGATCTGAACAAGAGGCTTATTGCCGTGAAATTTACTGTACGGGACAGGGACCTGGGAAGTACAATAAAGGAAGCGCAGGAAAATGTCAGAAAAATGGTCAGGCTGCCCAAAGGGTACTCAATAAACTGGACAGGTGAATTTGAAAGCCAGGTAAGGGCTACAAACCGGCTGGCACAGGTGGTCCCGATATCCATTGTGCTTATTTTTATCCTGTTGTTCATTACATTCGGAAACGTCAGGGATGCAGGATTGGTTTTATTAAATGTACCTTTTGCCCTGATAGGTGGCATTCTGGCACTTCATGTAACAAGTACATTCTTCGGAATTTCTGCCGGAATAGGTTTTATTGCGCTGTTCGGGGTCTGCGTTCAGAATGGTGTGATCCTTGTCTCAGTTTTCAAGAAGTATCTCATGCTTAAGATGCCTTTGGATGAAGCAATATTTAAAGGTGTTGCATCGAGGGTGCGGCCCGTAATTATGACCGCAATGATGGCAGCTATTGGTTTGATGCCTGCAGCAACATCTTCAGGCATAGGATCGGAATCTCAGAAACCATTGGCAATAGTTGTCATCGGGGGCCTGATTACAGCAACGATCCTTACCCTTTTTATATTTCCTGTTATTTTTAAAATGGTTTACAGGAAAGACCGCAGAAAACTGGCCTGGCAGAATGTTAATTAAAGGGAGAATATCATGAGAATGTATCACCGGATACAGAAACACGGGAAACGATATATATTTTTGGTCCTTATTTTGACCAGCTTTTTACCTGAAAAGACAATTCCGGAGAATGCCATCAGGCTACTTTTGTGGTCCTTTTAAAACGTAATTCAATACTGGTCCCTTCATTCACCTTGCTGATGATATTCATTTCAGCATCATCCAGGCTTAATATCTTGTAGACAAGCGAAAGCCCGATGCCGAAACCTCCAATGAACTTCACATTCGACCCCCTCTGGAACGGCTTGTAAATATCTCCTATCTCCTGTACCGGTATCCCAATACCGCGGTCGGAAATTATGATTATTATATTCTGACCGGAGATCTTTATTTCAACGGTTACATCATCATTTGAAAACTTGCAGGCATTATCCAGCAGGTTTCTGAACACGATTGCCAGCAGACCGTCATTCCCCTTGATAAGCAGCTCATTTTCATCTTCAGGATACAGAATCTTCGGTATAATTTTTCGTCCCGGGTACTTGTCCTTCACCAGCTCAATTGCATCAAACACTATCTCATCTACCCTGACATCCGAAAAATCCACACTTTTATCCCTTTGGATCTGAGCCAGTTCCAGGAGACTGTTAAGGAGGGAATTAAGTTTTTTCAGATCATTGAACAAACCGGTTATATGGTCGATATATTCTTTCCGGCTCCTCTCATCCCTTAAAATGTAATCGCTTTCTCCTATCATTACAGTAAGAGGGGTGCGGAATTCATGGGATGCATTGAGAATGAAATCTTCCTGGTTATTGAATGAGATTTCAAGATCCATGATCATCTCGTTAAAGGTTTTAGCCAGCTGGGCAATTTCATCCTTGCCTTTGCCTTCATCAAGCCGGTTGCTGAGCTTCCGTGAATTTATCTCCTTGACGCTTTTGATAATCTTTGAAATAGGCTTGAGGGCATTGCGTGAGAAAAGATATGAAAGAAGAACCGACAGAAAGACACTGATCATGATACTCCAGAAAAGTATGCTCCGAAGCTCCGAGAGATTCTCAGTTCGTGACCTGTCGTACGACATAATGAACACATTATAGTAGTGGTTGTTGAAGAAATGCTTGTAACACACGCCGTCCTTTTTGTCATATGAGAAAAAACTGACATTGCCATGTCTTGATTCCGAAAATATCACTGCGCTGGTCAGAGACCTGACATTCTTGCTGTAAATTACATTCAGGGCGGAATCAGTCAGAACAGTCTCTTCCTTTTCCCACATAACGGTTGACTGGTGGATCTTTTCCAAAAGTGCTGAATCAACTTGCTCAACATTTATCAGCAGAATTGCAGTGCTTTTTGCTTTCTCAAACAGGCTCTCCCTGAACTTGGTAAGCTGGCTCGAATATGAAAAATAGTATACGAGAATTGAAAAAAACAATAGTATTGCGGCAACAATCAATGTAAATTGGAGGGATAATTTTGTCTTGATATTCATCCTTTATATCTCTTTTTCACTGAAATAAAAACCAAAGCCAAACTTTGTATGAATTAATTTAGGCTCAAAATCCCTGTCAATTTTTTTTCTGAGATAATTTACATATACGTCGATGATGTTTGTGGTAGGGTCGAAATCAATTCCCCAGACATGTTCAATTATAAAATCGCGCGTGAGCAGCTTATCCCTGTTTCTCATGAATACTTCCAGTAATGAATACTCTCTCGCAGTCAGGTCTATTTTTATTCCACTACGTGAAACAGCTTTGGTGCCAAGATTCATCTCAAGGTCAGTTATGCTTAGTACTTCTCCTGCATGTGAGGGATTTGATCTTTTTAGAAAAACATTTACACGGGCCAGCAACTCTCTGAAATCAAAAGGCTTAACAACATAATCATCGGCCCCGGCCTCGAATCCTGTAACTTTATTGTCAGGAGTGCTGAAAGCTGTCAGCATGATAATCGGGATATTGCTGTTTGTCTTGCGGATCTCCTTGCAAAGGTCATAACCGTTCAATAACGGAAGGCTTATGTCAAGTATAATAAGACTGAAACTTTTCCTTTCGATCATCTGCTTGCCGGCGTAACCATCATAAGCTATTTCAGCCTGATAACCGGATTCTTCCAGCTGCTTTTTCAAAAGCCTGGCAAGCCTCTGTTCGTCCTCCACGATCAATATGCTTATGTTCCCTTGTTGCATCTCAGGATTTCTGTGCAAATTTACTATATGGAATCCAAGAAATCTCATTTTAAGGACTTTCTAATGACCTTTTAATGATTTTTTAATTAACAGACGCATTAATCCTGATTAAATTTACCGCGCAATAAACATGGAACAACACGTTTTAACTTTAAACCTCCGGTATCATTAATGAGGTTTGAGGCATTAACAGGGGGATTTGGATATTTCTGACAGCAATAATGGTTCTTTATAATAAATTTCAAATATTATTCAGGTTTTTCTACTGATTCACAGAAGTATAGGGAAAATTTTAATTTCCTATCAATTAAACACTTTGTTCTTCCGAGCGACAGTTGTCAGTTTTAAATAAATGGCAACTGTCTTTTTTTTAAAATGCTGCTTATAATATTCTTCAATAATCCGTTACATGATATTCAAAAAAATCATCCGGCACGGGTTGTTGCATTTTGATATTTATTATTGGCCGGCTTCAAAAAATTAATAATTTTATTGCTGTTTTGGTTTATTACAAAAAATAAAAATTATGGGAAAGAATAATCGCCGTCAATTTCTTAGAAAAAGCATTCTTGGCATTTCAGGCGCTGCCCTTTTACCAGGAATAGCAAAAGGGTCCTTTACGCAACAGGTGTCACTTTCTCAGGATCTGCCTTCAAGGGTCCTTGGCAAAACAGGCATAAAAACGCCACTGATAAGCCTGGGCGCTGCAAATTCTTCCGATGCAGGGTTAATAAGAGCCGCCTATGAAGCCGGGATCAAACTTTTTTTCTCCGCAACTTATTACGGAGAGGGTAAGAATGAGATGCTTGTCGGAGAAGCACTTAAAGGGCTGCCGCGGGATTCATTCGTAATAGGTACGGCAGTTCCCGCAGGAGGAATGGATATGCGGACAGGGAAATTCACATCAGGGTTCGATACAAAAGCATACCTTCGCAAGGCTGAAGGAAGCCTTCAGCGTTTCGGACTCGATTATGTCGACATATTCCTGTTCCCGTATGCGGGGAAAAGAGAAACGGTCATGAATGAGGGTGTTCTTAAAGCCATGGAGCAGCTGAAGAAACAGGGAAAAACAAGATACCTGGGAATAGCATCACACAGCGATACGGAGGAAGCACTTAAAGCTGCCGCTGACTCCGGAATTTATGATGTTGCAATGATCGCCTATAACTTTAAAGCACAGAACAAAGATTCCCTGAACTCCGCAATTGATTATGCAACAAAAGCCGGAATGGGTATTGTCGCCATGAAGACGACTGCAGGCGCTTTCAACAACAAATCAGGTCCCGCACTTAACAGCGATGCAGCTCTGAAGTGGGCTCTGCAGAATGAACATATAGCCTCAATAGTCTCCGGAATGTCAACAGTAGAACAGCTGAAGAAGAACCTTTCAATGATCAGGGATCTTAAAATGTCCGAACAGGAACTGAAGGAACTTAACCTGGCATCACTTGAACCCGGATTGTATTGCAGGCAGTGCAGGCAATGTATTCCGCAATGTCCTCATAACCTTGATATTCCAACAATAATGAGGAGTTACATGTACGCTTACGGATACCGGAATACAACCCAGGCGTGGCATACTCTTGAAGATGTGGATCTTTCGGGAAAGTCATGCGAAGCGTGTCAGGTATGTAATGTGAAATGTGCCTCAGGGTTTGATGTCAGGAATAGGATACTTGATATCTCAAGACTGAAGGAGGTCCCGAAAGATTTTATAGTGGCTTAAGAATGCACTGCTGACGGGAGCTTTTCTGAGCGCATCTGCGTGATCAGCAGGAAATCATATCATTCCTCCTCAGATCATACAGATATCATTCAAAAAAAAGCTTTAAAGATAACTTGAAGGCAGATGTTTGTTAACCAAGCATTTGCCTGACTTTGGCAGAGATTTCCCTGCCATCGGCTTTGCCGGCAAGCTCTTTGACAGCAACGCCCATTACCTTGCCAAAATCAGCCGGCGATTTGGCTCCGGTGCGTGTGATTATAGCTTTGACAACAGCTGTAAGTTCTTCATCGCTTGCCTTTACAGGAAGATATTTCTCAAGTACATCTGCCTCGGCAACTTCCCTGTCGTACAGATCGGCCCTGTTCTGTTCCCTGTAAATCGCAGCTGATTCCCTTCTTTGCTTGACCAGCTTCTGGATGATCTTAAGTTCCTCATCAGCAGTGAGTACCGAGCCAGCACCTTTTTCGCTGCGTGCAAGAATGAAAGCTGTCTTTGCTGCCCTGATTGCCTCAAGAGCGACCTTATCATTGCCTTTCATGGCTTGCATCAGGTCGCCTGAAATCTTTTCAAAAAGTGACATGATAACTGAGTTTTTTTATTCAATGATTTATTTATCGGTTCATATTTTGAAAGACAAAAGTAAAAAGTAAAAAGGTAAAAGGCAAAAACCTGAATAAGGACAAAAGTTGAAATACTGCCTGAAGAACGATGGGCTGCAGAGGTTTGCATCTTAATTGAAGTTGTTTTTTTGCCCCAAACCCCTCAGTGGGAACAGGAAAAGTGGTTGTTTCCTTCTGTGATGCAAAAAATTATTAACGACTTTGTTTTTTCAGCTGATCTCTTATAAGTATTTCGTTTTCTTCGTCAAAGCAAACGAAAATCACTTTGTCTATCTTATCGTTTTTTGACAGGAATTTTCTGACTGTTTCGGTTGCAATCCTTGCAGCTTCATCTTTCGGGAACCTGTAAACGCCGGTGCTTATATTAGGGAATGCCACCGTTCTGCATCCATTTTCTGCAGCAAGGCTGAGGGAATTTCGGTAACAGTCTGCAAGAAGCTCCGGTTCACCATGATTGCCGCCATACCATACCGGACCTACCGTATGAATTACAAATCTTGTGGAAAGCCTGCCTGCCGTGGTTATCACTGCCTGGCCTGTCTTACATTTTCCCTGCCTGGTGACAATCTTTCTGCACTCTTCAAGGATTGACTGACCTCCCGCATGGTGTATTGCCCCGTCAACTCCTCCGCCACCCATCAGTGATGAATTGGCAGCGTTTACAATTGCGTCAGCCTTAACTTTCGTAATATCTCCTTTTATCACTTCTATCATGGCGCCTGTTTTATTCTCTGTTTAACCTGTAAAACCCTGAACGACCTGTAATAAAAAGCGTGTCATGATCCTTTCCTCCGAAAACAATTGTCGATGGGCGTTCCGGAGTATGAATCAGATTTACCTGTTTACCCCCGGGATTGAACACATATATCTCACCATCAGCAATATATACATTTCCATACTTATCGGGAACTGATGAGAATTCACCTTTTTCAGCAAAATACTTCAGATCGGAAAGGTTCCCATTATTATCCACGGCAAGCTTAACGGTGCGTTTGTCATATTCGTCTGAGGTATATAAGGGTTTTCCGGGAAAAGCTTCAGCAAGAGCGCATGAGCGGGCAAGATCGTAGCATACCGGGATAATTGTTTTTCCATCGGGAGCGACGAAGCATTCGGCTGTTTTTGAAACGGTGACGGAGTTGAAATCATGCGAATCACGCCAGCGGTTTAATGGATAAAGTGCCTTGAAAATATTATTAATGCTGTTCATCGGCGCCTTTTCGGGAATTCGGATTGTCTCTTCAGGGTTCTCAGGATCAACGGAATAGACCAGCGTCCCAAAACCGGAATTACCCCAGCCGCTGAATGACGTTCCCCAGGCATCAGGTGGGTTCCCGAACTTCTCAGGTTTTCCGTTAACCAGGAAACCCGGCTGCGGGTCATAGCGGAAAACCACAAGCAGATTATCCTTCGAATCGCATGCCAGCGACAATGGCTCCCATGGAAAATCTGCAATCAGGCTGAGTGAATTTGTTTCATCATTCCATTCATAAATCCGTTTTTTCCTCTGTTCACAAAAAAACACATTACCCTTTGAATCAGAACATGCCCCCATGATAAATTCAAAGCCCCTTCCTAGCATTTGCACCGGCCCGGTACCTTTCACTGAATTGAGTTTCGGTGTTTTTCCGCTGATAAACAGCCGGGCCAGTTCCTGAGGGCGTACTTCAGTGTTGGTATTAATGTCATATAAAGGGTTGTCAGTTGTATATTTTATCTGACTGTAATTGTGGATGTTAAGGAGCTCAACATTTGAGCAGTCCCAGGTCCTGACAGAGTAAGGGTAGGGAGTCTTCATCCTTATCACCCTGAACATGTACAGGTTAGCAAATGTCATACCGTTGCATTTTTCAAGTTCCATAGGCTGACATTCTGAGCTTTCCCGGCTCTCTTCCTCAAGTTGAAGGGCATAAATATTCCAGTTTGAAACGTTATTAAAACGAACTTCATTCCTTACATGATGCTCTACTGACATGGCATAGATGCGTCCTCTCGCGGATGTATTGGATGCATAGAAACCCGAAGACGCATAAGTGCTTGCAGTCCAGATATTTTTGAAGATACCGCCTCCGTTGTTTGTCACCCACAGGCTCCAGTACTGTGTGTCCCATCCTTGTTCAAACTGAGAATTTAATGACCGGCCGTGTTGTTTTATCTCTTCCCATTTCCAATCCACATTTGGTCCGGGAATCATTGTACCATGACCGCCAATGAACTTTACATCATTTATCATTGATTTTTCACCGGCCATCCATTTACAGGCCACTGCCCTGTAATTATTAACGCCCGTAAACAGGCCGATTCCCGAAATGATATTTGTTCCGCCGGAAGGAGCTTCAATCATCGGCTTCGGAGCTCCAAAGCTTCCGAAGGAAAGCGCATTATCGGCAAGAACAAAATTTGTTGCCATGGGATGAAGACCGATCAGTACAGTATTTGGCTTCAGTTTCAGCGTTTCACTTATCCTGTATGACCCCTGAGGAACATAAATTGCCTGATAATTATCTATGGCATCCTGAATCACCCTGGTGTCATCAGTTGTACCATCTCCCTTTGCTCCGAGAGTCTTAAGGTTTTTCCATTCCTTCATATCAGGTAATGACGGAATGTCTCCCTGTATTACAGGCGGAAGAGATTTAAGAGCGTAAGTTTCATTTACAGTGCGGATTTCCGGACCGGCATTCAGGTCATCCATTTGCAATCCGCTGACATATCTTCTGACAAGATAAACCGGTGAAGGAGCGATTGTCCCGGACTTAAGCGCCGGGTATTTTACAAGCACGGGTACATCTTTGCAAACAAGGTTCCTTATATTCAACTGCATGTGTGCATTTTCTTCATTGCTTACAACTATGGCGGGACCTTTTATATTTTCGAACCGGCAATCCTCAAGGTAGAGCTTCTCCCAGTAATTCTGATCAACAATGATTGCCGCAGGTACGTCCTTAATGATCATTCTTACAATGGTCAGGCCTGCTTCGCGGGTTTTAATTGATGCAATTCTCTGGCCTTCAAAATAACTGTCAAGCATCATGAACTGCCATCCCGGAGAAGCCTTTGTTGTGTAAATACCGTAATCTCCTCCGAAGAATTTGACATCTTCTATCATGTTCCCGATATCAAAAAGCCCTGCTTTGCCTTTGCCTGTATATATATTGCAATGAGAAACGAAACTGTGCTGGGCAAAATGTGTTCGGACAGCAACTGCATCAGGGTTGCCGTCTTCAATTTTCAGATCGATGTTCGAAATGGCACTGTAAAATGTTCCTGCGCCGGCATCCCTTATCTCTTTACCGGGTTCTGCAATATCATCCGTGAACCAGAACATATACGAGGCTTTCCCCTTGTCATTCTGGTCGGGCATCTGGAACCCGGCAGAATTTTTTTTAAGGACAAACACAGGGCGGTTTTTTCCGTAACCGATAAGCCTTATTGCACCAGGAATATAGATGGTTTTTGAAATTGCATAAGTTCCTTCGGGAATAAAAAGGATGCCGAAATTCCTGTCTTTCTTCAACTGGTTTATGGCATTCTGAAGTTCTGTACTGATATCCGTTTTCCCGTCAGACGAGATCCTGAATTTGTCGGCGGTGAAAAAGACTCCTTCAGGGTCATCTGGCTTCTGAGTGTAATATGATGCAGACTTCTCAGCAGCATAAGTATTTATAAAAAAAGCCAGTGGAAGAAGGGCAACTGATAATGCTGATTTGTATTTCATTGACAGATATATTTTGATACAACAGCTCAATTTCAGTAAAAACTTTCTAATAACAGGAATGTTTCACGGAAAAGTCTTCACCTCTTCAGGAAATTCCTGAATCCAATTATAAAAAAGCGATTTTGATGAAAAATTTGACTTTTAAAAGGCTTCAATCATTTCAACAGCATCCATCAGAGCATCTTATTAATAATTATTTTCCTTGTGATGAACGTATTCTGAGAACCAATTTTCAGGATATAACTGCCGTCTCTTCTGATAGTTTCAGGAATTGTTATCAGATTGCCGGAACATCCTATGCTCTGCTTATATAAAATGATCCCTTCAAAGCTTAATATTTCAACGTCCACATTACCTATAAATTCCCTGTCGAGGAGTACATAGAATTCATTTCCTTTAACCGGGTTAGGATAAACAAGAATGGAGCTTAATGTGTTTTTATTTAATGGATTATAAACTTTAGTGGTAATGTTAAAGACATTGCTGGGCTTTGATTTGTTCCCGGTTTCATCAAAAGCGATTACGGTGAATGAATAATCCAATGAATCTATAAGATGAGTAAGATAAGCGGAAGTTTCGGCTGTAGTCATAATTAATACGTCATCCTCATAAACTTCATAACCGGCCACGCTCACATTATCTGTTGATCCGGCCCATGATAATGTAAAGCCCGATTTTGTGCCATTTGTTGCTTTAAGGCCGGTCGGAACTGTCGGAGCGCTTGTGTCAGGTGTCTTGACAGAAAGTACAACACTGGGGTCTGAGGTGTTGCCGGCAGCATCCACAGCTTTGACTGTCATATTGTAAGTTGTCCAGACAGTTAATCCTGAGATTTCCGCCGAAAGACCTGTAACGGTTGTAATTTGTGTCCCGTCCATAAAAACCATGTATCCTGTAACTCCGACATTGTCACTTGAAGCTGACCATGAAAGTGTAAAACTTGTTTCAGTCAGATCGTCAGCAACAAGGCTTGCAGGAGGAGTGGGAGCATGAGTATCGGTGGTCTTAACATCCAGGCTGTTACTTGGAGATGAAAAATTTCCTGCGCCATCTTTTGCCCGGATTGTCATTGTATAAACAGTTGCCGGTGCCAGGCCTGAAAGGATTACAGATGTTTCGGTAACTGTATTTGCCAGCTTCCCGTTACAATAAACATCGTATCCCGTAACACCTACATTATCACTTGATGCTGTCCATGCAAGGGTAAAACTTGTTTCGGTAATATTGTCAGAAGTCAGATTTGTGGGAGCAGAAGGCGAATGAGTATCTGTAGTTGTCACGTTCAGGGCAGAACTTTCTGATGACACATTGCCAGCTGCATCTTTTGCCCTTACTGTCATACTGTAAGAAGTGAGGAGGGTCAGTCCGGTTATACTTGTGTTAGTTCCGGAAACTGAGTTTGCCAGGGTACCGTTCAGATAAACATCATATCCGGTAACGGCGATGTTATCAGTAGAAGGTGTCCAGCTTAATGTGAAGCTGGTTTCAGTGATATTGGTGGCTGAAAGGCCCGTCGGAACAGAGGGGGCATGCGAGTCAATGGTTGTCACATTAAGGATTGAGCTTGCATTGGAAATGTTGCCTGCAGCATCCCCGGCCTTTACTGTCATCGCGTAATTTGTGGAAGCTGTCAGACCAGCAATGTTTGCAGATGTTCCTACTAAGCTCGTGACAAGTGTTCCGTTGCAGTAAACATCATATCCCGTGACTCCAACATTATCTGTTGAGGCGTTCCATGTCAGCGTGAAACTTGTTTCGGTAATGGCGGTTGCGGTAAGCCCTGTCGGAGATGTAGGTGTATGTGTATCACCTGTTTTGACACTGAGGCCGGTGCTGGAAGATGAAATGTTCCCAGCCGCATCTTTTGCCCTGACTGTTAATGTACAGGACGTTCCGGCGCTCAGTCCCGAAAAGCTGTATGTAGTTGCTGTCACGCTGCCTGCCAAAATACCGTTATTATAGACATCGTAGCCTGACACACCCACATTATCAGTGGAGGCACCCCATGTCAGCGTAAAGCCGGTTTCTGTAATACCTGTTGCCGAAAGGCCGGCAGGTACAGAAGGAGCATGAATGTCAATCGTAGTGACACTCAATGAAGAGCTGAGGCCTGAAGAGTTTCCTGCCGCATCCCTGGCTCTTACTGCTGCTGAATACGTAGTGGAAGCTGAAAGTCCTGCAATATTTGCTGAAGCGCCCGTAACACTGGTTACCATGACACCGTTCAGGTACACATCATATCCGCTTACTGCCACGTTGTCGGTGGAAGACGTCCATGAAAGTGTGAAGCTGGTTTCTGCAACTGAGCTGGCAGACAGACCTGAAGGAACTGACGGGGCATGAGTATCAGTGGTTGTTACGCTCAGTGAATTACTTAAAGCCGAAATATTGCCTGCAGCATCTTTAGCCCTTACTGCAACAGTATAGGTTGTATAAACAGATAATCCTGAAATGGCAGCAGAAATTCCTGTTACACTTGTAGTTAAAGTACCGTTCAGGAAAACATCATACCCTGTGACCCCTGTATTGTCAGTCGAAGCTGTCCATGAAAGCGTAAAACTGTTTTCCGAAATTCCAGAGGCCGAAAGTCCCGACGGAACTGACGGAGCCTGAGTGTCTGTTGATCCGGTTGTGACATATAAGGCTGTGCTTGCCTGCGAAATATTACCTGCGGCATCTTTTGCCTTTATCGTTATTGTATAAGTAGATCCGCCGGTCAGCCCGTTAAAACTGGCAGAAGTGGCGGTGACTGATACTGAAAGGGTTCCATTAAGGAACACATCATAACCGGTCACGCCTACATTGTCAGTCGATGCATTCCACGTCACATTAAAGCTTGTTTGAGTTATTGAGTTGGGAGAAAGAGCTGATGGAACTGACGGAGCGCTGATATCTATTGTAGTGACACTGAGAGGTGAACTGGCGGCAGAGATATTCCCGGCGGCATCTTTTGCTTTTACGGCCAGGGAATAGGAGGTTGACGGGGAAAGTCCTGAAATATTCGCCGAATTAACCGTAACTGACATCAGAAACGTTCCATTCTGGTAAATATCATAACCTGTTACACCAACATTGTCTGTTGAAGCTGTCCATGAGAGATTAAGACCCGTTTCTCCTATATTGCTGGCCGACAGTCCAGCAGGAACCGTGGGAGCCTGAGTATCGGGTGCAGGTGTTGTAACATTCAGTGCAGTGCTTGCATCTGAAATATTTCCGGCAGCGTCTTTGGCCTTTACAGTCATTGAATAAGTCGTTGAAGCTGACAGGCCGGATATAGCGGCTGAATTAGTCGACACTGTTGCTGCAAGTGATCCGTTTTGATAGACTTGATAGCCTGTAACTCCAACGTTATCTGTCGATGCGGTCCATGATAAGGTAAACCCTGTTACACTCAGATTACTGTAGCTCAAACCTGAGGGGACGGAAGGGACCTGATTATCAGTATTATATTCTCCAATATGCCATGTAAGAAGGCTGTCGGTTACCACCAGTTTTGCTGCATTTCTGATTTCAGAAGCGACTGTTGCATCGAGGGTGTAGTTATAAGTTATCTGGGTAGGGTCCTTTCTGAAAATTGCCGCATAAAATGTGCAGGCTGATGCATATAAACCATAATCCGAAGGGTGACTTCCATCAGGCTGATATAGTTCAACGCCAGGGTAGTGAGACCTTATATAGCGCCATACCGGACCTACCGGTGAAATTGTGGCATGATAAGTGGCAGCCATATACATGTACCGTTCGCGTGTTAAATCATCCATTCCTATGTAAGTGCATACATCCGGATTCGTCGGACATCTTGTGGCGTCACCATTCTCCCTTCCCCAGGTCATGTAAAACATCTTTTCAGCGGCTGAACTATAAGTACTTATCTGATCTACAAGGAATTCAGCATATGGATATACATTTTGTTCCACCCAATCGAGCGATTCCGATGGATTTGTACTTTTTTCCTGAAGGACAACCACATCCCATCCTCCCTGTTGAATTAAGGCCAAAGTATTGGCATCCTGTGAATGCATATAAAAAGAATATCCGCCTACAGTCGGTGTGCTCTTGCCATAAGTTAAATTGTCCCCGGCCGAAGATGCCAATGACTGCAATAATGCAGGGACATCATAGGAATAGCTGTTCCCGATGAACAAAACATTTTTTGTCACGCTTTGTCCATGTGCCTGGAGTCCTAAAAATATTGTAAATAACGACAGGATGATTTTTTTCATTGATTAATCAGATTAGTTACAAAAATACAATTTTCCTGGTATCTAATCCTTGTACCTTTAAAAACGAAAAAATAGGTGAAAGCAATGTAAAAACCAATTTGTTTTGATCAACTTTCAACCTATTTTGACCAACTGAATGAAATAACGGATTACCGTTTTATGGTAATTGTTCAGTTCTGTTTTCCTGTAAGTTATTTCATACAAGGCTTTAAGTTAATGACCTGGAAATCGGGATAATTTTAGAGCTTTAAGTAAATACTGATTATCATCATTCAGAACAATCCGGGTATATTACTGTTGGTAATTAATATATATTTTTGCCTCATGGCTTTATCGAATGATAATGGTTTAGGCACCATTGATAAAAGTGAAAACCCGGAAGGTTTATCAATCAAGGCTAAATCGGCTTTGACAGGTTTAAAGGAAGAAGGTTCCCGGAATAAAGGCAAGATCAGCGACCAAAGTAGCATCCGGAAACAGTTTCCTGTTACCGGAATGTCGTGTGCCTCATGTGCAGCAAATGTCGAAACTGCACTGAACAAACAGAAAGGAGTGTTGGCAGCTGCTGTCAACCTGGCTTCGGAAGTGGCAACTATTGAATATGATCCCCATGTTGTCCAGCCGGTCAACCTTAAGGAGGCAATTACATCCATAGGATACGACCTTATTATCGATGAATCGGAAAAAGCAAAAGAGGAGCTTGAAAATCTTCAGATGAGGAGATACAGATCGCTGAAATACAGGACTATATGGTCAATAGCTCTTGCAGTGCCTCTTCTTCTGATAAGCATGGTCTTCATTAACATACCATATTCAGAATATATAATGTGGGCTTTGGCGACACCTATCCTGTGGTTCGGGCGCTCCTTTTTCATAACTGCCAGGAAGCAGGCAAAACATGGGAGTTCAAATATGGACACCCTTGTTTCTCTCAGCACCGGCATTGCTTATTTATTTAGTGTATTTAATACACTTTTTCCCGGGTTCTGGCACAGTCACGGGCTTCACGCACATGTTTATTTTGAAGCCTCCGGAGTTGTAATCGCCCTGGTCCTTCTCGGGAGGCTTCTTGAAGAAGGAGCAAAAGCAAATACTTCATCTTCAATCAAAAAACTGATAGGGCTGCAGCCAAAAACAGTGTTTAAAGTTCTTCCTTCAGGAGAAATACGGGAGTTTCTGATTTCCAAAGTAAAACCCGGAGATATAATACTTGTCAGGCCGGGAGAAAAAATACCTGTCGACGGTGCTGTTGTAAAGGGGAGCAGCTATGTTGATGAAAGCATGATAACCGGCGAGCCGGTGCCCGTGATAAAAGAATCCGGATCACCTGTTTTTGCCGGTACAATAAATCAGAAGGGTTCATTCCGGTTTACTGCGCAGAAAGTCGGTTCTGATACTTTGCTGAGCAGTATTATCAGGCTGGTCCAGGAAGCACAGGGAAGCAAGGCCCCTGTTCAGAAGCTTGTCGACAGGATTGCCGGGATTTTTGTTCCTGTAGTTGTGGCAATTTCACTTATCACGCTTACTGTATGGTGGATTCTTGGGGGCCCTGACGGGTTTATTCAGGGTCTGATGTCTATGGTGACGGTTCTTGTTATCGCATGTCCATGCGCTCTCGGCCTTGCAACTCCCACTGCGATAATGGTAGGGATCGGCAAAGGCGCTGAAAACAATATACTTATAAGGGATGCCGAAGCACTTGAGCTGGCTCATAAGATGAGAGCTATAATCCTCGATAAAACCGGAACGGTAACCGAAGGCAAACCTTCAGTAATGAGGGTTGAATGGCTCAGGAGCGTTGACATTCCTACAAGCTCAGGCGTTTTATGCAGTCTCGAAAAGATGTCGGAACATCCTCTTGCCGAGGCTATTGTGAACTATTTTAAAGAAAATGCAATGCCTGTTTCGCTGAGTAATGTCCAGAGCATTACAGGAAAAGGCATTTCAGGGGAATATTACGGAGAAAGATACTTTGCAGGAGGAGCAAGATATATTATCGATCATAATCTGATAATTGATCCTGAATTGGAAAGCTTTTCAAATAGCTGGGAAGAAGATGCGAATACTGTTGTTTTTTTTGCCGACAGCCGGAAGACTCTCGCAGTAATTTCAATTTCGGACAGGATAAAGGAGAACTCACCGCAGGCTGTCACGCAGCTGAATCAGATGGGCATTGAAGTGTACCTCCTCACCGGCGATAACGGTAAGACTGCTGAGGCTGTTGCAAGAAAGACCGGAATAAAGAACGTCAGGTCCGAAATGATGCCTTCAGAAAAGGCCGCATTTATAACATCTCTTCAGAAAGAGGGAAAGATAACAGGAATGGCAGGCGACGGGATCAACGACAGCCTGGCCCTTGCTACTGCCGACATAAGCATTGCCATGGGCAAAGGATCTGATATAGCGATTGACGCCGCAAAAATGACCATCATAAGTAACGATCTTTTGCTTATTCCTGCTGCAGTTCGTTTAAGCAGGAATACAGTGAAAACCATAAGGCAGAATCTTTTCTGGGCTTTCATTTATAACCTGATCGGGATCCCGATAGCCGCAGGCGTCCTTTACCCGGTGAACGGATTCCTTCTGAATCCGATGATTGCCGGAGCAGCAATGGCTTTAAGCAGTATCAGTGTTGTTACAAACAGTCTGAGATTAAAATATTCGAAGTAACTGACGCGTCGGTTCTGTCTCAGTCGGGTTCAACGTGAATTGTTACCGTCAGGTTATTATACGAGTTTTTAAGCTCATTTTCAATCCTGTCGCAGTAGCTATGGGCATCGCCTACCGATTCACTTTCCGGGAGCTGTATATGAATGTCAATAAACTTGTAATTTCCTGCTAACCGGGTCCTGAGATCATGGTATTTCACTTTCATGTCATCAAGCCTTTTCTCAAGAACTTCTATCTCACTGTCGCCCCAGGCCGTATCAAGAAGCGGGGAAAAAGCCTTTCTCAGAAGTGAATATGACTCCCAAATTATAAACAGCGCAACCAGGATAGCAACTACCGGATCGAACCACTTTATACCCGTAAGTAAAATAAGCCCAAGTCCTGTGGCAACTCCCAGAGACGTATAAACATCTGTCTTAAGGTGCAGGGCGTCAGCCTCAAGCGCGACGGAATTTGTTTCGCGCGCTACCTTATAAAGCCTGCGGGAAACAAGGAGATTGATAATTGCTGAAATAAACATTACCAGGATACCTATCCATATCGATTCAAGATTAAAGGGTGCACCAAAGAGCTTTTTGACAGCCTCAACAATTATCATTATTGCAGCAACAAGAATCAGCAGGGCTTCGATGACTCCAGATATGTTTTCAAATTTGCCATGACCATACGGATGGCGTTCGTCGGGAGGATTGTCGGAAACCTTTACGGAGAAGAAGGCAATGAACGCAGCTATCAGGTCCATTGACGAATGAATCGCCTCTGAAATGATGCTGACCGACCCGCTCATTATTCCTACTGCAGCCTTAATTATGATCAGGGTTGTGTTCGACAATATCGATAACCGGGCAGTGCTTGTTTTGACGTTCATCACGGCAAGCTTAATTAAGGGGAAGGGAAATTAAAAAAAATAATTAGATGGATTAAACTATTTTCTGTGATTTTTTCCTTCTTCAGATAGTGATCATTTCATATTCTTTGTTCCCGAGTCCTATTTTTACTCCGTGTTCGATAGCTGACTGCCAGTATGTGTCCGGGTGGGAAAGCCTGAATTTATCCTCGCCGCTCATATCCCCGTGACTATGCTTATCAGAGATTTTACTTCCGGGGAGGGCAGGAGCAGCAATAACAAGATCGGCACAGGCTTTATCGAGTGCCACAGGGTCGAATGAAGCGGCAATTCCCAGATCAGGGACCAAAGGGTAATCATTTGAATCCCAGCAGTCACAATCGGGAGATACATTCATTATGAAGTTTATGTGGAAAGATGGTTTGTCTTTTACAGTGGCGAATGCATATTCCGTGATCCTTTTGCAGGCATTTTCTGATGTACTCTGCCAGACAACCCTTGATGCATCGTACTGGCAAACTGCAACACACTGTCCGCAGCCAACGCACTTCTCATAGTCGATATGAGCTATTTTATCCTTTCCGACCTTTATCGCATTTTGAGCACAATATTTCTCACAGACCCTGCATCCTGTGCAATTTTCCTCAAATATTCTGGGCGAGGAGCCTGAGTGAAGAAAAAGCTTGCCACCTACCGAAGCACATCCCATACCAAGGTTTTTCAATGCTCCGCCGAAACCTGTAAGTTCATGACCCTTGAAATGGTTCATTGATATCACAACATCAGCATCGGCTATTGCTGCACCAATCTTTGCAGTTTTGCAGAGTTCAAGGCCAATCTCAATCTCATGGAATTCCGTCCCTTTTATACCGTCAGCAATGATGACAGGGCAGCCGGTCACCATTGGATTATAACCGTTTTCGAATGCAGACTCCAGGTGCGACGGAGCGTTTGCCCTCCTTCCAAAGTAAAGGGTGTTGCAATCGGTAAGGAAGGGGACAGCGCCCCTCGATTTCAGGAACTTAACAACCGCTGCGGCATAGTTGGGTCGCAGATAGGCAAGGTTTCCGGGTTCGCCGAAGTGTATCTTGATTGCAACAAGCTTGTGACTGAAATCAATGCTTTCAATGCCTGCCTTGATAATCAGATGTTCAAGTTTCTTAAGAAGATTCTGGGAGGGTTTTGTTCTCAGGTTCGTAAAGTACACTTTTGATTTATCCATTTTCAAGCAGTTTAAACCGACACCCTTATATCATAATTCCTGAAATAGTCCTTTACCTTCCCGGCAATCCGGAAGGCGCCGGTCACCTCTATCCCGTTGCAGATCGCAGTTCTTACTATCCCTCTGATCGCGGCATTCATCCACGGGGCATCCCCACCTGACGTAAGCACTCTTGTTTTTTTGATCTTTGACATATTTCAGATTTTGAAAAGTTCCAAAGATAATACAATAATTAAGACGGTAAAAGTGATGAAATAAGCTCATTCAGATATTTAAAACATAATCACGGATTTGTTCGATCAGCCACCCGGGTGTCGAGGTAGCGCCGCAAACGCCCACTGATTTTTTTCCGGTGAACCACGATCTGTCTATCTCTTCCGGGGAGGATACGAAATAGGTATCGGGATTTATGCTTTTGCATACGGCGAACAGCATTTTTCCGTTTGAACTTTCCGTGCCGCTTACAAAAATGATTACGTCGTGCATGCTTGCAAATGATCTCAGGTGGGGCTCCCTGTTCGATATCTGCCCGCATACGGTATTAAAACACTTTAAGTGAATCTCAGGATCGGGGGACCCTTTTTCCTTCATTTTTTCATAAATGAGCCTTTTGATATGATTATAGTCCTCGACAGCCATTGTTGTCTGGGAGAAAAGATAAACGGGCAGGGAAAAGTCAATTTTTCCTAAATCTTCAGGTCTGGAGATGACTATCCCTTCATTGTTTATCTGGCCGAGAAGGCCAATGACTTCCGCATGACCCGTTTTCCCGAAAAGGACCACCTGACCTTTTTCAGGTTTTGACCTGAGCCATGTTTCCCGCATTTTTGACTGGAGTCTTTTAACAATCGGACAGGTTGCTTCAATTATTGTAACATTGTTTCTGGCGGCAGTTTCGTAAGTTTCGGGAGGTTCGCCATGAGCCCTGATAAGAACATTGCAGTTTCTCAGGTTATTAAATTGTTCATGCCCGATTGAGATAAGCCCGAGAGCTGACAGACGGTCAACTTCCTTGTCGTTGTGAACAATAGGACCCAGCGAAAACACCTTCTCCCCCCGGACCAGGGCATTTTCAGCTATCTCAACGGCATTTTGGACCCCAAAGCAGAATCCTGATTTTTTATCAATCTCAACCTTCATTTTTCCGGCTTTCTAGTAGTCTCCTGAACCATTCCATTTGTCCTGATACAGTCATCCGGCTGTTATCAAGAATAATGGCATCGTCTGCACGCCGTAGAGGACTTATATCCCTGTTCTCGTCAGCGATGTCGCGTGCTATTATATTTCTTTTTATTTCTTCAAAATTAACATCCACATTTCTGCCTTTAAGTTCGTCGAATCTTCTTTTTGCCCTGATTTCGACCGATGCAGTCATAAAAATCTTTATATCAGCATCCGGGAAAACGACTGTACCTATGTCCCTTCCATCCATTACGATGCCTTTAGAAACACCTGTTTGCCTCTGAAGTTCAACCATCCGTGAGCGGACTTCAGGGATCTGGCTTATTCTGCTGACATATGAAGACACCTCGATGCCCCTGATCTCACTTTCTACATTTTCGCCGCTGAGAAAGGTTTCATATTCATTAATTTCCGGCTTGTAAACAAACTCTATATGAATATCCTTCAGATCATTAATGATGCTACTGAGATTCACACGTTCCCTGCCGATATACCTTTTTTTCATGCAATAGAGGGTTATCGCCCTGTACATTGCTCCGCTGTCGATATAAATATAATTAAGCTCCCTGGCAATGGCTTTTGCAAATGTACTTTTGCCGCAGGAAGAATATCCGTCAATTGCAATTATCAGTTTTTTCTCCATAACAGCGGAATGGTGACCTTAGACACGGCAAAATTAATATCAATAATCCACATAATTATCAGTTGCGCGATTTCCTGAACATGATTTCCGGTCTGACCACGATTGAAATATTTGTGAATGAGCCGGCAATATGATAAGTTGCTCTTCCGAATTCCAGTTCAAGGAAAGAAGTCTTAATTCCAAAGCCCCATGAAAAGCCCGCTGCGCTGCTAACGCCTTCGGTTTTCAGTTCCTGTCTTCTCTGATAGTTGTATCCGCCGGAGAGGTAAAAATTTTTAAAAGGAATAAGTTCCGCTCCTATAATAAAATGTCTCATCAGGTTTTCAAGGAAAGAATCTGAGGACTCTGTCTGGTCATCACCTGTTCCCGGATAATAGCTGGTGGTAAGCCTGTATTTTTCGAGATGCCTTGCGGTCACCGAAAAGCGCAGCGGTGCATGTGCAAGTCTGACAGTGGCTCCTGATTGTATTTCGAACGGAAGGCTCCGACGCTTTTCTCCCGAATATGTCGTGACCTCCATCCCGGCATTCCTGATTACAAAACCGGCCGAAAGCAATTTATCACTGCTATGCCATGCCGCACCAATATCAAAGGCAAATCCAAAGGATGTATAATCTTCAAGATGCGAAAGGACCGGCTTAAAATTCAGCCCCAGTGTAAAGGATGAATCAACCTCTCGCGAATACAAAGCAGAAAAAGCATATTCAGAAGCGGTGAATTTCCCGGTGATTGCACCTGTTTCGTCGGCTGCGATGAATGAACCGTAGTTCAGGTAAGTGATGCCTGCAGCAAAATTTCCTGTTCCCGCAATTGACCTGGAATACATCGCCATACCGTAATTAATTCCTGCAAAATAATTCACATAATTGAGTGCCAGTGACTTATCGGCTTCCCTGTTGAGAAGGGCAGGATTCATATAAGCCAGATTCTGATTTCCCCCGGTGATTGAAATATTTGTACCCCCCAGGGAAGTTGCAAGTCCTGAATATGTGAGGTCAAGGAACTCATAAACGTTATCCCCGCCTGTCTGGGGAAATGCCGCTGACATTAAAAGACAGAACAATACTGTATTTAGACACCTCTTTGTCATGCTTGCTTCTTAAGCGTAAATTTATGACTTTTCTGACATGGTGATACAGTTACCTCTGCAGGAAGTCATCAGATGAAAAAAACCGTTTCAGGCAGTTTTGCCAGTAAGGATCAGGGCATCATCGGTTCTGTCCCTGTGTCCGTTCATCTGCGACATGATCAAACCGGCTATGACAATTAGCATGCCGATTATATTCCTGGCAGTAAGGTTATCCCCAAGTATCATGAAAGAAAATAACGCCGTGAAAATGGGAATGAAGTTGGTAAAGACGTTTGCCCTTGTAATACCCATGTTCCTGACCGAATAGGCAAACAGAATAAATGCTCCGCACGATGCGAATACTGAAAGCTCAAGTATACGTGCAAAAGAGCTGAACGAAAAGGCAGTATCCTGAAGGTGCCTGAGGTCAAAAATCAGAAAGACGGGAAGAAAGAGGATTAATCCGATCGTATTCTGAACGTTGACTATAAACGCCGGACTATAGTTACCGACGAGCCTGCCGAGAGTCAGATTATAACCTGATGCACTGAAAACGGCGAGCATCAGGAGCAGGAAACCTTTGGTGCTGAAAGAGATGGCTCCGTTCTTGTTTAAAACAAAGACAATAACGCCGATAAACGACATGATTATCCCGGCATAGTTGACAAACCTTAGCCTTTCGCGGAATATAACCCATGCCCCTATCGTCGCTACCACGGGAATAGTTGAAATCAGAACCGAACCGACCGTTGCCGACACATAGGTGAGCCCGTTACTTTCCCCTATGAAATACAGGAATGGCTCGAATACTGCAAGTATCAGGAATAACTTCCGGTCTTCCTTTTTGATCTTCACGAATTTTTTCTTGACACCCAGGTAGATATTTAAAAATATCACTGCGAATAACAGGCGGATAAAAATTATTGTGACCGGCCTGAAAGTCCTGTTTGCAATTTTGAACCAGATGAATGAGAAGGCCCAGAATATCATTGCCAGCAATACGCCGCCGTATATTCTGATTTTACCGCTCATTTTTTTCCGGATTTAGAAGTTTTGGTGCGCGAATTTACGCTTAAAAAATTTATTTGACCGGATTCAGACGAAATTTCTTTTGGATGAATTTTTAGGTCCTGAATTTCGAATGAGCTGATAAATGTCATATTGTCATAACAATAATAAACAGTACACTAATAAGATATAATCTTAACGTATTTCGAACACACGTTAAATATGCAATAGTCCGGATTTGTTTGTGAAACATTAATTATTATATTAGCGGCCTCGATGGCAGAATTTCTTATGATAGTATTCAGAATCAGTATAATTGTGAATAATTAATAACAAGAATAAAATGAAGATTTTAGTCTGCATAAGCAATGTCCCTGACACGACAACAAAGATCAGGTTTGCTGAATCAGGCAAATCAATCGACACCGCTGGAATTCAATGGGTCATAAACCCGTGGGATGAGCTTTCTCTGACCAGGGCTCTTGAGTTAAAGGATGATCCGTCGGGGATTATTAAATCCGTAACGGTGGCACATGTAGGCCTGGCAGCTACAGAGCCCACTTTAAGGAAGGCCCTTGCGATAGGCGCTGACGATGCTTTCCGGGTCAATTCCGGGCCGGTTGATGCATACTTTGTTGCAGCACAGCTTGCCGGGGTGATCAGAAAAGAACAGTACGACATTGTAATGTGCGGGATCGAATCAAGCGATTTCAACGGTTCAGAAGTGGGAGGTATGATAGCCGAGTTTCTTGGGATCCCTTCAGTGTCGTCCGTTTCAGGCCTGAAGATTGAAAACGGTGAGATAGTTCTTTCAAGGGATATCGACGGAGGCAGGGAAGCAATAAGTGTACCTGTTCCGTTTGTCGCAGTTGTTCAGAAGGGTATTGCAAAGGAGCC
Organism: uncultured Bacteroidales bacterium; assembly: GCA_963789985.1. Classification (GTDB taxonomy): domain Bacteria; phylum Bacteroidota; class Bacteroidia; order Bacteroidales; family VadinHA17; genus LD21. The sequence goes on along the minus strand of CAWBNA010000039.1, from coordinate 283,711 downwards.
GAAGATTGCTGCAATGCGTGGGATAATGATGGCAAGGACAAAGCCTTTGAGGGTTTACGAACCCGTAGCTGCTGAATGTCTCGTTGAGATAACAAGCTTGGAAAAGCCGAAACCCCGTGCGGCCTGTAAATATGTTGATCCTGAAAATCCGTCGCAGCTTATTGAATTTTTACAGAATGAAGCAAAGGTTATTTAATTTGTATAATCCGGAAAAAAACAAGATATGTCAGTATTAGTATATACGGAAAACTGGGACGGTAAATTCAAGAAACTTTCATATGAACTTGTATCTTATGCATCAGCCGTTGCATCAATGACGAATATGAAAGTGACCGCACTTTCAATAGGCCCTGCTGAAGAAAACGAACTTAAAAAGCTTGGCGATTTTGGTGCTGACAGGATCATAAGCGTAACAGGAGATCAGTACAGAACTCTGGATAACCAGGTTTTTGCTGCGGCAATAGCCGGGGTTGCCGGAAAAGAAGATGCAAAAATCATCATCTTTGCCAATAACAATACAGGTAAAGCCCTTGCTCCGAGGGTGTCGGTGAGGCTGAAAGCCGGACTGGCTTCCGGAGCCACCGGACTGCCTCTTTCACTTGATCCGTTTACCGTCAGAAAGAGAGCCTACTCGGGCAACGCCTTTGCACATGTTGTAATTAAATCAGAGGTCAGGGTTATTACAATATCACAAAATTCCTTTGACATAGTCAATAAACCGACAGGCGCTGTTCCCGTAACGGTCAATATTGATACTGGTTTTGAGCCAAAAACGGTAGTAAACGATTGCATGCGGCAAACAGGAAAGATCCTCCTGACCGATGCTGAAATAGTTGTATCGGGTGGAAGAGGAATGAAATCGCCCGATAACTGGGGTCCTCTTGTTGAGCTCGCTTCGCTTCTGGGGGGAGCCACAGCATGCTCAAGACCTGTTTCCGATGAAGGATGGAGACCCAATGAAGAGCATACCGGACAGACAGGAAAAATAATTGCACCTGATCTTTATATCGCAGTCGGCATATCAGGGGCTACACAGCACCTTGCAGGAGTAAGCTCATCAAAATATATAGTGGCTATCAACTCCGACAAAGACGCTCCTATATTTGAAGTTGCGCAATACGGTATCGTTGGCGATGCGATAAAAGTACTGCCAAAACTCGTGGAAGCCGTAAAAGGAATTAAGAAATAATTATGACCAGACAAATCCTGTTCGCATTTGCCCTTCTGCTGACCCTGGGTATTTTCTTTTACACAATAAGACGGATACTCAGGTTTTTCAGCTTTACCCGGCCTGCCTTTCCGGTCAGGAACCTCGGCAAGAGGTTCATTCTTGTAATACGGGTGGCTTTCGGCCAGACGAAGATACTCAGGAAACCTGTACTGGGATTTTTCCATGCTCTTGTCTTCTGGGGCTTTTGCATAATAATATTCGGCAGCATCGAGATGGTTATTGATGGCCTTTCAGGAACTGAAAGAGCACTGAAAATTCTTGGGCCTGTCTATAATTTTTTAATAGGTTCGGGAGATATTTTTGGCATTCTTGTCGGATTTTCGATAGTCATTTTCCTGAGCAGACGGATATTCTTTCATATCAGGCGTTTTGAGGGAATTGAGATGAAAAGGAGATCGCATATTGATGCAAATATCTCTCTTATCCTGATCCTGATTCTGATGGTCTCCCTTCTTTCGATGAACACAGGATATTTGGGTTACCGGAAATTATCAGGAATGGAAGTATCCGGAGCCTATCCGGTGAGTTCGGTCCTTGAGGGGTTATTCAATGGCATGTCTGAACCTGGCTTCAGGTTGATGTACCACGTCTCATGGTGGGTTCATATACTTACAATTTTCCTGTTTGCAAATTATCTGCCTTACTCAAAACATTTCCATGTGTTCTTGTCGGTACCGAATGTTTTTCTTTCCAATCCTGATCCTCCAGGCAAACTTCGTAATATGGATTCAATAACAAGGGAAGTGAAGCTTATGCTCTATCCTGAAACTGCTGATCCGGCAACGGCATCAAATGTTCCGGCAGAAAGATTTGGCATCAGGGATGTGGAGGATGTAACATGGAAAAACTACTTTGATTCACTCTCATGCACGGAATGCGGCCGTTGCACATCTGTCTGCCCGGCAAATTTAACGGGGAAAAAGCTGTCTCCCCGCAAGGTAATGATGGATGTGAGGGCGAGGATGAAGGAAAAAGGACCATTGATGATTAAAAATGGCAGGGAATTCAGCGATGGCCGTTCGCTTCTCAGGGATAATATCTCGGAAGAGGAACTCTGGGCATGCACAACCTGCAACGCCTGTGCACAGGAGTGCCCCGTAAATATTGACCATCCCTCAGTAATTGTCGGCATGAGACGGTACCTTGTACTGGAAGAGGCGTCGGCGCCCGGAGAGCTTAAGAGCATGTTCAACAACATCGAAAACAACGGCGCTCCATGGCAGTATTCTGCTGAAGACAGGCTGAACTGGACAAAAGACATTGGTTTTGAGGTTCCGGTTGTTTCGGAATTGTCTGCCAGGGGCAAAATACCTGAATATCTCTATTGGGTTGGCTGTGCCGGTGCATTTGATGACAGATACAGGAAGGTTGTGAAAGCTTTTGCAGGGATTCTTAACAGTATCGGTGTAAATTATGCTGTCCTTGGCAGGGAGGAAACCTGCACAGGCGATCCTGCAAGGCGTGCAGGAAATGAAATGCTTTTCCAGATGCAGGCTCTTCAGGTAATTGGAACGCTTAAAAAATATAATATTAAAAAAATCATTACCACCTGTCCGCATTGTTTCAATACTTTTAAAAATGAATATCCTGACCTTGGCGGGAATTTTGAGGTTGTAAATTACCTGCAGTTCCTGGAGGAGAAAATAAAGGGAGGTAAACTGAAATTAGCTGAAAAGTTAAAGGAAACAATTGTCACCTATCATGATCCATGCTATCTTGGAAGAGCAAATGGCATTTACTCTGAACCCAGGTCAATACTGAAGAATATTACAGGTGATTTTATTGAAATGACAAGGAACAAAAGCTTTGCACTCTGCTGCGGAGCAGGAGGTTCACAAATGTTCAAGGAAGCGGAGAAAGGCAACAGGGAAATATTTATCGAAAGGACCGAAGATGCGCTTGCAACAAAAGCGCAAATCATTGCAACAGCATGTCCTTTTTGTATGACAATGCTTACAGACGGACTGAAATACAAGAATAAAGAAGAAATTAAAAATTTTGACATTGCAGAACTGATAGCACAATCGCTCGATTAGTAAATTTGTACTCATCATTATCATAGCCATGGAAACCAGAAAAACTCTGAAAAGCGGCGAATTCTTAGTAAGTGAAGTTGAGCCAAAGGATATCTTCATTCCTGAAGAATTCAGTGAGGAACAGAAAATGATTGCCCAGACGTGCAAGGATTTCCTTGATGCTGAAGTATATCCTAACCTTGACGCTGTTGAAAAGGGCGACAGGGACCTTATGAAAAGCATTCTTAAAAAATCAGGAGAGCTTGGACTAATGGGTATATCAGTTCCTGAGGAATATGGAGGATTCGGCCAGTCGTTTGTAACTCAGATGCTTGTTGCTGAAAAAACAGGTGCCGGCTATTCCTTCTCGGTAGCATATATGGCACATTGCGGGATAGGAACTCTTCCGATAATGTACTACGGCAATGAGTATCAGCGGCAGAACTATGTGACAAGGCTTGCAACCGGTGATCTGATTGGTGCCTACTGTCTTACGGAGCCCGGCGCCGGAAGCGACGCAAACTCAGGAAAAACAAATGCAAAGCTTTCAGAAGACGGGAAACATTATATCATCAATGGACAAAAAATGTGGATAACAAATGCAGGATTTGCCGACACTCTTGTTGTCTTTGCAAAGATCGACAATGACCGTGTCCTTAGTGCATTTATTGTCGAAACAAAATATCCCGGTGTTGTCATTGGTCCCGACGAGCATAAAATGGGAATAAAGGGATCATCAACGGCACAGATTTATTTCAATGATGTTAAGGTTCCTGTTGAGAACCTCCTTGGGAAAAGGGGTGAAGGCTTCAGAATAGCCCTCAGCATTCTCCATATGGGACGTATTAAACTTGGGGCCAATGTACTCGGTGCAGCTAAAAAAGCAATTAACGATTCAGTAAAATATGCAAATGAAAGGAAACAGTTCGGGGTTCTTATCTCAAGTTTCGGAGCCATTAAGTACAAGCTTGCCGAGCAGGTTATCAGGTTGTTTGCAGCTGAATCAGCCGTTTACAGGGTCAGCAGGGATATTGACGACCTGATGGAAAAGCTTAAATCCGACTGCGGCGACAAGGGAAGAGCTTCTATTGAAGCAATAAGTCATTATGCAGTTGAAGCTGCAATTCTGAAGGTATATGGCTCTGAGATGCTTGACTATGTATCTGATGAAGCTGTCCAGATCCACGGGGGCATGGGCTACTCGGCCGAGATGGATGTGGAAAGGGGATACCGCGATTCACGCATAAACAGGATCTTTGAAGGAACAAATGAAATAAACCGCCTTCTGGTTTCAGATACAGCAATGAAGAGGGCAATGAAAGGCGAATATGATCTTTTTGGTGAAGCTGAAAAGCTTTCCAATGATCTCGGAAAAATAACTGATGGAGCAATTAAGGGCGAAATCGCCATGCAGGAGAAGATGAGGTACATCAGGAACTTCAAGAAGGTCATACTCCTTTGCATAAACGCGGCCATGAAACAGTTTGGAAAGACCCTGCCGGTGGAGCAGGAGGTAATGAATAACATCGCCGAGATGATGATGGAACTTTATGTATCAGAATCGCTTGTGCTAAGGATAGACAAGCTTGAAACCTTCAAAAACAATACGGACGTTTATAAGGACATTCTTGACGTCAATATTTATGACCTGTCTGTAAAAATACTGAAATCGGCTTCTGATGCTGTAAATTCACTGGGATCTCCGGAGGCTTTTTCGCAACTGTTAAATGCTGTCGGGATCCTTACACGCGTAAAAGGAATAAATGTCAAGAATGCAAGAAGAAGGATAGCCGATAAGCTTATCGAGGATAACCAGTACAATTTCTGATAGTTTCAGGATAAATTTAGTTGTCAGATCAACCTATATAAATCTTATTCTTAGTGATAATTTGAAACAAGGATTCTGAGTTTATCATTAAATACCGGCGAATGAAATTATACAGACTCTTGTATTCAATTCTTCTTTTGTTTCTTTTTCAGACTGTTGCATCAGCTTCTGCATCTGATGAAGTAATAATTGCAGTATCTTCTGGCCAGGATTCAACAGCACGGATTTCCCGGGTTCATGAATATAATGGAAACTGCCTTCAGTGTCATGGTACAGGTGCCACTGAGCATAAATACGATACGACCGGAAACCACCTGAAGTCTTTAATGGGTCATGAACCGCCAATTGACAGAAACAGATTTTACAGGTCAAACCATAAAACCTTTCGTTGTACAGATTGCCATTCAAAAGAATTCACAAAATTTCCACACGCGCTGGAACTAAAGAAGGAGGAGAAGCCTGAATGCCTCGAATGTCATGGTTATGATGAAAAGTACGCAGGTTATCATTTTGAAGATATTGAGTCTGAGTACCAGGCAAGCGTTCATTATGGAATAAAGAAAAAGACTTTTACCTGCTGGGATTGCCACGATTCTCACTATTATAAAGTAAGCCGTCCGGATAGCTCAACCCATAAACAGATCATACTTTATGATAATGTCATCTGTCTCAATTGTCATGATAATTATCAACGGTTCAAACAGTACTCCGACACGCAGGAGATAAGTATCTCAAAGGCACACAAATGGCTTCCTGACCGGACTGCTCATTTCAGAAATGTAAGATGCATTGAGTGCCATGCAGAGATCAAAACTGCAGCACCGGTTGCACACCTGATAAACACAAAAGAGAAAGCTGTCAGAGACTGCAAAACGTGTCATTCAAAGAATTCCATTCTGAAAAATACAATTTACAGATTTAATGCTGATCAAAAACCAGGCGCCGGTTTTGACAAAAAAGAAATTATCAACAGGGCTTTTATTATCGGCGCTAGCGGGAACGCGTACCTTGACATGACCAGTTTTGTTGTCTTTTCGCTGACAATCCTGGCAATCGGTATCCATATAACTGCCAGAGTTATTTACAGACATAAAAATTAACAGGTAAAGAAATGTATTTGTATCAGTTATGGGTCAGATTATGGCATGTATTAAATGCGGTTCTGATAATCATTTTGATTTTTACCGGTATCAGCATGCATTATGCCGGAAAAGACGGTATATCTTTTCTTATCGATTTTGAACGTGCAGTAAAATGGCATAATATGGCAGCCATCCTTCTGACAGCCGGTTTTATAAGCTATGTCACAGGCAATCTGGTGACTGATAATGGTAAATACTATAAAAATCAGGAAGATGCTCTCTGGTCAGGAATAGTAAGACAGGCTAAATATTACCTGTATGGAATGTTCAGGGGAGAAAAACGTCCGTTTCCTGTGACCACAACACGCAAATTCAATCCTTTGCAGAGATTCGCTTATATTCTTGCCATGTATGTGGTGATGACCCTGCTTATCCTGTCAGGTTTCTGTTTAATGTTTCCCGAGACTTTTGTAAACAGATTTTTTGGCGCAAAAGGCCTTTTCATAGCAGATATGTTTCACATTGCGATGGGAATCTTTATCACTGTTTTCCTTGTAATTCATATCTATTTCTGCACCATGGGATCAAAACCATCCTCGCTGTTCAGGGGAATAATTACCGGCTATCAGGAATCTGATGATTAGTAACATGGTTATTTTTGCACAATAATTCTTTTTTTATAGGAAAAATTGCACGAAAATTGCAACACGTAACGAGCCAACAATAAAAACCAATAAAAACCAATAAAAATAAATCATGAAAATGATAAAAAAAGTCTTTATAATTTCTGTTGCAACAATATCAGGTCTTCTTATTTTTAATATGATGGTTTCTGCACAGCCGAAACCATGGAATGTTCCTGCCGAATTTAAGACAATGGCAAATCCTGTTGCCAGAAGTGAAGAAAGCAATAAGGCAGGGCAGACCCTTTACATCAAATATTGCGCTTCATGCCATGGTAAAACAGGGATTGGCAACGGCGTCAAGGCCGGAATACTCAATGAATTCCCCGGGGACCTTTCAGGGGCTGCTTACCAGAATGAGACTGATGGAGAACAATTTTACAAGACCAAATTCGGCAGGGGTGAAATGCCAAAATATGAAGGCAGGTGCACGGATGAAGAGATCTGGAACATGGTTAATTATATGAGGACTTTTAAAAAATAATTCCTGCAGTCTGAGGCTGTAAAAATTGATTTCTTTTATTAACCGCCAAGGTCGCAAAGTCATCGCAAATAGCGCAAAGACAAAGCTATGAAATATACAAAATTCCTTTTTTCTCCCGCCTTTATGGGGATATTGTTCCTTGTTTTTGCAGCCTCAATGGCTGCCGCAACATTTATAGAAAATGACTTTGGTTCGCCTGCTGCATGGGATTTTGTTTACGGTGCCCATTGGTTTGAGTTTCTATTGTTACTGCTTTCGGTAAACATGGCAGGGCAGCTGATAATTTTCAGGCTTTACAAAAGATCAAAGCTTACAGTTTTACTGTTCCATCTTTCATTTATTATTATCATTCTGGGAGCAGGCATTACAAGGTATTTTGGACGGGAAGGTACTATCCATATAAGAGAAGGGCAGGAGCAGGACAAGTATTCTTCAAATGAAAAATATATCAGTTACAATGTCAGGGACAATAGCGGAAAAATGCTGAGCCAGGGCTCCGGGAAGTATTTATTATCAACTTTGTCTTCATCCGGGTTCAGGAAAAGGTTTTCATCTGACGGAAAGGAATATGAAATAAAACTGTCTGAGATTCTGCCGAATGCTGCGGAGGTAATTGAAAAGTCGCCTTCCGGCAGTCCGATTATATATCTTATGCTTGCCGACACTGCCACTCGTGAATCGGTCTATCTTAAAAAAGGTGAGACTCACATTTTTCACGGATTCTCAGTCGGTTTTTATCCTGCCGGAGATGTGGATTTCAGGATTTCGGCTGATTCGGCTTCATTCAGATATCAGTCAAAATTCCCCGCAACCCAGGTCACCATGAGTAACCAGGAACCAAGAACTGTAGGACCTGACCAGGCAGAGAAATTAAGTCCGATGCAGATCATCACAATAGGCCATATCAGGGTCATACCCAGGGAGATGACTTTAAGCGGAAAAATGAAAGCTGTATCCGTGAAAAGGGAAGTTCAGAATACAGGTAAGAATGCACTGGTCTTCAATATTGTATCCGGAGGCCAGAATGTTTCCAGTCTGACTCTGTGGGACGATCTGACTGAAAACAATAATCCTGTCTCGGCAAATATTGGCGGAAAAATTTTTGAGATTTCCTATGGTCCTATGGAAGAATCACTTCCTTTCAGACTTAAGCTCAACAGGTTTATTCTTGAAAGATATCCCGGGTCAACAAGTCCGTCCGGATACAAAAGCGACGTGACTCTTAAAGACAAAGCAGGCAAAGCGGAAATCCCCTATATTATCTTTATGAATAACATTCTTAAATACAAGGGATACAGGATATTCCAGTCTTCCTACGACCAGGACGAAAAGGGCACGGTTCTTTCTGTCAATCACGATCCGGCCGGAATGGCTTTGACATATACAGGCTACGGGCTTTTGTTCCTGTTCATTATTCTATCATTGTTTAATAAAAATTCAGTCTTTTATAATGTAAAACCGGGTTTCTGGAATTCATTCTTCAGAAAGGCATTTCCCATTGTACTGATTCTCTTAATGTTATCAGGAACAGGGAATATCAGTGCCCAGAGGCTCATACCCGACAGGAAATCGGCAGAGGAGTTTGGAAAAGTGCTTGTTCAGGATCAGAAAGGAAGAACCAAGCCTTTGTTTACCCTGAGTAATGACATACTCAGGAAAGTTACAAGGGAAAACAAGTTTGAGGGATTGACCCCGATGCAGGTTTTTCTCGGAATTTACCTCGATTTTGATAACTGGAAAGAAGTTCCTGTCATAAGGGTATCGGACAAAACCCTGCAGAGCAGGCTTGGCATTAAAGGTGATATGGCATCATTTTCGGACATTGTGACAATGGAAAACGGCAAGGGAATTTATAAGCTTGCCAGTGAAGTGGGCAGTGCCTATTCCCGATCACCGGGAGAAAGAACCAAAAGCGACAAGGAAATAATGAAGGTTGACGAAAGGGTAAACATCATTTATATGATCTATAATGGTGATTTCCTTAAGATTTTTCCGCTCAGGGACAGCACGCATAACTGGGGCCCAACTGCTGAGGCACTGAAAACTGCAGGGAGCAGCAAGGATTCCGTTTATCTCGAAAGTGTTGTTCCTCTCCTTGAGAAGGCCCTGAAGGAAAAGAATTCAGATAATGTAAAACATATTGCAAATTCAATATATAAATACCAAAAAGCTTTTGCAAATTATGATCTCCCTTCTGAATCCCGGGCGAAAGCAGAGCATCTTTATTACAACATGATGATTTTTGAGCGCCTCTTCCCTTTTTATGCAACGATCGGTCTTGTAATGCTTATAGGACTGATTACTATTGTTATCAGGGGAATAAAGAGAAACTTCCTGGCACTAAAGATATTAAGCTGGATACTGTTCGGAGGATTTCTGCTGCACTCCTTCGGAATAGGGCTGCGCTGGTATATTGCAGGACATGCACCGATGAGCAACGGTTACGAATCGATGATATTCATCTCGTGGGTTACCCTGCTTGCGGGATTCATTTTCAGCCGCAGATCACCTTTTGCCCTTCCGGCTACGGCCGTTTTGGCATCAATGACACTCATGGTCGCACATTTAAGTTTCATGGATCCTGAGATCACAAACCTGGTACCGGTTCTTAATTCCTACTGGCTTACTCTCCATGTTTCTGTTATAACCGGCAGTTATGGATTTCTCGGACTTGGAGCAGTGCTGTCAATAATTATCATGATATTGATGTCATTTTCAAACATAAAGAACAGGGAGCGGATGTCAAATACTGTAGATGAATTGACCGTATTGAATTACAAAACCCTTACTCTGGGGCTCTGTTTTCTGACAATCGGTACCTTTCTCGGAGCTGTATGGGCAAATGAATCCTGGGGAAGTTACTGGGGCTGGGATCCCAAGGAGACTTGGTCGCTGATAACAATTGTAGTTTACAGTTTTGTCCTGCATTCACGTCTAATTCCAGGCCTGAAGGACATATATACATACAACCTGCTGTCGCTTTTTGGTTTTTCATCAGTACTGATGACATATTTCGGAGTCAACTATTATCTGTCGGGAATGCATTCCTATGCATCGGGTGAAGCTGCTCCGATGCCTGTATTTGTTTATATTGCAGTCATTTTACTGGCGGGTTTGTGCCTGGCAGCATACATGAAATACAGAAAGCTGGGGAAATTAAATAAAACCTGAAAGCGTCCGGAAAATACATGCTGTTTGAAAAGTCAAAACCCTTATCAATGTCGCTTTTTTACGACTTCACACCTCGATAGTGGATTGTAAGCATCAACAAATCAATAAGTTCCATAGAGTGGATTTAGTGGTAAGAAAACAACGAAGGATTATCCTACAGCCTCTGTTTTTACTCTTCCTGACTTCCGACAATTAGTGCGATAGAAGATTCCATTTTATGATTAATGGGTTCAAAGGGTTGTTCCTAATTTCATAAGGCAGATTATTAATCAACAATAATCAAATGGTATGAAACCCAGAGAAGCGCCTCCGATGAGTAGCTTCAGCGGAGGCACAAGCTTTATGCGAAGGGGGATTAATAAAAGACGAATAGCCCGTAGGGCTTTTGGTATTGTAGGAACAATTATACATCCGGCAACATACCTCGTAGAGGTTATAGGCAATCATCCCGGAAATCTTTCTTCAATACAGCATCTCTGTTTTTACGGCAAAAACAAGCTGTAAATACATTTGCGTAAATGTTCCAGGTTTCATGTTAATTCAGATTAATTAATAATGCAGCTAGACAAAATTTAAAAAATTCAATGGATCTTTAAAATGTGAAACCGCTACGCGGTAAATATACTTTGTAGAACTCATTTTCTACAAAACCATATCGCCTGCGGCGAATGGAGAATTGATTAGAACAAAATACCAAATATCAAATTGTTAAAACCTTAAAGAACGATAGTAAAAGAATAATGTGACAGTATAAAACTTATTAGTTCAAACTCAATGTCATATTTGGCGCTAACAATATGTTTAGCGATCTTTGCCTGATGCCCTGTATATTGAACCACCTGAATTTCAGCTGACCCCGATTTAGTCCTGACCTTTCTAATCCTATACATAGAGCAAAAACAGGCGTTAGTGGGGCAAGAATCAAAAATTATCTTTTTATATTATTCATTTTCAATTACTTCAAAACCACAAACGCACTAAAATCAGAAAGCGTCAGAAGTCAGAAAATAAATCTGTTCCTCCGCATCGGTCTTTGATTAAATACTGCTCTGGAAATGGGGTAGATAATCCTATTTTTAAAAAGGTACTCTTCAAAACCTAAAACTCACGTACCTTCATGTTAACAGAATAACAATGGCATGAATTTTGTTCATTGTACTGTAGACCAATACCTAATCTTTTCAATATCCATTTGTTTTCAAAAATCAGGCGAGTTTTTATCCGATAAATAATGATTTTGTGAGAAAATCTATCCTGTTTATTTTAATTCTTGTTTCCTTCAGTTGTAAAAAGAAAGTCAGCATTCCTGCTAATTCAAGATTAAGAGGCCCATTCCTTATTGGTTTAATCGGTGACAAAAAAGCAACCTTTACATACTTTTCTCAATATAATTGGGGCCTATTTTCATCCTGCATATTAGTTGACCCGGATTACTTTGATATTTATGAATCAGAAGGACAACTTAACAAGTTTAAAGAAGTCGTTGAACTTAAAAATGATAATAAGTACCAGTACACTCTTGATGGCTTGAATAATGGCACAACCTACTATTTTTATGTAATTGGGAAAAAGGAAGGGTATAATCCTCTTAGTTCAGATACCATAATGATTATACCTAATCAAAAGTTGACGTTTGATAGTCTCTTTACAATTAATAATGATCATTCCATATCCTCTCTTTCCTGCTCGCCTGCTGCAAACAAAATCGCATATGGGGATAAAAATTATGCATGGAACGGTGGGGACAATTGTTGCATGGCCGAGTCGATTATTTTGTCTTCAACCCATAATCAGGACCCTGAACTATTGGCAACTTTTTCTTATGACCCAGACTGGTCATCCAATGGTGATACCATCGTATTCGCAGAAGAAACCCAGGGTCATGGATATTATTCCCAGATTGCAGTATTCGATCTGACCTCTAAAACAATCACCAAACTTACAAATGATACCACTTACTATTATAACCCATCGTTCTCACCTTCAGATGATAAAATACTTTACCAGTCAAATAAAAACAGACCGGACATAAATTCCACCAATATCTGGATGATGTATTTAAGTACTTTTAAAACTGAACTCATCATCGATTTATCAAAGACTAATTTTGCGAAAGTCTCAAGACCTTATTGGATGGATGAAAATGATTTTATATTCCAGGGAACAAATTCAAACAGTAAGGCGAGCATTTATAAGTCTTCCATACTGACAAAAGAAATAGAGCCATTAATAGAATCAAGCTGGAATGATTATAATGCCGCAGTTTCACCAGATGCTGACCAAATTGCTTTTATAAGTGACAGGTCAGGCAGTGAGCAACTCTGGATATACAACCTGCAAACAAAAGAATATAGGCAACTGACAGGATATGACGAAAGTGAATGTTTTGATGGAAACTGGACAAAAATTGATTGGATCGGCAATAATCAACTATTATTCACATTCGGGGATAACAGGCTGACAAAACTGTCATTAAGATAAAAAAATTTGAACAATGAAATGTGGAAAAATAATAGCAATTCTTATCCTGATTATATCAATTACATGTTGTAAAAAAGAGAATTGCATAGAAAATGCTGAATGCAATAATCTGACAACCATGGATAGCTGGACAACAATTAGTTTCAAAACAAATTACACGATTCAGGTGCCGAATGGATTCAAGGGATCAGGAATGGCTGGGTTTGAGGGCAACACCTTCTTTAAATTCTCAAATGACACTACAATAATTCTGGAGTATGGATATTGCAACGAATTATTTTGCAACGATTTTGGAGACACATTGCCAGCTATTTTGCCTGTGAGCATAAAAGTGAAGGATAACCTGAACAATCTCATTGCATTGGATAAAACTCAAAGATTTTGTCAAAATTCAGAAACAATTGGTGTATTGTACTATTCAAATGATACTATATCAAACAGTAAATTATACTGGAATGGTCGGTTATACTGGAAAGACAATGGCTTATTTAAGCAGGCAATGCAAATAAAATTTCCGGCTTCAGAATTAGAAACCGCGAAAGAAATAATGGAAACCATTAAGTCAAAATAATATACTATGGAAAAATATGGAATCTTTCTTTCAATTGTTGCTTTATCGATTGTTTTTGGTTGTTCAAAAAATAAATCCTATGAACCACTGGCTATTATTTATCAGGCAAAAACAAATGTGAATGATAATACCGTGATAGACGATAAAATAGATTATAAAAACATACTTGGTTATGATACAAATAATTATACCTTTTTAATTGACAGCGATGCAATAAAGAAAGTCAGGAAATATTTCTTTCCTTCTGGTGGACTGCCCTTTTCACTTAACGTATTGGGTGAATCAATTTACTCCGGCAAATTCTTTCCGGCATATTCTAACTCTCTGCCATGCGGGATAATAATTGACCCATATACATATAGTATTGGTAATAAATTAACTGTTCAGATGGATTCTGCATTTTGCACTGACGATAACCAATTGTCAGACCAAAGGAATGACAAGCGAATAATCTATGTACTGCAAAAGGATAAAAAACTTGTTAAAATAGATTTGTAATTTCAAGAAAGTAATGCTTCGGTGCATGAAAAAAATAATGTTTTTTCTGATTCTGGCTGGCATTGAATGTAAAAAAACGAACGCGCAGGATGCTGATTTGTTAAAAACCACATGATCTTATCATATATTCAGGATGCTGAAAAAAATGCAATAATGAATTATCCAGGTGATGCAGCAAGAAAAATATCTATAATTTTGTCCGGAATTAATTAAAACGCCGCTGTAATTCTGGTCAAATCAATAATTTTCACATAAATGAAAACAATTCAACTTCTGGTCAAAAGCCTTATTGGCACTGTTTTCTTCCTGTCAATACTGTTTATTAGTGCCGGACGGATTGATTATTGGCAGGGTTGGCTTTATGGCTCAATCAACATTATTTCAACAGTAATAAATTCCCTTGCTTTATATTTGGACGAAGAACTTATTGAGGAACGGTCAAAATTTAGAGCAGGAACAAAATCATGGGATAAATTGATATTAGGCTTATTGGCACTGATTAATATCATTATCAATATCGTGGCAGGATTGGATTCAGGTCGATATTATTGGTCACCACAACTACATTGGAGCATTTACTTGCTTGGCACAGTACTTATTCTTGGTGCAGAAGTCATCTTTCTTACTGCCCAAATACAGAATGAGTTCTTTTCAAGCGCAATGCGCATTCAAACAGATAGAGGGCAGACTGTTTGTGAAACTGGTCTATATAAGATTATTCGTCATCCAGCGTACCTTGGTATGATTATATCAGTAGCAGGAATTCCATTAATCTTGGGTTCTCTTTGGTGCATAATTCCAGCAAGTCTTTCTATAATACTGATATTAGTGAGAACATACCTTGAAGACAAGACCCTGACAAAAGAATTGAACGGATATCGTGAATATACTTTTAAAACTCGTTATAAGTTATTTCCATATGTCTGGTAATTATCTGCCAAATATTTATGAACAACGCAAGGAATAACCGGTTGCTGCATTTTCTGTGAATAAAATCAATTTACCGACGATCTTTTATTCATTTACCCTTTCATTGATTGCATTAGCCGAAAGATTATTTTGTATAAAATAGGTATTTAACAGATTTGTCATCTCATAGGCAAATGTTAGTCAGGGTATTAAAGAAAAATTAATATGATAGATCATGAAAGAATCAGGACATTTTGAATCCCCGCGAGCGCATTGGCTTCGTCGAGCGATCATAAACAAAAAATTCCTTATTGGGGATCGAAGATTAGCTGCGTTGAGCTTCACTTCGTTCCGGTTCCTCGCTGCTTGTTGAGAGGATCTTCAATAGTCCTGTAATCATTAAGAAAAATTGCTATTTTGTTCGTTGTTTACGAGATTTGCAGCACGATTTTTGTCGTATTAATATTGAACCGAACCTTTATTAATATTAAAACTAATCTTTTAAAATATTTATCATTGGTTCTATTAGCAATTTTAATGAGTTGCCAAAAGGAGAACAAAACGGTTTATGAATTAATTATCGGTAAATGGGAATGGGTAAATACCAGATATCCAAAACTATTACTGGAATCAAACCCTCAGATATCGGGATTTTCAAAATCTCTTGAGTTTTTGAGCAATGGTAAAATGAACGAATACAAAAATGATACACTTATTCAAACCTCAGTTTACACTATACAAATAAACACTTCAAATCCCAATAATTACGTATTAAGCCAGAATGGGATAATTTTTTCACCGTTTTATATGGTTAATGACAGTTTAATTTTCGACGATGCTTATGTCGATGGACCAGTAATATCTTATATAAGAAAAAAATAAGAAATTATAAAGTGCATCATGAAAAGGATAACATTTTTTCTTGTTCTTATTGTCGCTTGGTACGGATGTAAGGAGAATGATAAGGAAACTTCACAATTTAATATTGGGACTTTCTCTGGAGAAAAAACTGTACATTATTTTGGTACTAATTACGATTTTGTAGACACAATAACAATCAAGTTTGACAGCACAAAATATTCATATTCGGGTCTAACTTCTACGCATCCTCCTGATTATGGTAGCGGGAATTATATTATTAAAGATAATTCGATTGAATTTAATGACGAAGAATTCAGAATTGCATTATATACTTGGGATTGGATAATAGCTGGCATGTACAATTTTCGGACAATTAATGATTCAATTATTCTTAATCAAAATAATACAGGTCTACAAATTTCCTGCAGATTAAAAAAATAGCAAAATAATTACACTTTGAGAAGTGAAGAATCTAATAATTGTTTTGGCAATAATAACATCCTGTTAGGGGTGTAAAAAGGAAAATCCGGTTACCTGTTCATCAAGTTTAATTGGCGAGTGGTCATGGGTAAGCACGTGTGGTGGATTTGCAGGGACATGCTATTATCAACAACAAGCAAAGGAAAGCATCAGTCTTGTTTATACAGTGGATTCAATTTATAATTATTATCTGAATGATATTTTAAGAACATCGTGCAGGTTTCACGTCAACAGATTGATTTATACTAATTCAAATGACACAACAAATGTCATTAAATATGACACGGGGAGTAGTGAAGAATTCTTAATATATCATGATACACTATCTCTCACTGTTGGTGGTGTGGATATCAGCAGTTATTATAAACGGGTCAAATAACAGAAGATTGAAAAAAATACTGATTTTCATTTTTCTCATGGTATTGGTTAGCATTGGATGTAATAAAACAACCGTGCAGGATGCTGATTTATTAAAAACCAAATGGACACTATCTTCTATTCAGGATACTAAAACAGGTGCTTTAACGAATTATCCGAGTAGCGAAAAAACTAAAATATCAATAGTCTTTACCGATTCATTAAATATCCTTTCATTTTACGGGATTTGCAATGATGGTTGGGGTATTTATTCATACATTCCTTCTTATACTTCTCCTACTACTTCTTCTTCTGGAGCAATTAAAATAACAGATTTAGTGACTACCATTAATTATTGTATTAATTGTGAATATTGTAGTGAATGGGAAGGATATACAACTCAAAACCTTGACAGTACTTTCAGTTATAAGATAAACGGGAACAATCTGGTAATATATTCAACTGGTACATATAATTTGAATTTCAGCCAGAATTAATTGCAAATATTTGACTATGTGCAAAAGCCGGAAGTTATGACCACATTCAGCCAGTCAGATGGACTTTATCATATAAAACTATATTACAATGATTTAAATCCGACCTGAGGTGGTCATTATAATTCAGCTAAAAGCGGTCAGAGGCAATGGCTTTTCCACAAAAATAATAAATCTGTTTTTTGAATATTATTGTTTTTCAATCATCTGCTTAATTTTAAACCACTTATCCGGTGTCACAGGGAAATTAGTCCCCGCAAATGGTCGTGTCACTATTTCCAAATCTTTAAGTTCGTTGGTGTTTTTTACTATCTCCCTTGTAATCAGGCATGTATATGACTTTTTGATGATTTTAAGTTTAATTCGAAGTATCTCTTCATCGTTGTCAGAATCATCAATTCTCCATTTTCTTTCGGTTGGAGTTTCTTTCAACATTTCCGGATTTGAAATGATTTTTGCTATTGCATAAATACCTGCCTCTTTTCCAGAGTTCCAAACAATACCAATGTGTCCTTCAAGAATCTCATCCTTATGCTGATTGACCTCCCAGCATATTAAGTCGCCAATTTCATCATCGTCAAGAGCGCCGATTATGTCATAAATTTTTGGACTGGCCTGAAAAATCCAAATCTTTTCAGAATTTGGCAGTTTTTTTCCATTATTTGGTTTTTGTTGTGCGTTAATGAAATAGTAACCAACCTTTTCTGCAATCTCGTGGATGAATAGTATTCTGAGTTCCTTACACTTTATTCCAATACTTTCTAAGGATTTCTTGCTTTCAGGGGGAATGTTATTTGCACATAAAATAAATTCAACAAAATCTTCCCGTCTTTCTGATTTCAGCATTTCATAATTTGCTATTGCTTTCTCCGAAGCGTCTCGTGAAAGTACTCCATGTATAACTTCGACTATAATTTTTCTCTTATGTTCGTCCTGAAAAATTATGTCTACAAAGCACCTGCCAAGTTTGACTTGCCGTCCACTAAGTTTATATCCTGAATTTGGGAAAAATTCGGCCGGATATTTTACAATCAGATTTTCTATATCTTTTTTAATCATATTAAAAGTAGTGGATAAGAAAAGATTATTGGACAACCATTGTAATTCGATTCTTGTTTGGTAATATTCGTATTTTGAATGATGGATTTATCCAAAAATTCAGGATAGATGTTATGGTTCTTTAAAGTTTACTGTCAGGGCAATTTTCTCAAGGTAATTTTGCACAGTTTTGAGGTTATTTTGTCCCCGGCAAGTTATTTTCATTTCATTCATAAATCTTGAATAATCATCTTTCATAAAGTAATACATAACGCTATAAACAGAATCATACGCACATGAAATTTTATAACGAAGAATTTTATTATTTAGTTTTTTGATTCCGTAATCTACTAATCTATAATTTTTAACAGTATCTCCCCTCAATGTCGCAACATAATTAACGGTTTTAATAAAAGCAGAATCCATATATATTTTTTCTTCATTGACAAACGTAGAGACACTGAATAAGGAATTTCCAAAAGGGAAGGCAACCTTTGCTAAATAATCTATAGATGGATTACCCTGCTTTAATAATTTTCCCAACTCATCATTGGTAATATTTTCACAGTCTTTTGGTATTTTAAAACTAAATCCGTGAGTATCGAAATAAGTTCCATTTGAAACTTTATCATTCCCTTTTTTGGAATTATTGCAACTACCGCACATCAAAAAAGATAAAGTAATGAGGATTAGCAACAGACAATTATCTGATAAACCAATGGAAATAAGATTACGCTTATTAAACATAGATTTTTTCATAACTTATTGGAATATATTATAATGGTAAATAGCAACTGCTTATCATTCTTTGAACGTTGGGTTTAATCAAATAGTATTTCTCTATGAGGATCTTCTATTTTAGGATTTTCTCTTTAAAGTTATATAAGTAAGCCCAATATATGGTTTTAAATTCAAGGAGTATTTTAATTTGGTAAAATTGGATACATCTAATGTAAATTTGAACAGGTAAACACAATCTCATCAATTGAGGTATGTAAGAAATGTTTTGATAATTTTGGCGTTACATATAAATTTACCAATCTCAGCATTAATGTCAGATATATAGGGTGGGAAGCATTGACTGTTAACATTAAATTTGTGGGAAAAGTATTGACAATTTAATTTGAGGAATTAAGATGCAATTTAATCTTGACTTAAAACTACCTGCAAAGCCAATTCAAAATCTTGCTTCATCAATTTGGTCACATAGAATCTTGAACGCTGTTTTGAAAGGAGTGGGAATCTATATAGCTTTTACATTGGTGTTCGGGTTGATATATTTTTTGTCTGATTCATTGGATTTTAAGTCGACAATAGTAGGTAAAACAGTCCGTTTCCTGGACTATTTTTATTTTAGCGCTGTTACGTTCACGACAATTGGATATGGTGATATTATTCCTAAAGAAGGGGTTGGACAAGTAATTGTTTTTGTTGAATCATGTTTTGAATTGACTTTTATACCCGTTTTTGGAGGTTATCTGGCATACAAATTTTTGCAAAGACCTAATGATATACTACTGACTGACAATTTTTTTATTCGTTACAGGAATCAACATATTTTTCTTTCTTCACGTGTAGGCAACAAAGGAAAAAACTTAATTGACTGCACTGCCACAATTGAGTTGCTTCAAATTGTAAACAATGTGAAAAGGACTTTATATAAACGGGAAATTAATACTCCTTTGGTAGAGTTAAACTGGTTTTTGGAAATTCGTCTGGATGGTGATGAAAACACCCCTGTACTTCAACAATTGAAGACATTAATGGCAAATCCTGACACCGCTCTTATTCGTACTACAGTAATTGGATTTGACTCTAATTCAGGAAATATGGTTCACGTTTTCAAGTATTATACCATGGATAAATTAATATATGGAGGAAAATTTTCTGACGTTTACACCTGGGAAGGAGTTAAACAAACAAAACCTAATTGGGCAAACTTTAATAAAGTTGAGAGCCTGTCGATGACTGACCAACAATTCATTGACAACCTCTTACAGTAGAATATAAGGTACCCTCTTGTAATTTATACCATCTTAGTAACTTCAAAAGCCGGAAGGCATGACCACATTCAGCCAGTCAGATTGTCTTTGCCATACAAAATTATATTACAAAGATTTAACTCCGACCTGAGGCGGTCAATTTAATTCAGCCTGAAATGGTCAGGGGCAATGGGTTTTCCAATTGACGGACATTCAGGTGTACTATTGGTGGGGTGGAAGGTGGGATTCGAACCCACGATCTTCGGAACCACAATCCGACATTCTAACCAGCTGAACTACATCCACCGTTTAAGGTCGCAAAATAAGCCTAAAAAATCCATTCCGCAAAATTTTGGATTTATTTTCTGATACTGACATTAACTTCCTATCTTTGACCGTTTAATAAATTTTTTTCGCAATTACAATTTGTTCAATGGCGAAAGGTTACGATATGAATTCAGGTTTTTTGATTCAGGGTTGAAAAAGATTAAACTGATAGATAATATTTCAGGACTGCAGCTTTTCCAGTTGATGAAATTCACTGTATTCCTGATAGTCAGTATTATATTTACAAAGAGCCATTTAACACGTGCCGAAATTGGCTCGTGGGAAATGTTTCTGTTCATGTCAGGGCTTATTAGCTTTTTTTGGGTCACAGGTATCATCCAGTCCCTTTTACCGCTTTACCACCGCAACAGAACATATCATAAACTGGGCGATAACGGAACCGGAAAGTCTCCCGAAATATTCAACGCATTCCTGCTTCTGTGCTTTTTCAGCCTGCTCTTTTTCATCCTGGGCCATTCCATAAAGAGCAATTTTTCTGTATTCCATTTTACGGGGAATGTGCCTTATCTCAACCTTCTTCTGCTTTATCTCCTTTTAAGCAACCCGGTATGCCTGATCGAGTATATTTATCTGCTTAACAACCGCTCATACAGGATTTTACAATATGCTATATACACCTTTTCCCTTCAGCTGATCCTCATAATATTGCCTGTCATTTTAGGGAGAGGCATAATATGGTCAATTTATGGTTTGCTGGCTGTCACGGTTGTAAGGTGGATATGGCTTATTATTCTTTTAAGGAGATATTCGGAGATAAAGGTATCGTTCGGGTTCATGAAAGAGCATCTGTACCTTGGCTTCCCGCTTATAATTACTTCGCTTATAAGCGGATCAGCTCAATACACTGACGGCGTTATTGTTTCTGCCGTTTACCACGACCCGGGAATGTTTGCATGGTTCCGGTACGGAGCTAAGGAGTTTCCCCTTGTCCTGATGCTTGCAAACGGACTCAGCAATGCAATGCTTCCCGAATTTTCGACCAGATCAAGGATGCGGGAATCGCTTGCCAGGATAAAGGTTAAGTCAAAGAAGCTGATGCATTTATGCTTTCCGGCAACGATGATAATCATGCTTTTTGCAAGATGGTTCTATCCTCGCCTGTTCACTCCCGAGTACCAGAAAAGTGCCGATGTTTTTCTTATTTATTCACTGCTTGTGATCCCAAGGCTTGTTTTTCCCCAGACTGTTGTTGTAGGCAGAAAAAAGACCAATATATCCCTTGTCGCAGCTCTTCTGGAACTGGGACTTAATATCCCGCTGAGCCTGCTGATGATAAAATGGGGCTATAATATTGTCGGCGTGGCTCTTGCGACATTCATAGTATATATGTTCAGCAAAGTTTTCCTTGCCGGCTACCTGTGGATTAAGATGAAGATAAAGCCAGCCGAATATATTCCAATGAAGGTTTATATGATATATTCATTTGTACTTGCGCTGCTTTTTGTACTTATCGATCACAGAATTATCGATATACACTGATCGGGCAAAAAGCTTCATGCGCCATATCACTGATCTGAATATCATAAAAATCTGTTTATATTTGCCGGATTCATTATTTAAACCGTGTATTGTTTATGACTGTATTATGGAATTAATTCAAACTCTTCTTTATAATGCGGGTAATTGAAGTAAAAAGCAGGAAAGAGAGAAAGGATTTTATCGATTTTCCAAAGAAGCTGTACAAGGATGACCCCTGCTGGGTATGCCCGCTTGATTCCGAAACTGAAGCTGTATTCGATCCGAAAAAGAACTATTCTTTCAGTCGTGGCGAAGCCCGCAGATGGATACTTAAAGATGACACTGGCCTGACTATCGGACGGATTGCTGCATTTATAGACAGGGTAAGGTCAGCCGCAAACAGCCAGCCTACAGGGGGCATTGGTTTTTTTGAAGTTACAGAAAACATGGAAGCTGCATTCGCACTCTTTGACACCGGAAGGAGGTGGCTCGAATCGAATGGCATAGAAGCCATGGATGGCCCGATAAACTTTGGCGAGAATGACACTGGCTGGGGACTTCTTGTGGATGGATTTACACAGCAGGGATATGGAATGCCATATAACAAGAAATACTACAGGACTTTCTTTGAGGATTACGGATTCCGTAACTATTTTGAACAATATTCATTCCACAGGGAGATATTTAACAGCAATAATGAAATTGTCTTCCCTCCCCGCTTAAGGAAAATAGCTGAATGGATTTCGAAGCGGCCCGGTTACTCATTTCAGCATTTCTCGTTCAGCGACAGGAAAAAATTCCTGAACGACCTGGCTGAAATCTATAATTCAACATGGTCGGTATTCAAGGAAGATTTTACACCGCTTAATCCGGTTCAGCTCGAGCTCTCTTTTCAGAAGGCAAAAGCCATTATTGACGAAGAACTTATCTGGTTTGCTTATTTCCATGATAAGCCGATTGCCTTTTTTATTCTTTATCCCGATCTTAATCAGATAATCAAGTATTTTAACGGAAGCCTAAATTTGTGGAATTTGATCAGATTCCTGTATTTCAAGATGATCCACAAAATGACAAGGGCAAGGGCAGTTGTCGGAGGAGTGAATCCTTCTTTCCAGAACTATGGGATTGAATCAGCTATTTTCTATCACATCTATGAAATGTTCAGTCATAAACCCTGGTACAGGGAGCTCGAACTTTCATGGGTCGGTGATTATAATCCGAAAATGCTTGCACTCTATGAAGCACTTGGTGCAACGAGTGCAAAGACACATGTTACATACAGGTACCTTATGAATGATAAACTTAGTTTCATAAGATTTAAGGATGAAATGGCGATAAAACATAAGCTAAAACGCATTTCATCAGGCATGGAATAATAATTTATTGAATAATTTTGTTTTTAAATGAATGTTGTATAATTTTGCAAACCCTTATCAGAGGAAATTAATTCAGATAAAAAGGGAAAAAAAGAACAGACAATGAAACAGGGTATACATCCGAATAATTACAGGCTTGTAGTCTTTCAGGATATGTCAAATGGTTACTCTTTCATGACGAAATCAACAGCTCCTTCCAGAGAGAACATCAAGTGGAAGGATGGGAAAGAATATCCTCTTATTAAGCTTGAAATTTCAAGTACATCACATCCGTTCTATACCGGCAAGATGAAACTTGTCGACACAGCAGGAAGGGTCGATAAGTACATGAGCAGGTACAAGGACCACATGGGCAAAAAGAAATAAGTTTATCATATTCTTTATGGGAAGGGGCCTGTCAAGGTCCCTTTTTTTTACCCTTCAGGGGAAACAATTAATCAACGGCACAATTCTTGCATAACCTATCCGCTATGCTTTAAAAGGCTTTTCGTGTGAAATATTATGTAAATTTGGCAGCATTATTTGAAGAATGGAAAAAAGGATAAAACGGCCTTATTCTGAATTTTTACTTCCTGAAGTGTCAGACGGCGAAGCAGACATAGTGCCTATCATTGCTGACGGGGAAGATGGTGACCTTGAAAATGTTGAAGTTCCGGAATCTGTTCCCATACTCTCATTGAGGAATACTGTTCTCTTTCCGGGGGTTGTTCTGCCAATATCAATAGGGCGGCCAAGGTCAGTGCAGCTTATCAAGGATGCATACAGGACTGACAAAATTATAGGTACTGTTGCGCAAAAAGACCCTGATATCGATAATCCTGCATTCAGGGATCTCCACATCATTGGTACGATAGGTCAGATTGTAAAGCTCCTTGAGATGCCCGACGGCTCCACAACTGCAATAATTCAGGGCCGCAAGCGGATGGTAATAAATGAGCTTGTCACCGAAGATCCCTATTTTATAGCAAAAGTGAAGACAAGCCCTGAAGGAAAGCCAGATATCTCAAACAAGGATTTTGAAGCAATAGTGGGTTCACTCAAAGACCTGTCGCTCAAAATTATTAAAATCAATCCCAACATAAGTCCTGAAGCCTCATTTGCCATAAAAAACATTGAGAACAGCACCTATCTTATAAATTTCATCTGTTCCAATACTGACATCAAGATTCAGGACAAGCAGAAGCTTCTTGAGGTGAACAATTTGCGCGACAGGGGATTCATGCTTCTTGAGTTTCTTGTTCAGGAAATACAGGTGCTTGAGCTGAAAAATGAACTTCAGTCAAAGGTTAAAAGCGACCTCGATCAGCAGCAGAGGGAATTCCTTCTTCATCAGCAAATGAAAACAATTCAGAATGAGCTGGGCGGGAATCCGCTTGAGAAGGAAGTTGAAGAATACAAAATAAGGGGTGAGGGAAAAATCTGGCCGGCCGAGGTGAAGAAGACTTTCGACAAGGAGCTTGATAAACTTAGCCGGCTGAATCCTGCAGCTGCAGAATATTCGGTTCAGGTTAACTACATCCAGACTCTGCTGGACCTTCCATGGGGATCCTGTACCAGGGATAACCTCGACCTTAACAATGCCAGGAAGGTGCTTGATGATGATCACTTCGGACTTGAGGAGGTCAAGGAAAGAATCCTTGAGCACCTGGCGGTGCTTAAGCTGAAAGGCGACCTGAAATCGCCCATCCTTTGCCTTTACGGACCTCCCGGAGTAGGAAAGACCTCACTTGGAAAATCCGTCGCCAAGGCGCTGAACAGAAAATATGTCAGAATGTCACTCGGAGGGTTGCATGACGAAGCAGAGATAAGGGGACACAGAAAAACATATATCGGGGCAATGCCAGGCAGGATAGTTCAGAACATAAAAAGAGCAGGTTCTTCAAACCCGGTGTTCATATTTGATGAAATAGACAAAGTGGGTCAGGATTTCAGGGGAGATCCCTCTTCAGCCCTGCTGGAGGTGCTTGACCCCGAACAGAACAGTACCTTCTTTGATAATTTTCTTGAAATGGAATACGACCTCTCGAAGGTAATGTTCATTGCTACTGCCAACACTCTTTCAACAATCAGCCCGGCTTTGCGCGACAGAATGGAGCTCATAGAAATAACGGGCTACCTTGTTGAGGAAAAGCTTGAAATTGCGAAACAGCATCTTCTTCCAAAACAACTTGAAAATCATGGAGTTAAACCTGATCAGCTTACTGTTTCCGACAAAGTGATGGAGGAGCTGATAGATAAATACACCAGGGAGTCGGGAGTAAGGGAACTGGATAAGAAACTTGCAAAAATAATAAGGGTCACTGCAAAAAACATTGCATCAGAAACAAAGTATGAGCCTGCCCTTTCGGAAGAAGTACTTGCTGAGATCCTGGGTCCGCCGAAATTTGTCCGCGACTTATACGCGGGGAATGACCAGGCAGGAGTTGTCACAGGTCTGGCCTGGACGGCTGCCGGAGGCGAGATACTTTTTGTCGAAACCAGCCTGAGCCGTGGGACAGGCAAACTGACACTCACGGGAAACCTTGGGGAGGTGATGAAGGAATCGGCAATTATTGCACTTGAATATCTGAAGTCGAATGCTGAACTCCTGGATCTTCCGGATAATTTTGCAGAAAAATGGAATATTCATATTCATGTACCTGAAGGTGCAATTCCGAAGGATGGGCCCTCGGCAGGCGTAACAATGGCCGCTTCAATAGCTTCGGCATTCACCCAGAGGAAAGTTAAAAAGTATCTTGCCATGACCGGTGAGATAACATTAAGGGGGAAGGTTCTCCCGGTCGGAGGGATCAAGGAAAAAATCCTTGCAGCAAAAAGAGCGAAAATAAAGGAGATAATTGTATCGGAAGAGAACAGGAAGGATGTTGAAGATATAAATGAAATTTATATTGAAGGCCTGAAATTTCACTATGTCGATTCCATAATGGAGGTTCTGGAATTGTCATTGCTGAAACAGAAGGTAAAGAATCCCAAAAAAATTACATTTGAATGAAAAAAATTGCTGTGTTCCCCGGATCATTCGACCCGTTCACAATCGGGCATGAAGGAATTGTAAGAAGGGCGCTTGGCCTCTTCGACGAAATTGTTATTGCTGTCGGCGCAAACGATCTGAAAAAGAGCTATTATCCTCTTGAAGTGAGAGAAGAAATGATTGGCAAAGTCTTTAAAGACGAACCAAGGATAAGGGTTGAACATTATGAGGGACTTACAGTGGATTATTGCAGGAAAATAGGGGCCGGATATCTTCTCAGGGGACTCAGGACCGCTGCAGATTTTGAATTTGAACGTGCAATTGCTCAGGTCAACAAGGTCCTTGCCTCAGATGTGGAATCAGTCTTCCTTCTTACTGTTCCTGAACATTCTCATGTAAACTCGACCATTGTCCGTGATATAATAAGAAGCGGAGGAGATGCTTCCATGTTTGTTCCGGCTGCAATTAATCTGAAAGACTATCAAGGGGAAGAATAACTGATCGCTTATTAAGATCTCAGAACCGAGGTATTTATAAGGTCCATCAGCGAGAGCCATGCACTGCTTTTAATCTTGCTAAGCTCGTCAGGCGAAAGCCATTCGACCGCTGTAATCCCCTCCTTTACCTGAGGTTCCATTATCATTGGTCCGTCATAATACATCAGGAACCAGCTGGTCTTTTTCAGGTATGAGATGCCTTCCCAGGTATATGTGTGATAACTGGGTTCAAGAGCCTTTACTATAAAATGACCTGATATGCCGCACTCTTCATGTACCTCTCTCAGGGCACATTCATCCGGTCCTTCACCGTGCTCTATATGTCCTTTTGGCAGGTCGAGCTTTCCTTTTTTTTCGATGAAGAGATATTTGCCGTTCTGATGCTTCACAAGCCCCCCTGCTGCACCGACTTCGGTGAAGTATATCCTGAATATCTTCCAGATATGCTTGATGTCGGGGCCATAGACATTGACCGATGGAATTGATGTATCTGTTTGGAATTCAGATATAAGCTTATAAAGATCGCTGGTATTGCTGAATTTATGGAATAAGCCGTATTTTTGTAAGCGGTCAGGTTCAGGACTTATCAGTATGAATCTGTTTTCAAAATGAACTTTATACATATTCAAATGGAAGATAATTCAAATAAGATCGCCGAATATCTCCTGCAAATTAAAGCAATTAAATTACAACCATCAAATCCTTTTACATGGGCTTCGGGATGGAAATCACCAATTTATTGCGATAACCGGAAAACGCTTTCGTACCCTGAAGTCAGAAGCTTCATCAGGGATTCATTTGCTCATGCTGTAGAAAATTATTACCCTGATACTGAGATTATTGCAGGAGTAGCCACCGGAGCGATTGCGCACGGGGCTCTTGTTGCCGACAAGCTGGGTCTGCCTTTTATTTATGTGCGGTCTGAAGCAAAGTCGCACGGTCTTGGCAACCAGATTGAAGGGTCCTATGAAAAAGGCCGGAAAGTTGTAGTTATTGAGGACCTTATTTCTACAGGAGGGAGCAGCCTCAATGCTGCTAAGGTTCTACGGAATGCCGGATGTGAAGTTAAGGGCATGATCGCCATTTTTACTTATGAGTTTAAGAAAGCTGCTGATGCATTTCATTCAGAAAAATGCGAACTCCATACACTCACAAATTACAGCACCCTTATTGAGGCTGCTGTAAGATCAGGTTATATTGGCCAGGCTGAGACAGAAACCTTGAAAAAATGGCGGATCGATCCTGCCAGTTGGGGAGTCAGGTAATCATGGCAGGGGAATTGAAATTTGAAAGCAGGACAGGCAGGCTCGATCATAAGCCTGAATCAATTTATAAATTTGTCACTGATCTCAGGAACTTAAAGCAGTTCATTCCTGATAAGATTGTCGATGGACTAAGCGTTGAAAGGGAATCATGCAGTTTCAAGGTTACTTATTTTGGGCATGTAAGTGCCAGAATAACTGAAAGGAAACCTTTTAGCAGAGTTGTTATCACCGGTTCGGCTATGAAACCTGACGATTTTTCACTTATGCTCGATATTATGGAAGGGCATGACGGAGAAACTGAAGTCAGGATAACAGTTGACACGGAACTTAATCCTTTCTTGAAAATGATGGTGGAAAAGCCTGTAAGGCAGTTTCTTGAAACAGTTATTGATGAAATGGAAAAATTTGATGGGTGGGATGCCGCTATGCTCTGAAATCTATTTCCTTAAAACGGAATTCGTGCATCATTCCCGACTCGTCTTCCACCTGCAGCAATCCCGAATCCTTAACTGATGTTATCCTGCCATGAAGTATGCCATCCCGGGTCAGAAAATATCTCCATTCCATAAATCCGTAAAGGCATGAAATGTAATCATTCCTGATCTTCTGGGAATGGACGGAGAAGATTTGTCTGTATCTTCTGTCAACATTGGAAACCAGGTTCTCAAGACAATCTCTCAGATCATAATTTTTTCCTGTGATCATTTTTAGAGAAACAGCTTTGGGCGAATGCTCTGAAAATTCAAGTTGATTGACGTTCAGGCCTATACCGGCAATTGTGCTTATTATAGAATTGCCCATAATTGAGTTTTCGATCAGTATTCCGGCAATTTTGTCATGATCAATATAAATATCATTGGGCCACTTGATCTTGCATCCCCTGACCCTTGTTTTAAGGAAATCATGGATCCCCAGCGAAACTGCCATTGAGACGATAAACTGATTTTCGGGCTTTATCGATTTCGGGTAAAATATAATGCTCAGAAGTAGGTTCTTTCCCGGTTGGCTTTCCCATTTGGTCCCCTGTTGCCCTTTGCCTGCCGACTGGTAGTTTGAATAAATAACAGTGCCTTCGGGAAGCATTTCATGCTTTAATTGCTCTGCCGCATAAGCGTTTGTCGACTCCAGCGTATCGCGGAAAATATGCTTTGAAGGGGCAATCATAGTATAATTTTTTGAAAAACTTTGCTTAATATAGTCGTAATCTCACCATTTAACTGCATGGCACCTAATTTGTAAAAAGAGAAGAGCTCTTACAAAAATACTGATAAAAGTTCGTATTTTTGCAACTTGATATTTAACTGACATTTATTAATGAAGAAAATAAAGGACGGAACAGAATCACTAATTAAAAATATAATAAAAGGGATTTTTGAAAAGAAAGGCCATGATATTCTTAAAATTGATTTAAGAAAGCTTGAAAACAGAATTGCTGATTATTTTGTTTTATGCCATGGAACATCAATGACGCAGGTTGATTCACTGTGTGAATCAGTTGAGAATACAGTAAGAACAGGAACAGGAGAAAAGCCTGGACATATTGAAGGACTTGACAATTGTTTCTGGGTACTTTTGGATTATGGTAATGTCGTTGTACATATTTTTCTTGAGGAGTACAGACATTTTTACAGCCTTGAATCGCTTTGGGCTGACGCATCAATAGAAGCGGTGAAAGATAATGCACAATAAGTAAATTATTTATGGCAGGAAATAATAATCTTAACCAGGGACCTGACAAGTTGCCTGATAAGAACTTAAAACCAAAGTTCAATTCCAACTGGATCTTTGCAATACTGGCTTTATCTATAATCGCTTTTCAACTGTTTTACGGCGGAAAGTCGACTCCAAAGGCCCAGACACGCGACATCAAAGAAATGATCGCCAAAAGAGATATTGAAAGGATTGTAGTGGTAAATAAGGAATTCGCCGAGATATATCTTAATAAACAAGCTCTTGAATCGGGCAGGTACCCTAATCTCCCTAAAAACGGGAATAACGGGATAGGCCTTGGGGTTTCAAAGCCGAACTATATTTACAACATTGGCGACATAAGCACTTTTCAGTCATTTCTTCTCGAGGAGCAGAAAAATGCCGGCTATGAAGAAAAGGATTATGTTTATCCGGAATCGGAAACGCGTCATAATTACCTCAGCGATATTCTTGGGTGGATACTTCTTCCACTGCTTTTTATCTTCGTCTGGATATTCTTTATGAGAAGGATGTCAGGAGGAGGAGCCGGCGGAGCCGGAGGAATATTCAGTGTCGGCAAGTCGCGTGCACAGATCTTCGACAAGGATACAAATGTTAAAATCAACTTCAATGATGTTGCGGGGCTTGAAGAAGCCAAGACCGAGGTGATGGAGATAGTTGATTTTCTCAAGAACCCGAAGAAGTACACGGCGCTTGGCGGGAAAATTCCGAAAGGAGCATTGCTTATCGGTCCTCCGGGAACCGGAAAAACGCTTCTTGCAAAAGCTGTCGCCGGCGAGGCAAATGTACCCTTCTTTTCCATTTCCGGATCCGATTTCGTCGAAATGTTCGTTGGAGTAGGCGCTTCAAGGGTCAGGGATCTTTTTAAACAGGCAAAGGAAAAAGCACCATGCATCGTCTTTATAGATGAGATAGATGCTGTTGGCCGTGCAAGGGGCCGGAACGTGAATTTCGGCTCAAATGATGAACGTGAGAATACGCTTAATCAGCTTCTTACTGAAATGGATGGCTTCGGGACAAACATGGGCGTCATTATCCTTGCAGCAACAAACAGGGCCGACATACTCGACCGCGCCCTGCTGAGGGCAGGAAGATTCGACCGCCAGATACATGTTGAACTGCCAGACCTTAATGAACGGGAAGCGATATTCAAAGTGCATCTGCGCCCTATAAAAATCCAAAAGAATTTTAATATCACTTTCCTTGCAAGACAGACTCCCGGTTTCTCGGGAGCTGATATAGCAAATGTATGTAATGAAGCAGCACTAATTGCAGCAAGAAGTAACAAGACTGTGGTTGAAAAGCAGGATTTCCTGGATGCCATCGACAGGATAGTGGGCGGCCTTGAAAGAAAGAACAAGATAATTTCAATGGATGAAAAGAGAACAATCGCCTATCACGAAGCCGGACATGCTACAGTCAGCTGGATGCTTGAATATGCGAGCCCTCTTGTAAAGGTTACAATAATACCAAGGGGAAGAGCGCTCGGTGCAGCCTGGTATCTTCCTGAAGAGCGCCAGATAACAACACGTGAGCAGCTCCTCGATGAAATGGCCTATGCTTTGGGAGGCAGAGCGTCGGAACAGCTGGTTTTTGGCAAAATATCTACGGGTGCCCTCAGCGACCTTGAAAAGATAACAAAACAGGCATACGCCATGGTTTCGTTTTTCGGGATGAGTGATAAGGTGGGGAATGTGAGTTTCTATGATTCATCAGGCCAGTCCGATTACGGATTTACTAAACCTTACAGCGAAAAAACAGCTGAGATCATCGACCAGGAAGTGAAACAGATAATCGAGGAATCGTACGAACGCGCTCTCAATGTTCTGAGGCATAATATGAAAGGATTGGTTGAGCTTGCTGAGTTGCTTCTCGATAAGGAGGTTATCTTCAGTGAGGATCTTGAGAGGATTTACGGGAAAAGAAAAGCCGATCAGCTGAAAGAGGAAAGGGAAGCTGCACTCAAGCAGCAGGAACCTTCAGCTGAATCTGCTTCTGTAGCAGTTGCCCTGGAGATCAAGCCTCCGATCGATAATAAGGAACCTCTGAATGCCGGCAAAAAGGTGAAAAAAGATTCCGGTAAAACATCAAAGAAAAGCACCAGCGAAAAGGAAAAGGATAAAAAAACCGAACTTTGAGTACCTTCTTAAGACGGACAATAACCGCATTCTGGATTGTAGTTTTCATTCTTGGAGGATTCTGGCTTCACCCTGTTTCATTTTTTATTACTGGACTTGTTATAATAACCGGAGGTCAGCGTGAATATTATCATATGGTCAGGGACAACGGGGCATCTCCCCAGACTATTGCCGGGATTATTACGGGTATTGCCCTGTATTCTGTTTCAACCCTTGTCGCCGCCGGATTTATATCAAAGGAGTATTATCTTATTCTTATTCCGCTGAGCCTTGCAATCATGATTTCGGAGCTTTACAGAAAACAGGATAAGCCGTTTGACTCGCTTGCACATACCTTCTTTGCAATTTTTTACGTTGCCCTTCCTGTTTCTCTTTTCCCTTACCTTGCATTTTCAAAGACGGGAATAGAATCGTTGCTGCCTCATGGTGCTCTGGTTTTCTCACCTGGTCTGATCATTGGATTCATCCTGATCCTCTGGGCAAACGATACCGGCGCGTATCTTACAGGTGCGGCTTTTGGCAGGCACAGGCTCATGGAAAGGACCTCCCCGAAAAAATCGTGGGAAGGATTCTTTGGAGGAACGTTAATCTCAGTTCTGGCAGCATGGCTTTTATCGGGATGGCTTGGAGCGATAAGTACTTTTGGATGGATCGTGATCGCAGTGCTGATTTCAGTAACCGGGACATTCGGAGACCTTGTTGAATCAATGCTCAAGCGCAGTATGGGAGTAAAGGACTCGGGAAAGGTAATGCCCGGTCACGGCGGATTCCTTGACCGCTTCGACAGTGCACTGATGTCATTTCCTGTCGTCTTTCTTTTTGTTGCGCTTTTTGGATGATTGACAAGTCTTGATTAGTTTTGTGCAAATATTGGAGAACTATGAGCATTCATAAGGAAGGGTATAAAATACTGGTATTTGGATTTATAGTAATTCTTGCTCTGAATATTCTTGTTAATATTTTATGGCCTGAAAATCACCTTTTAAGGTGGACATTCCTGATAGCTTCTCTTATGCTGTATGTTTTCATCCTCTTTTTCTTCCGGTTTCCTTCCAGGGATCTCGAACCGGACCCCGGACTGATCTACGCTCCTGCCGATGGAAAGGTAGTTGTAATTGAGGAGACTCTGGAGAAGGAGTATTTTAAGGATACGAAGCTCCAGATCTCGATTTTCATGTCACCCTTTAACATGCACAGCAATATGTACCCTGTTTCGGGACATATTAAATATGTTGCATATCATCCCGGAAATTATATGGTAGCCTGGCACCCGAAATCTTCTGAACTCAATGAAAGAAGCACCATTGTTGTCGAAACAAAAGAAGGAACTGAGATCCTTGTCCGGCAGATTGCCGGTGCTGTTGCTCGAAGGATTGTCACATATGCCAGGGAAGGACAGGATGTCAAACAGGGAGACGAACTGGGCTTCATTAAGTTTGGATCGAGAGTCGATATTTTCCTGCCTGTCGGGACTGAAGTTAAGATACCCATACTTCAGCAGGTAAAGGCTAACAAAAGCGTTATAGCAAAAATCTGAATAATCACATGGCATGAAAAAAAGAGATGACAGGGTTATAGACATAACAAGTGATGTTAAATGGATAGGGATTCTCGATTATGATATCAAAACTTTTGATATTGTAATGACAACTGAATTCGGCACTACCTATAATTCCTATTTCATTGATGCACCAAAAAAGACTCTTATTGAGGTTGCCAAGGATAAATTCTTCAATACATACAATGAAAAGCTTCATTCAGTTGTGGATCCGGCTGATCTGCAATACATTATCCTTAATCATACTGAACCGGATCACTCCGGATGTCTCGCAAGAATTCTTGACCTCGCCCCGGATGCAACAATAGTCGGAAGCGGAAACGCAATAAGATATCTTGAAGATATTGCCAACAAACCGTTCAGATCGAAAGTGGTGAAAGACGGGGACACACTCGATCTCGGTAACAAGACCCTCCGGTTCATTTCAGCCCCGAACCTTCATTGGCCCGATACAATTTATACATATCTGGTTGAGGAAAAGATATTGTTTACATGTGATTCATTTGGCGCTCATTATTGCAGCGAAAACATGATAAGCAGTCTTGATGACGAATACGCTTCGGCATTCAGGTACTACTTTGATGTAATCCTCAAGCCTTTCAGCAAGTTCATGATAAAGGCAATTGAAAAGATAAGGCCCCTTGAAATAGACGCTATTTGTCCGGGTCATGGCCCGATTCACATGAAAAACCACAACGAAGTGATTGATCTCACTGAAAAACTTGCAAATGCATATCTTGATATTGTTGCAAAGAAGACCGTAAAAAAGATACTTGTTACTTATGTTTCAGCTTATGGTTTCACAAAA
The DNA here is from genome assembly GCA_963789985.1 of uncultured Bacteroidales bacterium. GTDB lineage: Bacteria > Bacteroidota > Bacteroidia > Bacteroidales > VadinHA17 > LD21. Next base: position 249,417 of record CAWBNA010000039.1, on the reverse strand, counting down.
CAGGCAGCCGGGTATATCGTTTCGGGTATTGGCAAGGCAGGGAAATTTGATGTGGAGATTTCAGATATTGAAAATATTTCAGGTGATGAGCTTGATGAAAAGCTTGCATCTGCTGATGCTATACTGGTTGGTTCACCGACAATAAACCAGAACACCTTGCTTCCGGTTTATAAATTATTTGCAGCTATCAATCCGTTGCGCGACAAAGGTAAAACAGCCGGAGCATTCGGTTCTTACGGTTGGAGCGGTGAAGCTTGCGGAATAATTCTTGAAACGCTGAGAAAGCTTAAACTGAATGTTTTTGATGAACCCGCATCTTTCAAATTTGCTCCCGGAGCCGGGAAAAAAGATGCTCTTGAAGAGTTCGGGAAAAGATTCGGAGAAAAGGTCAATGAGAACTGAACAAAAAAAATCCCGGCACCTGGCCGGGATCCTTTTTTTATGAAATCTTAACCTGTTTGGAAACCTTCGTTTTTTCTTCTTCCATTTTAGGCAGAATGACGCTCAACACTCCATCTTTGTAATTAGCTTCAATCTTGTCCTTGTTTACATTTTCAGGTATCTGAAAATTCCTGCAGAACGATGAATAGCTGAACTCTTTCCTCTTGTAACCGTCACCGTTTTCTTCCGATTCATTCCTGGTTTCAGAGGATACTGTAAGTATATCCTCTTCGATATCGATCTTCAGATCTTTCTTTTCCATTCCGGGGACAGCAAGATCAAGAGAATATCTTTTTTCATCTTCCCTTATGTTTACTGCAGGCATTGAATTGGACCTGTTTTTAAATAACGGTAAGAAATCGTCATCAAAAAAACCGGGCATGTAAAGCGGGCTGTAACTTCTTTTTGAAATTGTTGGTAACATAGTTTTGTCTTCCTTATATTTTAGTTAAACATTAAACTCAAACGACCTTTATATTTCAAAGTCCGTTCCAAAATCGATTATGTGTCAAAATGGCATATTTATTGCTAGAATATATGACAATATGACATAGTTGATGATTACGCATGCAACTATTAAATTCAAAAAAATTACTTAGATTTGAATAGAAAAACCTCTGCGATGAAAGCCACTATAAGGTACATTCTGATTTTTATAGGGATACTGGTTTTTGTCGCTTGCCTGTGGTTCTTCCGGAGTATTATAGTTTACATCCTGGTATCGGGAGTGTTGTCGATAATGGGCCGTCCCCTGGTTGACCTTTTCAGCCGGATCAAATTAGGTAAATGGCATTTCCCCCAGGCACTGAGTGCCTTAATTACGCTCCTTATAATCTGGGGAGCCATAATCACTTTCTTTGTAATTTTCGTACCTCTTGTCACCAGGCAGATCAACTATTTTTCGACAATTGACAGCAAAAAGATAGTACAGATTGCAGACGTGCCTATCAATAAACTGGATAATCTGTTAAAAACCATTAACCCTTCCATTTCAAATTCCCTGTCGATAAAGGATTATATTAACTCCAAAGTTTCCGGAATACTTAATATCGAGGTGATCAAGAGATTTCTCGGCTCCCTGATAAGCACACTTGGAAACGTGATCATAGCAATTTTTTCAGTGACATTCATTACCTTCTTTTTCCTGAAAGACCAGCATTTGTTTTTTGAATCCATACTGATGTGGATTCCCGATAAATATGTGGAAAATGTAACAAGGGCCCTGAATTCAATAAAACGTCTTCTTACAAGGTATTTTATTGGAATTGTAATCCAGAGTACATGCATAATGATCCTGATCGACATCGGAATGACAATTGCCGGGATCGACTTCCAGCAGGCTCTTGTAATGGGACTTCTCCTTGGCATTCTCAATGTGATCCCATATGTGGGTCCCTGGATTGGGTTGTTTATTGCAATTACCATGGGAGTCGCTTCACACATAAATCAGGATTTCCAAACGGTTGTGGTGCCGCTTGTTTATTACATGATAATTGTTGAAGCCATAACACACCTTATAGACAATGTTGTTTTTCAGCCTGTCATATTTTCAAACAGCGTCAGAGCCCACCCGCTTGAAATTTTTATTATAGTTCTTGCCTCCGGCTATGCTGCAGGAATACCGGGAATGATTCTTGGCATTCCGGGATACACTGTTATCAGGGTATTTGCGCGGGAGTTTTTTTACGGGTTCAAGGCGGTTCAGAAGATAACTTCGAGCCTTGAGGATGAAGTCCCTCTGGATTTCAGAATCGAACACCACGAAACTGAGCAGAAACCGGTGAAGGCTGAAAATGGAAAGACGGTAATAAAAAATGCCGGCAAAAAGGATAAACCGGAATAAACTATTGAATATGAACTGCCTGGTTTCTTCCATGATTAAATTGTTCCATTTTTATTATGACGGGTTCAGAAGTATGTCATGGTGGGGGAAAAGAGTCTGGATTATAATAGCAATAAAGCTCTTTATAATTTTTTTCATTCTTAAGATTTTCTTTTTTCAGGATTTTCTTGGAAGGAAGACAGACACTGAAAAGGATAAGAGTGAATATGTACTGAATCAGTTAATAAACTCAAAATAAAACTATGATTGAAAACGTCGATTTAACCCTTCTGGATTGGTCGAGGGCACAATTTGCCCTGACAGCCATATACCATTGGCTTTTCGTTCCTCTTACCCTGGGCCTCTCATTCATAATTGCAATAATGGAGACAATTTATGTCAGGACCGGCAACGAGGCATGGAAAAGAATGACAAGATTCTGGATGACACTTTTCGGGATTAATTTTGCGATCGGTGTTGCCACTGGAATTATTCTCGAGTTTGAATTCGGCACTAACTGGTCAAATTACTCCTGGTTTGTCGGCGACATTTTCGGAACCCCTCTGGCAATTGAAGGTATCCTTGCCTTTTTCCTTGAATCAACGTTTGTTGCGGTCATGTTCTTCGGATGGAACAAGGTTGGTAAGAAGTCCCACCTTTTATCTTCCTGGCTCGTTGCAATAGGGGCCAATCTTTCAGCCCTCTGGATCCTGGTTGCAAATTCCTGGATGCAGAATCCGGTTGGAATGGTTTTTAATCCGGCAACTGCAAGGAACGAGATGACAAACTTCTGGAGCGTGCTTTTCAACGAAGTTGCGGTCAATAAATTTCTTCATACAATTTCATCAGGTTTCCTTCTGGCATCGATGTTTGTTCTTGGTATAAGCGCTTATTACCTCCTCAGGAAAAGGGAAAAATTCCTGGCCACCAGAAGTATTCTTATATCCGGGATTTTCGGACTGCTGTCAAGCTTTCTGGTTGCCTATACCGGAGACGGTTCTGCCAGATTGCTTGCAAAAGTCCAGCCTGTTAAATTTGCAGCAATGGAATCACTTTATGACGGGACAGAGAATGCCGGACTTGTTGCAGTAGGAGTTCTGAAGGAATCAGACAGGTCAATAGGAGAAAAGAAGGTAAACGATTTTGCATTTAAAATAAGGATCCCCGGATTTCTCTCGATAATGACCGGGGGCAGCAGCGATACTTTTGTACCAGGCATCAGGGACCTGGTTTCCGGCAACCCTTCAAGGAACATACTATCAGTGTCAGAGAAAATTGAAAAAGGGAAAGTGGCCAGGAATACACTGACTGACTATAAAGCAGCAAAGCAGAACAACCAGACAGACAAGGCTGCTGAACTATCAGGCATGTTTCGCGATAAAAAATTCACAAACGACTACTTCAGGTATTTCGGCTATGCATTTTTGGCAAGGCCCGAAGATGTTATCCCAAACATTAAAGCGTCATTCTATTCCTTTCACGCAATGGTGATCCTTGGATTTTACTTCGTACTTGTGTTTGTACTGGCGCTCTGGTACCTTTACAGGGGAACCCTTTTGAAAAACCGATGGTTTCTCTGGGTGGCGCTCTGTTCAATTCTTCTTCCTTACATTGCCGGAGAGTCAGGATGGGTCCTTGCTGAAATGGGTCGCCAGCCATGGATAATCCAGGATCTTATGCCTGTTTCAGCTGCCGTGTCGCATTTAGAGCCGGGATCAGTGATAACCACATTTATCCTGTTTGCAATCTTGTTCACGGGATTGCTGATTGCTGAAATCTCAATTATGATAAGACAGATAAAACTGGGACCAAAACATTAGGAGGAAACGATCATGACAACAATGGTTTCATATATTTTTCTGCAACACTACTGGTGGATAATAATTTCCCTTCTTGCAAGTCTCCTGGTCTTCCTTATGTTTGTCCAGGGCGGACAATCGATGATTTTTTCCCTTCCTGAAAACAATATTCAGAAATCATTGCTGGTAAACACCTTCGGAAGAAAATGGGAATTCACATTTACAACGCTGGTCACTTTCGGCGGTGCTTTTTTTGCAGCATTCCCCCTGTTTTATTCGGCAAGCTTCGGCGGAGCATACTGGGTATGGACTGCAATTCTTTTCAGCTTTATCATTCAGGCCGTTGCCTATGAATACCGTTCGAAGCCTTCAAATGTATACGGGCAGAAAACTTTCGATGTTTTTCTTTTACTGAACGGTTCATTAGGCCCATTTCTGATCGGGGTAGCCGTTGCAACATTCTTCACCGGATCACAGTTCAGTCTTAACACGATGAACCAGGTGCAGTGGGCTAACAAATGGCACGGGCTTGAGGCATTGCTTAATGCCAGAAACCTTTCCCTGGGTCTGAGCGTGCTGTTCCTTTCACGTGTGAACGGATTACTTTATGTCATTAATTCCGTTGAAGACAGTTCTCTTGTTGAAAAATCAAACGGTAAGCTGATAATGAATTCTATAAGCTTTCTTGTATTCTTCCTGTTTTTTGTGGTCATATTGTTGCTGGCGGAGGGTTTCGCAGTAAACGAAACCACTGGAGCAGTTACAATGGAGAAATTCAAGTATTTCCATAATCTGACAGGGATGCCCGTAATCCTGGTAGTTTTTCTTGCAGGTGTTATCGGGGTATTGTATGGAATCGGGATTACTTTCTTTAAAGCAAGCAGGAAGGGCATATGGTTTACAGGAGGAGGAACAGTTCTTGCAGTTTTCTCCCTTTTCATTATTGCCGGATTTAACGGAACTGCTTTCTATCCCTCTTCCCGCGAACTTCAGAGTTCACTGACTATACAAAATGCCTGCTCAAGCCGGTTTACGCTGAAGACCATGATGTACGTCTCTTTTATTATTCCGTTTGTGCTTGCATATATCTGGTATGCCTGGAGATCAATTAATAACAAAAGGGTTACAGCGGATGAACTGAAAAAAGAAGGACATGTATATTAAAACACAAAAGATAAACACACAAAAACCATAAGCAATGTACACTTTCGCAATACTTCAATATCTTATATGGCCGGCTTTCATTTTATTAAGCTGGTTCATAATAAAATGGGCTTTATCTCTTTATGAAAGGAGATTTCCTCTAGGCAATATTGATAATTAATTTTATGAACTCCGGCCCTCTGTCAGAAAAGTCTTCCTATAAACGATGCAACGATATACAAAGGGATAATTAGTGGTGCAGCGGCAAACCTGAATATGGCGAACGAAGCAAGTACGAGTCCTGCAAGAATGTATCTGCCTTCGTTCCCCCTGAACCTGAGGTCGGTTGCTTTAAGAGAGAGCAGGGGAATGCTGGTGACCATAAGCACTGAGAGGATAAGAGTGTAAATGCCGAGGGCCACAGGAGAAGATGCAAAAGATATGATTACATGTGATCCTGAGTAATTTGCACCTATTACAATTGAGATCACGGCCAGAGCATTTGCCGGGGTTGGCAACCCCTTGAATGAATATTTCTGACCAGGGTCGATATTAAATTTGGCGAGGCGAAGGGCGGCGCATACAGGCATCGCAACGGGAATGTACCTGAGTAAAACTGCTGTTACGATCGCTGCTCCCGATGAAAATTGTCCGAATGCAACTCCATGGAAGTTGTCAATCATCTTGTAAATGATTATTGCCGGGGCGATTCCAAAACTTACCATATCTGCAAGTGAATCGAGCTCTTTCCCCGTTTCCGAATAGGAATGAAGCACCCGTGCAGCAAAGCCGTCGCAAAAATCAAACACCATAGCTGCAATGATCAGCCATGAGGAAATTACAAGATCCCCGTTAAATGCAAAAATAATAGAGATAAATCCGGCTGTAAGATTCAGGAGGGTTATAAAATTGGGAACATGTTTCATAAGTAAATTATATTCAGATGAGCAGGAAACAAAAGTAGAAGAAATTCCATTAAGTAACTAGTAAATGATTTTCGGGCCGGTACTTTTCATCCTGATCCTCATGAGAATTCTGATATCTTGTTAAAAAATCAAATTGCATTGATTTTCAAATGTTTTTGTCATTATTTGTTTTTTATTAGATTTGCATTTTTAAATTCTGTCTGAATGGTCAATTTCAAAAACATCAGAATAGCAATTGATTTTGATGGTACAATTGTTGAACATGAATATCCGGGCATAGGGAAGGAAAAGTTATTTGCATTTCAAACCCTCAGGGAACTCGAAAAGCTCGGAGCGAGATTGATACTGTGGACATTCCGTACAGGCACTGAACTTGACGAAGCTGTTGAATTCTGCAGGAAAAACGGAATTGAATTTTATGCCGTAAACAAAAACTATCCCGAAGAGATATTGGATGACTCCATAAGCAGGAAAATAGATGCCGATATTTATATTGACGACAAGAACCTTGGAGGTTTTCCGGGGTGGAGTGAAGTATGGCAGATTCTGGTACCTTTTGATCTCCAGCAAAAAGAGATGGAAAAGCAGATAGTTGCTGCAAGAAAAAACAGCCTCAGACGTCTTTTTGGAAAGAAAGAAAAACAAAATGAAGAATGATTGCATAAAATATGTCATTCTTTCGTCCTTCATTCTCCTGCTTACCTGGACACTGTCATGCTCAGGACGTGCAGGTAAAAAAGGTGGGATGAATGGAAATAGACCTCAGTTTCCGGCAGGAAGTATCATTAATCCTGAAGAACTCATAAAAATGATATCACCGGCTGAAAACGCCGGATATAAGCTTAAGGATCAGGTAAAGGTATCAGTGTCTCCGAAATCGGAAAAATCAGTCGTTGATTCCGTAAAGATTTTTTTTGACGGAAAGGAGGTTACCGTTCTTAAATCCTCACCCTGGGAATATTCCATTCCCTCCTCTGTTATATCTTCAACAGGCCGGAAATCGGTTAAGGCTGTCGCCTACGGAAAAGGAAAGATAGATAATGTGACTCGTTTCATAATAGTTTATTCAGATGTTGTTCCCCGAAAAGAAGGGTATAAAGTGGTGCACGCGTACCCTCATGATTCGGAGGCTTTTACACAGGGACTGTTTTATGACAATGGCGTACTTTATGAAGGGACAGGGCAGGAAGCGGGTTCAAGTTTGAGGGAAGTGGAACTTGAAACAGGGAAAGTGCTTCGTCAGCATAATCTCGATCCTTCACTTTTCGGCGAAGGCATCACTCTTTTCAAAGACAGGATATATCAGGTTACATGGAGGAGCAAAGTCGGCTTCGTGTACAAGAAGTCGGATTTTACCCTGATCAATAAGATTTTTTATCAGACAGAAGGATGGGGCCTGACAACAATTAACGACAGGATTGTCATGAGCGATGGCACTAATGTGCTTTATTTTTTTGAACCGGAGACGTTTACAGTAGCTTCGAGGCTTGAAGTATATGATAACACTAAAAAAGTTGACCAGCTGAATGAACTTGAATATATCAAGGGTGAAATTTGGGCAAATATCTGGCAAACCGACATGATAGCAAGGATTGATCCCGCTTCAGGCAAGGTATTAGCGTATATAGACCTTTCAGGCATACTTCCCGAATCAGAAAGAAAGAAGACAGATGCTGATGTCCTGAACGGAATAGCTTTTGATTCCCATAGCGGAAGGATCTTCGTCACCGGCAAGAGATGGCCGAAGCTCTATGAGATAACTGTCACTGAATAAGCCTGGTTCCATAGATAATATTTACTGCCGAAGGGATTATACTGAATTCAGCAGGAGTATGGCCGAGGGATTCTCCATCGGCTTCAAGAAACAATACATGATCAGAGGAGATTTTCAGGTTGGTGCTGCGGTACCCGTCTATTTTCGGGTGGCTGAGGATTGTTCCGTCGTAAAGCAGCTTAAGGTTTTTTATTATCTCAATGCGTCCGATTTCCCTTATTACGGTGATATCGAAAAGGCCATCGTCAGGCAGGGCTTCCGGAGTCTGACGCATGCCTCCGCCACAGTATCTCCCGTTGCCGATATTTACTGAAAAAACCCTGGCTGAAATTTTTTTGCCGTCAATAACGATTTCAGCAGGAGTATTCCTGTAAGCTATCAGGCTTGAAAGCAGATTGTACAAATAAATTGCCTTGCTGCTTTTTCCCTTGTCTTTCTGCTTGTTTGTCTTTTTCACAACCACCGACTCAAAGCCCAGCCCTGCTATGTTAATGAAATACCTCTTTTCCTTTTTTTCTCCGTCATAATAGTCGATGAGCCCTATATCGTGGAGCATCGTCTTTCCGGCTTTTATTACTTCTATTGCGCCTTCGTAAACGAGCGGAATTCCAAACATGCGGCCCCAGTCGTTGCCTGTTCCAATCGGAATCATTCCAAGAATTATCTCTTTTGGTGAGCAACAGTCCTGGAGGAAAACGCCGTTGACCACCTCATTCAGCGTGCCGTCGCCGCCAATTGAAATTACTTTTCTGAATCCGTCTGCAATAGCCTGTCGGGTAAATTCGATTGCCTGACCTTTTCTCTCAGTGAATTTTATCAGGGCGTTAATCTGATTTTTTTCAAAAAGGCCGGAGATTCTTTTCCAGTCCCTGTTCCCTTTCCCGTTTCCGGCATTTGGATTCACTATGACGAACCATTGCTGGTCGCCGGTAACTTGTTCCATCGGTTTTTGTTTAATCCTGAGCAAAGATGTAAATAAATAGGCATATTGAAAGCGCCATCAATAAAATTTTCAACAATGATCCAAATGTTTTGTAATATTCATTAAGTCAGTGATATAAAATACGATATTCAATTTTTGCCTGTTAATAAAATGTTGAAAACCACAAATGAAATGTTTACAATTACATTATTTTCATTCCGGGACCGATAGCTCTTTAATCGTAAATTTGAAGCTCAAAATATTGACATGAAATTAATAAGGTATTACAAATGGGACGGATCATAGCAATAGCAAATCAGAAGGGTGGGGTTGGAAAGACTACTACGGCAATTAATCTTGCAGCCAGTCTTGCTGCACTTGAAAAGAAAGTGCTGATAGTAGATGCTGATCCACAGGCAAATGCCACTTCGGGCATCGGGGTTGACATACGGCAGATAAAGTGCACAGTTTACGATTGCCTGATTGACGGCAGGGAGCCGGGAGAAGCAATGATTGGTTGTGGTATTGAGAACCTCTCTGTTCTGCCTTCGAATATAGACCTGGTCGGAGCGGAGATTGAGATGCTGGAAAGGCCGGAAAGGGAAAAAGTTCTTAAAAATGTGATCGGGAAAGTTGCAGGTAATTTTGATTATGTGATGATCGATTGTTCCCCTTCGCTGGGCCTTCTTACAGTGAACGCCCTCACTGCCGCCAATTCAGTGATAATTCCGGTTCAGTGTGAGTATTTTGCACTTGAAGGTCTGGGGAAGCTTCTCAACACCATAAAAATTATTCAGAACAATCTTAATCCTGAACTTGAGATTGAAGGATTTCTTCTTACAATGTACGATTCAAGGCTGAGATTATCTAACCAGGTGGCCGAAGAAGTTAACAAGCATTTCCAGCAAATGGTATTCAAAACCATTATCCAGAGAAATGTAAAGCTTTCAGAAGCGCCAAGTTTCGGACAGCCGGCAATCCTGTACGATGCTGATTCGCGGGGGACTGTAAACTATCTTAACCTAGCGAAGGAACTTATTGAAAAGCAGGATCATGTTGCTGCCTTATATACCGAAAACAAATTATGATCATAGTAATAACCGATTGCCATGACACAGAAAAATGCACTTGGAAGAGGCCTGGGAGCTTTGATTGAAGGTGTTGAAAAGGAAGCTCTTGAAAAGAAGATCGAGGCTAATCAGGACATTTCCATCGACTCAATTGATGGAAACCCCTTTCAGCCAAGAACACATTTTGATGATCAGGCACTCGAGGAACTTGCTTCTTCTGTAAATAAACTTGGTATAGTCCAGCCTCTTACTGTCAGGGAAACAGGCGATGGAAGGTATCAGCTGATTGCAGGGGAGCGAAGGCTAAGGGCGGCACGTATGGCAGGATTGACTCATGTACCAGCCTATATAAGAACCGCTGACGATCAGGCAATGCTTGAACTGGCTCTGGTTGAGAACATTCAGCGCGAAGACCTCGATGCGGTCGAAGTGGCTATTAGCTTTCAGAGGCTTATTGAAGAGTGCAGGCTGACCCAGGAACAACTTAGCGACAGGGTTGGCAAACAACGTTCAACCATATCAAATTATCTCCGCCTTCTTCGCCTCCCCGCCGAAATACAGCTTGGAATAAGAAACAAACACCTTATGATGGGTCACGCCCGCACACTTGTCAATATTGAAAATCCGAAATTGCAGATGGATGTATATTACAGGATTATTGACGATGATCTGTCGGTGCGTCAGGCGGAAGACCTTGTAAGGATCCTTCAGACTGAAAAAATAAAAGACCCTGAAAGGAAGGAAAGAAAGAAAAAGCTGAATGAGGAATTTCAAGAGCTTTCTGAACATCTGAACCGTATATTCTCAACGAAAGTCACCTTCAGGATCAATGATCAGGGTAAAGGGAAAATTGTGATTCCTTTCGAAGATCCCGGGGAAATGGAACGTATTTTGGGAGTATTTGACAGGCTTAACTCCTGAAAATAATTATATTTGCCTCAACGGGATCAGTCTGATGTCAGCAGAATTCCGGCTTTTATTGATTTGAGAACAGTCAGGAAAATAATAATAATTTTCATCGTGGCAGTGTTTAGCCTGTTGCGTAACGCCTACGCACAGGACACTATTCCTGTTAAAAAGGCTTTGCGAAACCCTTTTAGGGCTGAACCATTCAAGGCTACAATGCTTGCAGTTGCTTTTCCTGGTCTTGGCCAGATTTACAACAGAAAATACTGGAAAATACCCATTGTATATGCAGGCTTCGGGGCACTGGCTTACAGCATAAGGTTCAACGGGAAGTATTACAACCAGATGATGAAGGCTTACCAGGACTTTACGGATAATATTCCTGAGACTCAAAGCTACATCGCCCTTATTAACGGTATCACTCCTCAATTGTACGATCCTGTATTATTTCCGAAATCATATTTACCATCGAATGAAGCATGGGTGGAGAACCGCCTTCTTCAGGCAATTGATTATTACAAAAGGTACCGTGATCTTTCATATATCGGAATAGCAGCCTGGTACCTTATAACAGTGCTTGATGCAAATGTGGATGCCAGTCTTTTCAATTATGACATCAGCGATAGACTCGACCTGGCAATCAGGCCTTCAACAATACCTGTTCCTGGAGTTTTCCAGGCCGGTTTAAATATTAGTTTTGTTTTTACGTTTTAAATCATTAATTGAATAATGAAAATAAAGTCATCACTGTTAATATTGATTTTTGCGGCCCTGACTGTCAGTTCATTTGCTGAGAATGATACTATAATACTTAAATCTGAAGTATATTCTGAAAAGATCGCAAACGATCTCGACAGCCTGGTTAACAGCTGGTATGTGAGGATGGCAATTAAAGATTATCCTGATATCTATAACGGCGATTCAGTAGGTGTGGAATATCCGGATTCTGTTTACCTTGAACGGCTGGCCAAAATAAATTCACTGATCAAGCTCCCTTACAACAGTGTTATAAGAAACAATATCCACGTCTATACAGTGAAGCAGAGGAAGAATTTCAGTGCTGTACTTGGACTGATGGACTATTATTTTCCCATCATTGAGGATATTTTTGATTCGTACGGCCTTCCTTCCGAACTCAAATACATGGCTGTGATTGAATCAGCCTTGAACCCTAACGCAGTGAACAGGCGCTCAGGAGCTACTGGAATGTGGCAGTTTATGTTCAGCACGGGAAAACTTTACGGACTGATGATAAACTCCCTGGTGGATGAGCGCAGGGACCCGGTAAAAGCAACCCATGCCGCAGCGAGGTACATAAAGGACCTTTATAATATCTATAACGACTGGATACTGGTGATTGCAGCTTTCAACTGCGGCCCAGGCAATGTTAACAAGGCAATAAAGCGCTCAGGAAACAAAAAGGACTACTGGGATATCTATTACAGGTTGCCGCGTGAGACAAGAGGCTATATACCCCAGTATGTTGCAGCGACATATGCAATTAATTTTTATGCGGAACATAACATAATACCTCTGCCGATCAATATTCCGTTGTCAACCGATACTATAATGGTGAACAAGGATATTCATCTGAAACAGATATCGGAAGTAATGGGTATACCTCTCGAAGAACTTATGGCACTGAATCCGCAGTACAGGACCGGACTTGTCCCGGGGTCGTCAACACCACTTGCCCTCACTTTACCTGTGAGTCACATTGGCGATTTCATCGGTCTGAACGATACAATAAGAAACTATAAGCCTGAACTCTACCTTAAACGGATAAACAGAACAGCCGATCCTTCAAGATCAGTCTACCTCCCTGCTGACATCAAGGGCAAAACAAAACTTATCTATACTGTAAAGGACGGGGACAATCTTGGCTATATATCTGAATGGTTCAGGATAGGTCTCTCTGATATAAGGTTCTGGAACAATATCTACAGGAATAATATCAGGGTGGGGCAGAAGCTTGCGATCTTTGTCGATCCTTCTAAATCAGATTATTATTCGAAGATAAACTCGATGACTTTTGCAGAAAAACAGCAGATGATAGGTAGGCCGGCAACTTCAAATCCTGTGGTTGCTTCACTGATGCCGGCACCGGGCGGGGAATATGTGACGTATACTGTCCGCGCAGGCGACACTATCTGGGATATTGTAAAGCAGTTTGAAAATGTCACGGCAACAGAGGTACTTTCACTGAATAACATATCAGATCCGTCAAAAATAAAAGCCGGGCAGATACTAAAAATAAAGAAGAAGAGCTGATCTCTTTTATAAAATGCGTCCCTTCAGGTCATTCCTATTGTTACTCATCTTGTTGATCTGCTTTGCGGGACTTTCCTACATTCTGCCATGGAACCTTCATCTGCCTACACTTGAGACTCTTATACCCGGAGATCTCATAAGTGGTTTATCGGATCGCTGGAAAAGCAACAATATCAACGCCGGAAAACCTTCAGCTGTCACTATTCCTTCCTTACCCAGGGACACTTTAAACTTATCAGATTCTCTCCATACCTTCCGTAGTGATGATCATTCAGGCCTACTGGGCGACTTCTGTGATTTGCTCAGTAATAAGAAAGGCCAGATCCGTATAATGTACTATGGCGATTCTCAGATTGAAGGCGACAGGATAACATCATACCTGCGATATAATCTCAGGAAGCGTGGACCTGGCGGGACAGGGCCCGGTCTGTTCCTTCCCGTGATGCCGGTGAGTTATACAAAATCGATTTATGTGCGCGCATCGTCCAACTGGGCAAAATACAATTATCTGTCTTACAGGAACGGAGAGATCGCCAGCAGGAACTTTGGCCCTTTCATGGCTTTCTGCAGATATCTTCCTGAAGGTCAGGTACCTCCAACGGAATCGAAAGCATGGATCAGGATCGTCCCTTCAATGTTCGCTGACAGTGCGTCCTCGCAATATGAATACCTAAGGATATTCTACAGCAATCCCGGCGGACCCGTTCTGATTACAGTCAGACCCGATCTTCATCCGGCCCTGACTGACACATTGAAAGTTGCAGAATATGTTAAGGAGTTCGTCTGCCCTCTCTACCGGGCAAAAAATATACTTATAGAATTTTCAGGCAAATCGAGTCCGGATATTTATGCAATGAGTATTGAAAGCAGGGAGGGAATAATAGTTGACAACATCCCGCAAAGAGGCAGTGCCGGACTTGAATTTACAATGGTTGAAAGGGAAAATCTGAAGGAAGCATTCAAATTGCTTCACCCTGATATGGTCATCCTTCATTTTGGTTTGAACATTGTAAGGAACCTGAGCGAAAGTTATTCATATTATGAAAAAGGGCTCTGCCGCCAGCTTTCTTTACTTCATGAGATATGCCCCCCGGGAACCCGGTTCCTGCTTGTGGGACTTACAGACATGGCTTATGGCGATGGAGATTCAGTGAAGCCTTACACAAATATTCCGGCCATTATAACTGCTCAGAAGAATGCGGCTAAAAAGTCAGGTGCTGTATTCTGGGACGCTGAAAAGGCAATGGGAGGGGAGGCATCCATTATAAGATGGAACGGAATGGACCCGCCTCTTGCCAAGAAGGATTATGTCCATTTCACGGATCAGGGTGCTGATACCCTTGCCAGGATCATGATGTCAGATCTTTTTCCACGGATTAAAACAGGTCACAGACCTATAGTTTCACCAGCTATTGCAGGTAATTTAAAACCCGCGGTCATTGAGGCCCGGCCAGATGAAAAGGCCGCTCCTGATAAGAAGCAAAATTACTTCAGGACCGTGGTTTCTGATATTTTCAGGTATGACCAGAGCAAACCATTTATTTTCACTGTACCTGCATTCTGGATTTTTTTCCTGATCGTTCTGGCCGGATATAGTTTGGTTTATAAACGATTAATGCTAAGGAATTTATACCTTTTCCTGGTAAGCCTTTTCTTTTATTACAAGACCGGGGGGTTGTTTCTTTTCATCCTTATTTTTGTCACTGTGGTTGATTACACATGCGGTCTTTTAATATACAGGTCTGAAAGAAAAGGGACAAGAAAATTTTTCATCCTCCTGAGCATAGTTTCAAATCTGGGACTTCTTGCCTATTTCAAATATACGGGATTCATAGTAAATACGATTAATAGGCTGTTTGACAGTAATCTGAAAGTAGTTGACATATTGTCAGGATTTTCAAATTCAATTCTGGGTACATCTTTTGATATCAGCTATATAATACTTCCGGTGGGCATTTCTTTCTTTACTTTTCAGTCACTCAGTTACACTATCGACGTTTACAGACGCAAAATGGACCCGGTCAGGAATATTATTGATTTCGGTTTTTATGTTTCTTTTTTTCCTCATCTTGTTGCAGGTCCGATAGTAAGAGCCTCTGTTTTTATGCCTCAGATTTATCAGGAATTTAAACTAACGCAGCGCGAATTCGGTCATGCCCTTTTCATGGTATCAAAGGGGCTTGTCAAAAAAATACTCATTTCCAATTTTATTGCAATAAATCTGGTTGACCGTGTCTTTGATGTACCTTCCGTATATTCAGGTTTCGAGAATCTGATGGCAATCTATGGCTATGGCCTGCAGATTTACTGTGATTTCTCGGGCTATACCGATATTGCTATCGGAGTTGCCCTGATTCTTGGATTCAGGCTTCCCGTGAATTTCAATTCACCCTACAAAGCGCCGGACATCGGTGACTTCTGGAAAAGATGGCATATTTCGCTTTCGAGGTGGCTCAAGGATTATCTGTATATCTCCCTGGGTGGCAACAGGAAAGGGAAACTGAGAACATGCATAAATCTCATGATTACAATGCTTCTCGGAGGTTTATGGCATGGAGCAAATATCCGGTTTCTTATCTGGGGAGGGCTTCACGGGATCGCGCTTGTGCTTGACAAGATCCGGATCTTTATTTTTGGGCAGCATTCATATAAGAACAAATTGATTAAAGCAATTTCCATCTTCATCACTTTCCAGTTTGTAAGTTTCTGCTGGGTCTTTTTCCGGGCGCCCGACATGCACAGCGTCATGCTGATGTTCAGGCAGATATTCCATTCTTTTGTACCAGATTCATTCAATAGTGTCTTTGCTGCATACAGCAGCGTGTTTGCATTAATGGCAGCCGGATATCTGATGCATTTCCTCCCTGAAAAACTGAAGGAATCATACAGGGGACTTTTTGTAAAAATGCCGTTGGCAGGACAGATCGCGATAATTCTGATAATCGGGTTATTGCTTTACCAGATGAGGACTACGGATATTATACCGTTCATTTATTTCAGGTTCTGAAAACTCTCTGTGTCTCTCTGTGGATCCTTCTGTGTCCGTGTAACTTAAAAACTTGCACAGGTTCCACAGAGATGGTCACAGAGGGTCACAGAGAAAAATAATGGATTATGCCGGATAAAAGATTCAGAATCAAAGGTAAGTTATCTCATTTTGTGATTCCTTAACAAATGGTGCTATTGCCCTTTTATAGATTCCCTGCACATATGCGATTGCCATTCCGTAATTTGTGACCGGAATCCCTGCCTTTATTGCAGGCCGCAGCCGGTTATGCAGCTGTTTCCTGGTTATCATGCACCCCCCGCACTGGATTACCAGAGAATAATCAGTAATTGGACGGGGAAGAATGTCAAGACCTGCAACTATATCGTATTTAATATTTTTGCCTGTGAATTTAGTGATCCAGCGCGGTATTTTTGTCCTTCCGATATCGTCACAGGCAACATGATGTGTGCACGATTCGAGCAGCAGAACCCTGTCGCCGTCCTTCAGCTCTGAAATTTTCGGGGTTCCCTTAAGGTAACTGTCAAAATCGCCTTTGAACCTTGCAAGCATTATGCTGAAACTTGTCAGCGGAATATCGGGAGGAATTGAAGCATCCGCCTTCACAAATACCTGCGAATCGGTAACTGCAAGTGCGGGTCTGATTT
Organism: uncultured Bacteroidales bacterium; assembly: GCA_963789985.1. Taxonomy (GTDB): domain Bacteria; phylum Bacteroidota; class Bacteroidia; order Bacteroidales; family VadinHA17; genus LD21. Next base: position 232,689 of record CAWBNA010000039.1, on the reverse strand, counting down.
GCGTTTTTTTAAGAAAAGCATCAACGTCGCGTTCCTTCAGTACAATTGCAACAGCATCATTGTCAAGTATATCCCTTATTGCCTGAACCTGCGGAAGGATAAGCCTTCCTTCAGGGGCCTCGACATCAATTGGTGTAATAAGGATAACAATATCTCCATGGTTAATCAGATCTCCCAGCAGAGCCGGAATTTTGTAGGAATACTCAGGAATTGTATCCTTTATAAGCTTTATAAGGTCCTCATAATTCCGTTTATCGACTGCGGAAAACTTAAAAAGATCAGTGCCGGTGATATCTTTTATTTTTTCCCTGAAACCTGAAGAAGGTTCCATCAGGTCCGACTTGTTATGAATTACAATAAACGGAACATCCTGTCCGCGGAATTTAGATATGAGGTCATTTTCATATTTTCCCCAGGAATTGTCTGTCACAACAAGCAAAGCAAGATCTATAAGATCAAGGGTGCGCAGTGTGCGTTCCACTCTCTTTTCACCGAGGTCTCCAGAATCGTCAATGCCTGCAGTGTCGACAAGCACTGCAGGGCCAAAACCGGTTATCTCGAATGATTTTTTAACGGGATCGGTTGTGGTGCCGGCCTGTTCAGAGACTATGGCAACATCCTGGCCGGCAAGGCAGTTTATAAGGCTGCTTTTGCCGTTATTACGGCGGCCGTAAATGCCGATATGGGGTTTCGATTCCCTGCCTTTCATTATTTCCTCAAAATTTAAGCAAAATTAGCAATTTTTAGTTCAGGTTTTTCTCTGGGTCTCTTAGTGCCCCCTTTGTGTTTCTCTGTTAGATCAAAAGTATTTAGGAAATTGTGCAGAGCTATCCGGTTAATTGCAGGTCAGGGGTATAGAATCTATAAAAACCCTGCTTGACAACTAGGGACTTTCCCAGGTTGCTTCATTCTCTCCGGCTATCGCCGGGACTGTTTAAGAAAAACTCGCCTTTCTGTAGAGGTTAGAGGTAGGGTAGTTTCCAGGGTTCCCTTACCTGGAGAGCCTGCCCTGCATAAGAAGGGGGCCAGGGGTGGGTTTAATAAAGATAAAAGATAAAAGTAAAAGGATAAAAGTAAAAAAACAAAAGTGAAACCCTTTGGGACTCCGTGTAACACAGTGGTTAAAAAGAAAATAAGTATATTCAGAAATGTCAAAAAAACCAAACATTCTGATCAGATTCTGGTCGGATGGCATTGGGATTGATCTTATTCAATCCATACGGGTGGCTACTAATGCCGGATCCAGAAATCAGGTTATTTAGCTTAAAATAGGGTAATTTATCATTTGGTAACTTACTATTTGGTAACATACTATTTGGTAAGATTTATATAATTCTTATATTTGCATAAAAAGTATAATGGAAACGCCATTTGTATTCGGAAAGATCGCTTCTGACAAGAATTTTACAAACAGAAAGATTGAAGCTGAAAGAGTTGCATTGAACTTTATTTCATCAGTAAACACTATTCTTATATCCCCGAGAAGATGGGGTAAATCTTCGCTTGTTGCAAGAGCAGCGGATATAGCTTCTAAAAAAAGCAGGACTATAAAGTTCTGCTTTATTGATCTGAATAATGTAAGAACGGAAGAGCAGTTTTACCAGCAGCTTGCCACAAAAGTTTTAAATGCTTCTGCTACAAAGACCAGGAAACTTATTGAAAACTCCCGCAAATTCTTCGGAAGGTTTATCCCGAATATAACCATCAGTCCTGATTCCGCAACGGAACTTAAACTCGGACTTGACTGGAAGGAGGTGAAGCAGGAGCCGGATGACATACTGAATCTGGCGGAGAAAATCAGTTCTCATAACAATTTTAAATTTGTTATCTGTATAGATGAATTCCAGAACATATCAGAATTTGATAATCCGCTGGACATTCAGAAGAAGATGAGATCACACTGGCAGAAGCACCGGAATGTATCCTATTGTCTTTATGGAAGCAAGCGTCATATGTTGATGGATGTATTTACTTCTCCTTCAATGCCCTTTTATAAATTCGGAGATATTATTTTTCTTGATAAGATTTCATTGAAAGATTGGGTACCCTTTATTCAGAAACGATTCGCAGATACCGGTAAAAATATCAATCGTAATGATGCCGGATTAGTTGCTGACCTTGCAGATTGTCACCCCTATTATGTTCAGCAACTGGCACAGCAATCATGGTTGAGAACTGACTCTGTCTGTTCTGACGAAATAATCAAAAAATCATTCAATGATCTGGTTTTACAGTTGAGCATGCTGTTTCAGAATTTAACCGACGGCCTGAACAATACTCAGATCAATCTGCTTAAAGCTCTGATCGATAATAAGGAACAGCTTAGCTCACAGAGCACTATTCAGGCTTATCGGCTGGGAACCTCAGCCAACGTCGTCAAAACAAAGAAAGCGCTGATCGACAAAGAGATAATTGATATCCGGGGGAAGGAAATTTATTTTCTTGATCCATTATTCCGATATTGGTTAAAGGAATACTTCTTTGACAAATAATAACCATATAACTGCAAAAAACCGATCTTAATTTTCCTCCTTTTCAGTGTCAAAGGCAATATCTTCAAGTGAAAATCCCAGTTTAAGAAGGTTCCCCGGCTCAATGATCTCTTTGAGGCGTGATTCTTCCATTATTTTAAGGATCCTGTTTGCTTCAAAAATATCACATTTTCTTTCCTTCATCAGCTTAGCAAGTTCAGCCGCCTTGTGATAACCGATATGAGGTGTAAGGGCAGTTGTAAGGGAAGAACTATGCAGCAGGGCATTATATCCTGCAGTTTCATTTACTTTGAGCTCAGTTATGAGGTTATTCTCAGCTGTTTTGCATGAAGCAATAAGAAGGTTGATGCTTTCAAGAACTACATACCCGATAACAGGCAGATAAGCATTAAGCTCCAGGCACCCCTGTCCGCAGAGAGAACTTACAAGATTATCATTTGAGTACACTTTATGTGAAGCTGAAATCATAAACTCGGGGATGACCGGATTGATCTTGCCCGGCATAATTGAACTTCCGACCTGCTTTTCAGGAATGCTTATACTTTTATCCTTTGCAACATCTGATGCCAGCAAACGGAGATCCGATGCCATTTTTTCAAGATTTACCGCCAGGGCTTTAATTGTTGCGTGCACCTCAACCCATTTATCAAGGTTTGATGTCGTATCCGACAGATTTTCGCTGTGCGACAAAGGCAGGTGAGTAAGATCCCTTAGCTCAGGAACAACCTGCATTACAAAAAAACGGGGCACTGACATCCCTGTTCCTGTAGCTCCTCCGCCCAGATTCACGGGCTTCAGCCTCTCGACACATTTTGACATCCTCCACCAGTCGCGCGACAGGGCTTCGTTGTAAGTGCTGAAAAGCATCCCGAAAGATGATGGTACCGCCTCCTGCATCTGCGTATAACCGGGACGTAACTTGTTGTATGAATCCCTTTCAAGCTTTTCAATCTTTCCCCTCATGGTGTTTATTCCCGATTCAAGCGACTGAAGCAGTAACATTGCCGCGACAGTCAGAGCAGTAGGGATTACATCATTTGTCGACTGGTAAATATTTGCATGCTCTGTCGGATCAATATAAGTGTACATTCCACACTTATTCCCGGTTTTTAATAGTGCGGCGTTGGCAATTATCTCATTGACATTCATGTTGATGCTTGTGCCGGCGCCTCCCTGGATGGCAGGTACAATGAAATGCTCAAAGTATTTCCCTTCCGAGACTTCCCTTGCCGACTCAGTCAGTGCATTGAGAATGGCATCCGGAAAGACTTTCACTGCCGGATGCTGTCCGTACTTTTCTGATGCAGCATCACGGAACTTTCTGTAGGTGTTGTAACACGCAAGTTTTGTAAGACCGACAGCTTTGTACCATTGAATAGGGAAAGGCGTCGCATCGGGAAAATTCTCCCTTGCCCTTGAGGCATGGATGCCATAGAGTGCATCCGAAGGGATTTCCCTGCTGCCAAGTGTATCATGTTCTGTACGAAACATATGGTACGATTTTCTCAGTGATTCTCTGCGTTTCCTATGTGGCTCTCTGTGAAACAAAAAATTTCACACATGAAATCCGGAGAAGGCACAGAGGGACACTGAGGTTATACATTTCCGCCCGAAACTGGTCGTGCGTAGGCAAGAACATCAGCTCCGGTAATTTCATCCCTGCACAATATTATAAGTCTCTCCAGCACATTCCTGAACTCGCGGATATTACCACTCCACTCAATCTTCTGAAGCTCTTTAATGGCATCCCTGGTTATCGTCATTTTACTCATTCCGTACTCCCCGCAGATCAGTGAATTAAAATACTCGGCAAGAATGGGGATGTCATCAAGACGCTCATTCAGGCTGGGCACATGGATAAGGATCACGCTGAGCCTGTGGTAAAGATCCTCCCTGAAGGTATTGTTCTCTATTTCCTTCTTTATGTTCTTGTTTGTCGCCGCTATGACCCTGACATTCACATGAATATCCTTATCGGATCCGATGCGGCAAATCTTGTTTTCCTGAAGCGCCCGAAGCACCTTTGACTGTGCCGAAAGGCTCATATCCCCGATCTCATCAAGAAAAAGCGTCCCGCCGTTTGCCTGCTCAAACTTGCCGATACGCTGTTTGATGGCTGATGTGAAGGATCCCTTTTCATGACCGAACATTTCACTTTCGATCAGTTCCGACGGGATGGCGGCGCAATTCACCTCCACGAAAGGTCCTTTTGCCCTGTTGCTCTTTTCATGTATCTGGTGGGCCACCAGCTCTTTCCCGGTGCCGTTTGCTCCAGTAATAAGTATACGGGCTTCGGTAGGGGCGACCCTGTCAATCATCTCCTTAACCTTTTTGATGGCTTCCGATTCACCGGCCATCTCGTACATTTTGCTGACCTTGTTTTTCAGGACCTGGGTCTGGGTGATCAGCGTTGATTTATCGGTTGCATTCCTTATTGTGATGAGAAGCCTGTTAAGGTCGAGGGGCTTTTCAAGGAAATCGTATGCTCCCTTTTTTATCGATTCAACGGCAGTGTCTATATTTCCATGTCCGGAGATCATTATTACGGGAGTATCGGCAGAAATTTCACAGATTTTCTGAAGAACCTCAATGCCATCCATCTTTGCCATTTTTATATCGCAAAGCACAATGTCGTAAGAGTTGGCATTGAACATCTCAAGTCCTGAAGGCCCGTCTTCCGCAAGATCAACTTCATGCTTCTCGTATTCCAGGACCTCCTTCAGAGTATTCCGGATTGCCCGTTCGTCGTCGATTACTAATATTTTTGACATATCTGTTTTTTCTTTTTAACCGCCGGGTTTCACGGAGTTCCAAAGGATTTTACTTTTGTCTTTTATCTTTTGTCTTAAGTTATCCACTGTATTTCAGCCATTTCCACATCTCCTTCCAGGAAGTCTTTTTGCCATACATAAGAATTCCCGTCCTGTAAATCTTAGCTGCCATCCAGACGAAGGCAAGGAATGTGATCAGCATCAGGAACATTGAAACTGCAATCTGCCAGTAGGGGACACCGAAAGGGATCCGTGCCACCATCACGACAGGTGAGGTAAGCGGTATCATGGAGCACCAGAACGAAAGTGAGCTTTCAGGGTTCTGCATTGTGCCCATGGCAACCATCAGTGCAAGTATTATGGGTATTGTTACGGGAAGCATAAACTGCTGTGTTTCTGTCTCATTGTCCACTGCCGATCCGATTGCCGCAAAAATAGAAGCATAAAGAAGGTATCCTGTAACAAAATAAAATATGAAGCTGATTATAATCAGTCCCCAGGGCTGGTTCATGGCGCTGTTGAAAAGTTTGGAAAACTCAGCCATCTGTGGCGTTGTTTCTGAGGTTTGATTAGCGACCTGTGCCTGCTGATCCCCGGTCATCAGGTTTTTTGATACATTCTGTGAAACCTCCGTAAGATTTTCCTTTTTAAGGATAGTTGATTTGAGAACCCCTGCTATGGCAACAGTAAGAAAAACCCAGATAAGAAACTGAGTTAACCCGACAAGTGCAATCCCGACGATCTTTCCCATCATTAACTGAGCAGGCTTTACCGATGACACAATTACCTCAACGACCCTGCTCGTTTTCTCTTCGATCACTCCCCGCATAACCTGCGATCCGAACATAAAGACAAGCATGTACATCAGGAAACCGCTAAGGTAAGCAAGGGCCATTGCAATTCCCGTGCTGGTCTCTTTTACCTGTCCGTTTTTGTCGATCTTTATTGTCTGGACCGAGACCTTCGTCTCCACATTTTTCATTATCTCATCAAGATTCTCTATTTTATAGGTCATGAGTTTTTGCCGCTCAATCTCTTTTTCAAGCGAGTTTTCGATATGTTCGAGAAGTGAGATTGGAGGTTGTTGCTTGGATATCAGCTGAATGGCATTCGGAGTATTTATAAGTTCGGGTGAAATGTAAAGTATGCCATAGTATCCTGCTTCCTGAAATGATTTTTTCAGATCTTCCAACTTTACATTATCGAGATAATCAAACTCAATATTTTTCGTGTTCTTGATTACTCCTTTAAAAAGATCAGTGTTATCTTCTATAACTGCTATCTTTTTAAATTCCTGTTGCTGATTCATCATAACAAGGGTAGGAACAGTAATGATTCCAGCCATTAGTAACGGGGCCAGGATGGTCATTATAATGAATGACTTTTTCCGTACCCTTGTCATGTATTCTCTTTTTATTATTATAGATATCTTATTCATATTAAGAGGCTTAATTGTAGGATTAACTTGTGTCAATTACGTGCTTCAACCACCCTGATAAATATTTCGTTCATGGAAGGAAGTGCAGGATTAAATGAAAGGACTTTCCCTGACCTTATTGCAGTCTGGAGAATTTCATTAGTATCCACATCAGTTGTAGTTTTCAGCCTGATAGTCGTGTGATTATCCTCAATCTGTTTTTTAAGTATGCTGTATTTCCCGTTTTCTGTAATGCCCACATCTCCTTCAAAAACAATATCATACTCATTTGCAGCCCATTGCCTGCGGATATCATTGACATTCCCCTCAAGAATGGTCTTAGCCTTGTTTATTAAAGTGATATTGTCGCACAGCTCTTCGACCGATTCCATATTATGTGTCGAAAAGATAATGGTTGCGCCTCTTTCCCTTAGAAAAAGAATTTCGTTCTTGACAGTATTTGTATTTACGGGATCAAATCCGGTAAAAGGTTCATCAAATATCAGGAGTTTTGGTTCATGCAGCACTGTTGTTACAAACTGGACCTTCTGCTGCATGCCCTTTGACAGTTCTTCAACTTTTTTACCCCACCAGTCGGTTATTTCAAGCTTTTTGAACCAGTATTTGAGCCGTCTCATAGCTTCCGCTTTTGAGAGTCCTTTAAGTTGTGCAAAGTAGAGAGCCTGTTCCCCTACTTTCATTTTTTTGTACAATCCTCTCTCTTCGGGAAGGTATCCGATAGCAACCACATCTTCGGGCCTCAGTTTCCTGCCGTTGAGAAACATCTCTCCTGAATCGGGTCCGGTAATCTGGTTTATTATTCTTATAAGAGTGGTCTTTCCGGCTCCGTTGGGTCCGAGAAGGCCAAAGATACATTGCTCCGCTACGGAGATACTTACATCATCAAGGGCAATCTGTGTTCCGAACTGCTTGGTAATGTTCTTCGCTTCAAAAAGTGCCATAAAGTATTTTTCTATTTATTTATTTGAAACGTAAATATAAGAAAACTCTGTGTATCTCTGTGTGTTCTCAGGATTTCCTCTGTGTAAGTTTCTTTATTATTGCACAGAGTGGCACTGAGCAAACACTGAGTTCCACTAAGATTTAATGGATCAAGATTTGGACCTATTGCTGAAAATATCCTTTCATCCTTTCAAAAAAGCCTTTGTCGTCTTTATCCGGATGTGGTGCAAATGAATTTGTATCCTTGAATTTCTCGATTATTTTCATTTCCTCCCTTGAGAGGTTTTTTGGTATCCAGACGTTTACGTTGACAAGGAGATCACCTCGTCCGTAGCCGTTCACTTCGGGTAATCCTTTTCCCCTGAGCCGGAGTATTTTTCCTGGCTGGGTGCCTGGTTCAATTTTTATTTTGACCTTGTTATCTACGGTTGGTACTTCGACATGAGTGCCGATAATAGCATCCGGAATGCTGATGAACAGATTATATATCAGATCATTGCCTTCCCTTATAAGTTCCGGATGATCCTCTTCTTCAATTACAACAAGCAGATCGCCGTCCACACCGCCGCGGCGTGCGGCATTTCCCTTACCGCTGACTGTCATTTGCATTCCCTTTCCGACGCCGGAAGGTATGCTTATCTTGATTATATCTTCCTTCTGGACTATTCCTTCACCGTAGCATGCAGGGCATTTTTTTGTGATAGTCTTCCCTTCGCCGCCGCAGGCCGGACATATCGAGGATGTCTGCATCTGCCCCAGAAGGGTATTTGTAATCCGTGTTACGTGTCCCGATCCATGGCAGGTCGAACATGTAGCCATGCTGTTGCGGTCGGCTGCGCCTGTGCCCCCACATTCGCTGCATGTTACATACTTATTGACCCTTATTTTCTTTTCGGTTCCTGAAGCAATCTCACTGAGATTCAGTTTAACCTTAACCCGCAGGTTGCTTCCCCTGTTGACCCTTTGGCTGGTTCTTCCCGATCTTCCGAAACCTCCGAAGCCTCCGAACGCATCACCGAAAATATCACCAAATGATGAAAAAATGTCGTCCATGGTCATGCCTGCTCCACCGAACCCGCTTCCTGCTCCTCCAACCCCATCAGGACCAAAGCGGTCGTACCTGGCGCGCTTTTCATCATTACTCAGCACTTCGTAGGCGTTAGCAGCTTCCTTGAATTTCTCTTCAGACTTTTTATCACCAGGATTTTTATCGGGATGATACTTCAGTGCCTGCTTCCTGTAAGCTTTCTTGATTTCTTCTTTCGTAGCCTCTCTCGAAACGCCCAGCACCTCATAGTAATCTCTTTTTTCCATCCCTTTGACTCTTTACCTTGTTTCCTCTTTAAAATATCATGAAAGCTTATTCAGTCACTCGCCGATAACCACCTTGGCATGTCTCAGAACCTTGTCTTTAATATAATACCCTTTCTGAAGCACTTCAACGACTTTCCCTTTCATGCTTTCATCAGTTACAGGAACTTTTGCCACTGCATCATGGAGATCCACATTAAAGGGTGTGTTGAGAGACTCTATTTCAGTGATTCCGCTCTTTTTCAGAAAATCACGGAATTTCGTATATATGAATTCGATCCCTTCCTTCAGACCTTCAGATCCGGAGGAAGCATCGATATGCTTCAGGGCTCTTTCAAAATCATCAGCAATCGGGAGAAGATTTTTCAGAATTTCCTCCCCTGCATATCTTGAAATATCCATTTTTTCCTTCAGTGTCCGTTTCCTGTAATTATCAAATTCAGCTGAAAGACGAAGATACTTATCCTGCATATCTGCCAGTTTTTCTTCAAAGTCCTTAGCAGCGGTCAGTACTTTGTCAGCTTCTGCTTCGGGAATCAGTTCTTCTTCCGCAATCAGATCATCTGTTGCCTGCTCCTCCGGCAACTCTTTCTGAATTTCTTCACCCTTTTTTACCTGTCGGTTATTATCGTTATTTTCAGATGTTTGGAAAAAGTCTTTCGCGTTCAGGTTTTCAGTTTCTTCATTCTTTTTCTTAATCATCACTATGTGTTTTTCATATTGATATTTTTAAACTTAACAAATTTTCTGCCAATGAGAGTTAATTGACAATTTGGCAGAAATTATAAGGCTTAAAGATTCAAAGGCTCAAAGGAACAAAGGTATTTTGGTGTTCAGGTTGAGGGTTTTTGTCAATGCTTTGCCATTTTGCCCCTTTCCACTTGGCCCTTATGCCCTTGTGCCTTTACGCCCTTATACCCTTGTAATGTCAGCTCCGATTGAATTCAGCCTTGTATCGATGTTCTGGTATCCACGGTCGATCTGCTCTATATTATGAATGACGCTTGTACCCTCAGCGGAGAGTGCTGCAATAAGAAGCGCCACACCGGCCCTGATATCGGGCGAAGACATGGTGGTCCCTCTCAGCTTAATTATTTTGTCGAGGCCTATTATAGTTGCCCTGTGCGGGTCGCAAAGAATGATCTGGGCTCCCATATCGATCAGCTTGTCGACAAAGAAAAGCCTGCTCTCAAACATCTTCTGATGGATGAGCACGGCCCCTTTTGCCTGAGTCGCGGTAACGAGGAATACGCTCAGAAGGTCGGGCGTCAGTCCGGGCCATATGGCATCTGCGATAGTCATTATTGATCCGTCAATAAAGGTTTCAATCTCATAATGTTCCTGCCGGGGAATAAGAATATCGTCGCCTTTTCTTTCAAATTTTATCCCAAGCCTCCTGAATGAATCAGGAATAATACCAAGGTTCTCAAATGACACATCCTTTATTGTTATTTCTGATTCGGTCATTGCAGCCATGCCTATGAATGAGCCGATCTCAATCATATCCGGAAGGATTGTATGGGTACACCCCCCGAGTTCACTGACGCCGTCAACGTAAAGAAGGTTGGAACCAACACCGTCTATCCGTGCACCCATTGCAACAAGCATCCTGCACAGCTGTTGGATGTAGGGTTCACATGCGGCATTGTATATCGTGGTTCGTCCGCTGGCCAGAACCGCAGCCATAATAATATTGGCAGTACCTGTCACCGAAGCTTCGTCGAGATGTATATATGCCCCGGCAAGTTTTTCAGCTTTGATCCTGTAAAAAGGATCAGCTGTGTCAAATTCAACGTCTGCTCCAAGTTTCTGAAATCCCGCAAAGTGGGTGTCAATCCTGCGGCGCCCGATCTTGTCTCCTCCGGGTTTGGGGATAAAGGCGTGTCCGAAACGGGTAAGCAATGGTCCGACTATCATTATCGACCCTCTGAGGCTTGCGCTCTGATTCCTGAATTCACCAGTCTGAAGATAATCGAGGTTTATGTCGACAGCCTCAAAGCAGTATTCATTGGTCGATTTTCTTGAAACTTTAACGCCCAGGCAGCCAAGAAGCTCAATGAGATTATTTACATCATTGATATCGGGAACATTTTTTATTGTGACTTTTTCGGGTGTAAGAAGGGCAGCGCAAATTACCTGAAGTGCTTCATTTTTTGCTCCCTGAGGTATAATTTCACCCTTAAGGGATCTTCCTCCATGAACAATAAAACTACTCATTAATGACGATTATGAGCTTTCTTCCTGTTAAACGGCTTGTTCTGCTGTTTCCCGTGAAGCTTGCCCTGCTGTGGTTTCTTTTTTGAAGGAGGAACCAGGTCTTTGACTTCAAGTATCTTAATGCCGTCCGACATTTTCAGTTTTCCGCCGGAAAGCAGTTTCAGGTCTCCTATTATCACCTCATCGCTCACCTGGCTCCTGTTCCAGGTGATGTATGATTTCTTCATCTGGTTGACTATCAGATTTGTAAAATAGACTTTTGATTCGCCATCTTCCATTTCTGAGGCAGCATCAATCATCATTTCAATTATTCTTCCATAATGAAGATATCTTATTTCACCCTGCTTGTAGGGTATCTGCTTTGGCTTTTCAACAAATTTTGAACGTTCCGGGAGCAGATACGGAGAATCAATATCCAGGTCGAAATCTGCTATCAGTGCAAGATGATCCCAAAGCTTATGCCGGAAATCCCCTACATCACGTATCTGAGGATTCAGATTGCCCATGATCTGAATTATGGTTTTTGCAGCACGGTCTCTTTCTTCCCTGTCCGTGATGGTTTTGATATGATCAACCATCTTCTGTACATTCCTTCCGTATTCAGGTAAGGCCATTCGCTTTCGTTGTGTATTATAATCGTAATTCATCGCTCCGGTGCAGTTTTTTGTAAAGTTAATAATTTATAGCCAATTAATGAAAGAATAGTTGAATGCGTTATCAAAGGGGAAAAAACTTATAATGTTCAAACCCTCCGGGAAACTTTTAAACCCGATATAATTGTTATTATCCGTTAAACAATGCAACCTGCTTTGATTAGGAATCAAATCATTTTTAAATTTGACGTATTTTTGAATAATACGATATGAAAAAAGTACTTGCCTTGCTTATCCTTTTGATTCCCTTATCCTGCTTTTCAGCAAGTGACGGCTATAAGAGGAATCACCTTCTGGATGTTACAAATTATTCATTTACGATCTCAATAAGTGACACTGCAAATACGATCTTTGGAAGGGCTTCTGTTACAATGCTGTTCAAAGATGATTCAGATTCTTTAATGTTCGACCTCAAAAATCTGAGAACAGATGGAAAAGGGATGATCGTTGATTCGGTGATTTTCAGTGAATCAGGAAAAAAATGGCGCCATTTAAATGACAGAATTACTGTCGTTCCTGAAAAACCGGTGAAAAAAGGGACAAAAGCTGTACTCAGAGTCATTTATCATGGCATCCCGGCTGACGGACTTATCATTTCAAACAATAAATTCGGAGACAGGACATTCTTTTCTGATAACTGGCCCGACAGGGCAAGCAATTACCTGCCATGCATTGATCATCCTTATGACAAGGCGACAGTCGATTTTTTTATTATTGCCCCTTTGCATTATGATGTTGTAGCCAGCGGCTTTCTTGTTGAAGAGAGCCGGCTTTCAGCCGGAAGGAAGATGACTCACTGGAAGGAGGAAGTTCCCATTGCAACAAAAGTTATGGCTTTTGGTGCAGCTGATTTCGATTTTCAGCTTGCCGGAACACCTGATAAAATTCCTGTCTGGACATATGTCTTCAGGGAGAACAGGGATGAGGGATTTTATGATTATTCTGTTGCTGTAAAACCTCTTGCTTTCTACAGCCAGCTTATAGGGCCCTATCCGTATGAGAAGCTTGCAAATGTGCAGTCAAAAACCATCTTCGGCGGGCTTGAGAATGCGGGATGTATATTTTATGCTGAAAACTCGATAACCGGAGGCGGTAAAGCGGAAAGCCTTATGGCACATGAAATTGCCCATCAGTGGTTTGGCAATTCGGTCACAGAAAACGACTGGGACCATATTTGGCTCAGCGAAGGTTTTGCAACATACCTGACATCGGTGTATATTGAAAAAAATTATGGGGAAGAGATGTTTAGCGAAAATATGAAAAAGGACAGGGAACGTGTTATTAATTACTCTGAAACCTCAGCACGACCGGTTGTCGATACAACAGTGACTGACCTGATGGGACTTCTGAACATAAATTCTTATCAGAAAGGAGCATGGGTCCTTCACATGCTGAGGCATGAGGTCGGGGACGAAATTTTCTGGAAAGGAATACGGCTTTATTACGAGAGATTCAGCAACAGGAACGCACTTACTGAAGATTTTAAGAAAGTGATGGAGGAAATCAGCGGAAAGGATCTTTCATCTTTCTTCCGGCAGTGGCTCTATACGGCGGGCCAGCCCGAACTTGAGATCATCAGTGACCCTTCCGGGATAAAAGGACAGTATGATATTTTTATTGAACAGAAGCAGTCCTCGCTGTTCAGTTTTCCGATTGAACTTCTTGTCAGGTGCAGGGAAGGAAATAAAAAGTTGAATGCATGGATTACAGAAAGGGAAACAAAGCTTATAATAAAAACAGATGGGATTGATGAAATAATTCCCGACCCGGATGTGAACCTGTTATTCAGACTGATCAATAACTAAAAAAGAACTTACACAGAGAGACACGGAGGAGGCACAGACACAGAGTCTCTGTGGCCCTCTGTGCCCCGATACACATCGGGGCTCTGGATTTCCTCAGTGTAACATTTATAGCTATAAATATCACAAATTTTCAATAAAGCCAGCTGTTCCCTGAAAATATGAGTTCGTTTATGTTCCTGTTCTGTTTATAAAGAAGGTTTCTTGCTCTTTTCAGGAATGCCTTCATCTGCTGATAATCGGCAGGTCTGCTGAAAAAATCAGGCATGTTCTCATATTTTGAGCAAGGGAGCACGTAGAATTTCTTCCTGAAATTCACAACAGGCGCATAAACCCAGCTAAGATAATAACCGGCATTTGCTATTGCCAGCCTTCCGTCCCTTGGTTCCATTTCAATCCTTACCATGGCACCCCCGTCTGTTCCTGGCCTTCGCTGGTTCGAAACAAAATTGCCAAGGGAATAGATTACCGGTTTGTCTTTGGTTGCGGAATCGCCCTTAATCCATTCCATTTTCTGCAGGACATGGGGATGTGATCCTATTACAATATCGGCTCCCCGGCTGAAAAGGTATTCTGCCATGTCGGTCTGGGCTTTCGAGGGAATGGTATCATATTCGTTGCCCCAGTGGAGGAACACGATTATAGCGTCGGGATTTTCAGACCTTGCTTTTTCAATATCGCCGGCGATCAGGCTTTTATTGAGCATGTTCACAATCACCTGCTGAGGCACGGTGATTCCGTTTGTGCTGAATGTGTAGTTCATAAGGGCAAACCGCCTTCCTTTCTTTTCAAGTATAAGCGGGAAGAGGCTGTCGCGGCTCTGCTGATCTGCAAAAGTCCCGGTGTGCTGTATGCCAAGGCTGTCGAGGCGCATGATCGTTCCTGTTATTCCTTTTTTCCCGCGGTCAGCAGCATGGTTATTTGCTGTGACAAGGCAATCAATCCCGGCTTTCTTGCACGCAGCAGCAAGTGCAGCTGGTGAGCTGAACTGCGGGTATCCTGTATAGGGTGCGCCAGCCATGGTCACTTCAAAGTTCGCGATCGCAATATCTGCCTCAGAGATCTCATTTTTAACATACTGGAATACATCATCATAGTTGTATTCATGTGTTTCCCTGTTCTCAGCCGACCATATCTGTTCATCATGGCCCATAATATCGCCTATGAAAAGAAGCGTTATCTTGCCTGAAGAATCATGATTATTCTGTGCATAAATCTGGACAGTTATGCAAATCGAGACGATTACTGCAAATATCTTCCTGAACATAAATTACTTTACATAAAGAGTCCGTAAAATTAATAATTATTAAATTTGCGCGCTTATTTAGAGCCTGGACTTGCTACAATTTTATAAGTCATATGAAGCGACAGGGGCATCAGATTGATATTAAGAAAGTATCCCTGATTGGCCTGATTGTCACCATGGGTGTGGTTTTCGGGGATCTTGGAACGAGCCCGCTCTATACCATGCGGACCATTCTTATCGGCAGCAAAGGCAACTTCAGTGAACTGCTGATATACGGGTCACTTTCGTGCATATTCTGGACCCTTACCCTTTCTACAACAATAAAATATGTGGTGAGTACCCTCAGGGCTGATAACAATGGGGAAGGAGGCATTTTTGCCCTCTATGCGCTGATCAGAAAAAAGTCGGGACTGGCTGCTGTTCTCACAATGATAGGAGGCGCTGCCCTGCTGGCCGATGGCGTCATAACACCATCAATAACGGTCACGTCAGCTATTGAGGGTTTGCGTATGTTGGAGCCTGGTATTCACGTTGTCCCGATAGTACTGATAATATTAGCGGTGCTCTTTTTCATTCAGCAGTTCGGGACAAACTTTATCGGCAGTTCATTCGGCCCGATAATGCTTGTTTGGTTTACTATGCTTGGAGTCCTTGGGCTCTCACAGCTTGCTTTTCATCCTTTCATCCTCGAAGCCCTGAATCCGGCTTATGCTTTCAGATTTCTGGCCGAATATCCCGGAGGATTTATACTTCTTGGGGCTATTTTCCTTTGCACAACTGGTGCGGAGGCGCTTTATGCCGATCTCGGCCATTGCGGAAGAGGCAATATCCAGGTTTCGTGGATTTTTGTGAAGATTTGCCTGTTAATGAATTATTTTGGACAGGGGGCCTGGCTTATGATTAATTACAAACCCGGTATGGATGTAAACCCGCTATTTGAACTGATGCCAAAATGGCTGTTGCTGCCGGGAGTCATTATTGCAACCGCTGCTGCCATAATAGCCAGCCAGGCTATAATAAGCGGCTCATTCACGCTTATTGGCGAAGCTGTTTCACTTAACCTCTGGCCAAAAGTAAGGATATTGCATCCGACCTGGGTGAGAGGACAGGTATATCTGCCGACTGTCAACTGGTTTATGTGGTGCGCATGTTCGCTTGTCGTACTGGCATTCGGGGAATCCACGAGAATGAGTACAGCATATGGCCTTGCCATTACAATCACGGAGATCATGACTACTTTCCTGCTATCAGATTATCTGTATCAGAAAGGAGTCAACCACCGGCTGGTCCTTCTTCTCCTTATGGTTTACCTCACAATTGAATGCTGCTTTCTTATTGCCAACCTTTATAAATTCAGGAGCGGCGGCTGGCTGACATTGATGATGGCCGCGGTTTATTTTCTTGTGATGTATGGCTGGTATTTCGGTAGGAAAATAAAGAACAGGTATATTACATTTGCAAATCTCAATGATTATACTGGTTTGTTCAGGGATCTTTCGGCTGATGAATCGGTTCCGAAAACGGCAACAAACCTTGTTTACATTATCAGGGCAAACAGGAAGGACCAGGTTGAATCGAAGGTGATATATTCGATTTTTCATGGTCAGCCAAAGAGGGCTGACAGATACTGGTTTGTACACATTGACAGGGTGAACGATCCGATCCGGTTTGATTATAATGTAACAGAAATTATGCCGGGAATGCTGACGAGGATTGATTTTCATATAGGCTTCAAGGTTGAACCGAAGATCAACCTGTACTTCAGGGAAGTCATCGAGGACCTGCTAAACAAAAGGGAACTGGACCTGGAAAGCGGATATGACACTCTTAAGAAATATAAGGTTCCGGGTGACTTCAAGTTCATTGTTATCACGAGGATCATACCCCGGGAATCAAAGCTCTCGAATATTGAAAATTTAATTATGTCTCTTTACAGGCTTGTATGGCGAATGAGCATATCTGACATCAGATCTCTGCAGCTTGATTCGACCAATACAACCCTTGAGATGGTCCCGATCCTTATTGACCAGCCTGAACATATGAGAATCAAAAGAATGATGGCCTGAAAAATTTATTTATGAAAACGGACAAAAATCTTAATGTTCCCAAACTCTCACTGGCAGGACTGGTAGTCACCCTGGGGATCGTATACGGAGACCTGGGGACAAGTCCTTTGTACACTATGCAGGCAATTGTACATCAGGCTACGGGCAATATCAATGAGCTTTTGATTTACGGATCCCTGTCATGCGTTTTCTGGACACTTACCCTTCAGACGACTGTGAAGTATGTAATACTCACACTGCGGGCCGACAACAGAGGGGAAGGAGGAATATTCGCCCTTTTTGCCCTTCTGAGGAAAAAATCTTCGTGGGCTGCCATACTGACAATGATAGGAGGTTCGGCTCTTCTCGCTGACGGAGTCATCACTCCTTCGATTACGGTTACATCCTCAATTGAAGGCCTGCAACTTATTGATCCTGGCATAAATGTAATTCCGATAGTTCTGATAATATTTGCAGTGTTGTTCTTTATCCAGCAATTCGGGACAAATATTGTCGGATCATCCTTTGGTCCCATAATGGTCATCTGGTTCCTGATGCTGGGGGTTACAGGTTTTTCCCAGCTTGTGCATCATCCGGATATCCTTCGTGCCCTTGACCCGCTGTTTGCAATAAGATTTCTTACTGAATACAAGGGAGGATTTATTCTTCTCGGAGCTGTTTTCCTTTGTACGACAGGCGCTGAGGCACTTTATTCAGATCTGGGTCATTGCGGAAAGAAGAATATCAGAGTTTCATGGGTCTTTGTGAAAACGATGCTTCTGATTAATTACTTCGGACAGGGTGCCTGGGTGATGATGAACAATATTGGTGACAAACAGGTTAACCCTTTCTTTTCAATGATGCCAAGATGGTTTTTGCTGACAGGGGTATTGATATCGACCGCCGCGGCAATTATAGCCAGCCAGGCTCTGATAAGCGGCTCATTCACATTGATCAGCGAAGCTGTCTCACTGAATTTCTGGCCAAAGATCAGGATAATGTATCCGACTCGTGTAAAAGGACAGGTCTACCTGCCGTTCGTTAACTGGTCGCTTTGGATCATGTGCAGCCTGGTTGTTATATCATTCCGGGAATCGTCAAACATGGAAGCCGCTTATGGACTGGCAATTACTATCACAATGATAATGACCACATTATTGTTGTCAAGCTACTTTTATCAGCGACGGACCGACATACGGCTGGTATTCCTGCTTTTGGCGGTATACCTTACAATTGAAGGTTCATTCCTGATCGCAAACCTTCATAAATTCAGGTATGGCGGATGGTTTACACTTCTGCTGGCTTCACTCTATTTTTCGATTATGCTGGGCTGGTACTTCGGGAGGAAGATCAAAAACCGGTATATTTCGTTTTCAAAGCTTGCAGATTACCTTTCGGTCATTAAGGATCTGAGTTCCGACAGGTCTGTTCCCAAAACGGCAACCAATCTTGTTTATCTTATCAAGGCAAACCAGAAGGACCAGATAGAATCGAAGGTTATATTTTCAATTTTTCATAAACAACCGAAAAGAGCTGAAACTTACTGGCTTTTGCATATTGACAGGGTCGACGATCCCAACAGGTTCGAATATGAAGTTCTGCAGATCATTCCGGGAATACTTATAAGGGTCGATTTTCATATAGGATTTAAAGTCGATACAAAAATCAACCTTTATTTCAGGGAAGTAATCGAAGATCTCGTCAAATCGGGAGAGATAAAGCTCGATAGCAGTTATGAATCCCTGAAAAAGCATAATTTCCCGGGTGATTTCAAATTCATTCTTATCGACAGGATAATGATCCGGGATTTCAAGCTTAAGAGATGGGAGAATTTCATTCTTTCCCTCAATATAATTTCACGCAAGCTGAGCATAAGCGACATTAGAGCCCTTCATCTGGATCCGACAAATACAATTGTTGAGCATGTCCCGATAATAATCTCTCAGACAATATCCCAGAGGATCAACCGGGTTTGAAATTTAATGCCATATTCAAAGGACTAATCAATTCCCGAATAATACTTCATGAACTGAACCCTTTCAATTGCTGCCGGATTTTCGAGATTTGACTGGCTGAGCCTGCCCCTGAAAGAATCGACTGATTCAAATTTGTTTTTTTTCATCCATTCTTCAGTTTTGCCAAGTATTTGCGGGATTACATCAAAACCTTCCCTGTAGAGGGCCGAGGCGATCTGGACAGTTTTGGCGCCTGCAAGCAGCATTTTTATAAAGGATTTGTGATCATGGACTCCCGTGGAAGCTGAAATATCACATTTCACACGGCCGGAAAGAATAGATACCCATCGAAGCGTGTGGTTGTATTCTTCATCTGAGCTTAACACAGCGCCCTGGCTTAATTCAATCCTGTTGATATCAATATCGGTGTTATAGGGTCTGTTGAAGATGACAAGCCCGTCAATGCCGCTCTCAGATAGACGTACCACAGAGTTTGCCAGTGAGGAAAAGTAATAGCCGATTTTAACCACAACCGGGATATCAACATATCTTTTAACTTCCCTGATTATATCAAAATATATCTTTTCATTTTGTTCACCGGTACGCCGCCAGTCGGATGGCAGAATAAAAATATTCAGCTCGATCGCATCAGCCCCGGTGCTTTGAATCTTTCGTGCAAACGCCTGCCAGTCATTGTCCGAAACGCAGTTTATGCTGGCAATGACAGGAATTTCAACAGACTTTTTTGCTTCCCGCAGAAAATCAAGATATTTATCAAGGGTATTCCTTCTTGCAAAGTCGAAAATATATGAATAAGCTTCATCATAATCATATATTCGTTTTGAGAACATTTTGTCGGATGCCCTTGTAAGAACCTTAATATCACCCTGCTCCATCTTTATTGCTTTATTGGTCTCGATTTGTATCTGTTCTTCGAAAAGCGATTTGATAACAATTGCTCCCACCCCTTTTGATGCAAGAGTTTTAATATGTGCAATTGAATTTGTAAGTCCACAGCTTCCTGCGATCAGGGGATTTGTAAGTTTTATTCCCAGATAATTGGTATTTAGATTTTCCATATCAGGTGATATTTTTAATAAGGTAAGATTTTAAATCGACAAATTTATGAATTCTAAAATATAAAACTTTTTATGGATATATTGCAGGATATTTTTGAAAATGGAATTATTTCATTCTCTGTTCGACTGGTATATGGCCAACCTAAACTATTTTACGGTTGGCCTGCTTATGGTTATCGAGAGTACATTCCTGCCCCTTCCTTCAGAGGTGGTCATCCCATTTGCGGCATATAAAGCTGCACAGGGCGAACTTAATGTCATAGGTGTCGTTTTATTCGGAACCATGGGAGCTCTCTGCGGTTCACTTATCAATTACACTCTTTCGTATTACCTGGGCCGTCCCCTGATTTACAAATTCGCAGGCTCAAGGGCAGGAAAACTGTTCCTTCTCTCTAAGGAAAAAATTGAACATGCCGAAAGCTATTTTATCAGAAACGGCAAAACTTCGACATTAATTGGCAGACTTGTTCCGGGGATCAGGCATCTTATCTCCATACCGGCCGGTCTTGCGAAAATGGACCTGAAAAGTTTTATATCCTACACATTAATAGGTGCAGGGACGTGGAATATTATACTTGCATTAATAGGATATTACATTTATAATATCAGGGATCAGGTATTCCCGTACCTCTCTGATATACTGATCGCCCTTGGAGTCGGATTCGTTGTTTATCTGATAGTAAAAGGCATCAGGGATAAAAAGAATAAAACTAATTCAAAGGTGAAAAAATGAATTACCTGTTTTAAGTCCTCTGTATCGGGTTAAAAGCTATGCTCACCCTGATATCATTTCCCTGAAGCAAGGCTTATAATTTCAACCGGGCCAAGCAGACCGGAAGGCAACAGCGGGGAATCAGCCTTATAGAACGCCTGTGTTGTATAAGTAATCTTTTGCCTGACGCGCGGCTGCTGGTCACCTATCAGCCTGTTGACCCATAGGTTTGTAACCTTTATTTCAAGCTGGTTCATGCCTGGTTTCAATACACCGGTTAAATCCACCCTGAACGGCCTTTTCCAGACAATGCCCAGATCCTTACCATTAACAAAAATCTGCGCAAGGTTTTTGACATCTCCCAGGTCAAGCCACAGCTGGGAATCCTTTTTGAACCAGTTTTCAGGAACCTCAAGATTGGCTGTGTATGTTCCTGTTCCTGAGAAATATTTCACTCCAGGGTCAGAACTGGTGCTCCACGATTCAAGCTTATCGGTGGTAATCTGCTGAGGAGCTCCGCGGCCGGTCTGGAACGAAATACTCCAGGGAAGGCTGAGCGTTGAAAGGATCTTTTCTTCAGGCTGTGGAATAATCCTCAACGAGGCCCTTGTGTTTTTACGAAACACAACAAACACAGCGTCATTCGGAACCAGATGAAGCGTGATATCTGTCCGTCGGCCTGCTATTTTAAATGATGCCGGTTCGATTTTTCCTGTCTCGGGATGCCATACTTCAGGTTCCCTGCCTTTTATACGGAATGAAACATTAACGTTTTCGTTGCGTCCGTTCCTGTTGTTTACCCAGTATATATCTGCAAAAGGAAGGTTCCTGTGTACAAACAGGAGGTTGGTTTTGTCATCTGTCTTGTTGTACTGGAAATCGGGAGCAACGTTTATTTCTTTCAGGATATCCGCGGCGCTTTTGCCGGAGTAGATCTTTCCTTTTCCAAAACTGTTAACCCCGTCTTCCGTCGGCCAGAGAAGGTTTACCAGTGCCCTGAACTGGATCTGGTCGTCGGCAAGACTTGGAGAATCGACCGGCCTCGGCCCTGCAACGACAGCTCCATCCTTCACAAGATCCCGGATCCTGAGCAGGACAGACAGAGTCATATGCCTGCTGTTATTGTCGAGCATCAACAGACGATACTTCATCCCTGAAGGTGTCACTATTATTCCGTTGTCAACCGAAAGCAGTTTGGTAAGTGCGTCGGAGTTTACAAAATCATAACTGTATCCTTCCGGAATGTCCGGTAGATTCTGGCTGAACAGGGCAGTAATGTTATTATCCTCACCATAATAGTAGATAATGTCAGCCACGAATTTACCCTGCTGGAGCATGAATGAATTCCTTGCAAGATAGGTTACCCATGGCCTGGCATATTCTGCCCATGTTTCATGACGTGTGAACCACTGGCCGAAAGGTCCGAGACCAAGTCCTGGTATCTTATCCGAAACTGGCTGATGCACTGAAGTATGGATGACGAACCTGTTAAGTCCGTTAGCAAGCTCCATATCGGCTGTGGGTTTAAGTCTTTCAGGCGAATAAGCCCAGGAGTTTCCTATAGCGGTCATTGATTCGGCAGCTACGAGGTTCTGTCCGTAAATATGTGCAACTGAGGCTGATTCCCTTACGTCGGCCTTATAACCTGTTGCTACTCCGGCGCTTTCGTCGCCTGCAAAACCGCCCGGCACCCAGGTCGCGCTCATTGGAATATCAGCTTTTCTCTTGACATCCATGCCGTCGGCAATCAATGCGCGACCGCTTTCGTGCGATTCAGTGTACCGTCCCATACCCCGTTCTTTCAAAATCGAGGTGAGCTGGTCATAATGGTTTTCGGCTGTCAGGTCAGCAATCGTCTTTCTGAAATCCCACAGGAAACGGTCACTGGCTTCTGCACTCTCAACTATATGTCCGGTAAGGACAGGGAGCCAGGGAAGAATATCATAGCCTCGCCGGCTGGTGAATTCGGTCATCATATTGTCGGTCCAGTTCTGAACACCTGCTTCCCAGCTGTCGGTAATTACATATTTAATTCCGCGTTCACCCATCATGCCGCCTGTTGCGTTCTTGTACTGATCGAGATAATTATCAAAATAGGCTTTTACGTATTCTGCATTCATCTTATCCACCTCGAGGCCGGTTGCTTCAGGTGATGCCGGCGAATTCTGGTGTCCTGTAAGCGAACAGCCAAGACGGAGTATAATCCATTTCCCTTGAGGAGGGGTCCATTCTATGCTTCCGTCAGGGTTCATTTCCTGGGTCAGGTTTATTACGCTGTCGAGAGAAACAGCATCCTGTCCGGGAACCGGGATTGTTGCAAGGTCGTAAATCCCTGCCAGTGATGTGAAGCCCGCCTTATCCTCAAACCTGTTAACCCTGGCGACCGTGGTCAGTTCAATTTCGGAGATCTTTATCCCGGCCTGCTGAGGCTTTTGTCCGGGAAACATGTTTCTGAAGAGCTCAGTCAGTTCAGGCCTTCCCGGAGGAGGAGGTAGTGTCTTAAATGTCACCCTGAAGTATTTTGCAGTTACCGGCGGGAAGGTAAATGTCCCCTGGGGAAGATCGGTAGATGGAATTTCAATAACTGTTTTAAACACAAGAGCGTCATTCGAAGCTTCAAGGGCCCTGGCATATTCCTGACCATTAAAATCTGCAACAGGGATTCCGTTCCCCCTCGTAACAAGCGAAATTGAACTGATGGTAACCGGTCCCGGAAACTCATATTGTATCCATGTCTTCTCATTCACTTTTGCAGCAGGAAGGAATACCGAATTATCAAGATCACCGTCGGAAAGAATTGCAGGATCTATTTTTCCGGTGCCGGC
The DNA here is from genome assembly GCA_963789985.1 of uncultured Bacteroidales bacterium. GTDB lineage: Bacteria > Bacteroidota > Bacteroidia > Bacteroidales > VadinHA17 > LD21. The sequence goes on along the minus strand of CAWBNA010000039.1, from coordinate 209,201 downwards.
AGTGATCCTGGGTTTAAGTTCCCTGGTGGAAAGATCATTCCGGGGCAGCCTGTAAGCGACAACTGCAGCATCTGCATAGTACTCGGGCAGGGGTTTACTGGTCATTGAGAAACCTCCCGGCCCTGGTATGTTCTGAAACCTTCCGGTTGTTGAAGGAGGCTTTGGAAGTATCCCTTTGAACAGTCTGCCGCCTTCAACCCGGGTTTCGGTCCATACAAGCTTTTTCATTGCCTGTGAAGGAGGGACCCACGGACCTCCGCTTTCGCTCCAGCCCGGAGAACCGGCGATTGCCATCTCCAGTCCCAGCGAATCTGCAAGCTTTGTTGCAAACAGGAATGCATCTTTCCAGTCGGGTGTCATAAATATCAGCCTTTTGGGAACAATCTGAGGCGTTGCCAGACCGGCGTCGAAATTCTGGAAACCTCCTATGCCAATCCTGTGCATCCATTCAAGATCAGCCCTGATGCCTTCCTTGGAGATATTCCCGTTCATCCAGTGCCACCATACCCGTGGTCTGGCACTCCCGGGAGGGTTCTGAAATCCTGATTCAAGATCCTTTCCGATATTTTCCGAAGGATTTGAACATTTGGTCAGTAACATTCCCGGGAAGGCAAAAAGCACAAGAATTATTCTTGCAATCATCATTTTATGCGAGCCGACAGTTTTATGCATATAAGAAAAATTAAAAGGGAAAATACGAAGATCTATAACTTGTAAACTGATTCTTTCAGATACTGTGCCCACTCCTGATGGCTTTTTTCCTTTGTGAAGGAAGTAAACGAAATTGGTTTTCCGATGGTCAGTGTCATGGTTGAATTCCTCTGGTTCATCATTTCCCCTGGCAGAAGTACCGATTCGACAAACATCTTTATTCCAAGGAATGTCCTCAGGTTTGCGACAAGGTAAAAAAAGTTTGAATTCCTTCCGCTTATATGCACCGGAATAATATCCCTGCTGAACTGTATGGCTTTGGTTATAAATGTTTTCTGCCATACGGGATCCGAAATAATGCCTTTTCTTCTTCTTGATACTTCTCCTGACGGAAAATACATTATTTGAGCATCAGAGTTGAAAAGCTCATCCAGTTTAATAGCCGTTTCCTTTGTATTCTTTTTGAAAACATTAAGTCCCAGGATCAGCGGTCTTAAATTGGGGATAGAGTTCAGAAGTTCATTTGAAGGAGAGATCACATGAGGGAAGAACCTGTAAATAACGCTTAAAAGAGCAAGCGAATCCATTGCGCCGACCGGATGGTTCGCAACAAAAATAAACCGGCCTGAAGGCGGAACGTTTTCGTCTCCCTTGGTAATTATTTTCACTTTCCAGCCTTCCAGAACATCATTTATGAATGGGACCCCTGTAAGTTGCCGGCTCCTGTGAATTGTAGCATTCATCTCATCTTCACTTTCAAGCCTTTTTACAAAATTCACGGCAAATCCCGGAAGATTCTTAAGGAACCTGGAATTGCTGCTTCGGAAAGCTTTTTCAATATCAATTATTTTCTCAATCTCATCCATTTCCGAACCAGGAAAATACGTCGGTTCATTCAACTACTTCAGCATTATCGAATCTCGCGTTATCATTAGCTCTTACACGGGTTTTTGTACGGGTTGTCCGTACATTGCTTACTCCCTTGCTGCCAAAGAATCCCCATCCGCCGCTGCCCAGAAGGAACCCGAGTGCATAAAGCCCGCCGTTATTGTTCTGTGCATACATAGTGATATTCTTGTCGAACAGCATGCCTATAAAATCGAAAGGCGCGATAAAACCGTGCCAGAGGCCTCCGAAAAAACCATATGTATGTCCGGAAAGACACTGGCTGACAACTTCATTTCTGGCACATCCCGTGATTGTAAGGAGAAAAACGGCAGCCAGCAGGAAAACAGATTTTCTCAGGTTTATATGTGATCCCATCATATTGGTTTTTTGAACGTTATGTTAGAAAAGAATGCCATCAACAGGTTTCCCGGAATATTTTCTTTCATGATCGATCAGCCATTTTTTTCTTGTCAGTCCTCCGCCATATCCGACAAGGCTCCCATCAGAGCCGATAACCCTGTGACACGGTATTATTATTGATATCCTGTTGTTCCCGCTGGCATTGGCAGCAGCCCTCCCCGCTGCAGGGTTGTTTATTGCTTTTGCAAGATCATGATACGATATCGTTGTCCCGTAAGGTATCTTCCCGAGCTCCTTCCAGACATCCTTCTGGAATTCAGTTCCCGGTGCAACAAGGCGAAGGGAGAATTCCTTTCTTCTTCCATTGAAGTATTCCTTAAGCTGCCGTTTAAGAGCACGAATGTGCCTATTCTCGCCTGCTTTGACTGGCTCGTCAATTAGCCTTGAAAGCTCCTCCACTTCAGGTCCTGAAGAAGGCAGTTCACCGAATGCAAGAAGGCATATGCCCTTGCTGGTGGCTGCAGCGGTCATTATGCCGAGAGGAGTTTCAATGTTTTTCATTTTGATCATAAGTGCCTCCTTTCTCCCGTTCTCCCTTTCCTTCTTCTCCGTTTCCCCCTTTCTCCGTTTCTTCCTTTCTCCGTTTCACTCCTGCTCTGTCGGGAATCTTCCTGATGTTGATTTTATATATTTGATATTCCTGAACCTCATAGTTGACCAGTCATCATCGATCGATACCAGCCTGATTCCGTAGAACCCTTCTTTGTTCATTGCATTCCATCCGTGGTCCCTGTCAATATCTGTTGAAGAGTTCTTTGATGTCTTCTTCGGATAACTGAACCATAGAACTCCGTCGGCCACCAGGTTATGAAGGGCCAAAGGGGTTTTCTCTTCCACCTCCCGGATTGACCTCACAAAAAAGATCATAAAATCATAAGGATAACGCTGATCAATCTCCGTGTCGATCTGAACATCCCTCAGATCTTTAAATGTAGCCATATTGAAACTTTTCACGGCGTCTATGATTGCTATGCGTTGTTGACTTTTATAATTAAGCTTTTCTAAAAGTGATTTCATACAAATTCCACGATTTGATCGCTAATTTAATATAAAATTAATAAAATGTTAAAAAAACAGACCAGACGAACGCAATAATCCAAAAGATAGTAATTTAGTGTTTTCAAAAAATGGGGTGCCCTAATACTACGGGCTGAGATCATACCCTTGAACCTGATCCGGGTAATGCCGGCGTAGGAAAAGAGAGTATCCAGTTATCAGCATCGATTACACCTCGTTGATTATGAGTAATTTGTGACTGAAAAATAATGAAAAGAAATTTTTTTTCTGCTTTTTTAATCCTTTTTCTTTGTATTATCAGGGTTTATGCCCTTCAGGATGAAAAATATCTTATCAGGGGGAAGATAACAGACGAAAACGGATCGCCGATGGCGGGCGCTGCAATAGCAGTTGCCGGCTCAGTTCAGGGAACCTTGTCGGGGAAAGACGGATCATACCTTCTGAAACTGGACAAGGCTGGAGTTTACAGGCTGAAATATTCCTTTACAGGCTATGAAGCTGTGGTAAGGGAAGCAGATGTGCATCAGTCCATTACGGTTGATGTCACCCTTTCCCCCCATTTTACCAGGATGGAAGAGGTTATTGTAAGCGCAACCAGGGCTGGCGAAAAGACGCCGGTCACATATACATCCGTCTCTGAAGAGGAGATAAAAAAAAGCAACCTTGGGCAGGATCTTCCGTTTTTGCTGAGCATGACGCCTTCACTGGTGGAAACATCTGAAGCAGGCGCAGGTGTCGGCTATACCAGCCTCAGGATCCGTGGTACAGACGATAGCCGCATAAACATAACACTTGACGGCATTCCTATGAACGATGCTGAATCGCAGCAGGTGTTCTGGGTCGATCTTCCCGACCTTGCATCATCAGTCGATAATATCCAGGTACAGAGGGGAGTGGGAACCTCTTCCAACGGTTCAGGTGCATTCGGGGCATCGGTGAATATGCAGTCCAAAAGCCCTGAAAACAAGCCTTTCGCGGAGTTAAGCTCAACGGCAGGATCATTCAATACTATCAAAAACACGGTTATGGCAGGGACAGGACTTATGTCGGACAGGTTTGCCCTCCAGATCAGATACTCAGAAATTAAAAGCGACGGCTATATAAAAAGAACGGGATCGGACAACAACGCTTTTTCCATTTCGGGAGTTTATAAAACCGACAAATCGCTGCTGAAGGCAAATTTTATTACCGGCTCTGAACATACGGGTATAAGTTGGTGGGGAGTTCCTGCCGAAATGCTGTCGGTTGACAGAAGGTACAACCCGGCAGGTGAGTATACCGACGAAAACGGGAAAACAGAGTTCTACAACAATGAGAGCGATAATTACAGGCAGGATCACTATCAGCTTATATACAGCCGGAGTATCAGTGAATCACTGAGCCTTCATTCTGCCCTTCATTATACCCACGGTGCAGGTTACTACGAGGAATACGCGGAGGACCAGTTGTATTCCGATTACGGCCTTCCTCCGGTGAAGGTCGATTCGGTCGAACTCCTTTCGACCGACCTGATAAGAAGAAAGTGGATGAGAAATGATTTTTACGGCCTTGTTTATTCATTGAATTACAAAAAGAACAGGATAGATGCAATTCTGGGCGGAGGGCTCAATGAATATGACGGCAATCAATTCGGAAGAATAATCTGGATGCGTGATGCAGGCAATACGGAAGAAGACTATCAATGGTACCTGAATAAAGCTCACAAGCGCGAATTCAGCATTTACGGAAAGATCAGCTATAAGCTTAATGAAAAGCTCACAGGTTTCGGGGACTTCCAGTACAGGTATATATCCTACAGAATTAAAGGGCCTGAGGATGACCTTACGGATATTACCCAGTCGCACTTTTTTTCTTTTATGAACCCTAAAGCCGGCTTGTACTATACCATTTCATCCCGGCAGGATGCCTATCTCTCTTTTTCAGTAGGACACAAGGAACCGACAAGGTCAGATTTCACAGAAGCGTCAGGCGATGCAAATGCAACACCAAAAGCGGAAACTCTTTATGATACTGAGGCAGGGTACCAACTGAAAACAGGAAGGGCCGACCTGGGGGTAAATTTGTACTACATGTATTACCATGACCAGCTTGTGCCCACGGGCCAGCTGAGCAATGTCGGGTATTCCATTATGACTAACGTCAGCAAAAGCTACAGGACAGGAGTAGAACTCACCCTGGCGATGAGACCCCTGGCAATACTGAACTGGAATTTAAGCACCACCCTGAGCAGTAACAAAATCCCCGGTTTCACGGAATATTATACGGAGTACATCAACAACGATCAGAGTTCACTCTATATAAACAAATACATTGGTAAGGTCGACATCGCCTACTCTCCGTCTGTTACAGGAGCCAGCGACATGGCATTCAGCATTTCGGAAGCAGTGAAAGTACATCTGATCAGCAAATATGTGGGAAGGCAGTATTTCGATAACACCATGAGCAGCGACAGGATGATAGATCCGTATTTTGTAAATAACCTGCGGATTGACTACAGCGGTTCCATTAAACGGTTGAAGGGATTTGATGTCAATCTGCTGGTAAACAATATTTTTAACAACATGTATTCAAGCAATGCCTATGGAGGATTCTGGTACGAAGATGGTCAGGAAAAAACCTGGGCATATTATTTTCCGCAGGCAGGGATTAACTTCCTGTTGAGCGCCAGCGTTAAATTCTGAATGACAATATCTTTAACATCATGATATCAAATTGGTTATCAGAGCATTATATAGAACTTTTCGGCACAGTTTCAGGAATAATTTATGTGCTATTTGAGATAAAGCAGATAGTCTGGCTTTGGCCGCTGGGGATTGTAACCTCCGGACTTTATATTATAGTTTTTTTCACAACAAGGTTTTATGCCGACATGAGCCTGCAGATCTATTATCTGGTTATAAGCGTGATGGGATGGTACTGGTGGATAAAAGGCACACGGTATACGACACAAGGCGCAGGGAAGAGGAGAGGGGGAGAAGAGGAGAAGAGGAGAGGGAGAAGAGGAGAAGGGAGAGGGAGAGAAGAGGAGAAAGGGAGAAAAGAAGAAGGGGAGAGGGGGAGAAAAGGAGAGGTGGATGTAAAGTTATCAGTTACAAGACTTAAATTGAGGACAGCTATAATCCTGGCGGTCGTTTTTATAATGCTTTATTTCCTTATGTGGTTTGTGCTTTCACGGTTTACCGATTCTCCTGTGCCAAAATGGGATTCATTTCTGACTTCATTGTCGATTATTGCCACATGGATGCTTGCAAGGAAGATATTTGAACACTGGTATCTATGGATCATAGTAGATTCCGTATCTGCTCTGGTGTTCTGTATAAAGGGTCTCTATCCGACAGTGGCGCTCTATGCCGTTTACTGCATCATGTCGTTTGCAGGGCTCAGGGAATGGAGAAAGTCACTGCCAGGTGTCGCATGAACAGTTTACTGCCGGGACGATCTCCTGGGAAAGGTTCATTTCCGACAATCTGCTTATTCTGCGGTCGGTGCATTTGTGGCACTCTGAAAAGAGCTTCAGGTCCCAGGTATCTGCAAAAACGAGGCCCTTATTAAGACCAATTCCGTACTCGAGCACTTTTTCAAGCGATTTTATTGAAGGGGGAGAAAAGAGACCTTTTTCCTGCAGCTTTTCCATTGCCCCGTTACCACCTCTTACCGGAATTACAGTGCAGCATCCGGCCCCTGAACTGAAGACAAAATCGATCGAACGTTCCGCCCAGAAGATCCCTTCCTCTTCAGTCATGAAGGGGGTCCGGAGAAGAATGAAGGCTCGTGTACTTATATCGTTCCTTGCAAGAAAGCCTGCAGAATTCCTGAAATCTTCAGCGGTCATCTGCTTGCCCAGCTTTGCAAGTATCTCCGGGTTAACGGTTTCAAGTCCCATTGCCACCTGCAGGTCAGATTTAAGCATATCCCTGAATGCCAGGCATTTTTCATTTATCAGGGAAGGATGGCTTTCAATGATCACTGTTTTAAAATGGTTTGTAATGGATGCTATTCTCCAGTAATCTTTTTCTGGAATGGCTTTGGTGTCAAAGAAGCTTCCGCTGTTATAGAGCTTAATGTGCTTAGCTTCGGGAAGCCTGTTCAATGCCCATTCAATTTGTTCCGGAACAGCTCCCCCCGGTACAGTATAATCAGTGGTGTTTTTCCACAGGTCGCACATCAGGCAATGAAAAGGACATTCCCGGTTGGTCAGAAAAATTGTTACAACATCCTCGACCTTTCCGGAAATGGTCCGTTCTTTTTCCACAAGCCATGCGTAGGGCTTAAGCGGATCAACACTGTTCTTTTCCCCGCGGCATGATAAAATCCAGCGGCCTGTCAATTCAGGGTCGACAGTATTATTCATACCTGGAGAGGAACTCTTTCCTGTAAGCCGTTTCCTTTACCGGGAAGAGTTTCGCAAAAGCCTTTGCTGATGCTGCTCCGTTCTGGAACCTTCTTTTCGGGAATACCGGCATTGTCATGCCCGTTACCTCCCTGACACCTGCCGAGACAATTTCTCCCTTAAGGTCATAAAGCTTTTTATGGTCCCAGCCTGTAATGTCGATGAACGGGATACCTTCAGATATCTCGATCACATTAGGCAGGGTATAGGGGCTTAACGAATCAAAACCCAGAGTGTCGCCGGGTGCATATGTCCTCATGTAACCCCTGCTGAGTCCGCCTGAATAGGTAAGCGAATGCTTTATTGAATCGACTCCCCATCCTTCGTGATAGAGCATCAGGTTGTTCAGGACACTTCTGATAGTAAGCTCGGGATTCTCTTCGATCGGATAATCCTTCAGGTTCTCATCCCCGCCGTCGCCGTCAATGATGAATTTCCAGCCGGGGTAACGGGACCTGATGCCGCGCATCAGCGACAGGTTCATTGTTGCATCCTCAATATCGAGTGGTTTATAGTCTTCAACAACTTTTATCGTTTCTTTCCAGTCAAGGTCAGAATAGTCCACCTCAACCGGTTCCAGGAACATTCCAAGGTTAAGTATGTCGAGAAATTTCCTGGCCTGGACAAGGTCGGCACCGCCGCCGTCGATCGAAAGCGTGAAGGCTTTAAGCCTTGAAGGACTTTCGCCGAGCTCCTTCAGGGCGTGGTAAGTCAGAAGGAAGACAGAACCGCTGTCGATGCCTGCAGAAAATGTGACTCCTAGAGGACCTCTCTTTGCCCTGTACTGCAGCCATTTCCTTATCTCTTCATAAAGAGCCCCGATATATAGTTTTCCGATGGTTTTGGGATCCCTGGATTTGAGCTTGTTCCGTTCAGGTTTAAAAAATCTCTCATAAACCGGATTTGGATCAGGACATCCGAGCAGTTCAATTTTTGTGATGTAATGTGCCGGCACCATTCTTGTGTAAGAAGGGTGGAACTGATGTTCGAGTCCCTCTTTTTTCAGGTAGTTGTAAATTGTGTCAATGCGTTCTGCTACGACAAGATTCGGACCATCGGGGCGCTTGGCTATAAAATACCTGAGCGGTCTGCCTATGGACCTCGCCATACGTATGGTCTTCCCTTCGACAGAGATTATTGAAAACTGGCCGTCAATTTTCCTGACAGCTTGCACATCACCAGACCTGACAGCATTCACTGCCTCTTCGTGAGTCATGTTGTAAATTATATTCTTTTCCGGTTCAGTAAGGTCAATGACCTTTTCAACATATTGATTATTCATGATTTCAGATTTTTATTTCGTTTATTGTTTCCCGTTTATTGTTTTCCGTTTCCGGTTAGTCGTTTGTCGTTTTCCTTTCTCCTTTTTCCTTTCTCCTTAAATCATCTTGTCACAATTCCTTTTCCTTCCGCTATTGTAATATACCTGTCAGGTTCAATATCCCTGTAAACTTCATTCTGTCCATCGGTCCAGTGAATTTCGATCTTATCGATATGTTTTGCCTGACCCAGACCCGCATGAAGGCGGGGATCGCTGTTGGAGAGGTAGCCCGTTGCAAACTGGTTTACAAGCACCTGGCTTTTTCCGCCGGCTGTAACGACTACTTTGGCTGCTACTGCGGAAGCCCAGCCGTTTTTACCTTTCAGCGTGATTCCGATCCAGTTATTTCTGTTACCTCCGTCATTCCTTAGCAGTGTCGGTGCCGCCTTCAGATCGACATGATTTATGATCAAGTCAAGGTCCCCGTCATTGTCAAAATCCCATACAGCGACACCCCTTCCGGATCTTTTCTCTGAGAAATAGCTTCCATGCTGCATTCCGACATTCTTAAAATGTCCCTTGCCGTCATTCTCCAACAGCAGCGGGTATTGCAGGATCAGTTCTTCAGCCGTTCCGTTTGCCACGAAAAGATCAAGTTTGCCGTCGTTGTCGTAATCAAAAAGAACAGCCCCCCATGAGTCTTTTCCGGCCAGGATGCCTGCAAGACCACTTTCGACAGTTATGTCCTTAAATAATCCGTTTCCCATATTCTTGTACAGTGCACCATAATCGAGATCACTTACAAAAATATCTGTAAGACCGTCACCGTCAATATCACCAATTGTCCCGTGCATGGAACCTGTACCCTCTCCCTTGCTGTTGGCCGCAACGCCTATTTCAACTCCGACTTCTTTATAAACGCCGTTATCGTTTCTGAACATGAAGTTAAGCTGGTGGTCATTGGCCTGAAAGATATCAATGTCGCCATCGTCGTCGTAGTCATATACCGTCAGGCCCATGCATTTTGAATCGGGATACCAGAGATGGTTCTTTTGGGTCACATCCCTGAATCTTCCATCCGGCTGCTGTTCGTACAGCATCGATGCCTGTCCTTTATACTCTGACGGCTGTGGCATGATATTGGGAGTTGCGGGTGTAAAATACTTCGGATCGAAAGCAAGGAAATTACCTACCATGACATCGAGCCTGCCGTCATTGTTATAATCCCAGAAGGAGGCTCCAATGCTCCATTTTGTAAATCCGTTCAGTTTATCAGGACCTCTCAGGCCAAGCTTGTCGGTGATATCGGTAAATGTTCCGTTGCCGTTGTTCCTGTAAAAGATGTTGGGGCCGTAGTTCAGCATGTAGAGATCCTGGTAACCGTCGTTATCGAGGTCTACCGGTACGGCTGCCATGCTCCAGCGGGCCCCTCCAAGGCCAGCCTTCACAGTTACGTCTGTGAAGGTGCCGTCGCCGTTATTTTTGTAAAGCTTATTTGATGAATTTTTAAAGACCTTCCCATCAGGATCGGAAATACCTTCAAGGTAAGTTCCGTTCATTATGAACAGATCCATCAGGTTGTCATTGTTATAATCGAAAATAGTGACTCCCGAGCCGCTTGATTCAAGAATATTTACATAGGAATAGTCACCGAAATTGTATTTGAAATCAATGCCTGCCTTTTTTGTAACGTCTTTAAATATTACGTTACTATTCTGTGCTGACGCATGAATACAAAAAACCATAAGGCAACTATGTGAAATCAAAATTAACCGCAAAGTGCACAAGGCAGGCGCAGAGCGCGCAAAGTTATTTCTTTTCATTTCCTCTTACAGCATTCAGGTAACCCTCAGTTGTCACAACACGGGTGTTGTAATCACTGTTGTATTTCTTTAATCCAGGATCATCGGGGTAAGCATCACTGTCTGAAGGAGGATAACTTCGCATCCCGTGGAAGGGAAGAGGAAGTACGGTTTGTCCGGTAGCGGTGTTAATATCCCCATCCTTTACCCAGCCCACGCTGTGGATAAGAAAATCCCTTTTCCATCCGGGAGGCAGAGCCGGTAAGTTCTTTCCGGAGAAGGTTACCGTGGTTTCATCACCTGCATTTGTTATTGCGTACTTGTTATCCGATTCCTTAAGAAGCGGCAGCACATCGCCGTATCGCGTGTAATTTCCTGTAAGATCCCTCCATTTAGGTTCCTTGCTCACATCAGAATAATCAAACCAGTGAGGCCCATATCGTCCACCTTTTCTGAAACTGCGCGAGAATCCCCTGTAATGAAGGTCGGCCGAAACAGGATCGAGGATATTTGCAACAACCGGGGCATTTGTTCTGCAGTCAGAGAAGAAGATCTGATCCCAGTATATTTCCATGTTGGTCCTTATCCTTATTCTGTGATCGGCTCCGGTTATTTTTCCCGACAGGTCAACGATGACTGTTTTATCCTTACCCATAGGAAACCCTGTATTCTCAATTATTGTTTCCCATTCTCCCTTCCTGTTTATAACCTGGATGACAGGGCGGACAACCTTAATCTCGTCCGACTGCGACATTGCGACATTTATACTTGCATCTGTAGGGAATATCCAGCCGTTCATGAACAGGAAAAGATGGGTCAGATCGGCATCTTTCCCGGGATCGAGTATCAGGTCGTGCATGTCGGTGATTCCCTGGTATTTTCCCGGATTGAACCCTGACAGATATTTATCATCCTTTTCGGCAATTGACGGGAGGACATTATTCCCATTGCCATCGAATGCCGAAACAGGCAGATTCTTCCTGTTCACCTGGTAAATCTTCATGCCCGGGAATGGAGGAGGGGAGAACTGTTCAGGGACGAAGATATCCACTGAATCCGGATGGTCAACTGCAACAAGCTGAACCTTGTCAAAGTAAATCGTTTCCCAAAGTTCGGAGGTCACCTGGATCGTATAGGTTCCATTAACAGGTTTGAGATCTTCTCCGGGTATTTTAAGATAATCATCGGAAGCGTCTGGAAAAGCGTATGAGGTTGATCCCCCCATTATTCCGGTCGGCATCCCGAGTGCGCTTCTCCAGATTATATCTTTCACAAAAACATATTTATCACCGTCCCAGGTATAGAGGAACGGACATGATCCTTTCAGAATCTGTGACTCAATAAGCGACTGGTCAGCTCCGGGGAAGAAAATATTCTGAGGAACGCCGTTTGTCCAGGTAATCCTTATCACATCCACCTTTTTACGCTTTCCGATCCCGAAAAGAATTTCAGGATCGGTCACAACCATGGTCTGGTAAAGGTCTCCTGCACGCATTTCAACCTTAGCTCCTATTCCGAAGTTATTGTTCTTGGCGCTGCCTGCCCTCAGTCCGACGAGCTTCATCTTTAAGAAATGGTTGATATTGCCGCCGTCATTCCGCAAAAGCGATACTCCGCCGTTCAGTCCCGCTATTACGACATCCGGATCGCCGTCATCATTATAGTCGAATACGGTAATCTCCCTCCCTGATTTCACGTTGGAAGGAAGAAGGTCTGAGACATCGGTGAAAACACCACCGCCTTCATTATGATAGAGGAAAAGGCCTCTTCCGTCCTTGTCGGCAGGCTCGCCAGCAACCATCAGATCAGCAAGCCCGTCATTGTCAAAATCAAGAAACCTGGCATCATATACCGTCATGTTCCTCATTGCAGCGAACATCTCGCCTGTTTTTCCGGCCTTTTCAAAGGTTCCGTTCCTGAGATTGTGATAGAGTACAGGCTCGGATCCCCTGACCGATCCCACGAAAATATCAAGATAGCCATCGTTGTCATAATCGGCCACGGCCACAGTACTGGATCCTCCATTGCTTTTAAGGCCTGCCTTTTCAGTTTCATCCCTGAAAATACCCTCCCGCTGATTGGAATAAAGGATATTGGAGGCATTCTCATTTGCAACGAACAGGTCGATGTCGCCGTCATCATCAAAATCACCGAATGCTGCGCTGCTGCTTTTAAGATTGCTTCCCGACAAGCCCATTTTTAAAGCATCCTCAGTGAATGTGCCGTCGGAATTATTCCGGAAAACAAGGTTTGCATCCGGGGTTATTTCAAATATATCCAGGTCGCCGTCATGGTCAAGGTCAACAAAAAGAGCTTTTGACCCTCCGGTTTTGCTTCCCGCCTTTGACTTGTCAGTGACATCTTCAAATTTTCCTTTTCCGGTGTTTCTGTAAAGAAGGTCGCCGCCTTCCCTCATTATGAAAAGATCGAGGAATCCGTCGTTGTCATAATCGGCAAAAATGGCTGACAATTCTTTCCCTGAATGTCTGAGGCCCGCTTCTTCTGAGACATCCCTGAATTTGCCCATTTCGTTATTGAAAAGGTAATGTTTCCAGGTCGAGGTTGCAGGATCATAAGCACCGACATAAAGATCAATATCCCCGTCACCGTCATAATCAGCTGCTTCAACATGAGTTACAGTACCGGCTGCATTTCCTGTTCCGTCGCCAGCAGGTACGACATCAAGGCCTGAAATCTTTGTGGCATCTGTAAACTTAACCATATCCTTTAGCGGTACAGGCTCGTTGCTCCCTGCCGATGCCTGCTGATCAAAGGTAATAAGGGGAAATCCTATCAATGAACCTCCGGGACCTTTAAGGTCCATCATGCCTGCCTGATAGGGCGAAGTGACCTTCAGGTAATTATGGAATATCGTGAATTGAATAATTGCATTTTCCTTATCTCCTTTACGGAGGAGTGAAAGAGTATTATTGTAGTATTCAACAGCTTCCTGCGGAAACTCGGGAAACTGCTTCTTTATGATCTCAAGTTCTTCAATTGCCTTGTCTGTATCTCCTTTTCTTATTAAGATTTCAGTGAGGTTAAGAAGCGGCACAATGTTACCGGGAGCTTTATCAGCAAGCTGAAGGATGTACTTTTGCCTCTCTGATTGCGATTCAGCATCGGATGCGTCGGAATAGAGTTCGGATACAGCATAAAGGATTTTAATGTGATTAGGGGCAAATGTAAGGGCTTCCTTAAGTTCGGCAATTGCTTTGTCACGCTCATCATTCATCTGGTAAACAGTTGCCAGGATCAGCCTGATATCAGGGTCTTTGGGATCTATCCTGATTGCTTTTGCCAGCTGTGTCTTGGCTTCAGGATATTTGCCCATCCTCAGATATGTCAATCCCAGATTGGCATAGCCGAACTTATCCCTTGGAGAAAGTTTTATGAACTCCAGGAATTCCTTTTCAGCTTCGTCAAGTTTGAATTCCTCAAGGTATGCAAGGCCCAGGCTTCTGACACTGACCAGTTTGGTTGCCTTTTGTTTTTCCTTTTCTCCTGCATTCCTGCATCCCGGAAGAAAAGCTAAAGATAAGGCTGTCAGTAAAAAGATATTAATGTACTTCATAATGCCAAAATTAAATGAATTAAAGAAACTGCAGCCGTTGCATCTGCCTGTATAAAAATTAATCTTTTGGAAATAATTGTATATCAATCGTCTATGTTAAAAACTTTTTATTTTCTGTCAATCATGACCGGAATGCCGTTTTTAATCTGCGCCAGGCCGCATTTCCCCGAACGGTTTCCCATAGCATCAAAATGAATTTGGCCTGTTACTCCTTCGATTGTCATTTCAGAAATGGATCGCTTTATCTTGTCAAGGTCGGGTTCGCCGGCTTTTTTCAATGCATTTATGAGAATTGTCATTCCATCGTAGGCATAGGCTGATACAATGCCTGGCATTCTGGAATATGTTTTATAGAACTCCTTCCTGAAGTCTGTATATTTTGCCCCGGAATAGCTGCCTGTATATGTCAGTATAACATTCTGATAATCCATCATATCATTCATTTTGCGTCCGTTTTCGTCGATCAGTAAAAGTGTACCGTACACGGGCATGACAGCGCTTCGTTGTCTTATAAGCTTAATCATCCTGACTGAAGCTGAAGGATGTCCGAATAATATTATGCAATCGGCATTTGATTTGACTATCCTGTCAGCAAGTCTTGCCAGGTCGTATGTTGTATCGCTGAATGAGAACTGATCGGGAAGCTTTTTCCCATCAAGTTTCAGCTTCCTGAGGAAGTTCTCAAGTGCAAGCTTTGAATCATAATCATAATCGGAGAGGGCAGCCACCCTTTTGTATTTTCTTTTATCATAAATTTCTTCAGCAAGTGAGGAAGCCTGCTGGAAATTATTTGGAACACAATTATAGAACCAGGGCACAAATGCCTGGGCGAGAGTCGGATCACCGGCCCATGCTGAAATGAAAGCCACCCGTGTTTTTGCCGCCACCTGTTCTACCAGATGGGCGTTGCGGCCGTCGTGTGAACCAAGGAGCGCCCATACCTGATCCTTGAAAACAAGGTCGACAGCCTGTTTTGATCCTGTTCCCCACGGTCCTTCCATTGATTTCACGATAAGCTGGAAAGGTCTTCCGTTAAATCCACCGTTTGCATTTGCCTTTTTTATGGCCATTTCTGCCCCGAGCCGTGCTGCCTGTGATATGCTGTCAGTGATGAGAAGTCCTATTTTTACTGGTTGATTTTTATCTTCAGGAGTCCATGAGGCACGGATATAAGGAACCGTAAAAGTCATCAGAAGTATGATAAGGACAATCTGAACCAGCAGGTTTTGTCGTCTCATCGGATCTCCGGTTATAAATTCAGCAGCAGGATATTCATCCTTGTGAAACAATCCTTCCGACAGCTTCCCCTATTCTTTTCAGATTGGTCATCAGGCTGGCGAATTCACTGAGAGTAAGCGACTGATGGCCATCGCATAATGCTTCTTCTGGTTTATAATGTACTTCCATGATAAGTCCGTCGGCGCCGGCAGCAATAGCTGCCATCGCCATCGAAGGCACCATCCATCTTAATCCGGTTCCATGGCTTGGGTCCACAATAACAGGAAGATGAGTAATCCGTTTCAGCATAGGTACAGCACTCAGATCGAGTGTATTACGGGTGGATGTTTCAAATGTGCGTATGCCGCGTTCACACAGTACCACTTGATCATTTCCGTAGTTAAGAATGTATTCTGCAGCAAGAAGGAACTCTTCGATGGTCGACATCATACCCCGTTTCAGCAGAACCGGTTTACGCTGCATTCCTACTTCTTTAAGGAGAGGGAAATTCTGCATGTTACGTGATCCTACCTGAAGCATGTCGGCATATTGTGAAACAAGTTCCACCTGTCGGGTATCCATGACTTCAGTTACAACCGGCAAACCTGTTTCAATGTTTATTTCCCTCAGCATTTTAAGTCCTTCCTCGCCCAGACCCTGGAAGCTGTATGGCGATGAACGCGGCTTGAAAGCACCTCCTCTGAGTATTTTACCGCCGCTGGCTTTCACTGAGCGGGCCGTCTCTGATAACTGTTTCCGGTTTTCAACGGCACATGGCCCCGCAATAACAACTATCTCAGAACCTCCGATCATTACATTTCCAATCTTCACTATCGTCTCATCCGGCTTTGTTTTTCTGCTGACCAGTGTTGGTACAGCAACTCTGACATCTTCCGGATGACTGCATGAATTATTATTCATTATTGGTCTCCTTTTCTCCTAATATTCATATCCGGTTTTAGGCTTTTTATAAATTTTATCATCCTTTTCAAGTATTGGTGCAGGAGTGAACACAAATTTCCCATTCTTAACCTCTGCCATATAGATGGGTTTTACATTGTTCCAGGTTGCGTCGAAAATTATTTTTCCTGTGACACCCTCATATCCCTGAAAGATTTTCATGTCTGTGAGAACATCGCGGATCAGCGCCCTGTTCAGTCCGGCTTTTTCTATTGCAGCAATAGTTATGTTTGCTCCGTCATAAGCAAAGGCAGCAAAAACGTCAGGCTCCATTCCAAATTTTTTCTGATAATCAGCTTTGAATGCTTTCAATTTCGGATTGTCTGCATCGGGATTGTACTGGCATGTGGTCACCACCCCTTCAGCCAGTTTTCCTGCTATTGAAAGGAAGGTATTGCTTACCGCCCTGTCGGAACAGAACACGGGCTGGTTCATTCCCATCTCACGCATCTGTTTCAGGATAAGGGCAGATTCCTTAGCATTGCCCCAGATCATTACGGCATCCGGGGTCGTTGCTTTAATGTGTGTAAGTTGTTCCGTGAAATCCTTATCACCGTCGCTGAAGCGTTCCTCAATTACAAGCGGAAATCCAACGCGGGTGGCTGAGCGAGTGAAATGAAGTATACCTACTCTTCCATATCTGCTGTTGACCCTGATTACTGCAACCCTTGAATACTTCTTTTCCTTGAAAATATGATTGACAAGCTGATAGCTGCTCTGCCTGTCATCGGGGATCACCCGTATTACCCACGGTATGGCTGTCTCCGTAAAAGTCGGATCAGGATCTCCGGTGTTTATATTCGGGATCTCGAGCTTTAAAGTTGCCCTGATGGCAATATGTGAATTGTTATCGTCAATCGTACCTATAAAAGCCCATACCTTCTCATCATCCATTTTCACAACCTCATTGGCTGCGGCGCCCCAAAGGCCAACATCATTATGCAGCATCAGCTTATAAAGTATGCCATGATATCCGCCTTTTTTATTGGCTTCCTCAATGGCCAGCTGGGTTCCATGGAGCATCTGCTTACCGAGATCCGAAATAACTGAGCCTTCAAGAGGACCCAGGAATCCTATCCTGACCTCCTTAAGCCCTGTCGGTGGCTTGAGTTCCCTTCCCGGGCCATAAAAAAGCTGAGGGGTAAGAAAAAAGTACTTATATGCTTTCTGATATTTGTCATAAGCAACAAGCTCATCAGGAATATTTCCGTAATTTTTTTGCTTTTCCTGACCTTTGCTGATTGCAATGGGCAACATCAGAAGGACTAGGATTATTTGAAGAATCCGGGTTATTGGTTTCATATATTTCTTTTTAAAATAAATAGTAAATGTTGTTGGAGCCATTTTCAGGATTATTTGAGCAGTTCTCCCCGGCTTACTCCTTTTGACGTAGCTACCCAGAGATAATTATCTCTGGCGTCAACACCAATAATATAATTATGTGCTATGGACGGGGATAATGGTATTTCTTTAGTTGTTTTATCAGGGGTGTCGTCATCATTACGGCCAAAATTTTTTATTATGGCCTTTCCATCGCTGTTGTTGTCATTTTTCTTATATGTCACCCAGCTTTTGCCGTCGGTACTGCTTAATCCATTGTCACTGCAGACAAATACGACGGGGCCCACGGCCCTTAAAAAATTGATGAAGTTACTTGCCAGGCCACTGTTCGTATCGAAATAACCTCTCCAGTTTTTACCATCATATCTGCTCATTCCGAAATATGTGGAAATCCAAACAATCCCCTCCGAATAAGATGTTGCAGTGGTAATATCATGCACTACGCCATCGTCGGGCTGAAGGTCTATTTCCATAAATCCGTCAGGGTCCACATAATCCCTGAAATGCCTGGTTGCTTTGTTATATTCTATCATTCCGCCGCCCCAGGCGGCAATGTAAACCTTCCCTCCGCCCGCTGAAACGCCATAAGTCCATGGTTCATGCATTGGAGCATTCTGTTCTGTAAAAATTTCCCATTCTTTTGTAAAGCTGTCATACACTCCGGCACCTCCTGCCGTTGCAACCCAAACATCCTTCCCGTCACAAAAAACACAGTAAACAAGATCATTTGGCATGCCACTGTTAAACTGGTTGAAAGTTTCAAATTTACCGGCCGACCAGCGGCTCAGACCGCTAAGGGTGCCGATCCAGACATCGCCTGTAAGATCACTGTAATCGACTGAAATGATTCCGTTATGAGGCAGACCGTCCTTTGTTGTGTAGGTACGCCATTTTCCATTTGAGTAAACTGCAAGACCGTCGTGTGTCCCGACCACCACACTGTCGCCTACAATACGTACAGTATAGGCGTGATCGGACGGCAAACCGTCTTTTGTTGTGAAATTCCTCCAGTTGCCGTACACAGGCATTGATTTTGCCTGACTGATGCCGGAAACCTGAGCTTTGGATTCCTTTGCCGGAACAGCTCTGACCACAGGGTTTTTGTCTGAAGACTTAGGCCCGTCAGAATTTAAAGCTTCCGTGGCCTGGATCAGTCCGGCATAAATGATTATTGTCAGGAGAGTCGAAAATAATTTTTTGACAGATTTCATTTTAGGTATTTTTTTCATAGGTTTTGGCTTAATTAATGGGCAGTTGATACTTTAGGCGGTTTGCTGGGATCCTTTTCGTATTCATTGTCCCTGATGGATTTAAGATATTCAACAAGCTCGTTGAGCTGTGTTTTGGTCAGGTCATTGACCGCACCATGCTGTTCGGTTTTGCCGTAAAGTGTCCAGATCTCTTCAAGTGTCTGTGCACGTCCGTCGTGGAGATATGGAGGAGAGGCAAAAATATTGTTGAGATGAGGTGTGTCGAACAGCATTGAATCATCGGTAGCTGAAAGAGTACCGACATCAGCCATTTTTTTGTTTGTATAGAGCGGAGCAGGGTGGCAGGTTACACAACGGTTGGTAACAGGTATTTCATATCCTTTGTTGTCGTGGGTTCGCTCGAATATTGCTTTACCACGATTCTGGACCGGAGTAAGAACGCCATTCGGGTTATACATAAGATTCGGCGGGTTTGGAATAGAAGTGATTATATAAGCAACCAGGGCATCAAGGTCTTTATAACTGAAGGCCTCTGTTCTTGTAAGCACAGTTGAGAAACGTATGCCGTCCTGCCTGTAAACAGTCAGATTCTTGCCGGTCCACTTGTATGGGGGCGTGTCGCCTATATTGCGCAGACTCATGGTGTTTGTCACGTTTCGGCCCATATCCTTTGATGCCATATTATACACCAACCCGTCTTCGTGTTCATCAGGATGACAGGTAAAGCATGAATACTGGTTCTGGAATGTGTGCCCTGCATTGTTAAGTAACATCTTTCCCTTCCTGGGTACAGTTATCCGCTTTGGACCCCCGAGGTCGATTTCCTTTTCGACTTCCAGCTTCTCAGTGTTAATAACTGCAACCTTGTCTTCAAGCATTTCGGCAACATATAAAAGTTTTCCATCAGGAGAAATGGCCATTCCTTTAGGGTCAGCCCCCGTTGTGATTCTTTTTGTTATGAAACGGCTGCTTATCCCCAGGTTATCCGAGTAGTTATAAAGCATTTCGGGGGTAGAGGTCGCAAGAATAGACCTGACTGAATCTACATCAATGACAGATATACAGTTAACAGCCGAGCTTGAGACAAAAGCCTTTTTCCCATCAGGAGTAATTACTATGTCGTAAGGATCTGAATAATATGAATTTGGTTCATCGATAAGAAGCTGAACGGTCCTGCCTCCCGGCTTCTGTTCAATGATCCCGATCCCGTCGTTCATCATCCATCCCCTTTCAACCTGGATACTTGGGACAAGATTTTTTGGCCTTATGAGTGAAACCATCATCAGGTCGCCCGAGGGTGTGAAGGCGGCATTCTCTATCATATATGCCGATTCAATATTCTTATGTTCGGTCACCGTTTTTGAGTACGGATCAAGGTAAGTAAGCTCAGTCAGGACAGGAGTGCCGTAAGGAGCAATAATCGCCCTGCGGCTAGTTACACAAAGTGTTTTTCCATCCGGTGACAACCTGACTCCGGATGGACTGTTACCGGCTCCCAGCCTTTTTATTTCTGAGCGCGATGGGATATCGATAACAGATACGTTTGAAAAAAATGAATTGGCTACATAGAGCTGACTCTCATCGGGGCTTAGAGCCAGCCCTGCAGGGCCGTTTCCTGTTTTCAGGGTGTCTACCACCTTTAATTGAGTAAGGTCAATTTTCGATACATTGTCCGACCATTGATTTGAGACATAGCAGAATTTGCCATTTTTGTCAGTAATAACTCCGTAAGGATGGTTCCCAACCTTTATTTTACCGATAACCTTGTTTTTACCAAGATCGACGAACAGCAGTTCATTTTTATCCTGTGCAACTACATAAAGTTTTTTACCATCGCCTGAAACCGCAAGATTGAAGGGCGAAAGGTAATCCACACTTAAAATTTTTGCAAAGAAGTTACCACGATGCGTATAAAGATGACATGAAGAACATTTCAGAGGATGATCGTTTGTACCCGTCATGTCGTACACATGCTTTTTTGCCCACTTATGAAATGGGAAATAAACAACTATCCCGGCGATCAGAATAATTACGGTAATCAGGGATATTTTAAGCAGGTTTTTCATTTTTATTCCAGTTCAACTGTTTTTTCCTTGAGCTTCACTATATGCATAGGTATTTTGACCGGTCCCTTTTTCACAGCCAATGGTATCCTGTTTTCCGGTGTCATTTCATGGTCCTCATGGCAACCTACACATCCCCTGCGTTCGTTCGGCATGAGCCAGATCCAGTCGCACGGGCCATTTATTACTTTCCCGCTTTTATCGATCGTCTGTATCCGGAATGGAGTATTGGCTTTTACCTTCAGATAAAACGAGCCATCTTCTTCCACATCTGCAACGCCAAGCAATGAATCAATTCCCAGCACTTCAATGCTTTTACCTTTGGGCATCTGTGATATTTTGCCACTTAGCCCGGGATCAACCACGTTTACGTCCTGGCACATTATCAACCCGGTTTTTACTTTAAAATCGACTTCACTCGGAAGCTTTTTCGGCCGTTCGTGCGGACTTACAACCACTGCCTCAACCACATTATAATCAGGACTATCATAAAGAGTCCTGACAACTGTCCTGGATTCAGGGTCGAATTCGCACAGGGAGTAACGGTCCGAAGACGATTTACGGTAAGCAACCAGGAGTTTTCCGGAGTGGCCGGGCGATACTGAACAGAAATCACCTTCGAGTTGTGATGTCAGATTTATTTTTGAATGCAGGGGACGGTTATAGTTTATTGAAATAAGTTCACCTTTATCAGGGCTGGCGATGGCAGATCCGATGAAAATAATCTTGCCGTTTTCAGTTTCCCACGGACGGCTCAGAAGAAAGCCCGTCTCATTCAGGCCATAAAACAAATCAGCTTTTGTTCCGTCAGGACGAAGTACAAGCAGGTTTTGTTTTTCCTGATTCGGGAAAACCTGTCTGCTTATGGCCAGTATCCGGCCGTCTTTTAATATATCACTTGCAAAATATGTATGAGGATTGAATGTAAGCCTTCTCAGGTCCGAGCCGTCGATATTGCAGGAATAAAGCGAATGGCCTGCTTTAAGCGAATCATTTTCAATCATTTTGCTGAATACAACCCTTCCGCCGGGAAGATATGAAGGGTCAATGCAGTTTTCTTTTGAGGAGGTTACCTGTTTAATATCCGAATTCCCGAGGTTCATTTCCCATATCTGCCATGGATCGCCTTTGGTTTTCTGACCGGCAAAGATCATTGATTTTCCGTCAAAAGAAATTTCAGGTGCCCGTGCAGAGAAAAAGCCTTTTGTTAGTTCTTCAGCCGGTTTACCGTGTTTTTCAGGATAAATTGCAACAATCTGTGATTCTGGCACATATCTCCAGGAGTCGCCTGTAGCTAAATTTCTATCGCTGCAGTTTTCATGGGTTCTTGTGAGGACTATCATTCCATGCGTTGATCTGGACCTGCATGATACCAGAAGAAGGCAGCACATTGAGGCTGAGAACAGAGGCCGGAGAAATTGTATGGTTTTTTGTAACGTCATCTGGCAGACTGATTAGGGTTCTTTAACTGTGAGTATTTGGTTGGCTTTTACATTGTCAAGCGTCTGCTGTTTTCCCGATGGCCATATTATTACGATTTTTTCAGCGATATCATTCTTCCCAAGTCCAAAATGGATCCTCGGATCATTCTGGGAAAGATAGCCGGTGGTACTTTTTTTCTGCGCTGTTTGTGTAACACCTCCTGATGTCAGCGCAATCCTTGCGCCAATG
Organism: uncultured Bacteroidales bacterium; assembly: GCA_963789985.1. Classification (GTDB taxonomy): domain Bacteria; phylum Bacteroidota; class Bacteroidia; order Bacteroidales; family VadinHA17; genus LD21. The sequence goes on along the minus strand of CAWBNA010000039.1, from coordinate 186,734 downwards.
CCATCCCGGTTACTTTTTGTTCCTATAAGGTTCAACGCCAGCCAGTTATTCTGGTTTCCCTTGTTGTTCCGAAGGAACACGCATTTATCATTCAGATTCACTATGAATATATCAAGGTCTCCGTCATTGTCATAATCACCGATGCAGGCTCCGCGACCCACGAGTTCTCTCTTGAAATATTTTCCAAGATTAAGAGAATTATCAATGAATTTGCCATTGCCGATGTTTTCAAATATCTGATCTTCCTGGCCGTAAAGATGTTTCAGTGCGCCGTTGGTTTTAAAAATGTCAACATCACCATCGTTGTCATAATCAAAGAAAGAGGATGACCAACCGACAAACTGTGCTGCAGCCATGGAAATTCCCGACTGGATTCCTTTGTCGGAAAAGATGCCGTTGCCAAGGTTCTGATAGAGTCCGCAATATGAATCATCAGATTTAAAAAGGTCGATGAGCCCGTCGCCGTTGTAATCTGCAAAGTCGACCGACATGCTGACGGTCGCTTCCCCTGCCTGGCTGAAAGCGGTTCCCGACTTTATTCCCATGTCTGTAAAATGTTTCCCTCCGTCATTGTGCCATAGGTAATTAAGTGTATGATCATTTGCTACAAAGATGTCGACCCACCCGTCATTGTCATAGTCGGCAGCGCCTACACCCATTGCTCTTCCGTCCTTGTCAACAATCCCCATAGCTGCGGTCACGTCTTCAAAGGTTCCGTCTCCCTTGTTATGATAAAGGACATCCGGTTCGGCATCATAAGCCAATGGACCCGGGAAGCCGTCGGGGGCATAGTAATATTTGTAATTCGGATCGAAATCAAGGTAATTTCCGACATACAGGTCAAGAAATCCGTCATTATCATAATCAAGCCATACAGCACCGACGCTGCATTTATTTCCCCCTCCCACATTGGCATGTTTGGTGACATTTGTGAAAGTCCCGTTGCCATTATTTTTAAGCAGGACATTCTCACCATAATTACTAAGGTATATATCGGGATAGCCGTCATTGTTATAATCTCCTACAGAAACACCCATACTGTACCATGGTCCGCCCACGCCCGCTTTTTTTGTAACATCCTCGAAGGTGCCGTCGCCGCGGTTGTGATAAAGATGATTTTCAGGCATCACCGAAGGTTTTTCGCCCTTGCAGAAGCCTTTTATCCATGTTCCGCTGCATACATAAAGGTCTATATATCCATCCTGGTCGTAATCAAGGAAAGCGGCGCCTCCCCCGACAGATTCGATAATATTTGTAAGATCTTTCTCTCCTATGGAGTGGACAAAGTTTAATCCGGCTTCCTTTTCTATCTCCTGGAAATAATCGCCATTGTCAGCAGGAAGAGCTGAAGATAGCTTTCCGGATCTCTTTTCAGATTTTCCGGCATTCTGGTTACATCCCTGCAGGATAAGCAGGAAAGCAAAGAGGTAGAAAACATACCTATTATTTAATATATAAAAATTATATCCGGTATTCTTCATAGCTTCAGAGTTATGATCAGTATATAAAAACAAATAAAGATCAGGTGTAATCGCGGATGTAAATTTAAATTTATATACGGTAGCGAAAATTAATGAACAGTTAATTTTTTGTTAATGTGTCCCGCATTTTATCGGCTTTTTAACATATTTTTAACTTTCAATTCCTTAGAAGAGAATTAATTCCCGTTTATAAGGTCAATTTTCTGATGCCTTTTATAAATGCGGAATATCTGAAATGCAGTTTTTCCCGGTTTTTGCCTTCGGGACACTTTTTAATGCACATTGTGATACAAATCCGGCTGGCCTGTCCGGGAAGTGTGCGCGATTCAAAAAAAGTGAAATTTTGCTGTAAGAATGTAAGGCATTAAAATACAGCCCATTGCAATAAATAATTGTTCCTTTTACAAATTTTAACATAAAAAACTTCGATTTCTCTTTGTTAATATTTTTTAACTTTTATATCTTTGATCGAATCGGGCCTAAACTTGCACGATAGAAACGAACATTTAAACTAACCTATTTTAAAAAAACGATTGATTATGCAAATTACTACCAATCTGCGGCGCTTAGCGCTGTTAATGGTCGGAATGGCGCTTTCAGTGGGGCTGGTCATCGCCCAGGAAAAAACCATTACCGGTAAAGTCACTGCTGAAGGAGAAGGAGCTTTGCCGGGCGTAAATGTAACGGTACAGGGGACGACAATCGGAGCAATCACTGATGTGAACGGTGCTTACTCTCTTAAAGTTCCGGGCCCCTCATCTGTGCTTTTGTTTTCAATGATCGGTTACACCACACAAGATGTATCTGTCGGCTCAAAGACAGTGATCAGTGTTGCTATGGTCTCGGAAACCAAAGCTCTCCAGGAAGTTGTTGTTACAGGGTACACCACTCAGAGAAGAAGGGACCTGACCGGCGCTGTTGCAACTGTTGAGCCCCAGAAACTGACTGCCGTGCCAACAGGAAACGTGAGCAATAACCTTCAGGGCGTAACTTCCGGAGTGACAGTCACAGGTTCAGGAGCTCCCGGTGGAACATCAACGGTACGTATCAGGGGATTCTCTTCATTTGAAAACAACGATCCTCTCTATGTCGTCGACGGTGTTCCGACACAGGACATTTCTTCACTGAACCCGAATGATGTTCAGAACATTTCGGTTCTGAAGGATGCAGGTGCTGCTTCCATTTATGGATCCAGGGCATCAAACGGTGTGATTCTGATAGCTACAAAGAAGGGAACCACCGGTACCAAGGTATCATACAGCATGTACACCGGCTGGTCGGATCCAGGCAAAGGCCCGACAAACGTTCTGAACACTCAGGAGTATGCAAACCTCCAGTGGCTGGTTTACAGGAATGACAACATTACCGAGGTACACCCGTTCTACGGATCCTCGACAAATGCAACACCAACCTTGCCTCCCTGGGCCGCAAATACAAACTGGTACAAGGCAATAACTCGCATGGCTTTCAAACAGAATCATGATATCACATTTTCAACGGGTACCGAAAATTCAAAATTCTTTGCAGGTATCGGTGTAAACCAGGAAAATGGTATCATAATGTACACGAATGCCAATAAGTATACGGGGCGTTTCAATTCAGAATTCTCATTCCTGAAAGGCAGGATCAAGGTTGGAGAAAACATAACGATGGCTTATCGCACCACATTAGGTAACTCCACCGGCAATAACCTCAACGAAGGCAGCCCGATCCAGGTGGCATGCTACAGGATGCCGGCAATAGTTCCTGTAAAAATAACGGTTGCAGTCCCGAACGGACAGACCGCTGATTTTGAACCCGGCATGTGGGGTGGAACAGGTATCGCACCAAGGCTGGGACAGGCCGGCAATGAGGTGGCATCATTGACATTGGGACAGTGGGACAAAAACTGGAACGTCCATGTTATAGGAAGTGCATTCGTGGAGGTAAAGATATTGAATGGCCTGACCTTCAAATCCACACTGGGAGGAACCTTCGATGACGGGTATTACTATTATTATAATTATAAGACCTATTGGAATGCAGAAAATACCTCTACCAACTCATTTTACGAAAATGCCTACTATGGTGATGACTGGGTATGGACAAACCAGCTGACCTTTGACAAGACTTTCGGACAGCACAAGATCCTTGCCGTGGCAGGTTATGAAGCAGTAAAATATGGAATTGGCAGAGGATTGACATCCGCACGTTCAGGATATTTCTCCGATGATCCTAATTTCAGGACAGTGTCCAATGGTTCTGCAATTCTGGCAGCATCTTCATACGCCAATACTCCTACAACAATGCTTTCGCAGTTTGCAAGGGTTGACTATTCATTCATGGACAGGTACCTGATTAGTGGAACAATCCGCCGGGATGGTTCATCACGATTCGGCTTGACAAATCGTTACGGCGTATTCCCATCCGTATCACTGGGATGGCGGATAAAGGATGAATCTTTCCTTCAGAGTGTCGACTGGCTCTCAGATTTGAAAATCAGAGGTTCTTATGGTACAATGGGTAACCAGCTTGCTGTTTCTCCTACAAACCAGTTCTATCAATACGGAGGAGGTCTTGGTACTTCCTATTATTCCATAGGTGGAGGCGTCAGTTCACCTTCTGCAGGTTTTATTCCCACACAGATAGGTAACCCTGATGCCAAGTGGGAAACCAATGTTACAACCGACGTAGGTTTCGAAGCCGGTCTGCTTAAGAATACCATCGGAATCAAGTTCGACTGGTACCTGAAAAAGACAAAGGACCTGCTTTATAATCCTGAATTACCCGGAACCGCAGGCCATGCAACCGTTCCATACATCAATATTGCAGCAATGTCGGACAGGGGAGTCGATGTGGAACTCTCATACAAGAATAAATGGGGCGATCTCGGCTTTAACGGAAGTTTACTTCTGACCACCTATAAAAACAGGATTGATGCAATTGCATCAAGTTATGGAGTCACATTCTTTGACGCCGGTAACGCAACAAATACTGCAAACAGGGTCAATGGTGTTCCAAACAGGGATATGGTCGGGCACCCGATGTCCGAATTTTTCGGATACAAAGTACAGGGTATATTCCAGTCTGCCTCTGAAGTTGCATCAGCTCCGACACAGAGCCTTGCAGCACCCGGAACCTTCCGCTTCCAGGATACAAACGGAGACGGTCAGATTACACCTGATGACAGAACATTCATCGGAAATCCCAATCCAAAGTTTACTTATGGTGTGAACCTCGCTTTCACATATAAAAACTTTGACCTCACAGCCTTCCTGTACGGAAGCCAGGGGAACGATATTTACAACTGGAACAGGTGGTGGATAGACTTCTGGCCATCGTTCCAGGGACAGAAGAGCAAGGATCTGCTTTACAACAGCTGGACCCCAACCAATACAAATGCAAAAGTGCCGATGGCTACAAACAATTCGAACTTCTCAACAAACACTGAAATAAGCAGCTATTTTATTGAGAACGGATCATTCGCCAGGCTGAAAAACCTGCAGTTGGGTTATACCCTGCCACAGGGTCTGACAGGCAAGGTTGGGATCAGTTCTCTCAGGGTTTATCTGCAGGCGGTGAATCTTTTCACAATCACGAAATATTCCGGCCTTGATCCTGAACTGGGAGGCGCTAATAGCTATGATACGGCATTTGGCATTGATGCTGGAGACTACCCTCTTGTTAAGGAGTGGCTTATCGGACTCAATGTGAATTTTTAATATTATAATATGAAATAGTTATGAAAAAGAGATATTTTATAGTTATTCTTTCTGTTGCAATAGCCGTCATCATTGGCTCATGCGGTAAGAGTTTCCTTAACATAAAGCCTGTGGGGAGTTTAAGCGCGGATGTATTGGCAACAAGTGATGGCGCCAATGCTATGCTGATCGGCTGCTATGCCATGCTTGATGGCAGAAGTGCTACATATGGATGGGGATCATCAGCCATCAACTGGGTATATGGCGATTGCAGGGCCGTACTGGCAAGCAAGGGATCAGATGCAGGCGACCAGCCTCCCATCAACTCGATTCAGACATTCAGCGAAGTATCCACGAATGATTACCTTAATGTACAGTGGCAAATGCTTTATGATGGTGTCAGCAGATGCAACCAGACCATTACAATTGCAAATACTGCAGTGTCAAACGGAGCTATGACACAGGACGATGCTACTTTAGTCATCGAACAGGCAAAAGCACTGCGCGGATGGTTCCATTTCCAGGCCTGGAGAATGTGGGGTGGGAAAATTCCTTATCTTGATGAAAACACCGATTATAAAAAAGCCGGAAACACCGCCGATGTCAGGTCCAATATTATTGCCGACCTTACTGAAGGAACAAAGCTTCCCACAAATATGAGTCAGATAGGAAGGTTCAATAAGACAGTAAGCGAAGTGCTTCTTGCAAAGGCAATGATGCAGATGAACCAGGATTACGCAGGTGCATTGACTTTGTTAAATGATGTAGTGGCAACCGGAACAAAAGCAGACGGGACCGCTATCGGACTTGCTCCTACATACGGCGAAATATTTGACCCCGCCCACAGGAATGGCATTGAATCGGTTTATACCGTTCAGTATTCCGTCAATGATGGTTCGGGCGGAGCAAATGCCGGATACGATGCAGTATTGAACTTCCCGTACAATGGCGCTGCTCCGGGTAACTGCTGCGGATTCTATATCCCGACCCAGGAATATGTAAATTCATTCAGGACCTCAGCCGGATTGCCTCTGCTCGATGCATCATATAACACCGGAACCAACCAGGTTATAAATGACGAAGGTCTGGCTGTTACTGATCCTTTCACACCGGATGCCGGACCGCTGGATCCAAGACTTGACTGGTCAGTTGGCAGAAGGGGAATCCCTTACTGGGACTGGGGTATCATGCCGGGAGCTACCTGGATACGTGATCAGACCTATTCAGGCCCGTATTGCACAAAGAAGCAGGTTTACAAGAAATCAGAGACCGGTACCTATACGGATAATGGTAACTGGACCGGGGGATTCACTGCAAACGGATATAAGCTTATACGTTATGCTGATGTACTTCTGTTAATTGCAGAATGCCAGATAGAAACAAGCGACCTGACCGATGCTGCTGTGAATATTAACCTGGTAAGGGCCAGGGCCTCAAATCCTGCCGGCTTTGTAATGACATTGGATGGTACCGCACCCGCAGCCAACTATGTTGTAAACCAATATCCGACCGGTGGAGCTTATCCTTTTGATAACCAGGCCGACGCACGGCTTGCACTTTATATGGAAAGAAAGCTTGAACTCGGAATGGAAGGCCAAAGATGGTTCGACCTCAACAGATGGGGTATTACCCAGGCCGAATGCAACAGGTGCCTTACATATATGGAAGGATTAACATATGGTCCAAGCCTTTATGGAAATACCCATGCAGGTACAAACTGCAACGAATACCCGATACCACAACGTCAGATCGACCTGAGTTCTGGATTATTGGTTCAGAACCAGTAGTAATATTTATTATTCAATTCATAAAAAGTGGACTGCAATTGCTGCAGCCCACTTTTTTTATAATCAGGCTTCATCCTCCTTGCTTTCTTCTCCCGTGAGAAGAGAGTGATTGAAAAGACATACAAAGGATTGGACCCTGCCTTTACAGGAGAGGTGGTTGGTGAGAGTTAAAAAAGCTGCCTGAATGGATCAGTATCTTATAAAACAAAAAGGAAATGAATGTATATTCGCAAATATTACTGGTTTGTATGAAACCCGCATGTTATCCAGACACAACCAGGAATGTAAATACCTCTCCAGACATGTGGGTTTCATGTGACCATTAAAATTAAAATTATTTACACATGAAAAGGATATTATTTATTCTATATGCGGTTTTACTTATCTCCTGTTCAAAGTCACCCCGCTTCCAGCTTGTCAGTTCAAAACATTCGGGCATCGACTTTCAGAACACAATAACTGAAGGTGACAGTCTTAATATCCTGAAATATGAGTATCTGTACAATGGTGCAGGCGTTGGCATCGGGGACCTGAACAATGACGGGCTGCCTGATCTCATTTTTGCAGGTAACCAGGTCTCATGCCGGATATATCTGAATCTTGGCAATTTCAGGTTTAAAGATATAACTGCCAATTTTGAAGGCCTCGCAAATGATGAGTGGTACAGCGGGGTCTCAGTAGTGGATATCAACAATGACGGATGGGCCGATATATACCTGACAGCAACAGCCGGTAAGGATCCTCTTAAATGCAAAAACAGGTTATGGATCAACCAGGGAATGAAAAACGGTCAGGGTCCGTTTTTTAAGGAGATGGCTGAAAAATATGGAATAGATGATAACCATAAATCAGTGGCTGCTGCATTTTTTGATTATGACCTTGACGGGGACCTCGATCTGTATCTGTTAAACAATTCTATCGGCCCGGGTGCATATACAGGTTATCACCCTAAAATAAATGACGGAAGCGCCCTTAACAATGACAGGCTCTACCGGAATAATGGCGACGGGACTTTCACAGATGTGACATTGCAGGCGGGCATAACATACGAAGGCTTCGGAATGGGTCTTGCAATCGGAGATTTGAATAAGGATGGATATCCGGATATCTATATTTCAAATGACTTCCTTTCAAACGACAATTTATATATAAACCAGGGTGACGGAACTTTCAGGAATGAGATAAGAAAGTATTTGTCGTATCAGTCAAAGTTTTCCAAGGGTAATGAAATTGCAGATATAAATAATGACGGCAATCCCGATATTCTCACTCTCGACATAATGCCCCAGTCCTATTACAAAAGGAAGCAGACAATTAACGGTTTCAGCTATTCATATTACCTGAATGATGAAAAATATGACTTCGAACACCAGTACCTCAGGAACATGCTTCATATCAATAACGGTTTTATCAATGGTGAAATGCTTCCTTTCAGTGAAGTTGGTCAGATGATGGGCGTTTATCAGACAGACTGGAGCTGGTCGCCGCTATTTGCAGATTATAACAATGACGGCACCAAGGACCTTATTGTTACAAATGGCTTCCCCAGGGATCTGACTGACAAAGACTGGACCAGTTTCAAAGTAAAGGCAGAGGGAGCTTTTTCTTCCGACAGTTATATAATAAGCATGGCGCCCCAGGTCAAAATACCAAATGTGGCATTTGAAAACAGAGGCGATTCGGTTTTTGAAAAGAAAACAGACTGGCTGCCTGATATTCCTTCATTTTCAAATGGTGCAGCCTATGTTGACCTCGATAACGACGGTGATCTGGATTATGTAGTAAATAACCTGAACGACAAGGCTTTCATCTTGAGGAATACCACTGTGGAAAGATCGAAAGAAAAGGCTCATTTCATAAGGATCAGACTGGCAGGAAAGCCTGGGAATACAATGGGTATCGGTGCCAAAGTTGAATTATGGGATAAGGGCAGGTATCAATATATAGAACAGTTTTTAACAAGAGGATATGCGTCTTCGGTTGATCCGGTTATCCATTTTGGACTTGCCTGTGAAAAATTTGTTGATTCAGTTAAAGTCACCTGGCCGGCTGACAGAAATGTCTCGGTGCTGAAAAACATCAAAGCTGACCAGACATTGGAAATCAGGGAGAGTGATTCCAAACCATCGGCAAATGTGAAGCGGGTTCCTGATAAAAAGGATTTTCTGTTTACAAGGCAGGACGATGTACTTGACTATGTACATGAGCAGGCTGATTTCAATGATTACAGACTAAGCCAGAAGATTATTCCTCATAAGTTTTCACAGATAGGCCCCTGCATGGCCAGTGGAGATATTGACAATGACGGGAAGGAGGATATAATAATAGGTGCAACCAACAAACTTCCGGTCATGGTTTTTATAAGGAAAGGCAACAGGTTTATTAAAACGGATGTAGATGGCCTTACAATTCAAAAAAAATGCCCTGATTCGGACCTTGCCATTGTTGATATTGACGGAGATGGACATAACGATGTTGTTTCCGTGGCAGGGGGCTATGAAAACCCTGATGAAGGCGATTACAGGCATTACGTTTACGAAAACCGTAATGGCAGTTTCATTGCAGTTCCTCTGCCGGTTCCTCAGTTTTCTGCCTCAGTTGTCAGACCGTGCGACTTTAATCACGACGGCAATGTGGAATTATTCATAGGCTCAAGGGTTAAGAAAGAAATGTACCCGTATGCCAGTCATTCATGGCTGATTTATAATGACAAAGGTAAGCTTTCAGTTAACTCTGATTCACAGTTGGACCTTGGAATGGTGACCGATGCCATCTGGACCGATTATGACAATGATGGCTGGGAAGATCTGCTTGTTGCAAGAGAAGGAAATTCGATTGTTTTGCTGAAAAACATGAATGGCAAAAAGCTGGTTCCTCAGGTCATCCCTGAACTGGAAGAAAAACATGGAATCTGGTACTGCCTTGCTGCAGGTGATTTTGACAAAAATGGCTATGAAGACTACATTATAGGAAATTTCGGTGATAATAACAGGTTCACAATCAGTGACAGGTACCCTATGAGGATTTATGCAATTGATCCGGAAGGCAACGGAACAATTGATCCTCTTGTAACAGCTTACTGGAAAGACAAAAATGGTGTGATGACGGAGTATCCTGTTAATTATTTTGATGAACTGCTGTCACAGTCTGATTTTTTTGGCAGGAAAATAAAAAACTATGCATCTTTCAGCTATGAAAGTTTCAGTGATATTATGGGTAAAGAAGTTATGAAAAAGATAGCATTCAATCTTAAGGTTAACACAACCTCAAGTTATATTCTATGGAATGACAAGGGCAGGTTCAGATGGGAGAAGCTGCCGGAGCAGGTCCAGGTTGCTCCTGCAGGTAAAATTTTGGTCCGGGATTTTAATGGTGATGGCTGGCCTGATGTGCTTATAGCAGGAAATGACTACACTTATGATCTTGCGACAGGGAATTATGATGCAAATAAGGGAATACTCCTGCTTAATAAAGGCAGTAAGAGGAAAGCAGGTGAGCCGGTTTTTCAGGTACTGGAACCATCGCAGAGCGGAATATTACTTCAGGGAATGACAGAATCACTTCTCAATATTAAAGGAGATACTTCCTTTATTGTTGCAGGTATGAACAGGTCAAAAGTTGTTGTGTACGGATATCATGGTCTGCCTTAGGCTTAAATGGAAACAGAAGCTGAAATTAATTTTGATAACTTTATGCAGTAAAAAAACTATTAATTAACATACACAGATGCGACACATAAATAAAATATTAATTGCTATTGCCATTATCTGCGTATGCGCGACCAGTCTGAACGCACAGGTGATGAAGGATGTTGACGGCAATGTTTACCTGACGACACAGATCGGAACACAGACCTGGATGGCAGAGAATCTGAAAACAACGAAATTCAGTGACGGAACCCCTCTTCCTTTTGTTCCGGATGACCAGGCCTGGAAAGTTTTAAAAACACCGGCTTACTGCTGGTTTAATTATGATATTAGTAACAAGGATCTATACGGAGCATTATATAACTGGTATACTGTTAATTCCAAAAAATTATGTCCTGCCGGCTGGCATGTGCCGGAAGATACCGAATGGACTATATTGGTTACTTTCCTTGGAGATCCGGTAGTTGCCGGAAACAAGCTGAAAGAATCAGGGATGAAACACTGGAAAAACTCCGCAACATACTCACCTGATGAATTGGGTTTTACGGCCCTTCCCGGAGGCATGAGACTTTATTCGGGTATCTTTCCTGATTTTGCTGGTTCTTACGCAGTATGGTGGACCGCCACTGAAATCGATGACGGGGAAGCCTGGGCCAGGGGACTTCAGGACATCACCACAAAAATCTGGAAAGGTCCTAATAACAAACGGAACGGTTATTCCATTCGTTGCATAAAAGATTAGAATTAATCATTTGACTATCAGCAAAAAATAACCAGAGTTATTATTCTACGACATGAGGAGATCGATCTTATTATTATTGACGATATTTTTAGTTTCCTGTTCAAAATCGCCTCGCTTCCAGCTTATCAGTTCAAAACATTCAGGTGTCGACTTTCAGAACACAATTACCGAGTCTGACACTTTTAATGTCATGACCTACGAGTATATCTATAACGGAGCCGGAGTAGGGGTCGGTGATCTCAACAATGACGGACTGCAGGATCTTGTTTTTGCAGGAAATATGGTCTCCCCGAGGGTCTATCTGAACCTTGGAAATTTCAGGTTTAAAGATATTACTGCCAATTTTGAAGGTCTCACAAATGATGAGTGGTACAGCGGGGTCTCAGTGGTGGATATCAACAACGACGGATGGCCCGACATATACCTGACAGCTACTGCCAATAAGGATCCTCATAAATGCAAAAACAGGTTATGGGTTAACCAGGGGATGAAAAACGGTCAGGGCCCGTTTTTTAAGGAGATGGCTGAAAAATACGGGATAGCTGATGAACATCAGTCAGTATCTGCGGCATTTTTTGATTATAACCTTGACGGGAATATTGACCTTTACGTCGTCAATAACACTGTCAACTCCCGCACAATGGATGCCATCTATCGTCCTAAAATAACAGACGGAAGCGCCATCAATAATGCCAGGCTGTACAGGAATAACGGCGACGGCACCTTCACGGATGTGACTCTCCAGGCAGGAATTGTATTCGAAGGATTCAGCCTTGGCATTGCGATAGGCGATGTGAACAAAGATGGTTATCCTGATATCTATATTTCAAATGATTTCATTTCAAATGACGTGCTCTATATAAACCAGGGCGACGGCACCTTCAGAAATGAAATAAGGAAATACATCTCATATCAGTCAAAGTCATCAATGGGCGACGACATGGCTGATGTCAACAATGACGGGAATCCAGATATATTTACCCTTGACATGCTTCCTGAATCTTATTATAAGAAGCGGCAGACGATTAACGGTTTCAGCTATTTATTTTACGAAAAGGATGCAGAATTTAATTTTGAGCATCAATATCTGAGAAACATGCTTCATATTCATAACGGATTCATCAATGGCGAAATGCTTCCGTTCAGTGAAGTAGGCCAGTTCGCCGGCATTTATGCGACAGAATGGAGCTGGTCGCCTCTTTTTGCCGATTATGACAATGACGGGAACAAGGATCTTATAGTTGCAAACGGATATCCGAAAGACCTGACTGACAAGGAATGGACCAGATATATGACTAAATACTACGGATTTCTTCTCGATCAGAAGGATGTTATAGCTAAAGCCCCTGCAATAAAGATCCCCAATATAGCTTTCAGGAACATAGGAAATCTGCGTTTTGAAAAAAGATATGACTGGCTGCCCAACGTCCCTTCATATTCGTACGGAGCATCTTTTGTAGATCTTGATAATGACGGCGATCTTGATTATGTCGCAAACAATCTGGATGACAAAGCCTTTATTCTCAGGAATACAACGGTGGAACGATCTAAATCGAAGTCCCATTTCGTACGGATAAAACTGAAAGGGAATTCAGGAAATACAATGGGCATCGGCGCCAAGGTTGAATTATGGGACGAGGGTAAATACCAGTTTATGGAGCAGTTTTTAACGAGAGGATACGCCTCATCAGTTGATCCGATAATTCATTTTGGACTGGCAGGTGATACTTATGTGGATTCCATAAAGGTCACCTGGCCCGCAAGCAGGAATGTATCAGTAATTAAGAACGTCAGGGCTGATCAGTTGATAGAGGTCAGGGAGGCAGATTCGAAACCATCTGCAGGAAAAAGTCCCGCCTCCGCCCCTGTTAAAAGTAATCTTCTGTTCACAAGATTCGATGAAGGCATTGACTATTCTCATGAGCAGAAGGATTTTGTGGATTTTTATCTTAAGCAGAGGATAATTCCTCATAAATTTTCACAGATAGGACCCATAATGGCCAAAGGTGATATTGATAATGACGGAAAGGAAGATATCATTGTCGGGTCAACAAATAAATCACCTACAATGGTGTTTTTAAGAAAAGGCAACAAATTTGTAAAAACTGATATTGAGGGTCTGACAACCCGGAAAGAATTCACCGAATCGGATTTAGCTGTTGTTGATGTCAACGGTGACGGCATGAATGACGTTGTTGCCGTTGCAGGCGGATATGAAAACCCGAACGAAGCCGATTATAAACATTATCTTTATGAAAACCACAACGGATCTTTTGTCAGAAAGGATCTCCCTGTACCTGGCTTCCCGGCTTCCGTTGTCAGGGCGTACGACTGCAATCATGATGGCTACCCGGAGTTATTTATCGGTTCGCGGGTAAAAAAAGGTGTGTTTCCTTTAGCCGACCATTCATGGCTGATATACAATGACAAAGGACGGTTGTACGTTGATTCAACTTCAAAACTTGATCTTGGAATGGTGACAGACGCGGTATGGACCGACTATGACAGGGACGGCCGGGAAGATCTTCTCGTTGTCAGGGAATGGGATTCTCCTGTACTCCTGAAAAACGTCGACGGGAAAAAGCTTGTTCCCCTGAAAGTGCCGGAGCTTGATGCTCATCACGGACTGTGGTATTCTGTTGCTGCGGGTGACTTTGACCAGAACGGCTATGAGGACTATATTGTCGGAAATCTTGGTGAGAATACCAGGTTTGACATAAGCCAAAGGTATCCAATGAACCTGTATGCAGTTGACCTCGATCTTGACGGAGTTATTGATCCCATAACTACCGCATTCTGGAAAGACAAATACGGCAAAATGACGGAATACCCTGTCAATTACCTTGATGAACTTTACTCACAATCCAACTTCTTTGCAAAGAAATATCCCGATTTTATTTCTTTCAGCTATGCCGGCATAAAGGATATGTTTGACAAAACAATCTTTAAAAACCTTGAAGAGAAATTATATGTCAATACACCTTCAAGTTATGTCATCTGGAATAATAAAGGCAAATTCAGATGGGAAAAACTGCCGTTACAGGTACAGCTTTCTCCTGTTACCAAAATGGTAGTCGGTGATTTCAATGGCGATGGCTATCCTGATGTACTACTCGGAGGAAATGATTACACCTATAATGTTTCGACGGGGTATTACGATGCAAACAAGGGTATTGTATTGCTGAGCAAAGGGAAAAGTCAGGCATTTGATCTGCTTATGCCATCACAGAGCGGAATATTGCTCCAGGGTATGCTGCAGTCGCTGCTTTATTTTAAGGGAGACACTTCATTGGTTGTTGCCGGTTTCAACAGGGCAAAAGCTGTGGAATATATTCAGAATAAAGTGAAATCAAAGTAGAAATTAGGATTCTTCCTTTTATTTATTTTGGAATTTTGACCAGGTCGCCATCCTTGTACCGGAATTTTGCAATCTCTATGCAGGAGGAACAGTAGTATAACGGAGAGTTGCGGGAACGGGTATGAATTTCAGCGGTTATAACCCTGTCTTTCAGTTCCAGGATTTTAATATCCTCTTCTATTGATTTGATTAACATTAGTTTCCCATTTGTATTAAGAATGATCAGGTGCTCGGTTAAATCCATTTGCTGTCGTGTTTGAGAAACAACCGATACAATTGCATCCTTGTAAGAATCATCATCAATTAAGCCTGTAAATACTCTTGCGGGATCAATGATATATCTTTTCTGGTCGTCGCTTATAGTAATGATGCCATTATTTGCAACTTCCTTTTTTGGATTTTTCAACTGTGCCGAGGCATAGTTTTCTGCAATGGCAATTGCTTTCTTCCTGATTTTGTTTTCCGGAGTGTTATCGGTACCCGAATTCTGCCTGCAGGTGGTAAGCAGGCTTAACAAAACAGCGGTAATTAAAAGAAACCGGGAGCTTTTCATTCGTAAAATTGTTTGAAGCAAATAAAAGTGAAAAAAAAGGTATTAACTGAAATTTCGTAAATTTATATAAATCTTTCTGCTTTTCAGATCTCATTTATGATTATAAGGCTAAGAGAGCAATAGTAAATCAAAGAGGAAATAATATGATTAAAACATCTTCTGCCATCTGGTTAACGATTCTGATTGTTATCCTTGCTATCTCTGATAATTGCAGTAAGGATTTTCTTGATGTCAAACCTTTTGGCAGCCTGAGTGAGGAAGTCCTTGCCAGTGAAGACGGCATAAATACTCTTTTAACAGGTGCCTATTCCAGCCTTGATGGCAGATGTGCAACATTTGGATGGGGTTCAGCCACTTCCAACTGGCTGTACGGTGATATACGCGGCATGATAGCTAACAGGGGATCAGATGCAGGGGATCAGGGTGACATGCCTGCGATACAGAATTTTGATGAATTGCCGACAAACAGCTATCTGAATCAAATGTGGTTATATGTTTATGACGCAATTTCAAGATGCAACAGCGTCATCAGGGTTACCGGGAGGGCTCTCGAAAAGGGGACCATCACACAGGAACAGGCTGATCAGTTCCTTAAACAGGCAAGAACCCTTCGCGGATGGTATCATTTTGAGGCATGGAGAATGTGGGAGAAAATCCCGTTTTTGGATGAAAACTCAAATCCGCTGGTTGTTTCAAATAAAAACGACGTAAGGGATAAAATCATCGCAGACCTTAAGGAAGGGATTTCCCTGCCAGACAATATGGGAGCCATCGGCAGGTTCAACGGCACCGTGTCAAAAGTACTTCTCGCGAAGGCCGAAATGCAGATGAACCATGACTATGCAGATGCCCTTGTCCTGTTAAACGAGGCAAAGAACGGGACAAAGCCAAACGGTGAACCGATAGGTCTTGCCCCCACCTACGGTGAGATATTTGATATTGCCAACAGGAACGGCATTGAGGCTGTGTACACCGTACAGTATTCAGTAAACGACGGTTCCGGAGGCGCTAACGGTGGATATGGTGAAGTATTGAATTTCCCATATAAATTGGATGGCAATGCTCCGGGCGGATGCTGCGGATTCTTTCAGCCAACGCAGGAATTTGTCAATTCATTCAGGACATCCGGTGGATTGCCTTTGCTTGACTTTTCATATAACGATGATCCTGTTATCAATGATGAAGGTGTACCAGCTGCAAATGACTGGATTGCATCTAAAACCTATGCGGGCGGTGAGGTGGTAACAATAACAGATCCGTCGGAACCTGCATATCGTCAGCAGAAGGCATATAAATCGCTTACCGACGGCAATATTGGAAATTCACCACTTACAAGCCCGTCTGTCTGGGTACTCACCTGGCAGGAAGATCCGGGGCCGCTCGATCCAAGGCTCGACTGGTCGGTAGGGAGAAGGGGAATACCATACTGGGACTGGGGTATCCATACAGGCATGGACTGGATACGTGATCAGGCATTTTCAGGCCCCTACAGTCCCAAAAAGCAGGTTTATAAAAAATCGCAGGAGGGAATTTACACTGAAACAGGTAGTTGGACAAATGGATTTACGGCAAACGGGTACAGAATGATCCGTTATGCTGATCTCCTTCTGTTATTGACTGAGTGCCAGATAGAAACGGGGGATCTTTCCGGAGCACTTGAAAATATTAATTTTATACGCAAGAGAGCCTCAAATCCTGATGGTTTCGTTAAAGAAGCCGACGGAGTCACAAATTCGGCCAACTATCAGATTTCACTTTATCCTTCTTTTCCTGATGCAGATTATGCCAGAAAGGCTCTCAGGATGGAAAGAAAACTGGAACTTGGAATGGAAGGCCACAGATACTTTGACCTGAACCGCTGGGGAATTACAGTGGAGGAGCTTAACAGGGCACTGGCCTACGAAAAAACAACACCGTGGGGCCCGATGATGTACTATGTTGCAGTTGTCGGACCTGAGGATATAACATACCCGATACCACAGCACCAGATTGACCTCAGCAATAACGGACTGAAACAGAACAGGTGACAATCAGTGACGGGATTTTGTATATTTCGGGAATGGAAAATGCATTGTCATCACACACGGTTGTCCTGGCCGACGGAACCTTCCCGGTTCATAAGATACCTCTTGAGTATCTCAAAAATGCTGAGCATATAATCTGCTGCGACGGAGCGGCGCACAATCTGGCGCTTGCCGGTCTTGAGCCGGAAGCAATAGTCGGCGACCTTGATTCTCTTGAGAAGCACCTTGAGGAAAGGTTTTCTGACCGACTTTTCAGGGATTCCGATCAGGAAATAAATGACCTGACGAAAGCAGTGCAGTGGTGCAGGGGAAAAGGTTATAATGATATAGTAATTCTCGGAGCCACAGGTAAAAGGGAGGATCATACAATTGGAAATATTTCCCTCCTTGCCGATTATTCAAAAGAAACTAAAGTGATTATGATCACTGATACCGGAACCATAACGCCTCTGCGTGAAAGCAGCGTTATTTCATGTTTCCCCGGCCAGCAGGTCTCGATCTTTTCGATCGATCCTGAAACTGAAATAAATTCATCCGGATTAAGATATCCCCTTAATAAACTGAAATCACATAACTGGTGGAGAGCAACACTTAATGAAGCAACCGGTGATTCTTTCGAGCTTCGCTTTAACGGCGGACCATTGCTGGTGTATCAGAAATTCGCGGATGAATGATATATGAATTAATTTTGACTATTTGACTATATTATTGTCAGACTAAAACCTTATTTAGGTCGATTAGTTGATAAAAAATATCGAATCGTATTTTAGTCGGCTATTATTTGCTGTCAGGTTTTTTCAATTCTTTTATCATGTTTATAAGCTGGACACGGTTCCTGGCATTTGTCTTTACATAAATCCGGTGTGTGTGGTCCTTAACGGTCTGCAGGCTTATAAAAAGTTTGTCCGATATTTCCTTATTACTCAGGCCCTCACATATTTTCATTATCACATCCGACTCCCTGGGGGAAACATCGAATTTTCTGCAGAACTCATCAAAAGGCATATTTTTTTCAGGCACATCAGTAAATGACGGAAGCATTGTTCCATAGCTTAAATAAACCGGCAGGAAAGTGTTACCAAGGAAAAAGCCGAAAATAAAAAGAATTGCAAGCCACGGCTGGCCTGAATAGAAATAGAGTGGTACGCACTGAAATATCATTATGAGAAAAAGTGATGGAGAAATGATCTTCCTGTCATAATCGTGGATCAGTGACCTGCCTTTCCAGGGCAAATGGATAAGATAAGAAGCAATGAAGAAATAGACCAGGTTCATTATAATAAAGTAGTACCTTATTGTACTGGCTGTATTAAGTGCATTTTTCCGGGTAATAAAAAAACCGAGAATAAGCAGAACAGATAAATTAAAAAACAGGAACCAGAATACAAACCACTTGTCAGGATTCCTGCCTGAAATACTCCATGAAAACCTGATAAGCATAAACCAGGCAAAGACCAGGAATGGCAAACCAAAAAGTACCGCTAAATCCAATAATCTTGAAAGGATTTCAGGTGAGGCAAGCGATGAGAGGAATGACCTGATAACTACCTGACCCCATATCCCGTAAAAACCGAATGTATATATGAATACCTCAAAATAAAGAAGGTGTGAAAAAACAACCCGGCCGTACCCTGTTCTTAACCTGGCTGAAAGGATAATGCCTGCAGCCGACAGGGCGACCGATACGATAAATAAAAGGTAAATAATGAGTTTTAACATATTATAAAGGTATTGAAATCATATGAATGCAGAAAAATAAATTACTATGTTGTGAAAAAAGTCGAGTCATTATTTTTTATCCGAAAATCAACTGTTTACTTCAGACCTGAAGTGAGTGATTGACTTTCTTTTTACCCTTCGGGTGCAGAGGCAGACAAAGAAAAATCAGTGTGCTAAAACCAGTATCCTTTTGAGGCAGATAAAAAGGGGCACTACCAAAGTATTAATTACAGAACTTTAGTAGGATTTTAAAAAATCGCTACTATAGTATTGATTCCATGAAAAAAACGGGGTTTACTTTTGACTCATGAATCGTTCACTGATGAACTTAATTAAATTTCAATACGATGGAAAATACTAAAACTTACAAACTCATTCCCGGATTCGGAAATAGTTTCGGAACCGGATTCCAGGTGATGCTTGACAACTTTCTCAGGCTTCTGCTGGTAGTATTTGTACTCGGTATTTTAACGGTACCGTTCAAGGGACCAAGCTTCAATTTCAACCTGCACGACCTGCCGCACAACCCATTCGATTGGGGCCACATGTTCGGCAATGATTTAAGCCGGCTGTTCACAATTGGCGCGCTGGGAATGTTCGGGGCGTTCTTCGGTTTGCTTGCTCTTGCCTATGCATTTCTTGCTGCCCCGGTTGTATCATACGGCGGACATATGATATTTGTTCAGGCTGTAAGACAGATAAAGCCGGAATTTGAACTGCTTATAAGAGGCTTCTGGGAAAATTACCTGTACATTATACTGGCGAATCTGCTTGTAACGGCTCTTATTATACTTGGATGCTTTGCACTGATTATACCAGGAATAATAATTGCCTGCAGGCTGGCATTTGTGCCATATATAATAATGGATAAAAAGCTTGACCCGATCGAAGCTGTTGAATTAAGCTGGAAACTCACCAGGGGCCATGGGTGGACTATCTTCTTCCTGGGTTTTGTATCTATTTTCATCTTTATACTCGGCCTGTGCATCGTAATTGTAGGAGTTTTACCGGCAGTGATATGGATAATGGGTTCATTCGCGACATTGTACCAGTCAGTACTGATTGAAAAAGAAAAGCCGGCTGAAGCTCAGCAGGTTGCTGCTTAATCCGGAAAGCAGAATTAATAAAATGATGAAGCCCTGCAAAACTGCAGGGTTTTTTATTAAATAGGCTCTTTAAATTAAAAAAATTGACTAATTTTATAGAGCTTCTTCGGTTTGACCAGAAAAAGGAAGCATAAGCTTCAAATAATCGTTTTGTGGAACAGCATAAAACAACTGAGCCCTTAAGATACAGACAGATAAACCAACTTAATCCTTAAGTTAGATGAAATCAATTTTAAAGTTTGTAATAATCCTGACTTTATTAAGTCCGGCAATTAATACGAAAGGCCAGATCAATCTTAACCTGAAGAATAAGATAACCAACAAGATCAACGACAGGCTTAACCAGCATACAGATCAGGCCATCGACAAGAGCATTGACAGCACCGAAAATAGTATTAAAAACACTTCCGGTAGTTCGAATAAAACTGGTAAGGAAAACAATGACCAGAATGAGAAGACTGACAAGCAGACCGGGGATAAGGCATCCGGACAACAACAAGCTTCACTGGAATCATATTCAAAGTATGACTTCATACCGGGAGAAAAGGTGATTTTCTATGAAGATTTCAGTCAGGATGCGGTAGGCGATTTTCCCGATTTATGGAACACAAACGGATCTGCTGAGGTTGTAACCACAAACCAGTTCCCTGGTCACTGGTTGAAATATGTCGGCAGCGATTGTATCTGGACTGACGGTCAGCTTGCACTTCCTGAAAACTATACGATCGAATTTGACATTGTTCCGGTTAAAGGAGAAGATAGTGAGGATATGACAGGATATGGTTTCAGGATATTCCAGTGCGTAAATCTGAAATCATTTGACGCCGGATCAATACCCGGAAAGGCAGGCTTCGCTTTCTTTGTAGAGTACTCTGGCAGACCCGGATACCGGACTTATATCAACAATGACGAGGGAGAGAACCTGGGAATGACAGGATATAAGGAAGGGGACGAGTTTAAGGCTAAAATAAACCAGAAATATCATATAGCGCTTTGGATGCAGAAATCGAGGGTTCGTCTCTATCAGGATCAAAACAAGTTATTTGACCTTCCGAAGGCTTTCCCTGTGGCAGGTATCAAGATGGACCGCCTTCGGTTTGAAGAGGGAGCATTCCTTGTTTCCAACATCAGGATAGCTGTCGGAGCGCCGGATCTGAGAAGCAAGCTTCTTACCGAAGGCAAACTTGTAAGCTATGGAATTTATTTCGACGTGAACAAAGATGTAGTAAAACCGGAATCATACGGCACTTTGAAGGAGATAGCTGCCGTGTTGAATGAAAACCCAGGGGTAAGGGTAAAAATTGTCGGACATACCGATTCTGATGGTGGCGAAGCCCCAAACCTTGACCTTTCAAAACGCAGAGCTGCTTCCGTGAAAAGCGAGCTGGTAAAAACATTCGGGATCGACGCTTCAAGGCTTGAAGCGGACGGTAAGGGAGAAACACAGCCTGTGGCTCCTAATGACACGCCGGCAAACAAGGCACTGAACCGCCGTGTCGAATTTATTAAATTGTAGTTTCAGTTTTTGGTTAAATTTTAAAACTTTAAAACAATGAAAATAAAAGCTTTATTTCTCATTTCTGCCCTGATTCTTACTTTATCCGGTGTATCAAATGCCCAGGGCGGCCTTCTGCGAAGGGCTATAAACAGGCAGATCGATCATAAAATTGACTCAGCAGTCGATAAGAGTGCACAGGACAAGGCCAATGAAAAAGCACAGGCTGATCAGAATAAGCCGGACAAATCTCAAAACGCTTCAAAAGGAACTGAGCGGGGCTTGTTTGGCGGGAAAATTGACATAAAACATGAAGATGAATATTCATTCACCGGAAGAATTTATTCACAGCTTGAGACTTTTGACAGTAAGGAAGTAAGAACTTCAGATTACTATACTTATTTCAATCCGAATTCCCAGAATGCAGGCATGGAGATGAAAACGGTTAATCCTGATAAAAAGGATGAATCATTACTCACAAAGTTCGTTTTTGATATGAACAACAGGAGCTTTATGATGATCATGGAAAATGAAAACTCCAAAACAGGGATCATTTCATCAATCCCCGATGATTCAACCCTGAATGCCCAGGCTAAACCAGCAAAGGGGAAACCTGTTGAACAGCCGTCAATCACTAAAACCGGAAATACCCGGATGATAGCGGGCTACAAATGCGATGAGTATAAGGTAGTTGATGCTAACAAGGACGGATATTCAAATGTATGGATGACAAAAGATCTTAAGATCAAGGCCGACAAAAGGAACTGGGGAAAAACAGGGATGCCGTCTTATTACGGATATGCAGGTTTTGAGGGGATGACAATGCTCGCAATGGAATCATTCGATAATAAGAATAACCCACAGATGAAAATGGAGACTAAAGAAATAAACGAGAATTTTCCTTATAAGATCTCCGTTGCCGGCTGTACATTTATGAAAATGAACTTCGGCCAGGCCGGGAAGAAATAACCTTCTATCTCCCTTTTAAGGGGGCCGGAGGGCCGGTCAGATCTTTCTCAGTTTTGCAAATCTCAGGAGAAGCTTTTTTCTTCCGTTATTTTGGAATTCGACAGTAGCAGTTGTATTTGGCGCCTGGCCATCGATGCTGATTATTTTTCCATTCCCGAAACGTTCATGCTCTACTGCATCACCTTCTGAAAAACCTGCAGGATCATCAAACACAGCAGACATTGTATCCGATGATTTCTGAGTGATGCTGAGTTTTCTGAACCTGACTCCGGAATCATATCTTTGATGTTCCTCATGCGAAACAGGAGGCCTTATTATTTCACTGCTTCTTTTCATGAATGGTTTTCCTCCTGTCTGGGGATAGTCAAGAAATTCAGGGGCAATCTCCCTGATGAATCTGCTTGGATTGCTTCTTTCAAGATTCCCCCACTTGTACCTGTTAAGGGCATAACTGAGTGTAGCCATCTTCTCTGCCCGGGTCACCGCAACATAAAACAGTCTTCTTTCTTCTTCAAGTTCTCTGGGATTCCCGGCCGACAAAGGGGAAGGGAAAAGTGTATCCTCCATACCGGCAACATAAACATGCTTGAACTCCAGCCCCTTTGCAGAGTGCATTGTCATAAGAGTTACCTTGTCGCGATCTTCCTCTTTCTCATTATCCTGGTCGGTCAGTAGCGCCACATTTGCCATGTATGCTTCGAGATTAGAAGGTTCCCCGTTTGTTCCAGCCGATTCGGTGAATACCTTTATACCGTTAAGGAGTTCTTCCAGATTCTCATAGCGGCTCACCTCTTCGGGCGATTTTCCTTCCCTCAGCTCTTTAATTATTCCTGAGCCCATTGCAATTTCCCTGGCTTTGGAAAAAGCATCAGGACTCCCCGAATTTTCACTTAATACAGTAATCAGTCCGGTATATCCCTGAAGTTTCTTCACCGTCCCTGCATTGAAATACTGTGAGGATAATTCGGTCAGCACTTTCCATGGTGTAACATTTTGAGCTTCAGATATTTCAAATATTTTCTGAACGGTTGTTTCCCCGATCCCCCTTTTGGGATAATTAATGGTTCTTTTCAGTGCCTCTTCATCTTCCTGGTTAATGACCATCCTGAAATAGGCAAGTATATCCTTTATCTCCCTGCGTTCGTAAAAAGAGAGACCCCCGTAGATCTTATAAGGTATGTTTTTCCTGCGCAATGTCTCCTCAAATATCCTAGACTGGGCATTTGTCCTGTAAAGAATTGCAAAATCTGACCAGTTGAGCCTGAGAGAAAACCTCTTGTCAAAGATATCAGATGATATATTGAATCCCTCTTCAGAATCGGTAAGTGATTGTATTACCTGAATTTTTTCACCGGGTTCATTCTTTGAATAGACCTTTTTATATATCTGCCCTTCATTGTTTGCAATTATTGCATTGGCAGCATTTACAATCGTCTGGGTCGACCTGTAGTTCTGCTCAAGTTTGAATAGCCTGTAGTCGGGATAATCGTTTTTGAATTCAAGTATATTCTCGATCCTTGCACCCCGGAATGAATAAATGCTCTGGGCATCGTCGCCTACAACGCAGATATTTTTGTGAGCAGCAGCCAGCTTATTAATAATAAGATACTGGGAAAAGTTCGTATCCTGATATTCATCAACAAGAAGATAACCGAATTTTTCCTGGTACCTTGCCAGTACCTCCGGGAAATCCCTGAAAAGAATATTTGTATTCAGCAGCAGATCGTCAAAATCCATTGCATTAGCCTTGAAGCATCGGGAGGCATATATTTTAAAGATGTCTGAAAGGAGAGGCATCCTGCTCGACCTGTCATATTCCTGCAATGAAGCGTCAGCGGAATATGCACTTGCAGTGACCAGGTTATTCTTGGCAGTCGATATGCGGGAAGAAATTACTCCCGGCTTGTAGATATTGTCATCGAGATTCAGTTCCCGTATTATGCTTCTTACTAGGCTTTTGGAATCAGTGGAATCATAAATGGTGAAATTTGATTTATACCCCAGCCGCGATCCTTCAATCCTGAGAATCCTGGCAAATATCGAATGGAAAGTTCCCATCCAGAGGAAACGCGCTATCTCAGGATCTATAATTCGTACGATCCTTTCCTTCATTTCCCTTGCCGCCTTATTTGTAAATGTCAGTGCAAGTATTTTTCCGGCCGGCACTCCATTCCGCAACAGATGTACGATCCTGTAAGTCAGTACCCTGGTCTTTCCGGCGCCGGCGCCTGCAATGACAAGAGCTGGACCTTCAGTGTTAATAACTGCCTGTCTCTGAGCTTCGTTCAGGTCATTCAAATAATTATGGTCCATCAGTTATTAATAATTACAGCGTAACAGGGTGTGGCAAATTTAATAAATAGATTCTCCGGTAGTTTTATGTTTGATAATTAAAACGCAAAACTTATTAACACTTCCTCCCTGTGTCTCTCTGTGACTTCTCAGCGTAAATCTGTGTAAGTTCTTCAATTTTATTTTATTACACATAGGTACAAAGAGGGGCACAAAGATTTCACAGAGGGTGATAACGCAAATAAATGAGAACCGGATTCTGTTGTTTTTATTAATATTGCGACAATTATACCAAATTGTTTCAGCAAACGTTATTTTTCAAAGAACAAAATGCCTGTGCGTCTTTCCTTTTTTATTACGGCTTTGGCCTCAGCTCTCCTGATTCCTGTGACAATTCTTGGTCAGCTTTCAGCTCCGGGGATGAGTGCAGTGAGGTACACTGCTTATTCATCACCGACCGGAGTAAAAGACCCGATTTTCATTTTCTGCAATTCCTCCGGCACCCAGACAGGGGCGCTGACCGCAGTCAGTCCCGGTGGTACCGGGCCCTACACCTTTACCTGGTACAAATGGGATAATACCGCAAAAAGTTTCTCAATCCTCATAAAAAGTGAAACCGGGGTGATGAGCTCTGTGCTGAACAGCCTTGATCAAGGAGGATACAGAGTAAATATAAGTGATGCAGGAGGTTACAATACTTCATTGACAGGATGGATATTTCTTGACAATCCTCATGCACTGGCTAAACTTCAGAACCGGACCTGTGATTACGTTGCCCTCAGCGGAACCGCTTCCGTTGATACATTCCTTTACAATAATCCGGCTAACGGTCAGACCATCATGCTGCCCGATAAAGTGACATTTTTATGGTCATCCGATCCTGCTTCATCAATCCCATATCCCGACGTTGAGCTTAATCCTCAGACTTTCGATCCTCCCCTTGTGGATGTGACATATAATCTGGCTGTCACGGACAGCTTTACATGCGTCAGCGAGTCATCATTCTTTTATCAGTCAATACATGTGAAAGCTGATTTTTCGGTCGATCCTGCCGAAGGCGGAGCACCTCTGGTAGTTGCATTCACCGATAATTCAGTGAGAGCTGACAAATATATATGGGAATTCGGGGATGACTCAGTTTCGACTGAAGCCAATCCCGGGACCCATACATACTATATTCCGGGCAGCTACTCGGCCAAGCTTACTATTGAAAGCACACTTCATTGTATCGATTCAATCAGGAACAGCATAGTAGTTGATCCTTCTTCCCTTAGTGTTCCCAACGTCTTTACTCCCAACGGGGATGGTTTAAATGACATGTTTGTCCCTGACAAGACTTCCCTGAGATCGATCAGCATGGAAATCTTCAGTCAGAGAGGAATAATGGTTTACAGCTTCTCCGGCGAAGGGGAAATTCTTAAAGACTGGAAGGGATGGGACGGAAATATAAACGATACCTCGCTTAAGGCCAACCCGGGTGTCTATTTTTATATAATAAAAGCTGTTGGCTGGGATAATGTCAATTACAGCGGAAAGGGCTATCGCGGCTTTGTCTATCTGTACAGATAGTATTCCTCAGTAATTCAGGCTGATTAACTTTTGGGAAGATTCTTCTTCAGAAACCTGATCCAGTTTCCATTCATAATATTATCTGTGTCTTTACGGCTGTAGCCCAGTTCATGTAGTATTCCGGGGATTTTTTGCAGATCGGCTATTGTGTCAACATCTGATGGACATTGTTCCGTCCCGAATGCCCCGTCCAGGTCAGAACCAATGGCTGCATGAAAGGAGTCTCCGGAGAGTTGGCAGATATGGTCAATATTATTTATCACCTGTTTCAGGCTGACTTCCATTTTAAGGGGTGACGATTTCCCCTGGATCCAGCCTGGCACCAGCATCCAGTCATCGAGGACAGCTCCGATCACAGAATCCCGTCCAATCAGCTCGAGTATCTGGTCGTCTGAAAGCTGCCGGCTGTGGGAAACAAATTTTCTGCAGTTGTTGTGGCTCGCCCACAAAGGCCCCTTATACAAATCGCATGCTTCACGGAAACTTTCATCGCACAGGTGGGAAACGTCAAGAATGATACCGAGTCTTTCCATTTCTCTCAGAAGCATCACGCCTTTTTTCCCCAGCCCTCCCTTTGAACCTGTGCCGTGAGCATAGATCCCCGGACCAAAATGAGCGGGACCAATTGCCCTCAGGCCATAGCCGAAGGCTTTCTCGAGATGATCCATTGACAATATTGAGTCGGCACCTTCAAGCGTCAGGACATAACCCAGAGGAGCTTTTTCGGTTCCTTTTTCCCAGACTATTATATGCTGTTCCAGGTCCCGGGTATTACAGATCTGAACCATTTCTCCGGCTTCTTCCATTGCCCTGTACCATGCAAACTGGCCCTGGGTATGAGCCCAGGCCTGTTCTGTGGAATTCCATCCGGGCAAAGGGTTTCCCGGCCTTACAAACCTTGCGATCTGGGTAGCCATGCAAAGGAAAACATTGCCTTCACGCATCGACTGAAAACTCAGCGTCCCGTTGCCACGATCAGGCTTGTCATTGAGCCCTTTTTCACTGCTGCGGATCTCAGCGATGCTCCATCTCAGGTCGCGGTTCCATTCCATCGCATTCATTGCAAGATCCAGATGGCCGTCGACTATCAGGGGTTTACTGTTCCTGTTCATATGGATATTTTAAACTGTGATTTTCCTTTTGCGGGATGTCACATCCCATTGTTCCGTCACTCTCCCTTCCCTTGCCACTGAAACAACATCATAGCGGTCAACCGTGGGACAAATATGATAAGGTATACCGTATAATACATCTCCCACTTTAAAGGATGTTGCTTTTGGGGATCTGATAACCATATGTTCCTCGTTATGTGATACTATCTCATAATCGCCGGCTTCCGGGAGCCAGACCCTTGGCTGGGGCATCTCTGATGCAACAGCCTTATGGCCAAGGTCGATACAGATCAATCCCGAAGCAGGCTTGCTGATTATCCGGGTGAGAAGGACGGCTGCATGTAAAAAATCAAGATCAGAAAATGAGGTGCTGTATCCATAGTCCCACAGCAATAATGTACCGGGACTTGTTTCAACACCGGCACGTTTTGCATGAATTGGAAAGGTTGGAGTGCCTCCTGCAACAATCCTGACAGGCAAGCCGGAGGATTTGTGAAGATCAAGGGCAAGCTTCCAGGCAGGAGCAAATGACTCATTGCAGATTTTCTCGCGCAGCTTATAATCACATTCATGGATGTGACCATCATAAACATGGAGACCTTCAGGATTAAGCATTGGCAGACCGGCTATCAGCTTATAAAGTACAGAGGCAGATTTCCCCGGTTTCACTCCGGTGCGGTTCATCCCGACATTGATATCGAGCCATATACCCGTTTCACTGTTATGCAGCTTTGCATAATCTGATAACTTCCTTGCAACCTCTTCGCAATCAACAAGGCATGTGAATTTGGAAGCAGGGAATTTTTTCTTCAGGCAGAAAAACCTTTCAATATTCGGACCGACAGGCTGGTATGCCAGCATTATATCCTTTGCTCCGCACCCTGCAACCATTTCGGCTTCGGAAATTGTTGCGCACTTGAACGCGGTAATACCATGCTTCATCTGAAGGGCAACAACCTCCGCCATCTTATGTGTTTTGACATGAGGCCTTACTTTATCCTGACCCCCTGCAC
The DNA here is from genome assembly GCA_963789985.1 of uncultured Bacteroidales bacterium. Taxonomy (GTDB): domain Bacteria; phylum Bacteroidota; class Bacteroidia; order Bacteroidales; family VadinHA17; genus LD21. The sequence goes on along the minus strand of CAWBNA010000039.1, from coordinate 158,187 downwards.
TCTCAATCATTTTCAGAATGTTATGCTCAATACGGTCAGGATAGACCAACAGACAGGGTGAATTTATTTCATTAATATTCCGGATCCGGTACCATGGAGCTCCGGAAGAAGACTTGAGCATCATGTGATTTTCAATATAATTCAAACATAGCCTCAATTTCGACAGCCATATTATTCGGAAGCGACATTCCCACCGCACTTCTCACTCCGACGCCGTTCTCTTCGCCAAAAACTTCTGCCATAAGCTCGGAGAATCCGTTTATCACTGCCGGATGTTGATCAAAATCAGGATCACTGTTTACCATACCAAGAACTTTAACAATTCGCTTAATCTTTTTAAGGCTGCCGATCTGTGTCTTAATTGTGGACAGCATTGCCATGCCCACCTGCCTGGCGGCAATTTTACCCTGCTCTTTATCGAGATCTTTGCCAACCTTTCCGGTCATCAATGTCCCGTCATTTCTCATGGGTCCGTGACCTGAAACGTATAAAAATTTGTCAATCACGAGAGCCGGTTTATAAACACCGGCAGGTTTCGGAGCAGGCGGCAGCTCGATGCCGAGCTCTTTAATCCGCTGATCGGGGTCGTAGTTCATGTAAGTGATTTTAAGATTTATAATAAGTAATACGATGAATTTTAATTAAATACCTGGATCATATCCAATACATCATTTTAAATGAACAGGCTTAATATCAGCACCCCTATAAGCCCTATAACACTTACAAGGGTCTCCATAATTGTCCATGACCTGAAAGTTTCCTTCACAGTCAGGTTGAAATATTCCTTGAACATCCAGAATCCGCCGTCATTAACGTGCGAAAGCATAAGACTTCCGGCCCCGATTGAAAGGACCATCAGCTCCCTACTGACCAGACCGCTGGTAGCCAGGGGCATCAGAATTCCGGCAGTTGTCAGCCCGGCCACTGTTGCTGATCCGATGCATATCCTCAGCAATGCTGCTATGATCCATGCAAGCAGAAGTGGCGACAGGTTTGTCTTGCTCAGCAGGCCGGCTATTTCATCGCTTACCCTGCTGTCAACAAGGATCTGCTTGAAGCCGCCTGCACCGGCAATTATAAGCAGCACCATTGTTATGCTTCCGACTGACTGTCCGACCGACTCCATGATATCGCCTGTCTTCCTGCCCCTTGCCAGTCCAAGCGTATAAACGGCTGTCAGCAGTGACAACAGCATCGCAATTACGGGATCACCTATGAATGATAAAATGGTTCTTATCCTGTTGCCTTCGGGAAATATTATTTCTGATATTGCTGCCGTTCCTATAAGAAGTACCGGAAGAAGTGTAGTAAATACACTTATTCCTGCTCCTGGCATTTCTTCATCTTTCAGGATTTTAGGATTCACAAATTCCCTGATAGGGGAGGCTTTGATATTCTTAAGGGTTCTGGAGAAATATGGTCCGGCGATCACAATGGCCGGTATGCTCACGAGGATTCCGCAGATCATGGTCTTGCCCATATCAGCGTGGAACATGGCGGCAATGGCAGTAGGCGAGGGGTGGGGTGGGAGAAAACCGTGTGTTACTGAAAGGGATGCAAGCATGGGTACACCGACATACAGCAGCGGAAGACCGGTGGAGGCTGCGACCGTGAACACCAGCGGTATCAGAACGACAAATCCGACATTGTAGAACATCGGGATGCCGACCACGAAGCCTGTGATAACCATTGCCCATTGGACATGCTTCACCCCGAAAAGACTTATAAGCTTAGTGGCTATCCTCTGGGCCGCACCACTGTCGGCGACAAGCTTTCCAAGCATGGCGCCGAATCCAAGTATAAGAACGATAAGTCCCAGGGTATCGCCGATGCCCTGCTGAACAGAGCTCACCACTTTTGAAACAGGCATTCCTACGGTTATTCCGAGAAGCACCGAGACTATTATTAAAGAAATGAATGCATTGATCTTCAGAACTATTATCAGTACCAGCAGGAGAATTATTCCCAGAGCTAATAAAAATATATGCATAAATTTATCTTATTGACAATTCACCTTTGAACACGGTCACTGCCTGACCGGAGATCTCAACCCTGTTCCCTTTTAATTCAACTTTCAGGGTTCCGCCCCGGTTCGACACCTGATGCGATATAAATCTGGTTTTCCCGGTTTTGTTATGCCAAAACGGGACGAGAACGCAATGTGCCGATCCTGTTACAGGATCCTCATCTATGCCCAGTGCCGGGGCGAAACAGCGCACACAGAAATCGAAGCTTTTGTCATCCGAATAAGCAGTTACAATAAGATCACCGAATTCAGAATTCTTCATCAGAAGGAAATCCGGCTTCATGCTCCTGACTTCCTCTTCATTCTTCAGTAATGCCAATGTCCAGCCGTGGCTGGACCGGTAAAGTTCAGCAGGCTTTATTCCCACAATTTTTTCGAACCTGTCATGAAGCCCTGATTGTTCAAAGCCATAAGCCGGGAAGTTCATTATTATCCAGTGGTCTGATGATCTGATGATCAGCATCCCTTCTTTCGACATGAACCTTATCTCTTCTTTTGTTTGAGCGATTCCCGTTTCATATATTATATGGGCTGATGAAAGTGTTGCGTGCCCGCATAGAGGAACTTCAGACTCGGGAGTAAAAAAACGTATCCTGTAATTATCCCTGGGGCCAGTTATAAAAGCAGTTTCAGATACGTGTATCTCGGCAGCAATATTCTGCATCCATTCATCGGGCATTTCTTTCTCCAGGATGCAAACTCCTGCAGGGTTTCCTTTAAAAGGTTCTGAAGTGAAAGCGTCGACCTGGAAAAAAGTTATAGGATTGGTCATTTTTATTTTTCAGCTACGTGTTTTTCCATTCACCGGTAAATTTCGCGTTTTTACTGAATTTAACCGGAAATTAACTAATTAAACTTTGTAAACTAAAAAAGTTTTCTCATTTTTGCGCAGTTTTAAAACTGAGTTTAGAAAGGTTTAATTCACGGAATGGATTACAAACAACGGATAATTGAAGAGGCAGCAGAGATGTTCCGCACTTACGGAATAAGAAGTGTCACTATGGATATGCTTGCGAACCAGATGAGCATCTCAAAAAGAACAATCTATGAGATATTCAGTGATAAGGATGAATTGCTCCAGGGAGTTCTTCAATGGATGGCTGTCAGGCAGAAAGAAAAAATGACGGAGATATTAAATGAATCAGAAAACGTGATAGAGGCTATTTTCAAAATGATCGCGATCATCACTGATCATTTACAGAAAATGAGTCCTGCCTTTCAGATGGATATAAGGCGTATGCATGGTGACATCATTAAGAAAATGGACACTGAAAATTCAATAACATACCTCAGCAATAATTCGAAGATCCTGGAAAGGGGAATTGCAGAAGGAATTTTCAGAAATGATATAAATGTTGAACTGACAGATAAATGCATTCAGGAGGTCACAAAAATTGCATATGAAAAAAATGCATTTCCTCCGGAGGCCTATGACAAAATGGATATTTTAAAGAATTTTTATATGAACTACCTCAGGGGAATTTCAACGCAGAAGGGTCTCAAGCTTATTGACCATTTTGAAAATAAGATTTAGCCTGACAGCAGAATAATTTTATTTAAAATTTCATGTGAAAAGAAGAATTTATGAAAAAAAGATTTTTGATTCCTGTTATTTTATTTATGCTTTTTCCGGTGGGTTTAACCACCGCGCAGGAAAGTGGCAATGAATTAAAGCTTTCGTTGAAGGAGGCACAGGATTACGCAATGCAGAATAACAAGATGGTTAAGTCGGCAAAACTGACCGTTGAGGCTTCCCGGAAAGATGTGTGGTCAACAATTGCTTCAGGCCTGCCACAGGTTTCTGCAAATGCAAGTCTTTCAGATAATCTCAAACTTGGGGTATTTGTTTTGACATTTAACGGAGCTCCCACAATAATACAGATGGGCCTGCCGTACAATCTCCCTGTTTCGGTGCAGGCGGATATGCCCCTGTTTAATGCACCTTACTATGTTGGCATTGAAACCGTAAAACTTGCAAAAAAGCTTTCAGAGTCGAGTTTGCAAAGCACTGAAATTGAGACCAGACAGTCAGTAGCTTCTGCTTATTATCTTATTCTCATTTCAGAGGAGTCGTTACGGATTCTTAAGGAGAACCTTTCGAATTTGCAGGAGACACTTAAATCGACCAGGGCCATGTATCAAAACGGTCTCGCAGAGTCCACAGATGTTGACCAGATGGCATCAAACGTTTCCATGGTGGAAAATTCATTCAGCAATCTTCAGAGCACCGTTGAAATGAATTATAACCTTTTACGGTTTCAGCTTGGCGTAAACTCCGATACTAAGATTACCCTTACGGAAACGCTTGATAATCTGGTAAAAGAAATAAACGTTGAAGCGCTTCTCTCACAGAAATTCAATCCCACAACAAATATACAGTACGATCTTGCAAATAAACAGATGCAATTGTCTGCAATCAACCTGAAAGCCGAGAAATCCAAAACATTGCCTTCATTATCGGGTATTTATTCAGCGTCAAAATCAGGAATGGGGGAGAAACTGTCAGATATGGACTGGTATCCCAGCGCTTACATAGGCATGCAGTTAACCGTACCGATATTCGCGAGCGGGCAAAGATATTCCAGTATACAAAAGGCAAAGATTGATCTTGAAAAGGCCAGAACCGCGAAGGAAATGGTTTCTGACCAGCTGAGCTTGCAGGAAAGGCAGTTAAGGTACAACCTTGAAAATGCCAATCTCCAGTACAACAGTCAGAAAGGCAATGTTGAAGTTTCAAAAAGAGTGTACTCAAGCATGGAGAACAAGTACAGGCAGGGTATGGCGTCAAGCCTTGAACTTACCCAGGCAAACCAGCTCTACCTGCAGGCAGAGAACAATTATATATCATCACTCTTAAATCTTCTTCAGACAAAACTCTCATTTGATAAACTTTTTAGTAACCTGTAATAAACTTTGAAATAATTAAACTATAAAATAATGAAATACTCAAGAGCAATTGCGGTAATATTTGCAAGCGGGTTAATCCTTTCAGCCTGTTCGACAAAGGGAAATAAAGTATCATCCGCAGGGGCCCCGGTTGAAAAGGCAGACAGTCCCGTCAAAGTGATGAAACTTGGAAAAACCAAAATAGCCAGAACTATTGATTACACGGCCACTATTCTTCCCTATGAGGAAGTAAATGTTGTCCCTTCATCACCGGGAAGGATAGATAAAATATATGTTGCTGTCGGCGACAGGATTAATAAGGGAGCGAATCTCTTCCTTATGGACCGTACCCAGCTTTACCAGCAAAAAGTTCAGCTTGCAAGTCTGGCCAAAGACCTTGCAAGACTTGATACCCTGCTGCGGACAGGAAGCGTAAAGCAGCAGCAGTATGACCAGCTGAAGACCCAATATGATGTGACAAAAACAAATGTTGACTTCATGGAAGTCAATACTCTTTTAAAGGTTCCTTTCAACTGTGTGGTCACAGGAAAATATTTTGAGGACGGTGAAATGTACTCAGGATCACCCACCACAGCGGGGGGAAGGCCAGCCGTAGTGACAGTGATGCAGGTTAACCCGCTCAAGGTGAATGTAGGCATCTCAGAACAATACTATCCGTTGGTAAAAAAGGGGATGAAAGCCGGGGTAAAAGCTGATGTATATAAAGGTGAGACTTTCACAGGAACTGTTACAAAGGTTTATCCGACCATAAATTCTTCAACAAGGTCATTTACCTGCGAACTGGAAGTGCCCAACAGGAATGAAATGCTCAAACCCGGGATGTTTGTCAGGGTTTCTCTCGACCTGGGCGAGGTTGAGACTTTCGTTGTGCCTGCAAATACTGTTCTGCAACAGGAGGGAACCAACGAGAGGTATGTTTTCATTGATGACAACAATGTTGCAAAACGGGTCAGAGTCATTCTCGGGCAGAGATTTGATGACAAGCTGGAAATCGTTTCTTCTGAAATAAAAGAAGGAGATTTGCTTGTCAGTGACGGCCAGGCAAAACTGATCAATGGTGATAAAATTAACGTAGTAGAATAATAACCCGAAATTCAATAATAAAATGAGTATTTACAGTACTTCCGTAAGAAGGCCCGTAACAACTATCCTGATATTTGTCGGACTAATGGTTTTGGGTATCTATTCACTGACACAGCTTCCGATTGACCTTTATCCGGAAATGGAACTGCCTTATGTAGTGGTCTATACCAATTATTCTGGTGCAAGCGCTTCAGATATTGAATCAAATGTCACACATCTGCTTGAGAATACGCTTAATGCGGTAAGCAACCTTAAAGAAATCACGTCAAGATCGAGTGATGCGACGTCGATCATATTCATGAATTTCGAATATGGAACAAACCTCGATGAGGCGTCAAATGATATCAGGAGCGACATAAGCATGGTCGAACGATACCTGCCTTCCGGTTGTGACAAACCGACGATCATTAAATTCAACTCCAGCATGATGCCTATATCTTACTACACGATCACTGCCAAGGAAAGTTATGCCGGGCTGGAAAAGATACTTGACGAAAAAATAGTAAACCCGCTTAACAGGATCGAAGGAGTCGGATCTGTAAGCCTTTCAGGCGTTCCGGGTCGTAAAGTCTATGTAGATGTGGATCCCAGAAAAATGGAAGCATACCACATGACCATCGAACAGATAGGAGGCACTTTGGGAGCTGAAAACCTTAATACTCCTGCCGGTGATATTGAAATGGGCAAAACAGATTATCCGCTCCGGATACAGGGTGAATTTCCCGAAAGCGATGTCTTAAAGAATATTGTCCTGACCACCTTCAATGGAAATAATGTTTACCTGAAGGATGTCGCAGAAGTTCGGGATACGATCCGCGAGACAAAGCTGGATACCAAGATCGGCGGCATAAAGGGAATGAGCATGTATGTTCAGAAACAGTCAGGAGGAAATACTGTCAAGGTCACAAAGGAAGTTGACAAAAAGCTGGCTGACCTTAAAAAAGATCTGCCGCCTGATATTCAGATCGAAAAGCTTTTTGACAGTGCTTCCTTTATTAAGGACTCAATAAGCAATCTGACGAAGACCCTTATGTATGCTGCCATTTTTGTTATCCTTGTTGTTCTTTTCTTTCTTGGCAGGTGGAGAGCCACATTTATAATCATACTTACAATTCCCATTTCACTGATTGTTGCATTCATTTACCTGTTTGTATCAGGGTCATCAATAAATATAATTTCACTTACCTCACTCTCCATAGCGATCGGGATGGTGGTGGATGATGCAATTGTTGTGCTGGAGAATATTACAAAACATATTGAACGTGGCAGCAGACCGCGGGAGGCGGCAATCTATGCCACCAATGAAGTATGGCTGGCAGTTATAGTTACCACCCTTACCGTTGTTGCCGTATTCTTTCCGCTGACATTTGTAAAGGGTCTGACAGGCGTTCTGTTCAAACAGCTGGGAATGAGTGTCACAATTACTATTGTGACATCAGTTTTTGCAGCAATAACTCTTACTCCAACCCTTAGTTCACTTCTGCTTAAGTGGTATCCTATAAGGGTAGACGCACGATGGTACACTTATGACGGAAGCATCAGGAAAGGTCTTGACTGGTTTGATCATTTCTATGAAAAAACTCTGCGCTGGGCGCTTAATCATAAAAAGATCGTTGTAACTGCAGCTTTCCTGGTATTTGCAGGATCGATGGGATTGTTTGCTGTCATCGGCACGGAATTCTTCCCTCAGACTGATGAATCCCGTCTGACCATCACTCTTAAGCTTCAGACCGGCACGAGGGTTGGCGAAACAGTTAAACTGGCCGACAAGATCAACGAGATGATCAAGGATAAGTATCCGGAGGTGTCTATTATATCATCATCAGCGGGATATGATGATCAGGGTGGCTTTGCATCAATATTCATGTCGCAGGGAACTCATACAATAAGCTATAGCCTTCATCTGGTACCTATTGAGCAAAGGAAAAAATCGAGTTTTGAACTGGCGGAGGAGATGAGAAAGGATTTTGCCGCAATTCCTGAAATAATTGAGTACTCAATATCCACATCAAGCAATATGGGAAGCTTCGGAGGAAGTACGGTTGATGTGGAAGTCTACGGTTATGACGTTGCAAAGACGAATATTGTAGCTGAAAAGCTGGCTGATAAGATAAAGAAACTCAAAGGAGCCAAGGATGTTTCGATAAGCAGGGACAAGTCGAAACCTGAACTTCAGATAATTCTCGACCAGAACAAAATGGCTGCAAACGGGCTGAACACTGCAACAGTCTCAAATGAAATCAGTGACAGGGTCGATGGCCTTACGGCAACCAAACTTCGCCAGTTTGGTGACGAATATGATATAGTTGTAAGGTTTAAGAAGAGTTTCACCAGCACCCTTACCGGTATAGAAAACATAGGCATTTCCAATATGGCCGGACAGATCGTCAGGCTTGGTGAGATAGCACAGATAAAAGAATACTGGGCTCCGCCTACTATTGAGCACAAACGTAAGGAACGAATCGTAACCGTTTCCTTTACTCCTTACAAGGAGTCTCTTACGAAATTACAGACTGAAGTTCAGAAAATTATTGACGGAACCGATACGCCGGCCGGTGTGATGGTTCAGATATCAGGTGCGATAAAGGACCAGATGGATTCATTTAAGGATATCTTATTCCTCCTGTTGGTAAGCTTGGTACTTGTTTACCTAATAATGGCTTCACAGTTTGAATCATTAAAGATGCCGCTAATCATAATGTTTTCCATACCTTTCGCTTTCTCGGGAGTAGCTATTGCGCTGTTCCTTACAAATACAACACTCAGCGTGATTTCAGCTATAGGAGCGGTGATGCTTGTCGGAATCGTCGTCAAGAATGCAATTGTGCTTGTTGACTTTATCAACCTGATGCGTGAAAGAGGCCTTGAACTTATTGAAGCCGTTGCATTGTCAGGCAGATCAAGACTAAGACCTGTAATCATGACATCAGCTACGACAATACTTGGCATGCTGCCGCTGGCCATGAGCAAAGGCTCAGGTTCTGAACTCTGGAGCCCTATGGGTATAGCTGTTATCGGAGGCCTTGTCTTCTCAACAGTTGTGACTCTGGTTATCGTTCCTGTTATCTATTCTATTTTTGCACGTCACGGAGAACGTAACAGGCGTCTTGCCGATTATAAGGAACTGAGTTTCCTGAATGAAAATAACGGGGTTTCATTAAATAAGGATAATTAATATCAGACTATGAAAGCAATTATAATTATATATAACCAGGCTAATACCGAAAAGGTTGATTACATGCTGGACAAGCTTGGAGTTAAAGGATACACATTATGGGAAAATGTTCAGGGAAGGGGAACAAATACCGGAGTGCCTCACCTTGGAACACATGCGTGGCCCGAGATCAATAAGAGCGTACTGGCTGTTGTCGAAGACAATATGGTTGACAGGGTGCTTGAAACAGTAAAAAAGATAGATGCAATCAACAAAGAAGTGGGTATCCGTGCATTTGTGTGGGATGTGCTGAAGACGGTCTGACCTGTCCCGGGAGAAGGGGAACGGGAGGATAAGATTATTCTTCTTCTTCCTCTTCCTGGTAAGCTTTAATGACGGCATCCTGAACATCGCCAGGAACCTGGGAATACTCTGAAAATTTCATTGTGTACATAGCCCGGCCTCCGGTCACTGAGCTGAGCGCTGTTGAGTATTTATTCATTTCAGCAAGGGGAACCCTTGCCCTGATGACCTCAAGGCCCTTTTCGTTCGACATGCCGAGAACCATTCCGCGGCGCCCCTGGAGGTCACTTATCACGTCACCCATACGGTCTGATGGCACCATTATCTCAACATCATAAATAGGCTCAAGAATCTTCGGGCCTGCATTTTTAAATGCCATGCTGAATGCATTTCTTCCGGCAAGCCTGAAAGAAATCTCATTTGAATCAACAGGATGCATTTTGCCGTCGTACACATAAACCCTTATATCGCGTGCATACGATCCTGTAAGAGGTCCGACTTCCATTTTTTCCATTATTCCTTTAAGGATGGCAGGCATAAACCTTGCATCAATTGATCCTCCGACAATACAGTTTACATAGATAAGCTTGCCTCCCCAGGGAAGTGCAATTTCTTCCTTGTCCCTCAGCGAAAGCTTTATATCTTTTCCGGCAACCTTCATCATTGTCATTTCGGGAGTCCCTTCAATATAAGGTTCAACTATCAGATGGACTTCACCGAACTGGCCGGCACCTCCCGACTGTTTTTTATGGCGGTAATCAGCCTGTGCAGCTTTTGTAATTGTTTCACGGTAAGGAATTTTCGGAGGGAAGAAGTTTGTCGGAATCTTATATATATTATCAAGATGCCATTTCATTATATTGAGATGGTATTCGCCCTGCCCTGATACAATAATCTGTTTCAGTTCCTTTGAGTATTCAATTGTAATTGTAGGATCTTCAAGATGTATTTTATTCAGTGCTTCCCCAAGCTTTTCATCATCGCTTTCACTCTGTGCCTTGATTGCAATGCGGAATTTTGGTTCCGGGAATTTTACTCCTTCATATCGCCAGTCATTTCCGGGTACGTTAAGTGTATGATCAGTCTTCGTGTTTTTCAGCTTCACGAATGCACCTATGTCGCTGGTATAAAGTTCCGGGACCCGGATCCTGTTTTTTCCTGCATTGACATAAAGCTGGGATAACCTTTCCTTAACGCCATTGTTGCTGTTTACAACATCAAGATTTTCCGTTATTTTCCCTGAATAAACCCTGAAATAGTTTATCTCTCCAATATGTTCCTCTATTGAGGATTTGAAAACATATACCGATGCCGGCCCGGCAGAATCGGGTTTAACCTCATTGCCTTTGCTGTTTTTGGGAACCGGCATATCAGTGATTGAAGGAGCCTCGCTTACGATGAATTCCAGAAGGCTGTCAACGCCTATGTTGTTTTTTCCCGAAGTGCAGAATACAGGAAACATACCTCTTGTCAGGATACCTTTTGCTATTCCTTTCCTTATTTCGGCTTCCGACAACGAGTCATTCGAAAAGAAAAGTTCCATAAGAGATTCATCACTCTCGGCAGCCTTTTCCACAAGTGCGCTGTGCAGTTCTTCAGCTTTTGCTTTCTGGCCAGCCGGAATATCAATAACTTTTGCACCGCCTCCCTCTTTCGGATACTGAAGCATCTTCATCTTAAGAACGTCAACGATTGCATTGAATCCGACTCCTTCATTGACAGGGTACTGGACAATGATAACATTGCTACCGAACCTGTCCTTCATCATTTCAATTGATTTCTCAAAATTTGCCTTTTCGTGATCGAGCTCGTTAATAACCAGAATCAAAGGTTTATGAACTTTCCCGGCATGCCTGAAATGGATTTCCGTACCTACTTCCACTCCATTCTGTGCATTTATTGTCATTACAGCGCAGTCGGAGGCATAGAGTGACGAAACCACGCCGCCGCAGAAATCATCGAGACCCGGAACATCAATTATGTTTATTTTCTTATTCTGGAATTCAGTGTAAAGTACGGTTGAGAAAACCGAGTTGCCGTTCTCATGCTCAATCGGGCGATAATCTGAAACCGTATTTTGACCTTCAATGGTTCCTCTCCGGTCGATGATGCCGCCATCAAAGAGCATTGCCTCAGCAAGAATAGTTTTTCCTGAGCCGGAGTTCCCGATTAGGGCTATGTTCTTTATCTGGCCAGTCTGGTAAGTTTTCATAAATGTCTGGTTATAATATATCGTACTTATTTTAATATCTGTTCAGGAGGGGACAAAAATAATAATTTTTTAAAAACTGTTTAAGAAAGAGAACATAATTACAATTTTTTTATTTTCTTTGCACCAGTTTTTTGAAATACAGGAGTACCGGTTTTTCTTTCATCGTAAGTTTACAAAATGCTTTTTCGCCGGGGAAGATCGGGAAGGAACCTGTTTATAACTTACATTTTTACGTAAGATATTTTATTTTAAAAGATGTTTTGATTACGGAATTCCTGTGGAAATCAGTAAGGATAAAAGTATCATTTGCAGCTGTTGGAAAAAAACGTAGAGCTATTTTATAAAATAAAAAATAAAAACAATACCTTTGCAGTCCGAATTTTCGGTTAAAATTTAACATAAAATCAATAGTATTTATGCCGACAATACAGCAATTAGTAAGAAAAGGCAGGAAAAAACTGGTAGATAAAAGTAAGGCTCCTGCTTTGGATGGATGTCCTCAGAGAAGAGGTGTATGTGTACGTGTTTACACGACTACTCCGAAAAAGCCAAATTCAGCAATGAGGAAAGTAGCCAGGGTGAAGCTTACGAACCAGAAGGAAGTAAATGCATACATTCCGGGTGAAGGTCATAATCTTCAGGAACACTCGATCGTCCTGATCAGGGGCGGCAGGGTTAAGGACCTTCCGGGTGTCCGGTACCATCTGGTGCGCGGCGCTCTCGATACATCAGGAGTAGACGGCCGTACCCAGAGAAGATCGAAATACGGTGCAAAACGCCCAAAGAAATAACACTTAATAAGATAAGATAATGAGAAAAGCAAAACCAAAGAAGAAAATTATGTTACCGGATCCCAAATACCACGATCCGTATGTAACAAGGTTTGTGAATAATCTTATGTTTAGTGGTAAAAAAAATCTTGCTTTTAAAATATTCTATGATTCTCTCGACATAGTTGGTGACAGATTTAAAAGCGAAGGAAAGACACCTCTTGAGATATTCAAGATTGCCCTTGAGAATGTGACTCCCCAGGTTGAGGTAAAGGCACGCAGGGTTGGTGGCGCAACTTTCCAGGTTCCGATGGAAATCCGTCCCGACAGAAAGGTAAGCATCAGCATGAAGAATATGATCTCCTTTGCAAGAAAAAGGACAGGTCATTCCATGGCTGAGCGGCTAGCAGCAGAGCTCATGGCTGCATACAAGCTTGAAGGCGGCGCTTATAAGAAGAAAGAAGATACACACAGGATGGCTGAAGCCAACAAGGCTTTTGCGCATTTCCGTTTTTAACTGACATCTGACAGGAAAAGATAAAAGCCAGATGGACAAGAACCTGAAATATACCAGAAACATCGGAATCATGGCCCACATCGATGCCGGTAAAACGACGACAACAGAACGTATTCTGTTCTATACCGGCCGTACTCACCGAATAGGTGAAGTGGATGATGGGAATACACAGATGGACTGGATGATTCAGGAACAGGAAAGAGGGATTACCATCACCTCGGCCGCTACAACAACCTATTGGAAATACAACGGAGAAGAGTATAAGATCAATATTATTGATACTCCCGGTCATGTTGATTTTACGGTTGAAGTGGAACGTTCCCTCAGGGTACTTGACGGTGCCGTGGCAATCTTTGATTCGGTTGGCGGCGTTGAACCACAATCGGAAACTGTATGGAGGCAGGCCAACAAATACATCGTGCCAAGGATTGCTTTTGTCAACAAGATGGACAAGGCCGGAGCTGACTTCCTGAATGTTGTGCAGCTGATAAAAGACAAGCTGGGAGCTAACCCTGTTCCCGTTCAACTGCCCATCGGCTCGGAAGAAAACTTCCATGGCATGATCGATCTTATCCACATGAAGGCTGTTGTATATTATGACGATGACGCCACAGGTTCGACATTTGAACTGGAAGAGATCCCTTCTGAAATGGTTGGTGAAGCAAGGGAATGGAGAGGGAAAATGATTGAATCGGTAGCTGAAGTCGATGATACACTCCTTGCAAAGTATATTGATGATCATGATTCTATTACGCCTGAAGAGATAATATCATCACTCAGGCAGGCTGCAATACGAAATCTTGCGGTCCCTGTAATATGTGGAGCTGCATTCAAGAACAAGGGGATACAGAACCTTCTCGATGCAGTGATGGCATTCCTGCCTTCGCCTGTCGATATAGGATCAGTTACCGGCATCGATCCGAGAAACGACAACAAGGTTAAACGCGAACCGGATGACGAAGAACCTCTCGCCGCTCTTGCTTTCAAGATCGCGACTGACCCTTATGTAGGCCGGCTGGTATTCCTCAGGATATATTCAGGTATTCTTCATTCGGGTGATACTGTGCTGAATCCCAGAACAGGAAAAAGGGAAAGGATAAACCGCCTTTTCCAGATGCATGCGAACAAGCAGAATCCAAAGGAAAGCATTTCGGCAGGCGACATTTGTGCGGGAGTCGGATTTAAGGATCTTAAGACAGGAGATACACTCTGTGCCATTAATAAGCCTATAGTCCTTGAATCAATGGACTTTCCCGAACCTGTCATAGGAGTTGCAATAGAGCCTAAAACGCAGGCAGATGTCGACAAGCTTTCAATTGCTCTTAGCAAGCTGGCGGAGGAAGACCCTACATTCCAGGTGAGAACCGATCCTGACAGCGGGCAGACAATAATAAATGGTATGGGTGAACTTCACCTCGAGATACTTATTGACAGACTGAAAAGGGAATTTAAGATAGAATGTAACCAGGGTGCTCCTCAGGTTGCTTACAAGGAGGCTATTACAACCTCGACTGAATTCCGTGAAGTGTTCAGAAAACAGACAGGAGGCAGGGGCAAATTTGCTGATATATCTGTTGCAATGATGCCGGCTGATGAAGGAATAAAGGGACTTCAGTTTGAGAATGAGGTAAAAGGCGGGAACATACCAAAGGAGTATATTCCTTCAGTCGAAAAAGGATTCCGCGAAGCGATGACCAACGGGCCGCTTGCCGGATTCCCTCTCGAGAGCCTGAAGGTGATACTGAAAGACGGTTCATTCCATCCTGTCGATTCTGATGCACTTTCATTTGAAATAGCAGCCAAACAGGCGTTCAGGAAACATGCAGGTAAATGCAACCCTGTCCTTCTCGAGCCGATCATGTCAACGGAAGTTGTCACACCCGAAGAATACGTGGGCGATGTAATCGGCGATTTCAACAGGAGGAGAGGTAAGGTTGAAGGTATGGAATCGAAAGCAGGAGCAAGGGTCATAAAGGCAAAAGTGCCGCTGGCCGAGAAATTCGGTTATGTAACCGTGCTCAGGACTATAACATCCGGCAGGGCAACTTCAACGATGGAGTTTTCTCATTATGAAGAGGTGCCTGCTGAAATTGGCAAAAGAATAATAGAAATTACAAAAGGAAAAATTCTTTAAAAAGATGAGTCAGAAAATTCGTATCAAACTGAAATCTTACGATCATAACCTGGTGGATAAATCCGCCGAAAAGATTGTAAAAACAGTAAAATCGACTGGTGCAGTTGTCAGCGGTCCGATACCGCTTCCAACACACAAAAAGATTTATACGGTTCTCCGTTCTCCGTTTGTCAACAAGAAAGCAAGGGAACAGTTCCAGCTTTCATCTTATAAGCGGCTGCTTGACATCTACAGCTCGACGCCAAAAACCATCGATGCTTTGATGAAACTTGAACTGCCGAGCGGGGTAGAAGTTGAAATAAAAGTGTGAAACCATTAAAGTATTATAAAAATGCAGGGATTAATTGGGAAAAAGGTAGGAATGACATCCGTTTTCGATGAGGACGGAAAGAATATTCCTTGTACTGTACTGCAGGCCGGTCCGTGTGTTGTAACACAGATCAAGACAAAGGAAAAGGACGGTTATTTTGCAGTGCAGCTTGGTTTCGATGACAAGAAGGAAAAGCATACAAACAAAGCTGAACTTGGTCATTTCAAAAAAGTCAATACTACCCCTAAAAGGAGACTTATTGAATTTACAGGTTTTGAAGAAGGCCAGGTTAAGGAAGGAGAAGTCCTTACTGCTGAACTTTTCAGACCTGACAACTGGGTTGACGTCAGAGGATGGTCAAAGGGGAAAGGTTTCCAGGGCGTCGTTAAACGCCATGGTTTCAGCGGTGTTGGCGGAACAACCCACGGACAGAGTGACAGGTTGAGGCATCCGGGTTCAATGGGAGCCTCCTCGTTCCCTTCCAGGGTGCTTCCGGGTATGCGTATGGCTGGCCGTACAGGCGGTGATAAAAAGATGTCAATAAGCATGAAAGTTGTAAAGCTTATGGCTGAAAGTAATATTATAATAGTAAAAGGGGCGGTTCCAGGGCCCAAAGGTGGTTACGTAATAATTACAAAATAATGGAATTAGCAATTCTTAATATTGATGGTAAGGAAACCGGAAGGAAAGTTAATCTTAATGATTCCATTTTCGGTATTAAGCCCAATGACCATGCCATTTATCTGGATACCAAGCAGTACCTTGCAAATCAGAGGCAGGGCACGCATAAATCCAAACAACGCGGCGAGGTATCTGGCAGTACAAGGAAGATCAAGAGGCAGAAAGGAACCGGCGGAGCCCGTGCAGGGAGCATAAAAAACCCTCTTTTCAGGGGCGGCGGCCGGATATTCGGACCTCAACCGAGATTCTACGGTTTCAAGCTTAATAAAAAGGTAAAGCAGCTTGCCAGAAAATCTGCACTTTCATATAAAGCTTCGACAAATAGTATTATTGTTCTGGAAGACTTCTCCTTTGAAGCACCGAAGACAAAAGAAATGATTAAGGTTGGCAATAATCTGAATATTGGCAATAAAAAATCGCTTTTTGTTTTACCGGAACAAAATAATAATATATATTTGTCATCCCGAAATGTGCAAGGGGTTGAAGTTATAACTGCCGGAGAATTAAGTACTTATAAGATTATGAGGGCTTCGACTCTTGTCCTTTTGGAGAGTGCAATTGACGTTTTGCAGTCAACTTTTGAAAACTAGAAAAATTTGAGTAATGAATATTTTGCTTAAGCCGATCGTAACAGAAAAGATGACCAGCCAGGGTGATAAGTTTAACCGTTATGGCTTTGTTGTTGCAAAGAGTGCAAACAAATTGCAGATAAAACAGGCAGTTGAAGAACTGTATGGTGTTTCCGTCGATTCGGTCAATACCATGAGGTATGCAGGAAAAGTGAAAACCAGAAATACAAAATCAGGCTTGCTGGTCGGAAAAACAGCAGCCGTTAAAAAAGCTGTGGTGACTCTTGCTGAAGGGAACAAGATAGATTTCTACAGCAATATTTAAAAACCAATATGGCAGTAAAGAAGTTAAAACCTGTAACACCAGGTCAGAGAAACAAAACGATCAGCGCTTTCGACACAATCACCAGCGCTGTGCCGGAGAAATCCCTCCTTCGACCGCTCAGAAGAACCGGGGGAAGGAATGTTAACGGCAAAATGACTATGAGGTACATCGGCGGCGGTCATAAAAGGATGTACAGGGTTATTGATTTCCTCAGGGAAAAAGATGGCATGCATGCAACAGTGAAGGCAATTGAGTATGATCCCAACAGATCATCAAGAATTGCCCTCGTTGTTTATGAGGATGGAGAAAAGAGGTACATCGTCGCTCCTTCCGGTTTACAGGTGGGACAGAAGATATTATCAGGCAAGGATGCCTCTCCTGAGATCGGCAACGCAATGTTCCTCAGTGATATTCCGCTTGGTACTGTTGTCCATAATGTTGAGCTCAAACCCGGAAAGGGAGCAGCTTTGGCACGCAGCGCAGGAACTTATGCCCAGCTGTCGGCACGTGAAGGAAAATATGTCATCATCAAGCTGCCTTCCGGTGAAACAAGGATGGTTCTTACGACATGCCGTGCTACAATAGGTTCAGTATCAAATCCCGACCATAATCTTGAAAAATCAGGCAAGGCAGGACGTTCACGCTGGCAGGGACGCAGGCCAAGAGTAAGGGGTGTGGTTATGAACCCGGTCGATCACCCTATGGGTGGAGGCGAAGGAAGGGCTTCCGGAGGTCATCCGAGATCGCGCAAAGGTATTCCTGCAAAAGGTTTCAAGACACGCGACAAGAAGAAATACTCTGCAAAACATATTATTGAAAGAAGGAAGAAATAACTGATATATTATGAGTAGATCTATTAAAAAAGGCCCTTTCATTGATTTTAAGCTTGAAAAGAGAGTTCTTGAAATGAATGAAGGACAGAAGAAATCAGTGCTGAAGACCTGGTCGAGGCGGTCAGTAATCTCGCCTGACTTTGTCGGACATACTATAGCAGTTCATAACGGGAACAAATTTATCCCTGTTTATATTACGGAAAACATGGTAGGACATAAGCTTGGTGAGTTTGCTCCTACGCGTACATTCAGGGGTCACTCCGGTAACAAATAATGCAGTGTAAACCTGAAAAAAAGTAAGAAATGGGTGCAAGAAAAAGAAATTCAGCAGAACGGAGAAAAGAGGCCGCAAAAGAAAGATATCAGGCACTCCTCCGTAACTGTCCGACCTCACCTCGTAAGATGAGGCTGCTGACAGATCTGATAAGCGGGAAGGAAGTGAATAAGGCGCTTGATATACTCAGGTTCAGTCATCAGGAAGCTTCGCGCAGGCTCGAAAAACTCCTCCTCTCGGCAATTGCAAACTGGCAGGCCAAGAATGAAGGTGTACGTGTCGAAGAAAGCAATCTTTTTGTAAAAGAGGTTTTTGTTGACAGCGGCCGCGCACTTAAAAGACTCCAGACTGCCCCTCAGGGCAGGGCCTACAGGATCAGAAAAAGGTCAAACCATGTGACCTTGATTCTTGACAGTAAGAATAAAGAAGTTGAAAGTACGACAAAATAAAATAGATGGGACAAAAAGCAAATCCGATAGGTAACAGATTAGGTATCATCAAAGGATGGGATTCAAACTGGTACGGCGGAAAGGATTTTTCCGGAAAGCTGGTTGAAGACACCAAGATAAGGGAATATCTGAATGCCCGACTGGCAAAGGCCAGTATCTCAAAAATAGTAATTGAGAGAACCCTGAAGCTCATAACGGTTACTGTTAACACTGCACGCCCGGGCATAATTATTGGCAAGGGAGGTCAGGAGGTTGACAAGCTGAAGGAAGAGCTAAAGAAGTTAACAAAGAAGGAGGTTCAGATAAACATCTTTGAAGTAAAGCGTCCCGAACTTGATGCCAACATTGTCGGTAACAATATAGCCCGTCAGCTTGAAGGCAAGATTTCCTACCGCCGCGCAATAAAAATGTCAATAGCCTCTACAATGAGAATGGGCGCCGAAGGAGTAAAGGTAACTATCTCAGGTCGTCTGGGTGGCGCTGAAATGGCAAGAACGGAAACTTACAAGGAAGGACGTATTCCTCTTCACACTTTAAGGGCCGACATTGATTATGCACTGGCCGAGGCCCACACGAAGGTGGGACTTATTGGTATCAAGGTTTGGATCTGCAACGGCGAAGTTTATGGAAAGCGTGACCTGAGTCCTAATATCGGGGCGCGGAATGCCAAGAACAAAAACCTTAAAAGGAAGGCAAAAAAATAAGCCCTGAAAGAATAAAATAACAATATAAGATATTAAGCGATGTTACAACCGAAAAGGACCAAATTCAGAAGAGCCCAGAAAGGAAGAATGAAAGGGAATGCACAAAGGGGCACCCAACTGGCGTTCGGGTCATTTGGTATAAAGGCACTTGAGGAGTGCTGGATAACCGGAAGGCAGATTGAAGCTGCCCGTCAGGCAGTTACCCGTCACATGAAACGTGAAGGACAACTCTGGATAAGGGTATTCCCTGACAAGCCTATAACCAAGAAACCTGCAGAGGTTCGTATGGGTAAGGGAAAAGGAACACCCGAAGGTTTTGTAGTGCCGGTAACTCCGGGAAGAATAATTCTTGAAGCAGAAGGAGTTCCGTATGAAGTGGCAAAAGAGGCTCTCAGACTTGGCGCCCAGAAACTTCCGATAACAACAAAGTTCGTTGTAAGACGCGATTACGTAAAGGAATAAAACAAGAACAGAGATGAAAACTTCAGAGATAAAGGAACTAAGCACACCCGACCTTATCGAGCGTATCGATACCGAGAAAACCATGCTCATCCGTTTGAAACTTAACAATGCAATTACTCCGCTTGATAATCCGCAGAAGATAAAACAGGCGAAACTTACAATTGCACGTCTTCTCACCGAATTGCGCTACAGAGAATTAAATAAGAAATAAATCAGACTGACCGGCAATGGAAAGGAATATCAGAAAAGAACGTATCGGTGTTGTTGTGAGCAACAAAATGGATAAATCTATAGTGGTTGCCATTAAAAGAAAGGTAAGACATGCCACCTATGGCAAATATGTCAACAGGACCACGAAGCTGATGGCACACGATGAAGCGAATTCATGCAACATTGGCGACACAGTGCGCATCTCGGAGACCAGGCCTCTGAGCAAGAATAAAACCTGGAGATTAGTAGAAATTATCGAAAGAGCTAAGTAATCATGATACAGCAGGAAACCAGGTTAACAGTAGCCGATAACTCGGGCGCAAAGGAGGTATTATGCATCCGTGTACTTGGAGGAAGCAAAAAGAGATATGCCACAGTCGGCGACAAAATTGTTGTGAGCGTTAAAAGTGCTCTGCCTTCGGGTGAAGCCAAGAAGGGAACAGTAAGCAAGGCGGTTGTTGTGAGAACTAAAAAGGAGATACGCCGTCCGGATGGTTCCTACATCAGGTTTGACGACAATGCCGTCGTCCTTCTCAATAACCTTAATGAGGTCCGCGGAACCCGCATATTCGGCCCGGTGGCAAGAGAGCTTCGCGACAAGTATATGAAAATTGTCTCCCTTGCACCTGAAGTGCTTTAATTTTTTAATCGGACTAAAATGCAGAAGAAAATACATATAAAGAAAGGAGATACGGTTATTGTTATTACCGGTGAATCCAGAGGACTGAAAGGACGCGTCCTGGAAGTTGACAGGGATAAAAACAAGGCAATTGTTGAAGGAGTGAATATGGTGTCGAGACATTCAAAGCCCAACGCAAAAGCACCCCAGGGCGGGATTATCAAAAAAGAGGCCCCAATTCATCTTTCAAACCTTATGCTGGTCGATCCGACTTCGGGAAAGCCGACCCGCATAGGAAGGAAACTTAATGACAAAGAAAAACTAGTTCGTTATTCAAAAAAATCAGGAGAGGAGATCAAATAATGTATACGCCTGCATTAAAAACCAAGTATCAGGAAGAGATCATCCCTGCATTGACAAAGGAATTCGGTTATAAGACCGTGATGCAGGTCCCCCGGTTAGAAAAAATAGTTCTTAATCAGGGTGTAGGTCAGGCTATTGCCGATAAAAAGCTGCTCGAATTCAGTGTCAGGGAATTGTCAGATATAGCAGGACAGAAAGCTGTTCAGACCTATTCTTCAAAGGATATTTCAAACTTCAAACTGAGAAAGAACATGCCTATCGGAGTGATGGTGACATTACGCAAGGATAGGATGTATGAGTTCCTTGAAAGGCTTATTTCAGTTGCCCTTCCGCGTATCCGTGACTTCAAGGGCATCAATTCAAAGCTTGACGGCCGTGGCAATTACACTCTTGGGATCACGGAACAGATCATCTTTCCGGAGATCGATCTCGATAAGGTGGCAAAGATAATGGGACTGCAGATGACTTTTGTTACTACGGCAAAAAATGATGAAGAGGCATTGGCCCTTCTCAAACATTTTGGTTTACCTTTTAAAAACACTAAAAACTGAATATATGGCTAAGGAATCAATGATTGCCCGTGAAGTTAAACGTGCAAGGCTTACTGAAAAATACGCAGCCAAAAGAGCAAAACTGAAAGCCGAAGGTGATTATGTCGGATTAAGCCGCCTGCCCCGGAACTCAAACCCGAACAGGATGCATAACCGCTGCAAGATCACCGGCCGTACAAGGGGCTATATGAGACAGTTCGGCATCAGCAGGATAACCTTCCGGGAAATGGCCTCCTTCGGACTTATCCCCGGCATTAAAAAAGCAAGCTGGTAAAAAATGATTATTAACTACATTAATGAATAATAAGAGATGACTGATCCTATCGCAGATTTACTTACCAGAATAAGAAACGCAATAATGGCTGGTCATAAGGTTGTTGAAGCACCTGCATCCAGTCTTAAGAAAGAGATTGCCAGGATTCTTTTTGAAAAGGGATATATACTCAGCTATAAAGTTATTGAAGGTGAAAGTAACCAGGGCGTTTTGAAAATTGCCCTGAAATATAACCCAAAGAGCAGGAAACCTGCAATAAAGAAAATAGAAAGAGCAAGCCGCCCGGGCCTCAGGAAATATGTCGGCGTTGACGAAATGCCGCGGGTCCTTAATGGTCTCGGTATAGCAATAGTCTCAACCTCAAAAGGGCTGATGACCGACAAGGAAGCAAAGAAGGAGAATATAGGCGGTGAAGTATTATGTTATGTTTACTAATAGGAGGATAGTTTAATGTCACGAATAGGAAAATTACCTGTAAACCTGCCAAAAGGCGTTGCTGTAACAGTCAGTGATGACAATGTGGTCAGCGTGAAAGGTCCTTTGGGCGAACTAAGCCAGAGGGTTGACAAGGATCTGAAGGTGGAAATGGTTGACAACACTATTGTATTGCACAGGCCGACGGAATCGAAAAACCACAAGTCGCTTCACGGACTGTACAGGGCGCTTATTGCCAATATGGTAGTTGGTGTCTCCCAGGGTTATAAGAAGGAGCTTGAACTTGTAGGAGTTGGTTACCGTGCTGAAGCAAAAGGACAACAGCTTGAAATGAGTCTCGGATATTCGCACGAAATAATCCTGCAGCTTCCGAATGAAGTTAAGGTTGAGACCAAAACGGAAAGAAGAAGCAACCCGGTGATTACCCTGACAAGCATTGATAAACAGCTTATCGGTCATGTCGCCGCAAAAATCAGATCTCTACGGCCACCGGAACCCTATAAGGGAAAAGGAATAAAATTTGTCGGAGAACAGCTCAGAAGAAAGGCTGGAAAATCTGCTAGTGTATAATCAGGTTATAATTAAGAAATCATGGCCTTAACGAAGTTGGAAAGAAGAACAAGGATCAAAATGAGGATCCGGAAACATATTAACGGCGCTGCTGAAAGACCGCGTCTTGCAGTATTCCGTAGCAACAAACAGATTTATGTTCAATTGATCGACGACCTGAAAGGAGTAACTCTCCTTTCGGCAAGCTCAAAGGAAAAAGAGATTGCCGGAAAAGCAACGGGAGTGAAGAAAACTGAACAGGCTAAACTTGTCGGACAGTCAATCGCAGTAAAATGCAAAGAAAAAGGTATTGAAATTGTTGTTTTCGACAGGAGCGGCTATAAATATCATGGTAGAGTAAAATCATTGGCTGATGCTGCCCGGGAAGGCGGTCTAAAATTCTGATTAATTATGGGAAACGGTATAAGAAAAGTCAAAACCTCTGACCTGGAGCTGAAAGACAGGCTTGTAAGCATTCAGAGAGTCACCAAGGTCACCAAGGGTGGACGTACATTCAGCTTTTCCGCAATAGTCGTTGTGGGAAATGAAGACGGGATCGTGGGTCACGGACTTGGAAAGGCCAGTGAAGTAACCACAGCTATCGCCAAGGGTATTGAGGACGCCAAGAAGAACCTTATTAAAGTGCCTGTAATCAATGGTACAATTCCTCACGAACAGGTTGCAAAGTTCGGAGGGGCAAAAGTATTCATAAAACCGGCAACCGAAGGTACGGGAGTGAAGGCAGGAGGTGCAATGCGCGCTGTTCTTGAAAGCGTGGGGGTTAAAAATGTGCTTGCAAAGTCGAAGGGGTCATCAAACCCGCACAATCTTGTAAAAGCAACGTTTGCCGCACTTCTTGAAATGCGCGATCCGTTCTCTGTCGCTGAGCAAAGGGGAATATCAATGGAAAAAGTATTTAACGGTTAGCAAAAGATACTAAAATGGCAAAGATTCGTATAACCCAGGTAAAAAGCAAAAACGGAAAACATGAACGGCAGAAGCGTACCCTCGAAGCTCTTGGAATCCGTAAGTTAAACCATAGTGTCGAACATGAAGCCACCCCTCAGATTCTGGGAATGGTCGCGAAGGTAAGGCACCTGATCAAAGTTGAAAATATTTAAGGTATAAACGATATTATAGAAAAGTTATGGATTTAAGTAACTTAAAACCCGCTAAA
Organism: uncultured Bacteroidales bacterium; assembly: GCA_963789985.1. Lineage (GTDB taxonomy): Bacteria > Bacteroidota > Bacteroidia > Bacteroidales > VadinHA17 > LD21. The sequence goes on along the minus strand of CAWBNA010000039.1, from coordinate 134,296 downwards.
GGATCAATAAAAAGAAGCAAGCGCCTGGGCCGCGGACAGGGTTCGGGGAAAGGCGGAACATCGACCAGGGGCCACAAAGGAGCAAAACAGAGATCGGGTTATAAAAGGAAAATAGGATTCGAGGGAGGCCAGATGCCTCTCCAGAGACGCGTCCCGAAATTTGGCTTTAAAAATATCAACAGGAAGGAATACAAAGCTATCAACATCAGTGTTCTTCAGAATCTTGCCGAAAAAAACAACCTTGAAAAGATCGATCATGAAATTCTTGTAAAAGCAGGCCTGGTATCAAAGAGTGCAATGGTAAAGATTCTGGGCAAGGGGAAACTCGGAAGAAAGCTCGAAGTCCATGCCAATGCATTCAGCAAATCAGCTGTTGAAGCAATAGAAGCCCAAAAAGGTACCGTTGTAAAACTTTAAGTTCATGAGATTTTTTCAGACCATAAAAAACATATTCAAGATAGAGGATCTTCGCGCAAGACTGCTCTATACCTTGGGAATAATTGTACTGTACAGGCTTGGCAAATATGTGACACTTCCTGGCATCGATCCTTCCCAGCTGGCGAACCTTAAGTCCCAGACATCATCAGGAATAATGGGATTGCTCGATATGTTTTCAGGCGGGGCTTTTTCGCAGGCTTCCGTCTTTGCTCTCGGTATAATGCCTTATATTTCGGCATCCATTGTGGTACAGCTTCTTGGCATCGTATTCCCCTATTTTCAGAAACTTCAGAAAGAGGGAGAGAGCGGAAGAAGGCTCCTGAACCAGTATACAAGGTATCTTACCGTACTTGTTCTTATTCTTCAGGCCCCGACATACCTTGTAAACCTTTCTGCAAGGCTGCCCGCGAGCGCGTTTGTCCTTTCAGGATTCTTCTTTAAGTTTTCATCAGTTGTCATCCTAACCTCCGGTACTATTTTTGTAATGTGGCTTGGAGAGAAAATCACGGATAAAGGTATAGGCAACGGGATCTCCCTTATAATTATGATTGGCATTGTTGCAAGAATGCCTTCAAACTTCTTCTTTGAACTTGGAACAAGGATAAACGGAGCAGGAGGCCCCATAGCCCTTATCGTTGAAATCGTGATACTGTTTGTCGTCATTCTGGGCACCATAATGCTTGTTCAGGCCACACGACGTGTGCCTGTCCAGTATGCCAGGAGAATAGTAGGGAACAAGCAATACGGAGGAGTACGTCAGTATATACCACTCAAGGTCAATGCCGCTGGTGTTATGCCAATAATATTTGCCCAGGCAATTATGATGCTTCCGATGATTATCGCAGGCTATTCAAACAGATCAGGTTCGAAAGTAATGATTGCATTTTCAGATATGTACGGTTTCTGGTATAATATTGTTTCCGGCATGCTGATAGTTCTGTTCACATACTTCTATACTGCCATCACCATCAATCCGGTGCAGATGGCTGAAGACATGAAGAAAAACGGCGGATTTATTCCCGGTATCAAACCAGGCAGGAAAACAGTGGAATTCCTCGATACGATCATGTCGAGAATTACTTTGCCGGGTTCAATCTTCCTTGCAATAATCGCCATTCTCCCGTCTATTGCCGTCAGGGCTGGAGTCAGCGCCCAGTTTGCACAGTTTTACGGGGGTACTTCACTGCTTATTCTTGTTGGAGTGGTACTTGATACCCTGCAGCAGATTGAAAGCCATCTGCTGATGCGTCACTATGACGGTTTGATGAAGTCCGGCCGGATTAAAGGAAGGACAGGCGGAGTTACATCGATTTAATAAAAAGTACGTTCTTTGATGCTGCATATAAAGACTGATGAAGAGGTAGAGTTTTTAAGAAAAAGCAATTTGCTGGTTTCGCAGACACTTGCAGAAGTTGCTTCACACTTAAGGCCGGGGGTTACGACCCTGTACCTTGATAGCATTGCCGAGACATTTATCCGTGATAACGGAGCTATCCCGGCATTCAAGGGATACGGGACTTTCCCTAATACCCTCTGTACATCTGTCAATGAGGAAGTGGTTCATGGCATTCCTTCCAAGTATGTTCTGAAAGAAGGTGACATTATTTCAGTCGACTGCGGCGTGATCCTTTACGGATGGTACGGCGACAGCGCCTATACCTTTCCGGTTGGAGAGATTGATGAGAATGTTCGCCGGCTGCTTGATTTCACCAAAGAATCGCTCGAAGAGGGAGTCAGGGAAGCAGTTGCAGGTAACAGGGTAGGCGATATTTCTTATGCTGTCCAGAGCAAGGCTGAAAGCGGAGGATTCTCCGTCGTAAGGGAGCTGGTTGGACACGGACTGGGAAGAAAGCTTCATGAGTCTCCGGAAGTGCCAAATTACGGAAAGAGGGGTAGCGGACCGAAACTTGAAAAAGGACTCGTGATCTGCATTGAGCCGATGATAAACCTTGGTAAGAAGGAAACAGTACAACTGAAAGACGGATGGACCGTAGTTACGGCCGACCGTAAACCTTCAGCCCATTTTGAGTACGCTGTGGCAGTTGATAAAGGGAAAGCTGATGTTCTGACTACATTTAAATTTATTGAGGAAGTTTTAAATAAATAGTAATCATATGTCAAAACAAGCATCCATTGAGCAGGATGGTACTATTATCGAAGCCCTTTCTAACGCAATGTTCAGAGTTGAGCTTGAAAACGGGCATGTGATAACTGCTCATATCTCCGGTAAGATGAGAATGCATTATATTAAAATTCTGCCGGGAGACAAGGTGAAAGTTGAAATGTCGCCGTATGATCTTACAAAAGGAAGAATAACATTCAGATATAAATAAGAAATATTAAGGTAATGAAAGTAAGAGCATCTGTTAAAAAGCGCAGCGCCGACTGCAAAATAGTAAGGCGGAAGGGGCGCATATATGTTATAAGTAAGAAAAATCCCAAGTTCAAACAGAGACAGGGATAATTTGTGTAATTTTGCAACTCATTTAAGAAAAGTAATATATGGCACGTATTGTTGGTGTTGATCTACCAAAAAATAAAAGAGGCGAAATAGGCCTTACGTATATTTATGGCGTGGGAAAAAGTACCGCTCAGAAGGTACTTGACAAAGCCGGAGTTGACCGGAACATTAAAGTACAGGATTGGAATGATGAGCAGATTAATACGATCCGCAGGATACTTAATGATAATTATAAGCTTGAAGGAGAACTTCGTTCCGAGACTCAGTTGAATATCAAGAGATTAATGGATATTGGCTGCTATCGTGGCGTGCGTCATCGTCTTGGTCTGCCCGTAAGGGGACAAAGCACCAAGAACAACGCCAGAACACGGAAAGGGAGGAAAAAGACCGTTGCTAACAAGAAGAAAGCTACCAAATAATCAGAATAGAATATGGCTAAGAAAACCGGAGCACAAAAGAAGAAGATCGTCAAAGTTGAACCGACAGGACAGGCTCACGTTCATTCCTCATTTAACAACATAATTATCTCCCTGACAAATAATTCCGGACAGGTTATTTCATGCGCATCCGCAGGGAAAATGGGATTTAAGGGTTCCAAGAAAAACACTCCGTATGCTGCCCAGATGGCGTCGGAAGAATGCAGTAAAGTGGCATATGACCTTGGACTGCGAAAGGTAAAAGTTTTTGTCAGGGGTCCTGGTTCAGGCCGCGAATCAGCAATACGGTCCATAAGCAATGCAGGAATTGAAGTTACCGAGATCATTGACGTTACGCCAATGCCTCATAACGGTTGCCGTGCACCTGGCAGAAGAAGAGTTTAATAGTGATAAGAAAAATTGTTTGAAAGTTATAATACAATAGTACAATGGCAAGATATATTGGCCCAAAATCAAGAATAGCCAGAAAATTTGGTGAACCTATTTACGGACCTGACAAACACCTTGACAGGAAGAATTTTCCTCCCGGGCAGCACGGAATGAACAAAAAAAGAAAAAAGACCTCAGAGTACGGACTTCAGCTCAGGGAAAAACAGAAGGCAAAATACACCTATGGAATACTTGAAAGACAATTCCGCAATACTTTCGAGAAAGCTTCAAGAAGCAAGGGAGTTACCGGTGAAGTTCTTCTTCAGATGCTCGAAGCACGCCTTGACAATGTCGTCTTCCGTTTTGGAATAGCTCCGACCAGGGCCGGATCGCGTCAGCTTGTGTCGCACAGGCATATAACCGTAAACGGCGAAGTAGTCAATATACCCTCATTTCAGCTTAAGCCAGGCGATATCGTCGGCATTCGCGAGAAATCAAAATCGCTCGAATCGATAATCGATTCGCTTACTACAAGGAAATATTCAAAGCTCAGCTGGCTTGAATGGGATGATGCCCAGATGGCAGGCAAATTTATGAACATGCCCGAGCGTACGGATATTCCGGAAGATATTAAAGAACAACTTATTGTTGAATTGTATTCAAAGTAATTATATAAGATAAATCCTATGGCCATATTATCATTCCAGAAGCCTGACAAAGTAATAATGCTGGAAGCCAATGACAGGTTCGGAAAATTCGAATTCCGTCCTCTTGAACCCGGCTATGGTATTACTGTCGGTAATGCTCTGAGAAGAATACTCCTCTCATCGCTCGAAGGCTATGCCATCACAACCGTTAAGATTGAAGGCATCGACCATGAGTTTTCGACCATAACAGGCGTTATTGAGGACGTTACCGAGATCATCCTTAACCTGAAACAGGTCAGGTTTAAAAGAACTGTTGATGATGTTGATCATGAAAAAGTGATGGTCAAAGTCAGCGGCCAGGATGTATTTAAAGCTGCTACCCTTGACAGCGCTCTCAGCAGTTTTGAAGTTCTGAATCCTGATCTTGTTATTTTCAGGATGGAACCGGATGTTAAGATCCAGATTGAATTTACCATCAGTAAGGGAAGAGGTTATGTTCCTGCAGAGGAAAATCAACCGGCCGACGCAGAATTCGGCCTGATAGCGATTGATTCCATATTCACGCCTATCAGAAATGTTAAGTACTCTGTTGAAAACTATCGTGTGGAACAGAAAACCGATTATGAGAAGCTTCTTCTCGAAATTGAAACAGACGGATCAATTCATCCGAAAGATGCACTGAAGGAAGCAGCCAAGATCCTGATATATCATTTTATGCTCTTCTCCGATGAGAAGATAACGCTTGACTCGGACGACAAACTTGCAAATGAGGAATTTGATGAGGAAGTACTTCATATGAGACAGCTCCTTAAGACCAAGCTGATAGACCTCGACCTTTCGGTCAGGGCGCTTAATTGTCTCAAGGCTGCAGAAGTGGAAACACTTGGAGACCTTGTGAAATTTAACAAGAACGACCTTCTTAAATTCAGAAATTTCGGCAAGAAATCCCTCACCGAGCTTGACGAATTGCTCGAATCCATGAGCCTTTCATTTGGCATGGATGTAAGCAGATACAAATTGGATAAAGATTAATTAAAACTGGTTAAGGATATTTAGAAATGCGACATCAAAGAGTTATAAACCATCTTGGGAGAACAAGTTCGCACAGGAAGTCGATGCTTGCAAATATGGCCTCATCGTTAATTCTCCATAAAAGGATTACTACAACCACAGCCAAAGCCAAAGAGCTGAAGACCTATGTCGAACCCCTTATTACAAAGTCGAAGGAGGATTCGACACATTCAAGGAGGATGGTTTTCAGTTTTCTTAAGGATAAGACGGCAGTCGCCGAACTTTTCAGGGAAGTTTCACCGAAAATAGCTGAGCGCCCCGGTGGATATACCAGGATACTCAAAACGGGAAACAGGTTAGGCGACAACGCTGAGATGTGTATCCTCGAGCTGGTCGATTTCAATGAAAACATGCTTGCAGGCGGAGCTACAAAGCAGAAAGCCACAAGAAGGAGAAGATCAGCCAGGAAAGCATCCGGTGAAACAACCGTTACCAAGGCAGAAAAACCGGCAGCCGGAAAATCAAAAAAAGCAGTGAAACCTGAAACCAAACCTGAAGAAACAAAAGAAGAAGCTTATGAAGTTGCTGCTCCTGAAGAAACTAAAAAGGGAAAGTAAAAGGGGATAAAATGACAATTTATATGTAGAAGGGATATGGTGATTAACCGGTATCCCTTTTTTTGTATATATTGCATTATTGTTTAATGTAAATATAAAATCTTATGGGTCAGATAGTTAGCGTTCATGCGCGTGAAATTCTCGATTCGCGCGGTAATCCTACCATTGAAGTGGATGTTTTAACCGCAAGCGGTTATCAGGGTCGTGCAGCAGTGCCATCTGGCGCATCAACAGGTGAGAATGAAGCCCTTGAGTTACGTGACGGCGACAAATCACGGTACCTTGGCAAAGGTGTCCTTAAAGCCGTAAGCAATGTGAACAATGTTATAGCTGAGGAAATAATGGGGATGGATGTTACTGATCAGGCAGCCATTGACAAAAAGATGATAGATCTTGACGGTACAAAAAGGAAAAGCAACCTCGGAGCCAATGCAATTCTTGGGGTCTCGCTTGCAGTAGCCAAAGCTGCCGCAGCATATCACGGATTACCGTTGTTCAGTTATGTGGGAGGTCCGAATGCAGTAACGCTGCCAATACCTATGATGAACATCGTCAACGGCGGTTCACACTCTGATGCACCTGTTGCCTTCCAGGAATTTATGATAAGGCCGATAGGGGCTCCGACCTTCACGGAAGGACTCAGAATGGGAGCTGAAGTGTTCCATTCGCTCAGGAAAGTTCTTAAGGAACGCGGATTGAGCACTGCTGTGGGTAATGAAGGAGGTTTTGCACCGAATTTCGGGGGAACTGAAGATGCACTCGAAACGATAATGGAGGCAATAACAGCTGCCGGTTACAAAGCAGGTACAGATGTCATGATCGCTCTCGACTGTGCTGCATCTGAATTTTATGAAGACGGTATTTATAGTTACAGCAAATTTGAAGGACCCGGGGGAGCAAGAAAGACTTCAAAGGAGCAGGTGGATTTCATTGAAATGCTTATAAAAAAATACCCGATCGATTCAGTTGAAGACGGTATGGCTGAAGACGACTGGGATGGATGGAGACTTTTAACAGACAGGCTTGGCAGGAAAATCCAGCTGGTTGGCGATGATGTATTTGTTACAAATGTCGAATACCTGAAAAAAGGCCTTGAATTGGGATGCACCAACTCCATACTTATCAAACTGAATCAGATCGGCACGCTTACTGAAACCCTTAACTGTATTGAGATGGCACACAGAGCAGGTTACACTACTGTCATCTCTCACCGGTCGGGTGAAACTGAAGATTCCACGATTGCTGATATAGCGGTCGCTACCAATTCGGGACAGATAAAGACAGGCTCATGCAGCCGCACTGACAGGATGTGCAAGTATAACCAGCTTCTCAGGATCGAGGAGGCTCTTGGCAATCAGGCAGTTTATGGTTATAAAAAGTAGATCAGCCCAGGTCTTTTGACGAGGGATAAATCTTGAAGTTATAAACATTTTGTTAATAACTTTTGTTTATATTAAGTGTACAATAACGAAGATAAAAGTTATTGCCATATCGGTTTCTTATATTACATTTGATCTATCAGATGAGCGATAAAAGGCTGCTCAAAAGATGTGGAACCGGAAAAGGTTACTTAACTGAAACACGATCCGGCTCATTCAGACCCTCGGGTCTGCGCACCTGGAGAGCCGAAGACTGAACGAATGAACTCCGGTTCAGGATGTTCAGCAGATCGCAAAGTTCAGAAATGTTCTTTCAACGATTGGGTCACAGGGCTTCAGAGAAAAAGAGCTTCGGCAATTGACTATCTGAAACTGATCCGGATCCTTCGGGAGATGACATCAGGGCCTGAATGACACTTCATCCCGGAAAGTCCAGCCGCAAAGCCGGAACAAAAGGAAAGCCGGAAGGTTGTGCTGTAAAAGGCAGAACCCGAAAGCTATGGGCAGCAAATCCAGGTCTAGTATCGGGAAATGCAGCCGGTCAAAATAACAGTAATCTGACGCCGTATGTGGCTTAGGTTGCAAACGGTGAATGGGAACTACTCTCAGGAATAGTTCCCATTATTGTTTTATATACCTTTTAATCCATACAACTATTGAGATATTCGCCTTGTAAAGATGATCACCTGAAAATCAAATCAGTTTCTTGATCTTCTCTATTAAGGCAGCAGGCTGGAAGGGTTTGCTGATATAGTCATCTATCCCCGCTGAAATACATTTTTCCCTGTCGCCAATCATTGCATTGGCAGTTATTGCTATAATAGGAATCCGCCTGTCAGTTCCTGATTCCTGCTCCCTTATCTTTTCGGCTGCAATAATCCCGTCCATCAAAGGCATCTGTATATCCAAAAGTATCAGGTCAAATTCTGAGGTAACAAGTTTTTCAAGAGCTTCCATTCCGTTTGAAGCCGTATCGATGCTCTTGACAAGCGGCTTTAGGGTCAGAAGGGTTATTCTCTGGTTTATGAGATTATCTTCAACGAGCAACAAATTGATGTCTTTAAGCTCTTTATGAATTTTTTCCTCCGGTTCAAGCTCTGACTCTTCTGTTTTTCCTTCATATTTTGAATCTTCAGCAACTGGATAGGCAAACGGCATGCTTATATTCAGCACCGTGTAATTGCTGCCAAATTCCTGGGTGTAACGGCCTCGATTCATTGATATCAGTTTGGATGCAAGATGCCCGGAAGTGCCCTGATCAATTATGAGCGGATTACTGCAATCGGCCTGTATCCTCATGCCTATGTACCTCTCTCCGTCCGATTCCATCTCTGTTTTAAGATTGATTGTTATCTTGATTATTCTGTCAGGATTTTGTTCCTCAACGGAATTAAAAATATCGAGAAATATCTGCTTCAGGATTATCGGATCCCCCTGGCATTCAAATTCACTTCGGTCTTTTTTATTGAAAATAAAATCCAGACTAGGCTTTTCCTTCAAACCATAAAGATCGATGGTATTCTGAATCGTGGACTGGACATTGTATTTTATGTTTTTCCTTGGTTCATAGTTAAGACTGCCAGCTGATTCCATTGTAAGTTCATTAACAATAGTGACCATATTGTTAGTGGATGCCACAAAAGTCTCGACCAGCTCCTTTTGTTTGTTTTTAAGTTCGGAAGACATCAGAAGATCAGAGATCAGAACAAGATTGTTGAGAGGTTCCCTTATCCTGTGGGAAAAATCAGAAATGACATCATTTTTCATTTCATTCGATTCTGAAGCATCATGGAATGACTCTTTTTCAGTCGCGATGAGGCTCATTGCCTTCCTCAGGATGAGAATGAACATGGCAGTTCCTGCAATTATCAGGCATCCTGAAATCAATCTGAAGTCAAATGTCATAAGAATAACTGCCACTATCAGGCATATAAGTGATATTACGGAGTAGGTCTCAATGACTTTCCTCTTCTTACTGAAGGTTTCATCAGAATACTGGACCCCAGCATTGCCTTTATCAACATGTTCCTGTTCAGCCATCCGGTCAGATTAGTTGAAGAAGATGCAAATTTACGCAAATAAGATAATAAATATACATTTATTGAAATTATAGGGCTTTTAAAGGAAAAGATTAAATTTGTCCTTGTGGTACAGTTTTTGAGCCCGAAATAAGAAAGAGGCTGAGGTATGAAAAAATTTCTGGTGTTATTGATTATGATTCTTGGAATTATTTCCGTGAATTGCATCTGCCCGGTGTATGGTCAGGACAAGGAAGGAATGGTAAAATACACGCCTGACTTCAGGTTTAATGATGGCATTTATCTGAATTTTGACCAGGTAAAAGAAAATAATCCTATTCCAAAAGCCAAGATCCTGACTTCAACCGACTATAACGACAAAGACTTCTTCAAGAACCTTATGGCTGGTGACAAGATTTATTTCTATGATGGCATGGGCGTCAGGCAGGAAGTTGGAAAAACCTCGATATGGGGATATGCCAGGAACGGGATACTCTACATTCAGATCCAGGGTAACTTTAACAGAATAACTTTTGTAGGGAGCATCTGTCATTTTGTTGCTGATGTCACATCGTACGACAACCGTTATAATTCACCTTACGGGTATTACGATCCCTATTACTATCCGTACTATTCACCTTATTACAGCAGTTATTATTCCCCATATGGCTATTATACCCCTGGCACACGGACTGGCACAACCCGAAATGAGCTGAAACAATACATTTTTGATTTTGAATCAGGGAAAGTTATGGATTTTGACATTGACAACACCGAGCTGCTGCTCATGAAGGACAACCAGCTTTATGAAGAATTCGTTCAGCTTCCGCACAAGAAAAAGAAGGAACTGATGTTTGTCTATATCAGGAAATTCAACGAAAAAAATCCTTTGTATATCCCTGCAAACAAGCCTGAGTAATCCTTTTCAGATGAAAAAAACCATAACTGTCATTTTCCTTTTATTCTGCACAGTCATACTTTATTGCCAGGCTCCATTTCCTGATGCAAAAGAGATTCAGCAATTCATGGCTTCAACAACCTGTGTCGTACTCGATGACGGCAATCCGGCCTACAGTGCATTGGTAAAAAGAGCCGTGAAGAATTGCTGGAAAATTACACCATTTGAATTCATCAGTAAAAGCGAGTTCGAAAACAGAAAATCTAATCCATCTTATTCTTTTCTTATTCTGACAGAAACAAGTTTTGAGAAAGACAGATCAGCTTCAAAGTATAACTTCATTAACCTTCTTCAGGGGGAAAATGGAACAGATCTTAACCAGATGCCTGAAATATGTGCTGTGCCATTATCGTTTGCAGGAGAAGATGACCTTGAATACGGATATAAGATGGAGCTGATCCTATCATTTATTCAAAAGCATGCATCCCTGATCTCAGCCGATCCTTCCCAGACAGGAAGAAAGTACCTTAAGTATTACAACAAGAATGTGCCTGAGGTTACTGGCAGAACGATTCTTGTCAGGGAAAAAGACCTTTCGCCATTGATAAACACTATTGAAAAGATCAAAGCCATTTATAAGCACGAAATTAAGATAGTCACTGAAGATGCAATTATAAAGGCAATCAGTGAGAAAACTCCCAAAACTCTTATCCTGCATCTGGTCGGGCCTGATCCGGAAAGCAATTCGGGTTTTTGTTTTAAAATGCTTATCGGAACAGATGACAATGAGATTTATTATTATAGCCAGCATTTAATTGACAAAGGTAATCCTGACGGATTGTTACCTGCCGATCTTAAGCGTTTGGCAAGGTTCTGACATGCAACAACCGGAGAAAAGGGACGTCTTTATACAAAAACCGGGAAATATGAACGAGATACGGGTATTATCTGACTCTGAAAGAAACTGGGCAATGTTCTGCCATCTTTCAGCTTTTGCTGGATTCTTTTTTCCCTTCGGAGGAATAATTGGTCCGCTGATTTGCTGGTTATCACGGAAAGACGAATCCCAATGGGTTGACCAGAACGGCAAGTCGTCCCTGAATTTCCAGATCTCGCTGCTGCTGTATATGGTTCTCGCTTTTCCCCTGTGTTTCATAATTGTTGGCATTCCGATAGTAGCCTTCATCGTGATACTAAAGATTGTCTGCATAATTATAGGAAGCGTAAAAGCATCCAAGGGTGAAACATTCAGGTACCCGATTTCCATCCCTTTCATCCAATAACTTTTTTATTGCGGAATTTTCTGGTCAGGGGAGAAAGTTGTATATTTCTAATCTGATTAAAATTTCCATCAATGGCTAAAAATCCCAGGACCGGGCAGGAGTCTGAGACAAAGGTTGAGGTTTTTGAGAAGAAAGACCTTTATTATGATATTAAATCAGGCAATCAGAAAAAGATTGGCATTAAGGAGTATCTTAAAAAGCTCATGAAGCTCGAGATAGAGCTGGTCAAGCTTCAGGAATGGGTGAAAGCCAACAAGCTCAGGGTAGTTGTAATATTCGAGGGACGTGATGCAGCCGGCAAGGGTGGGGTCATTAAAACAATAGCCGGTTGTCTGAATCCCAGGATATGCCGGATTGTTGCGCTTGGCGTACCCACTGAAAAAGAAAAATCACAATGGTATTTTCAGCGTTATGTTTCCGAGCTACCATCAGGAGGCGAGATCGTATTGTTCGACAGGAGCTGGTACAACAGGGCAGGCGTCGAAAAGGTGATGGGTTATTGCACAAATGAAGAGTATGAGGAATTTCTGAGATCATGTCCCGAGTTTGAGCGGATGCTTATCAGGTCGGGAATAATTCTCATAAAATACTGGTTCTCTATCAGCGATGGCGAGCAGGAAAAAAGGTTCCAGGACAGGATCAAGGACCCCACCAAGCGGTGGAAGATAAGCCAGATGGATATTGAGTCGCGTGACAAATGGGTTGAATACTCAATGGCAAAGGACAAGATGTTTTCATATACCGATACAAAGCAGTCGCCCTGGTACGTAGTCCCGGCAGATGATAAACGCCGTGCCAGACTCAATTGCATAAATCACTTCCTTACGCTCATACCTTATAAAGATCTGACCCGAAAACCGTTCAAACTTCCGCCTCTGAAGAGGGATGTGGCATATGTCAGGCCTCCAATTACTGATCAGACTTTTGTTCCGGAAAAATACTGACTCCCCTGTGCTTGTTTAAAAGCAAATTATATGTGCATGTTTTGATCCCCGTACCATAAAGGCGGAGCTTTTATTTTAACAAGAACAACCCATTTCAGTGGGTTGGGGGCCGTGTTCTTTGCGGTTAAAGACTTTGTTGACTTTAGACTTATTTTCCTACTTTTGTCTTTTATCTTTTATCATAACCCATGAAGCCTTCAATACCGAAAGGAACCCGCGATTTCTCACCTGAAGAGATGATAAGAAGGGATTATATCTTTGATACTGTAAAGCAGGTGTTCAGACTTTACGGCTATCAGCCTCTAGAAACGCCTGCAATGGAAAACCTTTCAACACTTCTTGGAAAATACGGTGAGGAGGGCGACAAGCTCCTTTTCAGGATCCTTAACTCGGGCAATTTCCTTTCAGGGGTAAGTGACAAGGAACTACTTGACAGAGAGACAGTAAAGCTTTCATCGTTAATATGCGAAAGGGGGTTGAAATATGATCTTACAGTCCCATTCGCACGTTATGTCGTGCAGCACCGGGAAGAAATAATCTTTCCGTTCAAGCGATATCAGATCCAGCCGGTGTGGAGGGGCGACAGACCTCAGAAAGGGCGATATCGCGAATTCTTTCAGTGCGATGTGGATGTGATAGGAAGTGATTCATTACTTAATGAATACGAGCTTATAAAGATTATTGATGATATCTTCGGAAGGCTTGGGATATCGATCAGCATAAAGATCAATAACAGAAAAATATTGTCGGGGCTTGCCGAGATAATCGGAGAATCTTCGAAACTGACCGATATTACGGTGGCAATAGACAAGCTTGAAAAGATTGGTATTGATGGTGTTGTGGAGGAGCTTAAAGCCAAAGGCATCAGTTCGATGGCTCTTCAGAGACTGCAGCCGGTGATACAGCTTCAGGGAAATACTGGTGAAAAGCTTTCAGGTCTTGTAAAATTGTTCGAGAAATCCCAAACGGGATTGAAGGGCATTGAGGAGCTCCGTACTCTTTTTTCGTATATAGAAGGCGGCTGTGTGGCTGCAGGGACTGAACTTGATCTTACCCTTGCACGCGGCCTTAACTACTACACCGGAGCCATCATTGAAGTCAAGTCGAGGGATGTGAGCATCGGCAGCATCTGCGGAGGCGGAAGGTATGACAATCTCACCGGGGTGTTCGGACTGGAGGGAGTGTCGGGCGTGGGCGTTTCATTTGGCGCCGACAGGATATATGATGTGCTCCTCCAGCTCGACAGGTTCGGAAATCTTAAGAACACCGGAACCAGTGTGCTGGTAGTTAATTTCGGCAATGAATCAGCAGAATTTGCTTTGAAACTGACACAAAAACTTCATAGCACCGGTATAAGCGCTGAAATCTATCCTGATGCCGCAAAGCTGAAAAAGCAGATAGCCTATGCCAATGCCAGGAAGATCCCTTTTGTTGTTATGGCCGGAGAAGAGGAAATAAGGAATGGCAAAATCAGCCTGAAAACAATGTCGTCGGGTGAGCAAAAGGAAATGCCGGCTGAGGATTTATTAAACTATCTGAAATCTGATATAAGTCAGGAATAACCCGGCAAGCCTTTAAAATCTTCTGAGATTCTGGTTTCTATCCTGCTTTCTTTGCTGAAGTTCATTCAGAAGCAGTAACCTGTACTGATTTTCAGCCTGATAAAGCCTCATCACCTTGACAGGAGACAGGATCCCTTTTATCTTATTATGAAAATCCTGAGCCAGTGATGCTTCACGGGATTGGAGAGCAATAAGCCTGTCACCAGCTTCTGTCAGATCCCTGTCAGTCATGTTCAGTTCGTTCTGATTGAAGTTCCTGTTAATTTCCTGGCGTTCAGCCTGTATTTTGCCTCTCATATCCTCGTACCAGTTGTACACAGGCCAGAACTTTTCCGCTTCCTGCGGAGTGAGATTAAGCTTTTTAGTGAAGAAGGCGATCTTGTATGATTGAAGTTTCTCCCTGTTCCCATTTTGTGCGCTCACCGGGAAAGCTGACAGGTAGACAAGCATCATAACGGCAATCAATCTTGATTTCATGTTCCTGAACTTATAATTGTTCATAAATTTCGTTAATATCAATGTTATCATTTACCAGATAATCAATTATATCCTGATTATCCACATGAGGCTTTGTTACAGAAAAATCAAGCGAAGCGGCTTTCTCTTCCAGGAGAGAGATATCGGTCTCATATACAATTGCTTCCCGGAACGATTCAAGCTGTACGCCGTTCAGCATGAGGGTCTCCTGCTCCCTATGCGAAAAGGTCATGAATCCGGTATAGCCTAAGAGTGCAAGTACAGCAACTGATGCAGCAATGGCAATGTAAGGTCTGAGGCTGGCATAGATTCCTTTTTTCTTTTCCTGGCTGACACCGCCTGATGTCGCAGAAATGATTTCCCTCTTTACTTCATCAAAGTAATTATCAGGTACCCTGAAAGGATTTCCACCCGGTATTTTATCATTCTTTTCCATCACTTGCTTAGACTAATAAAGGTACTAATGGTTTAATTTGTGGTAAGATATTTTTCTATTTTTTTTACGGCATGATGATATGATGCTTTTAATGCTCCCTCTGAGGTTTTGAGAACAACACTCATGTCTTCGTAGGTCATCTCTTCGTAATATTTAAGGTTGAAGACGATACGCTGTTTCTCCGGGAGCTGCAGGATTGCATTCTGGAGCTTTTCCTGTGCTTCATCACCGTCGAACCATGAGCTTCCTTCAACTGAATTAGCGAAGAAGCTTCCGAGATCATCGAGGGATACTGCGGAATATTTTGATCTTTTATTCAGCAGCGTGAGAGCCTCGTTGGTAGCAATTGCAAAAAGCCATGTGTAAAGTGAGCTTTCTTTTCGGAAACATGAGATATTTCGCCAGACATTCACGAATGTGTTTTGAAGGGCGTCATTTGCATCTTCATGAAGGATCACCAGACGTCGGATATGCCAGTACAGTCTGGTGCTGTACCTCTCAACGATCATGCTGAAGCCCTTGTTTATATCGGTTTCAAGCTGGGAAAAAATATCGCTATCAGGTTTATTACTGATCAACTGCAGTTGTTAATTTATACTTTGACTGATAAAACGGAAAAGGTTTAAATATATTAGATGCTATCCGGAAGAAAAAAATCACTGATAAGTTCCTTAAATATATTCATCTCAGATCAGGGCGACCGGAGGCATATTCACAGCATGATCTCCTGCAGTTAACGAAGATTTGCGCTTAAATTGGAAATGATACAACATTTAAACCCGGGATTGGTTAACCAGGAAATAATGATAAATTTGCATCTGAAAATCAATGCTGATACCTGATGGCACTTCAATGCGGAATAATTGGAATTACAAATGTCGGCAAAACGACAATTTTCAACTGTATCTCAAGCACCAAAGGTGAAACGAATGCTTTTGCATTCAGCGCCACAAAATCAAATATTGGTGTGGTACAGGTACCTGATGAACGTTTGTATGAACTTGAATGGCATCAGGTTACCGAGAAAATAGTCCATACAACCATAGAAGTTGTCGATATACCCGGACTTGCACGCGGATCAAATAGGGGTGAAGGGGTTGGCAACAAATTCCTTGCCGATATAAGGAATACCGACGCGCTCATACACGTGCTGCGATGCTTCGACAATGATTCACTGCCACACATCGACGGATCAGTTGATCCGGTCAGGGATATGGAAACAATCGATTTTGAGCTGCAGGTAAAAGACATGGAATCGGTTGAAAAAAAGCTTCAGCGTCTTGAGCGTGCTGCAAAAACAGGAGACAAGGATGCCAGACATGCGTGCGAAGTACTCGGCTCGTACAGGGAGCATATCGGCAATTTTAAAAATGCACGCACATTGGAAATAAATGACGAGGACAGGAAAAATGTCGACGATCTTTTTCTCCTGACAATGAAACCTGTAATGTATGTCTGCAATGTCGACGAGAAGTCGGCAGTGACAGGCAATAAATATGTCGAAAGGGTAAAGGAGGCACTTAAAGGACAAGATGCCGAAATGGTGGTTATAGCAGGCGCCATTGAAGCCGAGATAGCAGAGCTGGAGAGCCGTGAAGACCGGCTGGCCTTTCTTAAGGATGCCGGACTTGAAGAGCCGGGAGTCGACAGGATGGTAAGGGCAGCCTATAACATGCTAAACCTTCAGACCTTCTTTACGGTCGGGCCGAAAGAGATAAAAGCCTGGACGATAAAAAAAGGAATGACAGCCCCGCAGGCTTCAGGTGTTATTCATAGCGACCTTGAAAGAGGAT
The DNA here is from genome assembly GCA_963789985.1 of uncultured Bacteroidales bacterium. Taxonomy (GTDB): domain Bacteria; phylum Bacteroidota; class Bacteroidia; order Bacteroidales; family VadinHA17; genus LD21. The sequence continues at coordinate 117,526 of CAWBNA010000039.1, read as the reverse complement.
TCATAAGGGCGGAAGTAATGAAATACAACGATTTCATTTCTCTGGGATCAGAACATGCATGCCGCGAAGCAGGGAAATTCTATATTGAAGGTAAAACCTATATTGTTGAAGACGGTGATATCCTGCATATAAGGTTCAACGTTTAAGACCGTCATGATAAAGCATCTGTCAGTAATTCTTCTGTCTGCACTGATCCTGACAAAGTGCTTGCCGGCATTTGCCGGTAATGATGATGACAGGCTCAGGAGCATAGTAAGCTTGAACGGCCAGGCTGAGGTTACAATTTCATGGCCCGGCAGATCTGAAACAGACAGGCTTTCAAGGAACGTCTCTATCGTCAGGGTGAAAAACAATAAAATCACTGTCTCCATTTCCCCCCTGACGGTAGAGTGGTTTATAGCGCAGAAGCTTGATTATTCTATTGTTGAAAGGGAGGAGAGCAAGGGTATTTTAACCTCATCAGATGTAAAGCAGGCGATGGAGTGGGATAGTTACCCGACCTATACCCAATATGATTCCATAATGAGATATTTTGCGTCCGGGTATCCTGCACTCTGCACACTTGATACGATAGGCACAAGCGTTGATGGCAGGCTTGTGCTGGCACTTAAGATAACCGGATCAGAAAATCAGGATGAATTCAAAACGAAAGTTTTCTATACTTCAACCATGCACGGAGATGAAACGGCCGGATTTATACTGATGCTCAGGCTTTCAGAATACCTTCTTACCAGCTACGGTGTCGACAGCGGCGTCAATAAGCTGTTGGATAATCTTGAAATATGGATAAATCCTCTTGCCAACCCTGACGGTACCTACAGGGGCGGGAATGAAATAATAAATCCGACAAGATTTAATGCCAACGGGTACGACCTTAACCGTAATTTTCCCGACTCGGATTTAACTGATATCGTAAGACAGAAGGAAACCACCGACATGATGAAGTTTCTAATCAAACATAAATTCACCCTTTCAGCAAATTTTCATTCCGGATCGGAGGTGGTCAATTATCCATGGGATCACCTGCCCAGGGCACATGCTGATGCCTCATGGTTTTACTCTATCTCCAGGGCATTTGCTGATACGGCCCATCTTTATTCCGCAAAAGGTTACATGACAGACCTCGACAACGGCGTGACCGATGGCTATGCGTGGTATCCCGTTTACGGAGGGAGGCAGGATTATGTCACAGGAGCGCTCCACGGCAGGGAGGTGACCATTGAACTTGATTCAAATTATGTCTGTCCAGCTGATTACCTGCCGGTATTATGGGAATATGACAGGCGTTCGCTGATCGGTTATCTTGAGAATGCCCTGTTCGGTATTCAAGGGAAGGTGACAAATGCTCGCACAGGAGAACCTGTTCCGGCAGAAATAACAATTTCGGGTCACGACAAGGATAATTCGGAAATCATGGCGGATACCCTTACGGGAAATTTTGTAAGGCTCATTGAACCCGGCCTGTGGAATCTTACATTCTCGGCGGATGGGTACAGGGACACTGTAATATATAATGTCAGTGTCCGCACTGGAGAGACCACCATAATCAGTGTTGATATAGAACCTGGCGGCAACAAGATTAATACACTGAATCCTGCAGTGCCCTTCCTGTATCCTAATCCGGCAAAGACATATATTAAGGCTGTTTTACCCGAAAGCTTAAGGAATTCCCTTAATGTAAGGATCTTCAATCTGGCGGGATCATTGATAAAAGAATATAGGACTGATGCATCAGACGGGGCGCCTGTTGATATAGATATAAATAATATGGCGTCAGGCAGTTATATTATTGTATTCACCAATATATCAAACAACCAGACAGGTAAGGGAAGATTTAATGTCATAAGGTGAGAGGGGCGGTCCGCTTTATTTCCTGAATTGCATTTGTCACTCTGTTTAAAAAAGTTACTTTTGAAATTTATTTTTTAATAATATTTAATTCCGGCGTGAGCCGTTTTTTAATATATGGGGAAAGTATGATCAGAAGAACCTTGTTTGAAGGTATTGTTTTAATTTCAGGCTGTTTAAATGTCCTCGGGCAGGGGGCATATATTCCGCCTGAGCGGCCAAAGCTGGTTGTGGGGATAATTGTTGAACAGCTCAGATACGATCAGATTGAAAAGTTCAGGGACAGAATGTCGGAAGGAGGTATTAAAAGGCTAATCAATGAAGGAACTTTTTTCAAAAATGCAACATTCGATTACATGCTTACCCAATCAGCACCGGGATATTCAACAATTGCAACAGGTACGGAACCAGCTTATCATGGTATTACCTCCGACAACTGGTATGTCTCTCTGAAAAACGAGTTTATTTATTGTACCAAGGATGCTTCGGTCAACCCCATTGGAGGGAGCTACGAATCGGGCCTTCATTCCCCTGTAAACCTTCAGGCATCTTCTTTTGGCGATGAGCTTAAGATGTCATCCGGGGGGAAATCAAAAGTTTACGGAGTAGGCATGAAAGAATATTCTGCGATTTTATCGGCAGGGCACGCAGCTGACGGTGCTTTCTGGTTTGATAACACAACCGGAACATGGATGTCGTCGACATATTACATGACAAGCCTCCCTTCATGGGTCAATGATTTCAATGCAATGAAATACACTGAGAATTATCTTGAGTCTGCATGGAGCCTGCTGAAGCCGGCAGAAGCGTACGCGGATTGCTTACCGGATTCGAATAGCTTTGAGGCCGGATTTGAGGGGAGAAACTATTTCCCTTATGATCTGAAAAAGCTGAGCCATGCAGGTGATAGAAAAGTCGCGCGCGATCTTTCTTTGCTGAGGGAGACTCCCTTTGCTGATGCGTACACAACTGATTTTGCACTTAAGCTAATTGAAAATGAGGGTCTTGGCACCGATGATGTCACTGATTTTCTGACTGTATGTTATTCTTCAACTGATTATATAGGGCACAGGTTCGGACCTTCATCTTTCGAATCGGCTGATGCTCTTTTCCGTCTCGACAAGGATGTGGAGAAACTTCTTAATTATCTGAACGACAAGATCGGCAAAAAGAATGTACTTGTTTATTTTACATCAACGCATGGGATTTCTGAGATTCCGTCAGTGATGGAACAGGCAAGGATCCCTGCCGGTTATTTTCAGAAGAACCAGGCTCTGCAGCTGCTGAGAAGTTATCTCAATGCCATTTATGGTGAAGGCGACTGGGTCAAAGGGTTCTCCGAAAGGCAGATATTTCTCAACAGGACATTAATTGAAGATGCCAGGATACCTCTGGATGATGTACAGAAAAAAGTCGCCAGGTTCCTTATTCAGTTTACCGGGATATCTTCCGCATATCCGTATTCATCTTTTGAATCAAATGAGTTCGGTGACGGGCACCTTAGAAAGATCATAAATAATTTCAATCCCCAGCGCTCAGGCGATGTTATTGTAACTCTGAACCCGGGGTGGGTGGACAAGGAGGATGATAATGTTACGGACTATAATTCCCCTTATGAATACGACTCACATGTTCCGCTTATCTGGTACGGCTGGATTATCAACAGAGCGACAGTAATGAGGAAGGTAAATATGACTGATATTGCTGCCACTCTCTCATCACTGTGCAAAGTACCATATCCGAATGCTTGCACCGGTGAGCCCTTGTCGGAACTCTTCAGGTGAGATTCCTCTTTCTGAATCTGTCCCTTATATTGCAGGCATCTGCGAGCAGTTGAGGTCTTTTTTCACAGCTGTTTCCAAGGATAACCAGATTTGCACCGGCCTTAAAGGCAGAGGTGATCTGATCGCTGTTTTTAAGTCCGCCTCCCACTGCCAAGGGTATAGTAACGCTTTCGCGGACTGACCTTATTATTTCATCAGGCACAGGGGTTTCGGCTCCGCTGCCTGCTTCGAGATAGATCATATGCAAACCGAGCATTTCACCTGCCAGTGCAGTCGCAACTACTATCTCGGGCTTGTCATACGGAATGGATTCGGTATGGCTTATATACTCAACAGAAGTCTTCTTCCCTGAGCCTACAAGAATGTATCCGACAGAGATCAGTTTCTCCCTGATATTTCGCAGATATGGGGCTGCTGTAACGTGGTTGCCGATAAGGAGTTCCGGATTGCGGCCCGAGATCAGGGAAAGAAGCAGTATAGCATCGGCTTTCTGGCTGAGCTGAAGAAGGTTACCGGGAAAAAGAACAATTGGTATGCCGGTGTTTTTCCTGATGGCATCGATCAGATTATCTATGCTGTTGAAAGTAAGGCTTCCGCCGGCAAGGATATAATCGGTTTTATTTTCAGTGGCAATCTTCAGGATATTCTCAAGTTCATCTCCTGGCGATTTGTCAGGGTCGAGCAAAAGTGCAACACTTTTATATCCCGGGAAATTATCTTTTATCATAATTCTTTTTGGTCCACACGATTGAGTAGTTGTCGTATCTTGTATAAAAGAGGTCAAATGTTTCATTTATTTTGTCGGTGAGTACTTTTCCCCTTATTTCACCTGATTCCTTTACCTCGAAAGGGTCGATTGTAATGTCCTTTTTAAAGTTGATTCCTTCCTTGTCGCATATTTTATAAAGGGCTTCCTTGGCGCACCAGTGAAGATAAAGGTGATATTTCCTTTTTTCCGGTACTTTGGAGATCTTCTCTTTTCTGTTAAGGAATTTGAATGCAATAGCTCCGATGTTTCCGCTCATATATTCGAGGTCAATGCCGACTCTTTCAGTTTCGCTGAGAAGAATTGCCGTAAGTTTGTGGGAATGTGTAATGCTAATGAATTTTGATCCGTCTTTCAGAAAAGGCTTGTTGCTCCTGTTATAAACAATTCTTGCATCAGGTCCAATCAGTTCCGCGAGAAGTGCCCTCACGCTTAAAAACTCAAGTTTCCTCGAGGTGCTGGAAAATCCCTTGTATTTCTTTTTATCACCGTTATCAAGAACCACAGATTTAAGAAGAGTGTTCAGGTCCTCTTCAATTTTCCATACTCCGAGGATTGTCGATTCGTTAAGATAATGTTTTGTAATACAACCCATTAGTGCTTAATAGTTTATTTCCCCTTCCATTTAAGCGTTTCGATCAGGTGGATTATATCTACTCTGAAAAACTCAATGACCGGTGCCAGAGAATCAGCATTTGGTTCTGAAGCAAAATATAATGACCCTCTAAGATAGTGTTTTATACTATCGGTTACATAAAACTGTACGGAAGTTGCAGTATTTCCTTTAAGGTCATATAGAATTCCGTAAACTTTGCTGCCGGGGTTGTTTATATCCTGTTCGTCGATAGCATCTGCTTTAGAAATATGATTTTTTACATTAAGAATGTACGTTTGCTCAATAAGGTCAGAAAGATCTCCTTTGACATCCTTGTATGTAAGATATATCTTTGCCTTGTAGGAGGGAAATTCAATATTGAACCATCCGGGTTCCGATGAATTGTCGTTGGACATTGAAACCACACCGTATGCGGGATATTCAAAAACCAGAGGCAGGCCGAATTTGGCGGTTGAGTCATTGAAAGCAACATACTTTTTTTCAGGCAGGTCAATCCTGAAATAGCCCCTGGGTTTAGGCACCGTCACCTCCCTGCATCCCACTGAGCCCGAGATAATAACCGCAAGTGCAAAAACTCTAAGCTTTTTTATTTTCATCATTTTCATTGACAAGTTCAACCCTTATCTCTTTTATTCTCCTTTTGTCGGCCGATTCAATCCTGAATACATAATTACCGTACCGAATCACCTGACCTTTCTGCGGAATTTCACCGGTCAGTTCAAGAATAAGTCCAGCAAGTGTCTCGGATTCCCCTCTTACCTTTTCAAACGGATCATCTTCAACTTCTATTATCTTGAAAAAATCATTCAGTAGTATTTTCCCTTCGAAAACAAATGTTTTGTCATCTATTTTTCTGAACAACGGCTCCTCCTCATCGCTTTCATCGGTTATTTCACCGACAATTTCCTCAAGGACATCTTCGAGAGCCACTATTCCGGAAGAGCCTCCGTATTCATCAATGACGATTGCCATATGTATCCTTTTTAGCTGGAACTCTTTAAGCAGATCGTTTATCTTTTTGGTTTCGGGTACGAAATAGGGCGGCCTGAGGAGAGACTGCCATTTGAAATTATCCGGGTTGTTTGTATAGGGTAGAATGTCTTTTGCATACAATATTCCTTTCACGGTGTCGAATGAACCGGAATAGACGGGTATTCTCGAGAATCCGGATTCGATTATTACTGATTTCACTTTATTGAATCCGGTGTAAATATCTATGGCAGTTACATCGATTCGGGGGCACATTATCTCGCTTACATTGATGTTGCCAAAGTTCACGATGCCCTTTAGTATTTTTTCATCCTCATTAATATTATCGGAAGCCAGCTCAAGCGCATCAGAAAGGTCATTCATGCTAAGGCCCGATCGTTTGGCCATTGTTCTTTTTTTTACAAATGAAGTTGAAAGAATCAGCAGGGAGGTAATGGGTCTTAAAAGCCTTCCCAGGTAGTTCAGGGGAAAAGCCATTCCTAAAGCTACCCTGACCTGGTTTCTGGATGCAAAGACTTTTGGCAGTATTTCACCAAAGAAAAGCAGAAGGAATGTGATTACTACAGCTTCAATGATAAAACCAAGCACGGGTTTTGAGCTGAAATTGAATGATCTTGAGCTCAGGTACGCGGCCAGAAGGACTATGGTTATATTGATGGCGTTGTTTCCTACAAGTATTGTGCTGAGGAGCCTGTCCGGCATCTCATGCATTTTTGACACAAGCTTTGCTCTTCTTGATTTACCGGTTTTAAGTTTTTCGACATCTTCAGGATTCAGGGAGAAGAAGGCAACTTCAGAAGCTGACATTAGCCCTGAACCGATAAGGAGAAGGACAAGTACAAATAACCCTATAAACGTCTTGTAATCAGGTGCATTTACTGTAATACCCTGAAGGAACATGGATGACGCAATTAGATAACCTGCCTCCAACTGTGTTTCTTTTAATTCTACTTGTCAGAAAGGAAGATCATCCTCATTGTTTACCGGGTAAGAAGCCGGCGGTTCATTGATGTCCTGGCCGAACGTTTCCTTGTCAGGTACTGGATTCTTTTCAGATTCAGGCTGCTGATGAGATGAGACAGGAGCAGGTTTTTTATCGAGTACAAGCATTGCATCTGCCAGAATCTCCGTTATATATTTGTTGTTACCCTCCTTATCGACATATGATCTGGTTTTTATCTTGCCGACAACATAAACCTGTGATCCTTTTTTTACGGTCTTCTCGGCCACTTCTGCCAGGGAGCGCCAGAGAACAATATTGTGCCATTCTGTAGATGTAATGGTTTCTCCCTGCTGATTTGTATATGATTCGCTGGTAGCCAGGGGGAATGTTGCTTTTGCAACTCCTTTGTCGAAATAACGGACAACCGGATCTTTGCCAACATTTCCAACAAGTATGACCTTATTGATTGACATATAGTTAGTATTTAAATTTTTCTTTCTTACTGTACAGTAAAGTTAATAAAAAATTACTGTGATTCAACCTGGACGGCATTATAAAACGAAAGTACATAATATCAATAAATTACGAAGCGTATGGCTTTTTAGGGATTAATTGTACGCTTTTTATGTCGGGTCAGGCTGGCAGGCCGATTTGGTTTTTCTATTTCATTGGAATTAAGGCAATAATAAATTTCTTCGAAAAAAAAATATTCTTAAAGTGTTTAATAATAAACAAATAATATTTCTATATTTGCAAGGTTGAAAAAACGAATACTCAAAATAATTTGTTGAATTTTAAACTTCACGAAAATGACTAAAGCAGACATTGTTAATGAAATTGCCAAGAACACTGGTATTGAAAAGGTGACAGTACAGAAGACTGTTGAGGCCTTAATGGACACCATAAAACATTCTATGGTAACGGGTAATAACGTTTACCTGAGAGGCTTCGGGAGCTTTATAGTTAAGAAAAGAGCAAAGAAGACTGCCAGGAATATTTCAAAGAATACGACCATTATAATTCCTTCTCACAATATCCCAGCCTTCAAACCGGCAAAATCATTTATTACAAAAGTTAAATCGCACGTTAAGAAGTAATCATCCATGCCAAGCGGAAAAAAAAGAAAAAGACATAAAATGGCTACCCACAAGCGCAAAAAGCGTTTGCGGAAGAACAGACATAAAAAGAAATAGAAAATCTTGAAGGAGTCAGAATCTGAAATCTCTAAACCTAAAGATCCATTGGTCTTTAGGTTTGTTGTATTAGTATAATGGTATGGTAAAGTTTTTGTTTTGACTCAGATTAAACAGGAACGTGGGAAATAAGGATTTAATCATTGATGCCGGCGGCGAAGAGATATCTTTGGCTTTGCTTGAAGACAAGCAGCTGATCGAGTTAAACAGGGAAAAGCGTAATATAAAGTTTTCAGTAGGGGACATATACCTTGGTAAGGTTAAGAAAATAATGCCCGGATTGAATGCTGCTTTTGTCAACGTCGGTTACGAGCGGGATGCTTTTCTTCATTATCTTGATCTGGGAGCTCAGTTCAGAACCCTTCACAAGTATTATTCGACCGCCATTCAGAGGCAGGGCAGGGTAGTGCCTGTTCATAAATTCAAACAGGAGGATGACATTGACAAAGAGGGTAAGATCACTGATGTCCTGAGTTCGGGTCAGACCGTCATAGTACAGATCACAAAGGAACCAATTTCTACAAAAGGACCAAGGCTTGCCTCAGAAATTTCACTGGCAGGAAGAAACCTTGTTCTTATACCTTTCTCAGACAAGGTATCTGTTTCATCGAAAATTGAAAGCAGTGAGGAAAAGAACCGGCTTAAGACATTGGTGCAGAGCATCAAGCCTAGAAATTACGGGGTAATAATCAGGACTGTCGCCGAAGGAAAGAAAGTAGCTGTCCTTGATTCAGAGCTCAGGGAACTGGTAAAGAAATGGGAGACGACGTTCAACACTCTCAGAAAGGATACAAAAACCCCGAAGCTTTTCATAGGCGAGATGGACAGAACCTCAACCATCCTGAGGGACATGCTTAATGTAACTTTCAACAGCATTTATACCAATGATCCTGCACTTGCTGAGGATGTCAGATTATATATCAGGGAGATAGCCCCCGAAAAGGAGAAAATCGTAAAGGTCTACAATGGCACAATCCCCATATTTGACCATTTTGGCGTCAACAAGCAGATAAAAGCCCTTTTCGGAAAGACAGTATCATTTAAGCATGGCGCATACCTTATTATTGAACATACTGAAGCTCTTCATGTCATTGATGTGAACAGCGGCAACAGGTCAAGGTCGGGGAATGACCAGGAAACAAATGCCCTGGAGGTCAATATGGAAGCTGCGACAGAAATCGCCCGTCAGCTGCGTCTGAGGGATATGGGCGGAATAATAGTTGTTGATTTCATCGATATGCAGTCGTCGGAAAACAAGCAGATGCTTTATGACAAGATGAAGGAAATCATGGCCGGTGACCGTACAAAACATAATATCCTTCCGCTTTCCAGGTTTGGCCTGATGCAGATAACCCGGCAGAGGGTAAGGCCTGAAATGAGCATTGTGATCGATGAAAAATGCCCATGCTGCCTGGGAACGGGTCAGACGCGCCCGACAATACTGTTCACCGACGACCTTGAAAGAGAACTTTCCTTTATTGTTAACAAGATAAAGACAAAAAAGATCGTCCTTAATGCGCATCCGTTCGTAGCCTCATTTCTTAGAAAAGGCCTGTTTCCTCTTTACCTTAAATGGGATTTGAAATACAAAATATTACTCAAGGTTCAGGCAGCTACCTCCTACCATATGCTTGAATATCATTTTTATGACAGGTACGATAATGAGATAGACCTGGCTTAAAAATCTTCAGCCTCCTGAACACGGCTCTGATAACATCTGTTTTATACAGGTTGATTTATTACTTTTGCATAGAATTAAATACCGGTCCCCATGCTTAAGAAATTAATTTGTTACGCAGCATTATTAGTCCCGGAAGCCGCTCTTTTTTCCCAGATATATGACCCTGTAAAATGGGAATTCGGATACGAAAAGAAAGACAGGGACCGGTATGAACTGGTTTTTACTGCCACAATCGAAAAGGGATCACATATTTATTCGATTGATATACCAAAGGGAGGGCCCATACCCACTTCTTTTGTCTTTGATTCGCTGACGGGCCTGACACTGCAAGGCAAAACCTATGAGGTAACAAAGCCCGATGAAATATTTGATGAAGCATTTGGCTTCAGAATAAAAACTTTCAGCAACAGGGCTGAATTCCGGCAAATTTTCATTTCAGGGAACAAATCGTTCACGGTGAATGGAAGGGTAACCTATATGTCGTGCAACAATACTGCATGTTCTCCTCCAAAGGATGTGGATTTTGCTATTAAGATCGGTGCTGCTGAACCGGCCGGAGGTACCATGTCCGGAAGAGCAACTGTATCGGAGGGCTTACCAGAGACTAAAAGCGGACTGATAAAGTTCTTTCTGCTTTCCCTGCTGGCAGGGTTTGCCGGAGTTCTTACACCCTGTGTCTTTCCGATGATACCGATGACAGTTGCATTCTTCTCGCGAGGTTCTGAGAACAGGGCAAGATCAATCAGCAAAGCAGTTGTTTTCGGCCTCTCAATCGTACTTATCTATTTTATTCTCGGGCTTATAGTTTCGCTTACAAGTGCAGGTGCAGGTTTTGCCAATACACTCAGCACGCACTGGATACCGAACCTGATATTCTTTCTTCTGTTCGTCGTTTTTGCGATTTCATTCTTTGGAGCTTTTGAGTTTGTACTGCCTAATAAATGGATTACCGGAGCTGACAACAAGGTTGACGGGGGAGGGATAGCTGCATCGTTTTTCATGGGACTTACAACGGTTATTGTTTCATTCTCCTGCACAGGTCCAATAATCGGAGCACTTCTTGTCGAAGCGGCATCAGGCGATGTTCTCAGGCCCGCTTCCGGCATGCTTGGATTTGGACTGGCATTCAGCCTTCCTTTCACGGTCTTTGCCCTTTTCCCTTCGATGTTAAGCAGGCTCCCAAAATCAGGCGGCTGGCTGAACTCTGTCAAGGTCGTACTTGGGTTCATAATGCTGGCTTTCAGCTTGAAGTTCCTAATGACCATCGATAGCGTCTATTCATTCAGGATTTTATCGAGAGATATTTACCTTTCAATCTGGATAGTAATATTCTCAATGCTCGGATTATACCTGATGGGCAAGATCAAGTTCCATCTCGACAGCGACCTTCCTTACATTGGCACTTTCAGGCTGTTCCTTATAATAGCGGTGTTTTCTTTTGTTGTCTATCTGATTACCGGTTTGTTCGGAGCACCTCTGAAGGGGCTGTCGGCTTTGCTTCCGCCCCAGGAAAAATCCTCTTTCAGCGTTGCAGGGCTTGACAGGCAGGAGAGGCAGGGGCCGATTGCCGTGATATCACCTTTAGGTACCGGGAGCAGCATATGCTCAGAGCCGCGGTTCAGTGATATTTTTGAAATGCCGCTGGGGCTTACAGGCTATTTCGAGTACAAACAGGGACTTAAGTGTGCAGTTGAACAGGGAAAGCCAGTGCTTCTTGATTTCAAGGGTCATGCCTGCGCAAACTGCAAGCTGATGGAAGCAAAGGTTTGGTCAGACCCGGATGTATTGAGGCGGCTGAAAGAGAATTTCGTGATTGTTTCACTTTACGCCGACGACCGTACAACACTGTCTGAAAATGAATGGGTGACATCGACGGTTGACGGGAAGCTGAAAAAGACAATCGGCAAGGTCAATGAAGACATTGAAATTTCAAAGTTCAGGACAAACGCACTTCCCCTTTATGTAATTACCGATCACAAGGGTAATGCGCTTAATAAACCAATGCCATCCAATTTAAATGTTGAGGAATTTAAAAAATGGCTTGATGAGGGTGCTGCCCTTTTCAGAAACGAAAAATAGCTTTTCTCACCTGAGGTAAATATTTCCCTTCGTTGCTTCGATGCTGACCTTTCTCGGGCCCGGTTTGCTTCCTACAGTTCCTGTTATAAGGCTCTCATTCCTGTCCGCGTTCAATACCTGCTTTTCAGATTTCGCATTATTTTCAGGGATAACAACAAATGAGTTTGTATGCCGGATTTCGAAACTGTACGACAGGGAAGAGCTGCATGACAGTGTAATATCGGAATTTACAGCAGAAATATCGATCTTCTCAAGCTGATTTTCAATTCTTGTCACATCAAGGCTCCCGTATTTCAGTGTGATGTTTGCCTGTTTTTCAAGATCCCCGATCTTGTAATCTGTAAAATATGATTCTCCTTCCAGGTCAGCGATTGAACCTATAAAGAACTTGTCGCGCCTTGATTCTGCCTTTATTCTTCCGGCTTTATTCAGATTGTAGCGTGAGGAAGTGGAATTAATTGAAAGATCACTGCTTTCACCGATGACCAGTTCGGAGAATGTGGGCTTCAGATCGGCATATTTGACAGATCCAATTTCCACACTGCCGAAACTTATCGAAAGACTTGACAGACGGTTCAGCGAATTGGCCCTGAATGATCCGTTTGAAAGTGAAACCATTACGCTTTGTTTGTTTGTTTCCATATAGATATCGCCGAACTGGTTGTCAATGGAAACATCGATATTATCGGGGGCATTAATAAAATAGTTGATTTTAACCTTTGAATTGTAGGTTATTATTTTGTCAGTGAGGTCCTTGAAACCCTCAAGCAATTCGGTGATGCCCTTGTTGAACTCGGTTTTCGCCCTGATAAGGAGAGCTGTGCCTGTTATATTTATGTTTATGCCTTCGAACATTTTGTCGAGTTTTGCATGCGTCGGGGCAAATGCTTCTATATCGGCCATTATATAGACAGAATCCTTGTCCCAGGTAGTAATATGGATATCTCCGTATTCATTGTCTATCTCCAGCTTTGTATCACTGCCTGAATGCATTGATTTTATGAAGCTTCTTTTTTCAGTCACCGATTGTGCCGAAGCAGAACAAATTATTATTGAAGCCAGTGCTGATAAAAACATACCTCTGCAAGTCATAATTTTAAGTTTTATCAGGTTTTACCAATGAAAGACCCCGAAAAAACATTTGTGCCGCATTTCTTTCATTATGGGCATTTTATAAGTCGTTAAGTTAGTAAATTTTTAAAATATATGGGCTCAGAATGAAAAAGTTACTTGACAGCTTGTCATTTGTCAGATTCTGATGTCATGATGGTTTTGTTTTTTCAGGAGGATATGATTGCCCTTAATGAAAATGGAAATGAATTATTGCTTTTTGAAAAATAAGATTGTAAATTTACAGGTCTTATGATCGCGGAATCAGTTTTATTTCAGGCTCTTTTTATTTTAAGAAACTTATATAGGTAATTTAAGGATATTTTAAAAAACTATTATCAAGAAGAAGCTTTTTACTGTCCAAAAAAGCAATTTTTCCATTCTTTTCATGGCTGCCCCTGGCACTTAAAGTCAGGGGCTTTTTTCATAGTTAAATAGTGTTAAAAGAGAGAGATGGGTTGTAAGGTGATACCTCATTTTGCATAAATTGCGCTTAAATAATTGGCAGTAATGAAATGAAGAACGCCTCGCTGTTATTTTTTTTCATCTTTGTTTTCACCTTCTGCAGCAGCAAGGATGGCAGACTTAAACGGCAGGCTGACAGGATCCATAAGAAAATTCTGACTGTGGATGCTCACTGTGATACCCCGATGGAAATTATGGAATCGCACTATAATCTTGGGGAAAGGCACAATGAAGGTTGTGTTGATTTCCCCAGGATGATTGAGGGAGGGCTCAATGCTGAATTCTTTGCAGTTTTCTTGGGACAGGGCCCGAGAAATGATTCCGCATATGCCGAGGTACATAAGCAGGCTCTTGAGATATTTGATGCCATCAGAAAGAATGTTGTTGAAAACTCAAGAATAGCAGAACTTGCATATTCCCCTGAGGATGCATACAGGCTGAAGAAAGAAGGGAAAATTGCGGCTTTTATTGGTGTCGAGAACGGTTATCCTGTTGGAAAGGATATTTCGAGGATCAGGGAGTTCTATGATCTCGGGGCCAGATATATGACTCTTGCTCATGCAAAAAACAATGATATCTGTGATTCGTCCACAGATCCGACGGGACCTGAAAACAACGGATTATCCGCATTCGGGAAAGAGGTAATGAAGGAGATGAACCGGCTGGGAATGATGATAGATGTATCGCATATTTCAGACAAATCATTTTATGATGTACTTGAACTGTCAAGGGCCCCGGTCATAGCATCTCATTCATCATGCAGGGCACTATGTGAAAGCCCAAGGAACTTTTCGGATGATATGCTTATTGCCCTTAAGAAGAATGGCGGTGTGATCCAGATCTGTTTCCTTAGCGATTATATAAAGACGCCCGAACCAAATCCCGAAATGGACGAAAAGCTAAAGGAACTGAATACAAAATTTGGTGACTACAAGTCACTGCCCGATGACAGGAAGAAACTGATGAGGGCTGAGTTCAGGGAGATACAGCGAAAGTATAAAAAGCTTGCAAATGTAAAGGATGTTGTTGACCATATTGACCATGTTGTTCAGGTAGCCGGGATAGATTATGTAGGAATAGGCACCGATTTCGACGGCGGTGGCAGAGTAGAAGGATGCATGACAGTTGCAGAAATGAAAAATATTACGATTGAATTATTACGTCGTGGCTATACAAAATCGGAAATTGAAAAGATATGGGGAGGGAACATAATGAGAGTCTTTAAAGAAGTTGAAAGGCTCAGTGAATGAAAGGGGGAACCACGTTTGGCCCAGGACTTTTGATTTTTAAAGCCTGACCTTTGAGAACCTGAGGGTATTTACAATCCAGTCGGGCAGGGGCTTGTAACTTTTTCGATTCTTAAGGTTCAGGTAAATTCCCAGTTTTTTTAACACAGGGATCCTGTGCGTCTCAACGAACTCGATAAGAACTCCGTCAGGATCTTCAATATACGCAAAATGCCCGGCAGCTTCTCCCATGTCGAAGCTGTTGTTGTCGTGAGTCTGGGTACTGTCAACAGTAAAAGGGAATCCTGTCTGTTTGCAGTGTTTCCTCAGCTCATCAAAATTGCTGACATCGAAGCAAAGATGAATAAAGCCAGGATCGCCCCAGAGCCTGCCCTGATATATTCTCTTTCCGGGCTTATCAGCAGCGCTGACAAGTTCTATCATGCTCTGGCCGAATATTCTGCTGAAATGACCTGAAAAAGGTTTTGAGCATTTCAGCAGTACACGTCTCACTTCTTTTTCCCCGCCGTAGAGGTATTTCAGATCAGGGAATATCCCTGTTTTGTCATACACAACTTCATCGTAACCGAGGATGTCTGAATATACGGGCAATGATTTTTCAACCGATGTGACACCTATCATTGCCCCGCTCGATCCACCCGACACTTTTTTTTCATCCCTGAACCAGTCTTCTCCTTCGGACATCTGGAAAAGATTGCCGGCAGGATCTTTCAGGAAGAAAGACTTCTTTCCTAAAGGATCAGAAACAGGTTCTCCCAGTAATTCAGCCTTATTCGACCTATAGAAACCGTAGGCTTCATCAATGTTTCTGACCTTTATTTTGCACGCCAGTATACCCAGATCGCCCAGCTGTATCTCTTCCTTAATCAGAAGAGGCTCCCTTCCTTTGTACTGCCATATTTCAAATCCCCCTCCGCTCTGCAGGTTCAAGGCAAGAACAGCATGCCGTGATTGCACTTTACCGTCTGTATATGGAAGCATTATTCTGGCTTCTGAGTCGTCATCAAATATTCTGCAATCCATTCCGAACATTGAATAGTACCACTTCCATGCCTCGCTGAGATTTTTCACACCGATCCCGATCTGCTGGATCCCGCCGATAAAATATTCCTTCATTTCACACTGCAATTAATTACATTGATTTTAATTTGTCCGCAATCCTGAAAAAAAGCCAGGGGAAGATCCGCCTTATGTACAACAATGTCAACTCAGTGCTGCCTACAAGGATTTCACGTTTGTTCCGGATAATCCCTCTTATGATAATTTTTGCTGCCTTTTCAGGTGAGATACCCTTTCCCTGTCCCTCATCCATCCTTCCATGTTCCTTCCCGTCGCTCTCAAGTGCATGAACTGAGATCTGGGTTTTGACCCTGCCGGGAATTATTACGGATGATCTGATATTGTTTTTCTTGTTTTCAAGATAAAGAGTCTCAAAGAAACCATGAAGAGCCTCCTTTGAGGCACAGTATGCAGATCTCAGGGGGAACCCAAATCTTCCTGAAATACTGCTTGTTGCAAGAACATACCCCGATTTTCTCCTGATCATGTACGGTAATATTGTCTTTGTCAGGGCTATTGTACCGAAATAGTTTATTTCAAATATTTTTCTGTCGAGCCATAGAGGTGTTTCTTCGATCCGCGACCTCTGGCTTACACCTGCTATATTAAGGAGGTAGTCTATTCTGCCTTCTTCTCCTAACTGACGTGAAACAATTTTTTCTATTTCAAAGGTTTCCGAGAGGTCGAGAGGTATGCAGGTAATCTTTCCGGAGAGATCATTGCATGATTCTTTTACCCTTTCAAGTCCAGCCGGATCGTTTGAAGAAGCAATGACATCAGCACCCCTTTTTACAAATTCGTGAACCAGTGCTTCCCCGATACCGGATGATCCTCCTGATATCCAGACCTTTTTTCCGGCAAAACGATTACTCATGTTCATCTTTCAGCGCTGATACAAGGTTTACCAATTCATCATAATCACTTTTCAGGTCAGAGTATTCCCTGTTTCCCGAGTGAATGTATCTCCTGACCCTGAATCCGCCAATTATCCTGTGGAAAATTATATTGTAATTCCAGGCAAATATTCCTGCAAAGGGTATTGAGAGGAAAACGGCGATGGAAAGCCACCAGGGGGAGAAGATCAGTAATGACAGCACGAGATAAACAGGCATGAATATGAATGCCAGTGCAGCTGAAATTCCGAACCTGACGCTGCTGTGAAACTGAGGGTCTTTTGTTTTTCGGATCTGTAGTTCAGGCAGTGACAGAAAAGTAAGGGTAAAGATATTGCCAAAGAGCCATACTGGGGAAGTGACCAGCAGCCCTGCAAGCCCGGCGATAAGCCAGACGAGCGGATGTTTTTTCTTGTGAAGCAGCCTGTATGTGACATGCAGGTTTCGTGCATTTTTTTTAATTTCCAGGCTCAGGTCACAAATCCTCCTGTAAGTCGCCGGATCATTTATCTTTAACTTATTAAGCCTGCTTATGAGAATTCTGTCCCTGAACAGCTTGGGTAATT
Source organism: uncultured Bacteroidales bacterium (assembly GCA_963789985.1). Lineage (GTDB taxonomy): Bacteria > Bacteroidota > Bacteroidia > Bacteroidales > VadinHA17 > LD21. The sequence continues at coordinate 100,286 of CAWBNA010000039.1, read as the reverse complement.
TTATATCGTCGCTGTACTTTTCGTTAATAATGCTTCTCAGCTCATCGATAGCTTCATAATCTTCCTCAGATTCAATATGAACCATGATCCGTTTCATTTCATCCGAGAGCCTTTTTTTCAGAGTATTAAGGGCTTTTTCCTCGTTCTCCCTGTAAAGCTCGTAGTAGGCTGATACATCTATGGGCTTTCCATATACAACAGTAAGAACCTGCCGGTAACGGCTGTAGTTTGAAAATTCAATTCCGACAGGGATTATTTTGATATTCAATTTATAGTCAGAGGCCTCTTCGGCCTGAAAAGCGACACGGCAGATCCCTTTCTTGAGCTGCCTCAGTCTTCGGAATCCTTTGTGATCACCCTCGGGAAGGATGACCAGTCCATTTTTATTTTTAAAGACGTCAATAGTTTTCTGAAAGATCTCATCATTACCTTTAAGGCTGCTGAATCCATCCCTGATCCTGTAAACAGGAAGTATTTTGAGGACATAAAGGATTGAGGCAATAAATTTCTTCTTAAAGATATCGGCTCTGGCAAGGAATATAGGCTGTCCCTTGTGGGTATAAAGAACGGCCAGGGCATCCATTAAGGCATTCTGATGGTTGGGTGCAAAGATCAGTGGATCATCAGGGTTTATGTTTTCGCGGCCCAGAATTATGATCTTCCTGTAAAAAAAATGATTATGCCAGAAACCCGTGATTTCCTTCAGCAGTGCATAGCGAGCAGAATATTTTTCTATATTTTCCTTCCCCATCAGGCAAAAAAAAATAATAGCCTCCGGCCGTTTTTGGTTGTATTAAACAAGCTAAAGTTTTGCAAGTTAAAAAAAATGGCTCCTCAAATAAATTTACAGCAACAAAATATATCTGTTTGAAAATATTATAAGTCTTTTTACCACCATTTACTGGCCGTTAAAGTCATCAATGAACCTGTCGAGGTTCCTTCTTTCCCTTTTTGTAGGACGGCCTGTTCCTCTTTCCCTGAAGCTGGTGAATGCAGAATGGCTGGATTCCAGCTTTTCCTTTTCTTCCATTGATGTCAGGTCCTCAATATAGTTTCCTGCAAGCTTTGCCGGGATCCTGTTTTCAATAGGTTCAATTATGTGGTAAGAGTAAGTCACGGGAGGCTTTTTTACGACAATTATCTCGCCGCTGCTGATTATTCTTGACGGCTTTACAGGTATATCGTTAATAAGTATCCTGCCTTTCCTGCAGGCTTCAGAGGCAATGCTGCGGGTTTTATAAATCCTGACCGACCAGAGGAACTTATCAATCCTTATCTGCTTAAGATCTGACATATCATCAATCCGGGGATTAAATGTCCAGTTGACTATCCTTCGGCCTGCTCTTTTCTTCAGGATGCCGGGAAATTTTACCTTTTTTGTTAAAGGCTGTCATTGTCAGTTCTGTTCCTATAGTGCCGAACGATTTGATCATTTCGACAATTACTGCAATTCTTTCATTTATGAATTTCTTTTCCTCAGGATTCCATTTTCCAAGAACAAAGTTTATCTGGGATCCTTTTTTAAAGCCATTTCCGATACCGAATCTGATTCTTGCGTATCGGTCAGTAACAAGAGTGGTGTTTATATGGGCAAGTCCGTTGTGGCCGCCATCGCTTCCCTTTGCCCTCATTCTTATGCTTCCAAGGGGAAGGGCTATATCGTCGACAATTACAAGAAGATTTTCAACGGGGATCTTCTCCTTTTTCATCCAGTAGTTTACGGCATTGCCGCTCAGATTCATATAAGTTGAAGGCTTCAAAAGGATAAAGACTCTGGCCTTATACTTTATTTCGCATACGGCTCCATAACGCCTGTCGGCAAAGGAAACATTGAACTCATCCGCAAATGCATCCAGTACCGTAAATCCTATATTGTGGCGGGTGTCAGAGTATTCCTCACCGAAATTTCCCAGGCCAACTATAAGATATTTCATTGTGCCTGATTATTGAAAAAGAATATGACTATTTACCTTTTTCCTTTTCCTTTTCCTCAGCAGGTACTTCAGCAGCAGCTGCTTCAGTTCCTTCAGCAGCAGGTGCTTCGGCTCCTTCTTCACCTTCGGCTTTCTGGACAACGCGTGAGGTTGCAACTGAAAGGACCGTCGTGATCTTCGGATCTATAAGTTCAATCTTATCGTACGAAAGATCACCGACCTTAACTGAATGGTGTATCTTGACGTCTGTGATATCGATGGGCAGTAATTCAGGAATATCTTTTACATAACCTCTTACCTTCAGGTTTCTCTTCTTGATTCTCAGTTTACCACCAGCCTTAACGCCTACAGAATCGCCTGTGACTTCAATAGGCAGGTTTATTATTATCGGATTTTCGTCATTTACCTCGATAAAGTCAATGTGAGTAATCTTTTCCGTCACGGGATGAAACTGAATATCCTGCAGGACAACCCTGAAAGGTTTGCCATCGAGGTCAAGATTTACCACATGTGCATAGCGTGTGTAAACAAGGTTTTTAAAACTGTTTTCATGCGCCTGAAAATGGATATTGCCATCCTTGTTATAAATCACACATGGAACATAACCCTCTTTTCTTGCCTGTTTGGAGCTTTTCTTTCCAAGTTCTTTCCTGAGAGTACCTTTGATTTCAATAGTCTTCATTTTTAATATATTATTGTGCTGCTCAGAGTAATTGGTATAATTACTCCCCATTACACGTTCGACATCTCTTAAAAATCGGAGTGCAAATATATTGCAAAAGAATCAGAAAACAAAATTAGTGCTGATCGACTGGTTCAGGTTAACGGCCTGAATGGTTTTTGCAAATATTCCGGCAATTGAAAGCACCTTGATTTTGTCAGATTTATTCTCGAATGGCATAGAGTCGGTCACCACCAGCTCGGATATTGGAGAATTCTGGATTCTCTCTACGGCGTTTCCGGAAAGTACCGGATGGGTTGCAAAAGCCCTGATACTTTTGGCTCCCTTTTCCATCATTTTCTGGGCAGCCAGGACAAGAGTGCCGGCTGTGTCGACCATATCATCGATAATAACAACATTTCTACCCTCGACTTCACCTATAATTGACATCTCTTCAACTACGTTGGGCTTCTTGCGAAGCTTGTAGCAAAGGACCATTTCGGACTGAAGGTGTCGGGAATAGGCATTTGCCCTTTTTGATCCTCCCATGTCGGGAGCTGAAATAGTAAGATTGTCAAGCTTCAGGTTTTGGATATAGGGTGCAAAAATTGCCGAACCGAATAAATGATCGACGGGGATGTTAAAAAATCCCTGGATTTGATCGGCATGAAGGTCCATGGTAATCAGCCTGTCAACCCCTGCAGTGCTGAGCAGGTCCGCCGACAGCTTTGAACCGATTGATACTCTCGGTCTGTCTTTCCTGTCCTGTCTTGCAAAACCGTAATAAGGTATTACCGCGATCACCTTGTAAGCTGAAGCTCTTTTAGCTGCATCGATCATCAGAAGAAGCTCGAACAGATTGTCGGCAGGAGGATTGGTCGACTGAATTATAAATACCATATCTCCTCTTACAGATTCGTCAAAACATGGCTGAAATTCTCCGTCGCTGAATTCTGTTACCGAACTTTTTCCAAGTTCCACACCCAGCTCATCCGCAATTTTCTGGGCAACGTGCCTGGAAGATCTGCAGGAAAAAATCTTCATTGGTGCATATCCGAACATCATTTTATGGTTTTGCAGTTAATTATTTGGAAATTTTATGTCACAAAATTAAAAATTCCCAAGAGAATCATACAATGTTTGAAAAATTGTTGATGGTTTCTTCAATGAAGTCAAGGATCTCCTCTCTTCCACGTTTATTTATGGCCGATGAAACAAAGGTCGGTGGCATTGATTCCCAGGTGGCGAGCATTACCTCATCATAATTTTTCAAAGCCTTTTCTGCCCGGCTTGCAGAAAGCTTATCGCTTTTTGTGAAAACCCTTGCAATAGGTATTCTGTTATTTCCAAGGAATTCCATGAACGATAAATCAGATTGCTGAGGCGTAAGGCGCATATCAATAAGCACAAAAAGACAAACCAGGTTTTCCCTTTTAATTATGTACTCTTCGACTGATCTGATCCATTTATCCTTAATTTTCAGCGGAACCCGGGCATATCCATAGCCCGGCAGATCGACAAGGTACCAGCTGTCGTTTATCAGGAAATGATTGATAGTTTTTGTCTTGCCCGGATTTCCGGATGTTTTTGCAAGCTTCGACCAGCCTGTGAGCATGTTGATCAGTGAAGATTTTCCGACGTTAGACCGGCCGATAAAGCCAAACTCGGGTTTATCTGGTTTCGGGCACTGTCTTAAAGATATGCTGCATCTGACAAAGGATGCAGAAGTAATTATCATGACCGCAGTTCTTATTTGAGATTTTTATATGGAAGTTCTATCCTTTTTGAAGTGATATACTTGTTGCCAAAGTCAGTGACAGTTTCTGCAATTACCCCTACATAATCCGCTCCGGGAGCATTGCTTTTTCTCAGTTCAAGGATTGCCGTCCTGTCGTCAGAGGATTTTATTCTTGCGCATTTTGTCGTATCATAAAGTCCGATCGTAAATTCACCCCTGTAAAATTTTGCCTTCCAGGTCTTGTTTGACAGTCTCAGCGAAATACTGAGCTTGCCTGTGGTTTTAAAATTGTCGGTAATATTGTACACAATTTCAGGATAACCTGTGACAAGCTTGGCGTTTAAAGTATATTCCTTAATGGCAGGCAATCTCAGCCCCTTAGAATATTTTATCTCTGCTTTAAGCTGGCCTGTACGGTAAAACTGCTTCTGAACCCCGTCGATGGTATCGTGTTTAAAGGGAGTTGTCCTGAATACCTGTCCTTCAAGGTAGTACCATAATACGGAATCTTCCCGAAGTCCATTTTTGTACCACAACCTTTGATAAAGCTGTCCACCCTGATAAAAAGACTTCATTTCACCCTCCCTGACGCCATTTTTAAAAGAGATCTCTTTTATGAGCCTGTCATTTGAGTAAAACTTTTTAATCCCGGTATAACCTGTATCCGGAACTGAAACAGTATCAGCTGAAGCAACAGGTTCATTTTTAGCATGTTTTTTGCCGGAGCATGCCAGGCATAATAAAATGACAAAGCATGCAACTGCTGAAGTATTTAATTTTTTCATTTTACCTGGTATTTGACCTTAATCGTTTAATTTTTCCATGACAAATATTTCGAGAACGGTGGCAGAAGGCTCGGGCTCAAGGACAATATCCCTTACCAGTGCCGGAATAAGGACGGTTTCACCTTTTTTTACCGTTTCTGAATTATTGTCGTATAGAATCCGGAGATTTCCTTCAGTGCATATGTAGATGACAAAGGAATCAAGCAGGTTGTAATCCCTTTCGATCTTGTGGTTGAAACAAATAACATTTGTTGTGAAGAATTCACACTCAACGAGATTTATGGTTTTATTGGAAATAAGCTCCTTTTTTATCTTGTTCTTTCCCGATGCTGAAAAATCAATGGCTTCGAGCGCAAGATCAGTATGAAGCTCACGTGATTCACCGTTTTTATTTTTTCTGCCCCAGTCGTAGATCCTGTAAGTAATGTCTGATGTCTGCTGGATTTCAGCGAGTACGTTGCCTGACCCTATTGCATGAACTCGTCCGGCCGGAGTGAAGAATGCATCGCCCGGTTCGGTTTTCTCGCTATTCATGATGTCCTGCACCTTATCTTCAGAAAGCGCCTTGAGGTACTGTTCCATTGTAACTGGTTCTGAAAAGCCGGTGTAAATCCTTGCATTTTCCTTGCTTTTAAGGATGTACCACATTTCGGTTTTGCCATATGCATCGTGCCTTTTCAGTGCAAGGTCATTACCAGGGTGAACCTGGATTGACAGATCAGTGTCTGCTTCAATGAGTTTGACAAGTAGCGGAAATTCATTCCCGAATTTTTCATAAACAGCGTCACCCGTGATGTCACCCATATAAACCTCTATTATTTCCTCAATGTTGTTGCCTGCCAGGAAGCCGTTGCTTACAATTGACAGATTATCTGAGACTGCCGACAGTTCCCAGCTCTCGCCTATTTTTTGTCCCGGGTCACCGGTCTTACCATATTCCCTGACAAGTGTGCTGCCTCCCCAGATTTTCTTTTTGAGGATTGGTTCAAATTTTAAGGGGTAAAGTTCTGACATAAGATATTGCGTAGCAAAGGGTTAAAATACAAAAAATGTCCGGAGTACATCATGTGCGCAGGGTTTAACTGAAATTTAGTCAATCCTGACTTTCATTTTCCAGTTCATTTCTTCTTTATAAATTATTATTTTTAGCAAAATATTTGCATCACAAATCTAAGAATAAATGCTGATAGTAGGAATAGCAGGAGGAACGGGTTCCGGAAAAACGACAGTTGTAAAGAAGGTGATGGAAAAATTGTCCGATGAAAAAGTTATAGTTATACCTCAGGATGCTTATTACAGGGATAATGGTAATATTCCGCCTGAAGAGAGGCAAAATATAAATTTTGACCATCCTGATTCTCTTGAATTCAGCCTTCTTATTGATCATCTCAAAAGGCTCAGGGAAGGTCACAGCATAAAAATGCCGGTCTATTCATACCTGACCTGCCTCAGGTCGAAGGAGACTATAACAGTTAAGCCGGCAAGGGTAGTTCTTGTTGAGGGAATTCTGGTACTGGCTGATGCTGGACTCAGGGATATGCTCGACATCAAGGTATTTGTCGATGCCGACGCTGACGATCGTCTTGGCCGTGTTATTCAGCGGGATATTGTGGAAAGAGGCCGTTCGGTAATGAATGTGCTTGAAAGGTACAATAACACCGTTAAGCCTTCACATCTTCAGTTCATTGAACCTTCCAAACGTTACGCAGATATAATAATTCCCGGAGGAGGGGAGAACCAGGTGGGCATTGAAGTTCTTATCTCAATAATTGAAAAACATCTTCTGCAAAAACAACCATAACTTATGCTTGCCAATATCAAACCGGAAGACATACTTTTCCTCGACATTGAGACGGTTCCGGCATCGTCGTCGTACTCGATTCTCGACACTGTCTCTCAGGCACACTGGGATAAAAAATCAAAACAGTTCAGGACAGAGGATCAATCGCCTGCCGAGGTTTATGAAAGAGCAGGAATTTATGCCGAGTTCGGAAAGATAATCTGCATATCAGTGGGTTTTATAAAGGAAAAGGATCCTTTTTCATTCAGGCTGAAGTCATTTTTCGGAGATGATGAAAAAGCCTTGCTTTCAGAGTTTTCAGAAATACTCGGAAAATTCACAAAACACAGGGAAGCCCTTCTGTGTGCCCATAATGGGAAGGAGTTTGATTATCCCTATATTGCAAGGAGAATGATAATAAACAATTTAGTTATCCCCGACATTCTTGACAATGCCGGCAAAAAACCCTGGGAGATCAAATTGCTTGATACTCTCGATTTGTGGAAGTTCGGGGATTACAAGAGCTATACGTCACTCGATCTGCTCACCTCCATCCTTGGCATCCAGTCGCCAAAGGACGATGTCGAGGGCAGCATGGTTGCCGGGATCTACTGGGGCGAGCATGATCTAAGGAGGATCGCGGTTTATTGCGAGAAGGATGTGCTGGCTGTCGCCCAGGTACTTTTAAAATTCATGAATATGCCCCTGATTGATTCAGACCGAATTGAATCAGTGACATTTTAGGAGTTATTTTTCGTCGAGAAGCCTGAGAAGTGCTGCCTTAACAGCTTCGGGATTATCAGTGTGGACCCAGTGCCCGGCGTTTGGTATTTCGATAAATTCAGCCTGGGGAAAAATTTCCAGTATCTTTATGAAGTCAGCTTCTTTAAGGTATCCCGACTTTTCACCTTTGAGGAAAATTACCGGGAACCCCGTAACAGGATAACCGATTTGCCTGTCAGGCCTTAGACCTTCAGTTATACTTCCGAAGTTTTTTAAAAGAGAAGGGGCATTTAATTTCCAGGAGAACGAATTATCTGAGTTTCTTTGCAGGTTTTTCATTATGAGGCCCTTGATTCTTTCTGATCCGGCTCTTTCAGATAAGAGAGATTCAACCTTTGCCCTGGAAGTGATTTCTGAAAGGTCGATTGAATTAATGATGTGAAGGATTTCGAGGTTACTTGTATAATCATCAGGTTCTTTCCCTTCATCAGAAAAAGGATATATATCGGCTATCAGCAAGCCATAAAGTCTTTCCGGCCATTTGAGTGCAAAAGAAACAGCACATTTTCCACCCATGCTGTGCCCTGCAAGGAATAACATCCCGAGATTCAGATCGTCAGACAGTTCTTTTATGTCTCCGGCCATCGAATCATAAGTGTGAATATCGCTGTGAGGGGAAAGTCCATGATTCCTCTGATCGGGAAGGATAACGCTGAAACTGCTACTGAGGCTCTTTGCAATTGAAACCCAGTTATCAGAGGATCCGTACAGCCCGTGGAGTATTATCAGTGGCGGGCCGCTGCCGTATTTTCTGAAGAATAACTTCATTCTTATTTTCAGTCTTTAAGCTGCCTCTTATACATCTGGATTGCATTTTCAAGTCCAAGGTAGAGGGCATCTGAAATCAGGGCATGTCCGATCGAAACTTCATCGAGCCAGGGAATGTTCTGATGAAGATATCTGAGGTTGTCAAGATTCAGGTCGTGGCCGGCATTTACTCCCATATGGGCCATCCGGGCGATATCAGCGGCAACTACAAATGGCTTGACAGAGGCCGGTGCATTGGTAATGAATCCTTTGGCATAAGGTTCAGTATAAAGCTCAATCCGGTCAGTGCCTGTCAAAACGGCATTTTCGATATGGACAGGTAATGCATCTACAAATATAGATGTTCTTATCCCGGATTTTTTAAAAGTAACAACCAGATCTGAAAGAAAACCCCTGAATTTCAGGGTATCCCAGCCTGCATTTGATGTAATTGCATCATGTGCGTCAGGGACGAGTGTTACCTGATCGGGTTTAACTGAAAGGACAAGATCGATAAAACTGTCGGAAGGATAACCTTCGATATTGAATTCGGTATTTATTACAGGTCTTATTTCGAGCACATCGCTATATCTGATATGTCGTTCGTCAGGCCGTGGATGAACTGTAATACCGTCGGCACCGAATGATTCACAATTGATAGCTGCAGCCTTTACGTTAGGTATGTTTCCTCCCCGGGCATTCCTTATAGTTGCGATCTTATTTATATTTACACTAAGTTTGGTCATAATAAATCTGTTGATTACCCGTATTGTTTTAAATTGCAAAAATACAACATATGATATTTTTTTTGTTCTTTTATATGGATTTTAAATAAAGGAAGGTTTTTATGGTTGCAAAGGACTTGATATCGGAAGTTATTCCTTCGCTTAAGACCTCAGATACCGGGCAGACAGCACTGAACTGGATGGAGATCTTCAGGATCTCTCATTTGCCCATTGTAAATAATCAGGATTTTTTGGGGCTTATATCCGATACTGATATCTATGACATGAATCAGCCTGAAGAGCCGATAGGCAATCATTCGCTTACTCTCTTAAAACCATATGTAACAACTGAGCAGCATCTTTTCGAGGTCGTAGGCCTTGCTTCACGGCTGAAGCTGACAGTTATTCCCGTGCTTGACAATCAGGATCATTATAAAGGTGTAATTACAATAACAGACCTTGTACGTCATATGGCAGGAATATCCTCCCTCGACCAGCAAGGGGGAATAATTGTTCTGGAGGTTACAGAAAGAGATTATTCATTGTCGCAGATAGCACAGATTGTTGAAAGCAATAATGTTAAGGTGCTTAGCATGTACATTACTTCTCCGCCCGAATCAACAAGGCTGGAAGTAACATTGAAAGTCAACACCAATGAACTGGCCTCTGTTTTAAGAACGTTTGAACGATACAACTACGATGTGAAGACATGGGTAAGCACTGACGATTCGATGGACAGGTTTTACTCCGAACGGTTTGATCTTCTCATGAAATATCTGAATATCTGAAGTATATATGCTCAGGACTGTCGCTGTTTACAGCAAGGAAGGTAATATAAAAACCACTGAAGTGGTCAGCCTGCTTGTTAAGGAATTCTGCAAACGGGGTATTGAAGTGCTTGTTTACCAGAAGGCTCTCAAAGATCGACTCTGCAGGGGAAATGAAGAAGCCTCAAAATTCACTGAACTGTACAGCCTTAAAACCCTTCCCGGGCTTGTTCTGAGTGTCGGAGGCGACGGAACTTTTCTTGAGACTGTTCTTAAGGTAATGGACACCGGGATACCTGTAGCAGGTGTAAACACAGGAAGGATGGGATTTCTGGCTAATATTTCTGTTGAAGAAATAGGCAGTGCCATCGACATGCTATGCAGGGACGAATTTGAAGTGATCGAAAGGTCACTGCTTGAGGTTGTGAGCCCTGCAGGTCTGTTCGGGAACTCATCACTACTGGCGTTGAATGAAGTCACTCTGCAGAAAGCTGACCCGAGGATGATCACGATAAATGTTTTTGTGGATGGCATTTATCTGAATACTTATTGGGCCGACGGTCTGATCGTTTCAACTGCGACCGGATCAACAGCATATAACCTGAGTGTGGGCGGGCCGATCCTTTCTCCTGAAGATCAAAGTATAATTATTTCGCCGATCTCACCTCATAACCTGACCATCAGGCCTATCATTCTGAGTGGCGATTCAGTGATGAGGATGGTAGTTGAAGGCCGGACAAAAGAATATCTTGTAACGTGCGATTTCAGGTCGGGGCGGGTATCCTTCAGTGAAGAGATCCTTATTAAAAGGTCAGATAATAAGCTTAAGACGGTAATGCTGAGCGGAAGGGATTTCTACAGTACACTAAGAAACAAATTAATGTGGGGAGCCGATAAACGGAATTGAAACAATAATTTCATATAATCTGTTGTTTATTATTTGATTTTTAAACTTTTAAAAAGAATCTGCATTTTGCTATATTTGTATTAGAAATCTACATTTTGTTATATTTGTAAAAGGAATCTAACCCGTCCCTTATGAAAAAATACCTTATCATTTTAGTTATAATGTGCTTTACGGTACAGATTTGTGATGCCCAGTTATGGAAATTAAGAAGATGGGAGATTGAATTTGCAGGAGGACCTTCCTTTTCATTTCCTGATATAGGAGGGTATACGATCGGAAAAAACTTGCTGGGATTAAAGGATTTAAGTTACAGGCAGACCGCGTTCGATATAAGCGGAACAATAAGATACAGGCTTTCCAGAACGGCAAATATCAGGTTTAACCTGACCTATGCAATGCTCCATTCAACTGATGTTCGCGGATCGAATGAAGGCAGGAACTTTGAATCCATGACTTCTCTTTTTGAACCGGCATTCCTGGGCGAATACTATTTTGTAAAGAATAAATATGAAAGCAGCTATCTTTTTTTGAAAGGAAGAGACTTATGGACGTTGTTGTCATCACTTGATTTTTATGCCTTTACGGGAATAGGCGGTCTTGCTTATTCAGTAAAGGGCAATGAAAATCTCGTCAATGCGGGAATGGTCACAGGAGGATTTTCAGCTGTAATTCCTGTAGGAATTGGAGCTACACTCGTTTATAATCCAAACATAAATTTCGGATTGGAGCTCGGTGGCAGGTACACTTTCACTGACTATCTTGATGGTTATACTTCACAATATTCTAAGGCAAACGACGTTTATTATTTTTTGAATTTCACTTTTGCTTACAAGCTGAAATCAGGTCCGCACGGACTTCCTTCTTTCAGGTGATGACGCGCCTTATCATTGTTGATGAAGAAGTTATATAGTTTATTTCTGTTGGTTCTGTTTTCTGTTTCAGTCATTGGACAACGGAATGCAGATTATGGCATTTTCGGAGGCGTAGCGTCATATATAGGGGATATAAATCCAAACCGTCTGTTTTATAGGCCACTTCCCGCGGGAGGTGTGTTTTACAGGTATAATCTTAATCCAAGAGAATCGATACGGACGAATATTTTTATCGGAGGGGTCGAAGCTTCCGACCTCGATTTCCATAACACCTTTCAGACGGAAAGGGCTGCATCATTTTCGGGTACAGTAGGTGAATGGGCAGCCCAGTTTGAGTTCAATTTCCTGCCTTACTCAACCCAGGGCAAGAAATGGAATTACAGTCCTTATCTTGCCGGAGGCTTTGGAATAGCTTTTGTAAATACAGTTTCATTCACCTATATACCAGTAGTGCCATTTTCAGTCGGTTTCAAGCTTAATATTCATAAAAATATAGGACTTGAGGCAGAATATGGATTTCGTAAGACTTTTTATGATAACTTTGACGGCTTAACAGATTTAACAGATCCGTCACATCATGCATGGCTTCACAATAATGACTGGTATTCATTCGCAGGAATTGCGTTTACCTGTAAATTTTACAATAAGCTTGCTGGTTGTCCTGCCTACAAGGATGTTGATGAAACGAAAAAACGCTAATTTATGACGTTTAAGGAACTGATCAATACTGAGAGGCTTCCCTCGCATGTTGCTGTCATTATGGATGGCAACGGGAGGTGGGCCCGGCAAAGAGGCATGGACAGGATTTACGGTCACAGGCAGGGGGTTAAAGCAGTACGGGAAATAATCGAAGCTGCAGTAGAACTGAAGATCAGGTACCTTACTCTTTATGCTTTCTCGACAGAAAACTGGGAAAGGCCTGATGAAGAGGTCTCGGGCCTTATGGAAATAATGGTACAGTCATTGAATGATGAGACTCAGACCTTAATAAAAAACAATATAAAACTCACCGCAATAGGAGACACTGCACGTCTTTCCGATGATGTCAGGAACCGTTTTATGGAGACAATGCGGCTAACTTCAGAAGGGACAGGCCTCAATCTTATTATTGCAATGAGCTACAGCTCAAGATGGGAAATTACTGAAGCAGCAAAGAAAATTTCTTCCGATATTTCAACCGGCAAGGTTGACCGTGATTCTATTGATGAATATTTTTTTGAAAGGTATCTTACTACATGGAGAGTTCCCGACCCTGAATTAATGATAAGGACCAGCGGGGAGATCCGGATCAGCAATTTCCTTTTGTGGCAGCTGGCATACACTGAATTATATTTTACAGATGTACTTTGGCCCGATTTTAGTAAGGAGGAATTCTACAAAGCCTTATTTGACTTCCAGAAAAGAGAAAGGAGATTTGGAAAAACAAGTGAACAGGTTTCGGAAAACTGAAAAATGATGGTTATTTACAAAGCAAAAGGAATTTTTCTGGCGGTATTGCTTATGCTTACAGGGCCTCTTCTTAAGTCACAGGAAAAACAGGTTGATTACAATTCTCCTTACGATTATATTGTTGGCGGAGTTTCAATTTCCGGAGTGCGTTTTCTTGATCCTAATGCACTTGTAAATATCTCGGGGCTGAGAGTGGGACAGGAGATTGCCGTTCCGGGTGATGAAATTACAACTGCTGTCAAGAAACTCTGGGAACAGGGGCTTTTTTCTGATGTCCGGGTCACCATCTCAAAGGTTGTCTCAGATACCATTTACCTGGACATTGCCCTTCAGGAGAGGCCAAGAATATCATCGATCAAATACAAGGGATTAAAAAAATCCGAGATTACCGACCTTGGGAAAAAAATAAATATGCCGGTAGGTTCACAGCTTACCTCTTTTCTCCTTAACAACACAAAAAAGGTTATTACCGACCACTTCGTCGACAAAGGATTCATGAATATTACGGTTGATTTTATTCAAAAGGATGATCCTAATCAACCGAACAATGTAATTCTGACTGTCCAGGTGGACAAGAAGCAAAAAGTCAAGATTGCTGAAATCGAATTTGTAGGAAATGAAAACTTCAGCACAAAGCAGCTTCGTCATAAGCTTAAGAACACCAAGATGAAGACCTTTAACTTTTTCAGGGCGTCAAAATACATAGATCAAAAGTACAATGATGATAAGGAAAAGCTGCGTAAGTTTTATAATGATAATGGATTCAAGGATTTCCAGATACTTGACGATTCACTCTACCGCGTTTCCAACAATCGTATCGGCCTGCTTATAAAGGTCGATGAAGGAAAGCAGTATTTTCTGAGGAACATTGACTGGGTTGGCAACAGTGTTTACAGAAAAGAGGATCTCAGCAGGGTTTTCAACATAAAGAAAGGATCGGTATATGATCAGTCGCATATCGAAGACAGGCTTAATGGCTCCAGTGGCGCTCAGGATGCAGTAAGCAGCCTGTACCAGGATAACGGCTATCTTTTCTCAAGACTTACACCTATTGAATCAAAAGTCGAAAATGATTCCGTTGACCTTGAAATAAGGATATATGAAGGCGATCAGGCCTACCTGAACAATATAATAATTTCGGGCAACACAAGAACCAACGAACATGTGGCTCGCCGTGAACTTTATACGCTTCCCGGCGACCTGTTCAGCAAAGACAAGATAATAAGATCTATACGTCAGCTTGGTGTTCTCGGGCATTTTGACCCCGAAAAGATAAACCCCAATGTTGTTCCTGATCCGTCAAACGGTACGGTTGATCTGCTTTATAAGCTTGAGGAGAAGGCAAATGATCAGTTCGAAATCTCTGGAGGATTCGGGGCTGGCATGCTTGTTGGAACTGTGGGAGTAAAGTTCAGCAATTTTGCAATGAGGAACTTCTTCAAACTTCGCGAATGGAGACCCTATCCTTCAGGTGATGGTCAGTCTCTGAGTATCAGGGCACAATCGAACGGACGACTCTACCAGTCGTACAATTTATCATTTGAAGAGCCATGGCTCGGAGGGAAAAAACCAAATTCATTCTCAGCATCAATTTACAGGTCGATAATGACAAACGGGAAGAAAAAATCAGCGAGCAATTATCAGTCGATGACAATTGACGGGGCATCAGTAGGCCTTGGAAAAAGACTCTCCTGGCCTGATGATTTCTTTTCACTCTATGAAGAAATGAGTTACCAGAGATATAAACTCAACGATTACACCTATTATCATTTCCTGTTTTCGAACGGGATATCAAATCTGTTGAGCTTTACGACAAGGCTTACAAGGTTTTCGACCAGCCCGAATCTTATATATCCCAGGAGCGGTTCATCATTCACCCTGTCAGTACAGGTTACACCTCCCTATTCGCTCATTACCGGAGCAGGTATGAAAAACGTTTCCGATCAGGTCAAGTATAACTGGATTGAATTTCATAAATGGTTGTTTAAGGCCGATTACTACTATCCTGTGACACATGACGAAAAGATGGTTTTAAATACCAAGTTTGCATTTGGCTATATTGGATACTATAATAAAGATATAGGTCCGTCACCTTTTGAAAACTTCTATCTTGGAGGAAGCGGAATGTCGGGATACAGCCTTTACGGGCGTGATATCATAGCATTGAGAGGCTATACTGACGGATCTGTGACACCTACAGACCCAGCCACCGGTTCTCCGACGGGAAATGTCTATTCAAAATTCACTGTCGAACTCAGATATCCCGTCACTCTCAACCAGCAGGCTACAATATATGCACTCGCGTTCGTTGAATCAGGAAAAGCCTGGACACATCTCTACCAGTACAATCCTTTCAGGATGAACAGGTCGGCCGGTATCGGAATAAGAGCCAACCTGCCAATGTTCGGGCTGCTTGGTGTCGACTGGGGCTATGGATTTGATCAGGTGGATGATCCTGTAACCTTCCCGAATGCCAACAAAGGACAATTTAGTTTCACAATAGGTCAGCAGTTTTAATTTTTTACTTTCAAAAAATAAGGTCATGAAAAAAATAATTTTTACAATAGCTCTTGTAGTTCTGACTTCGGCTTTTGCCCTGGCTCAGAAATATGCATTTGTAGATACCGAATATATAAGAAAGAATATTCCGGCATTTAAGCAGGCTCAGGATCAGCTTGACAAACTTTCGCAGCAGTGGGAAAAGGAAGTTGCCGACGGATATGCTGTTGTCGAGCAGATGTACAAATCGTACCAGAACGATGCAGTCCTTCTTTCACAGGACATGAAGACAAAAAGAGAGGATGCCATCGTAGCCAAGGAGAAAGAGATAAAAGATCTGCAGAATAAATATTTCGGGGTTGAAGGGGAACTTTTCAAAAAAAGGCAGGAACTTGTTAAACCTGTTCAGGATGAGATCCTGAAAGCTATAAAGACAATTGCCGCCGAGGGAAATTATTCAGCAATATTTGACACTGCTTCAGGAGGTAACATATTGTTTGCAAATCCCAAGTTTGACATAAGCGATCAGGTTCTTGAAAAATTAGGTTATAAGAATTAAATAATTATTTTTGCAGAGAATATTAATAAAATATGTAAAATGAAGAGATTTATTGGACTTGCAGCCCTGGCCACACTGGCAATTTTTATCGGGCAAAACGGAATGGCACAAAGCTTTAAATTTGGACATATTAACAGGAATGAATGTATCCAGGCTATGCCGGACTTTGATTCAGCCAAGGTTAAGCTCGAAAAATTAAATACTGAACTTTCAAATGCACTTGAATTATTGCAGGTTGAATATAATAACAAGGCGGAAGCTTATGTAAAAGATAGCAAGAATCTTACAGATATTGTAAGACAGACAAAGGAACAGGAGCTGCAGGACTATCAGAAAAGAATGACCGACTTTCAGACTAATGCCCAGAGTCAGTTGCAGGAAAAACAAACTGCACTTTTCACTCCGATAACCGACAAAGTTGATAAAGCGATAAGAGAGGTTGGGAAAGAAAACGGATATATCTATATATTTGATCTTTCACAAAACCAGATTATTTACTTTGATGAAACTAAAAGCACCAATGTGATGCCGTTGGTAAAAGCAAAACTTGGGCTGAAATAAAAGGGCTTTATATAACCTGTGACCATCTGCCAACTGGTGGATGGTCATTTTTTTAATACAGAACCGGTATGAAAAATCAACCTATAGGTATTTTTGATTCAGGAGTAGGCGGGCTGACGGTTGCGCATGCAATAAAGCAGATATTGCCAGGGGAAAGCCTGATATATTTTGGAGATACAGCACATCTTCCCTATGGTGATAAATCGGCTGAATCAATTAAATATTATTCCGGGAAAATAACGGAGTTTCTTCTTGATCACAATTCAAAAGTTGTTCTTGTTGCCTGCAACTCTGCTTCGGCATCGGCATTTGATTCACTGAAAACGGAATTTGGTGATAAGGCCATCCTTTTTGATGTCATTGATCCCGTTGTAGATTACCTCAGTACAAGAAGCTTTAAGAAAATAGGGGTGATAGGAACGAAAAGGACCATTAGCTCAGGGACATACGATCAGAAACTCAGTGAGAAATCACCCGGGACTAAAGTGATTTCCATGGCAACACCTCTTCTTGTTCCGATGATTGAGGAAGGCTTTATCTTCGATGACATAAGTAATGCAATAATCAGAACCTATCTCTCAAATGAGGCATTTACAGGTATTCAGGCGCTTGTGCTTGGCTGCACTCATTATCCGATTATCAGGAACCAGATAAGCAAGTTTTTTGATTTCAACGTTGAAGTGATTGACTCAGCCAAAACTGTTTCACAGATTCTGAAAGATACCCTCGACAGGAAAAATATTCTCAACGATTCAGGGGATGTCAGTGATCAGTTTTTTATTTCAGACTATACTCCTTATTTTGAGAAAATTGCCAGAATGTTTTTTGAAGGGGAAATAAATCTCAGGAAGGCTGATATCTGGAACTGATT
This sequence comes from uncultured Bacteroidales bacterium, assembly GCA_963789985.1. Lineage (GTDB taxonomy): Bacteria > Bacteroidota > Bacteroidia > Bacteroidales > VadinHA17 > LD21. Next base: position 82,648 of record CAWBNA010000039.1, on the reverse strand, counting down.
GCTTTCCCATTGCGCTATCCGGAAGAGATTTCCAATAAAAACTCTAAGTCACTCCGTGACTTCTCCATGTCACTGCGTGAAAGTTTTTTATTTTTTTGTCTCACAGGGTGCCACGGAGGTATGCGCAGGGAACCACAGGGATTAAAACAAAGTATTTCAGTTTGAAATAATGATCAATATCATTTGGAAATAACAATAATTATTTGATTTTTCGATCTTTAATTATTATAATTTTGCAAATAACAAGTCAGTGTAACACGTTATGATATAATTCAAATAACCAGTATAGTTTATGACCAAAAAATCCAAGGTTATTGAAAAGGAAGAGGTTGTCATCAGGTTCTCAGGCGATTCCGGTGACGGGATGCAGCTGACAGGCACCTTGTTTTCCGATACGGCAGCGCTTTACGGCAATGATCTTACGACCTTTCCGGATTATCCGGCAGAGATACGGGCTCCGCAGGGTACAGTTGGAGGTGTTTCGGGATTCCAGGTTCATTTAGGCCATTCTGAAATAAATACGCCGGGTGACATGGCAGATGTCCTTGTTGCAATGAATCCGGCCGCTGTAAAAGCCAATTCGAAACTGATCAGGCCCGGAGGAACAATAATTTTTGACAAGGATAATTTCACCGGTAAGAACATTGAGAAAGCCGGCTATATAAAGGACCCGGTTGTTGAGGAGAACCTTGAGAACTATAACGTTATTGCAGCTCCGATAACTTCAATGGTCAGGGAAGCCCTGAAGGATTTCGGACTTGATCCAAAGACAGTACAACGGACTAAAAACATGTTTGCCCTTGGAATGGTTTACTGGATTTTTGACAGGAAGCTGAAATATACAGAGCAGTATATTGAAAAGAAATTCCAGAAAAAGCCTGAAGTTGTTGAAGCAAATAAGGTTGCCCTTAGAGCCGGATACTACTATGCCGACACAATTGAAGCTATTATGCCGGCGATCAAGGTCAGTCCGGCACCAATAACAAAAGGAACCTACAGAAATATCTGCGGAAACATTGCAACTGCATGGGGAATCTGTGCTGCAGCCGAAAAGGCAGGACTAAGAATATTCATTGGTTCTTATCCCATTACCCCTGCTTCAGGAATTCTTGAGGAGCTTGCTGTACGCAAGGACCTGGGAGTAAAGAGTTTCCAGGCTGAGGATGAAATAGCTGGCATCTGCACGGCACTCGGGGCAAGCTTTGCGGGCTATCTTGCAGTTACTTCGACTTCCGGCCCGGGGCTGGCGCTTAAAACAGAAGCTATCGGGCTTGCAGTAATGGCTGAATTACCCATTGTTATTATTGATGTCCAGAGAGCTGGCCCTTCCACGGGTCTGCCAACAAAGACTGAACAGTCAGATCTCATGCAGGCGGTTTATGGCCGGAATGGTGAATCTCCGGCGGTGGTTATAGCCGCCAGCACACCTTCCGATTGCTTCCACTTTGCTTTTGAAGCCGCAAAAATTGCCCTGGAACATTTAACTCCGGTTATACTTCTTACTGACAGCTACCTCGCAAATGGCTCGGAGCCATGGAAAATACCTGCTATGATGAATCTGCCCTCAATCAATCCACCATATGCCGACCGGAATGAAATCCCATTTTTCCCATACAAGCGTGACAAGGAGACACTTGTAAGAAAATGGGCTATACCGGGAACACCGGGATTGGAACACAGAATTGGCGGTCTTGAAAAGACAGTAAAAGGTACCGTTTCCTATATTCCTGAAAACCATCAGCTTATGGTTAATATGAGGGCTGAAAAAGTAGAAAGGGTAGCAAACAGTGTACCAGACCTTGAACTGGCTGGGCCTGATTCGGGAGACCTGCTGGTTGTCGGCTGGGGAGGATCTTACGGATATTTGATTACCGCCGTAAGGGAACTTCAGTCTGAAGGATACAAGACAGGGCTTGTTAATTTCAACTATATTAACCCTCTTCCAAAAAATGTTCATGATATTTTCAGCCGTTATTCAAAAATTCTGGTATGCGAGCTCAATATGGGCCAATTTGCCAACTACCTGAGGATGAAATATCAGGAGTTTAAGTATGAACAGCTGAACAAGGTTCAGGGTTTGCCTTTCACAGTGAATGAAATAAAAGAAAAATGCATTAGTATTCTGGAGGGAAAATAAGATGGAAGAAACGACGACATCCCAGTTAAGTCCGAAGGATTTTAAAAGCGACGAGGAGGTCAGATGGTGCCCTGGTTGTGGTGACCATGCAGTATTGAACGCAGTCCAGAAAGCATTGTCGGAACTTGGAATACCGAAGGAGAAATTTGCCTTCATTTCAGGAATCGGTTGTTCTTCGAGATTCCCATATTATATGAATACATATGGTTTTCACGGAATTCATGGCAGGGCCTCAGCAATCGCCACCGGCGTTAAAACTGCTAATCCGGAACTTTCAGTCTGGCAGATAACCGGCGACGGTGATGCGCTTGCAATTGGCGGGAACCATTTTATTCATGTCATACGCCGCAATGTAGACATAAACATAATTTTATTCAATAATGAGATATATGGCCTTACCAAAGGACAATATTCGCCGACATCCGAGAAGGGTATTATCACAAAAACATCCCCTTATGGAACCGTCGAGGAACCTTTTTCAGTCGGTGAACTGGTGGTCGGCGCCAAAGGAAGGTTTTTTGCCCGCACAATCGACGCAAATGTTTCCCTTTCAACCCAGGTTTATATTGAAGCCGCAAAACACAAAGGCACTTCTGTAATTGAGGTCCTTCAGAACTGCGTTATTTTCAATGACGGTGTTCATGATGTTGTTGCAGGGAAGGATGTTAGGGATGACAGGACAATAATACTAAAGAATGGTGAGCCGATGATCTTTGGAAAGAACAAAGACAAGGGCCTGATTCTTGACGGGTTAAAGCTTAAGGTTGTAAATCTTGGCGATAAAGGCGTGTCAGAGAGGAATATACTTGTTCATGATTCTTCTGAATCAAACCCCGGCATACATTATATGCTGGCTAATATGAGATATCCTGAATACCCGGTGGCGCTTGGCGTTATCAGATCTGTACCCGGGCCAACCTACGAATCGGATGTTGAGAAGCAGATAAGTGAGGTAAAGAGCAAATCGAAGATAAAATGTATGGATGATCTGCTTAACAGCGGATCGGTGTGGAAGGTGGAATAATCAAGTCGTTCCTGCATTTTAATCCGCCTTCGCGTAAAGCTTCGGCGGACGCGAAGAACAGGTTTAATTCCTCGGTGCTTGCACCGTTTTTAGAGTCCAGAGCTTGCTCTGGGGTTCATACCATTTGATTGCGGATAACTTTAATTTTAGTAATTTTAAAAGTTAAACTTATCCGGAACCTTCCGTATGGAAGAAAAAAACAATATCTCACCCGATTTCAGGCGCCTGATTCATGACCAGCAGGAAAGACTGAAGGAACTCGGCTGCATTAACCAGACAACCTATATCCTTAAAGAAGGGAAGCCTGTTGAGGAGACTCTTCAGCAGATTGTTCTGCTGCTTCCTGCTGCATGGCAATACCCCGAATTCACGGCAGCCCGTATATTATATATGAATAACTCGTACGAATCTGTTGATTTCCAGAAGTCAAAGTGGAAAATGAGTCAGGATTTCACTACGATCGACGGAAAAACAGGGGAAATTGAAATATTTTATTCAAAGGAATTCAGGACTGAATATGAGGGCCCGTTCCTGAAGGAAGAAAGGGACCTTATCCAGAATATAGCGAGCCTGATAACCGGATATATCAACAGCTACAAAGCGCGGGATATCATAAAGCTCACAGCGTCCCCCGGCAGGGAGGAGGAAGATTTCCAGAACATCCCGAGCAAAAAACTGCTGCAGAGATTTCTTGACCGCCATAATGCCGAGAGGGATGTATTCCATGATCTTCAGCCATTCAATGTGAAGGAAATATTGCTTGTCGCAAATCTCTATGACGCATATTCCATTGAAGGCGAAGGAAGGTTTTCAGATTATATGCTTGGCGAATATCATCAGCTAAGCCTTACATCCCTTCCAAGGGTTACAGGTGTTTCGAGCGAAGAAGAGGCATTTAACAGGCTGAAAGCAAGACATTATGATATGATCATCATAATGGTTGGGGTCGATAAGGAAAGTCCGATGATCCTGTGCAGCAAAATAAAGGATAAATACCCTTACCTGCCCACATTCATCCTCCTGAATAACCCGGGTGACCTTTCGTATATAAGGAAACAGAAAACAGCAGGAGTGCCTTTTGATAATTATTTTGTCTGGACAGGCGAATCGAAAGTGTTTTTCGCTATGGTAAAGCTGCTTGAGGACAAAGTCAATGTGGACAATGATACGAAAAAGGGCCTGACACGGGTCATTCTCATAGTCGAAGACTCGGCTGACTTTTATTCCAGTTACCTGCCGATGCTTTATACTCTGGTTCTGGAGCAGACTCGCAATCTTATTGAAGAAGTATCGACAGATGAGCTCTACAAAGTGCTTAAGCTTCGGGCAAGGCCTAAGATAATGCTTTCATCCGACTGGGAAGATGCAGTAAATGTGTTTGACAGATACAAGGATTACCTATTATGTGTCATTTCGGACATGCGTTTCCCCAAAGAGGGAAAAATGCACGACACTGCAGGTTACGACCTGATAAGTTATGTAAAGGAAAACCTTCCTAATCTGCCGACGGTCCTGCAATCATCAGACCCTGAAAACTCAAAATATGCATTTAAACTTAAATCAAATTTCATAAACAAGAATTCCGAAAGCCTTTTTCAGGATCTTAAATCCTTTATCAACTATTACCTTGGATTCGGTCATTTTGTTTACAGGGATAACCGCGGGCGTCAGATTGCAGTTGCAAAATCGATGAAGGAGTTTGAAACTTACCTCGAAACTATTCCTGAAGATTCGCTTGTCTACCATGCGATGAAGAACCACTTCTCTCTGTGGCTCATGGCAAGAGGTGAGGTTCAAATTGCCAAGATGATAAATCCTTTGAAAGTTACTGATTTCAAGAGCCTGAAAGATCTGAGGGAATTCCTGATCAATATCATCCGCAAGCGCCGGCAGGAGATGAATAAGGGGAGGGTCATTAATTTTGAAGAATCGGCAGTGATTGACGAAACCAATGTCATAAGTCTTGCTTCCGGTTCACTCGGAGGAAAAGGGAGGGGACTTGCTTTTATTAATACTTTGATCTACAGTTTTGAACTTGGACGGCTGATTCCCGGGATTAACATCAAAACCCCTATAACCGCAATAATTGGAACGGATGAGTTTGACACATTCATGGAAAAAAATCACCTCTGGGATGTTGTGAAGGAGGAAAAGGATTTTAATGCCCTGCAAAAGGAATTCCTGGAAGGCAATTTAAGCTTTACACTCGAAAAGAAACTGACTGCTTTCCTGTACCATATTACTAAGCCTTTGGCCGTCAGATCCTCCAGCCTTTTTGAAGATTCGATGAGCCAGCCATTTTCTGGAATATTCGGGACTTATCTTCTTCCTAACAATAATCCTGATAACGATATCAGGTTCAGGCAGCTTACTGATGCAATCAAGCTTGTTTTTGCTTCAATTTATTCACGGAACTCAAGAACCTATTTTGAGGCAATATCCTACAAAGTGGAGCTTGAAAAAATGGCTGTTGTCATCCAGGAAGTCGTCGGCAACAGATACGATGACGTATTTTACCCTCATATCAGCGGATCGGCACAGTCATTTAATTTCTACCCGGTAGCACGTATGACTCCCGGGGAAGGATTTGCAGTAATTGCAGTAGGGTTGGGGCAATATGTTATGGAAGGTGAAATGGCATACAGGTTCTCACCGGCTTACCCGTCTATTGAAATTATTTCGCAAAAGGACCTTTGCAGGAATTCGCAGGTTGAATTTTATGCAGTTGATCTTAAAAAGGAAAACCCTAACCTGCTTGAGGGCGAAAATGCAGGACTTGTACTGCTGGACGTAAGCGAGGCTGAAAAGCACGGAACTCTGAAGCATACAGCGTCAGTCATGAATGCTGACAATGATACAATCGTACCGGGGCTGGATACCCCGGGGCCGCGTGTTATTAATTTTGCCGACATATTGAAATACAATTATATTCCACTGGCTTCAACGTTGAAGACGGTTCTGGATGTTGTGACTGAATCAACCGGCACCACGGTTGAGATAGAATTTGCTGTTGACCTTACAAAGGATGAAGCCGGGAACGCATCATTTTACCTTCTTCAGATCAAACCTCTTATAGGGGCAGGCGCTGGTTACAGCATCGATCCTGATACGATTTCTGAGGAAGACCTTATCCTTATCACTGAAAAGAGCATGGGCAACGGGGTCATTGATGATATTAACGATCTGATTTATATTGATCCTGAGAAATTTGATAACCTTTTCACAGTGAAAATGGCTGACGAGATTGCAGCTTTAAATGAGAAGATGATTTCGGAAAACCTCAGATATGTGTTAATGGGTCCTGGAAGATGGGGCACAAGAGATAAGTTCCTTGGGATACCTGTTGCATGGCCCCAGATATCAAATGCAAAAGTCATTGTTGAATTGTCTCTTCCTGATTTTCATCCTGACGCATCGCTTGGCTCTCATTTTTTCCATAATGTGACCTCCATGAACGTCGGCTATTTTTCAGTAAACCAGGATTCAGACAATGACCGGATCAGGTGGGAAAATATCAGAAAACAAAAACTGGTGGAGCAGGGTGAATATATAAGACATATCAGATTTGAAAAACCTATTCTTATCCGAATGGACGGGAAGAAGGGAATGGCAGTAATATCAATGAATCAGAAAGAAGGGCTATGACGATTACTGAAGGTATACTCGACCTGCAGAAATATGACTTCACCGACACTTCGTTTGACCTTCTCATGAAGAAGAGGATCCACCGTGTCCTTATAATATGCAGTAATTATGATAATTACATGCTCGAGGAAGATGGGCGAATTGATGAGCAGATTTTCAATGAATACGTTTCCCTGAACCTCCGGCATCCTCCGTCGTTTGTCCAGACTGACAATGCTGACGATGCTTTCAGAATACTTCAGGAAAAAAACATCGATCTGGTAATCTCAATGCCAAGTTTAAGGGGCACGGATGTTTTTGCGCTTGCAAAAATGATAAAGGCCAGATATGAAAAAATACCGATAGTTGTTCTCACTTATTTTTCAAGGGAGGTATCACTTCGTCTGCAGGGTGAGGACCTGAGTGCCATCGACTATGTTTTCTGCTGGCTGGGTGATGCATCACTTATTCTTGCAATAATCAAGCTTATTGAAGATAAGATGAATGCAGAAAATGATATAGATAATATCGGCGTTCAGGCAATCATACTGGTCGAAAATTCCATAAGGTACATCTCTTCCTATCTTCCCAATATTTACAGGATTGTGCTTATTCAGTCGCTTGAGTTTCAGAGGGAAGCACTAAATGAGCATCAGCGGATGCTTAAGATGAGAGGGCGTCCAAAGATACTCCTTGCAAATAACTTCAATGATGCAGCCAGCCTCTATAAGAAGTATAAGTACAATGTGCTTGGAGTAATTTCCGATATCAGTTATAAGAGGGATGGCGTGACAGACGAAAATGCAGGCATAGAGCTTTGCAAAGTAGTGATGGCCGATGATGACAAAGTTCCGTTTCTGCTTCAGTCGTCAAGCTCGGTGCATAAAAAGATGGCTGAAGAACTTGGCGCAGGCTTTATAAACAAGTATTCAAAGTCTCTGTCGCTGGAACTGAGGAACTTCATTATCCAGAACCTTGCTTTCGGGCCGTTCATTTTCAAGAATCCTGATACGATGGAGCCTATAGCTATTGCCACCGACCTTCAGAGCCTCCAGCAGAAAATCCTCACGATCCCCGATAAAAGCCTTGAATATCACGCGACAAGGAACCACTTTTCGAAATGGCTGAATGCAAGGGCACTTTTTCCTGTCGCCCAGATGTTCAAGTATTTAAGGAAGGAAGATTTTGCGACCATGGACGAAATGAGGCGCTTCCTTTACGTTGCAATTTCCAGCTTCAGGTTCGGGAAAGGCCGCGGTGTGATCGCAAAGTTTGACAAGTCGAGTTATGACGAATACACTGTTTTTTCGAGGATAGGCGATGCATCAATCGGCGGCAAGGCAAGGGGCCTTGCATTCATAAACACATTGGTCAAGACGCACAAGCTGTTCAATATGTTTCCGGATGTACTGATCACAATTCCGCGCACAGTGGTCCTGAGCACCGATATCTTCGATGAGTTCATGGATCATAACAACCTGTACTCTGTGGCGTTATCAGACGTTTCGGATGATGAGATACTCAACAGGTTCCTGAATGCAGAATTGCCGGGAAGAGTTTATCAGGATCTTAATGCCTTTCTTGCGGTTTCAAGGAACCAGGCCATCGCCGTACGGTCTTCAAGCAAACTTGAAGATTCACATTATCAGCCATTTGCAGGTATATATTCAACATATATGATTCCAAGGAATACTGATAACAGGCAGATGATTAAAATGCTTTCCGATGCCATCAGGGAAGTATATGCTTCCGTTTATTACAGGGGTAGCAAGGCATATATGACTGCGACTGCCAATGTCATCGATGAGGAAAAAATGGGGATCATCCTGCAGGAGGTATGCGGCAACAGGCACGGGGATATTTTTTATCCCACCATCTCAGGAGTCGCCCAGTCAATCAACTATTATCCCATAGGATCTGAAAGTGCAGAGGACGGGATAGCAAATATTGCCTTCGGACTTGGAAAACTTATTGTTGAAGGCGGGATATCGCTCAGATTTTCACCGAAACATTCAAAAAAGATACTTCAGCTGTCAACTGTCGAAAATGCACTGAGAAATACACAAAAGGATTTCAGGGCGCTTGACCTTAATGTCAACAGTTTTGTTCCATCTACTGACGACGGCGTTAACATACTGAAGCTTGGGATTAACGTTATAAATAATGAAGCTGCAATGAAGTATGTGGCCTCCACATATGATCATGAAAACAACATTTTGCGTGATGGAATTAATTATCCGGGTAAACGGGTAATTACTTTTGCTAACATTCTGCAGCACAAATTGTTTCCTCTTGCAGAAATAGTAAGTCACCTTCTTGAGCTCGGGCAGCAGGAAATGAATAATCCGATCGAGATCGAATTTGCTGCAAACCTTGAAATGCCCGAAGGCGTTCCGAAAGTGTTTAACTTTTTGCAGATAAGGCCTATAGTGTACAGTGATGAAACTTCGAGTATCAATCTTGCAGGAATAAAACCCGAGGAAACAATAATATTTTCTGAATCAGCACTTGGGAATGGCCTGTTCAAGGGAATCAGCGATATTGTATATGTCAAGCCTGAATCGTTCAATCAGGCCAAAAACAAGGATGTTGCTGGCGACATTGACAGGATTAATGCAATATTTGCAAGGAAGGGAGCGGGATATGTACTTGTCGGCCCGGGCCGCTGGGGGTCGACCGATCCATGGCTCGGAATTCCGGTAAGATGGCCACAGATCTCCTCGGCAAGAATAATTGTTGAATCGGGCCTGAAAAACTACAGGATCGATCCCAGTCAGGGAACCCATTTTTTTCAGAATCTCATTTCGTTCAGGGTCGGATATTTTACAATAAATCCCTTTATCAATGAAGGGTACTATGACGTCAGTTTTCTGAACACTTTGATTGCAGTATACGAGGATGAATATATCCGTCATATTGCCTTTGAAATACCTCTTGAAATAATGGTTGACGGAAGAAGACACAGAGGCGTAATCTTAAAGCCTTCCAGAAAAGCCTGATAACTAATTATATATCATTCATGAACTTAATGAATTCATAAGGCGGAGATAATCAGAAAGCTGCCGAAGCAGTTATCATATCTTTGCTGATCTTTTTAATCAAACCCTGAAGGACGTTTCCAGGGCCTGCCTCAGTGAAATCTGTTGCCCCGGCCGATATCATATTCAGGACACTCTGTGTCCAGAGCACAGGCGATGTAAGCTGTTTCACCAGTTTTGACTTTATAACAATGGGATCAGTTGAAGGCTGAGCGTCAATATTCTGGAAAACAGGACAAACCGGAATATTAAAATCTGTTGACCTTATTGCCTCTTCGAGTTCGATCCTGGCAGGTTCCATCAGGGGAGAATGGAAAGCTCCCCCGACTGAGAGCTTAAGGGTTCTTTTTGCTCCCCTGGCTTTCAAAAGTTCAATTGCCTTATCAATTCCCTCATTAGAGCCAGAAATCACAATTTGCCCCGGGCTGTTATAATTTGCCGGCACAACGACCTCATTTACTGAAGCGCAAACTTCTTCAACGATATGGTCATCCAGACCGAGAATCGCAGCCATTGTTGAAGGATTACTTTCGCATGCCTTCTGCATAGCCATTGCTCTCCTCGATACGAGGATGAGAGCGTCTTCAAATGACAAGGCTTTGTTTGCAACCAGAGCAGAGAATTCTCCGAGGGAATGACCTGCAACCATACCGGGAGTGAAGGAATTCCCAAGCACTGAAACAAGCACCGTTGAATGCAGGAAAACTGCAGGCTGCGTTACTTTTGTCTGCTTCAGGTCCTCTTCTGTGCCTGAGAACATTACATCAGTGATCCTGAATCCCAGGATTTCGTTTGCTTTTTCAAATATATCCTTTGCAATGGGTGATCTCTCATAAAGATCTTTCCCCATTCCTGAAAATTGGGCGCCCTGACCCGGAAAAACATATGCTTTCATGAAATAACAGATATTTTTATTTCCGAAGATCATGCAGAATTTCGCCGACCTTTGATGAAATCATTGTAAATCTGCGGATATCAGCGTGATCTGTGGGGAATCTTATTAATGGAGGTTTGCGCTGATAAGGTGAACAAATTCCTCCCTTGTATTTAAATTATTAAGAAATATCCCTGTAAATGCCGATGTGGTGGTGACCGAATTCTGTTTCTGGACCCCTCTTATCTGCATGCACATATGTTGTGCTTCAATGACGACTGCAACTCCAAGCGGGTTAAGGCAATCCTGCATGCAATCCCTTATTTGGCTTGTAAGCCTTTCCTGCACCTGAAGGCGCCGGCTGAAAGTCTCAACGACCCGGGCCAGTTTGCTGAGCCCTGTTATATAACCATCCGGAATATATGCTACATGAGCTTTCCCAAAAAACGGGAGCATATGATGTTCACAAAGTGAATAGAAGTCAATATCCTTTACTATCACCATGTGATTGTAATTTTCCTTGAATTTTGCAGAATTTATTATTTCGCAGGGGTTCTGGTTATAACCCATTGTCATATAGTGAAGAGCTTTTGCCACCCTTACCGGAGTCGCTTTAAGCCCTTCACGATCAGGGTTTTCACCAAGGAGCTTAAGTACTTTGTAATAAATAGATGCCATCTCTTCAATGTTCTTTGCATCCCAGGATTCAATCTTATTGTATCCGTTTGTGCTCGTACCTCCGCCGTTGTTAACAGTTTCAATCTTTTTAGCCATAATATTCAACAGAATTATTTTCAGTTTCAGCCACTTTCACGCAATGCAGGAACGCACCTTCATTTTCAATTGCCGGTTTCAGTTCATTCCAGATAGATATTGCCAGGTTCTCGGTTGTGGCGATTTTGTCCTTCATGAAGCTTACTTCGAGGTTTAAATTCCTGTGATCAATTTTATCGATTATTTTTTCTTTCAGGATATTCCTGAGCGTACCAAGGTTGAAAAAAAATCCCGTATTCTCCGAAATTTCTCCTTTTACCGTCACTTCAAGAATGTAATTATGACCATGCCAGTTTGGGTTTGAACATTTTCCGAAAATCCTGAAGTTTTCCTCATCAGTCAGCTCCTTCCTGTACATACGATGGGCAGCACTGAAACTTTCCCGTCTGGTAATATAAATCATGATCAGCAGTTCGTATTAATGCAATATTAGCTATTTAAGTTGATCTTTTTTATTCACCTGAGGCATAATTAATTTTAAAACCAGAAAATCTTTTTTTGGCCTGACATCAGTGACAGGATTGGCAAAATGACTAAATTTGATAAAACAACTTCGAAGTTTTTTCATGTGTTTAATTTAAAACCTTCATGTAATGGCATTTGAATTACCAAAGTTACCGTACAGTCATGATGCGCTTGCCCCTTTCATAAGTGCCGAAACCATTGACTTCCATTATGGAAAGCATCATCAGGCATATGTCAATAATCTGAATGGCCTTATTCCAGGTACTGAATATGAGAAGGCAGGACTGGAAGAAATTATCAGGAAAGCAGAAGGAGGTATTTTTAACAATGCTGCCCAGATCTGGAATCACACATTCTATTTTGAGGCATTCTCAAAAAACGGCAGTAAGTTACCATTAGGTCCGCTCGCTGATGAGATAAAGAATTCATTCGGCTCTTTTGATTCATTCAAGGATCAGTTTTCAAAATCCGCAGCTACCCTTTTCGGATCCGGATGGGCCTGGCTCGTAAAAAAGGAAGATGGCTCAATGCAGATCCTCCAGGAATCAAATGCCGGCAATCCCCTGAGGAAGGGGTTACAGCCTCTCCTGACATGCGATGTATGGGAACACGCTTATTATATAGACTACAGGAACAGGCGGCCCGATTACATTAAAAACTTCTGGGAAATAATTGACTGGGATATAGTTGCAAAACGTTTCATATAAGCTGACTTCAGAAGGAAGGATCATTATTGAATTAAACTTGTTCCCTTCACTGCATCTGGTAATCTTTTATCAGATCCCAGTATTGTAATTTATTTATTAACATGATCAGAAAAATAATCTCACTTTCAGCATTGCTGACTTTTACCCTGATAAGCTCCGGGCAGCAGTGAAAAGTGATTGACCGGATAATAGAACTTGGAAAGACCGATAACAGTACGATGCATCATCCAAAGACAAGCTTCCGGAAATTTCAAATCTTGACCACCTCGTCTCGAGGGAAGGTCTTTACGGCAATGAGGATGAAAAAAGTTCAAAATAAATACAGAAAAGGGAACATTTCAGGCAATCTCGTAACAGCAGAAATATGAAAATAAAGGATCTGGTACTAAAGACCCGTTCCTACAGACGGTTCGATGAGAGTCACAGGATTGATTACGACATTCTTGAAGGCCTTGTCGAACTTGCAAGACTTTCAGCTTCAGGAGCAAACCGTCAGCCTCTGAAGTACCTGATTTACAATTCCCCGGAGGATTGCGAGAAAGTTTTTCCCTCTTTGGTCTGGGCGGCATATCTTAAGAAATGGAAAGGACCGGGTCCCGGACAAAGACCTTCAGGATACATAATAATACTCGGAGATAAATCAATATCTGAAGTATTCGGAGTCGACCACGGCATTGCTGCGCAGAGCATGATGCTTGGAGCCACCGAAGCAGGATTGGGCGGCTGCATGATAGCTTCAATAAAACGCGATTATCTCAGGGATGAATTTAAGATTCCGGAGATGTACGAAATACTTCTTATACTTGCACTGGGGAAACCTGCAGAAAAGGTAATAATTGAAGAGATCAGGGATGGCAATGTCAGGTACTGGAGAGACAGCAACGATGATCATCATGTCCCGAAAAGGCCGCTTAACGAATTGATATTAAAATTATAATCTTATGTAGACATGAAGAGAGAGGGCTTATTACTTCTTTTGTCAATGACCTCTGTCTTATTTTGTTCCGGCCAGGCTGGTAATGATCGGGAGGGGAGGCTCCTTTTCCGTGGAATAGTCAGGGATGCATCAACAATGTCGCCTCTGCCCAAATCACAGATATTTATAAACAGTACATTTATATCTGCAAGTGATACTTCGGGTGAATTTTCATTCATGGTGAACCGGAATGATACCGTTCTTTTCAGACTGCTTGGCTATAAGGCAGCCAGGTTTTTTGTAAGTGATACGCTATCAGGCAGTGAGTTTGTGGCAGGAGTCAATCTTCACACTGATACTATTTCGATAGATGAAGTTATAATTGTCCCAAAGCTGTCAAACCTCAAGTCAACGATACTTAATGCTCCAATTCAGGTTAATCCGGAACTTGAAAATGCAAAATACAACCTTGCAGTTGCTGCCTACCAGGGAAAGGTAACAACCGGGAACCTTGGGGATCCTTCTGCAAATTACCAGTTGCTCAGGCAGAATCTGCTTCAGGAAGCAAGCGAAAAAGGAGGAATTCCATCAGACAAGATGGTTGGATTAAGTCCATTTTCGGTTCTGCCTCTGGCTTATCTCATTTTCAAAGGTCTGCCGCAAAGTCCTCCTGCAATGAAACAAAGCCTGACAAAAGATGAAATTGATCAGATAAATAAAAAATATCTCGAGTCGGCCAGGAAAAAACAATAACCATGCCTTTCCCACCCTGGTCCATTTCGTGTTTATCCTTTATAAAATATAGCCTTTATTATATGGCTCGCCATTTTGGGATTTTCCTTAAGCCTTCTCGTCGAATAGCCGAACCACTGTTTCCCGAAAGGCACATAAACTCTCATTGAATGGCCCTTATCCACTATGGTTTCACGTAATCCCGGAGTAACACCATAAAGCATCTGGAATTCATACATGTTCTTTGGAACGCTGTACTTTTCAAGCAGTTTGTAAGCGCCTTCCACAAGAGGCTTATCGTGGGTTGCTATACCGACATGTATCTTATTCTTCAGCATGTACTCCAGGTCTTCGAGGTAATGCATGTCAATCTCTTCGTACTTCTTAAATGAAATTTCCTCCGGCTCAATATAAATTCCCTTGCATAGCCTGAAACTAAGGGGATATTCCGCACTGTTAAGGTCACTAAGCGCTTTAATGTCATCAATGGTTCTCTTTAGGTAGGCCTGAATGACAATTCCAACGTTCCCTGGAAATTCTGCCTTAAGCCTGCGGAAAAGCTTCAATTCGGGATCAGTGCAAGATGAATCCTCCATATCGATCCTTATGAATCCGTTGTATGAAGCAGCTTTTGCAACTATTTCACGGATATTCCTATAGCACGTTTCCTGGTCAAACAGAAGGCCGAAAAATGTTGGCTTTACCGAGAAATTACCGTCAACTCCCGACTTATAAGTGTGGTCAATAGTGTCGAGGTACTCTTTTTTATTGGCTTCTGCTTCTTCAGGGGTTGATATGAATTCTCCAAGAACATCAAGAGTGACCTTTATATTCTTGCTGTTCAGATCCTTTGAGACCCTCATTGCATCATCAATGGTTTCTCCTGAAATATAAGATTTTGAAAAGAGCCAGATAAATTTCTTCGGAAAATAAGGCAGCATTGCTGCAATTAATTTGTTTAGCATATTTTTATACGTTTAAAAGAACTAAAAATTAGACTTGTTATGCTCACCCGAAATGAGCTATAAAGTTGCTAATAAAAATTATTCCGGATCGTTTTTATATGACGTTTGTCACTTGGTGAGGATGATAAATTACACTGATCAAATATTTTTTTGAGTTTTAACGGTAGTTTAAAGTCTCTGCAAGATAAAAATCGCATGAAAACAAGGATCAGGAATTCTTTTACAGAATAAAATAGTCAGTAATAATTACCTGAACAATTCAATAGCAGTTTTTCAATGACGGCATCCATTTTAACGTTCCGAAAAAAAAATGTTCATAACAGTTATCACTTTTTTAGGAAAATGCCGTTTAACTAAGAGTGATTACTGTTACATTTCACTCTTTTCGTCGAAGAAACCTAAATGGATCGATCTTGTTAAAGAGAATCAAATACTCGCTTATACTGTCAATAATCATTATATGTGATAGTTACGGTCAGGATCCTACCTTTTCTCAGTTTTATGCAAATGCCCTGTATCTGGCCCCTTCGTTTGCAGGAGCAACTGAGGAGTACAGGCTTTCAATTAATTACAGGAATCAATGGCCGGCTATACCAGGTGTTTTTCATACATACAGTATATCCTTCGATAAGGCCCTCCTGAACTTCAATTCAGGAATAGGGGTTCTTGCAACATATGACGTCGCCGGCTCCGGAGACTTAAGCAACACCAATATTGGATTGATTTATTCATACGATTTTAACATAAACAAATCATGGCATATTCGTCCCGGTGTGAATTTCAAGTTCACATATCTGGGGCTCGATATTTCCAAACTGGTCTTTGCCAGCCAGATGACCGGCACTGGAACTGTTCCGACAATTTATCCGCCTCCTTTCAGCAAGGTGGCAGACATCGATTTTGCTACTTCCGGCCTTGTTTATAACGACAAGATCTGGGGTGGTTTTACCCTTGACCATCTTTTGACCCCGAAACAGTCATTTTATGGAGAGGAATCGAATCTGCCGATAAAGCTGAATGTTTTTGGCGGAATGCAGATAATGAAAAAGACAAGGCTGAGGAGAACATACCAGGACATACTGTCTGTTGCATTTAACTTTCAGAAGCAGGCAAAATTCTATCAGACCGACCTGGGATTGTATTACTACAGGGAACCTCTGATTTTTGGCCTGTGGTACAGGGGTATTCCTTTTGTTACATCTCAGGCGGGAGATGCTATAATAGGCCTTGTCGGAGTGAAGACAAAACAGCTTCATATAGGCTATAGTTATGATTTTACTATTTCAAACCTTATAACCTCAACAGCAGGGTCACATGAGATATCGCTTGTTTATGAGTTCAATTCATTTACTCTCGGACAGCACAAGCGAATAAGAGCCATCCCCTGTCCTGAATTTTAGGAAATGACGTTTTCTGCTTTCAGGACTTCATCCTGATTGTATATTCAGACCTGTTAAAACATTTCCGTTTTTCTCTAAATTATTAATTTGATTATATTTGCGCATAACTTAAGTCTAATAAATATTTGTTTTGCGATGAAGAAACTATCTGTAGCTCTGTTTGCTGTCCTGTTTTTAGCAGTTGCCGCATTGTTTTACTTTCAGTTTTCAGGTGAAAGAAAAGAAAAAAAAGCCATCCAGCCCAATACCATGAATGCACCGGCAAACGGCATTGCCTATGTTAATATTGATACGATTGTTTATAAATTCGGTATGTATGCCGACAGAAAAGCAGAATTTCTTGAAAAGCAGAAAAAAGCTGAAGCTGAGCTGAATGAAAAGGGAAGCCAGTACGAAAAAGGTGTAAAAGATTATCAGGATAAAGTGAACAAGGGCCTTGTTACAAGAGCGACTGCTGCCGAGATTGAGCAGGCTCTTGTACAGCAGCAGCAGGAGTTGGTAAACCTGCGCGACAAGCTTCAGTCTGACCTGGTTGAGGAAGATCAGGTTATGAACCGTCAGATTCTTGAATACATTACTACTTTCCTTGAAGAACACAAAGCTGATTATAACTATCAGTATATTCTTGGAAAAAGCTTCGGAAGCGTGGTGCTGTACGGAAACAGTGCGTACGATATTACACCTGTAATTCTTGAGGCTCTCAATAAAAAATACGCAGCCGAGAAAAAATAGTCAGAATGGGCTTCGCCTCAGCATATCTTGCAGAAAGTGCGATTTTCCCGGAGTTTATTAAAGAACAACCTGATCCAGAAACTGGACTTGTAATTGTTGTCCCTTCCTATAATGAAACGGGGATCACCAGCATGCTTGATTCTCTCATCCGGTGCAGTGAGCCTGATTGCGGAACTGAAGTGATCATTGTTGTCAATGCCCCGGCTGATGCAGCTGAAGAGAGCTTTGAAAACAACCGACGGACAATAAACGATGTCGAACAGTGGAAAAGAAATCATTCCGTATGTTTTTTCAGCCTTTTTAACATAGACGCGTCGTCGTTCAGCATTCCCCGTTGGGGAGTTGGTCTTGCAAGAAAAACAGGGATGGATGAAGCAGTGAGGCGCTTCAACAATTTGGAGAAGCCTGATGGAGTTATAATAAGCCTTGATGCAGATTGCACCGTAGAGAAAAACTACTTAACTGCGATTTGCGATGACTTTTATAAAAGGAAAGATCGCTCTGCCTGCAGTATTTATTTTGAGCATCCCCTGTCCGGAGGTGAGTTCTCTGACTGCCATTACAGGGCGATAATACTCTATGAGCTTCACCTGAGATATTATAATCAGGGGCTGCGTTTCGCCGGATTTCCCTGTGCATATCAGACAATAGGATCGGCTATGGGTGTAAAATCAGGACCATATGTGAAAGCCGGCGGAATGAACAGGAGAGAGGCCGGGGAAGATTTTTATTTCATCCAGAAACTGATCCCTTCAGGAGGTTATTTTAATCTCAACAGCACAACTGTTTACCCCTCCTCCCGGTCGTCATTCCGCGTCCCTTTTGGAACAGGAGCGACGATAAAAAAAATGACCAGCGGCAATGATGAATTTTTACTGTCGTATAATATTCAGGCATTTAAGGATCTGAAATCCCTTTTTTCTATGGCAGGCAAGCTGTCGGAAAATGCAGAAGATGATCCGGGAAGCTTATATAATGAGCTTCCCATGAGCATCAGGCTTTTTATATCCAGGCAGGTATGGATCAGCAAGATACTTGAGATCAGGAGAAATACCGCGGGGAGCCCGTCGTTCCGGAAGAGGTTTTTCGGATGGTTTAACATGTTCATGACGGTTAAATACATGAACATGATCCACAAAGAATTATTTGAAAAGAAAAATATAATGGAATCGGCCGCAGAGTTTCTTATCCTGACCGGTGACAGCTTTTGTTCAGACAATCCTTTGAAATTGCTTGATCACTACAGGTGGATCGAGAAAACAGCTTAATGGTTCCTCCTGTTTATTCTCCTGTTTTCTCCGGGAGTAAGAATAATATAAAGATCTTCATCAGGCTTTTTCATCCTGTATTGTTCCCTGGCAAACTTTTCGAGATTCTGATCATCGGTCTTCAGCTCATATAGTTTTTTCCTGTCCTCCTCTATTCGCTTAGCATAATACTCCCTTTCTGACTTAAGCTTTTTAAGGTTTCTCATATCCCTGAACCTCGAAATGAGATTATTTGAATCGAGGAACAACAACCAAACAAAGAATATGATTAAAGTCAGAACATATTTGTTTCTGAGAAAAGGGGGTAGCTTTTCTATGAACCTGAGCTTAATCATTTATAATACAAACCTACAACTTTTTTTAATACGCCGCTCATCAGGTGAATCGTATATACTTTATCTACCGGTGAATTCATAATGAACAAAAGTGAATATCATTTCCTTTTACAGTTTTATAATTATGGCAGATTGAACATTATCATTTTATAATTGGTTTTAAAATGTTATTTTCATTTTATATTGCAGCAATGTTAATGACATTATTTCACGAGAACAACCCCTTATGAACACACTGATCTCTTTTCTCAGAGGAGTAAATATGGCTGGTCATAATAAAATCAATATGACCAGGCTTTCGGAGTTATTTGAAAGGATCGGCTTAAGGCAATCAGAAACCTATATTCAAAGCGGTAACGTTATTTTTAACAATATCAACAATTTAAAGAAAGATGATGTTGCTTCATTAATTGAAAATGCCATAAAGGATACGTTCGGATTAACTGTTCCTGCCATGATCAGAAATATTGACGAAATCAAAAAAATCATTTCGAAAAATCCTTTTCTGAATGAAAAAGAATTTGATCCGGCTAAAATGGCCGTAATGTTTTTAAGGTTTGAACCTGGCGAGGACCAACTCCTGAAAGTGAGGGATGTAAACTATCCGCCTGACAAATTCAGTATTTTGGGGAAAGAGATTTTTGTTTATTGCCCGAACGGATTCGGAAGGACCAGGCTTTACACTAATTTCTTTGAGAATAAGATGAAAGTTATCGGGACTGCAAGGAACTGGAATACAATAAATACAATCCTGGAATTAGCTGAACAAAAGCAATCAAAGGTTAATTGATCAGTTATAAAGCGTTTCCCGGCTTTTAGTCGGTGAGGTTATTAAGGGTATTTAAAGTCTGAATTCCAATGACCCTGTCGTACCTTTCCCGGGGGTTCCGGTAGTAAACAATGACTGTATAATCGTTTTCGGTTTCATAATGACTTCCCTCAAAAAGAGTTGCGACTGAATCGTCGCTGCCATCCTTCCTGAAGACATACTCATAATTGTACCAGCCCTGTTTCAGTAACATCACGCACTCATAAGCTTTATGCTCAGTACTGTAGGTCATGACATTGTTACTGTCAAATGACCAGTTGTTCAGGGCTCCGGAAACATACATTTTACCTCCTTCAATCATATTATCCGACGGAAGGGTGAAATAAACATAAACATAATCAGCGTCAGTGTCCGGGTTCTTCTGCTCCTGTATGGCAATATAGTACTTACCATTGAAATCATGCCAGTAAAAATAGGGCTTGAATTCCCTGTTATCTGAAGGAGCAAGGTAGACGTGGTAATTTGATAAAAGGAAGTCAATCCTTCTGACAAACTCAGATTTGTTTCGGATGCTTTTTATGTCAAAATACCTGAATTCGTTCCCGCCGGCAAAAATGTTCTTATCCGATAATGCACTGTATTTAAGTTCATTACTTCCATAAAAATCAGGTTTAAGGTCTTTCTTTTCATTATCCCATCTTCCATTTTGCAGAATAAAGGAATAGACATTGCGATAGGGATCATTGATATCGATACCCGAATACTTTACCGTAAAATCAATCTGCTGGCTTTCATTCACATCCGTTGCCATTCTTGGCCTGTGAGCAGTAATTGTTATTCCTGCTGCATCCTCATTGACAACAAAGCGGAGAGATATGACCGGTTTGTCAGGCTTATCGGAAGTATAGACCCACAGCACATAATTTCCCGACAGAGTAATGCGTACCCTGTCATTCGGGAAAGAAAGACTGTAATGTGTATAATTAACTGTAGTGTTGAAGGAAGCTTTATAGTCTTCAATCGGATTTTCATTAAAGCCATCGGTATAGTCGGATGTAACAATGTCAGATTTTTCCCAGTCCTTCGTGCAATGAATAAATGTGTAATAATAAGTTTCATTGTGATTGCCAAGCAGGTCAAAACCAAGGACCAGCTTTTCATCGCTGTTAAGCTTTATAAAAGGATTTGAAAGATTCCATCCTTCCTTGTAAAGCTGTACTGTTTTTATATTAGGGTCAAATACATGATTTGAGAAAAGCAACGGATCAGTATCCTGTGAATAAAGTGAAGGGGCCCCTGTCAACAGAAAAAATGATAATATTAAATATTTTATCACAGCTGTTTTTGTTGTTCACAATAAGCGAAAATAATGCAAAATTCTGACTTTCTGACTAAACAGAACAAAGTAACCCGGCATATCGATTCAAACGATCAGGTAACTGAAGATTTACAGGAATATTATCTTCCTTGTTTTATAAACATTATTTTTGCAATAAACTTCAAATAATGCGCAAAAGCTTCAACGTAATTCTTGCAGCTTTTCTTATCCTTCTTTTTTCATGCAGGAAGGAGAACCCTGTCTACAACAGTTTTGGCGGGTTTATTCAGGGTTCAACGTACAGCATGATCTTTCAGAACCAGGGAAATATAAATCCGGATGACCTGAAGTCATCTGTTGAGAAGATACTTCACAGATTTGATATGTCCTTGTCTCTCTATGTGGATTCTTCGATTCTTTCAAGGGTCAACCGCAATGAAGAGGTTCTGCTTGACACATTTTTCATTGAAGCTTTCAGGAAATCGTATGAAATTTATAAAGAGACCGACGGAGAATTCGATATCACGGTCGGACCTCTTGTAAATGCGTGGGGGTTTGGTCCGGATGCACACAAGAGTTTTACCGAGTCAAGGCGCGACAGTCTTTTGAATCTTGTGGGAATGTATAAGGTATCAATTAAAGATGGCCGGTTAATTAAAACGAATCCGGGGATAAAACTCGATTTTAATGCCATTGCACAAGGTTATTCGGTTGATGTGATAAGCGATTATTTCACCTCTCTGGGTATAAAAAGCTACCTTATCGAAATTGGCGGGGAAGTGAGGGCCAAAGGTGACAAGGGAGGCAAGTATTGGAGGATAGGCATTGACAGACCCGAAGACAGCAATAATGTCCCCGGAAGCGATCTGGAAGCTATTTTGGAAATAAAGGATCTCTCGCTTTCAACATCGGGCAATTACCGGAAGTTTTATATTGAAAATGGAATCAAATATTCCCATGAGATTGATCCGAAAACAGGTTACCCTGCAAGGAATCAGCTCCTGAGTGCATCCGTACTGGCCGACAAATGTGCTACGGCCGACGGATATGCAACGGCCTGTATGGTTATGGGAAAGGATAAGACAGTACAGTTTCTGGAGAAGCATCAGGAACTGGAAGCATTTCTTGTTTACTCTGACGATGGCGGAAATTTCAGGACATGGATGTCCAAAAAGCTGGCGGCACGTATTTCGGATACAAAGGATAAATAGACTTTCCGTGCAAGTATTTATGTCTTTCTTTATTTATATTTAAACAACCACTTCAAAAGTTTGTTTTATCACTGACAGAATCAAGAAATAAGTTATTGGCATGGATCAAGGTAATACAGCGCAAAATAGCCACATCAGTAAAGAAACCATATTAGCGGATTTCAGGCTTGCTAACCTTAGCAGAAACCTTAGCGTGATCGGAAGGAGGGAAGTTCTTTCCGGTAAAGCAAAATTCGGCATTTTCGGCGATGGGAAAGAAATAGTTCAGATTGCAATGGCCAAACAATTCAGGGATGGGGATTGGAGATCGGGCTATTACCGCGATCAGACCTGGATGATGGCGATGGGATATCTCAGTCCGGTAGAGTTTTTTCACCAGCTTTACGGAAACACCGACAGGAAAATCAACCCCGGAAATGGCGGGAGGGTTTTTAACAATCACTTTTCGGTTCCGAATATCTATGAGGACGGTACCTGGCGCGATCTGACCAGACAGAAAAACTCTTCTCCGGATATTTCACCTACAGCAGGCCAGATGCCAAGGCTTCTGGGACTTGCCTATGCTTCTAAACTCTTCAGGGAAAACAGCGAACTTAAGAGTTACACAACTTTGTCCAGTGGAGGAAATGAGGTTGCATTCGGTTCAATAGGTGATGCAAGCACTTCCGAAGGCCATTTCTGGGAAACGATTAATGCAGCTGGCGTACTTCAGGTTCCGATGGCTGTTTCGGTATATGATGATGGTTACGGGATTTCTGTTCCAAAGAAATACCAGACCACAAAAGGAAGCATCTCTGATATTCTGAAAGGTTTTGAAGATGAACCGGGTAAGCCCGGAATAATGATTTTTAAAGGCAAGGGCTGGGATTATCCGGGTCTTATAAGGATGTATGAAGAAGGCATCTCGATTTGCAGGCTTAATCATAAACCTGTCGTTTTCCACATCGATGATGTGACTCAGCCTCTTGGCCATTCTACATCAGGTTCACATGAGCGGTACAAGAGCGCGGAAAGGCTGAAATGGGAAGAGGATTGTGACCCTATCAGGAAGATGAGGGAATGGATTATCAGTGAACAAATTACAGAAGCTCCAGAACTTGACGATATTGCAGCCGAGGCTGAGGAGGAGGCAAAAAAAGCCAGGAAGAAAGCCTGGGAAATGTTCCAGGACCCCATTAAGATTGAGAGGGATGCCCTGGTAAAGATTATAAGGGACCGCCCGTGCCGATGCCCCGATAAAACAAGTGAGGCATCGGTCGAGGAAATTACTGATAACCTGATGAAGATCCTCGCTCCGATAAGGAAAGATAACTTTATTGCTGCGAGAAAGATTTTAAGAAATGTCTGCAATGATTGCAGCAATTCAGAGGGCCTCAAGCAGGATCTTCATGGATGGCTGAAACGCAACTACAGAAATGCTGAAATAAGTTATGATACGTTTCTTTATAATGAAACTCCGACTTCAGCGATTAATATTAATCCTGTTCCGCCTGTTTATTCGGAGAATTCACCTGAGGTTCCGGGCCGCATTATCCTGCGCGACAATTTCGACAGGCTCTTCGCTAAATACCCTCTTCTTGTAACTTTCGGAGAAGACACCGGATACATAGGAGGAGTCAATCAGACACTTGAGGGACTTCAAAAAAAATATGGTGAACTGAGGATCACTGACACAGGGATCAGGGAAACAACTATACTGGGGCAGGGAATTGGCTTGGCCCTCAGGGGAATGAGGCCAATCGCCGAGATCCAGTACCTCGATTATCTTATGTATGCCATCCAGACACTCAGCGATGACCTGGCAACAGTACATTACCGTACCGCCGGCGGAATGATAGCACCTGTCATAATAAGCACAAGGGGACACAGGCTTGAGGGCATATGGCACTCAGGTTCGCCAATGAGCATGCTGATAAACTCGGTAAGAGGGGTATATGTCTGCGCACCCAGGGACATGACCCGTGCAGCCGGATTTTACAATACGCTGCTTGCAGGATGCGACCCTGCAATAGTAATAGAGCCTCTGAACGGCTACAGGCTTAAGGAAAGGATGCCTGATAACCTTGGAGACTTCATGATACCGCTGGGGATTCCTGAGATCCTGACTGAAGGCGGCGATATTACGCTGGTGAGCTATGGATCGACAGTCAGAATTGCAGCAGAAGCTGTAAAGCAACTTGCAGCACATGATATTTCGGTAGAGCTTATCGATGTTCAGACACTGGTTCCTTTCGACAGGAACAGGGTCATTTTGAATTCGCTGAAAAAGACCAACAGGATTTTGTTTCTTGATGAAGATGTCCCCGGCGGCACTACCGCCTACATGATGCAGGAAGTGCTTGAAAAGCACGGTGGATGGAATTACCTCGACAATCCGCCGAGGACTTTGACGGGTAAAGAACACCGGCCAGCATATACAACCGACGGCGATTATTTTTCAAAGCCTAATGCCGAAGATATATTTGACATGGTATATGCAATGATGAAAGAGGCTGTTCCGGAAAAATAGTAACCCGGCTCTTCCTAAATCGGATCATGATGACACTAAATTAAAGCCCTCTTCAGGGGGTTGGGGGCATTTCACTGATTATTTTTAGCAATTCCATCGCAGCTTCCCTGGGTCCTGATGTTTCATATCCCTGAAGCCCGAGCCTCGTCCGCATCTGTCCTACAAAAATCCCTTTTTCAAAGAATGAACCGAAAAATTTCTTTGCAATTTCTTCATGGATATCTCTGTACTCAGGAGGACCAAAGATATTTGCAAAATAGGAATGAACCAATCCGGTGGTCGTCGTGGTTCCTTTGCTCATGACGGCTCCGTTACGGAAAGTATTGATGGCCTGCTCAGCATCATCGAACTTCTCAATGACCGGATGCTCATTATCAATCTCCTCATAGTTGTTTGCATAGAGGATAAAATCAATCTTATGTCCCTGGACAATTGTTTCATAAGTAGTTACAGGAAATACAATCCTGGCATTCACCTGACTGGGATTCATTATTATTGACCTGTCGAGATGCCCGTAAGCATATCCGGGCTGAAGGTCGTCGAGCCTGAGGAATGCTCCTGTTTCCGTGCCATAGCCTGTAGGATTCCCTTGCCAATCGAGTTCGATCGATCCCATGTCATCTGCAATGATCTTAAGTTCACGGATATGCTTTTCACCAAGAACGCGGAAAGCTTCAAGGGTCTCAGATTTTCCTGCTCCGGTATCTCCCATCATCAGGACTGTCGCTTCCTTTTTACCATGGAGGAGTATCTTCACCATTGCACCATGGAAAGGCATATTGCCGGTTTTCATAACGATCGAGTTATGAAGAGTAAGTATCATTTTCTTGAGGTAGCCGAAATAACCGAATTCTGCTTTTCCGGGTATGGCACCCACAAAAAGGTCATTTTTTTCGTCGTTATAGAAGATTGTCTGATATTCTGCCAGCCCGTCAAGAGAGTTTCCCTGTACCCCGTACAGGAACACTGCATCAGGTTTCCGTTCAAGGTCCGAATCTTCGGCAAGCTGAAACAAGTTGCACAATGACAGTCCCAGCTCAAAGAAATTCAGATGAAAATATACCATAATGATAAGCCTGCCTACCTTAGTCGGATAACATAACCAGTCTTCAGAATTCAGTTCGGTAAGGTCGACGGGGTTCTGACTTATTTTCTTAAAATCCCCGGTTCTCTTGTTCATCGGCTGCTGAATGACAAGCGGGGGATAAATAAGCATCTGCCTTATTACAGGAATGTTATTCAGCTTATTGTAATTTTCTTCAGGCCATATTATATCCTTGGGAAGCGAAATCACTGCCATTTCAGCACCGGCAGGCACCTGCCGGTAAACCGTAGGATGGCTTCCGGTAATGTTTTCCTGGATATGCCTGTAAACAGTTCTAATAAGGTGGGTAAGATGCTCTATAGTCTCATTGAATGTCCTGTAAGGTCTTTTATCAAGACGGTCGCCCTCCGAATCATTTATAAGGAACCTGTCAAAATGTCTCCAGTAATCATAAAGATGCTCAACGAAACTATTAAGCAGGTGGCGATCTCTGAGGAATGTCTCAGACTTATCAAAAATATGAGGGACGACATTGCTCTCATACTTAAACAACATTGTCAGGGTTTTTACCAGGTTATCGACTGACTCTTCGTCAGGTCCGCCGTATTCAAATATTTCAAGCAGTGGTGATTCCTTTGACTTAAGGTCGTTGATACAATGGTCGAGAACCGCCCTGAATTTTTCACTTGCAAGCAGTTCCTCCGCCGTCTCACACATCCGTTCACGGACGTTCAGAACAACTTTGTTTCCAATAATTCTTAAAGTACTCTTTTGCATCATATTATTTATCAAAACAGGCAAAAATATTACAATAATCAATCGATGGCATTTTTATTCTTGATTTTTTTAATAAAAAAGGCATTTGGTTAATAAATTTATTTTGAATTTACCGCCGGATCACTCTTACTGCCCTTGCAAAAGGTTTAACCCATTGAAACCATGGTTATAGCAGTACCTTACAGCGTTGTTTTGAGAGATTATTGACTTTTCCCGTTCATTAAATCACTGATGAGGCATTAACATTTAACAAAATTCATTTGTTATAATTATACTTAATAAAAAATAAAAATTCTTAAATTGTGTCGGTAAATTATCATAGATGAAACCAGAACTGGATCTTTTTGCTATACTCCCCGAAGACAAGATACCTGAGAAAGGCAAAATACTGATTTCTGAACCTTTTCTCCCTGATACTTTCTTTAACCGGAGCGTTGTTTATCTTACCGATCACAATGCTGAAGGGTCGGTAGGATTTATTCTGAACAAGAAGCTTGACATAAAAATATGCGATGCTGTTTCCGGTTTTGAAGGATGGAACGAACCTCTCAATATGGGTGGCCCGGTGGCTCCCGATACTCTTCATTACATTCATAATCTTGGTGATATAATACCTAAAAGCGTTGCGGTCGACGGGGATATATGGTGGGGAGGCGATATTGACGCCATAAGACACCTGATAGGAACAGGCTCTGTCAAGCCAAACCAGATAAGATTCTTTCTCGGTTATTCGGGTTGGTCAGCAGGTCAGCTGGAACGTGAACTTAAGGAAAACTCATGGATGATTGCACGGGTAAAAACCGAAACGATTATGAACAGCAGGGGACCCGACAGCTGGAAAAGGCTGCTGCGGAGCTTCCATAATAAATACAGGATGTGGGCTGATTTTCCGGAATCACCGGAAATGAATTAGAAATCATATATGCAGGATCTTGTACACCAGCTCCTTTAGCAGATCGCCTGGTTCAGTGCTGATATCCCCGTAGCCTTTTGATTTCATGTCGTATGTCCGCAGCAAGCTTATGACAGCCATTGTCCTGGCAACATCATATTTTGATGCTGCCAGCTCGTAATCCTTTACAAAATAAGGATTTATTTTAAGAACAGCTGCAATATTGTTTTTGGACCTGTCAGTCGTATAGTGGTAATTCAGGATCCTGGTAAACAAGCTGAAGAGGGAGGCAATAGTCAGGTTTATCGGATTGTCCCTGGGATTATTGGAAAAATAATGAACTATCATGTTGGCTCTAAGTATATTCCTTTCGCCGACAGCCTTTTGGAGTTCAAAGTTGTTATAATCCTTGCTTATTCCAATGTTTTTCTCGATCAGTGATGATGTGATGACCTGTTTGCCGGCTGGCATTGTTATGAGGAGCTTTTCAAGCTCATTCACGATCTTGTGGAGATCGGTGCCAAGGAATTCGGTCAGCATTGCTGAGGCTGCCGGGTCAATCCGTATTCCTTTTGACATAAGATGCCTGTCAATCCAGGCAGGTACCTGGTAATCGCGCAGCCTGACCGACTCAAAATAAACACCGTGAGTTTCAAGTGCCTTGTAGAGTTTTGTCCTCTTATCGACGGTTTTATATTTATAATTTAGAACCAGAATTGTTGATAAAAGCGGTTTTTCAAGATAAAATATCAGATCTTCAATATTTCTTATTGACTGAGCTTCCTTGACAATTATTACCTGGTGGCTTGCCATCATAGGGAACCGTCGGGCTGTTTCAATGACATCATTTACGGTCGTATCTTCGCCATAAATAATTAACTGGTTAAAAGCCTTTTCTGAATCTGTCAGCACTTTTTCCTCAATGAAGTCTGTTATCAGGTCAATATAATAGGGCTCGTCTCCGGCTAAAAAATAAACAGGCTTGAATATCCGCTTTCTGAGGTCGGAGATAATATCCTCATAGGTAATGGCCATTTTCAGAATCTAAGGTGTTTTACTGAAATTCCATTGTCTTTTATTTCCTTGAGAGCATCAATACCTATCTCAAGGTGCAACTCAGTATATTTATCAGTTACCTGACGATCAGTTTCTTCTGTTTTAATTCCTGTCGATATCATGGGCTGATCAGAAACCAGCAGCAAGGCCCCCGTTGGTATTTCATTTGCAAAACCTACCGTAAAAATAGTTGCACTCTCCATATCAATAGCCATTGCCCTTGTTTTTACAAGATATTTCTTGAACCTGGCATCATACTCCCAGACACGCCTGTTTGTTGTATAAACTGTTCCGGTCCAGTATTCCCTGTTATGTCTTGTGATTGAAGCTGAAATTGCACTCTGAAGCTTAAAAGCCGGAAGCGCAGGTACTTCTTGCGGAAGATAATCATTTGAAGTTCCGTCGCTTCTTATAGCTGCTATTGGGAGGATGAGATCGCCAAGCTTATTCTTCTTTTTTAGTCCGCCGCATTTTCCCAGGAAGAGGACTGCATTTGGACTTACTGCGCTCAGCAGATCCATTGCGGTTGCCGCATTCGGACTGCCCATTCCGAAACTGAGAATTGTTATACCCTCAGCTGATGAGCTTGGCATGTTCTTATCCTTACCTTCAACTTCGGTTTTGTTCAGTTTTGCGAACAGCTCAACATAGTTCACGAAATTTGTAAGAAGAAAATACTTGCCGAATGTCTCGATCTTCTTACCCGTATACCTTGGCAACCAGTTATTAACAATATCCTCTTTGGTCTTCATAAGTGTTTTATCGTTGGAATTATCTCAATATATTTGAAACATCAAAAGTACTAAAACTAAGTTGAAACAGTTGAATCTGCCGACATATTCCTTCAGGATAACCGGGAAGGAGGGATCGGAAATGATCTTTGACCCGGTAAGGAAGAAACATGTAAAGCTTACGCCGGAAGAATGGGTAAGACAGAATTTTATCCAGTATCTTATAAGGGAAGGCAATTACCCCCCGGGACTCATGATTGTTGAGGGATTTTTCAGGTTAAACAACCTGAAGAAAAGAGCTGATATTATCGTTCATAACAGGAAAGGAGAACCGGTCCTTATTGTGGAGTGCAAATCCACTGAAATTGAGATTGATGATAGTGTAAGGGAGCAACTCGGAGAATATAATATGAAATACAGAGTGCCTTATGTAGTTTTCACAAACGGACTAAGGCATTATGCCTTCAGATATGATTCCGTGAATAACATGTATGATTATATTATGGCGATACCGCTTTATGAAGATCTTCTTGTTTAAATTCAAATGATAAGAGTTACTTGCGCAATAATAGTGAACGAAGAGAATGAGATTCTTGTGGTTCAAAGGGGAGAAAAGAGCGATCATCCTATGAAATGGGAGTTTCCCGGAGGTAAAATACAGGAGGAAGAATCTGAAGAGGAGTGTATCCTGAGGGAAATAAAAGAGGAGTTGGCGATGGATATCGTTATCTGCAGGCGTCTTGATGAAGTTGAATATGATTATGGCCTGAAGCAGATAGCTCTTATCCCCTTTTTATGCGATACCCTTGATGATCGTCCGGTGCTTTCCGAGCATGTTTCATTCAAATGGCTTAATACAGAAGAACTGAAGAATGTAGATTTTTCGGAGGCCGACATAATCGTTGCCAACAATTATCTGAAAAGCATTATTGTTCCGGAGATGTCAGATATCAGTTCGCCTGTGACAACTATGCCGGGGGTAAATGATGAGGAGCTGAAGTCGATGATTGGCAGGATGAAGGGTACCAGGGAGGCTGAATGGCTCGCAGGTTCTGCAGCCGAGCATCCCGAAATGGTAGGGAAACTGCTGGAGTATTCATTTTCAGATGACAGGAAACTTGCTTTCCACGCCTCATGGACTTTGAGCAAGGTTTGTGACAATTTTCCCGATATTATTCATCCTTATCTTTCAGGGATAATTGAAGCGCTTGACAAACTTGAGGATGAAAGCACTCAACGTTCGCTTTTGAGGTCAATATCTCTCGCTGATCTGAAGATTATAAGCGACAGGCACCAGGGGTTGCTTGCAGATCATTGTTTTGCGTCATTGAAGTCGGGTTTCTCATCAATCGCAGTGAAGGCATATTCAATGGAAATCCTTTTTCAGCTTGCCCGGATTTATCCCGAACTCACAAATGAACTTGCAGCAACGATTAACATGTTAAGCGGAGAAGGATCCGCCGGTATAATTGCAAAAGGAAAAATTGTACTTGACAGACTTGGGAAAAAAACAAAAAAACAATGATCTGAAAAAACATGACTTTCTTTCGTCTGTCATCTCTTTTTTATGAAGCCGGCGATTTCATCAACTAATCCTGATTTCAAAGGCAGGTCAGGATTCCTGTAGGTCGCATAATTCTTCTGAAGATCTGAATCTGATTCCTTCATGATGTGGTTCATATTATCAATCAGAAGAAGCTGGGCATCCGGCTTGGCAGCGGATAATAATCTGGCATCTTCAGTGCTTACCTGGATATCAGTTTTTCCCTGAATGATCAAAACGGGTATTTTAAGTTTGCTTATTTCCCTTGCAGGATCATATTTTAACCATGATATCATGTAAGGTTGTACACTTGGACGATATAGGCTCAATAAAACAGGATTGACTTTTGAAACTGTAAAGCCTGCTTTAAGACTATCTATTATCTTGTTTGATTCTTCCATAAGATCTGGTGGCAATTGTTTTTGAAGTTGTTCCTTTAGAACTAAATCTATCGGTCTTCCGGCTCCGGCGAAAGAAATAAATTTTGAGACTTCACCCTTTTCCGCAGCTATCATGCCTATTAGTGAACCTTCACTGTGACCCAGGATGATAATACCCGAAAACCTTTTATCCTGTTTTAGCAAAGCGATCCAACCAATTACATCGTTTATATAAGTGTCAAATCTCAGATCGATTTCGTTAGTGACAGATGCTTTGCTTTCCCCTATGCCCCGCTTATCAAACCGTAATGATGAAATGCCATTTTTTGCAAGGCCTGCTGCCAGCATTTTATATGAATTTGTTTTTATGCCCAGGGTTGAATTGGCATCCCTGTCGGTTGGTCCTGAACCAGCAATAATAATAACTACCGGAGTTCTTTTTGGATGTTCAGGAATGGCCAGCGTTCCACAAATGTCACCTGTCGGGGTCTTAAGTACTATTCCTGATTCAGTGAAATTTAAATCAGATTTGCCTTGTCCGACCAGTCCATCCGGCATCAATTCAATTATTAAAAATAATAGGATTAAAATCAGTTTTTCCATAGTGTTTTCAGTCAAACAGAGTTTCGAACAATTTATGTTTTTTAGCTTCAAAGCACATTTCAATCTGGCTTTCTGTATTGCGTTCAAGAGATAAAGGCGGCAGTAAATCAAATGAAAAGAAACCGGCATCGAGTGTTTCAGTATTTTCAATAAACTTGTTTTCAAGAAGTTCACACTCCACAAAAATCTTATAAATAGTGTAAGGATAAGGATGCTTGAAATGTCTGTCAGCAAGATGTATTGCAATTATCCTTGATGGTTTTACTTTTGCTCCTGCTTCTTCAAGACATTCCCTGATTGCTGACTCGCTCACTGATGTGTTGACATCAGCCCATCCTCCGGGCAGCGACCATGCTCCGTCAATTTTTTCCCTGACCATAAGGATTTTGTCATCCATGAAAACAGATGCCCTTATATCTACTTTCGGCGTCTGGTAGCCGGTTTCAGAAGCGAACAGGTCCTTTATTTTTTCACTGCCAATGTCGGTGTATTCATTTAGAATTTCAACTGAAAGGTCTCTTATCTGCTGGTATCTGTCAAGATCATACCGGTTTTCCCCAAATGTCAGGCCTGCCTGTGCTATTGACTGCAGCCTTGCTGCCCATTCCAGCCATTTTTGGTTCATTTTGGATTATTTGAATTCAATGGTTAAATGTAATCAATTAATTACTAAAACAGTAACCTTCGGCAATCCCCCTCACAACTTATTGCAACCCTGTTCTTATGATTTAAACGGTGACCTGAAAATGTAACAATAACGTGACATTAAAAAGCTGTTAATTAATTTGTTATCAGGTAATTTCGCGGCAGTGTCAGGTGGATGACTCACGAAGGACAGCAGCTTGCAGCTCGTTATTAAGAATCGGGATCCTGAATCCCTTCTCCATTTTGCTCATATAAACCAGGATGAAGGCGGTGAAGAGAATAAATATCGCAGAATAGTACAGAAAAAGTGATTTTCGGAAATTATACCTGGAAGTCACAATTTTAGATTTTGATCAGATCTCAAAGTAATAACCGTAACCTGTTTTGTTTTTAACGGACACGCCATATTCGCCAAGCTTGCTTCGGAGACGGGTAATGTTTACATCGATAGTTCTGTTAGTGACTATTACATCCTTATCCCAGATTAAGTTCAGTATATCCTCTCTTGAATAGATTTTTCCAGGGTTTTCAATAAGAAGCTTGAATATCTCATATTCTTTTTTTGTAAGCTCTATTTTTTCATCATTGACTATCACTCTCTTTCTTACTTTGTCAAGTTCAATTTCTCCAAATCTGACAAGCGTTCCCCCTTTGATTTTATCGGAATCTGATCTTTTAAGAACAGCTTTTACTCTTGCTATCAGCTCGTTAATTGAAAACGGTTTGGAAATATAATCATCAGCTCCCAGGCTGAATCCGGTCAGAATATCATTTTCAGTGTCTTTGGCTGTAAGAAAGATGACCGGGACCTTACTGCTAAATTCTTTTCTTAGTTTATCTGCCAGTTTGAAACCGGAAATAGATCCCATCATTACATCCAGCAGGAGAAGGTCGTATTCAGGAAGAGGTTTTGACAATGCCTCTTCCGCCGAGTAGGCGGAATCAGTAATAAATCCTTCATTTCCAAGATTAAACTGAAGTATTTCACATAAGTCCTCTTCATCATCAACTATCAGGATCTTTTTTCCCTTATAATCCATATTACTTGATATCAGTTATTTCTGTTCCTGCCTGGTGAGTTCCAAATCCCTGATGCCTGATGTCGGTTCCCTGCATCGAGTAAATTGAGGCTTCTGCTATATTTGTTGCGTGATCAGCTAACCTTTCCATGTTGGTAATTATATTCTTCAGGTCCATATAACTCAGTAACATTTCCCTAGTTTTTTCACTGACCTTTGCTCTTGAGACACTGTTTTTGAGAAGCTTCCTGTTCATCTCATCTACTATCTCATCATTTTTGATAGTCCATTCAGCAAATGAATCATCATTATTTATAAAAGAAAGAAGTGATTTTTCAACCATGGTCACTCCGGATACCAGCATATTCATTAAAACATCCTGCATAGCTTCGTATTCGATTGTTCCTTTAACTGATTCAACGGAATGAATTATATTTAAAACGATGTCTCCTATGCGCTCAAGATTTATTGATATTCGGTAAACTGTATTAAGCTTTCTGATATCAGAGGCTACAGGCTGAAATAAAACAATTGAGTTAATGAATTTGTCATTTATAATTATTTCATATTTATCAATTTTTCTCTCGTTCTCTTCAATAGAAGAAACGATACTCTCCATTTCCATTCGATCGTTAAGAGGCATATATTTTTCAAGAAGAGTCAACTGGGTCAGGACAATATCTGCCATCTCCTCTAAACTCTTAACACTGTCCATGATAGCTTCTTCCTTTTTTGTCGTCATAGCTGGCTTATTAAAGATGATTTGCATTCTTCAGAAAGTACAATAAACTGGTACAAAGTTAACTTCATTTATTTTTCAAATTTATTTTGAGTATTACTTAATTGTTACATTTCTGTGATTTTTTCACTTTTTAATTTTAGACCGACTTCTGAACTAATTTTAGATTCCGGTGTCATGAATTAAAAATAACAATAATTGCAGTAAATTTTATTTTTATAACTTACATTCTTTTAAATTCATTAAAAAGATGAAAAATCCGGTAATAATTTTTATTATACTGAATTCCTTTCCTATAACTGGGTACTCTCAGACTTTTCATAAGCCCAATTTTGGCCTTAAAAGCCATGAAACATTGGAAATAAATAAGATAGAGTCAACTCCGGCAGCAACTACTTTATTCATGAGTATCGAAAACAGAATCGAAGGTGGCAATTTCTGTGCAGATAAGAATATTTATATTATCTATCCCGACGGAAAGCGAAGCAAGTTGAACTTTTCATCAGGCATTCCTGTCTGCCCCGACTCTTATAAATTCAAGGCAGCAGGAGAGAAGCTCGATTTTACGCTTTCATTTCCTCCTGTCAGGGAAGGTGTCAGATGGATCGACCTGGTTGAGGAATGCGATGCACATTGTTTTTCAATTTACGGCATAACCCTCGACACTACACTGAACAAAAAGATAGATGAAGCCTATATTAAAGCAAATAATGCAAAGCCCTTGGAAGGGATAAAATATTTTTCGGATATCCTTAACGAAACCGATAAAATGAATCTTGGATCAGAAGGCATGCTTTATATAAATATTATAAGGCTTGCACGCGAAGCAGGGGATGATCTTCAGGCAAAGAGATGGTATGAAAGATTTAAATTGTCTGATGCCCCGAGACTGACTCAATATCTCAAATACCTTAATGACCAGGGGATAAAATACTAACCACTGAATCACACTGAGTTAAAAAAGAGTAACACGGTGTCTTTTATAAATCAGCACCGTATTACACACCGTGAAACCCTGTGGTATTCCGTCGTAAAGGAAATTCCTTCAGGAATTCTTTATCAGTAATTTCCTGTAAGTATCTGCAGGTCAGAGACAGCTATCCTGTAGTTCATCTGAGCAGCAAAATAATCCGCTTCGGCTTTAGCCATTGAGGCTTTTGCAGTAAGGAAGTCCGATTCAAGATTCAAACCGGATATACGTCTGTCGCTCTGAATTTTAAGATCCTCTCTTCTGTAATCAACAACCTTTGCCGCTACTTTGATCAGTTCCTCCGCCTGTTTAACTTTCCGGCAGGCTTTGGTAATATCCTTTCTGACCTGCTCCCTGGCATTTTCAAGATTCTCCTCAGCCTGTTTCTTGACGTATACTCTCTGCCGCTGGACCGTACGGTTGGTAAGCATATCCTGAAGATTCCATTTTAATGAAGCACCGATGTAAGTATTGTTTTTGGGATATATTACAGTTCCGTTCTGATAGCTGTATCCGCCAAGGATCCCGACATCAGGCAGATAGCTGAACTTGCTTGCCCTGACCGAGTAATCAGCTTTGGTATTGGCCAGTGAGGCCATTTTCAGATCGTTGTTTTTCTGGCTTGCGGCGGTAAAGGAGGTATCTATTCCGGCCATATTGAAAACCATACTATCAGCAGGAACCGGTTCAATTTTTATTTCCTGTGCAGGATCCAAACCTGAAAGTTGTTTAAGATCGGAAGCATAGTCGTCAAATTGTATTTTCAGTTTCAGAAGATTCTGCTCTTCGTCAGCTGCTGAAGCGGCAAGGCCGTACATATTCGATTCAGTGGTTTTTCCTGCAGAAACAGCGCTCTCGACATCACCGAGTTTTGATTTTGCAAGTTCAACTTTGATCTCGGCCTCCTCAATCTGTTTCTGAAGGATAAGCAGGCCATAATAAAGTTTCTCAACAGATTGTCTGACAATAACAGCTGCTTTTGCTTCTTCGGTTTTTGTTATCTGAAGTTCGGTCCTTGTAACATTTAAGCCCGCATTGATTTTTCCGATTTGGGTAACAGGCTGGTAAACAGCAACACCTGCATTGTAAAGATTATGATTGCCTATTTGCAACACTTCATCTTTTGCCGGAAGTGGAATTGTTAACGTTCCATAGGGCAATTGTCCGAACATGCCCTTTTCAAGTGTCAGACCGGGAAGATTCGTATTGTACTGATATGATCCTCCAACAATTACAGATGGCAGGAATTTGACCTTGTCCTCATTTACCTTTTGCTGCTTTTCCTCTACCTGCAGTCTCCTGACATTAAGCAGGTGGTTCTTCTGCAATGCAAGGTCCTCAGCCTGACTGAGTGTCAGGGAAGTGGTCACTTGGGACGCTAATTGAAGCTGAAACGCAAATGACATCAGGGAAACCACCAAAGCAGGACTACAGGGTATTCTGGTTTTCACTTTGTTTCAGTTTTATTGATTCAAGTATATCCTTCTTATCTTTCGGCTTTATGGTAACTGTGTAAAGCACAGGTATTGAGAGTGTGGTAATAAGCATTGACCACACAACCCCGAATGCAATGACCGTGGCCATAGGGCTCCAAAGCGGAGATCCCGATAAAATCATAGGGAAAACTCCGATTGCTGCTGCCATGGCTGTCAGAAAGATCGGTCGCAGTCTTCTTTTACCTGCCTGGTAAGCTGCTTCCGGAATACTCAAACCTTTTTTCAGGAGCTCATTGGTATGATCTATCAGGATTATTGCATTGCGGACCACAATGCCCGACAGACTTATCATGCCTGTAAAAGCAGTAAATCCGAATTCATATCCGGTGATATAAAGCCCAAAGATTGCGCCGAAGAGGCTTAAGGGAATTGTAAGCATGACCAGTCCGACTTCCTTAAGGTTCCTGAACTGGAACAGCAGAACAAGGAAAATGACGATAAGGCTGATCACAAGTGCAACAGCCATATCGCCATAGGTTTCCTGTTTGTTCGCATATTCTCCCCCGAAGTACATCCTAACCCCGGGAGGTAGTTTTATTCTTGCGAGTTCAGGCCTGACGGAATTCAGCAATTCTGACGGAAGAACACCGTTCCTGGTATCGCTCTGAACTGTCAATGTTCTGACGCCGTTCCTGCGGATTATCCTTCCCGTCTGCCATTCGGGCTGCAGGTCAGCAATCTGCCGCAAGGGCACTGACGCTCCTGTTACAGGTGACTGGAGATAAAAATTTCTAAGGTCATCAGTGCCCCTGCGCACATTTTCATCCAGCCTCAGAACTATGTCAACCGGATTATCCCCTTCGTATAATGTTGAAACGGGATATCCTGAAAATCCGGCATAAACGGTTTGTGAAACACTGGTAGTTGTAAAGCCAAGTCTTGAAGCATTTTCTCTCAACCGGATCTTTATCCCGTAGTAATCTTCCATGAAATCGGTTCTGACTTTATCACTTCCCTTTGCTTTTCTTAATATACTCTGAACTTCATCTCCGATTTCCTTTATCTTATTCAGGTCATTACCTGATAATCGAACCTCTACCGGGGCGGTTTCGGGCTGGCCCTGCTTCATCAGTTTTACATTGGGCCTGCCATCAGGTATTAGCAGCTCCAATTTTGACTTAAGTTCATTATAGAGTGACTTTGTTGCCTTTTTATTTGTCGTGTTTATCAATATCTGTCCATAACTGCTTACCGGTATCTCAGGGGAATAGTTATAATAGAATCTGGGAGCACTTCTGCCTGCAAAAGTGGCATAGGATACTACCCTCCCGTCATTCTTAAGGAGATTTTCGACCCTTGACAGGGCTCCTCCTGTTTTCTCCAGCTTTGTTCCTGTGGGCATCCAAAGTTCTACCGTGAACTGGTCCCGTTCAGCCTCAGGAAAGAATTTCTGCCTGATGCCAAATTTAAAGAGCAACGCAGCCAGAATAATTGTTGCCAGACTGCCTGTAACTGTAAAGCTTCTGTGTTTAAGGCACCATTCAATTGATTTGTTGTAGCCCGACTGAAGAAGGTCGAGTATGTATGTCTTTCTGATTTTGCTGCCCGGGGTGTGCAATCCTCTTTTAATAAAGACATAGCACAGGATTGGGGTAAGGAACATTGCAACTAAAAAGGAAGAGGAGAGAGCTATGGCTACTGTAAGAGGCAATGTCCTGATAAAATCTCCGGTTGCGCCGGTCAGGATTACAAGAGGCAGGAATGATCCGATAATAGTGATTGTTGCTGTGAGAACAGGCACAACAAGGTCTGTAGCGCTGCGCCAGGCCGCGGTCCACCTGTCGTTTCCCCTGTCGAGCAGTTCAACATAATTATCAGCTATAACTACCGCGTCATCGACAACCATTCCAAGCACAACAATCAATGCAGCAAGAGAAACCTGCTGAAGCTCAATGCCAAATGTATGCATCAGTGCAATGGTAACTGATATGGTCATCGGGATTGCTGTCGCCGCAACCGCTGCGATATTAAGCGGAAGGAGGAACATTACAACAATGATTACGGAAATT
The DNA here is from genome assembly GCA_963789985.1 of uncultured Bacteroidales bacterium. GTDB lineage: Bacteria > Bacteroidota > Bacteroidia > Bacteroidales > VadinHA17 > LD21. Next base: position 43,945 of record CAWBNA010000039.1, on the reverse strand, counting down.
ATTGCCAGGAGGAATTCATGCAGGAACTGAGATATGTTTTCATCAACAATCTTCGGCTGGTTTGCAATCGTTGTCAGCTTTATATTGCCAGGTAGAAGTAAGGAAAACTCCTTCAGCTCTTTGTCAATTGTCTTCCCTTCGGTTACGATATTCTTCCCTTCATGCATCTGTATTGCAATCAACAATGCCTTATGTCCGTCAACTGTAATTTTTTCCGAAGGTTCAGCATACTGCCGGCCGAAGTCAGCTATATAGCCAAGTCTTATAACTGCACCTGTCTTTGAAGCTCCAATAATCTGGTTTCTTACGTCTTCTTCAGTGTTGTAGAATCCGGCAGTATAGAGGGACGAACTTATATCCTCCAGTTTTATTTCACCCGTAGGGCTTATGACGTTTTGAGTTTGAAGTACTTTGACAATTTGCTGAAGATTCAGGTCATACTGTGCCAGTTTCTCTGAGTTGAATGTGACAAGGATCTGTTCCTTTTGTTCACCGAGAATTTTTATTTTGGAAATGGAAGGCAGAGTGCGGAGCTGGTCCTCCAGCTTTGATAAAGTGCTTTTAAGCTGTGTGTAGCTTGCTTCATCACTTTCAAGGGCAATGATAAGTGATTCGGTATCACCGAAATCAGAATTTACTACAGGCCCCCTGACGCCCTGGGGAAGATCGAGTGATTTTACAAGTAACATCTGATGCCTCAGTTTACTCCAGAATATGTCAGGTTTTGTGACATTATCTTCGAGGTAGAGATGAACCACCACCATTCCGTCGGAAGTGACGGAATAGGTTTTATCACGTTTTACTTCTTCATACTGAAAAAGATAGTCTTCGAGTTTACTTGTGACCTGAGCCTCGACCTGAGCTGCCGTTGCACCCGGATAGTAAGCAATTACCAGCCCTCCGGGAATAGTTATTTTTGGATCTTCCCGGCGTGGCATGTTTATCAGGGAGTTAATGCCAAAGGCAAAAACTATAAGCAGAACCGATAATGTAACCTGTTTGTACTTAAGGGAAGCTTTAACAAAGTTCATGTCCCGGCTATTCATTTATGATTATGTCAAGGCCATTTGTCACCTTTTGTTGTCCGCCGGTAATAACCAGTTCGTTTTCATTGAGCCCGGAAGTAATTTCTATCTTATCCTCGATTATATCACCCGGACTTACAACCCGTTTGAAAGCTTTGTTTCTGACAGTATCGGCAACATAGACAAAGCTCTGATCATTGAAATCGTGCATCACTGCCTCAGCAGGAACTGCAAGCACGGTTGTCCTGTCATCAGCCGGAACCGTAACTTCTGCAATCATACCGGGTCTTATAAGCAATCCGGGATTTCCTACTTCAATCTTGACCGGGAACGATCTGGAAGAAGCATCTGCAGCAGAGCCGACTTCAGTAATTTTCCCTTCAAAAGTTTTACCAAGGGAGGTAATGTTGACTTTAGCAGACTGGCCGATCCTTAAATAATGAAGTTCATTTTCAGGGATAAAGGCATTTACTTTTATTTTTCTGATATCCGATACAACAAATAGCGGAGTCCCTGTACCTGTTATCTCGCCCACTTCAGCAAGCTTCTTAAGTAAAACCCCGTCAATAGGAGAATAAAGTTTTGTATCGGACAGGTTTTTTGCATGCAGCTTCTGCTGTGCTTTAGCCTCTTGAAGTCCGAACGAGATTTTTGCAAAATCACTTTCACTGAGGCTGTTCTTATCGTGCATCGATTTCAACCGGTCATATTCATCCTGAACCTGGTTTACCTGGATATCGGCAAGTTCTTTTGCAATGGCATAATTTGACGGATCGAGACTGGCAAGGAGCTTGCCCTCTGAAACAGGTTCTCCCTCATTGGCAGCAATGTAATCAATTTTTCCTGCTACCATAAAGCCCAGCCTTACGGTCTTGGAACCCTCTATATTGCCGCTCATTTCAATCTCTTTACCTGAAGCAACTTTTGCTACACGGGCAGTTGTCACAGGCATTGGGCTTTCAGCTTTATCATTTATACCATTTTTTGTCCTGCATCCGATTAACATCAGGATAATCAGAAAAATAACTTCAATTTTTATTTGTGCCATTGTTTTTATTGATAGCATTTAATTGAAATGCTAATATCGTAAATTGGAGAAATTAACCTTGATCGGCGTTAAAAAACAATTGATAAAATTACGCCTGACAATTAAAAAAGGCTGATCAATTCAAGATCAGCCTTTTTAATATCATAAAGGGTTAAAATTCTAAAGCTTCAGATCTAGTCCGATTCCAAAAAGGAAGGTACTCTTTGATAAAGTTTCCGAAGATGGAACATCGATGGGTCCAATATAATTATCTACACTGATAGTGTCATCAACATAGGACGTATAGTTGACACCGGCATTGATCTTTATTCTGTCGCCGATCGAATATGCTCCGCCAAAACCGATAGTATGGGTGGCGTTGCCGTATGTAAGGTCGCTCTGGTACTGGCTGTTAACACCCTTATTAGCATAGTTGTATCCGGCGCTTAAAAGAAATCTTTTGGTCAGATTATATTCCAGCCCGCCTTCCAGTATAAATCCATTATTTGCTATGATTTGGCTGTTGGGAACAGATTCTCCATTAATCGTATGTCCATAGTTGGCAGATTTGTCAAAGAAATAATCGCCTCCAAGGCAAATTTTGAGCTTCATGAAAGTGTATTCACCACCTACTGCAAGCATCGCAGGCATGTCATTTCTGACCTTTGCACCGTTGGGGAACATCGTAATCGGTTGCCCTTCAGATGTATAGCCTATAATGAGATCTGTCGTGGTTTTATTGACCACGCTGATTTTTGTTGCCATTTCGTACCTTATAGCAATATTAAGGTTATGGACAGGAGTTATGTTAACACTTATTATCGGAGTAAAGCCTGTTCCGGTCTGTTCTGCATCAACTTTTTTATCTGCTGTTTCGGCAGCGTATGCTGACATTGTAGCTGCCTTGCTTGTAAATCCGGGGGCACCTGCAGAAAGGTTTGCCTGTGCAGAGGAAATTGTGGATGCACCTATTTGAATCGGGGTTAACCCTTCAGCACCAAGGATTTGCTGAATCTGAGTTATCTGATCTGATGTCAGTCCCACACTTTCTCCATCGGATAATAAAACACTGCCTCCACCACCTGTAATTATCGGTTGTAAACCTGAAGCATATGATGTTGCCCCGGCAGCCAGTGTGTTAAGTGTTGTTGCGCCAGCCGTGAAGAAAGCGGGGGCAGAAACCATGCTTCCGTCAAATGATGAACCAAATGCCGGATATGTGGGATTGATCATTATATTATTCAGGTAACCGTTGTACGTGTTTTTTACGGTAACCAGCCTGCCTCCGATCGCAACCGACAGCATGTCATTTATTTTGTATGCGACGTTGGCCTGATAACTGTAATAGACAGAGGTACCCTTGAAATACATGTCGACAGAATACGAGGTAGTAGGAATTCCGCTGGCTGTCAGTCCGGGCGCCAAACCGGCCACCTGAGATTCGAATGATGGAAGTCCCTTGTTAAAGGTAGCACCACCACCACCGCCAATTGGCATAAATCCCAGAGAGAAAGCAAATTTATTTAACTTATAAATTGCATAAAGGGAAGGAAATATCGGAGCCGAAACTGATCCCTTGTAATCACCCGAGTTCAGGTATGGAAAAGTGCTTTTAATTTCCCTTGTCTGGAAAATAGTCTGGTTGGAAACAGAAATATGCAATCCATTATCCAGTTTCATTAATCCTGCAGGATTAAAATATGCAGCATCAGCTTCAGTGGATGCATCCCTGGCGGGAAGACGAACCCATGCGGCACTCTGGTTATTGTTTGTAACCAGTCCGCCGGCCATCAAACTTCCGGTAATTAAGGTTCCTGTGACAATCATCAAAAATTTTCTCATAGATTGGTTTTTAAGTTAAAAATTTCAGAGATTCTGTTACTATACAAATTCCCCTTTTTGAATATAAAAAACTGGGTTATTAAATCAGTATTTAATTAATTATCATGTCAAATGTAGAAAAATATTTTATTTATCCAAATAATTCTAAAATAGTATATTGATTTTAAGTTATTTGTATAGCCAATTTGGAGCGTGTTCGAAAATTGAGATGCGGTCCGGTAATATTCTTAAGACTTCCAATGACCTTAACCTTAATTGTATTATCCCCCGGCTTTTAAAAGCTTGTTGAAAAACTTTATCGGGCTTTAAAATTACACCAGCAAAAGAGGCTCAAAATAGTTTATTTTATAACTGATAATCCCTGCAATTTTCCTATTTTTGAAAATTGGGCCTTAAGGATCATGAAAACATCAGGCAGGATTAATATGATAGTGCTGTTATCTTCACTTTTCATGCCTTTTTACTTTATGAAAAACTCAGTGTCCAACCCTGTTGTGGCTGCAGAAAATCTGATATATATTCTTCTGAATCATACAGTTGCAAAAGTAAAATAACGTATATATAGAAATAACCCGATTAACAAAACTAATGACTATAGACCTATGAAAAAATGTACACTTTACGGGATCATATTTTTAATAGTGATTGCCTCCTTTTCGTGCAGTGAGAACAGACAACCAGCTGTTCTGAATGTCGGAGTTCCTGCTGCAGTTAAAGTCTCTGCAAGCCGTCTTGACAGAATCGACCGGATGATTAGGCAAAGCATCGACAGTGGCTGGATTGCAGGAGCGACCGGGTTAATTGCACGTGACGGAAAAATTATCTACAACAGGTCATTTGGAATCAGCGATATTGAAAGCAAAAAACCTATGCAGACTGACGCTATCTTCCGGATCGCTTCACAGACAAAAGCAATAACCAGCATCGGTATGATGATGTTGTTCGAAGAAGGAAAATTCCTCCTTGATGATCCGGTGTCAAAGTATATCCCTGAGTTTGCTCATTCAAAGGTCCTTGACAAATTCAATGAAAAGGATACCACCTATACAACAGTTCCTGCTCATCGTGAAATAACCATCCGGGATCTTTTAACGCATACTTCCGGCATTGATTATGCAGGGATTGGATCACCATCGATGCAGGCAATTTATAAAAAAGCCGGAATCATGGGAGGGTTTGGAAATGATAAGATCAGGATAGGGGATGACATAAAGATTCTTGGCAGGCAGCCACTTGTACATCAGCCCGGAGAGGCGTGGACCTATGGGCTGAATGTCGATGTCATAGGCTATCTTATTGAAGTGCTGTCAGGTGAAAGCCTTGATCAATACCTTAAGAGCCATATATTCGATCCACTTGGAATGAATGACACTTATTTTTATCTGCCTGCTGAAAAGCAGGGAAGACTTGTAAAAGTGAGCGGAGAGAATCAGGGACATCATGTGGTTGCAGTGTCTCAGGAAGGAGTCAATTATCCTTTGTTGAAAGGTACCTACTTTTCAGGAGGTGCAGGACTGAGTTCCACCACAAGGGATTATGCGACCTTCCTCCAGATGTTGCTCAACAAGGGAGAATACAACGGTAAGAGGCTGCTCTCAAGGAGAACCGTTGAACTGATAACAACCAATCAGATAGGTGATTTGTTTGTTGGTTATGATAAATTCGGACTCGGATTCGAGATCACGACAGAAAGAGGACAATCTGTGCTTGGCATCTCCAGGGGCTCATTCCAGTGGGGAGGTTATTTCGGAACGACCTACTGGGCCGATCCGAAAGAAAAAATTGTCGGATTGCTCTTTATTAACCAGTTTCCGCTTAGTCATGGAGAAATACAGAGCAAATTCAAGGCGATGGTTTACCAGGCGCTTGACGATTAATATTTTTTCAGCAGGTCAAGAAGCCTGCTGTCGAGCTTATGACCATACCAATTGTCGTACCTGACATCTGCCCTCCCTGAATCAAGTATTCCAAAAGCACCCCTGAAATTCCACAGGGCATATCCTATTTTGTGTTCAGTAAGAATATCAAGGATATCTTTGAACCAGGCAAGAAACACAGGATGGGGAGTTTTGTTGTAACAGCCTCCTTCTCCGCAATGTACGCCTACCCCTTTGCTGACAAGTTCAATCCATGGCTTGTAGAATTCTTCAAGCTGTTCACGCCCGAACTGTTTTCCGTCAATTTTCCCGGGCCATACAGGCATTGGAGCCTTCGAAGGATCTTTCCAAACCCATGATGCCTGGTAATGAGATACATAATGAGGGTAGTAGGCTCTGCAGCTCTGCCCTATATTCAAATCGGCAAGCTCGGGGATCACATTGCTGCCACCGCTGTTACCGTCGGCAACAATAAGCCGGTCCTTGTTTGCCGCCCATATGACCCTCGAGGCGCCTTCAGCGACCTTCCTGTAGATCTCACCCGGAACTGGACCTTTTTGCGCATATTGGTCGTTCATGTCTTCGATATATGCGGGCTCATTGAGAAGGTCAAAACTCAGCTTTTCACGGGAAATTGTTTTGTATCGCTCAGCCCACATCTGCCAGTGCGCATAAAATGCGTCCTGCGCATCTTTATCTTTCCAGAGGTTAAAAGGTTCATGGAAGCCTGCATTTATGCAGTAACCAGGTCCCCTGTGCAGATTAAGGCTGACGTGGAGGTTGTATTTGTTGGCCATGAAAATAAGCTTATCCACTTCCTCAATGGCTTTGGGATCAAATCTGCAAACTTCATCTTTAGTGATGTCCCTCTTATGGTAAAAAGAAAGATACCTTGGGTATGCCATTGGGATCCTTACAAAATCAAATCCCCAGTCAGACATCCATTTGAGGTCATTTTCAGTCGTTTTGGAATCGTCAGAGCCAGGTGAAGGGTAAGGTGAAAAGAAATCGAGAAGGTTAAAACCCTTCCACCTGGGCAGTTTATTTTCAGTCGCCTTTGCGACAAACGGGAATACATTTCTTCCAGATAGGGCAAGTCCGGCAGCTGCGGCTGCAGTGTTCTTAAGGAACATCCTGCGGTTGAATTTCTCAGGTCTCATATTTGAATTGATTTGAATCATTTCATTATCTTCATGGCTGTTATTGTGACCGGCCCGAGAAGGCCTGATTCCATTGGTTGCCAAGATGATGCATCAAATTCCCCGTACTTGAAATTTTCGTCAAGCAGAGACACGAAGTTAATATTGTAAAATTTTTTCCATTGAATTTTATTCCTGTCAAGGTATGCTATCCGGTTTGCCATCAGATTTGAGACCTTAATTTCAAGGGTATTGGATGCCTTAAGAAGTTTCCCGTAGACAATGACCTGATAATGAGGTCCAATAAGGGTTGCCAGTTCCTTACCGTTCAGGATTATCGCTGCGCTTTCATAAACTTTACCAAGATCTATCTTCCAGACATCGGCATTCTCTGATGGTTTATTGAAATTGATTGTATATTTTGCCGTTCCTGAGAAATTTTTTACTTCATCGCCACCGAAATCGGTCCAGGAAATCAGTTTTTCAGCTTCTTTTGACTGAGGCAGTACGGGTCCGCCTTTAATAAAATCAACCTTCCAGGTACCTTTTATTTCCTGAGGCTCTGAACTTTGATCATAAAATGGATAAGGATCTCCTGATACCAGGCTCCTGTAAACTGAAATGACAAGCGATTCTCCTTGACTGATTCTGGTATAGACTTCAAGTCTCCCGTCAGTTGACAGCCTGCTTTTCGCAATGCCAAATTCTTCGGAAGCCGGATTAAATAAAGCTGCTGCAGCTCCTTTTACATTTAATGTGAGCCAGCCGTCAAATGATTTATCACTGTTGTTCAGTACGAAATAATTGTATCCATTATTTGTAGCGCGTCTTATGCACTTTATGCTACTGTCTGTCATGGATTCCCTTTTAATGCCTGCGTAGGATAGAAGAGCCTCAATATCATTGCCCATCAATATTTTACCCTGGCCAACCGTGGCCTCGGAAACATTGTTGCTGACGGTCCTTGTGAAAACAAGTCTTTCTTTCATCTTCTGAAATGCTTTTGTTTTTGCCTCAAGGTCAGCCCATCCGGAAACAGCCTCCGGCATACCGCCATAAAAAATAACCGTACCTCCGTTGTTAGCCAGCATTACCATATGAAAAAAGGTTTCAATGGGAATATACCTGCAACCAGGAACCACAATTATTTTGTAGAAATTTCCCTCGGTTCGCAGGTAATCGGCGTCCACTTCGGTTTTCTTAATCTGCAGGTCAGAGATATAGTCGAACGAATATCCCGATTTAATCATATTATCAGTTGCTGTTTTGAAGGGTGTTCCGTCAAAACGCTGGTCAACAGAATCAAAATGTTCAAGCATCTTACCCCTGTAGCCGGCATAAATATCAAAAATCGGGAAATAGAGCAGAATGTCGTTATCGGATCGTCCCTCCTGCAAGAATGACTGAACATATGCGACATATCTGTTCAAAGCGCTGAAATCGTTCCAAAAGCTGTTGGCTGGTGTAAATTCAGATGAGGCATAAAAAAGGAAGCCTGGCCATGGCTCATCCTGCGGTGAAAAACATGTTCCGTGATAATAAATGTGGTTTATTCCTGCAAGAAAAAATTTGTCGGCTATTTTTTTGACATCAGCCAGACTTGACTTAAAATGTTCGCCAAGCCAGGTAGCGGCTTCGCATGAGATATATTTTTTCCCCGTAACATTACCTGCAGAAGATGCAAATTTGAATCTTGTCAGATCATTGCCTTCGGTTTCAGGAATATCGCTTGCCGCATAAAGATCCAGGATATTTCCCGGAGAACCATGTGCCTGATCCCGCGTCAGTTTACCCTGACTGTGAGCCCAGTCACTCCAGCGGGCCGTGAATTTTTCAAGGATCAGATCCGACATTGTCTGACGGTAATCTGAAAGCACCCTTGCGTTTTTTTCAGTAGAGTCTTTTTGAAAAAGGGCCCGGAGATTAGTGCTAAGATCATACCCTCTTCTCAAAGCAAACTCCCTGAACAGAGCGTCTGTCCAGTCAGCTTGTCCAACCCCGTCATCAACTTCATAAGAATCGTTGAAATAACCGTGAAGCGATTTTAAATCGTAATTTTTAAATATTTCGCTGAAATGAATTAAATAGTTGCTTACGGCTTTCCCTGAAAAATGATCGATCACATCCCCCTCGCCTTCCGGACCTGCCCGTTCAACCTGTTTGCCGTGCCAACCCTCAAACAGGGCGTAAAGGGTCCAGTTACCATGAGGTGCGGTCCAGTAAAGATATCTTTCCGGCGTTATTTTATTTGTGAGATTCAGAGCTTGTCCTGAATCCGGGAAGGCCATAAGAGTGTAAACCGGAAGAGACTTTTCAAAGCGAATCTGTTCGATGGCATAACGCTGAAGGTCTTTGTTTTTCCCGATGGGGTCGATAAGGTCTCTGACATCAGGTGTTTCAGAAATTGCCCTTATCAGCGGCTGCTGGATAAATTCAACTTTTTCATTCAGCTTCTGTCCTCCTGTTAATGACCATGTTTTCAGATTGATGTCTTTACAGGCATCTGCAGGATCAACCCATGGTCCGCCGAATGGCCATCCTGAAGCATTGGCCAGATCAATTCCAAGATTAAGACGATCTGCCTCCTTCAGTGTCCAGGTAAACATATCCATCCACTTTGGCGAAAGGTAAGGTATGAACTTATCTTCCTGCCCTTTAACCCCATAAATGACAGTTAATTCAAGGCCTCCGAGACCAGCTTTTTTATATTCTTCCATTGCAGCTGTAAGATCATTCGGGTTAACAATGCTGCCAGGCCACCACCACCTGGTCCAGGGTTTGTTTTCCCTTGTTATTTCGGGCCATGCAAGCTCAGTTTTCTGGGGTACTGCAGCAGAAAAAATAAAAAGCAGCAGGTTTATAAACAATATTCTTTTAATCATATATTCAATTTATTGCAGCCGCAAAGTTATATAACTTTTAAAATACTGATTGTTAATAGTTTGTGTTTATTAAAAGGAATATTATTTTTACAACAATTTAATTCATTAAGATATATTGTCAAAGCCTGATGGAAAAAATCAGCATTCATTCTGCAAATGATTCAGAAAGGAATCAGGCAGCAACCCTTCTGGCTGGCTCGGAGCCATGGATAACCCTTGGAATAAAACTCGAACAATGCATGAAAACCTGTCATGATCCGGGTTATCTGCTTTATATAGCCTGTTCAGGTACGGAACCTGCCGGTATAGTAATTCTGGATCCCCGGGGAGTTGCGGGTTCACCTTATCTTAAATCAATAGCTGTCTACCCGCGGTTCAGAAACAGCGGAATCGGTTCATCATTACTTTCATTCGCGGAGGATCAGTTCAGGGATAAATCAAAACATTTTTTTCTTTGTGTTTCATCATTCAATCACAGGGCAAGAAAATTTTATGGAAATCATGGATATGAAGTTATTGGTGAATTGAAAGATTATATTATCAAAGGTGAGTCGGAAATACTGATGCACAAGCTTTTATGAAAGAAACAGCAAACAGGCCATGGCCTTTGGTGGCAATGTTGTGTGCAACAGCAACTGCAGGATATATATGCCGGGTAAACGTATCCACTGCTGCTCCGCTTCTTATGAAGGAGTTTGGCCTGTCGCAGATAGAAATGGGACGGATCTTCTCGTCTTTTCTCCTCGGATATGCCCTCTTCCAGATACCTTCAGGTGCTGTGGCAGACAGATTCGGGGCCAGGCGTGTTTTATCAGTAATCACTTGGCTGTGGTTTATAATAACGGTACTGCAGACTTTTACCGGCTGGGGTCCGTTCGGGTTTACCCAGGCTGCTGCTTTGATTGTGTTCATGATTTTCCGGTTTATTCTCGGAGTGTCAGCCTCACCAACCTATCCCGGCTCAGCCCAGGGAGTATCAGGATGGATAAACCCTGAACACCAGGGGCGTGCCAACGGAATAGTGATATCATCAATAGGGCTTGGGTCTGCTATTGCTCCTCCGCTGGTCTCGAATATGATGGTCAGGTTTGGATGGAGAGCAGCTCTTATTGCATCAGCCTTCCCTGCCTTAATCATTGCTTTGATCTGGCTGAGGATGAGGGAACCTGTGCCTGCGTCAGGCTTATCAGCTGAAGAGGTAAAACAAGTACCGGAAACCCAATCATCAGACAGGGGAAGGATCAACTCGGTCAGCTTTTATCTGCTGACGATCAGTTACACGCTACAGGGCTATGTCGGATATATCTTTGTGTCATGGTTTTATCTCTACCTTGTCCAGGAACGTCATTTCGGACTGCTGAGCGGTGCGTGGATGAGCAGCCTTCCATGGATATTGTCAATTGTTTCGATTCCCCTCGGAGGTTTGATATCAGATAAACTGGCTGCCGGAAAACCAGGAAAGGTATGGGGGAGAAGAATAGTTCCGCTGACAGGTATGGCTATGTCAGGTATTATGATATCACTTGGAGCTCATACCGGAAATCCCTTTTTTGCAGCAATCTGTCTGGCAATTGCTACAGCCCTAATCCTTTGCGTCGAAGGACCTTTCTGGACAATGATGATGAAGATTGTAGGAACCAGAAGTGGCACAGCAGGAGGGATAATGAACATGGGAAGCAACATAGGAGGTCTTATCTCACCTGCACTGACACCTGTAATTGCCAGCCTTATCGGATGGGAAAACGCTTTGCATGTTGCTGCACTTCTGGCGGTTACAGGTGCTCTGCTGTGGCTTGGAATAAAACCGCCTGCCTGACGGTTTGTTTTCGTTTTCCATAAATATGAAATTAATCGGATTGCTGATTCTCAGGGAATCAGAATCTGCTCAATTTCAGCCCATGAGTTCACTCTTCTGTGCCTTGAAGAGCTGATGAAAATATTATGAGGCTGTGTGAACATAATTGTTTCACCATTGAAATTGTCAAGATTCTTGGGGTGGTCATCTATCATCAGGTCCGCTTTGATTATGTTCTTGTCGCCGCAAAAAACTGTTTGCTTCCACCCGATAAAAGGAAAATGATCTTGCAGCCATAGTTGCTTATCAGTCAGGCTGGCAGGGAATTCTGTCGCAAGCGATACAATTATTACATTATGATATTCGTTGATTTTCCTCAGTGCATTCTGGCTTCCGCTTATTACCGGCAGATCCCTGAAAAACCCTGGCGTTTCAACCCATTTCCGCTGGTCTCCAAACGCTTCCTCCTCAAGACGACCTGCAATATCATTGATTTTCAGCCTGCATCCTGTTTCCTTTTCATAGATTTCAAAAAACCTCGTATAAACATCGGCAAGCACTCCATCCATATCGACAAGAATGGTTTTTTTCATGGCGAAATATAATATTTTTTCTGTTGGCTCTTATATGTTCCTTTTTAAGTTTTATGGTTATGTCGGAGCAATGCGGAGACCCTTACAGCATCGGAGACCCTGACAGCATCGAAGATCCTGACAGAATCGTCAGGAGCGTCAGGAGCGTCAGGGCAGTTATGAAAAAATGAAGTTTGCAGGTTATTTTATTAAAAAAGCAAAATTAAAATTGAGCTGTTTATGAATTAGATTAATTTTACCTTATCTGATTCAAAATTTTAAATAATTTTCTGAATGTATGAGACGATTTGTTATTATTCTCCTTCTCTTTGCAGCCTTAATGCAGGTCAATTCACAGCAGACAAGTGAAAAAGGAGTCAGGCTTGTAAGGATTGATGACAGGCAGAAAGTAGAAGTTTATGTTGATGGCAGGCTATTCACAGTTTTTCAGTATCCTGACAATGTTGAAAAGCCGTTTCTTTTTCCGGTCAATGCTCCGAACGGGGCAGTTGTCACCAGGGGATATCCTTTTGAACCCAGAAAAAGCGAGCGGGTTGATCACCCTCATCAGTTGGGCCTTTGGTTTAACTATGAGAATGTTAACGGACTTGATTTCTGGAATAATTCATCAGCAATACCTGCTGATAAAAAGGATGCCTACGGACGTATTGTTGTTAGGAAAATCCTCAGGGCCGAAAGCGGGAAGTCGGGTGTCCTGGAAGTCCTTTCTGACTGGATTGATAACAGCGGGAATGTAATTCTTGCCGAAAACACGAAATATATTTTTTCGGGGAATGCCTCTTCACGGACCATTGACCACATTACCAGGCTGACTGCGGTGAACGGACCCGTAATATTTGCCGATAATAAGGACGGTCTTTTTGCGATAAGGGTTGACAGGGCTTTTGAGATGCCTTCAAACGAGCCCCAGGTTCTTATGGATGAAAAAGGCAACCCGTCCACTATTGCAGTAACCGACAGTACGGGGGTTACGGGTATGTACACTTCAAGCACCGGGCTTAAAGGAGATGCAGTTTGGGGTACAAGAAATGAATGGGTATATCTTACGGGAATCAAGGATCAGGTGACAATCTCCCTCGCAATATTTGATCATCCGAAAAACACAGGTTTCCCGGCTTATTTTCATGCACGTGGATATGGTTTGTTTTCAATTAACAACCTTGGGCAGAATGCATATGATCCGAAGCGGGAAAAGAAAGAGTACAGGCTTGCGAAGGGAGGATCGCTTGTTCTGCGTCACAGGTTTTATGTCCAGTCAGGCACCGGCCTCACTCCTGAAAAGGCAGATGCAATATTTACCGGATTTTCGAAGATGTATTGAAAAATGTAATTAACCCGCGCTTTTGCTTTGAATACTTCACCATGGAGGCTGTCTTCAAAAGCTCTCTTTTATTTAATCACCCCTAAATCCCCTCTAATTTATCATGGATCCAATATCCATAAAATCCTGCTTCATATGCTGAATGATAATTGCCTCCGGGGAAATTATTTTTAAGATAATTATATAAAACCTCAGGTCTTGGAGGTTGAGTAAATGTCTTATATACAGTATCTTCTGTCATAATTGTAACTTTCCAGCTTTTTAGATGTGCATCAAAACCAACAAAAATGTTGTGTCCGGTAAAATCAATTTTCTTAACTTGTGCTTCCATAAGTTTCAGTTTTTTATTGGGTGAATACTTCGTAACTATTCAAATCTAATAATTATACTAAAACTTATGTTTTACAAACATAGGGCCTGAGGGGAACTTATAATCCTCCTCTCTGAGCTATTAAGATTCACCATCTGACTTTTTTGGGATCTATGCTTTCCCTTTTTTTCTCTTTACGGTTTTAAAAAGCACATTTCTGCCAAAATTCGTCAACGCTTACCTGTAATTTGTCAAAATCAGCTCTTTTTTCGAAACATTTTCCAGTACCATATAATGAATTGTATTTCAGCTTTTTGTATTGCATAATTTGCATTACATCCCTCCTGTTACCCTTTTTCAGGTAAATTTCCATCCGTTTTTGACGAACCGGCAAATTTCATTTACAAGCATCATCCTGCAATAATCTTCCCTCAGGATTTCTTTGACAAACCTTCGTCAGGCATGTCTCATTTCCCCGCAAATTGGGCATTATCGTCTTGACATGCATCCTTATTTGATATAAATTTACTTAAGAAACAAGCGGAACAGCAACTTAAAAATATTGCCTATGAAAACTTTTTACCAGATATCATCAAAAGAGATAGGAACCGTTCTTCTGAAAAGAAGAAAAATAGCAAAAGCTTTACGCTGGTGGTTGCGTGAAAACGGTTTTGACTACAAGTATATGTTCTTCGTTAATTAGGACGGCAGGTCGATTCAGACCTGATGTGTACAGCTTTCTCCAGCTTACACGGTTAGATTGTAAAGAGAAGGACTGACCTGGTTCCTTCTCTTTATTTTTTTATACATCGGAATTTAAGCTTCTGGTTGAAATCTTCTAGCCGCAAAGAACGACCACCTCACAAAAAGGGATCCGGAAGGTCATCCATGTTTCTTTAAGCTATTATATATCAAACCTGAACTGCACCCTGAGACCCAACTGCGAAACATTCGGATGATCGAGGTAGGTGAATCGTTTAATAAGATCAACCCTGAATATCTTGAAAATATTTGAAAGTCCTATGCCTGCTTCAATATATGGTTTCGCGCCAAGAGGAAATGTCAGAGGCATGTTGTTGATGTCGGTCGGAAACTTGAAGAGACTTGTATTATAATCGGGATTGTTATGATTCCAAAGTCCTCCGTACAGAACCTTACATGTTACTATCTCCCTAAGCTTAAATTTTTTAAGAAGGGGAATCTTGTTTAGGAAAAACCCGTTGAAGCAATGGTCGATATTTAGTGAAACATATTTATCGCTTACGAATTCAAGAAAATTCATAAGATTATATGTATTTGGCTGGTAGGAGTACGTCTGGTTTGCATTATGAATGAACAGAAGGGGATACGGCACATCGCCTAATATTGTTCCGCCTTCAAATGAAATATCGGTATAACCGATTATCGAAACATAATACCGTATACTGAAATTCAGCTGGAGGCGCAGGTAATCATAACCACCTCCGAGCTTTTTTGAACCTCCCGCTATCTTTAATTCGGTAACGGGGTACTTGCTCATGAAATAATCCCTGTAGAGTTTCCCCTGGTAAAAAGTTTCATTTGGTGCGTACCTTATATCAACATAAGGTTCAGAAATATAAATTTTTCTGGAATCATCCTGAGAAGTAATTATATCACTATAGTTGAAATGCAGGTTTCCTTCAGTCGTCTGACTCATATACTTGTATCCCAGCAGGTAGGAAAAGTGATTTTCAAATTCATTAAAGAACTCAAATCGCAATGTGTTGTTCAGGAAAAGTTTATCATCGACACCTCGCTTAAAGGAGAGGAAGAAATTATCTCCCTGATTGAACAGAAGCTCCTGTCCGGGAAATTTAGTGTCTTTCTGGTAGATAGCCTTCAGGGATTTTACCGGAAATTGGTAGATAGTCCTCGGTGTCAGCGACCACGTCACTCCGGCATTGTACTTAAAGATTTGGTCCTTAATACCGTATGCACCATAGCCTTCAAATGTTATTTTCTTGCTAAAAGTAGTTGACGTGCGACCGCCGAACCTGAATCTTGAACCTTCAACACTGTTAAAGCTGTAAAAGTTTCCCCATGGCCCGATTTCAATCTTGCCGGCTTCGAGCCACGCGGTTGTCAAAAGCATCACCACTTTCATCTGATTTTGGAATGCTGTCACCTTTTTCACACTGTCCACGACAGTATAGATCATCTTTTCATTTTTTGAAAGGGGAATAGGCCTGCTTATGTCCCAGTAACCTTTAACTTCCGACAGAGGATCGATCCTGTCGACAGTCTCAGGTCCTTTGAATATTTTGTCGTCAATGGGCATATTTAACCTGTAGTCTGAATACGCGATAGTCCTTTGCCCATAAAGTCCCAGTGTGTTTTTGGCGATACCAGCATCAAGCGAAATCTCTTCCTTTGACAGCAGCCATAAATTTTTTCCGAACTGCTCAAAATCCTGGGTAAGACTGATATCCTTTATCCAGTCCATGTTAATCTTCTTGTTTATTCCCAGGTCTATTTTCCTTACCGCATAGGTGCTGTCCATCGTTATGTAAAGATTCCCGTGAAAGAGGAAATCAGC
Organism: uncultured Bacteroidales bacterium; assembly: GCA_963789985.1. Lineage (GTDB taxonomy): Bacteria > Bacteroidota > Bacteroidia > Bacteroidales > VadinHA17 > LD21. The sequence goes on along the minus strand of CAWBNA010000039.1, from coordinate 27,577 downwards.
CGGGTTTCTGGGTTCGAAGAATATCTTAATACACTTGACACCCTTAACCTGAAGAGTATCCTGTATGTAATACCTGTAAAAGGATGGAGCGGTAACTGCAATCGGGCTCAGGAACTTGTTTGTCATGAAAAGGACCTCATTGTCGTAAATATTTATATCCTGGTAAAGATAATTCAGGTTCGCCCTTACGCCTTTATTATCGAGATATTCATCAAGATCGATAGTCTTATGGGCCCTCACTATATCCTTTGATGCTTCCGGCTGCCTCCTGTAATAATGGTCAGAAATCTCTTCACTGATGAAAATAGGCAAAACATTGTTGCCGATTCGTTTGGTCGTATCGAGGTTGTTAAAGATAAAACTGTAGTTCTCAAACAGCTTTGAATTCATAAAACCTTGCTTTACATCGCTCAATGCAAACTGGATCTTTTCATACTTCTTGTATTCCATGTAATCGAACGATTCTTTCGTGTTTGACTTTTTGTGATCTATCACTTTCTGAATAAGCTCAACAGAAGTGTTCCCCTTATTCCTGTAATTCTTTCTTGCAGGTCTGATTTTTACCTCATCGAGTGTTATTGATGAAAGCTTAAGCCTTATATCGATGGTTTGAGTTATTCCCTTTTTAATGGTTCTTGTTTCAGTCTCATAGCCTATGAATGAAAAAGCTATCTCCGACGCTGTCACTGAAGTCTCAATTTCATATTTACCCTTCTCGTCGGTAATTGTTCCAACAGTTGTTCCTTTCAGCAGTACCGAGGCGTAAGGGATGGGGTCGCCGGTGTGGGAATCCGTTACAGTACCTTTTATTACTGTCCGGGAGGATGTCTGCGAAAAAGCTTCAGCACTGAGAAGATATGAAAGCAAAAATGATATCAGTATCAGAGTGTTATATATTTTTTTCTTCATTGAATTCTGGTCTTGTTCCAAAACTTACAGGCTGCAAATTTAAGAAAATGGATGATTGAATTTTTATAGATCACTTTTATAACCTCATAACCGGAAAAAATTTAAAATCTTTAGCATTGCTTGCCGGGGGAACCATTTGGAAAATGTTGCATGATAAATGATTGGAGAGATGTCGTATTATTCATTTAGTGGTCTTGCATGCTCCCTTTCTACAACATCCGTACCAATTTTTACCTAACAATAAATTTGTGTCCTTTTAATCCGCCTTCTCGCAAAGCTTGTGCCTCCGCTGAAGCTACTAGGCGGAGGCGCTGCTCTGGGGTTCATACCATTTGATTTCTTATAAATCTAATTACAGTTTCCCCGGTTTATCCCCTCCGGATTGGATGCTATTTATTAATTTTAAGAACTATAACAATCCATTTAACCTTATTGTCATGAAAAAACTCAGGATTTTTTTCGCACTCTTATTTTTTCTCCCTATGCTTCTTTCAGGCCAAAGCAAATTCAACGGCCTCGACATGAGCCTCGGAAACCTTTACAGACTCTCTGATGCAAAGACCCGCTCCATAAGCCCTGAAAATTTTACCGGAGAAAAAGGCAAAGCAGGCATGGCAAACCCGGAAGACAAGGACAAGCCTAATACCGCCAATGCTTCTGAAGCCGCCCGTGACCTCGGCCAGGGATGGAAGGTCAACCCCTTCATCCGCATCAAACCAGGCGAGACTTTTACAATGGCTGTTATCAATGGTCCGGGTGCAATTCAGCACATCTGGATGACCCCTGCAGGGAACTGGCGTTATTCCATTTTCAGGATCTATTGGGATGATGAAACCGAACCATCAGTCGAATGTCCGGTCGGCGACTTCTTCGGCATGGCCTGGGGACAATATTCGCCTCTGACTTCGGCTGCAATCTGTGTCAATCCCGGAAGCGCATTCAACAGTTACTGGCCGATGCCCTTCAGGAAAAAATGCAGAATCACAATGGAGAACACGGGCGACCAGGATCAGATGACACTATATTACCAGATCGATTACACACTTACCGATGTGCCTGATGATGCAGCTTATTTCCATGCCCAGTTCCGCAGGCAGAACCCTGATCTCACTTCCGAATATACCATCATAGACGGGGTGAAGGGCAAGGGTCATTATGTGGGTGTTTTTCTTGCTGTGGGCGTCAGGAACAACGGATGGTGGGGCGAAGGAGAAATAAAATTCTTTATTGACGGCGATTCAAAATTCCCGACAATCTGTGGAACAGGAACAGAGGACTATTTCTGCGGATCGTATGATTTTGACACGAGAAGGAAAGATATGCCGGGAACTGATGAAACTGCCTACACTGAATTCTGCACTCCTTATTCGGGGCTCCACCAGGTTATCAGGGGAGACGGGCATTACAACGTTATGCAGCGTTTTGGAATGTACAGGTGGCACATAATGGATCCGGTACGGTTTGAAAAGGATATTAAGGTCACGATACAGGATCTTGGGTGGCATCAGGGAGGAAGATACCTGAAGCAGCAGTCGGATATAGCCTCAGTTTGCTACTGGTACCAGACTGAGCCGCATGCTAAATTTCCGAAATTGCCTTCCTGGAGTGAGCTGGAGGTTAATTGATTTTTACCAGATAATATGAAAACACTAAAACCCGCTGTCATCATTCTGTTCTCTTTTTTGTTGATTCCATGCTGCACCCTAAAAGAGAAACCTGCCTCCAGCCCCGGACACGAATTCAACGGTTCCTATGAAGGTGAATACCTGAACCGTATCGCTTTTCCAATTGGCGGAATCGGAGCGGGTATGTTTTGCATTGAAGGCACAGGGACAATATCCCACATGTCGGTACGCAATCATCCTGAGATCTTTAACGAGCCTGCCATGTTTGCAGCTATATCAGTGAAAGGTGCTGAAAATGTCGCACTTGTCATTGAAGGACAGGTGCCTGACTGGAAAAAGTTCGGAAACCAGGGTTCGGGCAATGGTTCTGCCGGCTCAACAGCCGGACTTCCCCGTTTTAAGGAAGCAAAATTCACGGCAAAGTTCCCTTTTGCAGACATAGAGCTGAAAGATAAGGATTTACCGATAGAGGTCAGCATCAGCGGATGGAGCCCTTTCATACCTACGGATCCGGATAATTCAAGCCTTCCGGTTGGGGGGATCGAATATTCATTCAGAAACACCGGTTCATCAGATATAGATGCTGTTTTTTCCTATAACTCTGTAAATTTTATGTCAACCGAAAACGGGAAAGCTTCTATAAGATATCTTGCCAATGGTTTTATCCTGTCGGAAAGCGGTGGGAAAGACAAACCTTATACAAAAGGCGACTTTGCAATATTCACTGATGAGCCGGGTACCGTTGTCGATTACTGCTGGTTCAGGGGAGGATGGTGGGATCCTCTTACAATGACATGGAATGTTATAGCAAGAGGAGAGACAAAAATAAATCCCCCTGTTGATCAGTCTGCTCCGGGTGCATCTCTTTATGTTCCATTTACCCTGAAAAGAGGTGAGAAGAGGGTCATCCGGCTGATGATGGCCTGGTATGTTCCGGATACCGATCTTAAGTACGGGCAGGACCCGAAGGAAACAAAAAAAGATTGTTCCGATCCGGATTGTTGCAGCAAGCTTCCCTTTTATAAACCCTGGTATTCGGGTAAGTTTTCAGGAATAAATGAAGTTGTCAATTACTGGAAAATAAACTATGACGATCTGTTAAAAAAATCAGAGCTGTTCAGCGATACTTTCTATTCATCCACACTTCCTCCTGAAGTTCTTGAAGCTGTATCAGCCAACTTTGCAATACTCAAATCGCCCACTGTTCTGCGTCAGCCCGACGGTAAACTGTGGTGCTGGGAAGGATGCGGTGATAATTCCGGATGCTGCGCTGGTTCATGTACTCATGTCTGGAATTATGCCCAGGCAATAGCCCATCTTTTCCCATCACTGGAAAGGACACTGCGTCAGACAGAGTTTAACCAGAGTCAGGATAATGAAGGACACCAGACTTTCAGGTCCGCATTACCGGTAAGACCAGTGGCTTCCACTTTTTATGCTGCCTCTGACGGCCAACTCGGCGGCATAATGAAAGTGTACCGTGACTGGCACATAAGCGGTGACACGGAATGGATGAAAAAGCTGTTCCCAAAAGTCGTCCAAAGCATGGATTACTGTATTATGACATGGGATCCGCGGCATACAGGGACACTTGAAGAACCGCATCACAATACTTACGATATTGAATTCTGGGGACCTGACGGTATGTGCACAAGCTTCTACCTTGGTGCCCTGAAGGCAATCTCAGAAATGGGAAGAACACTGGGTGAGGACATGACAAAGTATGAGTCTCTTTATAAAAAGGGGAAGAATGCACTTGGATCTGAACTATATAACGGTGAATATTTCGTTCAGAACATAAAATGGCAGGGGTTGAATGCAGCCGATCCTGTAAAAGCTTCTGAAGGAGCCTGGAATTCTGATTATTCAGATGAAGCAAAGTTGCTTCTGGAGAAGGAAGGGCCGAAGTACCAGTATGGCAAGGGATGCCTGTCGGATGGCATCCTGGGTGCATGGATAGGTGCAGTGTGCGGCCTGGACAACTTTATTGATTCAGCAAAGCTTGCAAGTCACCTGAATTCTGTGTTTAAGTATAATTTCAGGGAAAGTCTTGTGAGGCATTCTAATCCTCAGCGACCGTCATATGCCCTTGGCAATGAAGGCGGATTGCTGCTTTGCACCTGGCCTCACGGGGAGATTCTTTCACTGCCGTTTGTTTACAGCAATGAAGTCTGGACAGGAATAGAGTATCAGGTTGCATCGCATCTGATGATGATTGGCGAAACAGAAAAGGGGCTTAAAATTGTGAGGACTGCACGCAAAAGATATGACGGTAGGGTGAGAAATCCGTTTGATGAATATGAATGCGGACACTGGTATGCAAGGGCGTTGTCAAGTTATGCTCTTCTGCAGGGAATGACCGGGGTAAGGTATGATGCGCTGACTCAAAAGATTTTCATAAGAAAGGGCACAGGAAACTTCACAAGCTTTATCTCAACAGAGACAGGGTTCGGGAATGTGGGAATGAAGAACGGGAAGCCGTTTCTGAAAGTGGCTTATGGGGAAATACCGGTTAAAGAGTTTATATTGAAGTGAATGCGAGGTGTTATTTAACTGCAACGCATGTACTCACAAAGATCGAAGAACAACCTCTGTGTCAACTCTGTGTAATCTCTCAGCTTTACTTGCTTTGCGAAAACTTTGCGGCCCTTGCGGTTAAAAATGGATTTTTTTAATTCCCATATTCCACAACGTAAACCCGAAAATGTCCGAATACTGATCGATCGTCTTGCTAAGAGGGATTCCTGCCCCATGGCCGGCTTTCGTTTCAATCCTTATCAGAACAGGATTTGTTCCCTGTTGTTTTGCCTGGAGTTGTGCCGCAAACTTAAATGAATGTGCCGGCACTACACGGTCATCATGATCGGCTGTTGTGATAAGCGTTGCGGGATATTCAACCCCATCCCGGACGTTCTGAACAGGTGAGTATTTCAGGATATAGCTGAACATCTCAGGGCTGTCGTCGACAGTGCCGAAATCGTATGCCCATCCCGCACCTGCTGTAAACTTATGATAGCGAAGCATATCCATTACACCAACTGCCGGAAGTGCAACTTTCATCAGGTCGGGACGCTGAGTCATCACTGCTCCGACAAGAAGTCCGCCATTTGATCCTCCGCGGATAGCAAGGTATTCAGAAGAAGTATAATTATTTTTGATGAGATATTCTGCAGCTGCAATAAAATCATCAAACACATTCTGCTTATTCATCTTTGTGCCGGCCAGGTGCCATTTTTCTCCATATTCACCTCCGCCCCTTATGTTCGGAACAGCATATACGCCTCCCATTTCAAGCCACAGAGCCGTGGTAATGCTGAAAGAAGGAGTTTCACTTATGCCGAACCCGCCATAACCGTAAAGCATTGCCGGGTTCTTTCCATCGGGCTTCATATTCTTACTGTGAGTAATGATCATAGGAACACGCGTCCCATCCTTTGAATTGTAAAAGACCTGTTCCGATATATAATCGTCGCTGTTGAACAGCACGTCAGGCTTTTTGTAAACCTGAGCTTCTCCGGTCACGGGATTCATCCTGAAAATAGTCGGAGGTGTGATATAATTGGTGAATGAATAATAAACCTCCCTGTCTTCTTTTTTGCCACTGAATCCCGATGCAGTTCCGGGTCCGGGAAGAGCGACCTCCCTGACCATTTTCCCTGATATGTCGTATTGTCTGATAAAGGAAACAGCATCCCTGAAATAGTTTGCGAAAATGTACCCCGCACAGGTTGAAGGTTCAAGAACATTTTCAGTTTCGGGTATGAAATCCTTCCAGTTTTTGATTTCAGGATTTTCAGCATCTACAGTCACTATTTTACTGTTTGGAGCATTCAGGTTTGTAAAAATAAAAAGCCTTGATCCGTCATTATAAAGCACAGAATTGTTGTTATCGAAATTGCCGGCAATGATTTTAAAGTCTGAAGTTTTCTTTGTCAGATCCTTGATATACAATTCATTCCCTGTCGTTGAAATTGAAGCTGTCACAACAAGGTACCTGCCGTCTTCTGTGACCTCGCCTCCCACATACCTTCTTTTTATAATTTCACCAAAAACGACCTTATCTTCCGTCTGCTTGGTCCCGAGCTTGTGGTAATAAAGCTTATGATGGTCGGTCATTGCTGATAGCTGGTTTCCCTGGGGCTTGTCATAGGCTGAATAATAGAATCCGTCATTGCCCTGCCATGAGATACCGCTGAATTTGATGTCCTTCAGAGTGTCGCCTGCAATTTTTTTCGTGGCAACATCCATTACTATTACTTTTCTCCAGTCGGATCCGCCTTCCGAAATGGAATATGCGACCTTACTTCCGTCTTTTGTAAATCCCATTTCACCGATTGACGTCGTGCCGTCAGCTGAAAATTTATTCGGATCGATGAATAATTCAGGCTCTCCTCCTTCTTTCTGGCGGTAATAGACATACTGATTCTGAAGCCCGTCATTTTTCGTAAAATAAATGTAGTCCCCTTCATGGAAAGGCAGGCCGTACTTCTCATAATTGTACATTTTTGTAAGCCTGTTTTTGAGCTCTTCCCTGTAAGGGATCTGTTCAAGCCACGAGAAAGTTAACTTATTCTGTTCTTTCACCCAGGCAGCTGTTTCTGCGGAACCCTCATCCTCAAGCCATCTGTACGGATCGGGAACAACCGTGCCGAAAAAAGTGTCAGCGACATTCCCTCTGGCAGTTACAGGATAATCGATCTTTTTATTCATTTTGTTGTTGCAGGAAGCTAAAATAATAAGAGAAAACAAGGAAAGAATAATTTTTTTCATCTGTAAATAATTTTGATTTTAATGGTCACATGGAACCCACATGTCCGGAAAGGTATTTAGATTATTGTTTGTGTTTGGATAACATGTGGATTTCATGGTTTTATTTTTAACATAATTTTCTTTAACCGCAATAAGCGCAAAGCAAATATAAAAAAGTTACACAATAAGACTTTTTAATTTGACCTCACCACGCTTTCCCAACAGGGAGAGGTCAAAACTGGGGGTTTTCCTCTGTAAAAGGTTTAAAAATTCTTCATTTCCATTTGCAAATCTTCCATCCGTAATCCAATGCTTTCTTTATAAGCTCTTTATCCGGATTGACGCACACCGGATGACCCACAATACTTAAAACGGGATAATCTGAAATTGAATCAGCATAATACCAGGATTCTTCAGGGATATTGTCATTTTTTTCGCAATACTCCATAAGCCTTGTCTTTTTCTCTTCCCCATAGCATAAACGTCCTTCAGGATATCCTGTCAGATACCCGTTTACAACTTCCATTCGGGAGCATATAAAATCATCCATTGAAAGGTGGATGGCAGCTTCACGACAAACCTGTGACACGGATGAAGAAAGAATGACTGTCTTTGCATTGTTCTTCCTGTGCATTTCAATTTCAGGAATTACTTCACTATAAACTGAAGGTAAAAGCACATCATAGAAAACATCATTGCAAAGGATGTTAAAAGTTTCTTCAGAAAGGCCTTTGACCCAGGTGATCATTTTCTCCACGGTGGTTAGCGGGTCTCTCAGTTTCAATTTATATGCGATTGAGAGAAAAATCGCATTTGCTATGTCGTACCAGCTCAGTAATTTCTTTTTAAATGCACCAAACGCAAGTTCTCTGCCGCTCACAGCCTTGATGATCGTGCGGTCGAGGTCAAAAAATGCAATATAGCTGTTATTGTTCATGCTCTCTTTTGAAGAAATGATTGCCATCAGGATTATAGATAACATTAAAAGCTTCAGGTATTATGCCGACATCGAATTTATCCGAAAAAAATAATTCTCCGTCGACATGAAATGGGACCTTTTCCGGGAACAAAATATTTAATCCGGTAGTCTGATAGTAATTAACTTCTTTTTCCGACACATGCTTCCCGCCGGGAACCTTCAGCAATATTCTTAACCGCCTGAAGAGATTCAGCCTTTTTATTGAACAGACATCAAGAAGACCGTCGTTTGCAATTGCCCCGGGTGTCAGGAAAAAACCACCGGCGAACCTTCGCCCAATTGACACAGTGTTAATAAAACAGTCTGTTTCAGCCTTCGTATCACCAATAGTAATAACCATTTGCTTTTCCCTGAAGAAGATAAGTGTTTTAAGAATATGCCATATGTATTTATGGGCGCCTCCTTTTTTTACTTTTCCCGGTTCAGTATAATTTTCCGCAGCAACCTGGGCATCAAACCCCAGTCCCATGCCATTAAGGAAGATCATGCCATTGACTGTACCTGCATCCATTGAGATAATATTCTTCCTGAAAAAGACATCCCAGTCACTTTCTTTGAACCTTCCGGGGAACCCAAGTATCTGGATGAAATCATTTCCTGTCCCGGCAGGTATTATTCCCATAACCACACTTTTTTTGCCGGTCAGTGGTCTTGCTATCTCATTAAGGGTTCCGTCACCGCCGACACCTATTATATACCTGTATCCTTTATCATTGTATTCCCTTGAAAGAACGGTTGCATGGCCGGGCTTTTCAGTAAGGACGATTTCTCCGGCTATATCATGTTTTTTTATCATTGTCCCGATCTTGGGAACGATGGTTGCGGCAAATCCGTTGCCCGCGATGGGGTTCACAATGAAAACCCACTTTTCTTGATCAGTTTCAGACACTTTCGGGATAATTAAATAAAAATAAATTAATGAACCGCAAAAGGCGCAAACTTAGCTTTGCAAACTTTGCTATCCTTTGTGAACTTTGCAGTCAAAAAAAGTTCTTATTGAATATACTTTTTTACTTAATAATATGCTGATTCAATTACATTTTTAATAGTCTCGATTATTTCCCTGTCGGATTTATTTATCAGATCTTCCCTTGGAATCGGCTTATGTATATGCACATCGAGCCTGGACCCGAAATCAATATAGAACCTGTTCTTTGGTTTCAGGTCATAAAAACCATTAAGTGTCACCGGCAGTATCCCGATCTCCCTGGTCCTCAAAAGATAAATAAAGCCTCTGTAAAATGGGTTGATCTTGCCATTCAGTGTCCTCGTACCTTCAGGAAACAACGCAACTGACTGATTATTCGCTTTTTCGATTAGCTGCTCAAGCATGTGGCGCGTATTGGTTATTGTCGGTTCTTTAAACGGAACATAACCGGTCAGCTTAAGGAACCTTCCGAATATTGGCACTTTCAGCAGACGTTCATGTCCAAACCATGATACTTCCGGATAAAAGGATGTAATGGCGACAATATCAAACAGGCTTGCATGGTTAGCCATCACAATATATTTCTCCCGTTTGCTGATGTTTTCCCTGCCATAAACCCTGAGATTTTTTCCCATTAACAGGAACACGGATTTTGCCCAGATCCTTGACAAAAAACAAATCGGTTTGCGTGCATTGATCCAGGAAAGCAATATCACAACCGATACTCCAATGCCTGTATAAGTGTACAGGATAGCATACACCGGAATTGAAAGGATTTTGTAAACAGTTGAGATCATCAGAGATAACCGTGCCTTAATAATACGGTAATGTATAACATTTTTTAACGCAAAAGATTATTCACTGATTATTATGATCTTCTGTCAGTTATTTGACGGAATTGCTTACAAATGCAATCTGCCTGCTATCGGGTGACCATGACGGAACATTAATTGTTCCCTGGCCACCGTAAAGGTAAGCGATTACCTTCGGAGTTCCGCCGTTTGCCGGCATGAGCCTGAGCATCACTCTCTTGTATGAGGGGTGAGCGTTTTTTTCAATATCTGCAGGGAATGAAATGAATGCTATCCATTTGCCGTCAGGTGAGATATGAGGGAACCAGTTATTATACTCATCAAATGTGAGTTGTTCTCTTCCCGTTCCGTCAGGCTTCATGCGCCAGAGCTGCATGTTGCCCGTGTGACTGCCGTTGTAGTATATGTATTTTCCGTCGGGAGAATACTCGCAACCATCGACGTGCTCACCGGGTTTGATGTCGGTAAGTGCCACTTCCTTACCTCCCTTAATGGAATTGCGGTAGATGTTATAAATATTTTTCCCGTTCCGCTGTCCGACATAAACCACCTCTTTATTATTGGGCGCCCATCCGTGCCAGTATGAAGGTGTGTTCTCCGTGATCATTTTCGGCGTTCCTCCTTTTAGCGGGAGTATGTAAACAGTTGATCCGCCTCCCGGCATACCATCCCTGTGATTGCTGATTGCAAGCAGCTTTCCGTTGAACGATATTCCGTGGTCATTATTCAGTTGGTGCGCAAAACCGGTATTAAGCTTTTCAGGATTTCCCCCGTTCACAGGAATTGTAAAAAGGGAGCCATCCATATTGAAGAGAAGTTTTATTCTGTCGGGCATCCAGTTCGGGGCCTCAAAGCGACCATTCTTTTCAAAGATAACTTTTCTTTTTCCGTCGAATACATTCATTGTTTCAAGACGGCAACCGAGGTATCCTTCCTTGTCCGGGTTATAATTATCAGCGACAGGCTGGTCTATTCTTACGTTCCACACAGTTGCCTCCTCAGTGACATCAGGATTGTGAGAGCAGATGAAAAGTCCTGCAAAAACCTCCCCGGGCATATTTTCCATCTCATGCGTCCCGATCACATCAAAAGGCTTGCCGGTATGTGCGGCCCTCATAGTGATCTTATTGCCCGATCTTTCAAGCTGAATTACATTGTACGATGAATCCTTTGCGAATATCTCATCCTGTGGATCGCGCATGGCGGCTCCTTCGCTATTCCTCCACTGCATGACTGTCAGTCCGTCGCCGTGCAAAACCGCACTTATATGCGGTGATTTTTCATCTGCCGACCAACGTACCATCCATCCTGTCTTCCTGTGTGCCTCTTTTCCCTTTCCTTCAAAACTAAAGTTGGCTGTAAGGATGAAATCGCCCTTTATTTTATTGAACAGATAGTGAAACTCATCCCTTTCAAACCAGATGTTATAACCCGCTCCACTAAGCGTATAAGCCTGATCTGTTGCATTATAAGCTGACGATCCGTGATTCTTAGGGTTGCCGATATCCGAGTCGTTCATAAAGATGCCTGTTGATGGGTTTTGTGCCATAGCCGTATTTATAGTCAATAAACCGAGAAAGAAAAGTACTCGTCTCATAGTAAGTAATTTTTTATTCAATAAAGTTAATTATTTTGAAATGAGAAGCAGCTACTTATTTATTAATTTTAGAGATTGGAAAGGGTTCTTGTAATTCAATACGTAAGTCAGATTCATCTCAAATAAAATCATTCAGAGCTTAATAAAATTAACTGAGCATATACATCCGTTTGGTTCCAGGGCCTATTCATATAAATCTGCTTTTATTGCGATCATCATAGTAAGTCCTTATGCTAATTAAACAAACATATATTTTTAAAAACGACGTGGCCGGATAAACAATGCTTTCATCCAATAATAATTATCTTAAAATTTTTAAATTTGATTCAGGTTCATTTAAGAACATATAAATTTGGTTGTTTTTCAGACACTTTAAAAAGCTTTTTACCGATGGATGACATTCTTAAAAAAATTGCCTTATGTGTTGGATGCGGGAAAACAGACAAGGCTTCTCCTTATCCTCCTGACATGAAAGGGCAGGACGGAGCAGATGAACTGACCAGGCAGGCTCTCGACAGCGGGACCAGCCCGGACGAAATCCTTGAAAAAGCCCTTATTTCTGCAATGGCTGAGGTTGGAGAAAGGTTCAGCAGGAAAGAGATTTATGTACCACAGATGCTTATGGCAGCCAGGGCCATGAACAGCGCGATGAAGCATCTCAAACCCTATTTCCAGTCTGGTGCGACAAAGAGGAAAGGGAAATTTATTGTCGGAACTGTTGCAGGCGACCTGCATGACATCGGTAAAAACCTTGTGGCCATGATGGTTGAAGGAGGCGGATGGGAAGTTATTGACCTCGGAGTGGATGTAGGGCCTGACAAGTTCCTTAGGGCAATCGATGAGAATCCGGGAGCAGTTGTAGGTTTATCCGCACTTCTTACGACGACAATGGAAAACATGAAAAAGACTGTCGCTGTTATCAGGGAAAAGCACAGTGATATCAGGATACTTGTGGGTGGCGCTCCTGTAACGCGGGAATATTGTGAAAAGATTGGGGCTGACTTCTATTCTCCTGATCCTCAGGGCGCTGTGAACTACCTGAAGAAGCTGGCGTCATAAATACTTGGCTTTAATTTGACCCTAAAGCCCCCGGATAGGGCTTGAAAACTTTCAAAATAATAAATGCCCCCAGGTGGATTCAGGTATGCAAAACAAAGAGAATCATTCTATCAATCACCAGACAATTGAAAACAAATCCCGATCATGAAAACTGTTCTTAAAGGGCATTCCAGAGAAGTAGTTATTGATACGGATGGTCCTGTTGTTATTATTGGCGAGTCAATAAATCCCACCCGCCGGAAAAAGCTTGTATCGACATTGCAGGAAAATAATTTCGGTTACATGCTGGAGCTTGCTGAAAATCAGATCAGAGCTGGCGCTGAGGTCCTTGATATCAATGTCGGCTTCCCCGGAGTTGACGATGTTAAGCTGCTTCCGCAGGCAGTGATTGCTGTCCAGGACAGATTTGATATTCCACTGTGCCTCGACTCGCCCAATCCGGAAGCAATTGAAGCTGCTCTTAAGGTTGCAGCGGGGAAGTGCCTTATAAACTCAACAAGCGGGAGGGAGGAATCGCTGAGATCGCTTCTTCCGATTGCAGGAAAATACAACTCTGCAATAATTGGACTTTGCATGGATGAAAGCATAACCAACGACCCGGAAAAACGTGTGGCAATAGCTCGGAAAATAATTGAAAGGGCTGTCAGGGAGGGTATTAAGGCCGAAGATGTGATCATTGATCCCCTTGCGATGGCAGTAGGGGCTGATCCCGAAGCTTGTCTGGTTACACTAAATACAATAAAGCTTATTCACAACAGGCTGGGCCACAATATAACCATGGGTGCCAGCAACATTTCATTCGGGCTGCCCGGCAGAGAATCACTCAATGCTGCTTTCATCGCAATCGCGATCTATAACGGACTGACCTGTCCTATAGCCAATCCGGAAAAAATAACCTCTGTCGTGCGTGCCTCCGACCTTGCACTCGGAAGAGACAGCTTCGCGGTAAGGTATGTCGGATATTTTCAAAGTCAACCCTGAATAGTTATCTTTCAGGAAAAAAGTTTAACCAGGAACAGATGTTTGGTATAAAGCCCGCCCGCAGATGGCAGCCTGCCTTCTACCCGTTTAAAAAGGAAGAATACGGAAGTCGTTTTCTTGCCCGTACCGAGATAATTATAAAAGGTCCGGTCTTTGGCTGCCGCATGTGCGGAAATTGTCTTCTCCAGGAGACAGCATACATATGTCCGATGGAGTGCCCTAAAGGTATTCGGAACGGCCCATGCGGAGGCGTGACTCCCGATAAGCGGTGTTATGTTGATGAAACAAGAAGGTGCGTCTGGTATTGCATTTATAAAAGAGCTATGGAGAAGGGAAGGGGACAGACACTCCTCGAAGTACTGCCTCCGCTTGACTGGAACAAGGTGGGAACGGAGACATGGGGAGATGTAGTAAATCAGGTGAGAAAGGTCGGTACAGGAAAGTTCTTTTCAGGTCTGATCTCAAAAAACAAGGAAAAGAAATCACAGGTTTGGGATTCGGTTTTCAGGAGAATACGCCAGCCCGATTGGTGGCAGGGCGATTCGGAATACCACAAACCCGCATATAGTGAGCCTGCTTCAGGGCTTGAAAAACTGCTCAGGAGTGGGCAGTTCGTGGTAGCAACGGAAGTCACTGCCCCTTTAAGTGCAGATTACCAGAAACTTAGAAATAACATTGAGCTTGTAAAGCCTTATGTTGATGTTATAAACTTTACCGATTCGTCATCTGCAATACCCCGTATGTCGAGCATTGCATGCTGTAAGGCGGCAGTAGAATTGGATGCGGAGCCTGTTTTGCAAATCGCAGCACGCGATACAACCAGGACTTCAATGCAGTCTGTCGCCATGGGGTCCAATATACTCGGAATAAATAATATTCTGTGTATTACAGGTGATAGTCCAAGAGCAGGTCTGGCACCTCTGAGTGATATGAATCTGGTTGATATTGATTCGGTTCAGATGTTATGGATTCTCAGACGTATGAGGGATGATGGCATTTATCTTGACGGCAGGAAAATGAAGAATCCTCCGAGTTACTTTCTGGGGGCTGCTGCCTCGCCTTTTACTATTGATCCAGAATTTCAGGCAATCAGGGACCAGAAAAAAGTAAATGCCGGAGCACAGTTTTTCCAGACAAATATTGTATTTGAGGCTGAAAGGCTGGATATGTGGCTTGAGCAGCTTGATAAAAGGGGAGTTCTTGAGAAGGTTTTCATACTTGTCGGACTGGTTCCGCTGAAGAGCTATAAGTCAGCGATGTATCTGCACAGGAATATCCCCGGTGTTTTTCTTCCTGAAAGGATATTGAAGAGGATGGAAGCTGCAGGTGACGGGGCGCAGGAGGAAGGGATCACAATCCTTCTGGAGCTTATCGGATCGGTAAAAGGGAAGAAGGGTGTTAGCGGAATACACCTGATGACACTTGGTTGGGAATCGGTTGTGGAAAGGGTTATAAAGGAAAGTGGCTTAAAGTAAAGCATGATGCATAGGGTGTTCCATTTTGAATTTCAGAAGCTTAAATTGAGTGTTGAGCAGATTGAGAAGGTCATTGGCTACAGCGATGATAAATCGCAGAAGACCATTTCCGATCTGATTATGGGGTTACTTGTGGAAGCAGGTAAGGTCTGCATGATGAAGGCAGAATACAAGGTTTTTGATAATGTAGCTTTTAACAACTCTGATAAATCAGTAACTGTCAATGACATTGAGTTTAAAATCAGGAAGATCGTTTTTGGTCAGCTGAAAGACGCCTGTTCAGTTGCAGTGTTTCTTTGCACTGCAGGTGATGAGATAAGTATGTTGAGCAGGAAGGCAATGAAGGATGGGGATCTATTTACCGGGTATATGTATGACGTCATCGGTTCCGAGGCGGTTGAAGCTGCAACTGATATTATGCAGGCCAATCTTGAGGGTTCGGTATCTTCCAATGGGAAGAAGGTCACGAACAGGTTTAGTCCTGGTTACTGTGGCTGGGATGTGGCCGAGCAACAGAAGCTTTTCAGGTTAATGCCTGAAAATTTTTGCGGGGTAAAACTGAATTCATCTTCGCTGATGGAGCCTGTCAAGTCGGTAAGCGGGTTTATTGGTATTGGGGAGAATGTGGAATGCTCGGATTATACATGCAGTTTTTGCGATATGGCTGATTGTATTTACAGGAAGAGGAGGTTACAGGGGAATCCCTGAAAGCATATCAGCGGTGAAATTCTCAAAGGAGAATCATTCTCAAAGGAGAGTTATTATCAAATGATAATAATTCTTATTTGATAATAATTCTTACTTGATAATAATTCTTACTTGATAATAATTCTCTATTAAGAAAAAAGTGAAATATTGAATGAAGAAAGCCATAGTTTCACATAAATGTAATGATATACCAGTAATAAAATAAATAACAATTTCCTCTGTAACTATCGCGTCTTCTCTGTGTAACTTAGTGTAAGTTTTCAAATTCTAAATTACACGGTGCGCACAGAAGGTAACACGGTTCACAGAGATAATAGTAGATAAATACTCATTACCTATGCTTTTACTCGGAATAGATTTGGGAAGCTCTTCTGTCAAGGCTTCGGTTATTGAAGGAGAATCAGGTAAATGCCTTGTATCCGCATTTTATCCAAATGAAGAGATGAAAATTATTGCCCTTAACCCCGGATGGGCTGAGCAAGACCCAGAAATCTGGTGGACAAACCTGAAACTCTCAATTGCAGACTGCACTTTTCAGCTTGGAAAACGAAAGGATGATATCGGAGCAATTGGTATTTCTTACCAGATGCACGGTCTGGTTGCAGTTGGCAAAGATATGAAAGTGCTCCGTCCGTCAATAATCTGGTGCGACAGCAGAGCCGTTCCATACGGAGAGAAGGCAATGAATGCTATTGGCACGGACTTTTGTCTTTCGCACTTGCTTAATTCACCCGGTAACTTCACTGCCTCCAAACTCGCATGGGTTAAAGAAAATGAACCTATCATTTTCAGCAGGATCTGTAAGATAATGTTGCCTGGTGACTATATCGCCATGCGAATGACCGGTGAGGTATTTACAACATATTCAGGTCTTTCAGAGGGTATCTTCTGGGATTTTGAAAGAAATGCCGTATCGGAAGAATTGATGAATTACTTTGAATTCACTGCCGATCTCCTTCCTGAACAGCTTCCGTCATTTTCTGACCAGGGAAGGCTCCTGGAATCGTCAGCTAAGGAACTGGGCCTGCCTGCAGGCATTCATGTCACATACCGTGCAGGCGACCAGCCTAACAACGCTTTGTCACTTAATGTTTTCAATCCGGGTGAAGTTGCTGCCACAGCCGGGACTTCCGGAGTAATTTACGGGGTTACTGATAAAAAGAAATATGACCGGCTATCAAGGGTCAATACATTTCTTCACGTAAATCATAAGGAATCGGATCCGAGACTTGGCGTTCTTCTTTGCATTAACGGCACTGGCATACTTAACTCGTGGCTCAGGCGTAATGCAGGGAATAATGTTTCGTATGAGGATATGAATAAATTGGCCGGCGAAGTACCCCCAGGATCTGACGGGATTTCAGTCCTTCCATTCGGAAACGGGGCAGAAAGGATGCTGATGAACAAGGATATGGGCTGCTCGATTCACGGTTTGAATTTCAACAGGCACAACATCAGTCACCTTTACAGGGCGGCACAGGAAGGAATCGCCTTCTCTTTCAGGTATGGTCTTGATATAATGAAGAAGACAGGAATCGATCCGAAAGTGATAAGGGCTGGTAAGGCCAATATGTTTCTCAGCGGCATTTTCAGGGAAGCACTCTCTTGTATTACAGATGCTGCAATTAATCTGTATAATACTGATGGATCAGCCGGAGCTGCAAGAGGAGCCGGAATCGGAAGCAGCTATTACAGATCGGAGAAGGAAGCTTTTAAAGGGCTGACGACAGTAGGAACTACTGAACCTGAAAAAGTCAAAAGAGAGGTTTATGAGGGAGCTTACATGAACTGGAAAAATTTGATCAAGAGTGTTTAATTTTTGATTTTTGTTTGCGAACTTTGAAAATAGCGGTTTTTCTTACAATAAGTAAACGGCATCCAGCAATGACCAGCTATTTAAATCGGATCGTTAAAATATAACTAAATTATAAATATTAAACTAAAACACATCGATATGATTTACAAAGGTAAAAAAGAAGCTTATCCCGGTATAGGGAAAATCGGATATGAAGGTAAGAATTCAAAGAATCCGCTGGCTTTCAGGTGGTATAATCCGGAAGAGGTGGTTTCAGGAAAAAAGATGAAAGATCATCTTCGCTTTGCAGTTGCTTACTGGCACTCTTTCTGCGGCGACGGACAGGATCAGTTTGGAAGTCCGACCCACTTTTATTCCTGGCAGAACCTACCATTGGAGGACAAAATAATGAGCAGGCTTGAAGCGGCTTTTGAGTTCATAACAAAAATAGGCGCTCCGTACTATTGTTTCCATGATGTTGATGTCGTTGGAGGTGACGGCACTGTTTTTGACATTGAAAAACGGCTTGAAAAGTTTGTTCCTGTCATGAAAAAGTTGCAGGATCAGACAGGGGTCAAACTTTTGTGGGGAACCTCCAACCTGTTTTCAAATCCAAGGTATATGAACGGGGCCGCAACAAATCCGGATTTTTCAGTTCTGACAAATGTTGCCGTTCAGCTTAAGAATGCTATCGACGTAACGATTGCACTCGGTGGTGAAAACTATGTTTTCTGGGGTGGACGCGAAGGATACATGAGCCTTCACAATACTGATATGAAAAGAGAACTTGACCACATGGGAATGATGCTTTCAATTGCCCGTGATTATGGGAGAAGATATGGCTTCAAGGGTACATTTCTTGTTGAGCCAAAGCCTATGGAGCCGACAAAACACCAATATGACTATGATGCTTCCACTATAATCGGTTTCCTTAAAAAATACGGTCTTGAAAAGGATTTCAAGCTTAATATCGAGGTGAATCATGCGACACTTGCCGGACATACCTTCCAGCACGAGCTGCAGGTTGCTGCTGATTCGGAGATGCTTGGAAGCATCGATGCAAACAAAGGTGATTACCAGAACGGATGGGACACCGATGAATTTCCTACGAATGTATACGAGATCACTGAAGGAATGATGGTGATACTCAGGGCAGGAGGATTCAAAACCGGCGGAATCAATTTCGATGCACATATAAGAAGAAACTCAACAGATACTGAGGATCTCTTCATTGCCCACATAAGCGGTATGGACACATTTGCAAGAGCGCTTCTGATCGCAGATAAGATCCTTAAGGAAAGCGATTATCTCAGGATGAGAAAAAAGAGGTATGAATCGTTCGACCAGGGAGCAGGAAAGGATTATGAGGCAGGGAAGTTCACGCTTGAAGACCTCAGGAATATTGCACTGAAAAACGGTGAACCGGAAACTGTAAGCGGCAAACAGGAACTTTACGAGCAGCTTATAAATATGTACCTGATGTAGGAGAAAAAAAAGGGAACAGGTATTAAAAAGCTTCTGCAATATTTATAATCTGCTAAGATCTGCTTAATCTGCGGGCAAAATTAATCTCCTCCGGACTTGTTTGATTGAGTCAGATTTTTCATTGTGTCTGGGAAGATATAATTTCAAAAACAGGCGGATTATTTATTGATTTTTTGACCTTGCAAAGTTCTGCAACAGAGATGACTGCGGCTCTGTATTTTTCCGGAAAATCAGGAGGCAATTTTATGTCAAGACTGATATTTATCGGTAACCCTGTCTTTTTATCGTATTGGGCAGTCTGGATTATTTTAATGTTTTCAGCCGGTATATTCCGGTTGTCGCAGAAAGATTTGACATAAATTCCTGCACATGTTCCGATTGAAGCCAGGTACAATTCAAAAGGAGTTGGAGCTGAGTTTTTACCCCCGCTGTTCTCAGACTGGTCGGTTTCAATTGTATGTCCTTTTAAGTGTGCAGTAATCTTTTTTCCTCCGTCAAAAGTGATTTCCATTGTGTAAGAATTTATGTATAACAATATCACTCAGGTCTGTTTCAGGGTAATGTTCTCCCCTTTGGCAGTCTGCAAATTTACAAATAAATAGTTCAGTTCAGTGCTATTTCATCTTAAGGAGCATCAGCTCAAGATCTTCCTTAAGTGCCTGAAGGTCTTCCTCATGCTCAACTTCCTGTGTAAGAATGGTAAGGATCATATTATAGGTCACAGGGTCACGATCCTTTGTTATATCGAGATAAGAGCTATAGGTACGGATTGCGCACTGTTCTCCCTTAATATTCTGAAGGAGAACTTCCTCCACGTAGTGGTTGAAAGGGGGATCGTACCCGCAGTTTGTGATTTTCATCCATTCATCAGGAGAAAGTACTGGTGTTCCGC
The DNA here is from genome assembly GCA_963789985.1 of uncultured Bacteroidales bacterium. GTDB lineage: Bacteria > Bacteroidota > Bacteroidia > Bacteroidales > VadinHA17 > LD21. The sequence goes on along the minus strand of CAWBNA010000039.1, from coordinate 7,583 downwards.
CCAACTGGATGATCCTTGTTGCGAGCAGTTCAGCATGGCTGAGTTCTTCCGTTGCATGCAGGGTAAGTTCAGATATAACGGCATCCTTCATCGGACCTTTAACCACTTTTGCTCCGACCCAGTACTGGTAATAAGCTAGCCATTCATCGGATAATGCTTTGTTGAGCATTGTGATCAGCTCGTCAACATTCATTTTGACAATTTCTCTTCCTTTTTGTCCCATAGTTTTATCTTTTTGGTTAATAATGAATTAAATACTTCATTTCCTGGCAAACTTACCGGTTATTTGCAATTTAATGTCCTGTATGGTGAAATCCGGTATTTTCTTTTTGCTAAAGTAATCATTAATAAGTTTAAAAAGATCATCATCAAAGAAATCCTCAATTTGATCGGATTCAGATGAATAGAGGTGGAGGTGTTTTTCCTTTATCGGGTCATATCGTGTGGAGTCATTTGAAGTTCTGACCGGAGTGATAATACCCTTTTTCACGAACAGGTCGAGATTCTTGTAGACTGTTCCGATTGGTATATGGGGGTAGTTCAGCCGGAGGTATTGAGTTATATCGTCAGCTGACGGATGGTTGTTAAGGCTGAGTACAACTTCGAGTATAGCTGTTCTTTGTGGTGTTACCTTGAGGTTATTTTCAGCCAAGATCTGGATGACTACTTTATTTGCCACTGAGTTATAATTTCGGGGTTCATGACAATCCAAAGAAACGCTTTAAAAAGATAGTAATTTTTTTGTAAACGATAATCACTTTTTTAGGAAAATTATAATCAAATAGGAGTTATTATCAAATAAGAATCATTATTAAAGGAGAATCATTATCAATAGAGAATTAGTATCAAATAAGAATTACTTAAAACCTTAAACTTTGGGATATGTTTTACATTTTCAACTTTACCTTATAAAATGAATCAAGTCTAAAGACAATACGGATCCTGTCTTTGAATGATCCGGTTATTGATCTGATATTTTCAGAAACCAGCAAAGGAACATAAATTTCAAAAAGGTTCCATATACCCGCCTTTAGACCGGCTTCATAGAAGAATGGTGAAATATGATTTGTACCGGGACCGTGATCGTTCAATAAAATGTTGACAAATGGTTTAACCGGGATCCGGGCAGCTTTACCGGGCAGATTGCTTGTCAGGGAAACAGAAATAAGCCAGTTACTATATCCAAGGCTATCGTTAACAGGTGATACAAGACCCCCTTCTGTTATTGTCATCTGCCTTGACCAGAAGGTCGCCGGAAAAACTCCAAAACGATCAGGATAGGTACCCTGGAAAAGATATAGCTCCCGTCCGCTCCTTCCGCTTGCTGCAAAAGAATAAAAAGGAACCGTTGAATTGCTTTTCAACATTGTCCCTGCAAACAATCTTATATCCAAACCATTATCATTTCCATAATAACTATATTTATAATTCAACTCTACCGATGTTTTTTGAAATGACTTATTGAATTCAAATGAAGCCAACAGGTTAAAAGGATTAATTATGCCGGTCTTGCCAAGCATATAACCAAACTGCATATATGTTCGCATCTTTTCCTTCTCATGCAGTTCAAATTGTAAAAGATCAGATGCAGTATTATAGTACCCATAAACCTTCTGATTAAGAGGATCAATCATCCTTTTGTTCCTGAAATAGAGGTCTAATCCGGCCTTTACTTTATGATAGTTCTGATAGCCTGGTGCACCAAATTGTGCTCCTTCCAGTATGAATGTCGCCATTCTGATGATATTATCATATGGTGTGATGTTGAATGAAATTTTCCCGTATCCGGCCAGACTGGAATTCTTAAAAGAAAAGAAAGGCATAACAATATATTCAAATGGTTTGGGTATAAGGAATCCGTTATGTAATGTTATACCAACCATAAAACCGTCTTCTTTGTCCCAGTTAACTGCAGGAATATACATAAGAGATCTTTTGTCGGGATCTTCCACGGTAAACAGAAGCTGGGTCCGGATGGGATCAGCTTTACGCAAGAGACCTGATTTCCGGATGTTATTATTTAGCCTGTACAACTCAGGCATTACATGCGTCGGATCTATTTTTATCTCAGAATAATTGGTCTGTGGGATATCGATCCATGTCCGCCCCTTAAAACCATCCACCCAATTCTCAAAAGTTATTGAATCTCTAATCAAACCTGAGATGACCAATGGAGATGCTATCTCACCATTATTCTTTACAAGCAGATGATTGTTCTGTAAGCTTAACACTTTATAATCAATCCGTTTAGTTGTACCAAGAAAATCATCAAAAAACCATGTTAAGTCCTTCCCTGTACTGGATTCAAATAGACTCCTTAGATCATCAGGTTGAGGGTGCTTGAATTTCCATCTGAAATAATAATCATGCATTGCTGCATCAAAAACGTGATCTCCAAGATAATTCCTCAGATAGTTAAAACCCATGCCCGCTTTATTATAAATAATAATGCTGTAATTCATGGCGCTGTAATCAGCTGCCGGCAGATTAATTGGTTGTTCGAGGTTACTTCGTGCCTGAACAAGCCATTCGAGTTCGTCCTTTTCCTTTACCGGCATTTTGTCTATGTGAAAAAACTCTGCTTGTTTTTTTTTTCTAAAGTAACCCTCCCAGAGCTTTTTCTCGGGATATTTTTTGTCCATATATCTTACTTCGTACGCGCTGGTAATACCTTCATCCATAAATGGATATCGGCGTTCATCGGATCCAAGCGCACTGTAGAACCAGCTATGACATACTTCGTGAGCAATTACTTCATCGAGTGACCAGGCATCATTTGCAGGACCAATCACAGTAATACCAGGGTACTCCATACCATCCCCGGCGGTCAGTGCGCTTTGTACAGCTGTAAAACAATTATACGGGTAGTCACCAATCCAGTTTGAAAAGTGCAATATAGCACTGTTAATATATTGTATGGCATCTTTCCATAGTCCTGCCTGCTGATTGGTAAACATCGCCCATGTAGTTACTTCCCTGCCGGAGCCGGGAAGCTTCACATTCCCTCTTAATACATGGAACCTTTTGTCGGCAAACCATGCAAAATCATGTATCTGATTCCCGGTATAGCGCAAAGTTTTCATCTGTTCTGAAGAAGGTGGAAAGGCATCGCCGCCATAGTCTGAGGTATTTTTCCAGGCAGTGTCAGATGCAACTTTATCAAGTATTTTCGCTTCCCGGTCATTTTGAAGGTCACCTGTTGCACCCACTATATAATTAGATGGCAGAGTAATACTTACATCAAAATTCCCAAATTCCGAATAGAATTCACCCTGATCAAGGTACGGCATCTGGTGCCAGCCTGACCTGTCATAAACAGCCGGTTTGGGATACCATTGTGAGATTTGGTATGATTCCCCGATATGACCTAATCGCGAAGTTACTCCTTTTGGAATTTTTACGTGGAAAGGAGTGGTGATGGTTATAGTGTCACCCGGTGTGACCGGTTTATTAAGTATAATCCTGCAAATATCCGGGAATCCAGTCGTTGAATTCTGTTGAACAGACTGGCCATCTACTCTAAAATCCAGTGAATCAATATACCCTTTTAACTCCGGATCATTGAACAGCTTCTCTTTCCCTTTCCAGCTGAATAGCTGTTTTGCCAATCCCGTGTTATTACCGGAATAGGCATTTGGCCATAGGTGAAAAAATAAGAATTGAAGGGTATCCGGAGAATTATTAATATACTCAATTGTTTCAAATGCATTTAGTTCATGGCTCTTATCATTAAGAGTAACATGAATATTATAATTAACCTCCTGCTGAAAATATTCCTGTGATAAAACCTTATGAAAAGGTCCTAATATCATCATACAGACGAGCAATGATTTTCTCATGCAACGATGATAAGTAAAATAATGCTCTAAAGTCTTTACAGACTTTATTGACTTTAAAGACTTTAAAGACATATAATTATTTAAAGATTAGCGGATTTTTTGCATTTCTTTTCCCTGAGCTCCTTGTACTGAAAAGGAGTCAAACCGGTGACCTTTTTAAACTGATTTGACAGGTGAGCCACACTGCTGTAGAACATTTTATATGTAATATCACTAATGCTGAGTGATTTGTCTAAAAGCAATTCTTTAACTCGTTTTATTCTTTGTCGTATTAAATATTTCTCGATAGTTATTCCTTCTGTATCAGAGAAAATTTTGCTAATGAAATTGTAATCGTAATTGACATTTTTACTTATGTAATCCGGTAAGTCTGGTTTGTTTAGGTCATCCGGGGAATAAACAAATTGATTAACTGCCGCTTTAATTTTCCCGACAATAAGGCTTTTTGTATCTGGCATTAACTCCAGGCCTGATTCTTTCATAGCAGTTTCAAACATTTGCAATTTTAGCTCAGACGGATTTTCAATCAGATCCACTTCCCCCAACTCAACAGATCTGTAAGGAAGTCCGAGTTTAGTCAATTCTTGTTTAACAATTGTTCTGCACCGGTCGCTTTCCATATTTCTGATGCGTAGAATCATAGGTTAAATTTGAAATCGTCTAATATTATATATAACTTATAAAAAAATAAAATCAGCCATAACAAAAATATATTAAACACCCTAAAAAAGAGTTATATAATTCTTAGAAAGAGTTATATAATTCACACATTAGCTTATTACAACCATTTGTATAAATTAGTCTTAATTATTGTTCCCGGCAAGGGTTAGAGTTGATAGATTATGAAAGCCGATCGGCTTGAAAAATCTTCATAAAGATGTGTGAATCATATAACTTTTTTATAAAGTTATGTAACACTTTTCGGGATTTCACGGATTAACTTTAAAATAAATTTAAAAATCAATATTATGTCTTTATTAACTATCGTAATTGTATTAATTGTTGCAGGTGTTATATTATGGCTTGTCAACAATTATATCCCTATGGATCGTAAAATTAAAAATATCCTGAATGCTGTTGTCGTGATTGTTGTTATCGCCTGGCTTCTTAAGATATTTGGGGTTTTAAGTTTCCTTAAAGATATCCATCTGTAAAAAGTGTACCCCCGAGTTATGAAAAGTAGTGATTCTCACTACTGAAGTATATCTTTTAAATACTTAAATGGAGGATATTTATTTTAAATACCTGAAAGAGAAAATAATAGCGCATAAAAGCCATTAAAATAACCTGGAGAATCCAGGTATCAGAAAGCTGCCCGGTGGAAGTTATCAGATATATTGGGTAGGCTCATATTTAATTATCTTATCGGCGGCAGTGTAATAAAATATAAATCAGCAGATTCCCACTAACCAAAATGTGTGAATTATGTAATTCTTTCCTGAAGTTGTGTAACATTCAAGGCAATATATGATCGTATTTTTATATTATTAAAGCTAATCCGGTCAATTACTGGAGTTCCTTTATTGCATTATAATCTTTTAATAATACCGGAATATTTAAATTAAATCATTATGAAAACAAATATCAAATTAGCAATCTTACTTACTTTGTTTCTCTCCTCTGTGATATTTACAAAACAGGCATCAGCGCAGAAACCTTATATCAGTTTTCAGGTTTTCTATGATCAATTAAGCCCTTACGGACAATGGGTAGACTATCCCAATTACGGTTATGTATGGATTCCTGATGCAGGATCAGATTTTTCCCCTTATTCAACGAGAGGTCATTGGATAATGACTGAATATGGCATGACATGGTTATCAGATTATAGCTGGGGATGGGCTCCTTTTCATTATGGTCGTTGGAATTATGATAATTCTTACGGATGGTTCTGGGTGCCCGATACTGAATGGGGCCCTGCATGGGTAAGCTGGAGAAGAGCAAATGGATACTATGGCTGGGCACCGATGGGACCAGGTATCAGTATCAGTGCCAGTTTTGGCAGGGGATACAATAATCAAAATGATCACTGGACGTTCGTAAGTGACAGATATATTGACAGATCCGACATTAATCGCTTTTATGTCAATCGAACTGATCAGGATAGGATCATTAGAAGTTCCTCAGTGATTAATAATACTTATGTTGACAGAGGCCGGAATGCCACATATATCTCAGGGCCAACCAAAGATGATGTTCAAAAAGTTACCGGCAGAAAGGTCACTCCTGTTGCTATTCAGGAAAATAATAAACCAGGACAGGATCTGAGTAATGGACAGTTACGGATTTACAGACCACAGGTGATAAAAAGCAATAATCAGACACAGATGCCTGCTCCATCCAGAGTAGTTAATCTGAAGGATGTGAAAAGCCCCTCAGAAAGAAATGCGACGAATCAACCACGGAATTTAAATCCAACAAATAATAATAAACCGGTACAACATCCGAGTACCGTAAAACCGCAGACTGCCAATATTAATAATGCAAAGCCTTTGCAACAACAGAAGATAAATCCAACAAATAATAACAGACCACCGGTACAAAAGCCGAATACCGTAAGATCGCAGAATAACAATATTAATAATGCAAAGCCTGTGCAACAACAGAGGGTAAATCCAACCAACAAGAAAGCGATACAACAGCCGAAAACTGTAAAACCGTCGAAAAGTAAAAAGAACGAGCTACCAGAGAAATCCAAATCTGAAAATGACAAAAATAAAACAGATTGACATCTTTTTATTTCTTGCAGACAGGGGCGACTTATTCCAGCCCCGCCTGAATGATGAATATTAATGAAAAACACTGATTTTCAAGTTCCCACTCAATGAAATGATTTATAAATTATGTAAATTTTTCTAAAGGGATACCGAATATATTTTTAATGACAAAATTTCGTCTCAATCTAAAAACCAGAAATATGAATAATGTAAAAGGATATTGGAATGAAAAAAAAGGAAAACTCAAAAAAAAATTTCCAATAATTACCGACGAAGATTTAAACTATTGCGAAGGCAAGGAAAAAGAAATGTTGGAATTACTGGGTTATAAGCTTGGCAAATCAGAACAAGAACTACTTTACATTATTATAGCGCTGTAACATGGATATTACGGTGATTTTGAGCTCTCCTTCCGGAAGGGCGGGAAACTGTTGATTTTATATAAGTCTGTTCTCCGTTAATGCGCAGCAACAGGCTGTCAGGCTTGTTAAAATTCGAAGTACATTTAAGGCAGGATATATTAAAAACCAGCGTTTCTTTATTGGATTCCAGGCCCTTTATCTCTTTGCTTGCGGTATCCCTGGCAGATTCGATAAGTTTCCCATTACTTCAGGTTCCCGAAGCAATTGTCAGAAGAAAGACTGTCTCTTCCACAGAATCAAAGCTATACTTGATTTTTTCGCTTAGTTTCAGCATTTCTCCCTTATAAAGATTAACTGATCCCTTCCGCAAATGCAGTTTTAATTTCCCTTCTATTACCTGGAAAGTAATTGAATCATTTGACTGAAAAAACCTGATTTCTGTTTTCTCATGTAATATTGTCAGTATAATCTTTTTAGCGGGGCTGTTCAAGAGTATCCTGGAATTAAGTTCTCCTTCCCCCCAGGTTCGTTCATGTTTCATATTCTGAATAATCTCCGGCAGATCAGATTTAAGAAATGCGGTATCAAATGATTCGCCATCACAGTGAGTGAATGGAATTTTTGCGGACACTTCTTGCTCTATCAACATCATATTATTGTTTTGA
>CAWBNA010000038.1:0-78255 GCA_963789985.1 uncultured Bacteroidales bacterium | reverse complement strand
ATCATCCTGTCCCATCATAAACTTAGGGAATGTATTACCAGTCGTTCTCATATTGATTTCCTGGACTTTCCAATTTCCGTTTTTATCTTCTCTGAATTGCACGTTTAATGGTCCATACCCGCCTTCTTTATATACTGCATGCACAAATTCCTCAGTGAGTTTTTCCAACAACTTATTTTGCACTTTCTTAAAACATACTGTAGCGCCACGTTCATGTTCATTCCTCGAAATAAATATGGGATCAAAAGAACCGTCCGGTGCGATTACTGTATAACCGGAATGATGGTATATGTTTGGGGCATGAGCAAATAGTGGTATTAAATCATCCATCTTGTTAAAATATCCTTCTGCTGCAGGAGCATCACCAATATATTCCTGAATAATATAATCTCTGTATTTCGAAATTATATTCACATCGTGCCAGTTTCTTATAAAAAATACGCCTTTTGATGCGAATCCCTGAACTGGCTTGGCTATTAAAGGATAATTATGTTTTTCGACAAATTCCTTAAGTTCATTTAGGCCTCCTGATATGCCTAAACAAAAGGTTTCAGCAAAAGGAAGGTTATTACGATTACAAAACAACCATGTTTCCCACTTATTTAATGCGACCTTAAGTGTAACCGCATTCCCATACGGCGTTTTTCCCGGCAATCCTTTATTTTGTTCACAAAGTAGAGCAATTGTTAATGTATCCTCATCTCTTCCATTTAAAATTAAGTCTGGTTGTTCTTTTAACAAAATACTTCTCATTTCTGTTTTAAAATCATCAGTATCTGTTTCTGATACTAAATAACATTTGTCACATCGAAAATTATTTGGACTAAAAGCTATGGTATTTGTGCCAACCAGTTCAACCATTTCTCGCCTTCTAAAGTCTTGAAATTCAAGTACGTCCTGAATATTCTGCCCGACAAGGCTTCCAACGCTTGTCACCAGAATTTTAATTTTCCCTGCCATGATTTAATTTAATTTAACAAACTTATTGTCAGAATTTATTTTCATTTATGACATGCTTTCGCCATGTCAGTCCCATTTACAGACTGACTAAATCAACATTAATAAATTTTATTTTCAGCACCTGAATAATATAATCATTTGACTACCAGAGTTCAGGTATTGAAATATCTCTCTTACAGAATCTGTTCAGATTGCCTGTCAGGATTATTCTTCAGTGAATGTGTAATTTGCTTGTTATAAAATTCAAAAATATTGTAACTAAATCCTGACTTTCTGCCAGATCTCAATCTTAAAATTATCACTTTGCCTCTTGCTTACCTTCCATACATGCTCTTTTCCCTTTTTTCAATTGACACCTCCTTCAGATTAAATAATATTCGAGCATAATCACTTTCAAACACTTTTCTTCTTCCGGCCTGATTCTTTTTTATTATATCCGTATCCATATCCGTATTGGTCACGGTAGATCTTGTTATCATTGAGTACAACACATAAGTTGCTGACATTTTTTGAATTGAGATCTTTTAAAATCAGAGAAAAGACGTTTTTTAATGTGACATTCTGCCTGGTAATTATGATCTTTACTTCCGAATGTTCAATCAGGAGATAAGCATCTGTGACCTGCGCGAGCGGGGTTGTATCCAGCACTATTATATCATAGCTCTCTTTCAGCTTTGAAAAAAGTTCATCCGTCCTGTCAAGGGCAATAAGTTCAACAGGATTGGGCGGCAGAATGCCTGCAACTATGTAATCAAGCTTTTCATTGGGTGACCTGTTGATTATGTTTTCAAGATTTGCCTTGTTTATCATGTAGGAACTTAATCCTTCCCTTGATTCATCATCTTCATTGAAAATCATCTTTGGCTTTCGCAGATCAAAATCAATAAGTATGGTCTTACGGCCAAGCTGTGCATAACTCATTGCAAGATTAAGGGATACGAACGTTTTCCCTTCCCCTTCCAGGCAGGATGTGACCATAATTACCTTCTTTTGGCCCCCCCTGACATAAAAATCAAGATTTGTCCTCAAAGCCCTGAATGATTCCGCAATATTTGACTTTGGAAACTCAAACATTATATTATTTGTTTTGAACCTGCTGTGCTGGATCTTTCCAAGCACAGGTTCAAATGTTAAGTGTTCTACATCATCCTGTGTTTCAATTTTGTTGTTAAGGGCATTTTTTAACAACAAATAACTGAAAGGCAGTACTATTCCAAGAAAAAATGCCAAAGCATAATTCAATTTTTTATTGGGTGAAACCGGTCCAACCCCTGAAATTTTTGCCGGCTCAATTATCATATTGTCCGGCAGATTGGATGCCTTTGTGATCTTTGCCTCAGCCCGTTTTTCCAGCATATAGTTATAGATCGCATCGTTTAACTTGTATTTTCTTTCAATATTACCTAACTGACGCTGCGTTTCAGGGAGCCTGCTTATTTCAACCCTTATCTTTGCTATTCGCTTGTTCATTTCATCAATTGAAATGTTCGTTGTCTTGCTTACTTCAGCAATGTTTTCAGAGATTGTTTTTTTGATGTTTTCAATCTGGATCCCCAGTTTCTGTACAAGCGGATTCTTTTCCTGGTTGTTTTCGATCAGATTTGAACGCTGTGCCTGGTCAGTGATAAGTTCAGACATCAGGCTATTTAATAATTGATCCTGAATTCCCAGGGAAGCCGGAATAATCATATTTGAAAAATTATCATTCTTTGAAAGGTAATCCGATACATAATCATAATAACGTTTTCGGGTAACCAGCTCGGCCAGCTGGTTTTGAAGGCTCATGTACTGGGTATTTATCCCGGTAGCCTGGTCAGTGATGTTCAGCAGTTGATTTGATGACCGGAACCGTTGGAGGTTATTCTCCGTCTGGCTGAGGGAATCAGAAATTTCGTTCAGCTGTTTTTCAATATAGTCAATTGTAATACTTGCAATATGATTTTTCCGGTCAAGATTCTGAGCCGAATAGACATTCATAAGCTCATTTACAACATCTATTCCTTTATTGACTGATTCAGATTTCAGGCTGATTTCAACAACTGTCGCCTGCTTATCAATCACGTTGAACTGCAAGTTTCTTTTTGTATCCTTCTTTTAACGAATTTGTATTTTCAAATTCAAATCCATACCATGATGACTGTTTGCTGAAGGATTTATTTGCAGTATCAAATTCAACAACAAAAGCCAGATCAGGATTTTCGATTAGATCCCCGGATTTTCCGTTTTTTTCAAAAAGCCAGTTGTTCTTTTTCCCTGAGACCTGATTAACCCCAAAGTCATAAAAAGTTGCTTTTTCTGATTCTGCCCTTACATAATAGTACTCTTTGCTCTGGAACGTAATGTAAAACCTTACTCCGACAGGCTGAACATGATCATGCAAAAAAAGAATCCGGAACGGCACGTCCTTATATGCGTCAATATAACGGAAGCCCTCTTTTCTGTAATAGTTTACAAAAAGATCCAGATTTGTAAATGAACGTTCCAGTACCGGGGATGATTTCAATACCCATAATTCATTCTGGAAGTTCCTGCTGGTCCCGAAAATATTGCTGTTCAGGTAATCATTTGAGACCTGAGCCGGTTGCTGCTTGTTATCTTCCTTTATCAGAATGGATGAGGTTATTTTGTAAAGGGGAGTCAAATAGTGGTTTACAACCGCAGCAATTACAAAAGCTGAAAATAAGCTCACCAAAAAGAGCTTATAGTGTCTGAGGATAAGATCAACAATTTTCTTAATGTCAGTATCTTCCTGTATATTAATGTTTTGGGATTCAGGCATAAGATTTTGGAGTTTAATTAGATCCTATAATTGAGATAAACAATTATTTCACGACGGTATAAATCAGTATTCCTGTGGTAACAGCCGACAAAATAACTTCAAACGGGAACTGCCTTAATCCCCAGAATTTTTTTCTGAGAGGTTTGACATATAACATATCATTCGGCCTCATATAATAATATCCTGAGGCAAGTATATCCGGCTTTGAAAGATCTATATTTATTCTGGTGTTTTTCCCGTTCTCGTTACGAACAAGGACCACCTTGTCGCGATTGGCGTAGTCGGTCATGTCTCCTGCCAGTCCAATCGCATCGTAAACTGTAAGCTTCTCCTGCGAATAGGTGAAATGCCCTGGATTTCGGACTTCACCAAGCACTGATACGTACCGGTTAACCAGTTTCACGGATATAATCGGCTGGTTTAAAATATGATTCAGGGAATCCTTTAAAATCGATGTTACATCAGATACCGTTTTATCCTTGACAAGAATTTTCCCTATTACAGGCAGCAGGAGATATCCGTCTTTATCAACCGTGTATGACATCAAAGAAGCGCCATAAGGACCCATTGATCCTAAATAAAGTGATTGCTGTTTTGTATAGGAAAACATATTTGCCGCTTCTTCGTCGAGACTGTTTATCTGAATATAAAGCTCATCATTTGGTTTAAGGCGATAATCAGGAATTTCAGCCTCATTGAAAGACCTGGCCATATCACTCTTGTCCCTCAGATATTCCACATTCCGCTGGGTAACGCACGATGTGAAGAAAAACAGCAAGGCAAATGATGCTGCAAAACTGATTTTATATGACAATCCGGATGAATAAGAACTCATATTTTTATAGATATTTTTTGAGATTTGGGTAAAAACTTTGTCGTCGCTAAATTAGCTGATTAGTGTATATCCTGATCATTCATTCATAAGAAATTTGATGTATTTAGCTTTTTAATTGATAAAGAATTCAATGTATGCGATTTCCGCGTTCAAACGGAATATTGGTTTGTTTCAGATAAAGAGCTTTGCGGGCATTTATCCACCTGCTTTTTGAACGCACCCTGGTCAAAACGCACTTCAAAAGCGCTGTTTTCGTCATATTAATTTTACACTTTGTCAAAATCCTGATTTTTCGGAGCATGACTGGCTCTCCAATTGTATCCACCTCATAATCCGGATTTTAAAGACTTCCGGGCGACCAATTTAAGCGATAAACTGTTAAACCCCGTAAATATCAGCTTAAATTTGACATATAACCACCATGTGATTGTCAGCAGATAAAAACAGTTGACAAATCCCTTTTTTCTGTTGACAAAAAAGTTCAACAATCCTGTCATTTGACCACCTGACAGGCATCAGCGTCTTGACAAGCTTGCATTTGCTTATTAGTTTTAAGCCTGGACAATAATGGATAAACATCGATTATGATTAAGCTATAATTTATGGTTGACGATTCCAAATTAAAAGGACCTGATAAAAGGCCGGATCAAAAAGATACTCAGGCTTTAACAAGCTCATCGAAAGGATGAATGACGAAAGCACTGAAAGCATCTCAGTCTATTTAAAGAAGATAGGGCTGTGGGGTCAGCAAAACTACCTTGTTTTGACTGCGGACGATCATTACTTTTATGGCGAGGAGGACCTTAGAAGCATTCAAATCCTTATTAATCTGAAGAGAATGAACCTGATAAAAGACCCGGACAAATTTCTGCACAATCTCTTCCGCATCCTGAGTCCGAATGCGAATTTCATTGGCTGCTTTATGGACACCAGGGCAAAATCAAGCAATTTGTCTCATCCTGACAAGAATTCAGGGTTACTCAACTGGTTCATCAGTTTTCTTGAGAGGAAACCTGAACACGGGATAAGCAAAAGCGATGTAGAAGAACTTCTTGAAACCCATGGTTTCAGGATCGTGGACATGACAGATATCGATGACCTGACATTCTTCTGGTCGCGGAATGCCCGTAAACAACAGGCATCAGCCTGATCCAGATAAACCCGGAAATTTAATTCTTAATAACCCTGAAAAACCAGGAGTTTTATTATTTTATATTTTTTGATAATAAAACATCCGGATGACGGTTTAATTAGATAAAACCTAAACAGCCGACACCGGAAATGAAAATATGCACATGGGGAAATGTCGCAGGAGCCTTACAGGGGAATACCGGGGGAGGCGGTGAATTGCAGATAGCCCTTGTTGCAAAAGCTCTGGCAATTGCGGGCCATGAAGCAGTGGTTATTGATTTTGTATCAGAGACCGGATTTGTCACTCCGGAAGGCGTAAAGGTAATCCCGTTGAGGGAATGGAACAAGGGCATCAGGTTTCTGCGTACTTTGACAAAACGCCCGTGGGAACTTTACAAGAACCTTGTAGCACAGAAAGCTGATATCTATTATTGTCAGATACGCGATTTCAGACATCTGTTTGCTTATATGGCTGCCCGAAAAAATAAAGGCAAATTTGTAATACAGCTTGCATCTGATCTTGATGCCATGGGATTCCGCATGAGACTGAAACACGATTACCTGACGAGCATCGACGGGCTATGGTGGTTCTTCCGGCTTTGCCTGACTGAACTGATATTCCCGGTATTGCTCCGGAAGGCCGACCTCGTTCTTGTTCAACATGAGGGACAAAAGAAAACATTGCTCAAAAAAGGAATAAAGTCTGTCATTTACAATAATTTAATTGAACTTAATGAAATCCCTGAGGCCAAAGACCCCGAAAGAAAGGACTTTGTCTATGTCGGTGCCCTTGATAAAAGAAAAGGATTCAGGGAACTGTACGACCTGGTCAACAAATGCCCGTCAATGAAATTTAAGGTGATTGGCAGTCCTCGCGATAAGACGGGACATTTCTATTTTGAAAAGCTTAAATCAAATAAGAATGTCATTTTATACGGAAATCTGTGCCATGCTGAAACGTTAAAACATATACAAAATTCAAAAGCGCTGATATCAACTTCGCCGATGGAAGGCTTCCCGAATATTTTCATAGAAGCCTGGGCATGCGGGATCCCTGTACTTTCTTTATTCTTTGATCCTGGTTCAGTTATTGAAAAAGAGAACCTGGGAGTTGTAGCAAAAGGGAATATTGATGCACTGATCGGGGCAATGGAAAACATTAAAAATGGTGCTGGTTTTTCATCCAGGACTAAAGACTGGGTGAACGGGAACTTTGCCATGACAGAGAAAAGAATAAAGGAGACCGATCTTTTATTCAGGAATGTACTGCAAAAGCCGCATTGGTGATTCAGGCTTCAGCCTTTAATGCTTACTGCCGACCTTCCGGATGAAGATGTTTTAAAGCAGTCCGGCAACCTTTTTCTTCAACTCTTCCGGAAGCGCCTGCTTGTTAACCATTACTGAGATTGTCTTCAGAAGGAGATAATCCCTCGACATATAGATATAGCCTCCGCAATCCATTACATCGGTTGAATTCTTTATGATGTAAAAACGTTTCCCCTTGTCATCCTCAGCTATACCGACAATATGCATATTGTGTACATCAACTGTATTGTAATCGTCAAAGTCCCTCTGCCTCATCTCCTGCGTGACCGTTGGTACAGTGTCGCTGAGCTGTGCAAATCCATCATTGAATCCTGTCCGGTATGCATCGCCATCCCAGCAGACTGAATATCCGTGCACAAGAGAATAATCTATAATCCCGATGAAATCATTCATAGGCAGGTTAAGATAATAGTTGTTGTCCCAGTTTGATTTTATTTCGAGGATGAACTTCGTATAAAAAGGATGGTGGCTGAATGAGGTTACTTCAATGTAATCATCCGGATTTATTCCTACCCTTTCACGGGCAAAGGATTCAGGAGTATAGGTTTTATTTTCATATAAAAAAGTCTTCGGTATTTCTCCCATCGTCCTGTACTGTATCTCCCTGATCTCATTCCTGTATCCTGCCGTTGTCATATTGCCCCTTCCGGATGCGACATACTGATTAACCTTTTCCTGAAGTGTCTTATCCAGTTCATTATAATCCCATTTTTCAGAGGTGTCAATTTTCCCCTGATAGACTGACTGCGGAATTGCACCGTATTCCCTGTAATTTTTCATGACATTGAATGTCAGGTCTCCGGGGCCAAAATAACTCTTGCCGTTCATCCTTATATATTTCTCGGCTTTGTCGACCGTGGCGGGAATCACATAAAACATGGGTGAGAGCACAACTGGTTGTTTACCCAGACGGATAGCTTCAGTCTCTATAAAAGATGTTGTTGCAAAGCTCCAGCACAGGCTTGTTGACTGCTGATTCTTGATTGGTGAAGTCCTGACCAGTGCCACGATCTTATACCCTTTTACCTGCGGAACGGGATTGGTCTTAAGTGTATAAACGAAATCGGTTGGCCGCAGTGCCAGGCTGCATACTTCCTCCCCATATCCCGTCTATTACCGAATCACCGGGCATGATTCTGCCCTTGTAAATTATGCCTGCATTAAGAGAGGAGGCATCAACAAACACGCTGTCTCCTGTTATCCATACCTTATCGATCATAAGATCCTTCATTCCCTGGTCAGGGCTGTCGAGGTATGTTTTCAGATTATCATTTTTCTTCTCAAACCTGAAGATCACCCTGAGCGAGAATTTATCGGTTGTTACCCTGCCCATCCATGAACCCTGGAGTATATTTTTATTTTCATTCTGACCGAAAGCGCCGGGACTTAGCAGAATTAAACAAGTCAGGATCAATAACAACTTTTTCATATTCAAAAGAGTTAGGTTTTAATTTATCTTCATTAAAAAGACTATACATTTTATTAGACGTTGTATTATGAATTGTGATTACAGATGCGGATGAATATTTTAGCTTCCTGACTTCTGACGCTTTATAATATTAGTGCGTTTGTGGATTTGAAGTAATTGAAAATGAATCCCCGCGAGCGCATTGGCTTCGCCGGGCGAGCATAAACAAAACGTTCCTTATTGGGGATCGAAGATTAGCTGCGCTGAGCTTCACTTCGTTCCGGTTCTTTGCTGCTTGCTGTGAGGATCTTCAATTATTTTACCATTCTAATATATTTGTTTTTATGCAATATATTCAAAAAATAACTATATTTATGCAATATAATTTGGTTCTATGCAAAAAGATCAAAATTGAAAATATTTAATATATGTCTGAAAAACCTATTGGAAGCACCTGGCTAAAACAGAACTATCAGCTTTCAAATATTAAGTTGTTTCATGAATCTTATCTTGGTACAAGATCAAAAGTTGAAGTACTGCAAGATGGGACAATAATAAAAACTTTTCAGAAGGCGCAATATACTCTTAAAGCGGATAATCCTTTAAGCCATTTTGAGTTTGCTCTGAAATATGATGATGTACAAATGAATTTTTTTCAGGCTGTTCTAAAACGTATCCCTGTAAAAGATATAGTTGAATTTATAAAATCTGCTCCAAACTTTAAATATTCCAGAAAGATTGGATTTTGGTACGAATTCTTAACTGGAGAACGCCTTCCCATTGAAGATAGACCAAACATTAACTATGCAGATTTAATAGACTCTAAACGGTACTTTACAGGTTTAAATGTAAAGAACAGCAGGTGGCGAATAAATAATAATTTACTGGGAGATGTAGGTTTTTGTCCTACTATTAAGAGAACGAATGCTATTTCAGAAGTACTGGAGCTTGATTTTTTTGAGATGCTCAGGGAACTCACAAAAAACTATTCTCCTGAGATATTAAAAAGGGCCAATAATTATTTATATAAAAAGGAAACACGTTCATCTTACCAAATCGAAAAAGAAGAACCAACACCAGAACGCATTGAAAGATTTGTAAGTTTATTAAGTAATGCCGGTAAGAAAGATATTGGAGAGCTGCTTAGTGAGAAATCTCTGGTAATGTTACAGAATCAAATTGTTGATCCACGTTTTGCAGCGACAAGTTTTCGTGATTTTCAAAATTATATTGGCCAAACAACATGGAATTATGATGAGATCATTAATTATGTTTGTCCGCCACCGGAATTTCTTTCGGATTTAATGAAAGATCTTTCAAATACTGCCATTAAAATGGAAGGTGTTAATCCAATTGTCCGGGCAGCAGCTATAGCTTTTGGGTTTGTTTTTATTCACCCATTTGAAGATGGAAATGGAAGAATTCACAGATTTCTAATACATGATTTTTTATCGAGGGATAATTTTTTACCTTCAGGAATGATAATTCCGGTTTCTGCTCATATGGTAAATAATTTGAAACTGTATGATGATGCTCTTGAAGCCTATTCCAAGCTACTTATGTACATAATCAGGTACACAAAAAATAAAGAACAGAAATTAATCGTTTTAAATGCTTCTGAGGTTGAGGGATACTATAGGTTTCCAGATTTGACCACACAAACAGAATACCTTTGTAAAGTAATCGAAGCCTGTATATCCCATGACCTTACAAATGAACTAAATTTCTTACAAAACTATGATGAGGCTAAAGAATTAATGAAGCAAAGGATAGATATGCCAGATAAACTTATCGATTTATTTATCCGGTTTACTCATCAGAATAATGGGATTTTTCCAAAAAGGAGAAGAAATGCTTTCCAGATGCTAAAGGATGACGAAATAGAAGCACTTCAGTCTATTTTTCAAGATGTCTTTAGATTAGAAAAATAGGCAGGACCGACTATTTAATATTTATATTTAAAATTATGCAATGACAATCCACCATATTTAAATTTATGCATGAATATTTGTTTTTATGCGAAATCTATTTCCTTCAGTTGGGGGGTACATTATAATAATTTGGCCAAAATTGGCTTTAAAATTTTTTTTACAAAAATTTACAATTCTTTGCAATTAATTCGGTCAGGGCGGGCCCTTTCCTCCACGGGTTACCCTTCAAGCGCCGCAAAACCATGGCCGCATAAGCGGCTATAGTTTTGTATTTTCCTTCACCCTTATGAAAACAAGTTTTCTTTGGGTTCGGAAAATACAAAACCCGATGAATTCTCATCGGGTTTTGCGGCGCTTGCGGTGCGGACGGGGCTCGAACCCGCGACCCCCGGCGTGACAGGCCGGTATTCTAACCAAACTGAACTACCGCACCAATTATTGATCGCGTTGCAAAATTAACCGTTTTTTCATTTGCACAAAATATTTCAGTGGAATATTAATATGAAAACCATTAAGTATCTATCTTTTAACTTGTAAGCTTATAAATGGAAAGATGAAAATGAGCCTTTTCTTTTTCAGATACCCGGGAGTTCAGATTTTGACAAGGTTGGTTTTTATTGGATCTTCCCCTTTCCTGAAAAAACTGAAATTCACACTCCCGTAATTCCTGTGCTCATAAAACAAACGATGATCTTTAAAATTCATCGACCTTGGATGTTCAAGAATGAAAACCCCATTTTCATTCAGCACATCAGCATTCATTACAAGATCTGGAATGCTTTTCAGCCAGGGCAGATCATAAGGAGGATCAGCAAAAACAATGTCATACCTGACATGACACGTCTTCAGATATGCCCTTACATCAATATGAACAGGTTTGATATTCGTAAATCCAAGACCTTCTGTTATTTTCCTGATGCCTGCAATATGCCTGGCATCTTTTTCAATCAGATGAACTGTTCCGGCACCACGCGAAGCAAACTCAAAACCAATGCTGCCGGTCCCGGAGAAAAGATCAAGCACGCTCACACTCCCGAAATCAATGCGGTTATTGAGAATATCAAAAAGAGCTTCACGGGCAAAATCAGTAGTGGGCCTTGCCTTCAGGCCGTGAACAGGCAGGATCCTTCTTCCTTTATATTTTCCTCCAATTATTCGCAATTTGTAATCATGAAAAGATTAAGAAACCTGTACAGGTAATCATCATTGAAAACATAGCTGAATGTAAAATTGCCTGAGGGGCGGGCATACCTTGTGCTGACAAGGTAGGCAGATAATCCTGTGATTATTCCGTCATTTTTGTTGATCCTGCCACTGAAATTAATCGGTTCCTCCTGTCTGATACCCAGACGTTTAAGCACATAAAGAATATAATACCGAACATCAGAGTCCGTTTTATAACTGAACGTATTGCAGAACCTTAATGAGTTCTGATCCAGTATTGCCATATTCATGAACTCTTTCTCAATATGAACATTCACACTGCACCCTCCTGCACTTCTTCTGCTAACCGTCATGTAATTAAGTAAAGGCTTTAACTGATGTACTGGCTGACAATCCGGGAAATACAGCTTTAGAACTTCATACAGATCGCCCGGTAACTCAAATATAAGAAACGCCTCCGGTTCGTAAAGCTCATTGACAAGAATTACACTCCTTGTGTCAGGTTCATGATTAAAACAGAAATATTCATCCTTTTTTGCGATGTCAAAAAGGGGAGATGGGACAAGAGTTGATTTTAGCGACGGCGTGATGATATCAATTTTTTTAAATCTCTTTGTCAGAAAATCATCCTTATTTATGAGCTCTGCAAGCGTACCGGTAGTAAAACTGCTATTTTCGTCTGCTTCATGGGAGCGAAGCATGACAAATTTATTCCTTAGGGTATCAAGGATGCTGAAAGAAAGATTATCGGAGCATACCTGAACCGATAACTCGTAGTATTCAGTGGAATTTATATCCAGTGTCTCATCTATGAGTTCTAAAAAAGGCATAGACAGTGTTTAATATCTTACGACGAAATAAAGGTAAAAAAATCTCATTGAAACCCTTTTGAATTTTTTAGGTTTCTCAGATAATTTAAAAAGAATGACATGTTGGAACTCAGATGAACCACGGGAAACACAGAGAAAAACAGAGAAACACAGAGTTTTATATCGTGCCATCTTATGTAAAATTATTTTAGTATTTCAATTCGTTTTTTTGACAGATTGGTTAAGTTTACGTCTGAAAGCTATCAAGGTAACCATCCTCCTTTTATCAGAAAACCACAATGCGCGAAACAATCATATACAACCAGCTTTGCAGAAATCTTGGAAATACACCCACTGAAGATCAGTCTGAGGCTCTGAAAAAGCTTGCTTCGTACATCACTGAAAACAATAATGACGTAATCTTTCTGCTTACCGGCTATGCTGGAACAGGGAAAACAAGTGTAATAAGTACACTTGTAAAAACCCTTGATGAACTGAGGATGAAGAGTGTTCTTCTTGCACCTACCGGAAGGGCGGCAAAAGTTCTGGCTTCATACGCAGGCAAACAGGCTTTCACAATTCATAAGAAAATATACCGGCAGAAATCATTGAAGGACGGGATTGGAAGCTTTAAGCTTGACAGGAACCTTCAGAGGGAAACCTTTTTTATTGTCGATGAGTCGTCTATGATTTCCAATTCCTCAAATGATTCATCTCTGTTTGGCAGTGGAAAACTTCTTGACGATCTTGTTGAATATGTTTATTCAGGTAACTGCTGTAAGCTTATCTTAGTAGGTGACAATGCCCAGCTGCCGCCGGTCGGTTCTGATTTAAGCCCGGCGCTTGAATATGAAACCCTGAAGGGATTTGGCTTTGGCCTTGTCTGTGCCGAACTGAGGCAGGTAGTACGTCAGAGCGAATCGTCGGGAGTTCTGATGAATGCTACGGGAGTGAGGCTTCAGATTAATAACCGTGATCTTGTTCATCCTTCACTCGATTGCTTGAATTTTGATGATGTTAAAAGAATACGGGGAGAGGATCTGATCGATGAAATTTCTGTGGCATATGGAACCTGCGGACTCGACGGAACAATTATCGTGGTGAACTCAAACAAACAGGCAAACAAATATAACCAGGGTATCCGAAACCGGATCTTTTCCAGGGAAGAAGAGATTAGTGCGGGTGACATGGTGATGGTTGTAAAGAACAATTACACTCTCACTGAAGAGGAAGATGGCATCGGGTTCATTGCAAACGGGGATATCGCAGAGGTCAGGAGGATAAGGAAATATGAGGAGAAATACGGATTCCGGTTTGCCGATATGACACTGCGTTTTGTGGATTATGGCCTAGAGATGGAATTCAAAGTGATGCTCGATGTCCTGAATCTTGCCACGCCTTCATTGCCGTCTGACAAAAGCACCGAGCTTTTTCGCAATATACTGGCAGACTATCTCCATCTGAAATCGCGAAGGAAGCAATATGATGCCGTAAGAAGTGATCCTTATTTCAACGCACTGCAGATTAAGTTCTCTTATGCCGTAACCTGCCATAAAGCACAGGGAGGCCAGTGGGAGCGGGTCTTTATTGATCAGGGAATGTTCAACAGGAATGAAATTACCCTCGACTACCTGAGGTGGTTCTATACGGCGCTTACGCGGTCAACCGATAAGGTCTACCTCGTTAATTTTGGAGATGAGTGGTTTATATAGTTGTTCTGCAGGTTATGTCGGAGTGAAGCGAAGACCCTGACAGTATCGTCAGGGCGGTTATCCGGTTATGTCGGAGTGAAACGAAGACCCTGACAGTATCGTCAGAGCAATTGTGCGATTATGCGATTATGAAGGAATTGCAAAACCCAACTTCGCTAAAGCTTCGTCGGGCAAAGCTTGCAGAACAAGAAAAGTGTACTTTATTTTGCTCTCCGGTTATTTTAACCAGCACCCGCTTTCGTTCAAAATCAGAATTTCAATCCGAAACTGACCTGAAATTGATTTTTAAAAATATCCATTAAAATGTCGGAAGTAAACTTGCCAATAACAAATCCGCAACCCGCCTCAAGAGAAATGGGTTTAAATTTGAAAGGAACAGTTGAATAGTTACAGGGATCTGCAATTACTTTGTTGTCAGTCCAGTATTGGTTGTAATTTATTCCAAACGACGGATAAGCAAAGGAAAAATTTTCTAAGCGGGAAGGAAGGAAAACTTCAAACCCAACCGCATACTTCAAAACATTATCCAAAGCAGAACAACGGTTAAATTGCCGATGGCCATAGGAAGCTGAAGTATAAAAACCCGGATAGCCAAATGTTCTGTCATATCGTATTCCAATACCTGCATAAGATGTCGGAACAATAATAGATGCATAATTTTGTGCAAAAACACAAAACGAAAGAAAATATATTAATAAAGTAATTAATAATTTTCTCATAAAATTTAGATGAAGAATAGTTTTAAAGTAAGTCGTCATGCAGGTAAAAATTACCTAAAACCAGGGATGTCGAACAAATTCTTAAGCAACGTCAGACTATCATTGTACTTAAGTTAATAACATTTGTCAAATATAATGATAGTTTGGTCAAATTTTATACAAAGCTGTTGCAGAATCCAAAAATTCCCTGAAACAATTGTTTATCAAATAGATTCTTAAGCAACATCAGGCTACAGTTATGCCAAAGTTAATAATATTTGTCAAAAATAATTGCAGATTAGTCAAATATTTATTCAAAACTGTTGCAGGATCTAAAAAAATTATTATACATCCGCTAATGCAAAAACTAACAAATAGGAAATGCTGCAATATTTAATATCATAATATTCTTTTAACTTTCAAAGAAAAACAACTATGAAATCCTATCGTAAAGAACTATGGTTCAATATTCCGACACGCCGGGCCTTTGTAAACATTACAGGCGAGGTCGTGAAATGCCTGGAAGAATCAGGCATTAAAGAGGGATTAATGCTCGTCGACGCAATGCACATTACATCGTCTGTATTCATCAATGACGATGAATCCGGCTTACATCACGACTTTGAAGTATGGTTAGAGAAACTTGCTCCGGAGAGGCCTTATAATCAGTATAAGCATAACGGTTTTGAAGATAATGCCGATGCTCACATTAAGCGTACTATAATGGGTAGGGAAGTGGTCGTTGCTATTACAGACGGACAAATGGATTTCGGACCCTGGGAACAGATATTCTATGGGGAGTTTGACGGAAAGAGGAGAAAACGCGTGCTTGTTAAGATAATAGGGGAGTGATAAGCAAACCTCAAGCCATACATCCTTTTATTGAAGTTTCAAATCATTTATTATGCCTGCAATTCTCTGATCGAGCAGTTTGTCGGTTTCAGCGAATTCTTCAGCAGATCCGAGTTTTGTATGTACACTGAAATAGAACTTTATCTTCGGTTCAGTGCCGGAAGGACGGACAGATATCTTTGATCCGTCTTCAAGGAAAAACTGAAGTACATCCGAATTGATGAGATCGATCCTGACCTTTGCATCTGTTATACAGTTGGTTGAAGTCAGATCGTCATAGTCGTTGATTTTTAAAACTCTGCTGCCGTTGATGGTTTTAGGCGGATTATTCCTGTATTCCGTCATCATCTGTCTGATCTCATCAGCTCCCTCTTTTCCTTTACGTACTATGTTTATCAGCTTTTCCTTGTAGAGTCCGTTTTCAATATATATTTCAATAAGCTGGTCATAAAGGGATTTCCCTTTGCTTCTGGTCCAGGCTGCAACTTCTGCAACCAGTGCACAGGAACCAACAGCATCCTTGTCCCTGACATAATCTCCAGGCAGATAACCATAACTCTCTTCGCCACCCCCTATGAATTTCTGTCTTCCTTCCAACTTACGGATAAGCTCTGCAAAAAACTTAAATCCTGTCAGGACATTGTAGCATTTCACATTGAATCTCTCAGCGATCCTGTCGAGGAGGTCAGTCGTTACTATAGTTTTGATTATGTATTCGTTGCCTTTATATTTATTCTTTTCCTTGTATTGTGAAAGAATATAATAGGTCAGAAGAACTCCTGTCTGGTTACCGTTCAGCAGAATAAATTCACCTTTTTTGTCTCTCACGGCGATCCCTATCCTGTCGGCATCAGGGTCAGTTGCCATGACAAGCGCGGCACCCGTCTCATAAGCTTTTTTGATGGCCATCGAAAGTGCGGCAGGTTCTTCCGGATTCGGGGATTTTACTGTCGGAAAGTTACCATCGACAATATCCTGTTCAGTCACCGTCGATACATTGGTGAAACCAAACATTTTCAGGGCTTTTGGCACCAGTGTCCCGCCTGTGCCATGGATAGGAGTGTAAACGATTCCTATGTCACTGTATTTTTTAATAATGTCAGGATTCAGGCTCACTTTGTGGACCTCTTTAAGAAAGAGTTCATCAGTTTCATGGCCTATTATAATTATACGCTTTTTGTCGGCGTTGAATTTAATATCAGATACTGATTTTATTTTCCTGACCTCCTGTATAATTTCCTCATCATGAGGAGCAACAACCTGTCCTCCGTCGTTCCAGTAGGCTTTATAGCCGTTATACTCAGGAGGGTTGTGAGAGGCTGTTATGACAACGCCACTCTGGCATTTGTAGTGCCTAATCGCAAATGACAGCTCAGGAGTGGGCCTCAGCGATTCAAAAAGATATACCTCAAATCCATTTGCAGCAAAAATATCTGCAGTTGTTTCAGCGAAATACCTGCTGTTATTCCGGCAATCATGAGCCACAGCAACCTTTATCCCTTTGCTTCCGCACTCCTTTATAATGTAGTTTGCGAGTCCCTGTGTTGCCATTCCGAGAGTATAGATATTCATCCGGTTCGTTCCTGCACCCATAATGCCTCTGAGTCCGCCGGTGCCAAATTCAAGATCCTGGTAGAAAGCATCAATGAGCTTTGTTTCGTTGTTGTCAAGCATATCCCTTACTTCTTTCCGGGTTTCCTCATTGTACTCACTCCCAAGCCATTTTTCGGCTCTTGATCTGATTCCTTCAATAGGTAACATAGTGGTAATTATTTTAATAGCAATTTAAGACATTTTTTTAGACTGCTCCTCCAGTGAGGGATCTCAATCCCGTAGTTCTCCTTAATTTTACTTTTATCAAGCACCGAATAAGAAGGTCTTCTGGCAACTGATGGATAATCCTTTGAAAGGACAGGAATTACTTTTGTCATTAAACCAGCTTCATTAATTATTTCCGTGGCAAAATCATACCAGCTGCATACACCTTCGTCTGAATAATGGTATATACCCGGATTGTAAGCCATCTGGTTCCTGATAACCGATGAAACAATGTACAATATTGCATAAGCCAGATCCGCAGCATATGTCGGCGTACCTGTCTGGTCAAATACTACCTTAAGTGATTCTTTTCCGGTCCCGCGTTTAAGGATTGTCTTTACAAAATTATTGCCATAATGTGAATATAGCCAGGATGTACGAATTATCATCGAGCCATTGTGAACAAGGGCTGATCTTTCACCCTCGAGCTTTGACCTGCCATAGGCTGACTGAGGATTTACAGGTGATAGTTCATTATACGGTACATTCGATTGTCCGTCAAAGACATAATCAGTTGAAATATGAATGAACCTGCATCCAGTTCCCTTAACTGCCTCAGCGATATTTCTGACGGCAGTGCCGTTGACCTGCAGCGCCTTTTCGAATTCGCTTTCGGCTTTGTCGACCAGATTGTAGGCGGCGCAGTTGATTATCCAGTCCGGTTTATTGCTGTCAATGAAATGACTGACATCCTTAGCGCTTGTTATGTCAAGAGTGTCGGCGTCAGTAAAGATGAACTCATATCCATAATAGTTCCTTGAAAGTGCTTTTATTTCATTGCCAAGCTGGCCTGCTGCTCCTGTGATCAATATTATGGCCATGTTCTGTTTTTTAAAAAATTGTTATCAGCTTCCGTGAATGAAGGATGCTTCAGATCCTTTTCACTCAATATTGCATCATTCTCTTTTATTTTCCATTCAATATTAAGGAAAGGATCATTATATATTATACCTCTTTCAAGCCCGGGATTGTAAACATTGTCACATTTGTACTGTATTATTGCACTGTCGCTGAGGACCGAAAATCCGTGAGCGAATCCCCTCGGAATAAAGAGCTGGTTCTTGCTTTCCGAATCAAGCTCAACGCCAAACCATTTTCCATATGTATTTGAGCCTTTGCGAAGGTCAACGGCAACATCAAATATTTTGCCTATGACTACCCTTATGAGCTTTGCCTGGTCAAAAGGCTTAAGCTGATAATGGAGCCCTCTTATTACACCAAAAACCGAGCGTGATTCATTATCCTGTACGGGGGAAAAGAAGATACCTGCATCCTGAAAAATATCCTGCTTGTAGCTTTCAAAAAAATAACCCCTGCTGTCAGAAAAAACTTTTGGCCGGATAATACATAAGCCTTTAAAATCTGTTTCAGTTATCTGCATTATGATCCTTTTTCAATTTCAAACCTTCATTTATTCCATTATTCTCCCATTCTCCCATTCTCCCATTCTCCCATTCTCCCATTCTCCCATTCTCCCATTCTCCTTATTCTCCTATTCTCCCTTTCTCCCGATAACCTCTTCATCTGCTTCAGCATCTTCCGAAGCAATTCTCAGCAGATATTCTCCATATTGGCTTTTCCTTACGGGTTCAGCAAGTTTAATCAGTTGTTGTTTTGTGATATAACCTCTTTTAAAAGCTATTTCTTCAACGCATGAGGCTTTCAGACCCTGTCGCTGCTCGAGTGTTGCTATAAAATTTGCCGCCTGAAGCAGGCTTTCGTACGTACCGGTATCCAGCCATGCCATCCCCCTTCCCATCAGCCTGACCTCGAGCGATCCTTCCTCAAGGTAGAGCCTGTTAAGATCGGTAATTTCAAGCTCACCCCTTGGTGAGGGCTTAAGCAATTTTGCCTTTTTTACCACGGTATTGTCATAGAAATAAAGGCCTGTGACCGCAAAATTTGACCTTGGCTTCGCCGGTTTTTCTTCGATGCTTAAGGCCTTTTTGTCCTTGTCAAATTCAACAACACCGTAACGTTCAGGATCAGTGACATAGTAACCAAATACGCATGCACCCTTCTTCAGCCCGGCAGTTTTCATAAGCACTTCCCCAAACCCGTGACCATAAAAAATATTGTCTCCAAGTATCATTGATACAGGTTCTTTTCCAATAAAATCCTCACCAAGAATAAAAGCCTGTGCGAGACCATCGGGAGAAGGCTGTTCGATATAGCTGAATTTCAGTCCCAGGGATGAACCGTCGCCGAGCATATTTTTAAATCCCGGGAGGTCCCTGGAAGTGGAAATAATTAGTATGTCCCTTATTCCGGCAAGCATAAGGACCGATAAAGGGTAGTATATCATCGGCTTGTCATATACCGGAAGCATCTGCTTCGAGATCGAACTTGTAATAGGATAGAGCCGTGTACCGGAGCCTCCTGCCAGAATTATGCCTTTCATATTTTATTCGTTGAATTCAATTCAATTTAATATTTGCCCGTTTTATGCTTGAGGTTTTTGTCTTAAATAACCCACCCCTTGCCCCTCCAAGGAGGGGATCTTTAATATTTACTTTTGTCTTTTTACTTTTGTCTTTTGTCTTAAATAACCCACCCCTTGCTCCACCACAAGTTTCCCCTGCAGGCTGGCTCCTTCGCTGCCACCCCTTCATTCTGGCTCTTCGCCAAAAACACCCACCGGGTGTTTTTAAACGCTCAGCCCTCCACAGGGCAAATTTTTAACGCTCGGCCCCCTCCCAGGAGGGGATCTCTGATGAAACTTTCTCCTTTCTCCTTTCTCCTTTCTCCCTTTCACTTCCTCCCTATTCCGAAATATTCAAATCCTATGCTTTTAAGTTCATCAGGATTATAAATGTTCCTTCCGTCAAATATTACTTTGCCGGAAAGGAGTTGTGCGACCCGCACAAAATCGGGAAGATGAAACTCCGACCATTCAGTCATGAGAACCATGGAATCGGCACCTTTTAAGGCATCATAGGGATCAGCCGCATAGTAGATTGAGTCTCCAATCAGCTTTCTGGTCTCTTCCATCGCCGCCGGGTCATAGGCCCTTACTTTGCCTCCTGCATTAAGCAGTTTATCAATCAGATAGATTGAGGACGATTCCCTGATATCATCAGTCTTCGGCTTGAATGATAAACCCCAGATGCCAAAGATCCTTTTTTTAAGATTGCCTTTGAAATAGCTGTTTATCTTATTGAAAACCACGTTTTTCTGAAATTCATTGGCCCTTTCGACCGCTTTAATGACATTAAGAAAATAGCCATGGTCATCCGCTGTTTTAATTATTGCCTTCACATCCTTTGGAAAGCACGATCCTCCGTATCCTGTGCCGGGATAAAGGAATTTATTGCCAATCCTTGAGTCGCTTCCGATCCCTTTTCTCACATTGTTGATATCGGCTCCGAGCACTTCGCACAGGTTTGCCAGTTCGTTTACAAAACTGATACGTGTTGCCAGCATCGCATTTGCCGCATATTTTGTCAGCTCGGCTGATGGGATATCCATGAACAGGATTGGATGATTGTTCAGGACAAACGGCATGTAGAGCCGCTTCATTTTTTCACCGGCTTTTTCATTGTCGACGCCGATAATTATTCTTTCGGGTCGAAGAAAGTCTTCAATAGCAGCTCCTTCTTTTAGGAATTCCGGGTTTGAAGCCATATCGAACCTGACATTTACTCCACGCTTATCAAGCTCTTCCTGTATTGTTTTTCTGACTTTTTCAGCTGTACCGACGGGCACGGTGCTTTTTGTGGCAACTACAATATAATCATCCAGGATTTTCCCCACATCCGAAGCTACCGACAGAACATGGCTGAGGTCCGCGCTGCCGTCTTCCCCCGGTGGCGTTCCTACAGCGATAAAAATAATTTCTGAACCTGACAGTGCATCTGTCAACCTGGTTGTAAAAGCAAGCCTTCCTTTTTCCATGTTGCTTCTAAGCATGGGCTCCAGCCCGGGTTCAAAAATCGGTATTTTGCCCCGTTTCAGAAGATCGATCTTCCTTTTATCATTATCGACACAAACAACATTTGCACCGCTTTCAGAGAAACAGGTTCCGGTCACCAGCCCGACATATCCTGTTCCGACAACAGCAATCTTCATTTCTCCAGGAATTTTTTATTCTGCCAATCATTGATCTGCAAATATAACATAACAGATGAATATTTGAAATTATTCAGGAGGAAGGCCTCAGCCGTTTTGTCTTTAGTCGTGCGTTGTGAATCGTTTTTGGCCCTCCTCCAATTCCCCCATTCCCCCTTTCTCCCTATCCTTCTTCTTTTAACTCAATGGAAATCTTAAATATATTGGGCCTTTAATAAAAAAAGTAATATATTTGCAACCACTTTTAAACAAAATAATGTCTAACTTATTAATTATTAGTTCTTGTAATTACAATTATGACTGAAACAAAGAAGAAGTCCCCCAAGAAGGAGAAGGTTGAGATTAACGAGAATGGCGTCAAGCCGATAAAAAAAGCAAAAAAGGAAACGAAGGAAAAGGCTTTGAAACAGGTAGTTGAGGAAGAATCACTTGATGTCGAAGAAGCTGCTGCCGTTCTTCCTGAAACTGTAATGGAAACCGGGTTAAGAGCAGCTCCTGAAACGCCTGCTGCAGAACCGGAAGAGGTCAAAGAAGAAATAGCTGTAACAGAAGCTGAAACTGTAAAAAAGAAAAAGACCAGGAAACCCAGGGAGGAACAGGAACCTGGAGAAGAAAACGAAACAGCCGCTGAGTTAGTTGAAAGACAGGCAGAAGTTAAAAGTTACAGGACACCTGATGAATTTGACTGGGATTCATTTGAAAGTGATGAAATTAAGAGCTCGCCAAAGCATAAGGAATACGAAGCTTTATATGATATGACTTTATCAACTGTTGCTGTTGACGAAGTTGTCACAGGGACGGTTATTCAGATGACACCCCGTGAAGTTGTAATCAATATTGGTTATAAATCAGAAGGCGTCGTCAGCCTGAACGAGTTCCGGTATAACCCGAACCTAAAGGTAGGGGATACCGTTGAGGTCTATGTTGAGAGCCAGGAAGATAAAAAAGGACAGCTTTTGCTTTCACATAAGAAAGCAAGGGCAATCAACTCGTGGGACAGGGTAAATGCATCCCTTGAAAAGGATGAAATAATCACCGGCTACATTAAGTGCAGGACAAAAGGAGGTATGATCGTCGATGTCTTCGGGATAGAGGCATTCCTGCCAGGTTCCCAGATCGATGTCAAACCTATCCGCGACTATGATGTCTATGTTGGCAAGACTATGGAATTCAAGGTTGTAAAAATTAACCAGGAATTCAAGAACGTCGTGGTTTCACATAAGGCACTTATTGAAGCTGAGCTTGAGCAGCAGAAGAAAGAAATAATTGCAAAACTTGAAAAAGGACAGGTTCTTGAAGGAACTGTTAAGAATATTACATCATACGGAGTGTTTATCGACCTCGGAGGCGTTGACGGACTTATCCATATCACCGACCTTTCGTGGGGAAGAGTTAATCATCCGGAAGAAATCGTACAGCTTGATCAGAAACTGAACGTTGTCATCCTTGATTTTGATGATGACAAAAAACGTATTGCATTGGGACTGAAGCAACTTACACCTCACCCATGGGATTCTGTTGACCCCAATCTGAAAGTGGGTGACAAGGTTAAAGGGAAGGTGGTTGTGATGGCCGATTATGGTGCCTTCGTTGAAATAGCCCCCGGAGTGGAGGGACTGATCCATGTTTCGGAAATGTCGTGGTCGCAGCACCTGCGCAGCGCCCAGGAATTCCTGAGAGTGGGAGATGAAGTTGAAGCCGTCATCCTTACCCTCGACAGGAATGAAAGGAAAATGTCGCTCGGCATCAAGCAACTCAAACCCGACCCATGGCAGAACATTGAGGAAAAATATACTGTAGGATCAAGGCATATTGCAAAAGTCAGGAACTTTACAAACTTTGGCGTTTTTGTTGAAATTGAAGAAGGAGTCGACGGTCTGATACATATTTCCGATCTGTCGTGGACCAAAAAGATAAAACATCCTGCCGAATTCACATCGATTGATTCGGAAATTGAGGTCATCGTACTTGAAATTGATAAGGAGAACAGAAGACTCAGCCTCGGACATAAACAGCTTGAAGAAAATCCATGGGATGTATTTGAGACCCTTTTTACAGTGGATTCCGTTCATGAAGGCACTGTGATTGAACTTTTCGACAAGGGAGCTATTGTCGCACTTCCTTACGGAGTTGAAGGTTTCGTTACACCCAAACACCTTGTTAAGGAGGATGGCACTCTCGCCAAAATTGATGAAAGACTGCTCTTCAAAGTGATAGAGTTCAATAAATCGGCAAAAAAGATCATTCTTTCTCACAGCAGGGTCTATGAGGATGAGAAGAAAGCTGCTGAAACCGCCTCGAAAAAGGCCGAAACAGAAACTCCAAAGAAATCTTCAAGGAAAGCAAAACCAAATGTTGAAAAAACAACTCTTGGCGATATAACTCAGCTTGCAGCCCTGAAAGTTGAAATGGAAGAAAAAGAGAGCAAAGCTTCCAAAAAATAGAAAAAAATAGTTTAATTTAGACTGTTAAATTTATCACTATGGATTTCAATATTGAGAATCGGAATAACAGTACATTGATCCAGATTCAGTCTGAGAAGCTTGATACTCATATAGCTCCTGCCCTTAAATCAGAGCTGGTGCTTGTTTCAGGTAAAGGAGAAAAGAATATAATCCTCGATCTTGAAAAATGTCAGTATTGTGACTCTTCCGGCCTTAGTGCAATTCTTGTTGCAAACAGGTTGTGCAAAAATGCCGGCGGCACTTTTGTGCTGTGCGGCCTTAGTGAAGCTGTCGAAAGGTTAATTACAATTTCACAACTTGATACTGTTCTTACGATAACAGGAACAGTTGCTGAAGCAGAGAAAATGATTTCCTGAAAGGGAGACATTGCAGAATGCCCATGAAACTGACCATACTTGGTAGCAGTTCTGCCTTGCCCACTTCAGAAAGATATCCTTCCGCTCATGTACTTAATGTGCATGAGCGGTTGTTTTTAATCGACTGCGGCGAAGGGACACAGATGCAGCTCAGGAAATGCCGGATAAGACTCGGGAAAATAAACAATATTTTCATCAGTCATCTCCACGGCGACCATGTATTCGGGCTATACGGACTTCTTTCGACTTTAAGCCTCATGGGAAGGGAAGCTCCGGTTAATCTCTATGCTCCCGGAAACTTTCAGTCAATGCTTCAGGGTCATCTTCGGGATTTTGATATCAACCTTAATTTCGATATCGATTTTACCCCTCTTAAAGGAAAGGATCCTGCAAGAATATATGAGGACAAATACCTTACTGTAACTGCGTTTCCACTTAAGCACAGGATAGAAGCCTATGGATTTCTTTTCCGGGAAAAGCCTGCCGACAGAAATATAATAAAGGAATGCATTGATAAATATGAGATTCCGGTAATTCGGATACCAGCTATTAAAAAAGGTGAAGACTTTATTACCCGCGATGGCATGGTCATAAAGAACGAGGATATCACTGTTCCTCCGGCAGAGCCATTATCTTATGCCTATTGCAGTGATACTGCCTATTTCAGCCGGCTGGCTTCTTTTGTGAAGGATGTCACCCTTCTTTACCACGAAGCAACATTCGACAAAAGCCTGGCTGAACTCGCAAAGATAACATGCCATTCAACAACTGAAGATGCCGCAAAGACTGCAAGTAAAGCCGGCGCAAAAGTTCTGATTATCGGTCATTTTTCGGCACGGTACAAAGATGTTTCCCCGCTTGTAGATGAAGCTGCTGCAATCTTCCCCCGGACTATCGGGGCTGTTGACGGAACTACCTATGACATCACCGCTGTTTCGGATGCGTAAGAAAAGAATAACTATATTTGAAGTCATTTTATCCGGACTCCATTTTCTTAAAATTGATAATTAAAAGTTAATCCTGTGCAGGAAAAAATCATGATCCTGGATTTTGGATCACAATATACTCAGTTGATAGCCAGAAGGATAAGAGAGATAAATGTTTATTGCGAAATTTATCCTTTTAACCATTTTCCGGCTGTTGACGCCGGCGTAAAAGGAGTTATCCTTTCCGGCAGTCCTTATTCGGTAAGGGACAGCAACGCCCCGTCTCCTGATATTTCTTCATTCAAGGGAAAGATCCCTGTCCTTGGAGTATGTTATGGTGCCCAGCTGCTTGTCCAGAATTTTGGCGGAGAAGTTCTTCCTTCCGGAACAAGGGAATACGGGAGGGCAAATCTTGTTTATGTCAGGGAAGGAGACCAACTTTTCAGGGATATCAGGCCGGGCACTCAGGTGTGGATGTCGCATGGTGATACAATTGCAAAAATTCCTGAAGGATATGAAATTACAGGATCCACAACGGATGTGAAGGCAGGCGCCTATAAAATAAGCGGGGAAATGACATGGGGCATCCAGTTTCATCCCGAGGTTTATCATACAACAGAGGGAACAAAAATCCTGACAAATTTTGTGGTCGATATATGTGGCTGCAAACAGACCTGGACTCCAGGTTCCTTTGTCGAAACAACGGTTGCTGATCTCAGAAAGAAGCTATGTGACGATAAGGTGATACTCGGCCTTTCGGGAGGTGTGGATTCAACTGTGGCAGCTTTTCTTTTAAACCGGGCTATAGGGAAGAACCTTACCTGTATCTTTATCGACAACGGACTTCTTAGAAAAAACGAGATTGATAATGTTGTCGAATCTTATAAGGGAATGGGATTGAATGTTGTTTCCGTAAGAGCAGGCGACAGATTCCTTGATCAGCTTGAGGGCATTAGCGATCCTGAGAAGAAAAGAAAGATTATTGGAAGGGTATTTATTGAAGTTTTTGAAGAGGAGGCCCATAAGGTACGGGATGTGAAATGGCTGGCTCAGGGAACTATATATCCCGACGTAATTGAATCGGTATCAGTTAACGGTCCTTCGGCAACAATCAAATCGCATCACAATGTAGGCGGACTTCCTGAAAAGATGAACCTAAAAGTCATTGAACCACTGCGGCTTCTCTTTAAGGATGAAGTGCGAAGAGCGGGCAAAGTTTTGGGACTGCCCGATTTCATACTGAAAAGGCATCCATTCCCCGGTCCCGGTCTTGCAATAAGACTGCTTGGAAAAATATCGAGGGAAAAGCTTGAAATACTGAGGGAAGCAGATTATATCTTCATCGAGGGACTGAAAAGGAACGGGCTGTACGATTCAGTCTGGCAGGCAGCAGTGATCCTTCTGCCGGTGCAATCGGTAGGAGTGATGGGCGATGAGAGAACCTATGAAAATGCCATTGTACTGAGAGCAGTTGTCTCAACCGATGGCATGACAGCCGACTGGGCTCATCTGCCATACGAATTTCTTGGTGCAGTTTCAAATGAGATCATCAATAAGGTTAAGGGAATCAACCGTGTGGTTTATGATATAAGCTCAAAACCGCCTTCAACCATCGAATGGGAATAATAAAAGACAAAAGACAAAAGACAAAAGTAAATATTAAAGTTCCCCTCCTGGGAGGGGCAAGGGGTGGGTTATTTAAGACAAAGGGAAAAGCAATCAGAGGTATTTAGAGGCATAAGAAATATCAGACCAGTAAAATAAATAAACATTGTTCCGAGTTCATTAGTTAAAACAAAATGCAGAAAGTGAAAAGATTAATGCAGAAATCAGGATGGTTACTCATATTGCTGTTATTACCTGGAATTTGCGGGCATGCCCAGGATCTAAATGAACAGGCATACAAAATTGGAAGGACACTGGGCCTTATCGATGCTTTTTATGTCGACAGCGCCGATCTGAACAAGCTTGCCGAAAAGGCAATAATCGAGATTCTGAAAAATCTTGATCCGCATTCGGTTTATATCTCGGCGAAAGATGTCAAGGAAATGAATGAACCGCTTAACGGTAATTTTGAGGGAATAGGGGTCCAGTTTAATCTTCTTCGCGACACAATTATAATTATTGAGCCGATTCCGGGAGGCCCGTCTGAGAAGGCAGGAATCCGTCCCGGCGACAGGATTGTAGCTATTAACAATGAGAAAGTTGCAGGTACGGGCATTTCGACGACGGGTGTGAGAAGGCGTCTGATGGGCATGAAAGGGACAAAAGTGAATTTGAATATTGTGCGGAAAGGAGAAAAGAATATTCTTGAATACACAATTACCCGTGATAAAATTCCAATTAACAGTCTTGACGCTGCATATATGCTTGATAGTGAAACAGGCTATGTCAAGCTAAACAAGTTCGCAGCAACAACCGAAAAAGAATTCTCTTCTGCTGTTGACTCATTGCAGAAAAACGGCATGAAGAATATTATAATCGACCTGCGCGGAAACGGGGGAGGCTACATGGTTGCAGCAACTGATCTTGCAGATAAATTTTATCCTGACAAGAAACTCCTTGTTTTTCTTAGTGGAAGGAAGACACCAAGGCAGGATTATATATCGGCCGGAAAAGGAAAGCTGGCAAATGCCAGGGTAGCAGTCCTGACTGACGAAGGATCTGCTTCGGCAAGCGAAATCTTCGCCGGAGCTCTGCAGGATTGGGACCGGGGAATAATTGTCGGCCGCAGAACTTTTGGCAAAGGGCTGGTACAGAACGGATTCTATCTAACTGACGGATCAATGATAAGACTTACGATCGCAAGATACTATACCCCGACAGGACGACTTATCCAGAGTCCTTATGGTGAAGGGTATGACAAATATATTCAGAACTTTTACAGGCGATATACTGACGGGGAACTAATGACTCCTGATAGTATTCATTTCCCTGATTCACTGAAGTTTAAGACTCTTGTGAATAAAAGGACAGTGTACGGAGGAGGAGGTATTATGCCCGATATTTTTGTTCCGGCCGATACCTCCGGTTATTCGGATTATTACAAAAGTATTGCAAGGAAGGGTCTGCTTAATTCATATACCCTTGATTATGCAGATAAAAACAGGTCAGTATTGCATAATGAATATAAATCATTTGATGATTTCAAAAAGAACTTCAGTTTTACACAGCAGGACATTGACGCATTTATCAAAAAAGCTGAAGACGCTGGGGTCAGGTACAATGATTCGCAATTTCAGATATCACGAAATGAGATACTTACTATACTTAAGGGGCTTATTGCATCAAATATCTGGCAGATTGATGAATATTACAGAATAATAAATGCAGACGATAAAACAATAAGTACGGCATTGAATGTGATCTCTGATAGTACCGTCTACAGAAAGATACTTGGCTACAAGTAGTTCCTGTGAAATACATTGCCAAAACATTATATGGCCTTGAAAGTGTACTGGCCGGGGAACTTGAGTCCATGGGGGCTTCGGATGTAATGCCGTTGAACCGTGCTGTTGCTTTCGCCGGCTCCAGGGAGATGCTTTACAGGGTCAACTACTGTGCACGGACAGCATTGTCGGTTTTAATGCCGGTCGCTGATTTCCGAATAAGGTCAGCTGATGAACTTTATAAATACTCTTTAAGGATCGATTGGGAGAAATACATGGATCCGGAACAGACCTTTTCGGTGGTTCCTGTTGTAAATTCCTCCTTGTTCAGCCATACAGGCTACCCCGGACTTGTATTGAAGGATGCTGTGGCTGACTGGTTCAGGGACAAAAAAGGCAGGCGTCCTTCAGTAAGTGCCATCGATACTGATATTGTCATAAATCTGCATATAAGCCACGATCAGGTAACTATATCTCTCGATTCATCCGTAGTCCCGTTGTTTAAGAGGGGCTACAGGAAAGAACAGGGCCCGGCGCCTCTAAATGAGGTTCTTGCTGCAGGCATCGTCCTCCTTTCGGGGTGGGACGCAGGAACACCATTGCTCGATCCCATGTGCGGATCAGGGACAATACCGATTGAGGCAGCACTCATAGCATCCGGGATATCGCCGGGAAAATTCAGGGATTATTTCGGATTTATGAGATGGAAAGATTACGATAAAAACCTTTTTGAACAGCTTAAAAGAGACTGTGAATTAAAAAAAATCAGGCCGGATATAAAAATAAGTGGCAGTGACATTTCGGAAGAAGCTGTATTACAGTCAGGAAAGAACATAGAATCGGCAGGACTAAGTGATATTATTACAGTCGGGCTAAGCGACTTCAGAAACATTAAGGCAACGGGAACCAGTGGCTATATAATAATGAATCCGCCGTACGGGCAAAGGCTGGAAGCAAAGAATCAGGATGAGATCTATGGCATGATCGGTTCGGTTCTTAAACATAATTTCCCGGGTTATACAGCACTGATCATTACAACCGGGAAGGAAAATTTGAAACAAATCAGCCTGAAACCCGTTAAAAAAACTGTGCTTTTTAACGGCTCCCTTGAATGTACACTTATTAAATATGAATTATACCAGGGTTCTAAAAAGGGAATGACATCCAGCAAATGACAGGACGAAAAAAGATGTAAATCATTAAATTGCTAAATCATTGTTAATATGTTGGTGCAATAATTAAATCACTGGAAAAATAAATGATTAGTTTTTTTTATATTTGTTATCGGATTTTTTTGACCTATAAAATAAGGCTTTGATGAGCTTTAATGTTGAAAATTACTTTGCTGGAATGATGAACGGAAATACTATCCTTTATTACAAGGGGGATATTAATTCAGAACTTATCAACAAAGTACTTGACAATGTTGAAGATAAAATGATAAAAGGAAATGAAAATACGAAGCTGAGGAAAAAGGTCTACAATGTCCTGATTGAAAGTCTGCAGAATTTGTACCATCACGTTGATAAAGTCCCGGAAGATTTTGAAGATCAGTCGTCCGAGAAGTTTGGAATACTTGCCGTAAACAAAGTCTCCGGAGGTTATAAAATCGTGACCGGCAACTTTATACATAGGGATAATGTGGAGAAGCTTGAGGAAAAAATTAAAAGAATAAACAGGTCGAGTCATGAAGAAATTACTGAACTTTACAAATTCATTCTTAATCATCAGAGGATTACCTCAAAAGGTGGAGGAGGACTTGGTCTTGTTGACATTGTGAGAAAGACAGGCAATAAGCTTGATTATACTTTCAAGGAATACAATGACAAATGCTCATTTTTTTATCTAAATATTCTGGTAACTGAAAAAAGTTGAAACAAACTAAAAAGAACAAATATGGAACCGATCATTATTGAAGGAACACCAAAAACACCTACTGTAAGGTTTGATGCCAATGAAGGTGTGTTCGAGATAAAGGGACGCTCTATCCCCGAAAACTCAGTTGAGTTTTATAAACCGCTGGTTGACTGGCTCACCAATTACAAGACAGCACCACTGATTAAGACAGTTGTCAATATCAGGCTTGAATATTTTAATACAAGTTCATCAAAATGCATCCTTGACGTGTTCAAGCAGCTTGAAGCCATACATAAGGCCAAAAATGATGTGGAGGTCAACTGGTATTATGAAGAGGATGATGAGGATATGCTGGAAGCCGGAGAGGATTATGAATCCATAATCAGGGTGCCATTCAAGATGATCGAGATCACCGACTGAGAACATTTTATATAAGATCCCTGTCTGCTGCCTTAGTCTTTCTTCCAATGATCTTTTCCCCGGATGCAAGGGCTTTTCTGAACAGACGGAAATAAAGTATAATATAGAGGGCAATAGTCATAGACCAGATCACAGCCACATTCACTTTGTAAGTACTGATAAAAATGCCAAACATCTGTTTTGTAGGCGAATAGAAGTGGGCTTTTATGAATTTATGCTCCGGGTCCATGTAAATCGGATCCAGTTTCCGGTAAAGCTGCCCTTTAAAATCAATTGTTTTCTGGGTTTCATTCTTTGCTGTGACATTTTCTTCAAGTGATGTGTTGGAATAGTCACTTTTCAGTTTCCGGAATGCTGCCTTATCTGCCACTTCCATACTGGTCATCAGGCTGTCTTTAAGGCTGTTTGCTTTGTTATACAATATAATGAAATGATTTTTTACGGTTTCAATATAATCAACTGCTGAAACTGCGATTTCAGGAGTTATTTTCTCAGGAGTCAGGAGACCTGCTTTATCAAACTTTATTCCCGGCATCATCCTGGTCTCCTTGTTTATCTCATTTGAAACAAGAAGAAGATCGTCGTTGAAATCTTCATCGCGTTTTCCCTGTTCAAGCTCTGTCCTTATCCTGTCGAGGTTCCCTTTCAGCTTTGAGTACCAGTAATCCTTCATGAACTTTGAGCTGCTCATTGACTTGTCGAATTCATAAAACCTGCGTTCATATTTGTTATTTATGAACTGTTCGGTAGCCAATGCTTCATAGCCCCATCTTGCAGTTATAAGCTCCCCGTAAAACGGGATTTCAATTGGTGATGAAATATCCTGATTCAGTTTTTCAAACTTTACAAGTACCCCGCTTAAAATAATCTGGGGAATTACAAGGAATGGTATTAATATATATATAGTGACGACATTCCTGAAACTGTCTGAAATTACAAGTCCAAGCATATTTGCACTTGCCCAGCAGCTGAAAAGAACCAGCCAGTAAGCGGGTGTCATTCCCTTTACGCCGATGATACCGTTTCCTATAATGACGAATGTAAGCGCCTGGATTGCTGAAATGCCGAACTGGACAAATACTTTCGACATCAGAAAGCTGTTCCAGCTGAGATTCAGGAAAGCTTCCCTCTTCAGTATCTTCCTGTCCTTAATTATCTCTTCGGCGCTTCCCGTCAGACCCATAAAAATTGCCACCACAACCGACATGAAGATATAAACAGGCAGGTTGCTGTTGTCAATAAGCGAATATTTCGGATTTTTAGCGCTCTCATCGAAATACCTTATTAAAAACGCCAGAAAGGCGGCAAGTACAGGAGCCTCAAAAAGAGTGATCACCAGATACTGAAGGTCGGTAATCTTTGAAAGAATATCTCTTTTCGAATAGATAGCAAATTGTTTCAGCCGGTCCGGGGTCCTGAAATTGATTTCCGGCAATGCTTCTCCCTTCTCAAGCTTTTCTTCTTTCCTGTCGGCCTCATAAAGATTTCGCCATTCGCCCGGTGATATCCTTCTTATTTCGGTAGGTTCACCGTTTTCATTGAATACCCTTGTCTCAACGATATTGAATATCTGCTCCGGATTTACGTTACCACAGGCATAGCATTCGCTCTCACTGTAATCGGCCTGGCCAATCTTTCTTTTGAAGTATTCGATCGAATCGATGGGGTTGCCGTTGTAGATCATGTACCCTCCGGTATCGAGAATGATCAGCTTGTCAAACATCTTAAAAATGTCGGATGAGGGCTGATGGATAACGATGAAGAGAAGCTTTCCTTTTCTTGCCAGCTCTTTCAGAAGATCAAGAATATTTTCGGAATCACGTGAGGACAGACCTGAGGTTGGTTCATCAAGAAACAATATTGCCGGTTCCCTTATAAGCTCAAGTGAGATATTCAACCGCTTCCTCTGGCCGCCACTTATCTTCTTGTTAAGAGGGGAACCCACTTTCATATTCCTGATTTCATAAAGCCCCAGGTTCTTAAGGACATTATCCACCCTTTCAGTTATGGCTTCCTCGGTCATATTACCGAAACACAACTTCGCATTAAAATAAAGGTTCTCAAAAACTGTCAGCTCCTCAATAAGAAGGTCATCCTGCGAAACGTAGCCGATCAGGCCTTTTATCTTTTCGGCATCCTTGTGAATGCTGATCCCGTTTATAAGGACCTCCCCGTCGAACGGAGGATTGATGCCGTTAAGAACACTAAGGAGAGTGGACTTTCCTGCTCCGCTTGCGCCCATTATGCCTATCATCCTTCCTGACTCACCCTTAAAGCTCATATGGTGAATTCCGACTTCTCCGGTCTTGAACCGGTACTCAAGGTTATTCACCTCATATACAACCCGCGACGACCCGAATTCTTCTTTCAGGAACTGCATTGTGATATCCCAGTAATAAATGGGAGATATGTTATAACCCTTTATTGATGAGCCCTGGCTTATGGGATAAACCTTATTTTCCCGGAGGAGCTGACCGTTCATGTAGAGTTCTCCGGCACGCATGAACCTCAGGAAATACATATTCACCGAAGCGACATAAAGGATCCAGATTTCGCCTTTCAGCATTTCCTTGCGGGCATGTTTCACAATATGGTTATCCCGTAGATTCTCTCCATTGATCACCAGCAGATTTGGACTTACAGGCACATTTGTAAATGCGTTCAGAACGAACTTCTCAATAATACCGTATTCTTCATTTGATATATTAAGACCCTCAGCAAGAGTAGCAATAAAACCTAGCTCAAGGCTGCTGGCCTCTGCTTTACCTGATTTGCAGAATTCAAGAGCCTGGATCACAACAACAATCCTTTGTTCCTGATCGAGCTGCCCTTCCTCATTTATCTCCTTGCAGAGCTTTGTAATCCTTATTGCAATTGCACCTTCACGTCTTTCGGGGCCGCTTTTCTCAAGCTTCTTTCTTGCCTCATCGTATGCCTTATCATAAACGGAAAGGTACTTCCTGACTAATTCCTGATTAAGTATATGGCTGAGAAAATTTTCTACAATGCTTCTTCTCTCAGCATCATTTTCCAGCGGTTTTGCAATAAGTGCAAAAAGCTGCATAAGTGTTTCCAGGATCTTTTCGCTCATTCAGGTTAAACGTCAGAAGAAGGCAAATCTTATTTTTTTACTCTTTTCTTATGCTTCTTTTCGACTGAAAAGCCAAATTTACCTAAATATTTTCCTGTCTCATAATATCTTCCATGAGAATAGCACATCAGATTTGCATCATGCAGCCTGAATACACCCGTTTCCTCATTATACAGCTTCTTTTCGACATTCACAGCGATAATTTCAGATATGAACATGTGATGGGATCCAAGTTCTTTGATTTCCTTCACAACACATTCTATGCTTACAGGTGATTCCTTTATAAGTGGTGCGCTGACCCTGGTTGCTTTCACTGGTGTCAGTTTCATTTCCTTGAACTTATCGACTTTCGCTCCCGACTTTACTCCGCACCAGTCAGCCGCAAAAGCAAGTTCCCTTGTGGTAAGGTTAATGACATATTCCATGTTCTTCCTGATTATCCCGTATGAGTGACGGGTTGGCCTTACCGAAATGTAACACATCGGAGGATTGCTGCAAATGATGCCTGTCCATGCAACGGTCATTATATTGTATTCTTCGGGTGTGGCTCCACAGCTTACCATCACAGCCGGCAACGGATAAATCATTGTCCCGGGTTTCCAGTTCAGCTTGCTCATAAATATTATTTTTTTGTGTCTAAAGATATAGCATTATCTATTAGATTTTGAAATGATTTAACTTTTTGACATATTGACATAATAGATATGTTTTTTGATGTCAAAACGTCAAATATCTGTGATGGCAAAAAAATTGTTTAACTTCAATCAAAATAATTAACATGAATTTAAATAATTTCACTCTAAAGGCTCAGGAATCTGTTCAGCAGGCATTTAACATTGCTTCATCGAAAGGACAACAGGCTGTTGAATGTGCGCATTTGTTGCAGGGTGTGATGAGCCAGGCAGAAAATATAACTGATTTTATCTTCGGCAAGATAGGAGTCAGTTCCACTTCGGTCCTGAAGGATGTTGAGAAGCTTATTGATTCATATCCAAGGGTTTCAGGTGCTGAAAGCTATCTTTCATCAGGAGCATCCGAAGCTCTGAGAAAAGCAAATGACCAGGCGTCAGCAATGAAAGACAAATATGTATCGAATGAGCATATCCTCATGGGAATTCTGGATACTTCTGACAAAGCCTCACAGATCCTCAAGGATTATGGGATCACGATGAAAGACCTTAGAAATGCAGTTATTGAATTGCGAAAAGGCGCAAAAGCTGACAGCCCCACTTCTGAAGAAACATTTGATTCACTGAATCGTTACGCCATTAACCTTAACGAAAAAGCAAGGTCGGGTAAGCTTGATCCTGTAATCGGAAGGGATGAGGAGATACGACGTATACTTCAGATCCTGACAAGAAGGACAAAGAATAACCCCATACTGATAGGTGAGCCCGGAGTTGGCAAAACTGCAATCGCTGAGGGTATAGCCCACAGGATTGTAAGGGGTGACGTGCCCGAGGACCTCAAATCAAAAACAATTTACTCGCTCGACATGGGAGCACTTATTGCAGGTGCAAAATACAAGGGGGAGTTTGAGGAAAGGCTCAAATCGGTAGTTAATGAAGTAATCTCATCCAACGGCGATATCGTTTTGTTTATCGATGAGATACACACTCTCGTGGGAGCGGGTGCCTCAGAAGGTGCGATGGACGCCGCAAACATTCTTAAACCAGCCCTGGCAAGAGGTGAATTAAGGGCTATCGGTGCGACGACCCTGAATGAATATCAGAAATACTTTGAAAAGGATAAAGCTCTTGAACGGAGGTTCCAGGTTGTAATGGTCGATGAACCCGGAAGGGAAGATTCCATTTCGATCCTTAGGGGAATACGTGAAAAATATGAAGCTTATCATAAGGTAATAATAAGAGATGAGGCAATAATAGCCGCAGTCGATCTTTCAACAAGGTACATAACCGACCGTTTCCTGCCTGACAAGGCAATTGACCTGATTGATGAAGCCGCTTCACGGTTAAGGCTTGAAATGAATTCGGCTCCGGAAGAGATCGATGAAACTGCAAGGTCGATCACCAGGCTTGAGATTGAAAGGGAAGCACTCAAAAGAGACGGAGATACTGCAAAAGTGAAGGGAATATCCAAAGAACTTGCTGAATTGCAGGTAAAAAAGGATGAATTGATGGCTGCCTGGAAATCAGAAAAAGAAATGATTGACAAAGTTCAGGAGAAAAAGGAGGCAGTTGAATCGCTCCGTTTTGAAGCCGACCAGGCTGAACGACATGGCGATTACGAAAGGGTTGCAGAGATTCGCTACGGCAAGATCAACACAATGGAAAAAGAAATCGCCGACTTGAAGGAAAAGATTGAAAAGAAAAGAAGCAAAGGTTCTCTCGTAAGGGAAGAGGTAAGGGCTGAGGATATTGCTGAGGTGGTCTCGAAGTGGACCGGAATACCTGTTTCCAGGATGCTTGAAAGCGAAAAGGAAAAGCTCCTCAGGCTGGAGGATGAACTTCATAAAAGA
The DNA here is from genome assembly GCA_963789985.1 of uncultured Bacteroidales bacterium. GTDB lineage: Bacteria > Bacteroidota > Bacteroidia > Bacteroidales > VadinHA17 > LD21. The sequence continues at coordinate 41,781 of CAWBNA010000038.1, read as the reverse complement.
GTGGTCGGCCAGGATGAGGCTATACGAGCAGTAGCTGATGCTGTACGACGGTCAAGGGCAGGCCTCCAGGATCAGAAACGGCCAATCGGATCATTCATTTTTCTTGGAACGACCGGCGTCGGAAAAACAGAACTTGCCAGGGCACTCGCTGAATATCTTTTCAATGACGAAAATCTGATGACCCGTATAGATATGTCTGAATACCAGGAGCGACATACAGTTTCACGGCTTATCGGGGCGCCTCCGGGATACATTGGATATGAGGAAGGCGGCCAGCTTACAGAAGCAGTAAGGCATAAGCCATATTCCGTTGTGCTTCTCGACGAAATAGAGAAAGCACATCCCGACCTGTTCAACCTTTTGCTCCAGGTCCTTGACGACGGAAGGCTTACTGATAATAAAGGCCGTACCGTCAATTTCAGAAACGTCATTATTATAATGACATCAAATCTTGGATCGGATATTATCAGGGAAAGGATGGAAAAATGGAATAATAAACTACCTGAAATTGAGGCTGAAAAACTGCACAGGGACATATTTGCACTTTTGAGAAAATCGCTGAGGCCCGAATTCCTTAACAGGGTGGATGAAATTGTATTGTTTAAACCGCTTGATATTCAACAGATAAGGGAAGTTGTAAAACTTCAGCTTGCAGGTATTTCAAAGATACTTGCCGGCAGCAGCATGAAGCTTGAAGTAACAGAGCCGGCAGTTGACTGGCTCGCAAAGCACGGCTATGACCCCCAACTGGGAGCAAGGCCCGTTAAGCGTCTTATCCAGAAGGAAATAATAAATGAGTTGTCGAAGGAAATAATTGCAGGCAAGATCCGGAGGGAAGATACCGTTTTTGTTGATGTCGGTGGCGACAAACTTTCATTCTCAAACAGGAAAGCATAGCCTGTAATCACCTGAACGACCTGATACAGGCATCCATATCATCATATATTTCAAAAACGGTGTGAAGATGAAGTGTATGAAAAAGTTCTGTTGCCCTTGGTTCCGGATTGGCAAATTTGAGAATCCCGAAATTATTCTTTGCTGCCTTATGCAGCGACAGAAACCATGCAAAACCAGAACTGTCAATATACTCGACGCCCTTTAAATCAATTATCACTTTTGAGTTTGGATTGTTGAATGCCTGTTTGACTTCAGCCTTTATTTCATCAATAGTGGTTGCATTAATTTTATTAACTGAAAAGGTAATAATGTCAATTTTGTCCCTTCTTTCAATATTGATCATTTCAGTCCGGTTTAATTAGTTATTTACGAGCGAGTCGAGCTCGGTAAGGGCAAATCTGGTGTCGTTCTCAAACCTGATGATATACGATTGGTAAAGTTCAGAATCCTTTCCCTCCCTGGCGCTTAGTTCAAACGTTTTCAGCATCGAGGCAAGATCATCCATCCCCATTATTGCAACTGACGATTTTGCTTTGTGTGCCAGATTACCAAGAGCCTGATAATCCTTTTCATCGAACAGGCTTTTCATACCAGAATTGAATTCAGCCACCTGTTCCCTGAACATATCGACAAGTTCCTTCAACAGACCCTTGTCTCCTTCTGTTACCATGTCAAGGTAATCGGTTTTAATATATTTGAAGTCCATAACAGTTATGTTCTTAGGATCATATGAAAAAGATGCAATGTATATAACCGAAATTATCAGTGTTTAGTGTTTATCCCGTTCAATTTATTTAAGATGTACAATTGACTGCTTTTGTAATAGGGAAATAAGTTCTAATTTTACGACTGTTAAAACTGTGATATGAGAAATTCCTTTTATTCACTGATGGTTTTTATAATCATGTATCCGTCGTGTGCTTCTGCACAGATTGATCTTAAAATAAGCAAGAATGAATTCAGGCATGGCCGGGTTGGTTTTGATGAGGCCTGGAGACATGTGCTTAATGGAAATTCGTACTTCAGAAAAAAAGGTATCTGGTACGGCGCCGCATATGAGGAATACAAAATGGCAGAAGAATACAACAATACTAATGCCAGGCTGAATTACAAAACAGGGGCAGCAGCACTTTTTTCTGACAAAAAGGATGAAGCGGCCGGCTTCCTGCTTAAATCAATAGAGACAGACCCCGAGGTGGCAGGAGATGCTTTTCTCCTTGCAGGCAAGGCACTTGAATATGAAGGTAAGTACTCTGAAGCTGCCGGTCCGCTTACAAGCTTCCTTGAATCCAAAGTAAAAAAGACCAGGGCAGAAATATCCGAAGCAAAAAAACATCTTGAAGAGTGCAGTAATGCTCTTGATATCTTAAAAGACACTCTGCGACTTGAAATAACCAACCTTGGACCAAATATTAACTCCGGATCGGATGATTATTCAGAGGTTTTTTCTTCTGATCTCGATACAATTTTTTTCGCTTCGAGAAGAGACCTTTCAGTCGGTTCAAAAAGCCGCTATGCCGACGGTAAAGCTGATGAGAACATTTACACTTCTGACAGGAATAACGGCTTCTGGGATATTGCCGTAACGGCCGGAAAAAACCTTACAACAAAGTATTGCGAGACGCCTCTTTACCTGAACAAGAGAGGTGACAGCCTTTATATTTATGCAGGATATGAAAGTGGCGGGAATATACTTGTTTCACACCTGAAAAATAATCATTGGAAGAAACCCGGTAAATTACCTTTCAGGATCAACTCCCGCTGGGCTGAAACTTCATTGACAATCTCACCATCAGGAGGTGAAGTGTTTTTTGTAAGCGACAGGCCCAAAGATAATCTTGGGGGGAAAGACATATATTTCATAAAAAAGATGGGAAATGGCAAATGGTCAAAACCTGTGAATGCCGGACCATCCGTGAATACTCCATATAATGAGGAATCGGTAAGGATTTCAGCCGGCGGGGATACATTGTGGTTCAGTTCGAAGGGACATAACAGTATCGGGGGGTACGATATATTCTACAGCAAGCGCGACAGTTCCGGTGGCTGGTCACCTGCCGTCAATGCCGGATACCCGATAAACACATCATATGATGAACTGTTCTATTATCCTTCCTCCGGCCATGTCGGTCAGTTCTTTTTTGCATCAAATCGTTCGGGTGGATCAGGCGGTCTGGATATCTACTCGGGCAGAATGCTTCCTGCCAGACCACAGGCAGTGAAATCTGAGCAGACAGTAACTCCAAAACCTGACACAGTAATTTTCAGAGATACAATTGTTGTGGTAAAGGAAGTGCCTGTACAGGTAAATCCTCCCGTACGGGTATCTGAAAAGGTCATCAACAATGGAATAACGGTTCAGGGGAAAATAACGGATGCCGAGACACACAGCCCTCTTCTGTCAAAAATAGATATTCTTGACGCTGTGACCGGCGATACGGTTACGACCACAGCCAGCTCGGATATTGACGGAACTTACAGAATAAAACTGGCAAAAGGGAACAAGTACCTGGCTGATGTCAGAAGTACAGGGTACCTGTCGGAGTTGAAAACAATAACGATACCGGGAAAATTTGAAGGAGAAACATATAATTTTAATGTATCATTGATAAAAGTCAAGGTCGGCAAAAAAGTAGTCCTTAATAACCTCTTTTTCGAAACAGGGAAATCAGTCCTTACCAAAAACTCATATACTGAACTTGATCATCTTATGCAGATACTTCATGAAAATCCGCTGATGAAAATTGAAATATCGGGACACACCGACAACACGGGCAGCCAGGCCCTGAATATGAAACTATCAGAAGAAAGGGCAAAAGCGGTAACCGATTACCTCGTTCTGAAAGGGATTGATAAGGCAAGGCTCACGTCAAGGGGTTACGGGCCTTCACAGCCGATAGCGCCCAATTCAACCTCTGAAGGACGCTCAAAAAACAGAAGGGTGGAATTTAAAATACTTGAATTCTGATATTTGTCAGACTTATGGTAAAAGATATTCAGGTAATTTGGGAAAGGCCATAAGCCTTTGATAATTTATTGTTAAAAATATCTCTTATTGATGAAAGATACCGTATTTATAAAATTTCACAGGGAAGCCGGAGCAAAAATAGTCCAATTTGCAGGTTTTAACATGCCTGTTGAATATACCGGCATAAATGAGGAACACATTGCGGTGAGGCAGGGAGTAGGTGTTTTTGATGTTTCGCACATGGGTGAATTCTGGGTCACCGGAACCTCTGTATTACCTTACCTTCAGTATATTACCTCAAATGACGTCTCGGCCCTTTGCGACGGCAAAGTCCAGTATTCCTGTTTTCCAAACGGGAAAGGCGGAATTATTGATGACTTGCTTGTCTACAGGTTCGGCCCCGAAAAATACTTTCTGGTCGTTAATGCTGCCAATATTGAAAAGGACTGGAACTGGTGCGTAAGTCATGCACCACAGTTTGGCCTGGTTCCCGGGAAAGATCTGGTCAACGTTTCCGGCGAAATCTCACAGCTTGCAGTACAGGGACCACTGGCGCTGAAAGCTATGCAGAAGCTGACAAAAGCGTCAGTTGAGGATATGGAATATTATACTTTCAAGGTGATTGAGTTTGCAGGCATAAAGGATGTTATTTTTTCAACGACGGGATACACTGGTGCAGGAGGCTGTGAAATATATGTGAAAAATGAAGACGGTCAGAAACTCTGGAAAGCAGTTTTTGAAGCAGGAAGGGAATTCAATATCAAACCTGCAGGACTGGGCGCAAGGGACACTCTCAGGCTGGAAATGGGCTTTTGCTTGTACGGTAATGATATAAACGATCAGACTTCACCAATTGAAGCCGGGCTTAGTTGGATAACAAAATTTACTGACCACAAGGATTTTATTGATAAGGACCTGCTGCTTAAACAGAAGCAGTCAGGCGTTGACAAAAAGCTGAGGGGATTTGTAATGATCGATCGTGGCATACCCCGTCAGCATTATGAGGTTGTTGACAGGAATGGAAATAAAATAGGAGAAGTCACTTCCGGCACAATGTCGCCAATGATGAAACAGGGTATTGGAATGGCATACCTTCCAAAAGAGTACTGGAAACCAGGGTCAGAGATCTTCATCAGGATAAGAAACAGGGACCTGAGGGCCAGTGTAGTTAACTTCCCTATTTACAATAAACAATGAAGGGCTGATGAGAATACTTGAAACCTGCTTTTCACCTACCTTGTATGAACCCGACGGTCACCAGGGTTTTGTTGTTGTGGTAATTGACGTCCTGCGCGCCACCTCTGCAATATGCACGGCATTTGCACATGGGGCTGCAGAAATTATTCCGGTGGCCACCGTAGAAGAAGCTATGAAGTACAAGAAGGAAGGATTTCTGGTTGCAGCGGAACGTGACGGCTTTATTCTTGATTTTGCCGATTTCGGAAATTCACCCTTTAATTTCACACGTGAAAAAGTAAAGGATAAAACAATTGTTTACAGCACAACGAACGGAACGGGAATTATTAATATGGTACCTCCGGGCAGTGAAATTGCCATCGGCTCCTTTCTGAACCTGACCGCACTTTCTGGCTGGATAACTGAAAAAGAAAAGAATGTGATCCTTTTTTGCGCAGGCTGGAAAAACAGGTTTAACATCGAAGATACGGTCTGTGCCGGAGCAATTGCCGAAAAACTCCTTACCACAGGTATGTATTCAACAATCTGCGATTCTACAAAGGCCGCTATTGATCTGTGGTCAATAGCAGAGAGCGATCCACACCGGTATATACAGAAGGTCGCTCAGAGAACCCGTCTTGGCAGCAAGGGACTGGATGACTGCATTAATTTTTGCCTTACTCCGGACTATACAAATATCGTACCTGTATTTAAAAATGGCGTTCTTAAAGCCGTTGATCTGTGATTTTGATTTTTCAGAATCTAAAAGCAGCAATCGCGGAGATTAATTATTTAATTTTGCAATTGCGTTGTTAAGAAATAATCTGACAATAATAAACTTCTTATCATGAAAAAACACAACTTTTATGCAGGACCTTCGATTCTCCCTCAGTACACAATCGATAAAACAATTGAAGGAATCAGGAATTTTGCGGGCACCGGACTTTCAATACTTGAAATTTCTCATCGCAGCAAGGAATTTATAGCTTGCATGAATGATACAATTTCGCTGGTAAAGGAATTGCTTGAAGTTCCTGCAGGATATCAGGTTATATTTCTTGGAGGCGGTGCAAGCCTTCAGTTTGCGATGGTTCCCATGAACATGATGAACACCAGATCAGCATATCTTAATACCGGGGAATGGGCAACCAAGGCCCAGAAAGAAGCAAAACTCTATGGTGAGGTTGTTGAAGTGGCTTCATCAAAGGACAGGAACTTTAGTTACATACCCAAGAACTATAATGTACCCTCTGATGCTGATTATTTTCACATAACCACCAATAATACCATCTTTGGAACTGAGCTGAAAAAGGACCCGGATGTTAAGATCCCTCTAATTGCTGACATGTCTTCCGATATTTTCAGCCGCCCCGTTGATGTGTCAAAATATACGATCATCTATGCCGGTGCACAGAAGAATCTCGCTCCGGCTGGTGTAGCGATGATTATCCTGAAAGAGGATGCCTTGGGAAAGGTTACGCGGCAGATACCGACAATGCTTGATTACAGGACTCATATCAAGAGTGAATCAATGTTCAACACGCCTCCCGTATTTACGGTATTTGCTGCTCAGCAGACCCTGCAGTGGCTGAAGGACCTTGGCGGAGTCAGGGCCATTCAGAAGAAAAACATCGAAAAAGCACAGCTGCTTTACGATGAAATAGAAAGGAATAAATTGTTTGTTCCGACAATTAAGGATCCGGCTGACCGTTCCCTTATGAATATCTGTTTTGTGATGGCTGATGCGTACAAGGAACTTGAAAAACCTTTTGCTGAATTTGCCAGATCAAAAGGAATGGTGGGGATTGAAGGTCACCGCTCTGTCGGCGGTTTCCGCGCCTCTACCTATAACGCCCTTCCGATTGAGAGCGTCAGGGCTCTGGTCGATATTATGAAGGAGTTTGAAGCCAAAAGCTGACCTGGCCTTTGTTGTCAGGATAAGGGAATGCCCAATCGTGCTGAAATTTAATTATTTATAATGAAGATATTGATTGCTACAGAAAAAGCATTTGCACCTGTTGCAGTTAAGCAAATCAGGGAAATTTCAGGGACAGCAGGCTATGACCTTGTATTTCTGGAAGGTTACAGGAGTTCAAATGAGTTGATCAATGCAGTCTCTGATGCTGATGCACTTATTGTCCGCAGCGATAAGGTGACAGAAGAGCTTCTTGAATCAGCACACCGTTTAAGGATCGTTGTACGTGCAGGCGCCGGCTATGATAATATTGATCTTGATGCCTGCACAAAGCGTGGCATCATTGTCATGAATACACCGGGACAGAATTCAAATGCTGTTGCCGAGCTTGTTTTCGAGATGATGCTTTACCACGCAAGGAATGGCTTTGCCGGGAAGGCTGGAAATGAGCTGAGAGGTAAAACTCTGGGCTTGCATGCTTTCGGGAATGTCGGCAAATATGTCGCAGAAATCGCAAAAGGCTTTGGAATGGAAATCTGTACTTACGATCCTTTTGTGAAAAACGATGTGATTGAATCGTACGGCATTAAGGTGTGCAGCACTGCTAAGGAAATGTACTCGGCATGCCGCTATGTATCCCTTCACATGCCTGTAAATGAAGAAACTGTCGGATCCATAGGCTTTGACCTTTTTTCATTAATGCCTCATGGCGCTGTTCTCATCAATACCGCAAGGAAGGAAATAATCAATGAAAATGATCTTCTTAAAATATTTGAGGTTCGGCCCGATTTTACCTACCTGGCAGACGTGGCGCCTGATTGCAGGGCCGTTTTTGAGGAAAAATACAAAGGAAGGTTCATATTCACTGAAAAAAAGATGGGAGCGCAGACCGAGGAAGCCAACTCTAAAGCCGGAATAGCTGCAATGAGGCAGATAGTGGATTATTTTAAAACAGGAAATGAAAAATTCAGAGTCAATAATTAGATAAAAAATATAAATGGCTGTTGTAAAACCTTTCAGGGGACTAAGGCCACCGGTCACAATTGTAAAGGACCTTTCCTGTCTCCCTTACGACGTTATGAGCACTGAAGAGGCACACAAAATGGCTGAAGGTAAAGAATGCTCACTCTTGCATATTACAAGGTCCGAAATAGACCTTCCTCCGGATACTGACATTCATTCACCAGCTGTGTATAAAAAGTCTGCCGATAATTTTGCCCTTTGGCAGAAAAAAGGCTGGCTTATAATGGACGATGAACAGCATTTTTATATCTACGGGCAGACAATGAATGGCAGAACCCAGTACGGAATCGTTGGATGTGCCTCTGTTGACGACTATCTTAATGGCGTAATCAGGAAGCATGAACTGACCAGGCCAGACAAGGAACAGGACCGCATGATCCATATCCGTGCGAACAATGCTAACCTTGAACCTGTTTTTTTTACTTATCCTGCCGTAAAGGAACTCGATAAAATCGTTAAATCGGTTACCAGGAAGAAAAAGGCCGATTATGATTTTAGAGCAGATGATGGGATCGGACATCACTTCTGGGTTATAAGAGATGCTGAAATCAACAGGCAGATCGAAAAACTGTTTGCAGAAAAAGTGCCATATACCTATGTGGCTGATGGCCATCACAGGACAGCTGCTGCAGCTCTTGTCGGAAAGGAGAAAAGAGATAATGATCCCTGCCCGACAGGAACGGAAGAGTACAACTACTTCCTTGCTGTCCATTTTCCTGATGACCAGCTTAAGATCATTGACTATAATAGAACTGTAAAAGACCTCAATGACCTTACTGATAAGGAATTTCTGGAAAAGCTTGAAAAGGGGTTTGTAATAAAGGACAAGGGAACAAAGATCTATAAACCCAACAAGCTTCATAACTTTTCAATGTACCTCAGCGGCAGATGGTATAGTCTTACGGCAAGGCCAGAAACCTATGACGACAGGGACCCGGTAAAGGGCATTGATGTAACAATTTTGACCGACCATGTGCTGACTCCGATACTTGATATCCAGGACCTCAGGCGATCAAAAAGGATCGATTTTATTGGAGGCATAAGGGGATTGGGAGAACTTAAGAAGAGGGTCGATAATGAAGAGATGAAAGTGGCCTTCGCACTTTACCCTGTTACAATGAAACAGCTTATTAAAATAGCTGATTCGGGCAATATTATGCCTCCAAAAACAACATGGTTTGAACCTAAATTAAGAAGCGGACTCGTAATACATCTGTTATAGCTCTGTGGCCCTCTGCGGCTTCTCTGTGGCGCTCTGTGAATAAAGGGAGTTACACACAGCTAAATAGAGTAAATACAGGGTTCCATAGAGGAACAAGAAATCCATGACTGGAATTGAAGCAAACATCAGATCAATTAAGGAGCAGATACCTTCATATGTCCAGCTTGTCGCAGTATCCAAAACAAAGCCTGTTGAAGACATCCTTGAAGCCTACAACACGGGGCAGAGGATTTTCGGTGAAAACAGGGTACAGGAGCTTCTGAAAAAAAAAGATCTTCTTCCCGGCGATACTCAATGGCATCTTATCGGGCATCTTCAAAGCAACAAGGTGAAGTATATAGTGCCTTTTATTAAAATGATACAATCGGTCGATACCTTCGGACTGCTTAAAGTGATTGATTCGGAAGCTGCAAAGATAGGCAGGGTTGTCGATTGCCTGCTTCAGATACATATTGCTTCAGAAGAAACCAAGTTTGGATTCAGCCTGCAGGAGATCAGATCTTTAATTACTTCAGGTGAATTCAGTGAATTGAAATTTCAAAGGATATGCGGAGTAATGGGGATGGCAACTTTTACCGATGACACTGAAAAGGTAAGGAAGGAATTCAGGTATTTAAAAAGTTGTTTTGATGAACTCAGAGCCAGTTATTTTTCAGATAGTCAGTTTTTCAGTGAGATCTCAATGGGGATGTCCGGAGATTTTAGGATAGCCATTCAGGAAGGAGCGACTATGATCAGGATCGGCAGCCTGATCTTTGGAGATAGAAAGTAAGCTGCTGGTTAATCAATATATAGAATCTGATTATTACATCCCAAATTATGACGGATCAAATTCCGTTGATAAATATCCTGATTTTATTGTAAAGGCAAAAAGCGGCCTGAAAATTCCGGTCAATGGAGGCATTAATTGCTATACCCCCGGCAACCGGCAACAGCAAGGCCTTATTAACTTAAGTCAGTGCAGTAATGCAATAAGCTCATGCGTGAGTGCCACCTTTTCATCTGTGGATACAGAAATATTTTCGCGTATTATCTTTATGATCTCATCTTTCCTTTTTCTTGACAAATCATGTACTGATATTTCAATAACCGAAAAGCATTCAATTGCGGTCATATAATTTCCTGCAAGAAAAACCCTGGCAAATTCGTCAGCATATTCGGAATAATCAAGTCCAGATTGCCAGCATGATGATACCAGCATCCTCATGGTCTCCGGATTGCGTTGTTTTTTTAGCTCTGCAACCACTTCCGGTCTGACAGACTTGTCTTTAAGGTCATTCATGAAATCACCTATAATTTTCCTGACCGAGTTGTCAATACTCCTGTCATAGTGAGCAATCAGGAGGCCGATTGCACCTTCATACGGGATTTCACTGCGAAGAGATTTTATTGCATTTATAATTTTATTGGCATTTCCTCCGTTTAGAATAGTGTCAAGTTCCTTATATTTTTTGTCCGATTTTATCATTCAGGGTTATTTGACACAAAGTTATCAATAGCATCTATTAGGTAAAGCTGTTTTTGAAAAATAAAAATAATGTACTAATTTAGCGAGTATTACAAAAGGACTTTAAAACAAATCAACCATGAATAAACTTCTAAAGATCAGTAATTGTTTTATGACACTGATGGTGCTTTTCTCATTGTTACTTGCAAGTTGCCGCTCAGGCGGGAAAAAAGTAAAAACTGAAATTGACACTGTCAATGTATCTAAAAATAATGCCACAGTATATGAAAATATAAAGCAGGCAGAAAAAATATTTTATACACTGCCTTCTCCTCTGGAATCTGCAATGCTCATCAAATCAGCTGGGGCAATATTCGACACCAAGCTTCTCAACCCTGTTGAAAACACAAATAACTACAATACGAACAAAAGCATGGCCCTGAACCTTGGGATTTATACATGCGACCTGAGCTTTGCAAGCCTGTACGATCAGACGCAGCTGATAATAAACTACATGAATGCCGCGAAGAAAATGGCCGATGGTCTGGGCATACTTAATGCTGTTTCCCATGAAGATATTGACAAGCTGGAAGAGAATATCCATAATACTGATGTGATAATGGATATTGTATCCCAGACATATATGAATTCAAATTCATACCTTGAAGATAACGGACAGCAGGCAATTGCCGCAATGGTACTTGCCGGAGGATGGATGGAAGGCCTGTATATCTCCACACAACTTGTTGATTTGAAGGAATTCAACGGCAACAAACTGGTTGGCAGGATTATCGATCAGAAACTTTCAATCGATATACTTCTTAACCTTCTTGAAAGCAGCAAGGGAAACCCTGCAGTTGATGAACTCATTGCAGAATTCTCAAAAGTAAAGACCATCTTTGACAAAATTACACTTAAAACATCACCTGTCAGACCTGAATACGACAAGGAGACAAATATGACAGTTCTGAAATCTGAAGTTCATACAGACCTTAAGCCTGAAGTGTTTAAAGAACTTTCATCAACTGTAGCAGAAATCAGAGGCAACTTCATTAAATAACAATCAATATGAAACCCACATGTATTTGAATACACAAGCACAATATTATAATAATCAGCCACATGTGGGCTCCATCATACCATTAAAATAAATTATTATATGATGAAAATATTTAAAATACTTCTGCCAGCAGCCCTTTTATTATTTGTATTAAATTCAAACGGCATGGCGCAGTGCAAATCCTTTGCAAAAAACAGTTGCCTTCCGGCTCTTGGAGAATACACTCACGATGGGAACTATCATGCGACTGTTCTTGTTGAAGGCGAAGAGGCTGAACTTTACAAGACATTCTATTCCGATATGGAATATCGTATTTCTGTATGCGGTGAAGAGACACTGCCACCTGTGCAATTCAAAGTGCTGGATTCGAATGCTAACGTGCTTTTTTCAAGCAAGGATGCAAATAATGCAAAAATCTGGGATTTCAAGCTTCAGTCAAGCCAGCAGCTTAAAATAGTGATAAAGGTTGAAAACTCTCAACAACAGGGTGTTACGCCCAAGAGCGGCTGCGTGGCAATCATGTTCGGATTTAAAATCAAGAAATAATCACCTGAGTTTCGGAGCCAAAAATTTACCTGTATAGGATCCATTGAATTTTGCAAGATTCTCAGGCGTGCCTTCAAAGACAATATAGCCGCCGTTTTCACCGCCCTCCGGACCAAGGTCTATTACCCAGTCAGCATTCTTTATGATTTCCTGGTTATGCTCGATAAGAATAACTGAATGACCGTGGTCAACGAGTGCATTTATCGACTTTAAAAGCTTGTTGATATCATGAAAATGAAGCCCTGTCGTCGGCTCATCAAATATGAACAGAATATGCCCGGCTTCCTTTTCCTGACTGAGAAAATATGCAAGCTTCACCCTCTGGCTTTCACCTCCTGAAAGGGTGCTCGACGACTGCCCCATTTTAATATATCCGAGACCGACGTCCGAGAGCGGCCTGAGTTTCTCAACAATCCTCTTCTCGCTTCTTCCCGGATGACTGTTGAAAAAATCAATGGCATCATCGATAGTCATCTCAAGCATTTCATAAATATTTCTGTCATGATATTTCACTTCAAGTATCTCTTTTTTGAACCTCATTCCCTTGCAGCTTTCACATGTCAGTTCGACATCTGCCATAAACTGCATTTCAACTTTAATAATACCATCTCCCTGGCATTCCTCACACCTGCCTCCTTCAATATTGAATGAGAAATGGGAAGCTTTAAAATTGTTCTGGACCGAGAGTTGCTGTTCAGCATAGAGTTTCCTTATTTCATCGTAAGCCTTAAGATAGGTAACAGGATTTGATCTGCTCGATTTGCCTATCGGGTTCTGATCAACAAGCTCGACTCCCGTCAAGCCTGCCACATCACCTGTGAGTTCCCGGAAAAGCCCTGGTTTAAGGTTGTTCCCGTTGATTTTGTTCGAAAGTGCATTGTAAAGTATGTCCGATACCAAACTCGACTTTCCTGACCCGCTTACACCTGTTACGGCAGTGATAGTATGAAGCGGGAACTTTACGTCAATATTCTTAAGATTGTTCTCCCTGGCGCCATTTATTCCGACAAAGCTGTTCCATTTCCTTCTGGCGGCAGGAATGGAAACGCTCTTCCTACCGCTTAAATAATCTGCTGTAAGTGAACGGTTTGATTCAGAAAAATTGAGTCCTCCCTGATAAACGACCTCGCCGCCTAGCCTTCCTGCTTCAGGACCCATATCGATTATTTCATCGGCAGCCCTTATTATTTCTTCTTCATGTTCAACGACTATTACCGTATTACCGAGGTCCCTGAGTTCCCTGAGTACATTGACAAGCAGGTTTGTGTCGCGCGGATGGAGGCCTATGCTGGGTTCATCAAGTATGTACATGGACCCGACAAGGTTGCTCCCAAGCGAGGTTGCAAGATTTATCCTTTGAGATTCGCCCCCCGACAGGGTAGAGGAAAGCCTGTTAAGGGACAGGTAGGGGAGGCCTACATCGACAAGGAACCTTAGACGCGTTGTTATCTCCTTAATTAGCCTCTCTGCTATTCTGGCATCCTCGCCTGCAAGGCTGATGCCAAGAAAGAAATCATAAAGTTTGTCGACTGGCAGCATTACAAGATCCTGAATGGTATGGCCCGCAACTTTCACATAACCGGTTTCTTTCTTTAGCCTGGTACCTTTGCATTCAGGGCAGACAGTTTTTCCACGATAGCGGCTAAGTAATACCCTGTACTGTATCTTGTATTTTTTTTCTTCCAGATGCTGAAAGAACCTGTTTAAACCATAGAAATACCTGTTTCCTTTCCACAATAGCTGCTTCTGTTCATCAGTGAGCTGGTAATAAGGCTTATGTATCGGGAAGTCAAACAGTGCCGAACTTTCTATCAGTCGCTCTTTCCATTTTTTCATGGTCTCACCTTTCCAGCAGGCGATTGCATCCTGGTAAACCGAAAGGTTCTGATCGGGAATGACAAGATTCTCATCAATACCTATTATTTTACCATATCCTTCACATACCGGACAAGCCCCGAGCGGATTATTAAAACTGAAGAGGTATTCTGATAGTTTTTCAAACTCAATACCGTCCTCCTCGAATTTGTCAGAAAAATTTTCCTTCCAGGGCCCTTCATCTGAAAGTACCACGACCTGGCAGTAGCCTTTCCCCGTTTGAAAGGCAGTCTGGGCCGAGTCGGCCGACCTGCTGAGGTTATCAGGATCATCATTGGTAATCAGCCTGTCAATTACTATATTGATTTTCTGCCCCTGGCTGAAATGCTTTTCTGCTCCCGTTTCGTCAATTCTTAAAAGATCGCCGTTGTTTTCAATACGGCTGAATCCCTGTTTTACCAGGAAAGAAAGATATTCCGGAATCCTTAAGCGTTCAGGAACGATGCCCGGGGCAGTCAGGATGACCCTGGTGCCTTCCGGAAGAGCCGACAGGAAACTTACCACATCCTCGGCAGTCTGATGTTTTACCTCTTTACCTGATACAGGTGAATAAGTCCTTCCCACCCTGGCAAAAAGTAGCCTCAGGTAATCATAAATCTCACTTGATGTTCCCACAGTCGATCTGGGATTCCGCGAGTTGACCTTCTGCTCTATTGCAATGGCAGGAGGAATGCCGTTTATGAAATCAACCTCCGGCTTGTTCATCCTTCCGAGGAACTGCCGTGCATATGATGACAGACTTTCAACATACCTTCTCTGGCCTTCAGCATAAATCGTGTCGAAGGCAAGAGATGATTTTCCCGAACCCGACACACCCGTGATTACTATAAACTTATTCCTTGGTACCTTAAGACTTATATTTTTCAGATTATGCACTCTTGCACCCTTGATCTCAATCCATCCGTCACCCATCTGTCCTTAATGTTTTAAAAATTGTCATTATGATATATTAATTTGTTATTCTGATATTCTTTGTTTGCCCTTTACTTTGAAATGGCGCATTTTCTTAAATTATGGTAATATTTTCCACAAAAGAAGAATTTCCAGGCACTTACGCATAAGTATGTTGTAATTTTCATATCATTTTTTGCATTTTTTTTGAAAAAAAACAAAAATAATACTTTGAAATTAAAAAAAATCATTTTCTTTGTGTTTCATTTTAACCTAAAAACACGGAGGATTGCCTATAGAATAACTCTACTCTTTAAATGTAATTACTTAATAATTAAAGAGAGAGCTATGAAAAAAATCATGTCTGATTACGAGCTGATTGAAAAGTTCGTAAATGGTGAGCAGTCCTGCTTCGATGAATTAATCAACCGTCATAAGAACAAAGTGTTCGCTTATATAAGTCTTTATATACGCGATCAGGCACTTGCTGAAGACCTTTTCCAGGATACATTCCTGAAAGTGATCCAGTCCGTCAAATCGGGAAAGTACTATGACAACGGAAAATTTATTTCATGGGTCATGCGTATTGCCCACAACCTTATCATTGATCATTTCCGCAGGGTCAAACAGCTCAATACCGTGTCGAACGACGATTATGAGTCGGATCTGTTCAACTCCAAAAAACTTGCTGAGGCCAACATTGAGGACCATCTTATCAGGAAACAAATACAGAAGGATATCAGGAAACTGATAAGCCAGCTACCTGACGACCAGAGGGAAGTTGTCATTCTTCGTCATTATTCAGGTCTGAGTTTCAAGGAAATAGCTGATATCACCGATGTCAGTATCAACACAGCACTCGGCCGCATGAGATATGCACTCATTAACATGAGGAAAATGATGGAAGAGAAAAAAATAAGTCTGACATTCAATTAAACAATACAATAATTTAACCCATAGGCCGTTTTTATAGAAATTAAAAACTGAAGCCTATGGGTTTAAACTCTACTCCTTTTCTTTCATATCAGGAAATTCAGGTTGAAGAAATTGACATTTATGATGATGCATGGGGCTTTTCCACTGAGTTCAATGATGTGATTAACCTGCTTAACATTGTAAAACCTGTTGCAGGTAAGCGACTGACAAAACGCCTGATTGAGCGGGTCAGACAAAAAGACTGAAAAAAAATCAGCAGGGAGGTGTTCCGAAAGGGCACCTTCTTTTTATGTTTTATGCTGAAACGGACTTAAATTTCCTGGTGGTTTATATAATAAATAGAATGGCAGGCAACAATGCCTGCCGTTTCTGTTCTGAGACGGCTTGTCCCGAAGTGAACAGGTTTGTACTCGTTTTTGACTGCAGCAATAATCTCCTCCTCGCTGAAATCGCCTTCGGGTCCTATAAGAATTACGGCACTTTCATTTTTATGGTAAACAGTTTCGATTTTTGACCTTTCCATGATACTGCTGCAGGAAGCGATCATTCTCACGCCGGGGAGATAATAAGTGATAAAATCCTCGAAAGGAACAGGTTTGTTAAAGACAGGCATGACGGTTTTTAACGACTGTTTCATCGCAGAAATAATAATATTGTTTACCCTTTCTGCTTTTATCCCTGTTTTTTCAGTGTTCCTGCACATCACAGGAGTTATTTCATCAATGCCGATTTCGACACTTTTTTCAATGAACCACTCAAATCTTTCCCTGTTCTTAATCGGCGAAATCCCTATATGCAACCTGTATCGCCTCTTTTCAAAATCATGTATTACAGCAGTAATTGTGATTTCGCACCTACGGGGATCCGGGTTGATTATAACGCCTTCATACAGGTCCCCTTTCCCGTCAATTACATTGATTCTGCTCCCTTTTGAAAGCCTTAATACCTTGATACAGTGTCTTGATTCATTTTCATCAAGCACACAGGTTGTGTCCTTAATATTAGTGGAATAGAATATCTGCATTTTCAGTAGTGAAAATATGTCACCTGACAAGACCGTCAAGAACGGAAGGCTTTTCATTTTCAGTATCTTCCGACATTCTCCGGAGGAATCCGCTCAGACGGCTGTCGGGGGCAATAACGAATGAATAGGGATCCCTTGAATCGGATTCAGGATCCTTTCTGTCTTTATCCCTGACCGCGCTTATTATAGAATTGTAACTTTCATTTGCTCCTTTTGTCATCATGATCCCTTTCAGATAAGAAAAGTAGTACCAACATGAGTTACTGGCTTTCAGATAGATATCGATCATATCTCCGGAACGTCTTCTTTGTATCTCTACAAAACCATCAGTGTAAAGGTTTACAGGCTGAGAGCCTATGAAGCCTATTCCTATTCTGCCTTTTGAACGGAATGAAGATGTTGCCGGATTCCAGTAGAGTTTTACGTCATTAAGAAGAATCTCATAATTGAATTCCTTAGGCATGCTTTTCGAAATTCCAAAAAGTTCCATTCCTTCCCTAAGCTGACTTGCAATTGAACTTCCAATAAGGTTCTGCATGGTCCTGGTGTAGAAATCAGAATTCAAATTGACTGATTTCAGCGTTGGCGTCGTCCTGATTTCCTCATTCATAACCTTCAATGCTTCAGGTGAAAAATAAAAATGAAGGGCCAGCATTACATTCAATTCGACCTTTCCTGAATCAAGTGTATGAACAACCTTTCCGGCCGCAGCCATTTTCAGCCTGTCGAAATCAGCGCCGAAACTGATATTACCTTCACCCGACAATATGCACCTGTTCCTGTCGAGTGCCACCATGTTACCGTTAATTGACGGATCCGCTATCTTTTCAGGGGCAGATATCTGGTATTGTGACTTTCCCTTGTTATAATACATGACCCCGCTTGCACTGACAAGCCCGACATCACTCCATGATTTCTGTGACGACAGAAATGCAGGATAAATATGAGCTGAATCAATATTTATAAATGAACCTGAAAGAATCAGATTATCATTGGGATCCCTTGGCTTATCGCTTATTGGTATCATGATATTCTTCGGATCAACAGCCGACTTAAATTTTACAGCATAACTTTTCATATCACTGCAGTCGTGAACGATTCCTGCCGCCCCTGTAAACATCAGGTATTTTGACCTTGCCGAAAGACTTACATCGCCTGTGAATGAGAAAGCCTGGCTTAGCATGAAATTCTGCTCAGGCGCTATAAATCCCTTCGCACTTGTAGTAAGGGTATCCACGGTTATTTCCGGGAAGCTTATGGGTCTTGCCTCATTGTTATCTTCAATGTAATCATAGACTGCACTTCCAGAGTATTTTTTTGAAGATTCAATTTCAATGTTTGCGGAATGCATCAAATGGAGATTATTTACAGCTACAATTGCGTTTTGAAGCTTATCAATCTTTGCATGGCGGTTTATTATTATTCTGCCATTTTCAGGTTGTATAAGGGCATCTGCAACATGAATATAATTTATACCGTCAGCTTCAATGAATTCTTTCTCGACATTATATTTTGCCTTCAGGGAAGTAAACGAGATTGTGTCTCTCATGCTGTTTGTCGAGAAAAATGTCGGCTTGTCCAGTGATGAAAAATGCACTCTAAGAAGCTTGTCAGGCATCATGAGCGATGCGGAGGTTTTCCCTTTTTGCTCCATGCTCAGGATTTTATTTTCCATATCATATTCGAAGTCGGTCATTTTGCAGATGTACTGAACTTCAGGGAATTTGACAAGCGAGGAATCGGTGTTGAGATGGAACTTTGTATGCTTGAGGGGGAAGTTAATATCAGTGTTTGCATTTTCAGCAACAAAAGCGTAACCGTTAGTTGATGGCGATTTGAGGTTATAGTCGGCTGTATCAGCCTTTATCTCGCCGGAGTTGAATGTGAATGAATTGGAATTGATCCTTGATTCGGTCATGTCTATTATTCCCGAGCCGCTAAGCTTTGAAGAGGAAAGAAGCAGGTTCCCATCAAGCAGCGTACCGTTGCGGAACATGTTGAAATTCTTGTCCTTCGAATTCCAGGCATACCATTCATCCTTCTGTGGTAACCACTTTATTTTAACATCCTCGCTGTTAAGTTCAGGAAAAAGACCGGAAGGATCTTTAGTCATTGTAAATGTTCCTGCCTGTGTCAGCATTGAATCAGGGAAGAATTTAAAATCCTTCGATTTAGTCACCGTTGTCAGGTGATTAAGGGTTCCGCTTCCGGTCAGACCGCTATTGCTTATACCAATCTCGTCAAAGAACTTTCCGCTGCCGTTATAGACATCTATTCCTTCTTCAGGAATTGTCATGCGAAAACCCAAAGAATTGTTATCCTGTATTGTAAGGTATTGCTTAAGCGGTTTCAGGATTTTACCCCCGAAAAACTCTCCCGAAAGCTTAAGGTCGGCATTTGAATAATGATCGATATTCTCAAACCTGAAAGGATCAATCTTGAAGTAGAAATCTTCCTTTTTATAGATATTTTCCAGACCGGGTATTTTGTCATAAAAGATATAGGATGATGTCAGGGCCTCAATTATAGGGTATTGAGTCAGGCTCCTGAGGCCGGATTTGTTTGATGGGTCATCGATATAAAGCTCGCCCGATGAAAGTTGTATGAGGCTGTTGATGTCAGCTGTCAGGGGATTTCCAAGGGCGTCGTATTTGCCGGTCTCCACCTTCACTTTTATCGAATCTATTTTATGAAGCCTTATCTTGAATGTATCATAGCTGAACTGAAAATCATGGCCGAAAATTGTAAATAAACCAGCTTCAACAACCCCGTCAAATCTGAAGCTCCTGTTTTTTTCAATTGTAAGCTCCTGACCGTAGGGATAGATCGCCACTTTCTGGGAATCGCTTAAGAACACCCCTTTTACACCCCTTACCTTCAGGTCAAAGCTTTTAAGGTCAAGAACCGCATTATCCACCGGAGCCTTTGTTTCGCTTGATATTGAGAGGACATCATAATCCTTCTTGCCGGCATAGGAATCTATAAAGTCCTTCACTTTTTTCTTTATTGTAACCTCCTGGTTTGCCCTGTCGTAGAAAACAAATCCCCTGTTTGCCATATCGATGCAAAGTCCTGTGACATACTCCTCCGGTTTTTTTAACCATTTGGCAAATTCGCTTACAGGGAATGTTTCCGAATAATACCATTCACTGAATCTTTTCAGCCTTGTAAGAGGATGTTCATCGTCAAGGCCCATAAGCTTCAGAAAATAGTCGGAGTTGAAGAATGAAAGAGATTCAAATCTTGCAGTACCCAGTGCAGCGCCTTTTGCCCTTGAAATAATGATCTTTGACCCTGTCATATCCCATGAGAGGTTCTCAAAATACATGTCAAGATTATGGTACGAATTAAAAAAGGGACTTCCCGAAACAGGATTATTTGTCCTGAACAGGTTAATCTGCCTGTTTTTCGGATTGTATGAAAAACCAAGGTTGGAGTGGTAAATAGAATCCATTCCAAGGTAAAGGGTTGCTGCTGTTTCCTGGCTGTTGAGGCTTGTCTTTGAAAATGCAAACTCGTCGGACGTAACCTTAACATACAGAGTATCGTTCCTGTAAAGAGTGATTTTGGCAGGGTACATTCTTGTACCTTTGCCTTTGGTCTGTGCTCCCTCAAAGGCAAGGCCGCCTTCGTAATTGACACCTTTGTACAGGTCCTTTATTTCAAACTGTTTGGTATAGGTTTCAAAACGCGGATATGTTGCTTTTTCCGCAACCGGTATACTTGCCGCCTGATCCGTCAGAATGCCGAGTTCCGGTTTCCTGAAATAGGTTTTATGCATGAGTTTAGCCGAATCGCAGGTAAAGCTATTTCTGGTCGTATAAATGGTATAATCAGATAACTCGGCATAAACATCTTTTGCTGGGAAACCTGCTTTTTCCCATGTAACTGTACCCCTGGTGCCATAAAATACTTTCAGGTCAGGATAGTATACACCGGAGGCATGATATATTTCAGTGCTGTCTCTCTGCGAATAGCATGTAAGGGTTGCGTCCTTTACAATCACCTTAAAAACAGTATCATGTGTAAACTTAAGATCCACATTTTTTACTTTCCATTTAACGGAACCGGAATTGATTAGCAGGTTCTCTTTTATTATGTCGCTTGTGGTCTCAATGTATCTTACTATACTCTCATTTGTACTTCCGGGATTAAAAAGCATTTCACTCATGCCTGTGAGCCAGTAGCTTAAAAATGCATCATCTCTCTTGTATTTAATGAAATCATTCAGTGTTTTGATAAACTGGCTGAAACCCGGAACTGCCCTCATCTGTCGGCCGGTAAGCTGGCTGGAAAGATCAAGGATCCTTATCATGTTCTCTTGGCTGAAAGAAGCACTATCCCATTTTGTGATGAAGGAACTGAGGTTATTCTTCTGGTCCTCATTAAGATCGGTTCCCATGAAAGTAATAAGTTCATCCTTAAATTTGGCCGGATCACCGCTGAATACCGTCTTCTCCTGCGGAAAAACAGACAGCGGCAGAATAAATTCAAAAACCAGACTCAATATGAGGAACCTTTTTGTCATTCGATCAGATTGCTTCTACTATTGCACAGAAATCTTCCTTCCTGAGAGATGCTCCACCTATCAGTCCACCATCAACATCAGGCTTTGAGAAGATTTCTTTTGCATTGGAAGGCTTGCAGCTGCCGCCATAAAGAATTGTAAGATTTTCAGCGCATTCAGCTCCATATCTGGCCTTAACCAGATCTCGTATAAGTTTGTGCATCTCCTGAGCCTGGTCGGGAGATGCAGTCAGCCCGGTCCCAATGGCCCAGACAGGCTCATAAGCAATTACGATCTTACTGAAATCTGGTTGAGGGAGGGTGAATAATCCTTCATCAAGCTGCTTTTTGACGACCTCGAAATGTTTTCCGCTTTCCCTTTCCTTTAAAACTTCGCCGCAACAGAATATCACCTTAAGGCCAGTGGAGATGGCAAGAGCAGTTTTCTTATTCAGCAATGCATCATCCTCATGGTAACAGGTTCTTCTTTCTGAATGACCTATAATTACATATTCCGCTCCTGTGCTTTTTATCATTGCCGGTGAAACTTCACCGGTATATGCCCCTGAAGGCTCTGAAGCGCAGTTCTGAGCTCCGCATTTAACCTTGCCATTCCTGACGATTTCGGAAACACCTGCAAGGTGAATATAGGGAGTGCACAAAATTACACCGGCAGATGACGGCTTTTCTTTGAAGTAATTGTTAATTGATTCCGCAAATTTAAGTCCCTCAGCCAGTTCCATGTTCATTTTCCAGTTGCCGGCAACAATCTTCATTCTCATAGCTTTAAATGTTAAATATTGATATCTTAATTAATTTTAAGAAAAGCATATGCAAATATCATCTTTATGAACTACCTGTTTTTCCTGGGGCCAAGGAACTTATCAACAAAACCAGCAGTGTTACTGATAATACTCCTGCGACAATATAAAGCGGACTGTTTCCGTGACCAGGGCTTTGAATCTTTCCATTCATTAAATTTTCCGTGAAAGATTCTTTTGAAGGGATACCTGCCCATGACCATTTACCGAGTATTTTTCCTTCCTTCAACAAGATATATCCCGGATTGGACCTTATCATTGTTTTAAGGGTTGTTTCATCAGCGGTGCAAAACTTATGTTCCGTTCCATATGATGCGGTTTCATAGCTGCCGGAAGCTGTCACAACGTAAAAGCCAATACCTTTTAATAAGCAATGGAGACTAAAGTCAAACCCCTCCCTGAGATGTCTTCCGTCTGCTTCATGAAGTTTTTTGGAAATCATCAGAACTGTATAGCCTTTGTCAGAAAGTATCTTTTCCGTAATGTTTTCCCCGGCTGATGATGTAATGCTGAAATCATGGATCGGAGGCTGATATCCTTTTTTAATAAGTGTGGATTTCTGCTCAATGAATTTCCAGGAAGAATCGTTGGCAGGATAATTATTGATATTGAATTCCTTTTTCACTCCTTCCTTTTCATAAATGAAAGTGGTTTCGTATTTATCGGCAGGCTTTCCAGGAGGAATTTTCATGCTTTCCGGAATACTGATTCCTTTTTTGTACGGCAGGAAATCAATTACAGGAAGGTATCTCAGGTTCATAAGGATGAAGATTACAAAGAGAGATATGATAAAACCCAGAACTACCCATTCACGGTAAAGACTCCTGGTAAGCCTCATACTTTTTCTTCCGGACAGAAGAACTGTAACAAGGGCGAGCAGTACCACATTCTTTCCAAAGGTCTGCCAGTTGGTCAGATGAATGGCATCGCCGAAGCAGCCGCAATCCGAAACAGGATTTGTGACAGCCAGCACCAGGGTAACAGGGGTGAATAATGCCATGAGCATCAGAACCAGCCATGTTCCTGTCTTTTGAAGATACCCTGAAAGGACTGAAACCCCTGCCGTGAACTCCGCCACACAAAGTAAAATTGCAAATACAAGAGCCAGATTGTGAAGGAATTCAAGATGAAATGCCTGGAAATAATCTTGGAATTTATAAGCTGTGCCGAGAGGATCGATTGCTTTTACAGTTCCCGAGAAGATGAAAACAAGCCCAATGATCATCCTGCTAATCAGTCTTAAAACCTTCATATCAGATCAGTTTTCTGGTTCTTATGATTTCAATTATGCACAGGGAAATTTCCCCGGGCTTCTTCATTGATCCATCATTTCTGCAACAGTCAACAACTGCAAGCCGGTCATCGGATGAGGCTACCCTGAGGTAAATATCCCTGACCTTTTTCTGGAAAAGCAGGCTATCTTCATGGATGTCCTTATTCCCTTTAAGATAGTTTCTATCGTTTCCGGATCTTCCTGCTGAGAGCTTTTTTTTCGTAAATGAAAAAGGCACGTCAAGGAAAATATTCAGATCTGGTTCCGGGATCCTGAAATGTTCAAACTCGAGCTTTAATATCCAGTTCATCAGTCTGTCCTGTTCCATACGGCTCTCAAGTTTTGCGCACTGATAAGCGATATTGGAATAGGTATATCTGTCGAGCAGTACAATTTTATTGTCATTCAGCCAGCTTGTTATGGTTTCAGAGGCGTCTTTCCTGTCGCCTGCATACAGCATTGCAACAAGGTAAGGATCGACATCATTGAGCGAGCCGAACTCTCCACGGAGAAACCTTGCAATAAGCTCGCCAAACCAGGGGGACTCAGTTCTCGGAAAATGCAGGAACTCGATCTTAAAGCCATCTTTTGACAGATGTTCTTTTAAAAGATTCAGCTGGGTGGATTTTCCAGAACCATCTACTCCTTCAATTACGAAAAGCTTCATCTTTTCCGGGTTTTGTTTCGCACAAATTTAATAATGACTGGTCAAAGATGAAAATGAATAGCTGTTTTTAATCCGCCTTCGCGTAAAGCTTCGGCGGACGCGAAGAACAAGTTTAATTCCTCGGTGCTTGCACCGTTTTTTGAGTCCAGAGCTTGCTCTGGGGTTCATACCATTTGATTAAAATGGTTAATTTCGTAAACAAATAGATTTAATTTGCCTGGGAAACCACGATATATTAATGTTAAGGGAGAGCTTCTTGACCTTTCCGTTCCAAAAGTGATGGGGATCATAAACGTAACTCCTGATTCGTTTTATGGCAAGAGCAGGGTGGAAGAAGAGACGGAGATCATTGATGCCGCTGCCGGGATGATAGAGGATGGCGCTGACATCCTTGATATTGGAGGGTATTCAACCCGTCCCGGTGCAAAATATGTATCAGAAGAGGATGAAAAGGAGCGTCTTCTTGGAGCTGTCAGACTTATAAACCAGGAGATCCCTTCTGCCATTATATCGGTCGATACCTTCAGAGCGGAAATTGCAGCGGAAGCTGTCAGTGAATGTGGCGCAGCAATTATAAACGACATTTCAGGAGGGGAAGCTGACAGGAAAATGTTTCACACAATTGAAGTGCTTAATGTTCCCTATGTACTGATGCACATGAAAGGTACTCCGGGTAATATGGAGAAAAATCCTGTATATGACGATGTTGTGGCAGATCTTCTGAAGTGGTTTGGCGACCGCATTTACAGGCTTCGTCTGGTTGGCGTCAGGGATATTATTCTGGATCCGGGATTCGGCTTTGGAAAAACAACTGAGCAGAATTTTGAGCTCCTCAGGCGCCTTGGTGATTTTTCGGTTGCAGGATTACCGGTGCTTGCAGGCTTTTCCAGAAAGTCGTTAATATGCAAAACACTTGGAATAAACCCGGATGAAGCACTGAACGGAACAACCGTCCTGAATACTGCAGCCCTTCTCAATGGATGCGACATATTGCGGGTACACGATGTAAAAGAGGCCGTTCAGGCAATAAAACTTGTTGAAAAACTGAAACATGGGACTTCATCTGACTGTTCTTGATATCATTTTCACGACGGTGCCCTGCTCGTTGAGGATGGTAAGTTATACGCTGCACGATGCCCGTTGCCCATAACCGACAGAGTATCTCTGCCAACACATTTCGGCATGCGTCACAGAGCCGCAATTGGAATCTCAGAACATACAGATGCCCTTGTGGTGGTCGTATCAGAAGAGACAGGGAAGATCACTGTTGCTGAAGCAGGCGATATACGTGAAAACATCACTGCTAATGATTTACGGCAGATTTTGCTGAAGGAAAAAATTTAAAGAAAAACTTAACGATAGGCTTGTCAAAATAAAAATTTTCATGGCTAAAGATAGTTTTCTTCAGACTCATTGATTCTTTTTATTAAGTTTGAAGCCTGTCAAAATTCTTCTTAATGGAATTGGCCGGAAAGGAAATCAAAACAATACTTATAACCGGCGGCACTTCAGGACTTGGACTAGAGCTGGCCAGAATGCTGCTAAACAAGGGACATGCAGTGGTTGTGACAGGCCGGAATCCCTCTTCATCCAGTTCATCAGAACACAGGTTCAGCTATTTCAAAGTCGATTTCAGCAGACTTGAGGAGACCGCTGAAGTCATGAATAAGATATGCAAGTACTATAAATTCGACATGATTATTAATAATGCAGGAGTGCTGAGTCCGCCTGATTATACCCTGACTACCGATAATCTGGAATATTCCTTTCAGGTTAATTTCCTTTCCAACCTTCTGGTAAATGAGATTATCCTCAGAAATACAGTGACAGATCACCCATTGACCATAGTGGCAATTACGTCACTTGTGTACAGGATCGCTCAAAAGGATCTTATCTCCGGAATACGTGAAACTGAATACCGATCCTTTAAAGCATATTCGAATTCAAAACTTTATCTGGCACTTATGTGCAATTACCTTCCCGTGAAATACCCTTACATGAAACTGAATTGTATTGGAATTGATCCCGGAGTGTTTAGCTCATGTATTTACAGGATGCAGAAGCCATGGTTCAGGTTTATGTACAGAATCGCTGCACCATTTATGAAAAGCCCGCGGAATGTCGCTTCCAAAATCTCAGAAATTCTTGAAAGAAATGACCTGAAAACGGGTTCGATATATAATCTTTATAAGAGGGAAAAGCCGATTCCGCGAATAGATCACACAATAAAAGACCTTTTCTGGAAAGACTGTTATAAGGATATTAATAAATACCTTGAACAATAAAAAATGGAACTACTCAGGCATATTTTCCCCGCATTCAATGCAGGAACGTCACATCCCCGACCTTGTCAAAGTAAGTTCCGTCGGCATACTGACCGTTAGCTTTCCACACATAAACGCCCTCTAAAGCCAGATGCTTGTTTCCGACATACCCGTCCCAGCCTTTATGAAGATCCCTGCTTTCGTAAATCAGGACTCCCCATCTGTTGAAAATCTGCATATGATAATCAATGATGTTTGTACTGAAAGGCCTGAAAATATGATCATCAATCGATCCTTCCTCCCAATATCCGCCTGTCGGACCGGACTTATTCCACAGAAACGCATTAGGGTATTTGATATTTCCCTCTTTCCATTCAACGATAATCGGAGTTTTCAGCCGGGAAGAATCCACACATCCATCTGCTGAAGTTACCCACAGGGTGATGTCGTAGGAACCCTGTTTTTCATATTTATGCCATGGATTCAGCTCCGTGGAACTGGTGCTGTCTCCAAAATCCCAGAGACAGGAACTTAAATAGGTTGAATAATTATAAAATACGACAATTTGCTGATTGTCCGTTATGTTTTTGGGATAAACATCAAAAATCGATGTCGGACTCTGGAAAACTGTGATGATACCCTGATGTGTGGCTGACCCGACAATATTGGTTACTGTCAGTTTTACTATAAAATTTCCGGGTACATAATAACTATGCGATGGATTTTTCTCTGTTGAGTAGGTATTGTCTCCGAAATCCCACAGATACGCTTCACCCCCTGTACTTAAGTTCCGGAAATTGATTGTTACCGGAGTACAACCAGATGTGTCAGGCAGCCAGAAAGCTGTCGGTACAGGAGGATACAGCACCTGAATGTGAATGGTATCCTCTTCATAGCATCCCCATCTGTCTGTCGGGCTTTTATACGATATTACAT
The DNA here is from genome assembly GCA_963789985.1 of uncultured Bacteroidales bacterium. Lineage (GTDB taxonomy): Bacteria > Bacteroidota > Bacteroidia > Bacteroidales > VadinHA17 > LD21. Next base: position 14,334 of record CAWBNA010000038.1, on the reverse strand, counting down.
GTGTACCCAGACCTGTCGAATCAGGATAAAAGACAGAACCGGTCACTCCGGGTCCGGAAAAAACACCTCCAATAGGTGTCGCAGTTAAAGTTACAGGGGGTGACATTATATAAACAGTTTCCACCTGGCTAATATTAACGACCGGCGTCGGCTCGACAGTGATGGTTATGGTGTCGGAATCTGAACAGCCGGGCTTATTCAGATCATAAATTATAATATGATTTCCCGGACCTGCCTTTGAGGGACTAAAAACATTCCCGGTCACTCCATCTCCTTTCCAGATGCCTCCCTGATCGTGTGCCGTCAATGTAACCGGTGAACTATTGAGGCATAAAGTATCAACAGGAGTTATCGTGGCATCAGGAGTGGCAACAGTAATGGTTATCTGATCGGAACTGGTGCAGCCATTTTTTGTAATGTCATAGGTTACAATATGATTTCCGACACCTGCAGCTGCAGGGTCGAAAATATTGCCGGATACTCCGGTTCCCTGCCATGTACCGCCTGAATCCACTGCCGTAAGTGTCACCTTAGGATCATAAATGCACAAGAGTCCAACAGGCGTGATTGTTGCATCAGGTATAGGCAACACCTTGATTATTGCTGTGTCTGAATCATTGCAGCCGCTTCCGTTTGTAATACTGTAAGTAATTATATGATCACCGGGGCCTGCTATTGAAGGATTAAAAATATTTCCTGAAACTCCTGTTCCTGACCATGTACCTCCTGTATCGTGAGCACTTAAAGTGACAGGTGGGGCATTTGCACACAAAGGGCTGACAGGGTTTATTGTTGCATTGGGATAAGCCACAATCAAAATGATTGCCGTTGTAACGACAGGAGGATGGTCGCCGTTTACTTTGTCTTTTGGTCCGCCGGGTATGGCAGGGTCGTCATAAGGATTGCAGTAGTTCCAGTTACGCAGAGTGACCTGGAAATACTGTCCTACAAGCTTATCATTGGCCACATTAATAATATCCGACAGTACTCCTGACCCTGTCACAGGTCCTGTAAGTGTAATTATATTACCGCTATAGGGAAAGGTCCTCGATATTCCGTTAATTGTCACAGGTGCTCCGGTCATGGTGTTATCGGTACCGTAAATCCACTGTATCCACCTGGTGTTGACGTTGGGATTATCCCTTTCCTGGGGAGGAACACAATTGAACTGAGTCAGATCCTGAAACTGGACATTATCGCCCTTGCCGACGCAAATGGGCCATATTTCCGGGTTTATATGCATGTTTCCACCGTTGTGATTATCATCATCCCAAACAGTTACAATCTGTTCCTGCGTTGAAGAAGTGCAGGCGACGCCATTGACAATGAGCGTTGCCTGTGGATGATAGTTGCACACATCACCCTGTGATGTATATGTCATGACAGCGGTTGCCTGGAAGACTCCCGGGCTTGTCTGAACTGCAGGTACGGTTACGACTGTCCCGTTACCCCAGTCATATCTGATCCCAACCGTTGCTCCCCCGTCATTAACCCCTGTGTAAGTAACTGTCCATGAAGCCTTGACAGGCGAACAGAGTTTGTCAGGAGTGATATTGTTTGCTTTTGACAGAATAGAACATGTCTGCCCAAAAGAGACGCAGGAGAACAGGATAGACGCCAGCAGAATTAGTACCCTCTTCATAGACTGCATGATGTTGATTGCTTTCACTATACATATTAAACGGGATTTTTTAAATAAAGTTACGTCTCAGGTGAATTATGAAGCATTTATCGGTGTTTTTCAGGAGCCGTAATAAGAATCAGGCTGATGCTTTTGTTAAGACCAGATTCAGATTGTTATTTCCCTGTTCAGACATTGAACACTGCCACGAAGCAAGCGCCAAGAATACCGCAACAATTATCACATTCTTTTGAATAACTGAGGATGCAATTTTTGTAATTGAACTCAGCTCCTTAAAAAATGTTTCAATTTTATTCCTGACAATTTTAAAATGTCAGTATTACCCGAAATGTTTTTTTTACATTTGCTTAAACCTGATCCTTTAATGAGATATGCATATTGATCATGTTGCCATCTGGACTGATAATCTTGAGGAAGAAAAGTGGTTCTTTCTGAAATACTTTGAATGCACGGCAGGGGAAAAATATGTCAATCCAATAAAACATTTTTCTTCTTATTTCCTGGAATTCAAAAGCGGGATGAGGATAGAACTGATGAATCAGGAAGGTGTCATTCCCGATAAAGGTCAGAGAAATCATGGTCTGGCTCATATTGCTGTCGATGTCGGGTCAGTTGAAATTGTCGACAGAATGACAGAAGAGTTTGAGAAAGATGGCATTACTGTTACCGGCCGGCCGCGAATAACAGGTGACGGCTATTACGAAAGCGTAATTCTTGATCCGGAAGGAAACAGGATAGAACTGATATCAATTATAGCATAAATCAAAAGATTTATTGTAAAGGTTGCAACCGGCAATAAAAATGTGAAAGTATCCTTAAATCTCTATCTTCAATATGTTATTTCTGTTTCGGACAAGTAATGATTTTCCAGGTTACTTTTCCGGCATACGGGTCTTTTTCAACTGAATAATTCTCACGCTTCTTTATAACCGTGATGTCATGAAGTATGTTGTCGGAAGGAAGACAAACAAGGCCTGTTGCTTTTCCTGATCCGGCGGTGTATAATACAAGGTCAAGTTTTGACCAGTCCATCTCCATAGTTGACTGTGCGAGAGCTATATGTGGAATTACTGCCCCTTCGCGTACAAGTACGACGACAGGAATCTTTCCGGCTTCAATTTTATGCCATCCGCCCGAATAGACCATGCCGGTCTGATAGTCAATCCACTTATCGGGAGGAAGATAGACGTCGCGCGATGATACATCTTCCATCAATGGAGCTACGAGCATATCTGAGCCGAAGAGATATTCATTGTCAATCAGCCATGATCCGGGGTCATCAGGGTATTCGATGAAAAGTGCACGGAGCATGGGGAGTCCCCGTTCGGTACACTCCTTGGCCTGGGCGTAAATGTATGGCATAAGCCTGTACCTCATTTCATCGGCAAGCCTGAACGCATTCATGAAATCCTGGCCATATTCCCATGGTTCGGTAGGAGGGGTGCCGTGGCTCCTTGTATGTGAAGAAAGCATTCCGAAGGGGGTCCATCTGCGATAAATATCCTCCGGCTTCTTATTGACAAAGCCACCTATATCGTGCGACCAGAACGAGAAACCGCAGACACCCAGAGATAGGCCTGCCCTCAATGTCGCCGCCATTGCAGTATTGGTATTAGCGGCATCGCCTCCCCAGTGGAGAGGGTATCTCTGGCTGCCTGCCCATGCGCTTCGTGCCCAGATAATATTTTCCCCGTTAATCTCTCTTGTGATATCGGCTACTGCCTTATTGTACCTCAGAGGATAAAGATTATGCTCGTAAAATCCAGTCCGGCCTGAATAATAAATGCCATCAGCAGGAGCTGCTTCACCGAAGTCAGCCTTGATGGCGCTTACTCCTTCCCTGAGAAGACCCGCTATTTTGTCCTGGTACCATTTTACTGCTGCCGGATTTGAAAAATCAAGAACAGCATCTTCATAAGGCAAATTTCCCTTATTATTCCTTACAAACAGGTTATTTTCAATTATTTCTGGGAATAATTTATTTTTCGGAACAAAATAAGGCAGCTGCCACAGGCATGTATGTATTCCTTGTTTTTTAAAGTCAGCCATCATTTTGGAAGCATCCCTGAAGCGTGATTCGGAAAATTTGTAATCACACCTCCAGTCGGTCTCAAACCAGCCTGTATCAAAGTGAAGGACATCAGCCGGGATCCTGTTATCCCTCAGTTTTTTAACAACCTCACGGCCCTGATCTTCAGAGAAATAGGTGATACGGCTCATCCAGAACCCGAATGACCAGAGTGGCGGCATGGGGGCTTTGCCTGTAAGAGTGGTGTACTCATTGAGTATATCCTTGGGATCACCAAGAAAAATAAAGATATCTGCTTCATCATCACCGATAAACAGGGAATATATTCCGCTGTAATACTTTCCGAAATCGCAAGTAATTGGTGAAGAGGTATGCATAAAAACCCCATAGCCCCGGCTGCTCATGAAAAAGGGCACAGGCTTGTACATAGTCTCATTCTGTACGCCGTTAGCATCGTCAGCCCAAAGAACAACCTTCTGTCCCCTTTTGTCAAATTCGGTAAATGATTCGCCGCAACCGAAAATCTTTTCATCAGGTGAAAGGGAAAAAACAGCTGCCATGCTTGTCGAGTAATCTGATGCGCGCCTGACAAATGAAAACGGAAGTATGGGGGTATAGGTCTCAGAAGCATCAGTATTATTGACGGTGTGAGTCAGAAGCTTACCGGAGGCACTGTAGATTTCTATATGCCATGGATATATGGAAATAACTACCGAGCCGTATTTGCTTGAGTATTTGTAACCATTGGCTATCCTGACATAATGCCAGGAAACTGTATCACTTGTGGCAAAACCATTGACGAGCATAAGCGATGAGCTTTCCGGTTTCGGACTGAACCTTGAATTTGCACGTATCCTGATGGTACGCGGAGATACAAATTCAATTGAAAATGGCAGCTCGGGGGATATAGCATATTCTCCTTCCGGAAAGTCGATAGGTTTGACCTGTCTCAGCACTCCCAGCATATTGTTGAAAGCCTGTCTTGTAAAATAATCGTTATGCCTGTAAACCAGCTTACCTTTGCCCGTCCGTGGGTCGAATGAGGAAAGACTGTCGGCAAGGTAATAAGCGTTTGAAAAGTTGCGGAAGTCCCCGCTGATATCTAACGGTTCATTCAGCAGGGCCTGGTTTTTATCTGGTGAATGCATTGGGATCTGTCCTGATGCGGCTATCTGAAAAGACATAAATGTAAGGCAGATCAACAGTGAGCTAAAATTATGGATTACCGGTGTTTTCATTGTTCAGGTACTTTGAATAACAGGTTTAACTATACAAAATAAATACAAATACTTCAGTAATGTTCAGAATTGATAAGATATCTGAAATATACATGCATCGTCACATGACTTTTTAAGCGATTTTAGTTCAGATTAAAATGGAAAACATCGTCCAGTTGAATAATTCCGCTATCTTTCATATATTCGCCGGAATTAAAAACTTTAACAAATGTTTTCAGTGAGTCATTTTCATCCCATGGTGGTGCATTTTCCAATTGCATTGCTTGTTTTGGGTTTTTTAGCTGAAATTGTTTCAGACTTTTACAGGAAGGATGTCTGTCTTTCCAGGATTGCTTTCTACCTGCTGGTGACAGGCACTCTTGGCGCTGTTGCATCGTTGATGACAGGATTGTTTCTGACACCGCCATTTACAGGAGAAGCAGGCAAGATGAAAGAAACGCATGAGTTGTTTGCCATAATAACAACCGGGTTGGCTCTGATTACAACAATTATGCATATTTACATGAACACTTCAGAAAAAGGATTGACTAAATTCAGATGGATTGTACTGACACTTTATGCTCTCACCACCTTATCAGTCACTGTAACAGGATTTTTCGGGGGGAATCTTGTTTATGGTACATGATTAAGCTTCAGAACAAACGGCAGATAATCTCAAACTCATAAAAAATTTATTTCTACTTTTTCAGGGCAGGATGGAGAGTTCTGATATTGTCTGACGATATTATTTAAGTTTATTGTATGAATTTTCAAAAAGTACTTATATTTTTGCGGCACCGTTCGGAGAACCTTTCAGGAAGTGGTATATTGACAGGTAGGCTCCGGAGGAAGGGTTAAAGTGTTTTTCGGGGTGTAGCGCAGCCCGGTAGCGCATCTGGTTTGGGACCAGAGGGTCGCAGGTTCGAATCCTGCCACCCCGACTACTAACAAGAATAAACCGATTGTAAATCAATATATTACAATGGTCTTTTTCTTTGTGGTAAAAAATGTGGTAAAAATTTATGGTTTCTATACATTTCTATTATCATGCTTCGAGCTTGTTTCCGTATTTATTGGATTAGGAAAAATAACCATATGATCAGTTTTAAATATATGAGCAATTCTTTAAGGTATTTCCTGATAAAGTATCACAGGATTCTTTTAAAAATGATGCTTGACCACTCTACAAGATGGAGTTTTTGTAGCTGGAAAGCGATTATTCTTCAATTTCTATCATTTTAAATTACCCGTTTGTCAAATATAAGGTCTCTATTAAAACTAGGGATATTATACTCTGTAAGATTTCTTATTAATTTGATGACCAAGATTTTACAACTAATATTATAATTGATAACCAAGGGATGGTATAAATTATTTGTAAATTTCGTATCCTTTTTGACGAACAACCTCCTGACCGATATTAACAGAATATTACAAGTTATATTTATCGAAATTACTTAGATCAAAGAGATCAAATTCTATCTTATTTACCCATTAAATGTGCATCTACCTCTTGTGAGGAATATTTTGACACATTATTTTTATCTCATAATCAAAACTTAAATAAAGGAGAATTTTGATTGAAACTTAAAACAGGAAAATCTTAATAACAATTAAAAATAAAGCCATGAAAACAAGAAGAAATTTCGACACTGGTTTAATAATTCTAAGTATTTTCTTAATAAGCACACTTATTTTGATTGTTACTAATTCATTTAAGCTTGTTTCAGAAAGTACCATATTCTTTATTGTTAATATTTGGGAAGTTGAGTTAGGTACGGTAATCGGATATGGTATTATATTTTATGATGCAAAACAAAGCATAAAAAATAGAAGAACGTCCTTGATCAGCTAGTAATCAGAAAATGACTCAGATAAGTGGGTCAGCGATTAAACTTGAAAATCAGTAACATATAATATGTTTTGAACTGATTTTGAACTTCCAGATGAATAATCCCCTGTCAGAATTGGCAGGGTTTTTTATGGTGCATTATAAGGAACAATTGCTACTATGCAGGGCATCATGAAATATTGACATCATTATTATCTCATTTCGTCTTCTGCCATTCGCTAATTAAACCTTCCTCTCTGCAATTTGGGCAGAACCAATGTATTTCATTTGTCACTAATCTCATCGATGATTTAACCAAACCATGACACCGCTTATTAAAGCACCGGATATCTGTCGTGGTTAATGTTGTAGGATTTTTCTTTGTGGTTGTGTCAATGACCAAGGCTAAGAAACTCGCTAATTCTCTAGCTTCTTTTGGCATTTGCTTTGGGATATTTCCTTCAATATCAATGAAATGTTGCATATTGGAATTGTACATTTCACTCTTTATTAAGATTTGTAATTAAATTATAAGCAAACCAACTATCCAATCCACGTAGAATCTGTGGTTTTGAATTTGCACCATCCTTTTGAAAGCCAATCCCATCCTCATATGGGTTAAGTGTAACGATTTTATTATAAGGTACTTTAAAACTTTTTGCACCAGAAGAAAAATAAATCTGTTTATTTGTCAAAGCAACTATTCCTTTTCCAACATCTTGTAGTTCATCAATTTTTACGGGATTGCCTTTAAACCCACTCGTTCTGTAATATAACCCTTTTGCAATTTTAACACTTATCCCCTGACTTCCTCCATGATATTCGGTTCTTGTCAAATGCTCATAATACTCAACATTCTGAAAAACCCAAATGAGATATTCTGATTTTTGAAATAAAAAAGGAAGATTCCCTTCTATTTTTAATTTTGATTCCGGTACTTTACCATCCATTACATCTTTCAAAATGGATGATTTAAATACTTTTTCCAAAGAACCGGATTTATTTAAGACATCCTGACCAAAATTGAAGTATTTTATAAATTCATTAATTCTTGATTCATCTTCTGTTGGTATTAAGCCGTCTTTAAGTAACTTATTTACTGCGTTATCAAATCCTTCAGAATACAGATTATTTATTTCTTCCTGTTTTATGAAACAATCCTTTGAAATTACCTTTACATCATTATCAAGTTTCATAAAATCCAAGTTATCAACGATTGAATTACAGGTTTTATCAATAATCTGGGATTTCCCATCTTGATATTTTGTCTGGCATTCTTTATGCATCGTTTTCAAAAATCCGGCTTTCTGACCGCAAAAAGTACATTTTCCCATGATATAATTAATTTATGCAAGTGGCTGGAACTCCTTTCGTACTATAAACAGTAAGATTTACAGGTTTTTTACATAATCTTCAATATCATCTAAAGTCATGTCATACCTGCTTCCTTCAATCACGAGATTTTTGTAAATGTCAATTAGCATATAATGCCCGTAATTATCTATATTGGGATTACGAATGCGGCTTTTCTTCAATCTTATCCCATGTTTCCTTAACTGTCTCCGAAGCCTATTTTCTCTTGTTTTGTCTGTTGATTCCATAATTAATAAAGTTTAAATAATTGTTATTCAAAATTATAAAATCTATTCTGCACTGTCAATTCAAAATTGCAAAATGCTACTGATTGTTCGAAGCAATTAATTGTCATATCTTTATTTATTCAAAAAATAATTGATTATGGAACGCCTTATAAGTGAAAACAAAACTTACAAATATTACGAATACTCTCTTGAGAATGATTTTGAAAAAGTAATAATCGATAATGCCAAGCAGATATTCGGTGCAAATACAGTCTATATTGATATTAAAAAGAAAATTGGTGATAACATAGTGACCATTCCCGATGGATATTTGATTGATTTTTCATTCGCTGAAAAACCTAAGTTATACATCATTGAAAACGAAATCAGCACGCATGACCCTTACAAACACATCGGTTCTCAGTTACTGAAATTTGGTATTGGATACAAAGCCAGTGGAAGGAACATAAAGAAGTTTCTGCTTGATTTTATGATAACTGACAAGGTTATGTATGAATTTGTTGAGAAAAGGTCTGAAATAGCGGGATATCGCAATATAGACGCATTTCTTGATGCATTAATCTTCGATATTCCGGTTGCAGCTATTGTCATTATCGATAAATTATCAACTGAACTTGAAAACGTGCTCGGTCAATTGACGATGGATACAGATATTATTGAATTCCAGACCTTCGTATGTGGGAATGAAAAAATCCATAAGTTCATACCGTTTAATGAAGAAATCCGGGAGATAGAGGAAAGCAACAAAAAAGATGTTAGCGTTGAAGAACTCAACACTATTGTCGTACCTGCTCAGGCAGAGGGATTTCAATTAGAATTTATCGAAAAAAATTGTTGGTTTTCAATCAGAATTTCATCATCCATGTTGAACCGAATAAAATACATAGCTGCTTATCAGGTAGCACCTGTTTCTGCAATAACACATGTAGCAGAGGTTTCAAAGATTGAGAAATACAAAGACACCAACAAGTATATTGTGTATTTCAAAAACCCTGCAAAAGAAATCAGCCATGTACTACTTGACACTAATAAGAAAGGAACTGCGCCACAAGCACCGAGGTATACTATTTATAAAAAGCTGATGAAAGCTAAGGTATTGTCGGATGTGTTCTGATTTAGCACTTTGGCAATTTTAGTATTTTTATATTAGATGTATTTAGTTATTTCTTACCTACTCGCTGCTTTGCTTAACCTTTGGATTACCAACTCACCCAAACTCCAATACATTTCTTCTCGCTCATCATTGGTTAAACCTAATTCACTGAAAATTAGATTATCCAATTCTTTTCTATCAGAAAGTGGATTTGGTTTTTGATTTCTAATAGGAACTTTTTTATCAAATCCCATTTCTGTGAGAATATCTTTTATATCCCGATTTACAAATGAATTTCGATTTTTAAAAGATGAAATATCCACTTTTGGGATTAGTAATTTTGGCAATTCATATACGAAAAATTCTATTAAACCCTCACCAAGTCCACTTCTTGCAGTAACTTCAAGAAAAAAGATGAAAAGAGTAGAATTCATTAATAGAATTAAATCTCTTTCGTCAGAAAATATTTCATACAATCGACAATCTACAAAAACACTATTGTTTTCAAATATTCTAAAAATATCATTAAATCCTTTAGGAAAAACCCCCGAAGATATTTTTCGCTCACCAACGCTATACCAATTTGCACGTCCTCGGCAACTCGGTCTTAAATTAAATTTACCAATTTCATTTTCTTTTTCATCCTTTCTTGATTGTTCACCCCATTGAATATATTTCAATGCATTGGTGCCCTTGAGTTCTTCTTTATTTTTATTACAATAAAATAAGTATAGATATAGTACCTCTGGATTAATTAATATAGATTTACTCTCTCTTGGACTTTTAAATACATGTATTAAGAACTCATCTTCAATTTCCCATTCACTTTGTGTTTCATCATCAAGGTAGAAGAACTCATTTGCACCAGTTTTTATTCCGTAGATAGAATTTGCGAATTCCCCAAATCTTACCAAATTATCATTACCTTTCAGCAGAATTGTATAGTAAATCTCTGGTGCTTTTAAGTATTTCCCCCCCATTTATTCCCTGAATAGTATAATGATTCATAATCATATCCTGAATCATATAATTCTTTTTGGGAAAGGATGATAACCCTATAGAAATCTTTGAACGTATTTTTTAAACAATGCTCTTGTTCTAATAATATTGGTGCGTATGCAACCTGATTATAATCAACCTTATTCATAATAAACCTTACTTTATTATCAACAGGTTCAAGTGTTTTATAAAATCTTTCTCTTCTTTCTGTTGTATTTTTTAAAGCGGAATGTAAATAGATTATGGTATTAATTCTGGCTTCGAAAGAACGTGTGTTTGAATCATATATAGCATATAATTCCGTATGTTTTAATAAAAATTGTTGGACAAAACTTCCAAACTCAACATCTAACCATGAATTACTAATAATATAACAAAAAGTACCCTTGCTATTAAGATATGATGGACACAATAATTGAAAATAACAATATAAATCACTACGCCCCGGGACTTTGTTCCCATAAACGGGTATGGTTTTATTTTTACCATCAATTAGTGTTTTAACCTTTGTATTTAAAAATGGATAGGTTTTGTAAACTTTTTCGTTAAGTGCTTCTTTATATTCTTTATTAATCCTTGCTTTTTCTTCTTTGTTTTCTGGCTTTAATAGATATTCCAAATATTCACTATCTTCAGGGGGAAGTATCTCTTCTTGTCTAACATAAGGAGGATTAGAAATAATTAAGTCAAATCCAGCATCTTCCCTTGTAAGGAATATTTCCATAAAATCAATATCATAACTGAATGGCAATCTTCTTTCTTTATGGATTGTATCTTTCAGTCGTTTCAATTTTTCAATTTCTTGTTTGATTTCATCCTTTTCCGTTGCATATATGTCAATTTCCTTTTGTTCAGGTTCAGCAAACATACTTATTTGCTTTTCTCTTTTTCCAAGATTTTTTAATCTGATATCATTTTCAATAATTAACTCTTCAATAAAATTCATAAACACCGAATATTCTTCGGTTTTCAATTTTTTGTAAGTAGTATCTGATTTGTTTTGATTGATTATGAAATCTTTCTTTTTTTTGATAAAATCATTTAATTTTTTCGCAGCACCTGTTGTTTTATTTCTGCCCTTAAACAATTCTTCTAATGAAAAATCAAGAGAGCCAATTTTTTGAATTAAAGAATCCCCTTTTCTCAATTTAAAATCAAGATTTGGTAATAAAGGAGTCTTAACAAGTTCATCTTTGGTAAACTCGGCTTCAGAAATCATGTATAACCATAGCCTTAATTCAGCGATTCTCACTGCCCATTCTTTGATATCGACACCATAGATACATTCTGATATTAATTGCTTTTTAATTAAAAAGTCGTTCTTGGCAGAGTTTGGATTTCCTATATAACTATCAATAATTCGCACCAATTCCATTTGTAATTGAATAACTCCGAGAATCATTGAACCACTACCACATGCACTATCACATGCTGTGATTGATGTAATTGCCTGCCTAATTCGTTCAATATTTGGCTTATAATGTTTTAAAATTTCAATTTTTTGTTCTGGTTCATCGAAAATAAAATGATATAGAAATTCTCTTGAAAGTGAACCATTGAGTTTCTTATCAAGCACTTCTACAAAACTTCTTCGGGTCATAAAGTTGATTTCTGACCGTTCAGTGTAAACAATGCCGTTTTCAGCATCAACATCGTCCAAATCGGTCGCATTAATCATCCCTTCATACATCTTACCAAGTAACTCTGGATTAATTTCCAGATTCACATCATAAGGGGTGTCCTCAGATATTGTGAATATGTAACTTTCAAAAAAATCAAAGATGTTCTCAAAATATATATCGGGCAGCAAGAAATTATCATAATCATCATTATATGCAAATAATCCACCGTTTAAAAATGGGAAATTGATAATTTCTGATTTGTAAGGTTCAGGTAATGCTTTAATTGCTTTAGGGTCTCTGTATGCGATTCCATTAAATGCTGAAAAGAAAATTGAGTTTAACCACTCATTGTGAAAAACATCATGCTTACCAGTTTCTTTATAATCGTTCCAGAAATGAATAATAAAGTTTTCATCCTTCATTATCCATTCTTTCTTCTGAACAAAATAAAGAAACATAATTCTGTTCAGTAAATTTAAAACTCCTTGGTGTGCAGTAAGTTTGTTTTCAAATTGTTCTGGATAAATAGCATTAATTAGTTTAACTGAGAGTTTCTGATAGTCAAGATAAAATTGCTTATTTAATACATCCGTATTAAAAACATTAATCCATGCTCTGTGAAGGTCATTAAATGATTCAACTTTATTCCGTTTGTCATATTTCTTTATTTCCTCTACTGCTAAGGATTTCAGTATACGGATATGTCCCTGATGAGGTTTATTGATATTAACGTCATATAAAACCGAAACTTTACCAACTTTTTCACCCTTTCTCCATATTTGCCTAAACTTTATTCGTTCACAATTTGAGAATGAAATTGTATCACCAGTTTTATAAATTACAACAACTGGCATTTGCTCGCTAATACGATTAAATACACGTGTAATATCTCTTAGTTGATTAGCAGTTGGCTTTTTGCTATGATTGATATTAACAGCAAAAATCATTAATCCTTTATACTCATTGCTAATCTTTTTTGTGCTTCATCATACGATATTTTGTTTTCAAATAATCCATCACTGCTGCCAATTATTTCATTGTCAATTAATCCAATGAAAAAAGTATAATCAATTGCTTTAAAGGTTTCTGTTTCTCTAAGATGTTCTTTTAAAACAGATTCTATAGGCAATGGCTCGGCTGTATTTGAATTTGTTTTAACGCCAAGCTGCTTGAATAAATCCGTAGCAGCCTCAAAAAGAGAAGCGGTGTTGAAGATTGATAAATCCATGTTTTACTTATTTGAAATTATAAACCAGTTTATCAGGTCAAAATTCTCTCCTTTGAATTTCTCTTCCATTTTCTTCTGTTCAGGTGATATTCTCTGTGGATTTATATCTCCTTTGAATAAATCCTGAATTTCACTGATTGCAACTGGTGCTGCTTGGTTTTTAACCCAATTATTAATGGTTTGTGATAATTTTTGTAAAACTTCAGAATCGCCATTTTCAATGTTTGGGGGCAAATAACGGTTTTCCATCTTGTGACAGCGAAGGAGTGTAAGTATTTCCTGATTGTTCTTTAAAACAAGTGAAGCCGCTTTTTGCCCGTCAACAATTGGTTGATGCAATAAATGGATTTTATCATAAACGTAGTCAGGTGTTTCATCAGGTCTTCTGGGATAACCCAATACTGCAACAATGCTATCAGGCATCTCTTCCCACTTTTTATTCATTTTGAATTTGAATCCAGTAAAAACACCATTAGGTATCTTCTTAAAGAACTCCTCTTCTTTCTTGAAAAATTCGAATAGTTCCTGTCGGAATTGTTCTAATGAAAAATCATCCAAACCAAGAGTGTCTTCGCCAGTTTCGATATCATCCCAAGTAATTTGCAATTGGCTTAACATCTTTTCAGTTTGTTTTGAAAGCAGAGGATTCTCTTCCACTAATTTTACAAACTCTGGTGTTAGGTTTTCTTCCACCTCTGTGCCCACTATCGACATTAATGCCATACGTTCTTCAACCCTTTTTTTAAGTCGTAGATAATCTTCGTAATCCTTAGCAGGAAAAAAGTTTATTCCTCTTACGATTTCATTTGGTGATGCTAAACGGTCAATTCTACCCATCCTCTGAATTAACCTGACAGGATTCCAATGGATGTCGTAATTTACTACCATATCACAATCCTGAAGGTTTTGACCCTCACTAAGGCAATCAGTTGCAATTAGCACATCAATAGGATTGTCAATTTTCTTTTGCGTTTTCTTGTCATGTTCCTTGACGGTTTTTACCCATACTTCAAAAGGAACTTTCCATCATCACCATCCCTATATTTGTCAAGTAGATAGGTATCATACAAAT
>CAWBNA010000037.1:0-9623 GCA_963789985.1 uncultured Bacteroidales bacterium | reverse complement strand
AGATATTAAGAGCTCTCACCTTGTTTCCCTTGATGAAGCTAAAACAATTTGTCCTGGCAACAACACTGTAATCCTTGAATACATTGCGGGTGACAGCATCTCTTGCCTTTGGGTAATCAATAAGTCTGGACATCAGCTTTTTAGGCTGCCGGACAGTAAGAAGCTTCAGGAACAGGTTGAAGGCATAAGGTTTGCAATGCTTGATCCGGGCCAGCCGGTGAGTGAGTTTTTTACTGAAGCGGGTAATTCATTATATGAAGAATTAATAAAACCTGCTGAATCATTTTTCACAAAAAAAAGCGAACTTATAATTATTCCTGACGGAGTATTGAATTATCTTCCATTTGAAGTGTTATTAACCGAAAAAAAAACAATCAGAAATTCTGCAACTTTTTCCGATATGCCCTTTCTTGTGGAAAAGTATCCGGTCAGTTACGCCCAATCGGCAAGCGTATTGAAAAGTCTGCTTTCGGAAAGCATAAAGAAAACAAATGAGCTGCAAAAAAAGGAAAGATTTATTGCCTTTGCAGATCCGGAATACAATAATTCCACTGAAATTCATGGTGAAAAGTTCAAAAGACTGGAATACAGCAGCGGTGAAGTTGAAAACATTGCTTCATTTTTTGATAAGGGTGCTTCAGAAATATTTCTCGGGAAAGATGCAACCGAGGAAAATGTAAAAAAGGAAAGCCGGCTTGCCGGATTCAGCTATATTCATTTTGCCACCCATGGGCTGATCGATGAAAACAAACCTGATCTTAGTTCCCTTGTTTTAACTAAGAATAATGAATCAAAGGAAGATGGATTACTTACAGCATCTGAAATATTCAATCTTAAGCTTAACGCCGATCTGGTAGTCCTGAGCGCCTGCCAGACAGGTTTGGGTAAACTTGTGCGCGGTGAAGGCATGGTCGGACTTACGCGTGCCTTTATGTATGCCGGGACACCCTCTGTTCTTGTTAGTTTATGGAGCGTATCAGATAACTCTACCTCGGTTCTGATGGGAGAGTTCTATAAAAACCTGATAAGAAACAAACTCAGCAAAACTGATGCCTTGCGTAGAGCGCAAATGACTTTATTAAGTGACAAAAAACTTGCCCATCCTTTCTATTGGGCGCCCTTTGTCCTGATCGGAGACTGGAGGTAGCCGTCAAGAGTTTAAGAGTTCAAACCTGCTTAATAGCAAAAATTTCAATCCCTGGTCGAAAATTTAAAGTTTTTACCGAAAAGTTTAATAAAATGATGGTTTTTAAAATTAACGTGGTGGATTTAAGTCTTATCTTTTTCATAAATTTTAGTAACCGATTGACCGAATTAACACATATCATTTTGATATATCAAAATAATTGATTTTTAGTTAAACGATAGCCTTTTGATAATGGTTCATTGTACAATTTCATGGCGTAAGTCACGGCCTGAATAAGTGGTATTGCTGATTTAAAATTCATTGAATGAGTAATTCCGTATAAAAATTTTGGATTCTTACAACAATTTCAAATAGAAATTTGATTAAACCATTATTTTTTTTGACGAATAATATTGACTTCAGCCTTATGATAGATGAACTTTGTTTAAGAATTTGTTTTACAAAGTTATATGTGAATGGGTGTTTTGAAATTCACTTATATATATCCCGTAGAATATTTTTTATAATCTCCTTTACTTTTTTGATTACTGACTAGAATTTTTCAGATATAAAATTACCTGAATTATTGTAGTTGATTATTGCAGCTTTTGTTACCGGTAAGCTTGGGTTGCAAACCTGACAAATTGAATTACCGTATCATTTAATGAACGCCTTATTTTATAAAGAATTTGACAAAAATCTAACTGTTATTTCATTTATTACAAAATCAGATCAAAGCTCACAACCTACTATATATTTAAATTTTTAAATAATCAGAAAATGAAAAACCTGAAAAAAATTATTAACCTGAACTATTGGGTGATTATTTGCTTTATGCTTTTATCAGCAACAGAAACTAAAGCACAAGTGAAGAAGATGACGGCGAAAGATATGACAGATGTATCCACAGCTGTGCTTTACGGGAAATGTAAAAGTAAAAGGTGTGACTGGAATGAAAACAAGAGCGCTATTTACACTTACATAACGATTGTTCCCGAGGAGTATATAAAAGGCAATCTGGGTACAGAGGTGGTGGTTGCTGTTCCCGGCGGAAGGGTGGACAAAATGCTTTATGAAGTTTCTGAAACTCCATTTTTTACTGAGGGTGAAGATGTTGTGGCATTTATCTGGACCAGTCCTAAAGGTAAACACCTGATAACCGGAGGATCCCAGGGGAAGATAAAGATTGAAAAAGATGCTAAGACAGGAAAAAGATTTGTAAATGATCCGGATGGTGACTCAGAGACAGCAACCCAAAATCTGGCGCCGGGACAAGTTAAAAAAGCTGAAAAGATACAGCTTGAGGATTATGTTGTTAAGCTGAAAGGTTATATGAAACACTAACCCGAGTAGTGATAAAATCAGTAAAAACCTGAAAATATGAATATCATAAAAAAAATAATACTACATATAATCGCAGTAACTGCCCTTTTTTTTACTCTTTCGGGAGTTTTATTTTCACAGGGTCAGCAAGGACATCAAATTACGGATATTGATGGGAATTATTATGACATCGTTACAATAAGTTCTCCTACATATCCTACATATCATATAGCTTGGATGGCAGAGAACCTTAAGACAACTAGATATAATGATACAACTCCACTAAATTATCCCGGAGATAATAATTCAGATTGGGAAGCCAGTACTATAGGATCTTACGCATGGTATAATAATGATGAAGCAACATTTAAAAATACCTATGGAGCTTTATACAATTGGTACGTAGTAAATTCATCATACAACGTTTTGAAAGAGGTATGTCCTACTGGATGGAGAGAAGCGGGATATGGTGATTGGATTGCCTTAGTAGATATTTTCGGAGGAGAATCAGTTGCTGGGGGAAAATTGAAAGCCACTGGTACAATTGAAGGGGGAGATGGATTGTGGCATAGTCCTAATACGGATGCAACAAACGAAGCAGGCTTTTCAGCATTACCTGGTGGACGCAGATTACCTGATGGATCTTTCGAAAAAATAGGTACAGATGGGTACTGGAGAGTTACAAAAATAGTTACTGAAGGTCAAGTGGTCTCCTATACCATGAACTACAATTCCGCTTCACTTGTAAGAGAGGATGTAAATGAAGCATATGGATATTCAATTCGTTGTGTCCATGAGGATGATATTGATGGAACATTGTATACAACACCAACTCTAACTACTGCCATAGCATCATCAATAACCGAGACAGGAGCTCAAAGTGGTGGAAATATTACTGATGATGGAAATACTCCGACAATAGACTCAAGGGGAGTATGCTGGAGCACATCACATAACCCGACTATTGCGAATTCTTTTACTTCTGATGGCTCAGAGACAGGCAGCTTTACAAGTGATATTGCAGGATTAGTCCCTAATACAACCTATTATGTAAGGGCTTACGCGACAAATAGCATCGGAACTGCCTATGGAAATGAAATTAGCTTTACAACTTATAAATCAGATGCAATTACTGACATTGAAGGGAATTATTATAACATAATAACTATCGGCTCTCAGGTGTGGATGGCTGAAAACCTAACCACAACAAGATATGCTAATGGCGATGCTATTCCAACGACACCTGGTTCACATGACGATATATCAGGTGAGTCGGAACCTAAATACCAATGGCTTAGTCCTAGTCATTTTGGTAGATTTTATACATGGTACGCAATAAATGACAGTCGTAATGTATGTCCCGAAAACTGGCATGTGCCTTCCGATGTTGAATGGACAATTCTATCAAATTATTTGGGAGGTGAAAGTGTGGCAGGTAGCAAAATGAAAGCAATAGGTAATAATTGGTTTCATTCTAACTGCAGTAACGGTAATAACGAATCGGGTTTCACGGCACTTCCTGCAGGTTTTCGAACCGATCATGACTTCGAGGGTTTTACGTATAATGCATTTTTTTGGAGTTCCACATATGCTAATAATTCCAATGCCTGGTCCAGTAAACTATATGCTTGTCAGGATCAGTTAACAATATCAGAGGACCTCCCTGGATATGGCTATTCAGTCCGTTGTGTCAAAGACGGCAATCCGGCAATTGTTACAAATACTAACGACGTTGGTGAAGGAAGTCTTAGAAATGCTATTGAATATGCAAATTCAACTATTGGAGTAAAAGATACTATCACCTTTAACATATCTGGTCCCGGACCGTTTACGATAAAGCCTGTGACACCATTCCCTGAAATCACGGATCCGGTTATCATTGATGGTTATTCTCAGCCTGGGGCCTCTCCGGCTACTGCTTATAATCCTGCAATAATCAAGATCGAAATTGATGGAGAAAATTTAAGCTCTGGAACATCAGGACTCAGAATAAGAGCTGACAACTGTATGATTAAAGGCCTCAATATCAATCGATTTAAAGCAGATGCAATTCTTATTGGCAGTTCCAATGAAAGTTCCTTTGGAAATAATAACACTATTGCCGGTAATTATATCGGTACGGATATAACCGGTAAAAATGTATTTAGTGAAAATGTATTTAGTGAGTATCAGAATACGGGAATAGCAGTAAATAAAGATAACAACAGGATAGGGGGAAATTTACCATCCGAGCGAAACATCATTTGTGGAAACATAGATGGAATAGCAGTCAGTCACAATGGGAATTCTATTCTGGGTAACTACATCGGGGTTGATGTTTCCGGCAAGCTGCCGCTTGGCAATTATAGAGGCATCTATGTAAATGTCGGGACAAATAATATTATTGGAGGAGCTGGCTCTGGCGAAAGAAATATAGTCTCCTCCAATGCCACAACAGGGATTTCGATCGCATGGTCAAGTACTGGAAATAAGATAATTGGTAATTATATAGGTGTCGATGTTACCGGTCATTTGCACCTTGGAAATGGTGACTGCGGTATCGGAATCATGAATGGTGCTTCTGACAATATTATTGGAGGATCTAATCCTGGTGAAGGAAATATTATTTCTGATAACTCGAATGAAGGGATCTTGATAAAGTTTACATCGACTGATAATGCACCAAGACCATCGCAAAGGAATAAAATTCAAGGCAACTACATAGGTACTGATGCCAGTGGAACAGAGTCCCATAGTAATGGTAAAAATGGGATCAAATTGGATGAATATGCAATTAACAACCAAATTGGTGGAACAGAAAGTGGTGCCGCGAATATTATTGCTTTCAACGGCAACTCAGGTGTCTTATGCACTGGTGTTACAAATCCTAGTTCAGGTAACAGCATTTTATCAAATTCCATCTATTCCAACACGGGATTAGGCATCGATCTTGGAAACGATGGTGTAACATCAAATGACAACAGCGATAATGACACTGGTGCCAATAACCTGCAAAATTATCCTTTACTGTCATCAGTCAGCTTCAGTCCTGGGAAAGTTAATATCATTGGCAGTTTTAATAGCAACGCAGGACGAGCTTATACTATCCAGTATTTTGCAAGCAAGATGAAAAATGTTTCCGGCTTTGGCGAAGGAGAGACCTTCCTGGGATCAGAAACTGTCAATACTAATAGTAGCGGAAATGCGGCAATCAATACCTCATTTGCAATAAACGGAGCATCAGGCCAGGTGATTACCGCAACTGCCACCGATCCGGACGGAAATACATCGGAATTTTCAAATGCTGTCGGCGGTCTGGCAGACCTGACAGTCGGTTCTGCCCTAGACCTGCATTATGTGTACAATGAAACAGGCGCAGAGAAAATTACTGACGGCTCTGATATAACTGCCATTACCAATGCGTTCCAGACATGGACAAACATCCCTACGGCAGGCATCAGTTTTAAAAATGATGGCCCTGTTGCCACCAAATATGCAAATGCAAGTGATGGCATTAACCTTGTAAGTTTCGTGGATGACCAATACGATTGGACACCTGGCGTACTTGCTTATTCTGCCAGAATGGTGGATATGGAAGCAAACGGCGGGAAAGGGAAGATAACTGATGCAGATATAATAGTAAATCCTGAATTTGCAAACGTCCTTAAGGGGACAGTGACAGAAAATGATGCTGGAACGGAGGGATATTATGATATTCAGAGTATTTTAACCCATGAAATTGGACATAACCTTGGCCTGCTGCATTCATGTATTGTCAATTCAACAATGTTCTACTGGCTCGATAAGGGAAAGACGGATGAAAGGAAACTGAAACCTGATGATGTGGCATGGGCAAGCTATATGTACCCCGGTGGGTCTTACAGTACTTCGTATGGTACAATATCCGGAGATATTACTTATGGTTATGATCCAAATCCAAAAGTAGTTGGTGCTTTCATAACTGCTACCAATGTATCTAGTGGTGACCAATTCCACTCATACAGCGAGGAAAATGGTAAATATGTTGTGCCGGTATCTGCTCCGGCGGGTTCGGATTCCCATTACTACATCGATATTCAACCACTTGATGGTTCTGTCAATGGATTTCAGATTACTCCGGCAAATATAAGCAATTACATTTTCAGCAATACAGTATATTTTGATTATCCGAATGAATTCTATAATTCAGGTGAATCAAACAATGATGATGTAAATGCTAAAACAGCGGTTCCTGTCTCATCTGGTTCAGAAACATCCGGAATAAATATAATTACCAATATAGATAATATACCTCCGACGGTCCTTTCCATAACGCCTGTAAGTGGCACAAAAGTTGAGATTCTGCCGGATATAATTATCAAATTCTCAGAACCTGTTGATATTACTTCTTTCACAGATGCATCCTGCTATCTGCAATCAGGCGATAACAAATATTTTGGCAGTTATGCAAAACTGGGAGGTAATTCAGATGCAATTATTTTTACTCCTAAAAACCCTCTTCCTTATAGTACTACATTTATTCTTCATCTTATAGGACAAGTAAGCAGTAGTGTCAAGGGAATAACTGATCTCAGAGGAAACGAACTTGATGTGTCCGGTCTGGCTCCATACAATATTATAACTATTAATGCTGACAATGTACCGCCTACAATTCTGAGTACGGTTCCGGCCAGCGGGGCAACAGGAGTATTTGTGACTGACAAGATCTCTGTTTTTTTCTCCGAACCGATGAATAAAACCTCTGTCCAGAACAATTTCACAGTCACTGGTGGGGGCACCAGTATAGCCGGTTCATTCAGCTGGAATAATGAACTGACTGCTGTGACGTTTACTCCTTCAAAAAGCCTGTCAGAAAATACATCTTATACTTTGACTTTAATTGATAAGATTTCGGATCTAATGGAATTCGCTTAGGGGGAGATAATACAGATAACGATGATAATGTTGCAGTCACCTTTACAACTGTTGCAGTATCCAGACCTAAAATAGCTTACCGCGGACCTGACGACAATAAGACAGGGATTACTGTAACCACTCCGGTTGTGATCGATTTTACGGAACCGATCAACACATTAACTGTTAATCAAACAACATTTAAATTACTGCTTAACGGTACCCAGGTAAACGGATCCTTTGAATTTCTGAATGAGAATTCCCGCGTGGTGTTCAGGCCTGATGCTGATCTTGAGTTCAGTAAAACCTATACAGTTACACTTTCTGAATCAATAATGGATGTATCAGATCCGAGTCAGAATCTTGACCTAGCAGGTAAACCGACAACCACTTTTACCACTGCAGCAATGCCTCTGGCTCCAAGTATCCTTTATATTGAAAAGCCAACCGGAGCTCACAGTGACGAAGTAACGATCTCAGGCGAAGGATTTGATCCTAATCCTTCAAACAACAAAGTAGATTTTGCAGGTGTTTCTGCAACGGTTACGGGTGCAACCCTTAACAGCCTGACAGTTAAAGTTCCCACAACGGCTCAGTCAGGTACGGTAAATGTTACTGTTAAAAGCAAAACAACATCTCCGGGATTCTTCTTTTATATCATCCCTGATGTGCTTGAACTGCCAGAAAACTGGGCAACAACGAACACAAATTCCAACAGCAATCCGACAGGGTTAGCTTTGAATACTGAAGCTACTACGGCATATATCACCAATCCCGGATTAAACACTGTTTCAATAATTGATATGGCAACATTAAAGATAACCGGGAGTTATAAGGTTGGAATAATGCCGTTAAAAATTGCTTTAAATCCAACATGTACCAAAGCATACGTTACCAATTACGGCTCCTGCACCGTTTCAGTCATTGATCTTATCACGGGATCTGTTAAAGAGATCAATGTAGGATTAAATCCTTGGGGTGTTGCTGTTACTCCGGACGGCAACAGGGTTTATGTTGCAAATTATTCTTCCAATGACCTGTCAGTCATTGATGAAAACCCCAACAGCGGCGGATTCGATCATGTAGTTGCCAATGTGAATACAGGAACCGGGAACAAGGATCTGAAAATCACGAGTGATGGTGGATTAGCCCTGGTTGCGGGGGATGATGGACTTAAGATCGTCAATATTAATCCAAAAGATGACAATTATAACAGTGTTGCAGTGACCGGAGCTTCAGGAACAAAGACCACTGGGGTCAACCCTAACGGTGAGTGCACTTTAGCTTTTGTAATTACTGAAGAAGGATCACTTATTGTAGTTGACATAGCTCCCCAGAGCGACTATTTTGGCACATTGGTCGTTGGCACAGGCTCGGGATCAAACCCAGGCAAGAAGGGAGGGGGACCTAGTGGTGAGGGACTGCACGTTTTTGTAACAACAGAGGACAATACGGTTCTGGTTTATGAACTTGGCATTGGAGGAATGGGATCCCCAGGAGGATTAGATGCTGGAAAGATAATACTTACTAAAGTTGCAGAAATCCCGAACGCCGGTAATGGAGATTTGATTTTTGATGCGAGAAATGAAAAATTCCTTGCAATCTATTCAGGGACAGGAGTCAACGACGGAGCTTTAAAAGTAACAAGTCTGCTTAATGGCCCATCTACTCCTGAAAGCGGGATCGCCGGTTTAATTATTACTATCCGGCAGTTGATGAATTATGGTATTATCAAAGCAGCTAATGGCAATGAAATGATTAATAAGTTGTACGATGCATTAAATGACCTTCATAATAAAAAGACAAAAAATGTTATTAATGACTTAAATGCATTTATCAACAAAGTAAGTGCCCAAGTTCCCAAGAATAAAAGTCAGCCAATAATTGATGCAGCCAATGCAATTATTAATCAACTGAAAGGTACTAAATCCGAAGATGAGGAATTACCTAATGATTCCACAAATCAGTCAAATCAGGAAATAATAGCCAAAACTCAGCTTGGCAGCATTTATCCGAATCCAGGCAGTGAGGCTGTTACAATCAGTTACGAGGTTTCAGCTGATGATTTGAACTCCGGTAAGGTGACAGTACAGATCTACGATATGATCGGGAGACTAATCGAAAACCTTGTCAATAATGTGATGGAACCAGGGCGGTATACAGTGACGTGGAACAGGTCCTCACTCAATGGGATCCCGGTGCATAAGGGAATCTATTTCATCAAACTCAAAGCAGGTAAAACAGTACAGGTGAAACAAATAATGCTGATAAGATAGGTAGGGTTTACTGGATGGGTACGGCA
>CAWBNA010000036.1:0-10917 GCA_963789985.1 uncultured Bacteroidales bacterium | reverse complement strand
CTCTTTCTCCGCAGAGATTAAATATTCCTTCGGCAAAGCCGGGGGATTTTTATTTTAAATCCTGACGAACTATGCCCGCATGAGTGAGGAGGGATGTAAAAAAAAAGACAATAGGATACTTGATTCTACAATCGGTCAGGAAATGAATCAATTGGCTGATAAGCTTCAGTTTCACATGAATTGATGGTTGATCAGTCATTCCTCTGCCCTGTAGCAGCCTTTTCTGCTGCCCGGAATGACGAGTAATAAATCTTTAAGGTTTGTACGGAAGGTTCATCTTATGAAATAGATTCTGATAGAGAGGCTCATCATGAACAAATTCATAGATAGGGAATCTTAATGACCAGGGTAAACCTGGATCGTGAACTTCATAATCCTTTTCCAACATTTCTAATGTTCGCTCCTTATTGCCGGCACAAGCATAAAGTTGTGCAATTTCGCCAGGCTCGATAAATTTTGTATTTGACTGATTTAAAAGGCTGTCAGCCTGAAGATTCAATGCACCAGTTATACCTCCGTTAGCATAACCCTGATCAAAAACATTTGCGTAACCTTTGAAAAAGGTGCTGTAATCCACTTTCCATGCTTCAAGTTCTTCATTGTACTTTCCAGCCTCATGAAGTACAAGTGGAAGATTATCTAAGGCGAAAGCATTACCCGGATTAATTTTTAGTACCTCCTGAAATACCTTTATTGCTTCATTATATCTACCATTCCAGTATAAAATTAAACCATAACCTGTTTTCATATCGTTATTCATCGGGTCCAGTTTTAAAGCCATCTCAGACTGCTCCAATGCTTCTTTAGGGTGTCCTAAAAGAATTAATAAAGCTGCATACCACGAATGCACATCTGCACTATTGGGATTAAGTGAAATAGCTTTTTCTATAGATTTCTCAGCACTTTTGAAGTTCCAGTCAAAATTCATTTGACTTGCCGCTAAAGCAATATATACCTCCACAGAAGTACTGTCTAATTTAAAGGCTTTTGCTAAGTTTGATTTTGCAATCGGAGTAGCCTCCTCGGGAGTCGCCCATGAATTTCCTGCACGCGCAGTCCAGACGTATGCTATACCAAGATATGCATCCGCATAATCAGGGTCTATTTCTATTGCCTTATTAAAGTAACTCAAGGCAATATCATTATCTTCTTTAGTGAGTTTGTTATAATAATTCCAACCTAAAATATAATTTTCATAAGCAGACAGGCTTGATGTCGGTGTTTTTTCAATGAGAAGTTTTTCCTGAGGTGTTATCACTGCTTCCAATTCTGTAGCTATTGACTGAGCTATCTGGCTTTGAAGACTAAAAATATCCGTTGCATCATTTATCTTTTTTTCGTATGTTTTTCCCCATAGTTTAAGCTCTCTTTTTAGCGCTTTGAAAAGGTTTACACTAAGGCGGATACTGTTGCCGTACCTTTGCATATCCCCCTCAACAATGTAGTTTACACTCAGTTCTTTTGCAATCTCAGGAATTGATTTAGTTGTCTTTCGGTATTTTTCAGCGGAAGTTCTTGATATAGGGTGCAGGTCTTTTATTGTCTGAAGATGATTTAATACATCCTCCATAAATCCGTTTATGAAATACTGGTTGCTATCATTGGGGCTGTCATTAATGAATGGCAAAACAGCAATGGATTTTTCAATTGGGTTGGAGGATTCAAGCATTTTCGAAAGAAAGAAATAACCAAGAACAATAAGAGCGAGTATAATAACAGATACTATATTGCTTTTTCTTTTATTATATTTCCGAGGTACTGATACCGGTTTAAAAACTTCCTTTGATACTTCTTCTTTTTGCGGAATATCTTGTCCTATTGCTGTTATAATCTCTTCTATCGAATTTGCAACTTTATTTATCTGATCACGATAATATGTCTTGTTGATATTGTCCTGTGGGTGATCCTCATTGGCTCTTAATGGTCTGTTAACTCCTGCTGATTTATAGATAAAATCAACACTACGAAGCACACCTCCCAGAATAGATTCACATAATTTTATGTCATTAACGTTCAAGTCATATATCCGCACCGGCAATACCCTGCTTGCCACATTACCATTGGGCAGTTTTACCTTCAAGCCAAACTGATCCTTAGATGCATCTTCTACAAATGCCTTAAACTCATGCTCCCATGCAAAGGACTTTGGATCACAATATGTGCGGGAGATAATCGGAATAAAAATTAGACATTTGAGTTTATCTTTCAAAGATGCATCGACATCATGTGTCTCCAGAAGCCCATCATGTGGATTGATGTCAAAGTAAACGCTGATTTCCTCCTTAAATGTTGATTCAAGTTCTCCCTTCAGGTTTTCGACAAACTCAGTGACCCAGCCATCGTGCTTATTATCTTTATGGCGGTAGCTGATGAAGATGTCATATTTATATCCTTCTACGATGCTTGACATCTGGTGATGTGTTTAGGTCACTGTCAAAGTTACCCTATCCCGATACCAAAGTCAAGTGGGGTCAGGTTATATAAACAAAAGAGCCCCCGGAGCTGATTCCCGAGGGCATAATCCATTACAAAAACGGACGATTCCTGTTCGAAAATTGCCTGAATGCGTGCTACGTCTGCAATACCAATAGAAGAAAATACTATTATATCGAATTTCTTAAGTAGGAACTAATTAAGCAATATCTTATCAAAAAAAGATAATTTGGGCGGCTTTTTAATGCAATATCCAATATCACTTTAAAGGTTCCTTCGGTTTGGTACTGCTCCCAATATCCGCAACTACCTTCCATGTACCATTCACTTTACGATAAACGGTGACATACTTGCCATGGTCAGTTCCCGTTCCGTTCAGGCCTAAACCTGTAATAGTATAACTTCCATACTCAACCGCCAAATCACCGGATGCGGCAATCTCAACTCGATCAGTGGTCCAGTTTACAACCTCCTTAGGATTCTGTTTCTGAGTTTGAGTAAGCGACTTCTGAATCGCAACTGGGCCAACAGATGGCTCTTGATTCTCATTATACTCTATTCCATCATTGGCAAAGAGTGCAGCTTCACCAGCTGCATCATGGTTCTTTACTAATTCAAGCCATTTCATCGAGGTTGAGCGAACAGCTTGCTCCTCAGTTTTTAAATCTACCTGCTTCTTCTCAGCCTGTTGTCCAAAGGCTGCCAGTGGTAAAAAAATCAAACTTAAAAAGGCAATCCTTTTCATAATCACATACTTTAAAAGTTATTTAAATGAGTTAATTATGAATTAAATTTACGACAGCAAAAAGCTGAAGTCAATTTTATTTTAACAGTGACCTGTACTTCGTAATGTGCCCAGGAGAATTTGTACTGGAGTAGGAACACCAAAAACTTTGGCCATAGTCCTCCCAATCCCATTAACCCTTAAAGGCCAAATCCAAATATTTGTTGTTTTTTTATGTACGTTAAGTGTTATCAGACCGGATTATGCAGTGGTCAAAGAAGGTAGGATTTTGTACAAATTTAAACACTTACAAACCTAAATTGCAGGTGTTTTTTATCAGTTTCAAGTGAAATTGGGAATTGGTTGGGAAAATAAGTTATTTATAATAGTAAAGCCTCTGATATACAGAGGCTTCATATTTAAATATTGAGGTCGGTGGCAATTCTGACTTTTGATTCAGCCTCATTGAATTTTAACTCTTCCCAATCAGCTATTATTTCTCTTATTTATTATTTCACCGGATAAGGCGGATGATTTGGGATCTTTTTACCCTGGGTCTTAAGATCCTGCAATATAACTTCAATGGCTTTATTTAACTGCTGGTCAGTTCCGGTGAATTCAAGATATGGATCATTATCAACCACTATATCTGGTTCTACACCTGAACCTTCAATAATCCATTTTTTACCTTCAAGATCGTAAATTGAAAATTCCGGTTTGTAAAGTATTCCTCCATCAACCAAAGGAAGAGATCCTCTTATCCCTGTAACCCCTCCCCAGGTCCTTTTACCAACAATCGTTCCCAGGTGGTATTTCTTGAACCTGTAAGTGACAATATCCCCGTCAGAAGCTGAAAACTCATCACATAACAGCGTCATCGGGCCATATAATGTTCCTTCCGGATCTATTCCAGGCTTTGAATTACGGGTGATACTGATCATTGATGCCACCCTTCTGAGGTTCTCAATAATAATTGAAGAAACAAAGCCTCCACCATTACCTCGCACGTCGATAATCAAAGCTTCTTTTTCAAGCTGCGGATAGTAATATTTTATAAAGTCATTGAGTCCATCAACCTCCATATCAGGTATGTGAATATATCCGACCTTGCCATTAGTTGCTTTATTTACTTTCTCAATATTTTCGTTTACCCATTGAAGGTAATATAATTGGGATTCATCGCTTATTGGTACAACCGTTATTTCATGTTTGCCCTGTTCCAGGGGACTGGAATTCAGGACAAGCTTCACCTGTTTACCTGCCTTATTTACAAGAGCTTCATATATGTTATTCATATTGATAACTGGGATCCCGTCAACTGCGAGGATATAGTCACCTTCTTTAGCATCCACCCCGATCTCAGTCAAAGGTGACCTCATCTTACCATCCCAGTTTTGTCCTCTTAAGATCTTATCTATCCTGAAATAGCCACTGGCCTTGTCTTTAGATATCTCTGCACCAAGCAATCCGGTTTTAATACGTTCAGGCTGGGGCCTTTCTCCTCCTCCGACATATGCATGTCCGATATTAAGTTCTCCGATCAATTCACCGATAATGTAAGTTAAATCATTCCTGTTATTTACATACTTCACCAGTTCTTCATATTTTGCACCCTCAGCTTTCCAGTCAACTCCGTTCATGTTCGGAGAATAGAAGAAATCCCTCATCTGACGCCAGCATTCTTTATAAATCTGTTCCCATTCTTCATGTTTATTGATTTCCATCTTAAGCCCTGAGAGATCTAATTTATCACTGATTTTTATTTCTGCTGATGGTAGGTCTATTATTCCGTAAGCCCCGTTCTGAGCAACAATCATTTTTTTCTTGTTTGAGGATATCTCATAACCATCAATGGATCCTAAATTCTTTTCCTCTCTTTTATCAAAATCGTACATGCAAAGAGCGGGTTTTTCGTCTTTCTTCCCTTTGCGCTGGTAATAGAGCTTTTTCTCTACCGAATTCATGTTAAAATAATTAGAGGCCTGCAAAGGAAGTTTACCGATCCTTCCCTGGATACCATCGATGTCAATTTGTAATTCCAAGGTATCAGCCGGCGTTTTCATAACTTTCTTTTTATCGGTTACAGAAGGCTTGGGTTCGATTGTAAGTGGTTCTGCTTCATCACTTTTAGGTTTAAACAAAGATTGTATGGTTTTATTCAGGGTAATAAAATATATACCATTCATGTCGGAATAACTTATTGTAGGACCAACATTACTGAATTCAGGATTAAAATCACGTGAGGATACAAAAAACAGGTACTTGCCATCATCACTGAATTTAGCGTCAGAAGCATTGTACCAGTTTTCTGTTACCGGGTAAGATTTCTTTTGTTTAAGTGAATACAGATATACCTGATCGAACCTGTTATCACTGTTTTTTGTATAAGCTATCCATTTACTGTCGGGTGACCATGAATAATCCCTTATTTCAAAAATGGAATCCAAATCAACCTGTGTAATGATTTTTGTATCTATATCTACATAATGCAGGCTTTGATTGCGATCGGACCAAAGCAATTTTTTGCTGTCGGGAGACCATAATGGCTGATACTTGTAGTCAGCACTTCCTGATGTAATCTCCAAAGCAGGCTGGCTCCCATCCTGGGTCTGGATAAATAATTCATCTTCACCTGTCTTGTCCGAAATGTACGAAATCCATTTCCCGTCCGGTGACCATTTTGAATCTCTTTCGTGCACCACTGATGATTGTGTCAGGTTCCTTGACTCCCCATATTTTTCAGGAACTGTAAAAACATCACCGTGAGCTCCAAATAAAGCACGTTTCCCATCCGGGGATATTTCATAATTGGTTATTTCTTTACTTACATCTTTTAATACTGACCTTCCTGAGAGAAAATCTTCAGCAATTATGACCTTTACTTTTTCAGGCTTTTCAGAAATAAGATCCATTTTATATATGTAACCGCCGTTTTCGTAAACGATTGCATTGTTTCCCAGTGAAGGGAATTTGATGTCAAAATCTTTGTAATCAGTGAGTTTTTTTGTTTCTCTTGATGCAAGGTCAATAACATAAAGATTCATTTTTTTATTTTCATCCCTGTCTGACAGAAAATAGATTTTATTGCCATACCACATTGGTATAATATTCTGCGAAGAATTATTTGTCAGGTTTTCGACCTGATGGGTTTTAAAATCGAAAATCCAGATATTATCGGCCATTCCTCCACGGTATCTTTTCCATGTTCTGAATTCCCTGAAAATCCTATTATACGCCATTTTTTGATCATCCGGTGAGAATGAGCAGAATCCACCGCGTGGTACGGGCAGTTCTTCAGGCAGTGATCCGTCAGTGTTTACCGTAAACAAAGAACCGTTGAAAGCGTTAAATGACTTCTTCCGGGAACGAAAAACAATATTACTGTTATCGTGTTTCCATCCGATAACAATGTTGTTCGGTCCCATCCTGTCAGCAACATCATCCCGTTCCAGTGTTGCAGTGAATGTCAGTCTTTTTGGCACACCGCCTTGAGAATTCATTAAATACACTTCAGTATTTCCGTCATATTGTGCCGTAAATGCAAGAGTCTTTCCGTCAGGAGAAAATCTTGCAAACATCTCATATCCATCGTGATTGGTAAGCTTTCTTGCAATCCCGCCATCTGCCGATACTGTATACAGATCACCTGCATATGTGAATACGATCTGGTTGTCATAAATGGTCGGAAATCTGAGTAACCGGGCTTCTTCCTGTGATATAAGTCTGACCTGTCCCAGGAATAAAAACATCAGGATTAATAATATTGTCTTTTTCATAGGGAAAATTTAGGTAAAAAAAATAAAATACTAAATGAAACAATTATTTCAAACATTGCATTCAAATTTACAACTATTATCATATTGATTGATCAAAAGTGAAAAAGACAGACCCTTTTTGACCAGTTATATTGAAATTAATATAAATATTTTATCAAAAAATCATTGGCTCAGATCTCACAGGGGTAAAAATAATCCGGCCGGATATGGTAATGGGTACCGGCTTTCCCATTAAGGGGGGCTAAAGTACCAATGGATGATATCAGAGGCATTCTGGTACATTAAAATTCAATGAAATAGGTGCTGTAATCCACTTTCCATGCTTCAAGTTCTTCACTATACCTTCCGACTTCATGAAGTGCAAGTGGAAGATTATCTAAGGCTCCAACATTACCCGGATCAGTTTTTAGTGCCTTCTGGTATACCTTTATTGATTCATTGTATCTACCAGCCCAATACAATCTTTGCCCATAACTTGATTTTATAACGTTATTCAACGGGTCCAGTTTTAAAGCCATCGCATGCTGCTCCAATGCTTCTTTAGGGTGTCCTAAAACATTCAATAAAACTGCATATAACCAATGTGCGACTGCATTGTTAGGATTAAGTGAAATAGCTTTCTCTATAGATTTCTCAGCACTTTTGAAGTTCCAGTCAATAGACATTTGAATTCCCGCTAAAGAAGTATATATACCCGCAGAAGTACTATCTTATTTAAAGGCTTTTGCTACGTTTGATTTTACCATTATAGTAGCTTCCTCTGGAGTTGCAAATGACTGTAATGCACGCCAACCCCAGACGACTGCTATCCAAGCATATGCATTCGCATAATCAGGGTCTATTTCTATTGCCTTTTCAAAGTAATGCAAAGCAATATCATTATCTTCTTTAGTGAGTTTGTTAAAATGATTTCTGCCCAAAATATAATTTTCATAAGCAGACAGACTTGATGTTTGTGATTTTTCAATCAGAAGTTTTTCCTGAGGTGTAATCACTGCTTCCAACTCTGTAGCTATTGACTGGGCTATCTGGCTTTGCAGACTGAAAATATCCGTTGCATCATTTATCTTTTTTCGTATGTTTTTCCCCATAGTTTAAGCTCTCTTTTTAGCGCTTTGAAAAGGTTTACACTAAGGCGGATATTGTTGCCATACCTTTGCATATCCCCTTCAACAATGTAGTTTACACTCAGCTCTTTTGCAATCTCAGGAATTGATTTAGTTGTCTTTCGGTATTTTTCAGCGGAAGTTCTTGATATAGGGTGCAGGTCTTTTATTGTCTGAAGATGATTTAATACATCCTCCATAAATCCGTTTATGAAATACTGATTGCTATCACTTGGACTGTCGTTTATGAATGGCAAAACTGCAATGGATTTTTCAGATTTTGGACTGTGAAATACAAGGAGAGTTATCGTTACAATTAAAGTACCCAAAAACAGGATCCCTGATAAGGTAATGATATAAGCTCTCCACTTATGTCTATTTAGTTTACTTTTAGAAATACTCTCAGTCAGAATATTTGGATCCGGAGTATTTCCTTTTCTTTTTTTGACCTCTCCGGGCGGATAGCCGAAAAACTCATGGAAACAAGTATTGAAATAAGCCGGACTGCCAAATCCGGTCCTGTATGCAACCTCCGAAGCAGTTACATCTTCGTTCTGAAGAATCTCCATAGCTTTATTGAGACGGATCTTCTGAATAAACTGGTGAGCAGTTTTTCCTGTAGCGAGAAAGACCTTACGGTTCAGCCACGAACGGCTAATTCGCGACTCTCTGGCAAGCTCACTGACCCCGAATTTATCATTTCCGAGATTCGCCAGAACAATCTCCGTCAGTTTCAGTATCAATATCTGATTATGGTCGGGAGATTTTTCCATGTAAGCTTTTAATTGTTAAAATTCGCCGGTCTCATCAGCACTACATATCAAATTTCCTCCAAATTAATGATCCCTGCAAATGTTTTTACCCGTTATATCTCTTTAGTAACTTTTATCATTTAAGTGTTGAATAATTTTAAAATCAAGTCTTTGTTCTTCTTTATTTCTCCTATTCACTTCTCCCATTCTCTTGTTCAAACAGCATAGATTTCTTTGTCAGTTGGATTTGAATTTATGATTGAGATAAAAAAAGGGTGCCCTTGTGAGGCACCCTCTTTACTGTTGATGTGTTTAATGCCTGAATGCGAAATAGCTGTTCATTTTACCTAAAACTAATCTTTTTACTTCTTCAGGCTGAAGTAAAGAAACTTAGTTTGAGAGATGTTAAACAGGAAAAGCTACATTAACCATGATATTTTTCCGCAAATTAACCGGATTAAATATCTGGTTTATTTTTTAATTAATTCAGGAAAATAACATGCAATCAGTGTTGTAGCATAAACCTCTTCCTGCATGCCCATAGCTAATGTCTTCTGATGAAAATACCTTGTTTTGTCAAGATTCTTATCATCAGTCACATAACCATCTTTTCTGTACTTGTCATCAATTCTGTTGACCCCAAAATACTCACCATTACATTTATACATTAAAGCCAGACCATCTGAGACAACAATGTAGTTTTTACATTTTTTCTCTTTATCGACTAAAATGATAATTGAAAGAGGGGAGTTCTCATAGGTGATCTTATAACTCGTAACTTGCTCACCATCGATCATTATAGGTTCATTGTTAATTTCGACCCTGTAGGTTCCAAAGAGTGTATTGCTATTTCCCTCTGCTACCGGTTTGTTAAAAGCCTTATGATCCTGAGCGCTTGAATAGCCAGTCATGATCAGGATCAGTCCTAAAATAAAAATTGCCCTTTTCATAATTCAGTTTTTAAAGTTTAGTAATTAGGTAAATCACAACTAATTAAGTGAATCAAAGTTCGGACAAACGGCAGAGTTGTACATAGCAATCCTGGAGTCAGATTGTTTCAATTTTGATGCTTTTATTTGAATTTTGAATCCTGGCATTTCAAATTTGAAAACATTTTACTCTTTCATAACAAAAGAATTCTATACTTTTCAGGATGTGAAAGGTTACTTATTAATCAGGGGATGAGCGAGATTTTTAAATATCCTTCATTTAGCAAGCCAAAAATGACGTTCATTTCTAGACTATAAGGAGTCCGATTTTATTATGATTGTATCTCCAATGACAAATTTTACTGGTCTGGTTCAATTCTAATGACCCACCTCAGATGAGTTCAATCATCTAAAATTATAAAGGTTGATTAATAGTCGGAGTTGGGCAGTAATTCTATCTCTCATGATATTGGGCATTCTCAAAACAATGGCTTACATTAGCCAAGTTATGAAAAGCCTTATCATACATACCCAAGATCCCTCTACCAGTTTCCTTTCACAAATTTATGCCCCCCTCACAAACAAAACTCTCGTTAAAGGTGGTATAACCAAATCAGAATTACTGAAACTGATTAAGTGCTACGACAGGGTTATTATGCTCGGCCATGGTTCTCCATATGGACTATTGAACCGAGGTCAGTTCCCCGATGCTGGTTTATATATTATTGATGATTCGATGATATTATCATTGAAAAACAAGATAAACAGCGTTTTTATCTGGTGCAACGCTGACCAGTTCGTCCAAAGACATGGACTTACAGGACTGAACTGTGGGATGTTCATCAGCAAAGCAGGGGAGGCAGAATATTATGGTTTTGACAACATGGATTGGGATTTGGTTGACCAATCAAACAAGAAATTCGTTTCGGTTGTCTCACAATATATCAATGAGCCATTGGATGTCTTATACAAAAAATTAGTGCATGAGTATGGGTTACTGGCAAGATCAAATCCCATTGCCAGATTTAACCTTGAACGGTTATTCCTTACTTATGCTGGCACCATTAAAAATCCCAATAAGGTGTTTGTTATGGGAAAATGATTGCAGGGCGGACTTGTTAAAGCTGAAACGCCTGACCACATACAGACGGTCAGATTGTCTTTGACATACAAAACTATATTACAAGAATTTAACTA
>CAWBNA010000035.1:0-75221 GCA_963789985.1 uncultured Bacteroidales bacterium | reverse complement strand
TTCTGCCTTCTATATATTTAGCGATGGCTTTTAGTAAACCGATTAACTCGGTAACAATTCGTCCAGTTTTTGGATTGATTGATCCGGGATTCGTTGAAGAGTATTTTTTAACCACCCGTATGGTTCAATATTATTGATTTTGCAGGTTCCCAGGAATGAGTAGATTATTGCTGCCTGCTGTGCCGCCTCATGTGACCCGGCAAAGAGATAGTTCTTTCTTCCAATTGCAACCGGCCTGATACTGTTCTCAATGAGATTGTTGTCTATCTCGACTTGTCCGTTGTCGATATATCTTGTTAACCTGTTCCATAATCCAAGGGTGTAAGTTATTGCCTGACCAATGGAACTCTTTGGCAGTACTTCCGGTAATTGTTCTTTCATCCACTTCTCCAGTTCTTGAAGTACTGGGAGCGATTGTTCTGCTCGCAGCTCTTTTCTCTGCTCAAATGACATACCTTTCTCCTTTGCTTCACGCTCGGTCATGTACAACTTTTGCATACGTTCAAGGACATATTCTGCTCTTTTCAGATCGTTCTCTTTTGCCTGCTCGAACTTTCTACGTGCATGAGCCATGCATCCAAACAAGGTTATGCCATCTCTCTTCTCATATATACTATATGCATTGTAACCATCGGTCTGAAGCATTCCCCGGAATGATTCAAGGAACTCTTCCGGACCATCTCTTCCCCTGCCTTTCCGGTAATCAAAACATACCATCTTATCCAACGGAGCATAATAAACCCAGTGATAACCCTTGTGTGTCGAGCCTGGTTTATCCCTGGTCTGTACTGGTATCGGTGTCTCATCTGCCATCAGATAACTGCTCCTGCGTACTCTGCTTACCAACCTCTCGTATAAGGGTTCCAGTAACCGGCACGAAGCTGAAAACCATCCGCTGATGGTAGATTCTGCTATGTCAATATCCTGTCGTTTAAACTGCTGTACCTGCCGGTAAAAAGGGAGATGATCAACAAATTTACTGATAAGCAGATGTGCCAGCAGTCCGGCTCCGGCATTGCCCCTTGGTATTGGCAAAGTGGGAAGTTCTCCTATAACGATTCTTTCCTCTTTGGGAAGTACATATTTTGGACGAACATACCGCTCAACGTAAAACTTGCCCGGAGTATATTCAAGAACTTCCGTTACAACTTCACCAATCTTCTTCGCTCCGGTAACATCTTCAACTGGTTCAATGATATGCTCTTCACGATGAAGGTGTGACGGTAGGGCAAGGCGTATGGCTGATCCTTTTTTATTATCTGTTTTATTACGTGTATAGGTGATCTGTTCTGTTTCTTTCTCAGTATGCTCTACCGGCTCTACATCGAGTCCCAGGTTTAACTGCGAAGGATCACCTCCAATATGCCTCTCACTCTTACTGCCAAAAATCATCCTCTTGAGCTGGGCAAGTTCCTGTTTATAATATAAAAGATCCGCCTCAACTTTGGTAACATTTTCAGCTATCTTTTTGAAAAATAAAAGTTCTTGTGTAAGCGAGTCAACCTTCTTAGATAACTCAATATTTTCCTTTTTAAGAAGCAGGTATTTTTCTTGTGAAACAGGATTGTTTAACTGGTATGTTTTCTGCCCTTTCTGCATGATGCAAAAATGACAAAAAACACGCTGTAACCCTAATATTTTCAGCGGTTTTTATTAAGATACCGGAAGATAATTGTTAATAAAATATCGCCTTCTTTGCTTGTATTTTTCAATAGAAATACCCTCAACCATAAGCATCAGTGATGACCAGCTGATCTGGCAGGTTTTCCCCTGGGAGCTGACCCTTGGCAACTCGAAAGTTCCACGTTCAAGTCGCTTGTAGTATAACACAAATCCTCCCTGTTCCCAGTGAAGCAGTTTTATCTTGTCCCTCTGATGATTCACAAATATAAATACCTCGCCGCTTACCGGGCGGCGGCCTATCTCTGAATGTACCAGTCCGCATAAACCATCGAAGCCCTTACGCATGTCGGTGACAGAGTTGTAATAATAATACCGGAAGGTAGAGCTGAGTGAAAACATCTCAGATCAGCTCATAGGTTTAATAGTTGCTTAAGTGCTGTAAGCTTTATGGCTGCTGGTAATTGCAAGATTACTCCACCCGGATAACGTATTTCAATATAAGATCCTGAACTTATTTCAACAGGCAGAAAGCTGCTTTCATCAATACCCCGGCGATATCGTTTGAGCCAATAATAAAATGTCGAAAACGTCATGCCATGTTCCTGGCAAAATACCTGTTGGGTTTTTCCACTTTCATGCCACTGTTCGATAAGGGATAGCATATCTGTCTGCCGTGTGATCCTCTCTTGCTTTTTCATAAAACTGATTTGGGATCAAAATTACACCGGCAAGATCAAGATAGCAATATGCATGAGGCCGTAGGCTTACGTTGCAATTACTCAAGGAGGAGCTACAATATATTACAACCTGCTTCGTGACCATCTTGGCAGTATTACTCATGTCGTTAACGCCACGGACAACTCCCTTATTGCTGAATATAGTTATGATTCCTGGGGACGGATGCGAAATCCATCGACATGGGCTGATTATGCACCAGGATCTGAACCTGCTCTATTTGTTGCAGGAAGAGGATTTACGGGTCATGAACACCTCCCGTGGTTTAGCATGATAAATATGAATGGCCGTTTATATGATCCTTTAGCAGGTCAATTCCTAAGTCCAGACAATTATATTCAATATCCGTATTATACTCAAAATTTTAATAGATTTACGTACTGTATGAATAATCCATTGATCTACACTGACCCGGCAGGATATTGCGTGGCTCCCAATATAAGTGACGTATATACTGTGGATAATAGTGTAACCAGACCTTCAAAAAATACATCGGAAAGTTTTACTTCTACATATTTTAATGCAGTCATTAATGGCTATCAAGGTGGAATTTCAAATTTCCAGACTCTTTATAATAATGGATACAACAACAGTGGAGGTAATGATTTTACAATCACTTGGGAGACAAAAGATCCACAAGGAGTAGGTACTAAACAAATAATGTACAATACAGACGGAACGGTTGCTGTCATAATATTACCTGAGGTTTCCATAGTGGGTAATAGGGGTTCAGTAACGGTCACCACAAATAATAGTATCTTTGATAATGATGCCGCAAGTGGCGGGGCTTATAATCCAGGTCTAACTGCTGGTGATGGCGTTGTGGGTACGCCAAGTGCACATACTTGGGACCCTGTAACAAACCAAAGAATCTTAGGATTAGACCCAAGACTTCAACAACCAGCCAATGATTTTATTAATGAGGTACAATCATTTTTAGGCGTTAATTTAAGGATAACACAAGGCTATAGGTCTATTGCGGAACAGGATGCACTATATGCACAAGGTAGAACAGCTCCCGGTAATATAGTTACTTGGGCTCGTGGTGGTCAAAGTTATCATAATTATGGTTTAGCATTTGATGTTGCGGGTATTTCGGATGGGAATCTGAACTACTATCTATCATGGGATAAAATAGGGGCTATAGGAAAAAGTTATGGCTTTGAGTGGGGAGGAGATTGGGCAAGTCCTAAGACTGACAGACCTCATTTTCAAATGACATTTGGTTTTAATTTACCTTAATTATCAGGAGGAATAGCAATGGTAAAAGTTATAAAAATATTAAGCCTTACATTATTATTGGCCTTTCAAAATAATGCATTTGGATGTAACTGTTTTTTTGATTCAATAAAACATAATAATTTTCAACTTGATTCTGCAGAAATTATCAATAACATACGTGACTGGTATCAACAAATAAATAGCAATCAGAACATGTACAAAAAGGTTGTTAAACCATTAATGGGAGAAAGTTCTGAAGGAGGTGAATTAAGTGGGTATTATGAGAAAGATGGCTTAAGGAAGGTAGTAGCTATACATGCTGGTGAAATGGGTAAATCTATCACTGAATATTACTTTAAAAGCAATGAGTTATTTTTTGTATTTACAACCGATTCGTTGTACGACAAGCCTTTTTATATGGAAGGATATAAGATAAGTTCCGTAGAAGAAACCAGATTTTATTTTTATAATAATTTAATAATAAAATGGTTAAATAAAAATAAAGAAAGGGTTTTAAATGGACTTGGTGAAAAAAGTGTTGAAATAATCAAGGAAGTTACACGACTTCGTAAACTTTTAGAAAAGGACTAATGAAACCATTGATTAAAATAGTAAAGACCGGCGTAATGCTGGGCTTTTATTTTTGTGCTAACCGCTTCTGCGTATCTCTTTGAAAAATAAAGGTGCTTATTAGTTCGGTAATAATATGCTTGTCATCTTGCACGTGGGTGTTTAGTACTAATATCGTGACGGAAACAACAGCAGGTAAATTTTTCAGCAAAACATTTTCTTCAGATGGAACAGTATCTTCAGCAACTGATCCTGGAGGAACAATATCTTATACCTATTATCCTGATAGTAAGGTTAAAATAATTACTGCGCCGGGTGGAATTGTCACAAGCATGCAATACGATATTGCAGGAAATCAAACGCAGTTGGTAGACCCCA
Source organism: uncultured Bacteroidales bacterium (assembly GCA_963789985.1). Taxonomy (GTDB): domain Bacteria; phylum Bacteroidota; class Bacteroidia; order Bacteroidales; family VadinHA17; genus LD21. The sequence goes on along the minus strand of CAWBNA010000035.1, from coordinate 70,694 downwards.
GTGCAAGTACAATAAATTATACTTATAATGGATTTGGAGAGCTACTTACTCAGCAAAACGCCAGAAACCAAACGACAACAATTTCGTATAATACGAATGGTACTATTTCTCAGACGGTGACAGCAGAAGGGACAACTACCTACACATACAATTCAAATAATCAGTTAACCGGCATCAGTTCACCCGGTAGTGTCAGTCGTTCATTTGGTTATGATACGAAAGGGAGGATTGCATCTATTACCGAAACTATACCCGGGGCAACGGCTTTTGCAACTTCATATACGTTTGATGCACTCGGCAGGTTGAGTACGATTACTCATCCTTCGAGTATAGTTGAAACAAAAAACTATAACTCCAATGGTTATTTAAGCTCTGTTTCTGCGGGTGGCTCTACCAGATGGACAACTACAGCAGTGAATGCACGACAACAGGTTACTGCAGGGCAATACGGAACCAGCTTGGTTGCGGCATATGGGTATGACTCTTATGGGTTCCCGACTTCGGTTGTTACCGGATCACTTCAAAATTGTACGTTTAGCTTTAATCCCATAACAGGCAATCTTAACTCGAGACAAAATAATAAATACTCGGAGCTTAAAGAAACTTTCAATTATGATAATCTTGTTAGGCTATCGAACGTTTATCAAGGTATATCAACTCCTGTTATGACCCTCAATATGGTTTATGATAGTAATAAGGGAGGTATTATTACAAAGTCTGATGTCGGGACATTACTTTACACCTCTTCAGGGAAGCCATATACTTTAAGTAGTGTCAATCCTTCTACAGGAATTATACCGGCAGTGCTTGATTCTTTAACTTATACATCATTTGAAAGTGTCAGTACGATCGCAGAGGGAAGTTATACTGCATCCTTTGTTTATAATTCAGATAATGAACGGGCTAAAATGGAGGTTAAACAAAGCGGAAATGTAATTCTTACCCGTTGGTATCCAACTGATAATTATATAAAAGAAACTGCAAGTGGAACGACAAAGGAGTACACTTTCTTGGGCGGAGACGCCTATACAGCCCCGGTGGTTTCAATTACTCAAGGAGGGACGACAACATATTACAACCTGCTTCGTGACCATCTTGGCAGTATTACTCATGTTGTTAACGCAACAGACAACTCCCTTGTTGCTGAATATAGTTATGATTCCTGGGGACGGATGCGAAATCCATCGACATGGGCTGATTATGCACCAGGATCTGAACCTGCTCTGTTTGTTGCAGGAAGAGGATTTACGGGTCATGAACACCTCCCGTGGTTTAGCATGATAAATATGAATGGCCGTTTATATGATCCTTTAGCAGGTCAATTCCTAAGTCCTGATAATAATGTACAAGAACCTGGTTTTACTCAAAGTTTTAACAGGTACAATTATTGTTTGAATAATCCACTTAATTTCACAGATCCAAATGGTTATACTTGGTTAAGTAATTTTGGTGATTGGCTGGGAAGCACCGGTAAAAAAATTGTCACGATAGCAGCTGCAATTGCTGTTGGGATTACCGTTGCTTCCATTCCAGGGTTAGATGCTGTTAGTATTGCTTTTATAGGAGGTATGCTATCAGGAGCAACCTCGGGAGGATTAGGTGCAGCTTTAAATGGAGGTGATGTATTTTCAAATGCAGTACTGGGTGGAATATTAGGTGCAGGAATTGGCTTGGCGACTTTGGGTATAACTTCTGCTATTGGATATGAATTAAATAGTACATTCCCAAATTTTAATGGAGGAGAATGGAAGTTTTTTCCTGAAAATGAAACACTTCAAGGTTCTCTAGAGAGTATGCTTCCGTCAGTTGGTCATCTTATTAGCGGAGTTTCTAATGTTACCATGGGGTCAGGGATACTAGGAGGTATATTTGGTGGTCAAATGGCTCAGACTTTAATTTCACCATTGTGCATGAGTTCTTCGCTATCTTTTAATGGCACTTCTCTTAATTGGATTAATAATTATAGTGATGCCTCATCTAGAATTATTGATTCATGGCCAGCAGTTAGTGGAGGAAGATATCCTCTTCCAGCAGAAGTATTTAATGGTAGAATCCCAAATGGAACCTATAATGTTACTAAACTACTACCCATTCTTTGGACCACTATTTGTCTTTTCTTAATTGATTAAAATTATTCTTATGATGATGTAAATACGTGTTAATTAACCGGAAATAACTCGCAGAGTTATTCTGGTTATTAACACCTTTTCTTTTTTGCCTACTTTTTTCTTTTGTTAATAAATTCATTTTCTGTTAATATTTATGCTGCCGGTTTGTACAGCTCTGCCGGAATTCTTCTTCCAATACCCTGGTGATGCAATTCGTAATTGTAATAGCTGATATACTCCTTTAATCCCTGGTACAGTTCCAGACCATCATTAGCCGGATACAGGTATACATAATCATATTTCAAAGATCTCCAGAACCTCTCTATAAATATATTATCAATGGCTCTACCTTTGCCATCCATACTTATAATGATACCCTCGGTTGTCATAAGCTCAATCCAATCTTCACAGGTAAACTGACTGCCCTGGTCAGAGTTTATGATCTCCGGCTTACCATGTTCTTTAATTGCCCGTTTCATGACCGATAATGAAGCTTCAGCATCAAGAGTATTTGATATCCCCCAGCCAACGATATAGCGGCTGTATAGATCTATTATGGCCGTTAAATAAAGAAAACCATTCTTCATGGGAATATATGTTATGTCGATGGCCCAGACCTGATTGGAACGTTCTATCTTCAATCCCTTCAATAAGTACGGGCGAATATATTTACTCAGCCCCAATTTGCTCAGATTCCTCTTAGGATATATCGCCATCAAGCCCATAAGGCGAAGCAGTCGACGAACTCGTTTATGATTAGCTACAATACCCATACTCAACAGCAGATCCTGTATGCGCATAACTCCTTCAGTCGGATGCTTCAAATAGTGCTCGTCCATGATTCGCATGATCTCAAGATTATCCCTTTTCTCTCCTTGAGGATTATAATACAAACCACTTCTGTGAACCGATAAAATTTCACATTGTTTTCTGATGCTCAGAACATGTTCACTATCAATAATATCTAATCGCTCTCTCACAGTCCAATTTTCTTTAGATTTTTTTTTAGAAAATCATTTTCTATTTCCAATTGGCCGATCTTAGCATAGAGCTTTTCTATATCAATTTCTTTTTCCGTTTCTTTTGATTGCTGGTCGAATACATGAGCAGAGTTCTCTAAAAACTCCTTCTTCCATTTACTAATTATGTTCGGATGAACTTCAAAATGTTTTGATAATTCAGCAAGGGACTGACGCTCTTTGAGCGTTTCAATCGCAACTTTGGCCTTAAAAGCCCCGGTAAATTTTCTTCTCGTTTTTTTCATAATACACTGGTAAATTTAATTGATAATTTTCAACTTAACCAGTGGTCCTAATTTTGGGGAGTATTATATACTGACATTAGGTTTGACCATGGTGGTGAAGGATATTGTAGAGATAAAGTTGATTTTTTTGCTCAACTTGATCCCCAATTTGCTTTACCATCTGCAAGAACAGGAGGGTTTGAAATACATCCAGATGGTGGATATTATGGTACTAATGGTTGCATTGGTATTCAATCTGATGCAGCTGGTCTTCTTAGGCTTTATAGAAGAATGTATTTTTACTTAAAACGAAGTAAAATTATACGAGTAAATGTGAATTATTAAAGGCTAAATTTAACCTAACAATTAATTAGTCATGAATACAAAAAATATCATATGTTTCATATTATTCTTCTTTAATTTGACCTATGCCAGTTGTCAAGAAGAAAATATTCTTTTAGTACAAAAGGAAAGGATTAATAAGATAATACATACTATTAATACTATTGATAAGCCGAATATTAATAACTATTTAGATTTATTCTTTGTTAATAGTGAACTAGAAAAGGATTTATTTATTAATAAAAAAATTAGTGAGGGAATTAACGAAGAAAGGGCTGATAGTATTTTTGATTGGGTAGTTATGCAAAATAGAGAAAAAAATGAATCTTTAGTTTTAAAAAGACTTAAAAATTATTTATCGCCGATTTGTGATTTCTCGATTGGTCGGATTAATGAGTCTAATGATTCGTATACGATTTATGAAGTAAGTGTTACATTAAAAAGTAAAGAAAATAGAAAAGTTAATTATTATTTTCAAATTGGGAAAATAGCAGAAGAGAAATACCCAATCATTGACATTTATGATAATAAATTGGTATCAATTATTACTGGTAAACCAAAAGGTTGTTGTTATTAAGGGATGTACCATTGACTAGAATAGAAAGCGACGGTGTTCCCCTTGAAGAATGGATGTATAGATTACCAAAGGATAAATTACAGTTGCTCCCAACAAAAGGGAGGATTGCATCTATTACCGAGACCATACCCGGGAACAGCTTTTGTAACCTCATATAGGTTTAAGGCACTCGGCAGGTTAAGTACGATTACTCATCCTTCGAGTATAATTGAAACGAAAAACTATAACTCTTATGGATATTTGGGTTCCATTTCAGTAGGTGGTTTGGCAAAATGGACAATAACATCAATGAATGCCTTTCAAAAAGTTACCGGCGGGCAATATGGAAGCAGCCTCACTACAACATATGGATATGACAGTTATGGCTTTCTAAATTCAATTGTCACAGGTACAATACAGAACTGTTCATATAACTTTAACACTGTAATCGGAAACCTTAACTGGAGGCAAAACAATAAGTATTCCAACCTGAAAGAAGCCTTTAATTATGACAATCTTGACAGGTTGGATAACGTTTATCAAGGTGTAAGACACCAGTAGCACTACCCTATCTCTCAAATATCTACTATATGTTCAATTGCTATTGCCTGGCATTCGCTCTTCACAAATCAATCGAAGTTAAACAATACTTGGGACAAAGGGGAGTGAAAACTCTAGAAATATTTTGTATTTAACCTTGAGGTGGTCAAAAAAAGACGGATTCTTTTGTGACCAACTCCCCCAAAAGAGACTCTCCAACCCGATGAGTTATAACGCTCAATCCCGCAATATTTGGCAGCTTCAGAATAATGGCATACTTTAGCCATTTTATGAAGAACCTCATCATACATCCCCAAGACCCCACCACGAGTTTCATTTCACAAATTTTTGCCACTCTCCCAAACAGTAAGCCTTCCGGCTTCTGCCTTCTATATATTTAGCGATGGCTTTTAGTAAACCGATTAACTCGGTAACAATTCGTCCAGTTTTTGGATTGATTGATCCGGGATTCGTTGAAGAGTATTTTTTAACCACCCGTATGGTTCAATATTATTGATTTTGCAGGTTCCCAGGAATGAGTAGATTATTGCTGCCTGCTGTGCCGCCTCATGTGACCCGGCAAAGAGATAGTTCTTTCTTCCAATTGCAACCGGCCTGATACTGTTCTCAATGAGATTGTTGTCTATCTCGACTTGTCCGTTGTCGATATATCTTGTTAACCTGTTCCATAATCCAAGGGTGTAAGTTATTGCCTGACCAATGGAACTCTTTGGCAGTACTTCCGGTAATTGTTCTTTCATCCACTTCTCCAGTTCTTGAAGTACTGGGAGCGATTGTTCTGCTCGCAGCTCTTTTCTCTGCTCAAATGACATACCTTTCTCCTTTGCTTCACGCTCGGTCATGTACAACTTTTGCATACGTTCAAGGACATATTCTGCTCTTTTCAGATCGTTCTCTTTTGCCTGCTCGAACTTTCTACGTGCATGAGCCATGCACCCAAACAAGGTTATGCCATCTCTCTTCTCATATATACTATATGCATTGTAACCATCGGTCTGAAGCATTCCCCGGAATGATTCAAGGAACTCTTCCGGACCATCTCTTCCCCTGCCTTTCCGGTAATCAAAACATACCATCTTATCCAACGGAGCATAATAAACCCAGTGATAACCCTTGTGTGTCGAGCCTGGTTTATCCCTGGTCTGTACTGGTATCGGTGTCTCATCTGCCATCAGATAACTGCTCCTGCGTACTCTGCTTACCAACCTCTCGTATAAGGGTTCCAGTAACCGGCACGAAGCTGAAAACCATCCGCTGATGGTAGATTCTGCTATGTCAATATCCTGTCGTTTAAACTGCTGTACCTGCCGGTAAAAAGGGAGATGATCAACAAATTTACTGATAAGCAGATGTGCCAGCAGTCCGGCTCCGGCATTGCCCCTTGGTATTGGCAAAGTGGGAAGTTCTCCTATAACGATTCTTTCCTCTTTGGGAAGTACATATTTTGGACGAACATACCGCTCAACGTAAAACTTGCCCGGAGTATATTCAAGAACTTCCGTTACAACTTCACCAATCTTCTTCGCTCCGGTAACATCTTCAACTGGTTCAATGATATGCTCTTCACGATGAAGGTGTGACGGTAGGGCAAGGCGTATGGCTGATCCTTTTTTATTATCTGTTTTATTACGTGTATAGGTGATCTGTTCTGTTTCTTTCTCAGTATGCTCTACCGGCTCTACATCGAGTCCCAGGTTTAACTGCGAAGGATCACCTCCAATATGCCTCTCACTCTTACTGCCAAAAATCATCCTCTTGAGCTGGGCAAGTTCCTGTTTATAATATAAAAGATCCGCCTCAACTTTGGTAACATTTTCAGCTATCTTTTTGAAAAATAAAAGTTCTTGTGTAAGCGAGTCAACCTTCTTAGATAACTCAATATTTTCCTTTTTAAGAAGCAGGTATTTTTCTTGTGAAACAGGATTATTTAACTGGTATGTTTTCTGCCCTTTCTGCATGATGCAAAAATGACAAAAAACACGCTGTAACCCTAATATTTTCAGCGGTTTTTATTAAGATACCGGAAGATAATTGTTAATAAAATATCGCCTTCTTTGCTTGTATTTTTCAATAGAAATACCCTCAACCATAAGCATCAGTGATGACCAGCTGATCTGACAGGTTTTCCCCTGGGAACTGACCCTTGGCAACTCAAAAGTTCCACGTTCAAGTCGCTTGTAGTATAACACAAATCCTCCCTGTTCCCAGTGAAGCAGTTTTATCTTGTCCCTCTGATGATTCACAAATATAAATACCTCGCCGCTTACCGGGCGGCGGCCTATCTCTGAATGTACCAGTCCGCATAAACCATCGAAGCCCTTACGCATGTCGGTGACAGAGTTGTAATAATAATACCGGAAGGTAGAGCTGAGTGAAAACATCTCAGATCAGCTCATAGGTTTAATAGTTGCTTAAGTGCTGTAAGCTTTATGGCTGCTGGTAATTGCAAGATTACTCCACCCGGATAACGTATTTCAATATAAGATCCTGAACTTATTTCAACAGGCAGAAAGCTGCTTTCATCAATACCCCGGCGATATCGTTTGAGCCAATAATAAAATGTCGAAAACGTCATGCCATGTTCCTGGCAAAATACCTGTTGGGTTTTTCCACTTTCATGCCACTGTTCGATAAGGGATAGCATATCTGTCTGCCGTGTGATCCTCTCTTGCTTTTTCATAAAACTGATTTGGGATCAAAATTACACCGGCAAGATCAAGATAGCAATATGCATGAGGCCGTAGGCTTACGAACATTATCTGGCTAGTCTGGATATGGAGAAAACATGGGGTATCAATGAAGGTCTACTATAGGTTAAAAACTATAAATTTGATTGGACCGAATTATAGGGAAGCCGACAGTCAGATCACATTTATCATATATGACTAATAAACAGGCATTTAATTCAGACTTTTAATGGTCAATAATATCCTGCCGACTATGGTCAAGTGTATCGGCTTTACCACTTTTGTATTGGTCAAACATGGATGGATCTTTTAACCTCAACGGATATCTGCAAAGGTTATAAGTATTATTTCCCCTTTTTAACGAAGTTTTGAGGTCACCATTGATAGATCATCCTCAGCTAGTGATTACTCATATCTCAATGCTTCAATAGGATTTGTTATAGCCGCATTCCAACTTTGCCAACTTACTGTAAATATTGTTATTGCCAATGCTAATATTCCTGCCAATACAAAATACCAATAACTTAAAGATGTTCTGTAAGCATATCCTTCAAGCCATTTGTGCATAGAATACCAGGATATTGGCACCGCAATAATAAAAGCAATTACTATCCATCTAAAGAAATTTTTATTAAGTAAAAACAAAATTTCAAGAATTGTTGCTCCATTTATTTTATGTATAGCAATTTCCTTAATACGCTTCCTTGTGGAATTGAAAGAAATTGCAAACAAACCTATCATAGATAAAAAAAGACTTATAAAACAACAGCTTTCAATTAATTTTGCAAAGTTTGTGCTTTCACGATGAAACCAATTATATCTGTCTTTTACTAATTCAATATTAAGAGGATAATCTGGAACAAGTTTTTGCCAGGTATCTTTTATTGCCTTTCTTATTATAGAAGCTTTAGATGCAGGTCCTTTTACCAAAAGATGGTTTCCATCCTTACGGAATGTTATTATACATGGCTCTATAATTTTGTATAAACTTAAGTAGTTGAAGTCTTTGATAACACCTATTACAGTCATATCATTATCACCCGGAAGTTTTTTCCCAATCAAGTTTTGATCTGGAAATATTTTAGCAAGTGACTCATTAATAAGACAATTATGTTCATCCGAGTAAATGTTTCCCGAAAAATTTCTACCATCCAATAACCTAATATCAAGAGAGCTAATATAGTTTTCATCACCACTGAAAATAGCCGGCGTATACTGTTTTAATTCTCCATCTTTAATGTATTGGTTTAAAACCGACCAGTGATCTTGCAGTGGAGAAGCCGTTGTTACTGAGACAAGATCGACATCGGGATTCTGGAGAATTTCCTCTTTAAAACTCATAGTTTTACCACTGTACTCATAAGGCAATTTGATTTCTATTACATCTTTATTCAATCCAATATCTTTTTCTTTTACATATTTAATCTGTCTTATAATAACAATAGAGCAAACTAATAGTACAAGAGATACAGTTAATTGAAGAATATTAAAAATTGGAATTTGAATTATTTTCTCCTTATTATTTACCCGAAGTTTTGAAATTGAAGAGATTAGATGAAAACGAATTTTGGTATAAGAGAAAAACAAGGTTATTAATAACAGGAAAGCTAGCACGCTAAGCATAAAAAATAATTCTTCTTTATGGAAAATAAGTCGAAATGTCAAATCTGAATTTGAAAATGAATTGAAAATTGGAATGATAACCAATAACAATAATAGGCTTATTGTAAATGATATCATTATAAGGATCAGGTTTTCCAGGAGGAATGTGGAAATAAGACTGAATTTTGAGGCTCCATTTGTACGTCTGATATTGAATTCATAAGTTTTATCCCATAATTCATTATTTATCAATCCCAAGAAGTTAAAAGAAGCAATACAAAGAATTAATATCCCTATTATAAGGGCTAACCATATATCATTTTTATCTCTTACTGGACCTAAAGTAGTATTTATGGTTGTATCAAAATATGCCTGTTTTAGGTTTTCTAGATAATATTTCCCTGGCGTTCCTGCATTGATATTTGGTATTTTTTCTTTATCCTTTGTAAAAACTTTCTCAAGTGCTAAAGGATCAGTTTTACTCTTTAATAACAAAAAAGCATAACTTTCAGATTCATTTTTCAATGTGACCATATCAAAGCTGAGATGAGAATTGGTCGAAGGTTTTGAAAATACTCCCTTAATTATAAAATCACTTTTTATATCTTCTATCGTGAGTGTAATTATTTTACCAACAGGTAAAGAAGTGCCGAAATATTCTTTTGCTAAATCCTCTGAAATTGCTACATCGTGATTTGTTTCAAGTACTGAATATGGATTATTTGTAAGCAATTTATAAGTAAAAAAAGAAAAAAAATTAGCAGTAACTTCATATAGGACCGGGTTATTATAATATGAATGATCATCCGCCATGACTTTTTGAACAACTTCATTTTTGATCCTGCAATAATCCTCGACTTGACTATAATTCTCCTTCATATATTCAGCTGCCCCAAGTCTACAGGCAAGCATCTTTGAACCTTTATTAAAGGGATCATCACACTTCAGTAAATAAATACGATTAACATTAACCTGGAAATTATCAGTCCTGAGCTCCTTATTAATATAAAAAATAATCGGGTTAATAGATGCTAATCCGATAGCAAGGCTAATTATTATAACTGAAGTAATCCATCGATTTCTGAAAAGACTTCTAAGAATTATATTCATCTTCATTTCTAAAAGTATCAAAGTAAAGTAAACCTTAATAATTTAAATCAATAATTATTCTTTACTAGTTCTTAATTATCTCAACTCCGGATAGTTAACCCTAAAATGCATGAATGATTTTAATATACTAATGAAGCGGCGTTAAACTTAATTTTTTAATTTTTTAAAAGTGACTCTCCTAATAAAATACTATCAAGATAATACCTTATCAAATTCTTATAAACTTGTTTTGGGAAAAACCACAAATATTTGTTAGTGTTAGTTTTATTGTTCCAAACGCACATACAAGGATCTTCAAGATCAAACAATTGGAAACCCTTTTCATTTTCAAAGGCTAGAAAAGTAGCATTTATATTTTTGCGATTAAAAAACCATTTTATATCAACAAATCTATCAATGGGTGTTATAACCAAAACTTTAATGTTTTTAATTTCTTTTAGCACTTGAAAAGCATCTAAATTATAGCATGTAGGACAAGCATTCGGGGGGAAGAAAATAATTAACATTTCATTGCCACTATATAAATCATTAATTTTTATATAGTTGCTATTTTCATCAATTAAATTAAGTTTTACTATTTCGTTTCCTAACAGATTATAGTTATGAATTGATTTTTCAATATAATATTTAATGAAGCTTTCTTTCATTTTCAATGAATCTGTCATTTCTTTTAATGTTGTTGATTTATAATTGTATAGATTAAATTGTTGTTTAGATATTTTAACAATTAGATATAAATTTAATGCTACTAAGAGAATAATGAAACTTACTAATAATTTATTAGTATTCTTTAGCTTAAAAATATTTAACATAACATGTTTATTTTAAAGTTGCTATAAATAATATAGGATTATCCAAAACTTTGGTTTGGTTATATATTTTCAATGCTGGATATTTGTTAGAATAATATTCTTTTCTTACTACGTTAATTTTATCAAATGAGGTCAACCCCATCTTCCTAAAATCATGAGCCGATAATCCAAATACAACACTACCATCAGCCTGCGAAAAAAATATTACATTATTAACTCGCTCACCTAAAGGGTAATTGATGTCATCAACCAAGGAATTGGATATTATTGCTTCATTCGTAGCTTTCTGGAATAACACATAATATTTTTTTATTTTACCAAATGGAGAATTATTATCTTTTAAACGTTCATCATAACTAAAATATAATTGTCTCTTTGATTCAATAAATCCAAACACACCATAGGCATAACCTGAACCCATTAAATAATGCAAATCGAAATCCGCAATGTCATTATACTTTTTTGAGTAAAATTTGTCAGGTACTTTTTTATCACCAATATTTATCAAATATTTTGGATAGCATGTTTCACCATCTATGCAATAGACTGTATCGTTATGGGCATCCGAAACCATTGACTTATTGTTATAATAAGAAATCCAATCATATTTTCTTATATGCAAGTAATTTGCCTTTAATTTGTTAATTGAGATAAATTCTTTTTTTATCTTCCCATCCTTAAAAAGTGAAATTTTTGAAGTATTTTTTCCACTGTTATCGTTCCCACAATAAAAAATTGTCATTCCATTATTTGACAAAGCAAAATTCATAGCATAACTTCCAATTTGATAAGCTCTTAAATAATTGAAAATAGAATCATAAACTATTACCCTTTGCAAACTGGCATCCAAGATTTGAAATTCATTTTTCCTTTTATCAAATAAAATATCGTAAATGTTGGAATATTCATTTGGTGAGACACCAACTTTTTCAATTTTTTTTACAAAATTACCGTTATCAGAAAAAATAAGGATAGACGGTCCAGTTGAAATGTAGATTTGATGATTATGTATCAATATCTTATTAAAGTCCCCGAAGAGAGATTCTTTGTTTGTTTCTAGCTTTATTAATCTAATATCTGAAAATAATTGGGAGAAAGTGATTTCTTTAATTGTATCGCTAAAATTAAGATTGATCTTCTCAATTTTCACTTCTTTTTGAGTTTTTTCACAGGAAATGTTTATTATAATCAACAGTAAAAAAATCCCAATCGCAATTCTATTATTAAATAATCTAATTTTCATTTAGGTTAGTATTTTTATTTGGCAACGAATAGCAGTAAGCATTTTATGATTATGCTTACTGCTGAAACATTTAGAATCCTAATCTCTTTATGGTTACATCATTCTGGGTTTGGTTTACAAACAGAAGAGCTGCAATCTGCAGATCCGCATGTAAGTGATCCAGGACAACAACAAAAGATTTTACCATTAGACATAAGCTTCTTTGTGCCGCTATCCATAGGTGTGACTTTATTAGCAAAAGCTAAAGAACCAATTGCAAAAGAGGCAATTAATCCGACGAATAATAAAACCAATTTTATCTTTTTCATCTTTATAATATGTTTAGGATTTATAATGTGATATATTCATTTATGATAATTTATTATTAAAAAATAATAATGGCTATGTTTAAATATACGAATGATTTATGGGCATTTTCATTAAATTATCAATCATTTTACCCACCAACTAGTGAAGGAGTAAATATTCATAGATATATCAATTTGTTTATCAAATTATTACATGTTCAAATATTTAAGTCGTAATATTATACAGAGCCATAATAATTAAACGTTATCGATAAATGGTCAATTTAATAAAGTTTTATGGTGGAATATACCATTCCGATAAAAAGTACAAAATTGGAATAAATTCCATGGCCGTTATCAATTAGATTAATAGCCCAAGTATATTGTAACGTGTCTAAAACTTCTTTTTTGTGACCTGGTTTTAAGGAATAATTTCAAATAATCACTTAATTTATACTCATTCTAAATAGAGGACCCTATTTGGTACATGCAAAAGCCGGACTTTTTGACCCTCATTGGCCCGTCAGTTTATGTTATACATACCTTACTATAAGACAAACACACTTAAGGTTGGTTTTTGGAGGTCAAATTATTCCGGCCAACCATGTTTAAAAATACTGCCTTCCCCAAAAGTTAATTCGGTTCTTCTTCTAGAATTCTTGCTAGGTTTCTTGCTAGGTTTTGGGGATAAATAAGGATAAATAGTGGAAATATCAAGATTTTGTCTTTATAACTTAGTATTGATAATCAATGTATTAAGTTTTATTCTTGATATTCTCGGATAACTCTGGATCAGAAAAGTCCAAGTTCGAGCCTTGGCAGAGCAACCAGAAAATCAACCACTTATCATGAAAACCAGGTAAGTGGTTTTTGTTTGTTGCTAGGTTCTTGCTAGGTTTTTAGGGGATTTTCACTTAAAATTTATAAAAGGTCGGTGCAAATTTACACCGACCTTAATCCATTGGAAAAGCTAATAATCACCAGGAATAAATCGACATGTCTTTACCTTTAAAATGCGAATAAAAACGAAGATTAAAGGATCGATGAAGGTCAAAAATTCACTCCGAAGTTATAAATGTATTTTTAAAGACCAATCAAAACTATAACTCATCGCTATACAATTGAGTATTACATCAAAAAAAGTGATGCAGATATTTTTTCATGCACCTTTTTGTGGTGATACTTATGAGGAGAGTGTGAATCAGGGGTAATTTGATAAGCTATGTAATTGATTTTTAAATACCGCCAATAGAATTGGCATGATTTTTGGGCTTAGCATATGGAGACAAAGTTGCTGACCCAGATATTAATCGTTAAATCATATTATTATGAAATACAACAAAATAAAATTTGTGATTTCCCCGGCAATATTGTTTTTCATAATACTCAGTTCATGCCGAAAGAATAACGATAACCTTCCAATCCAGCCGGTTCAGATCAACCTTACATCAATGCAGGCCGCCCTTATCAATTCGGAAAACTCATTTGCATTTGATATTTTCAGCAAGGTACTTAATCAGGCCGGAGACCTTAATACTATCATATCTCCCCTTAGCATATCATATGCCCTTTCAATGACGGTGAATGGAGCAGCAAACAGCACCAGGGATTCAATCCTTAAAGCACTCAAGATAAGTGATATTTCAATGGCTGACCTGAATAAATCCTATAAGGATCTTACTGCTTCACTGGTCTCGGTTGACAGCAGGGTTATTATGGATATAGCAAATTCGGTATGGACAGAAAAGGACTTTTCGGTCAAAGCACCTTTTGTCGATATTCTTACGAGCTACTATGATGCCCAGGCCAAATCTTTTGATAAAACAGATCCCACGGTCCCCACACAGATCAACAGTTGGATTTCAGACCACACCAACGGCCTGATAAAAAACATGATAAGCCAGCTTGACTCCAATATTGTTATGCTTCTTATAAATGCAATCTATTTCAAAGGTATGTGGAAAACACAGTTTGACGCTTCTTCCACAACTTCCAGGACATTTACAAAACCGGACGGGTCAACAGAGAACGTTCCGACAATGTACGAGTCTGAAAACCAGAAAGTCTATCGCGGCAACGGGTTTTATGTTGCCGAGATTCCCTATGGGCAGGGGAACTATGTGATGGATATTCTCCTTCCTGATAACAATGACCTTTCAGCGGTTTCCGGCTCATTGACAGCTGACAATTTAAGCACCTGGACAGCTTCATTGACCTCAACCAAGGTAAATCTGTACCTGCCAAAATTCAAGTATGGATATAATATCGATCTTAAGAATGTCCTTTCACTCATGGGTATGGGTATAGCTTTTACCGATGCAGCAGATTTCTCAAACATTTCGGATATAGGACTGCTTATAAGCAAAGTACTTCACCAGGCTTACATTCAGACCGATGAGGAAGGCACGCAAGCAGCTGCTGCAACTGTGGTCGAAATTGAACCTACCTTGGTAGGACCTGTACAGTCCATTACAATTTATGTCAACCATCAGTTCATATATCTCATAAGGGAAGTTACTACTAATTCTGTCATTTTTATGGGAAAGGTCGCTGATCCTCTTGCACAATAGCCTGATTGGGAAATCCTGTGAACATTACCTTTAATCTTTTATTTTGAAAATAGCAGAAAGCAACTTAAGCGCCATAAAGGCTGTTATAAAAAAAACATAAACTTGTTTAAGTGAAATATAAAACTGCACTTCTAATCTGTTTAATTGTTTTTGGATTTCTATACTGCCGGAAAGAAGAGAGTAATAACTATGAGTCTTTTGGTATAATTACAGGACAAGATCCCAGAATGTGTCCTTCGCCTTGTTGCGGTGGATGGTTTATAAAGATTGATAGTCTGACTTATGAATTTGATTCTCTGCCAGACAATTCAAATATTAATCTGGCAAAAGAGACATTTCCATTAGTAGTAAAACTTGACTGGCAATTATTAAACACTAATGGATGTCCAAATAAAAGAATTACAATACAGAGAATAGCAATAGATTAATCGTTCTCAAGATTATTTACTGGGAAAAAAGCCATTGCCTTTGATCACTATTGATAGGCATAAATTAACTACCCCATGCAGAGTTAAATAATTGTCGTTTTGAATTGTATGTTAAGCGGAATCAGACCGGATTTTGAAATGGTCAAATATGGACGTATTTTCAAAAAAAATCAACCACTTATACAATCAACCGTATAAGTTGTTTTTGTTTGTTGCCAGGTTCTTGCTAGGTTTTTGGTCGTTTTTATGACAATTCGGTCAAATTTAGACAAAGGTTGGTGCAAATTTGCACCAACCTTTTATAATTGGAAAAGTCTGCGATTATGATTCAAATTAACCCGAATAAAATGATCGCCACCAACCAGGGATAACACTTGATGTTTATATACTTTAAAATCTCAAGAAACAAGAAAACGGATCTTGCTAAATCCTTCCATCAGAGTCAATACTTATAAGGATAGATTCCTATTTGAATAAATAAAATTGACTTCAGCTTTTTGCTGGCGTAACTTTGTATCAATGAACAGAGATTGATATTTAACTAAAGTCAAGGAGGAATGTACCATGGTTACTTACATGTTTTTGATGAAATTAACTGATCAGGGCATTAAAGATGTCAGGAAAGCACCGGAGAGGTATGAAAGTGCTATAAAAGCTCTTGAAAAGACCGGAGGGAAACTAATCGGATTTTGGATTGCTGTAGGTAAATATGATTACGTTGCGATTGGCGATAGTAAGAGTGATGAGTCAGCTCTTGCTTTCGCAATAGCTTTAAGCTCTCTTGGCAACGTAAGAGTTGAATCGGTCAAATTGTATGGTAGAGAACAGTTTGCAGGCCTGATAAAAAACCTTCCCGATTTATAAATTGCTTTTTTCAATTTCTGAAAACAGTATTCTTTTGATCCACCAGGAATAAATGGTATTGTTCCTTCAACACGTACTGGGTGAATTAAATATTCCTTTTTGTTTAGTCCTGCCAAATTCATCTTTGTAATTGAAAATGAAAACAATTTTAACTACATTATTATTATGACTTTTTATTCCCATGAAGGAACAAATCTTATGGCAGCCACAGATATCTGAAGAACTTGTAAGTATAATTCCCATTTTTATAATGTTTTAAGGTCGCCAACCATAGATCATGTTCAGATAACCCTTTCCTTTAAAACCACGCTAAACTCTCCCAGAATTGACCAGAATCGATCTGGTGAGGTCTGGAGCCATTATTTAAGAATATTTACTCAAAAACCCTGATATGTGTTTTTTGTTTATTGGCTGGAAAATCCGGTTGAACTGAGCACTCAATACCAGAGTACTTTGAGCATATGATTCCGAATGAGATGGAGCATCTGAATACGGAAAATAAATATCACAATATCACAGGGAAATGGTAAATACAATTTAATTTTTTATATCCTGATACTTTGTACCTGACAAGGGTGCTCAATATCACCGGATTTTACAGACATGCTCAAATTGAAGATTGCCGGATGGATTAACTATTATGGTAAATTCCGCAAATCGGAAATTGGATATATGTTTAGTCTGCTCGACAACCGTCTCGCCCGATGGGCCAAGAATAAGTACGGCAGGTTTAAAAAGATGCACTAGTACATAGCTTATTTATGGTTAGTGAATGTCTCCAAGGCGTTTCCTAATTTGTTGGTGTACTGGCAGCATGGTTTTCTACTGTAATATCTTCTTCATGAAGAGCTTTATGAATCGAGAGGTTTACGTATGGTTCCGTGAGAGGTTTAGGGGTGTAACTCCCCTTTACCTACTCGACGTATTTTTAGTTTTAAAGATTGGAATTTGTCTCCGATTAAATATTTGTCAAGATTTATGATGAAATGTATTTTGGATTGTCTAAAAACTATACCCAATTTTTAATCCCGCGTTTATTACTCTCGCTTTTAAAATATCTGAAAACGTAAGATTTGCTCCCCCTCCCCCAGGGATAAGTTCAGGTGATACTGTATATTTAAAATCCGCCCGTTGAAATAATAAATCAATTCCCAAATTTAAGTGTTTGGAAAAATTATAAGTCGCTTTTATCGAGGCACCCAATGTAAATGAATTAAGATTTGGTTTTGGACCATCATGTGCAAACATCAAAGGAGGATTCCCATAAAAAGGGACAAAAACAAACTTGTAATATGGAAATCTTGTAAGAGAAAAACCAAAAAATAGATCCAGTCCAAAATTGAACTTTTTAATCTGTTTATCATAACCAAAACCTGGCAAAATATAAAGGTATCTATAACTTTCTTCTTCAACAATTGAGGAGGAACTCAAACGAGTTATATCAGACATTCCACTTGTATCCACAAGATTAGAATACGTTCCTGTTAAGAGAGAAATGTTCCAATGGGAGATAAATTCATATTTTAATTTAATATTATAATCGTATCCGGTTTTTGCAAATCCACAGGTTGCTTTAGAAAAACCTTTAACCTCATAGGGAAGAGCATATATGGCAGCTTTTATTGCATCCATTTTCCCATAAGAAGCAATGGGTATTGAAAGACCAACACATATTGAGACATCAAACTTTGATATTTTCGTTTCCTGGCAATATATGATATTTGATATCAAAAAGACTGTGGCCAAATTAATCAGACAATATATTTTTTTCATATCTTTTAATTATAACAAAATGTCTTACATAACAAATCCAGGATTTAATAAAATTATCTAGTGTCATGTCAATAAAATATTGTCGGGTAAAGTCTTTTTAGTTTGATTCTGGCATCTCTGGTATTAAATTGCCAATTTATCTTAGCTTTTTTGTTATTTCTATCTTGTTGCCAGGCATCTACTTCTTCCCTGATAGTTGACATATTATCAATTCTACGTTTAAGACATTGGCCCATTAAAACATTCAGTTCTATCTCTGCCATATTGAGCCAACTGCCATGTTTTGGAGTATATATAAACTCAAATCTATCCCATAATCGTTTTGCTTCTTCCGGCAGGAAAGTCTCATATAATGCGGCAGGTTTATGAGTATTAAGGTTATCCATTACAAGTCGGATCTTTTTAGCTTTAGGGTATTTATCAGAGATTTCTTTAATAAACTGTGCCCAATGTCTTTTTGTTTTTGTCTGCAATACTTTTACAAATCGCTTTCCTTTTAATGGCTCGTTTGCCATGAAGATATGAGCTACTCCACTTCTTGCATATTCATAATCTTCTTTTGCATCACTCCCAGGTTTTCTTGGGATCGGAACCCGGGTTTGCTTTATCAATTGTTTCGGTGATTCATCCATACACACAACCGGAAAATGTTTGTTATAAGGCGTTTTATAAACATCCAGTACCAATTCCATATGTGCCACGAAATCGCTGCTCTCAAGAGGAGGAATGACCCAACCCTTTACTTTCCATGGCTTGATTTCGTTTTTTTTAGTACCCTGCGTACAGTTTCATGAGAGATGCCATCGGTGTATTTTAATTCTACCATCTTGTCAGCAAGTAAACGTAAAGACCATCTTGCATATCCCTTGGGGGCCTTGCTACAACTGAGAGCAACAAGATGCGCCTCAAAATCACCATCGGTCTTAATTGGTCCTTTGCTTGGGTATGGCTTCCTCTCTATGCAAGACTCAAAGCCTTCTTCAACAAATCTTTGTTTCACGCGTTCAACCGTTTTGGCATTTATCTGCAAGACTTGGGCAATATGCTCGCTTGTTATCTTTTTCCCGTATGGACCTTCATCGGAATTAATCAGAATACAAGCATTACGATATTCCTGGGAAGTGTGCTTCCCTTTACCTATTAAAGCCATAAGTTGGTCTCTCTCTTCTTTTGTCAGGGTTACTTTGTATCGTACCATCGTTTTTTCCGGCAAGATACAAACAATATCAGACATTATCAAGTTGACATGACACTAGTTATAAAAGGCAACCGTCCGTGATCCTATGGTAGTTGATCCATTCTTGGCAGTAATTAACAAACTAATTGATCCACCTGATGTCATATTAAACGAGACTGTTTGTCCATCTGGAAAATATCCATTAATATTCCCTGATGTTTTTTGCCAAGTTATAGTTGTTGCATTTAAACAAGATACTCTAACAGCAACACCTCCTGTTGAAACATGATTAACAGTATTCAATACTTGATTGTAAATTCCTGCGTTATCGTAAGTTCCATCTAAGCAAATACTAATATTCAAATTTTTTTGTTGAGTTTTGGTAGCTCCACATGATGAACCGGCACTTAATTGCAATGTGGCTGATCCAGTATGGTCAGGAATCAAAGTAACGACAGCTTGATTGCCTCCAGAATAGATATGAATTTTCGAGCCGCCGCTAGTAATTGACCAAGAATAATTAACTCCAGTGCTATCGTTTACACTAAAAAATACTGGGGTTGTGCTCGTTATGTTCGAACTACCCGAAATGGGACCAATATATGTCCAGAATTCAGTTAGATATCTTGTATCAATCTGAGTTGGTTTAACTAAATGATAAAAGGAGCGATTTAAATTATGCGCTACAAGAGGACCATCACAACCATATTTTGAAATATATTTAAATGAATGATCATAAAGAACTTCTTTTACTGCTGAATGTGTATCTCCAATGGTGAGGTGGTAATAAGCAATATTGGCATTATTTTCTGAGCACACCCTAACATATTTGCCACTGTTCTGCCAATCAGTATCATATCTTTTCCCAAATGTGTTTGGACAAGTATAAGGAGCTGGAACAGGATTGTACCAACTTGGTTGAGTACAACCTCCTTCAAAGTAACTTATTACAAATCCGTGGCAATTATAAGTTGCATTAACATCACAATTGGACAATTTCTTTGAACCATATTGTGATTCACTTATCATCTAAAAAGTACTATCATTAGGATGATCACAGACTATTGTACCACAAGACATTTGTGCAATACAATAACTATTAGCAGTTAATGCAAAAATACCGACAATAAAGATTCTAGATAAAATAGATTTCATGGATAATTTTAGTTTAGTGATTTTATACTTATATTACATTGAATCCAAAGGTAAGAAAGAAACTAATTCGTGTCAAATTTTTTTAGCACTGCGCTTAAATATAACTAAATTTTTAGAAGTATAAAATTTACTGTTTAAAGAAATCCTTTGTCAGATATAATTTAAATTTGCCATTGACGTGACATACTTATTTCTACAATATTATTCGATCTTAATAATGCAATGCCTCATCAGTCACAATAGTAATATCCTTCTCTCATAGTATCCCTAAAAAATGTATCTATTGCCTGATCTTCACTCTTCACAAATCAACGGAAGTTAAACAATACCTAGGACAAAGGGGAATGAAAATGCTAGAAATATTTCCATATATGACCTCATTAGAAGTGCAAATACCCTTGCCTATTGTCAACTGAATGCAATAGACCACCCAAGCCGGAGTTAAATCCTTGTTGTTTTGTTATGTATGTTAAGTGGAATCAGACCGGATTTTGAAGTGGTTAAAGTTGGACGGATTTTAAAGAGGATGTATCAAAAGTCAATTTATCCTCTGTAGAATTGAATATTTGAAAGTGCCCTCGTATGGGAGTACGAATAAAAACAACGAAAAAGAAGATATTCTAACCTTTTGAGACAGCCTCTTTAAAGTCAGTAAAAGAAAATTGATCAATGGGAGACGAAGCTAGATCCTTGTTGTTTAGTTATATATGTTAAATGATATCAGATTGACTTTTGTCTTGGTCAAACAAGGTTGGATCTTTTAACCTCTGCGGATTTCTGCAAATGCATATATAGTCTTCCTAAAAAAAAGAAGCCTTTTGATTTTCCATTGTGCTTAATAAACCGGTTATTTATTGTATCTATTTCTTTAACAGTTCCTTTACTGCGGCCTCTATCTGTTGATCGCGTCCGGAAGCAAGAGCATCCTGCTCATTCCTCACTTTAATGTCAGGCTCCATCTGATTATTTTCACAGAACTTTCCGTCGGGTGTCCGCCATCCGCCCATAGGTATGCCGAAATAGAGAGTAGGATCAATTTGGGTCTCCCACCAGACAAATGTTCCGGTTCCGGGTATAGGCATTCCAAGTGTCTTACCTGCGCTTTTTAATTTATATGCCACAGGAAAGAGATGAGCATCGGAATAATTGCTCTCGCCTATAAGAACAATGGAAGGTTTTGTCCATTTATTGTATGGTTCTGAACCTACATATTGTCCATGTGGTATGATATCCAAATACTTCTTTCCGTTCAGGAAATCAGAGAGCTGTTCGTGAATGTTACCACCACCGTTAAAACGTGTATCGATAATCAGTGCTTCTTTCTCGATATTGCGTCCCAGGGCTTCTTCAAAAACGGTCCTCATACTTGCATCATTCATCGCTCTTACGTGTATGTAGCCGATTCTGCCATTTGAGAACTGGTCAACCTCCTTTCGCCTGTTCTCTACCCACCGTTTGTAAAGAAGTTCATTTTCCTCTCCGAGCGAAATGGGTTTCAGAGTCTCTTCCCACTGTTTGTTTGCCGTCGGCTCAGAAAGTGACAGCAATACCAGTTTCCCTGCCTTGCGGTTGAGCAACTCATAAAAATCAATGGAGTCAACAGGCTGGCCGTCAATTTTCTCCAGTATATCACCGGGTTTCACTTTCGAGGATGCTTTATCCAGAGGACCGAATTTTATTACTTCGGCAATTCTTATCCCTTTTCCCGAATAGTTGTAATCAAACAAAAGTCCAAGCGAAGAAGTCTGATCTGAGTTTGGCTGATTGTTCCGGTAACCACATCCTGTATGAGAAGCATTTAATTCACCAAGCATTTCACTGAGCATCTCTGCAAAATCATAATTATTGTTGATGTAGGGGAGGAACTTTTTATAATCATTATAATAATAATCCCAGTCAACACCCTGCAGGTTTTCAACATAAAATTTTTCCTTCAATTGCCGCCATGCATGATCAAAAATGTAATTTTTCTCTGCAGTCTGATTCAGTACCATTTCACCCGATACCTTCAGTGGCTCAGACTTACCTGATTCCGGATCAATTTTCATGACCTTTCCGTCGCCCAGAAGAAAAATAAATTTGCCATTCCGCGAGAGCTCCATACTCACATTATTGACGCCTAGTTTCGACAGCAGTTTTGTATCTTTTGTGCGAACCTCGGTAACCCATAGATCGTTGCCCTTGTCAAATGATGTGAGATAGTAAAGTTTTTCTCCATCCTTTGAAAGTATCCAGTCACTGGCAGAAGAAGTATATGTCGTAAGTTTTACCTTACGGTCTGTGAGATTATCCCAGTCGATTAATATTTCTTTTTTGAGCGAGTCCTTTACTGTTTTAACTTCTGCAGGCCCTTTACCTTTCTTTTCTTCAGCTTTAGCTTTTTCTTCAGTTTCTTTTTTCTCTTTGGCCTCTTTGTCTTCCTGGTCCTTCAGTATACTGAACTCTTCTTTTGTAAGTTTGAACCTGTCAAAAGATTCTCTCGAAAAGAACATTGCATATATGTTACCAGAGACAAGTTCGCCGCCTTGCTGACGGGTTCCTTCCCTGTCGGACCCCCAGATCATGACCTTGCCGTCCATGACCCATTTTGGCATATAATTATTATATCCGCTCAGGGTCAGGTTATGGATCTCGCTTTTCCCATCAGATGCGAGCAGTCCTACTTCAGGAGTCTGCACACGTTCGGGGTATCCAAACTGTACCAGGAACCATTTTCCGTCAGGCGACCATTGGTAATATTGATCTCCGTCGGCATATGAGTAATTCTTGTCCGCTGGCATAATCGTCCGGACCTGCTTTGTAGCAAGGTTAATGACTTTAAGTGTAACGCGGTTTTCAAGATATGCCACCTCCTTTCCATCAGGAGAGAATTCGGGCTCGTATTCCTCTGCCGGTGTGGCTATTACCGTCTCTTCTTTCAGGACAGTCGACATAAAGAAATATGGCTCTTCTTTGCGAGCTATAGAGACCATATAAACGTTCCAGTTATTATCTTTTTCGGCCGCATAGACAATCGATCGACCATCAGGGCTGAAGTTTATGCTGCGTTCCTGCCAGGGAGTGTTGGTTATTCGTTTTGTCACACCTTCGTCAATGCTGGTCACAAAAATTTCGCCGCGGAAGACATAGGCAAATTCCTTGCCATTTGGTGATAGCCTGGCTTCGGTGAAGTTCTCATTTACAGGGATTATCTTCTCGACAGGCGTCCTCCCGTCATTTGCAATTGTTATATTCACTTTTCTAGGATCTTCGCCGGGAATCATGGTATATACTTCGCCATTAAAGCTGAAACAGAGCGTATTATTTTTGGAAATGGACAGGAAACGAACAGGATCTTTTGAAAAGCTGGTCAGTGCCTGGTTCCTTGAAGGATTATCCAAGGAGCTTTTAAAAACATTGAAAGATCCGTTCTGCTCGCTCAGGTAATAAAAATCATTCCCGTTTGAATCAAAAACAGGATTCCGGTCCTCACCCGGAAATTGGGTAAGCTGGGTATACTTCCCTGTCTTTAAATCATAGAGCCAGATATCGTGCGTAACAGATGAAGTATGATGCTTACGCCAGAGGCTTTCATAACCTTTTAAATCATCATATATCAATTTGTCACCGCCAGGATTAAATTGTGCATTAAGTGCAGGAGATGTAAGAACCTGAGAAACTTTTCCACCTGCCACAGGTACGCTGTATAGCTCGCTCATTATCGATATCGGGAACTGGGCATTGGTTACGAGATCCTGCCTGCATGCTGAAAAGATTATTGCTTTGTCATCGGCAGTAAAAGAGCTGGGCGTTTCATTGGCTGAATGGTAAGTCAGCCGCCTGGCTTCGCCTCCTCCCGAAGGCATTACATAAACATCAAAATTACCATACCGGTCAGAAGCAAATGCGATGCTCTTCCCGTCATGACTCCAGACAGGACAATACTCATACGATTCGCTGAGAGTAAGAGGAACCGCAGCGCCTCCTGTTGCCGGGACTGAATATATATCGCCTTTGAATGTAAATAATATGGTTTTGCCATCCGGCGAAATTGCCGTATATCGGAGCCAGAGAGGGTTCCCTTGGCTGAAAAGATTCAGGGTTAGAAATGCAAGGGCAGAATAAAAGAATGTTTTTTTCATGATTTTATAGTTTTGATAAAATCCGGAGAGAGGCAGATGATGAACTCAATTAAACGAACTTTGATATATCTGACCATTCGCTTCGGATGAGAACGGTATTTATCTTTTAAATTACTCAAATCAAAACTATGTAAAAGTTATAATATATGACGCAAAAACGTCGGCTATTTTTAATGAGCTGGGAGAGCTAGAAGCCTTGACGATAACTGGCCGGAATAACTTGACCTCCAAAACTCGGAGTAAAAAAGTTGTTGTTTTGTTATGTATGTTCGGTGAAATCAAACCGATTTTTTTGTGGTCATGTTAATATGGATCTTATAACCTCTCCTGATATCAGGAGAGGTTATAAATATTATTTTACCTTTTTAATGATGTTTTAAGGTCGCCATTGATAGATCATCTTCAGATAACCCTTTCCTTTAAAACCACGCCAAACTCTCCCAGAATTGAACAGAATTGACCTGGTGAGGTCTGGCGATATTATGTCATAAAAAATACGCAACAATTCGTGTATGTGTTTTTTGTTTGTTGGCAGGTTTTTAATGGACTTTATGAGAATCTGTTTAAATTAAAACGAAGGTCAGTAGTAATTAGCTGTAAATTATTGTATTAAAAATAACTTCCCCAAATTAATAAATCATAATTAGCTGTAAATTATTGTATTAAAAAATATAAAATGCCCCAAATTATTAAATCATGGGGCATTCAGATGATATTAGGAATTTCTATTTTACCCGTGTCCAAGTATCGGTTCTGATAGGATTGTTATTTATTATTGTGGTTTCTGTTAAAATATCTGGTGATTTAAAATTACCTTCTACTTTAAAAGAAGCCTTTTCAGGATTTGATATATCACTAAATGGAATACTTATGTATTTATATTTTGATATAAACCAAACCGCAATAATCTCTATGTCTGGTTTTTCATTAGTTGCTGCAATGATGTATTTATCAATTCCTTTGACATACCCCCAGAGTTGCTTTCCTTCTAAAATCGTTTTTCCTTTGGTAATATTCTTCCAATCGCAATCTTCGCCAGTTCCAACAGGTTTAAAATTCCAAATGTCAATTGTGTCTTTAGCAATTTCACCAGTCCAGGAACCCTCCAACTGCTTCATCAACTCAACTTGATTGAGTTTTGTCTGTGTGGTTTGCGCCTGCAATCCGTTTAAACAGATTAAAAGAAATACAGCAATTGTAATTGTTAAGAAAGATTTTTTCATTTGGTTGAAATTTGGTTAATATATAAAACTAAAATATCAGAATCCTTTTTCTTGATGCAAGTTATATCAGCAAGAAACTTAAGTCAAAAAATTTCAACAAATATTTTTGTTTGCTTTTGAAGATTAGGCATTTACTGCTAAATGAATCACTATCCTAAATTTGTGATGCATCTCAGAAAGATGCCGGCTGTATAGTTATCATTTAATGTTACTTAATCAGATAATAATTCTCAGAGAGAAGTTCCAGACCTGGTGCAATGTGAATCATGTGAAATACAATGAATAAAATGTCAAATGCTGGTCTTTTTATTATTTCCGATCCGAAAAAATTAATAATTTTTACTGTTTAATAAAACGATTTTAATCATTACTCACCAGGGTCTATAAAGATTAAATGGGAAAATTAATCATAGCGTTGGTTTTATTTTCATTCAGGGAATATTTAAGCTTTTGAGATTGTCTTTTATAAATCAGCTTTTTCTTATAGTCTTTCGGCCAGCATTCTTTTTGATTCTCTTTATTAGTCTGGGTGTTTAGTAAAAGATTTTTTAGAATGCTGGCCTTTTATATAACAATAAGCAATAAATGAACCCCCCGTCAAAGAATATGCTATTAGAGAGGATTTTAAAGTAGTCAATAAAGGTCGGATTTTTCAAAAACTCATTTAGCTATTTTGTAATCTGTCGGTTCAGAATTAAACAAAGGTCGGTGGTAGTTACCACCATTCTGCTCATGTTGGAAAATACTTTGACTATAAAAGCCGAACATCTTGACCACATTTGGTAAGTCAAGTTACATTTATCATATACAACTAAAAAACAAGCACTTAATTTCGGCTTTTGATAGTCAAGGAGATTCGGCCAAATATAGTCAGCGCAACGGCATATTCCACACAAACTAATTTAAATCAGTACATCGACTTTTTCATATAGCAGTTTAAGAGAATATACAATCTTACTTCAGCACCTGGTTCACAAGTGTTTTAAACTGAAACAAACATATTAGTTTAAGGCCTGAATTTTCCGATAATAGTTACTTAAATTAAAAAAACCATCCTGTAATCAATGATTTACCAGATGGCTCTCTTGCTTTGACCTTAACAAAGGCTATTGAAAGAATTTTCTTACTTTATTTTACGAAATCTGATTTCAGAAGATAGTCGGCACTTTCCTTTATTCCCTGGAGGGATGTTGTAAGCTGTTCAGCTACTACTTTTGGATCCAGTGGACCAAATCCGGGAGGAGGTGTGGTCTTACCTGGTTTTTCCACTTTGGCTTGAGCATTACCCTGAGGAGCCGACTTCTGATCAGGTTTTGGCTGATTTTTTGCCATCAGGTCCATCACATCTTTCATAGTACCGCCTTCGGCTTGAATTTTTTTCATTGACTCCATCATGGCCATTGACTGTTCATGCTCCTCTTTAGTCATTTTAGCTTCCAGCTCTACGAACCAATCCTGATGTCCGTTTTTGTAGAACTGGTCGAAAATGGCCTGGAAGTTGATTTTTCCGGTTGCACCAACAACATACTCATCTTTGACATGAAGTAACTTGAAACGATCAGGATACTTCTTAAGGTAAGTTACCGGATCCTGACCACCAATAGTAATCCAATAGACATCCATTTCAAAGAATACTTTGTCGGGGTTGGTGTTGGCAATAAGTAAATCCTCATATAGCTGATCAGTTTTACCAAGTGTAGCAAACTCAAGATTATGGTTATGATAACCAAATTTAATTCCTCTTTTGTTAGCTTCGTCACCGATTTTGTTCATCAGATCGCATTCTGCCTTAACTCCCTCTAAAGTGCCTGCCCACATATGCATTGGTAAAACAACATATTTGCAGCCCATTAATTTATGATCGTCAAATACCTTGCCCCAAGCAGTAAGCGTTCCTGCCTCATCTTTGATATCAAATTTAGCGCTTACATGGCTCGAAATAACTTCCATACCGTATTTCTTTACCAAAGCAGCAAAGTCGGCAGGTTTGTAACCTCCGACCAATCCTGTGGCAACATTGTAATTGGCAAGCTCCATTACGACATAACCATCGTCAGCAAGAGCTTTGAGTGAGCCGGGAATATCTGATTCGAAACCTTTTACGGAATAGACTTGTATCCCCAGATGCTTTTTTGGAGCGTTCGCTCCCGAAAGTGACGAAGATGTTATGAACAATGTCATAACCGCAACAACACATAAACATAAAATGTTTTTCATAATAAATAAAAATTTATAAGATAATTTAATCAAGGTAAGTATATCATTTTTTGCGGTCATATTGTATGCCGCTGTGTGTTCTCTTCTATTTAGTATTTCATTCATCTTGAATTGAATGAATTGAACTTATTATTAAAAAGATATGTCATGTATTGATCTGATGTTTTTAAATATTGGTTCCAAAAATGTGAAAACATTGGTTTTCATCAAAATTTTTAATTGAATTGATCTTAAAGTTATAGGTTCTTTCTTATAAAACAATCTTTGGAAGGAATGTTCATCAGCGAAGTAGGGGAGGCAGAATATTATGGTTTTGACAACATGGTTTGGGATTTTATAGACCAATCAAACGAGAGATTCGCTTTGATTGTTTCAAGATATATAAAAGAATCAGCAGATGTCTTGTACCAAAATTTATGTTATGAGTATGAGATACTGGCAAGAACAAATCCCATAGCTAGATTTAACCTTGAACGAATTTACCTTACCTGTGCGGGAACCAATAGAAATCCTAAAAAGGTATTTGTTATGGAGAAATGATTGTAGGGCGGACTGCCACAATCAGATTGATGGATTAAACCGACATCAAAGTTTTGATTTAAATCCTTGGTGTTTATATATGTATGTTAGTGTTATCAGACCGGATTTTGAAGTGGTCAAATAAGGCTGGATCTTTTAACCTCTGCGCATCCGAGTCAAGGTATTATATGAAAATGTTTATTGTTCCAATGTGAGTCTCTTATATATTGACATTTTTTAAAATAGTTTATTTTATTTTAAAATCAGGATGTCCGGTTTGCCATAAAGCAAAACTAAATACATCTGCGAGTTCTTCAAAGTTTTTTGTTTTTGTATTTCCTATCCCATGGCCGGCTTCATAATCGACAAGGAAAAGCACTGGTTTGCCTGATTTATTTGCAGCCTCCAGCCGGGCTGCAAATTTTGCAGGTTGCCATGCAATTACCCTGGGATCGTTTATTCCTGCTGTAATTAATGTCGATGGATATTTATCACCATCTTTTATATGAAGGTAAGAATCCATCTCAATAAGAGCCATGCATTCAACAGAATCCTTGACTGTCCCGAATTCGGGCACATTTACAGGACCATTTGGCGACTCTTCTGCCCGCACTGTGTTTAAACAACCGACCTGAGGAATAGCGACAGCAAAAAGGTCCGGTCTTTCGGTCATTGCCCGACCAATCAGTATACCACCGGCACTTTCTGAATTAATTGCAATTTTCTTTGGAGAGGTATATTTTTCTTTAACAAGGTATTCGGCACAGGCTATGAGATCTTTCCAGGTATTTGGTTTGGTAGTTTTATAACCTGACTTATACCATGCATCCCCAAGCTCTCCGCCACCTCTCACATGAGGTATTGCAAGGATTCCTCCTTCATATGTCCAGAGCAATAGATTTGGAGAAAACCCAGGAGTGATAGACCCTCCGTATGCTCCATATCCAATCAGGAAAACAGGATTATTCCCGGTTTTCTTAATACCTTTGTTGTAAATTAATGATAATGGAACCTTGACCCCGTCATGGGAAGGGATCATAAGTTCTTCAACTATCAAATCTTTATACTCAGGATACTCTACGACAGATGACAGAGTTTCAAGTTTAAATTCATTATTCTGTCGTAGATAACGGAATCGCCTATAATCGCTTGTCCATCCTGTCAGGCCAACCCAGATGTCATTGAATTTATAACCCTTTGAGCTTAATCCTGCAGTTCCGGCAGTAAATGGAAGCTTAATTTCTTTTGGAGTCTTTTCACCTTTTGGCAGGAAGAAAAGGTTTTCTTTGATCCCGTTTTCAGATAAAGTATAAAATAATCCGTCGCTGGTGATGCAGTAGTCAGTCATTTTTCTTTGAGGATCTTCAGGGACAATAACTTCCGCCTGATTTAAATCAGGTTTTGCCAGTGAAGTTCTCAGGATTTTAAAATCAGGTGCATTTTTTGGTGTATACAGATATAAATCTTTATCTGTGGTAAAAAAATCATATACCTCATCTTCAGGCTTTATCAAATTTCTCCACTCTATTTTTCCCTTACTCAGGTCAGTTGATTGCGCATAGTATAATTTCAGCTTGTTATCTACTGTTGAGATCAACCCGAACAAATACTTACTATCCTTATCGTACAGGACAAATGGTAATTCTTCTGGCTTTATGCTTATTTCAGGATTATTTGCCCTGGAGAATACTTCCCTGTCAGTCGAAGGATCTTTCCCGACAATATGCAGAAGTGTTTTGCTGTTCTTTTCACGGTTTACATCGTGGACATCAGCTGATTGAAAACGATTGTACAGGAAGCTGTTATTGTCAGCGAGCCATGATATGGGGAATCCCCCTTCGCGGCGATCGATCTTTTCAGGATATATTTTAAGGGTTCTGATTCCCATTGTCAGCAAAACTGCACTTTCAGATCCGTTTGGAGCAATATCAAAAGCAACTTTGGATCCATCAATTGAAGGATTAACCGAACTGACTACATATTTTTTGGTAGTATCCTGACTAAAAGTTTTTGGATCAAACAAAAATATTTCCTTTCCCTCATATCCGTCACGGTAATATAGTTTCCCAGTCTCATCGGCCGGTGTCATCTTAAGGTAAAAATAGCGATCATTATCTGTGATTTTCAATTGACCTATACTTGCTGATTTTCTTTTATTAAAATCAAACATCATGTCAATAAGTCTCTTCCTTCCAGTAATGCCGTTCAGCGTTTTACGCGCAAAATCAGACTGTTGCTTCATCCAGGTCATTACTAACGTATCCTTTAAATTTTCCATATATCTATAAGGATCTGAAATCTTAGTACCGAAGTATTGATCAATTACCGGTTTTATTGGCGCAGGAGGTAGTTTTGATTGTGTGTCATTCGTAGCACAATGCCACAATAAGAATAATGATAGAACAATAAAAAATGTCTTTACTTTCATGATCAAGGTTATTTATGTTAATATAGATGAAGAATAGTTTAATCTATTCCATAATTATTTGGTGTATCTGAAAATAAAGTTATGAAATCAATTGGATTGATTGAAGGGATTAATCAAAATCAATAAACTCTTTGACCTGTTTTTCTAATCTGTCTGGTCAGAGTTAGACAAAGGTTGGTGTGAATTCACACCATTCTGTTCATGTTGGAAAATACTTTGACTCACATTTTTTGAAAAAATTGTCAAGAATTTTGGAATCGGATTTTAAGATAAAATGGATTTCTTAGATTTCCCGTAAAAATTTGGCAAAATTTTTCTTACGGTATTGACCCCCTTTTTGGACATTACTTTTTCCCTATTATTAAGGGAAGATACCCAAATAGGAGGCGAAGGGCATGGGTAGGTGGAGGATTTCCCTAGGGAACAAAACACATAAACTCAATTAGCAAAACCACTGCACAACTTTATAAGAACCTTCTATTTGAATGAGACCGCTACTTCAAGTTTCGTTTAAATTTAAACAAAGGTCGGGGGTAATTACCACCAACCTTAATCTTATTGGAAAACCCATAGGCAACACGGTGTCATAGCCTAATTAAATGTGGCGAATCGAATAAATTTGTTCCACAAAACCCCATTAAATGTGTCTTACTGATAAAACTCAGTACGGAATTATGCATAAAACAACCGATAACACACCGATGTGATATCGTAAAAAAGTGAAAATGGTAACTATTGCAAAAAACGGAAAGCATGACCACATTCAGCCGGTCAGATTGTCCTTAATATAAATAACTATATTACAAAGATTTAACTCCGAAAATGAGGTGGCCAATATAATCCGGCCAAAAATGGCCAGGAGCACTGACTTATCTACTCAACTATTGTCTAAGAACAATAGGAAGACAACACTTACTTCAATAACTTATATAGCCAGAGAAAAAGGAATAAGGATTTAGACCAAATAACATATCTTCGTTATTTGAAAGCAGAAATAAATATGCCGTTCAAGATAAAGGCACATAAGCGTCCAAATCTTGAACCAAAACGCCAAAGAGTGGCGGATCTGCAATTAGGGGTTGGCTTATGTTTCTTTACTGCGGCGTGGCAGACCTGCGGTCTAACCGGAGCACCTGGCTTTGCTGTTTATCCGGAAATAGTTCAAAAACTCGCCAACCAGTCTTTCATTGTGGGCCAGTTATTAGCCATTCAAGTCTTTACTGCTCTCGGTTTCGTATTCCTCATACTCGCCATGCGAGCAGAGTGGACCTAAAATCCTGCAGTGAATACACAAATTGACAAAAACGACAAAGCAAGATAAACTGTAAAAGCCTGAGAGCATGGCCACATTCAGCCATTCAGATTGTCTTTGACATACAAAACTATATTACAGGAATTTAAGTCCGGCTTGAGGTGGTCAATATAATCTGGCCAGAAGTGGTCAGGGGCACTGGCTTTCCACTTAAAGGACTTAATCCCGTTTCCTTGCTGTTTTTCAGTCTGAAGTTATGGATCCTTTGTTTCTTATGGAGTGGCTGTTAATGGGCTATTACGAATTTTCTTGTAACTGTCTGCTGCCCTAATCTTATCCTGCAAATGTATAAACCATTCCGCATCTGGATGCAGTTGTAAAGGAGACTTTGCCCAGTGAACGTTCGTTGATCCAAAATTCTGCCTGTTGAATCAAATAATTCAGCTGTTTTGAACTTCAGGGCATCAAGATCGGTCTGGATAATAAAATAGTCATTGGCAGGAACAGGATAAATGAGCAACCCTGAAGAGGCAGGCTCTGAAATGACAGGACTTTTTATCACCACATTCCTGTCAAAAAGTAATGTTTGTCGCAGTTTTTCATCTCTGGATGAGGACCCGATAATAATGTCATAATTACCGCTGTCTGCGACAAACGTATTCTTGTCAATGCTGAAATAAGAAAAGGACTCGTCTCTAAGCACCAGCGAGATTGTCATTATTTGGCCGGGGTTGAGGGATACCTTGGAAAAGCCCTTCAGTTCCTTGACAGGCCTGGTTATTTTCGGCTGGTCGGGACTTATATATAATTGTGAAACTTCAGCCCCTGCAACATTGCCTGTATTTTTGACATCAAAAGTCACCAAGTATGTATCAGCAGTATCCTTCGATATAGACAGGTCTGAATATGAAAAAGTTGTATAGGATAACCCGAATCCGAAAGGGAACTGAGGTTCAACATTATTGGCATCATAATACCTGTAATCTACAAATAAACCTTCATTGTACTTTACATGATTAGCTCCGTTGTTCGCATAATAATTTCCATAAACAGGATTATCCTTCCATTCTTTCTCAAATGTGACTGGCAGTTTGCCGCTCGGATTTGTTTTTCCGAACAGTATCTCGGCAATGGCCTGTCCGCCGTCCTGCCCGGGATACCAGGCCTGGATGAGCCCTTTTATCTTACTTAGCCAGGGTTGCTTATACACATTGCCTCCCGCATTTATTATTACGACAGTGTTCAGGTTGACCCTTGCAACACGTGATATGAGACTGTCCTGGCCAACCGGCAATGTGAAAGTTCTGTCAAATCCTTCACCTTCAATGCTGCTGTTGAAACCTGCGCAGACCACAGCTACATCTGATGCGCCGGCCGCTGCCAGTACCTGGGCATTAAAATCGCTGTCACTCTGATAGCCCATTACTATATCGTCCAGCCCTTCATCCTGGTAATATTCCAGCTTTATATCATACTCCCCTCCTGCAGCCAGGCTTATGGACCCGGTTTTTGTGGTTATAGCCTCATCAACCCAGTTATCTATGATGAGCGAATCGTTGACCCACAACCTGAACCCGTCATCACCGCTTACATAAAATGTATAATTATCCGAAGCAGCCGGTCTTATCACACCAATCCAGCGGATGGAAAAATGATTTGCTGGTATTCCTGATATATTAGGAATACCTGACCAGTAAAAATTGATCATCGTGTCAATCCTTGTATTTGCGGGGATTCCCGATAATGCCTGGTTACTGAAGTATTCGCCGTAAAGTCCTTTCTGCATCGAACCGGGGGCGGTGTAAAAGACGGAACTCTGAGCCAGGACTGACGGCTGGGGTTGGCCAGCATAATTGACCGTCACATTTGATCCGGCAAGGTCCTGGATGCCTTTCAGAACAGAGATATAATGAAAAGGAGATGTATAGGAACTTCCTCCGCCGGCCTCATACTGGTCGGCATTGGGACCAGTTACTGCAATGGATTTTATTAGGTACCGTTTAAGTGGGAGGATGGAGTCATTCTTGAGAAGCACTATCCCCTCTCTTGCCAGCTGAAGTGATATGGAATCATTTTCCGGGTCATCAAGTGGTATTGATGAGTCAGTCTGGATATTGTCATAGAAGCCAAAACCGAAAATGATCTTCAGGATGCGTCTCACTTTATCATCTATGGTCTCTTGTGATATCTCACCGAATGAAAGAGCCGTGGACAGGGTTGAGATATTCATATTATCACCTTCAGGCATTTCCAGGTCAAGTCCGCCGTTTGCAGCTGCCACACCATCATGAGTTGCACCCCAGTCGCTCATCAGGATGCCTTTGAACTGCCATTGTTTCTTCAGGATATCAATGTTGAGATGTGCATTCTGCGTGCAATGGATTCCATTCAGGAGATTATACGCATTCATCACTGCTCCGGCACCTGCATCTGTTACTGCCGCCCTGAATGCCGGGAGGTAAATTTCCTGGAGTGTTCTTTCGTCAATATCTGAACTTACATCATAACGATCCCATTCCTGATTGTTGCCTGCAAAATGCTTTACAGTAGAAACTACACGCTGGCTCTGCACTCCTCTGACATACTGTGATGCCATCTGGCCGGCAAGGAAAGGATCCTCCCCGAAATATTCAAAATTCCTCCCGCACATAGGTGCACGGTAGATATTGAGGCCAGGTCCCAGAAGTATATAGACCCCTCGCGCACGGGCATCTTTTCCAAGCGCCTCTCCCAGCGAAAGAACCAGGTCCCTGTCCCATGTCGCTGCATTGCATATACCTGCAGGATAAGCTGTGGCCTGCCCCCATGTTCTTACGCCAACCGGGCCGTCGGACATCTTTATTGGCGGCAGTCCCAAACCGGGTATCCCCCTTATGAACATCTGGTTAGTTCCCCCGATATAATTTAATTTATCATCCAGGCTCATATATGAAAGAAGGCTTTCAACTCGGCTTTCAACAGGGGCATTTCGGTCTTTATATACCTGTGCATTTATTAGTCCACAGAACAAGAGCAGGATATAAAGAACGAAGGTATGTCGCATCGTACAAGGATCTTTGGCAGGATAAAAGTAATACTTATTTCACCTGTTAGCAAAAGGGTAATGCCACACAAAAGACAAAATATTTTCATCTTGCTTGTGAACGGCCCCTGCCTCGGAAAAGCAAGTGCCCCTGACCATCCTGGTCATCTCAAATTTACTACAAAAGGGGAGTTAAAGACTTGTTGTTTTGTTATGTATGTTAAGTGAAATCAGACCGGATTTTGAAATGGTCAATGAAGGAAGGATTTTAATTTTTTCATTATTTCTATTATGTTTTAAGGACTCTGGTGATAGATCATCTTTTGCCAAGCATCAACCCCGTGTCATCCCCAGAAGCTTTCCCAGAATTAACCAGAATCGACCTGGTAAGGTCTGGGGATATTTAGATCATATCAATTACTCAACAACCCAGGTTAATGGTTTTTATTTGTTGTGGTATTTTTAATGGACTTTATGACCATCTGTTTAAATTTAAACAAAGGTCGGTGGTAATTAACACCATTCTCTTTTTATTATCGGATGTGATATCAATCAAGTGCTTTGTGGAACTTTTATAAAGTTGGAAAATCTGATCAAAATGAACGAAGGGAGAAATTAATCCACGATTAATTTTTTATTAAATAAAGCATTCCCATTTTTAACATTCACAATATAGATTCCTTTGGCAAAAGTCCTTGTATCTATGACTGACCTGCTATTGTTGAAAATGGGTTCTGAGTAGGTTTTCCTGCCCTGCAGGTTGAATATGTTCAATTGCGCTGCATTGGTGTTGCTGTCAATATATTCTATAGTGACAGAGTTATTAGTTGATGGATTAGGGTAGATGTTTAGTTCAGGTGTGGAAGGTTGAGTCTGCGGTAAAAAAGAAATTGCGATTACTACACTGATAGGTCCAACAGGAATCTTTTCCAAGTGTACATTTACGGTTTTGTTGTCCATCCACCAGCCTTCCCCGGTGTCTGCAGATATTCTGTTCAATACTTTATCATTTACGGTTATTTGTGATGGTGTATTATCGAAGTTGTAAAATGTAACTTCATAGGCACGCTGAATTGGAGCGCCGGGATAGTTTCCAAGAGAAGCATTTATTGTCAATGTCTTTTGAGATTCATTATAAAAAATGTTTGTAGTTGCAGATTGTCCTGACTGATAGTTCAGATTTTCACCTTCATCCTCATATAGATCAAACGTCCCGTCACCACCCGTATATACCCTAAGAATAAGCATATCATCCACATTTTGTCCTATAAAATCGGAATAAGGCTGTAATGGTATAATGCCTCCTTCTTTTACAAATACCGGCATTGAGCTGTAGTCGCATGAAATAGTTTTTGTCAAGGGGCCAGTGATAATTTCGTTTGTAAAGAAGTTGGTCCACTTTCCATCCGGAAACCATACCATAGTTGATGCTACCGCTCCCGATGTAATAATAGGTGACACCAGGATATTGTCACCAAACATATATTGTTTATCATATGTATAGGCCTCAGCAGCTTCAGGATAATAAAGATACATTCCTCTGACAATAGGCATTCCGCCGGTTGATGATTCGTGTGCCATTGAATAAATATAAGGCACCAGGGCATGGCGCAGACACATAAAATCTTCAGCTTGTTTTTTTACATTGGGATAATCCCATGGCAAGCGCAACCCGTGATTGGAGTGCAGACGAAAAACCGGCTGGAATGTACCAAATTGTATCCAGCGGATATACATATCATCATCCAACTGATACTGCTGGAAACTCCCCAGGTCATGCGTAACATATGGTAATCCAATATTCGCTTCACGGATTGTAAAATAAGATTCAAACCCCAGCATATCCCATGTTGCATATGTATCGCCGGTGAAATGAATGGTATAACGGTGTTCTGCCCAGGAAGTACCAGGTTCTGATGACCCGCTGTAGCTTTCGTACCCGTTTCCAATACGTGAAAAGGCAAATCCTCTCAATCCCCGATCAATAGCATTTTTAGCATAAAGGCTGTTAATCCATCCATCACCAGGAAGTCCGTTCACCCCCACCTTTATTCCTTCGCAACACCAGTCAAGCCACCAGAAGCGAATGCCCTGGTCGTCAAATCGCTCGTGCAGATCAAAGTAAGCCTTGATATGCTTTTTATTACTGAAATCAAAATAGTATTTGTCTTGTGAGGGGTCTTTTACAAGACCCCCGGCAGTATTATCGGCGGTTGCAAATAAAGGGTCGTCACCCTCAATAGCAGGATGGATATTAAGGGTTACGTTTAAACCCTGGCCTTTTGTCCAGTCCAGGAAATTCTGAGGGTCAGGAAAGTTGTTTATGTTCCAGCTCCATCCATCCCATGAACTTGGGGATTTCCAATCAGTATCAATAACCAGAACATCCAGTGGTACTTTTTCAGAGCGGAACTTTGGCAATAATGTATCCCGATAATCATTGTCAGTGTAAGCATAGTATCTTGAAAACCAGATGCCAAAAGCCCACTTGGGCAGTAAGGGCGGATTCCCTGTAATTTTGTAAAAATCGCTTAATGCCGTTTTATAATCGTGGGCATAACCAAAAAAATAACCATCCTGGTAGCCTCCAGTATGTTTCATTCGCGGTACAACCCAGTCAGCGCTATCTATTGCTGTCTCACTATCATTAATCATATACCATCCATCTTCACTTAGGAGCCCTTCTGTAAGAGTTATTTTACCGCTTTGACCGTCAAGCCCGCGAAACCATCCGCCAAGGTTTGATTTCACCTCAGCAGGATTGGAATTGGGGATCGTGCCTCCCACCGGTATAACGGCAATCCAGTCGATATTTACATTATATGTATCACCCTGGTCGCAGGAGATAATAAAAGTGTGAATACCCTGACTAAAAATAGCATCCTTTTTATAGACATTCCATGTATCCCAGTTTGCTGTGGAATCAAGTAGTATTTGTGTTTTTACGCTATCCACGTACAAACTAATGGTACGGGGAATATGTCTGTTATCACCGGCCAGTCCATTGGCATACCTGATGGCAATCGTATAATTTCCTGATGATAAGTCATTATCAAGATTCCATTCTATACTGGCTCCGATCTGCCACAACCCTGCAACAAAACCTGATCCGCTGTAGCCGTTATGATCATAGGCTACGGTGGCTCCACCTGAAAGAGTGGCGTTTTCGGCTTCACAAATTTGGTTAAATTTGAATATGCTGTTTATACCTCGCCAGGGATAAACAACCAAAGGCTGGTTATTTAAAGTAAGGCTGACTGTCAGATTTGAATCAGCAAAAAAACCTGAGTTTTGCTCATAGCGCATTAAAAGCTTTTCAGTTTGTATTTCCCGCCAGCCGTTATTAACTTGAGTTGTATATGACGGAACAGGCAGGTTACGATCAATGACATTGAAGCTGGGACGGTCCTCAAAAACACTGTCACCTGCAAATTCCATTCGTATCAGAGTCGGAGTAAGAACTGTAAAACGGGCCTGGCCATCTGTAACGGTAGCTGTAGTCTGGGCTTCTGCTTTATTTATAAGTATTAACCCCAGAAAACAAACCAATAGACATTTTTTGAAGACTTTTACCAAAGCTCGAGGTGATTAGACAACATGAAGCAAAAATAATCTATTTTCTCTGACAGAAATTCATTATCCTGACAGACCTCCGATGCTTGTCCTTGAGTTTTGCCGAAGTTCATGATAACCAATACCCTCATAGTTTTTTGTTTCTTTAAGTCAATGAGCTTTATCATTACCTAAATGAGGGTAAGTGGAAAAGTCTGTGGCCTTGACCAACTTTGGCTGGAATAAATTGACCACCCAAATCCAAAGTTAAATACTTGTTGTTTGTTTATGTACGTTTTGTGTTATCAGACCGGATTTTAAAGTGGTTAATGATTGACGGATTTTAAATTAAATCACACACTTACAAAACCAAATTGTAGGTGATTTTTAGCTGGAGCCAGTTTGGCCCCAAGCTTTGATTGGTTTTTAATAGTTTTTTGAGAATCTGTTCTTAATTTTCAAATCTTAAAGGCTTAACGGAGAAATGAAAATCCGATTGAGGTTCCGTGACCCAAACTAAATCCAAGGCTGATATTTAGAAAAGCCATCGGTTCAAGACTCCGAGCAGCTTTCAGTGGGCCTGCATCCACCGCGTCGAACCCCATTTTAATGATTAGATCTGTAACTTTGGTTTTTGCTTCTTTGTCATCAGAAGCACAAAAAACAGAGATTTTGTTCCCTTTTATTATTGGATTTTGTGAAGTATACACCTTCGCAAAGACAGTGTTGAAAGCCTTGACAACTTTTGCTCCAGGAGCAAGTTTTTGGATTTCTTCAGCAGCAGAGGTTGTAAATCCAATGGCCAAACTGCTGTAATCAGAAGAAAGAGCATTTGTAACATCGATAAGAACTTTCCCGTTGAGTAGTGATCCTAAATCCGATAAAACTTCTTTCAAAGCGCCAAAAGGTACTGCAAGTAAAACCATATCAGCTTTTGTAACCGCATCATGGATACTTCCTGATATGGAATTATTGCCTGCAGCTCTGGCTGCTTCATGAGCATGCTGTACATTTTTAGAAGAAAAAATAACATCGTAACCTACCTTAGAGGCCCAGGCCCCTATTGATTTCCCTATATTACCCGAACCTATAACTGCTAGTTTCATTTTTGTAGATTTAATTTTAATTATTCTGGTGTTACATTTATGCCTAAATGGAAAATGAAATAAATAACTCATTTTTATATCATTTCATAATTCAGAATCGATTATTAAAATGATAACAAAAAAAACAGTGAAAAGTTTAGTTAGGGGAGATTTGGCGAAAATCTTACTGCATAACCAGATTTTTGGCGAATATTCTTGGCAATCTTAATTAATTGACCACCCAAATCTGGAGTTAAATCCTTGTTGTTTTGTTATGTATGTTCGGTGAAAGCAGACAGACTTTGGAGTAGTCAATATGACTGGCTTATGCATTCAATTTCTTAATTCCTTTTCAATCATTTCAATAAGGTTCTTACCCTGAACCATTCCGGAGGGTACTCCACCACCAAGTATAGTCCATTGACTTGCCATATAAAAGTTCCTCAAGTTAGGTAATTTCTTTGGTATTTGAGTTCCAAAATTCCTCGGATTTATCTCCCAGCCCTGAATAGAACCTTTGTAATTGCCTGTATATCTCCACCAGGTAACTGGAGTGGCCACATCAGTCATTTCAATCTTTGATACTATTCCTGGATATATTTTATTCAACTCAGATTTGCAAAAATCAACTGCTTCACCTTTTGCCTTGTTATATAAATCTTGTGATTGTTTGTATAATAAATGCCAACTGTCAAATTCGCCAGGAATCCAGAAAATTAAGACTGATCTCCCTTTTGGCGCGAATGATTCATCAAACGAATAATGGCAATAACCAAACCAGTTAAAAGAACTCCTATTTATTGTCATGGGCGTATCAAGTTTATAGCTTACACTTTTAGGAGTGTTATGAAAATCATGGTTGATCCCAAAAGCGACATATACAACAGAATCCCAAGGTTTTGTTTTTTTATAAAAATTAACAAGTCTTTCAGGTATGTACTTTTGATCAATCATTGAATTTAAGGTAAAATTCCCGTCTGCACACGAGATAATGACATCTCCATAAATTTCTGTTTGATCTTCCATTCCTATCCCGTACGCCTTATTGGCTTTAGTCAGTATTTTCTGAACTTTTGAATTATAATGAATATTGCCACCAGAGTCCATATATTTTTTCTCAAGAATACGGGAAATCTTCAATGACCCTCCAATAGGGAACCCTCCATCTTTGTTGTGAAAAAAGGCGAATGTAAAAATCGGGATTATCATAGGAATATTTTTAACAGGCATTATTTGAAAAAACGCCTCACGCAGAAATTCATTCCTGAATTTACCGCAGAATTGTTCTATTGTAATCTGTTTGTATCTAAGAAAAGGTAAGAGATGGTAAGAAAGGTTTATATAGTCTTTTATGCTATAATTTCCAAAATCTTTATTCAGTGGAGGTGAAAAGCTTGTGAATCTTCGAACTAATCTTGTGAACTTCCGAATTACCTTTCTGTCTTCAGGTGCGATTGTCAGTAGCTCTTTCTCAAACTTGCTGATATCAGTATAAATATTTAACCTACGGTTACCAATAATTACAACCTTGAATAACTCATCTGTATAAAAAACAGTGTTATCAATGATACCCAACTCTTTGAGTATGGGATAAAGAGGAGTACCTTCTCTGCACCCTATCATCCAGTGGATTGATCCATCAATTGTATATTCTCCACGATACCACGATGTGCAAAGCCCTCCTGGTTTATTGTGCTGTTCAAAAATCTCAGAACTGTAACCTTTCATTTGAGCATAACATCCTACAGATAATCCTGTTATCCCACCGCCTATGATAATAAGCTTCTTCATATCAATAATGTCACTTAAAGCAATTTAGTGATTCCCGTTTATTTTAAAGAAGGTTTTTTGAAAAAAAGAAATTAGGATTAAGGTTTTAACAATATTGTTGAATTCTGAGCAATCTGTTATGAGCATTTATGGCTAGAATAAACTGACCAACAAGACCCGGATTTAAATACTTGTTGTTTTGTATTGGATGTTCGGTGTATTCAGACAGGTTTTTCAAATGGTCATATATGCTCGGATATTTGAACCTCTCCTGATATCTGGAGAGGTTCAAAGTACAATTATCATTTTTACGATGTTCTGAGGTTGCCATTGAATGATCATCTTCAGTCAACCTTTGCCATTTAGACCACTTTAAACTCTCCCAGAACTGTCCAGAATCAACCTGGTGACTTCTGGGGATATAATATCATAAAAATTACGCAACAATCCGTTTAAATTTAAACAAAGGTCGGTGGCGGTTATCACCATTCTTATATTATTCACCTTGACTCTCCAAATCTTGAGTATCAAAATTCTTATAGAAAAATGGATTCGAATTTTACATTGCTTTCAGGTTACAGGAGGTTTGGTATACTTCCAGACATTAAAAAAGGCTGCATGTAGCAGCCTGATTTTATAGGATTTTTAAGAAGTTTAAAAGAGATTTTTTTATTTAAATTTGTTTTAACCCGGGACACTGCTTTTCATAGCATTGTCCGTGTTAGGCGGTTTGCAACAAGTTAATTACTAACAGGATTTAATTCTCTTGAAAAAAAGAAAGCTCTTTCTTTAACGATGAGATAAGCAGCAAAAATAAGAAGTAAGATTGTTTGTATTATTTTACTGTCAGGATGAGTTGCAAATATTTCATTAAAATAAACGGCAGAGATATGGAAAATAATTGGGAGGAGAATATTCCTTTTGGTTTTGTAATAAATCCAGTTCATAATCAAGACGTAGGGGATAATACTTACCATAAAATTAAGACTATAAATCCATCCCATTTGGACAAGATGGCTTTGGTAATAGTCTTTAATACTTGCTAAGGGTATATGCCATATCGCCCAATAAGCACCAAAAATAATAGAAGTGGTAAAGAGGTTAAATTTATTTCTTAAACAGTCAGTTCCATAAGAGTGCCAGGCAAGTTCCTCAAAAATTGGAGCAATTAATAAAAGAAACCATACAGGGAAGACACCGGAAGAAAATGAGTAGTGACCTGAGATGTTAAATTGATGGTGACTATATCCAAATAATAATGATATCGCCATAGCGGTCAGAATACTTGCTAACATAATGAAACAAGTAAGGAAGATAAACCAAGGATTGAAAGTTCTAAAATTGAAGAATCTATTATAAAGATCTTTACGCAGATCAGGGTTTATATTTAGCAACCAGAACGCAATAATCATTGGGCTGATAAGGCCAATTAATCCAAGGATTATTGCAATATTCATATATCGTTCCTGGTAAGGTGTCAAATGGCTAATATACCCTGCTGCAAACCAGAAAGACCAAGGAATAATAGTAGCCAGTAGGTAAAAAAGACCTGGTTTTCTATAATTTGTAATCATATAAAAAGGTTTAGGTTAATACTCATTTTTAGTTGTGACCGCTAACGGCAGTTTGTCTCAAAACTAATTCAGATATTCTGGGACAGACTTATTCCAAGTTTATTCACGAGTCAGGTTATTTAGTATACCGAAGATCCAGTCCCGATATAAAAGTCTTGTAGTTCTGAATGCCACATAACGCCAGTCTGTCCCAAAACCTCTTCTGGATTACCATGATTGAATTTTTTCAACAGGATTAAGTGCTGCATAATTTGTACCCTCAAACCAGGGACAGTGCTTAC
Source organism: uncultured Bacteroidales bacterium (assembly GCA_963789985.1). Classification (GTDB taxonomy): domain Bacteria; phylum Bacteroidota; class Bacteroidia; order Bacteroidales; family VadinHA17; genus LD21. Next base: position 27,132 of record CAWBNA010000035.1, on the reverse strand, counting down.
TTTAGCAATGTCCATGTTAGGTCAGTTTTTTATTTTGTCTTTCTATAGGAATAACTAATTCAAGGTACTCCTTCTGCAGAAATACTAAATTGATCCATTTTTGTATGATGATCCTTTTACCAAATTCCAGGAATGAGTCTTTTAGTTTTCATTTGGTATGCTTCATATTCAGTCCCTATTCCTTTAATAAGTGCTTCTTCTTCAATTTTAATTCTGTACAGCAGTGCTGTCGTTGGAATCGCAACAGCAATTATTAATGAGAGCCAGTTCTGAACAGCGAGGCCATACCCTATACAAAACAAGATAATCCCACTATACGAGGGATGCCGTATCCATTTATAAGGACCTTTCTTAATAACTTTTTGTCCTTTCTCTAACTCTACCGTTGTTCTAAAGTACTTGCCTAGAACAGTGATTGACCAGTAACGCAAGAACAGTCCAAGGCATAGTATTAAGATCCCTATCCAAAACACAGTTGATGTTCTTCTATTAAACTGGAACACCCGAATCCAGCTAATAATTGCTGCCAAACTTATTCCGATAAATAAAGAAATGAAATTGTAATTTCTTGTCGTTCGATCTATTGCAGTTTTTCCCTTTCCGCGGATGTTATCTCGTAATACTAAATACACTTCCCCTGCAATCCATACCACAGTTACAATTATTAAAATAATTATATAAAAATACATAATGTGCTCTCTCCAATATATGATTTTGACCAGCCGTCTGTATGAATAACAAAGATATCTAAATTGATCACAAGAATCAATGCATTCTTTTATGGCCTATTAATATATATTTATGCTGTTAACATATAAATCCCGGTAGATGGGGATTGCAGCAGGATCAGTCCGGGTGCCACAAGATTTAATAAGTTGAGATGATTTTTCTCGCATAGACTCTCAAATGCTTTACGAAGTAGTCCGGGCTGCCGAAGCCGATTAATTAAAGTACCGTCCGAGTTATGGGCAGTTTTTTTATTCCCTAACAATCGTAAAGTCCCTATTAAAGAACGAGATTTGTCCTGTCACAATGAACTTATCAAGATGGTTTGGGCACAATGGGCCATCATTTTATATATCGACCAATGCGGTGTTTCTAGAGTATCTCTGTTAAGTACTTTGTCCAGCTCCTTTTTTGCCTCTTCAAGACTATTTAATTTCAATTTTCCCATTACTCCATTTTTTACATTAGTCTTTTAAGCCAATTTAGTTTCTTCTCGGTATAAGGTGGATATTTGAGGTTGGGTTCTCCCCATACCGCCTTTTTAATAATTGACTTTTGGTGCGAAAAACAATTAAATCCGAATTCGCCATGATAGTTTCCTATTCCTGAATTTCCAACTCCACCAAAAGGCAGATTATCATTGGCTATATGCATGATGGTATCATTAACACAACCACCCCCAAAAGAAATGTTTTGTAGAAATAACTCCTTTTCTGCTTTAATATTTGTGAACAGATAAGCGGCCAACGGTTTGTCAAGCTTATTTATCCTGCCTAACGTTTCCTGAAGATTGTTGAAACTCAATACAGGTAAAACAGGACCGAATATTTCTTCTTGCATTACAGCATCTTCCCATCCTACATTCAAAAGCACAGTGGGTTGTATATACAATGTAGCTTCATTGGTTTTTCCGCCATAAAAGATTTTTTCTTGTTCTATCAGGCCCAATATCCTATCAAAGTTTCTTTTGTTGATAATGCTTACATAATGTTCGGCACCATCTTCATAATTGGCTTCCTCAAGTTGCTTTTTAAGACGTTTAAGGAACTCGTCTTGAATGGATTCTTCCACCAATACATAATCGGGAGCAATACATGTTTGCCCTCCATTCAAGAACTTACCCCAGACAATGCGTTTAGCTGCTACATCTAAATCGGCCGATTTTGTAACGATTGCCGGAGATTTCCCTCCCAATTCCAATGCAACGGGAGTTAAATTTTTTGAAGCTGCCTGGTAAACAATTTTCCCGACCTTCGGACTTCCTGTAAAGAAAATTTTATCAAATGGATATTTTAAAATTTCGGTAGTTTCCGGTATTCCTCCTTCAACAACATAGAGATAATTCGATGGGAAATTATTGTTGATCAACTCCGCCATGAGGCGCATTGTATTTTCAGGCAGTTCACTGGGCTTTATCATACAGGTATTTCCTGCTGCAATAGCACTTACAATAGGCGCCAGAGTGAGTTGGTATGGGTAGTTCCATGCTCCGATTAATAGGGCACATCCCAACGGTTCTTTATATATATAGCTTTCCCCGGGCAAGTTTGCTAAGTTGGTCTTTACTTTTTGAGGTTTACTCAAATGCTCAATGTTTTTGAGAAAATATTTTATCTCAGCATAAATAATGCTTAATTCATTGGAGTATGTATCAAACTTTGATTTGCGAAAATCTTTATAAATTGCTTGATACAGCCTTTCCTCGTTCGACTTTAGGATTTTCTGCAGTTTTATCAGATTTTCTTTTCTAAAAGAAATATCTTTTGTTTGATGTGATTTATAAAAATCTCTTTGACTATTAAAAATTGAAAAATAATCCATATTATACGCTTATTTATTCAAAAATAACTTGAATTTTCAATATAATGATATTTGTTCACTTGTAATTTGATTATTTCTGCTAACGGGAGTCTGTCTTTTTCACTTTAAGTTATTCCGGTCAATTCAAAGAGATTTAAGCGATGGCTGTATTTGGTATGGATAAATTATATCCTTAAGAAGCATGGCATTTAATCTGATTATTTTTCGTCTGCAGATGCCCCAGATTGGAAAAACCAATGAAACAAGTATCCTCAGATACTTTATATGCTTATCTTTTCCCAATATGCTGATTATACCGGGAAGGAATCTCAATAACAGACATCACACCAGACTTTCTGATGGATTATGAAAAATCAAAAAGAGAGGATGGTTACTCGACAGCTACAATTTCAACCTACATGAGACATCTGCGCAGCCTTATAAATCATTTCATCTATGTAGATAAAAGATTGCCTCGTGGCTATAAATACCCTTTTGGAAAAGGTGGCTATACCATTAAAAACTTCCGTAAATCAAAACCAGTGATGTCCAATGATGAAATACAGAAAGTGGTCGATTTTAATGATTTTCACAGTAAAGAACAGGAATACGCAAGGGATATCTGGTTGATCTTATACCGGGCAAATGGGATGAATCATGCCGACCTGATGAGGCTCAAATGGACTGACATCAAAGGGCAGTATATCGTTTTTAACCGTATGAAGACTGAGAATACCAGGAAGAATAATGTCAGGGACATAGTAGTTCCCCTTTATCCTAAACTGAAAGAACTAATAGATAAGATTGGTGTAAAAAGCAGTCCGTTCATCCTGGGAATATTACAGGAAGGTTACAATGAAAAGACCTTTCGAAACAAAAAGGACTGGCAACAGCAAAAAGTCAACAGAAACCTCAAATATATAAGTGAAAAACTGAACCTATCAGTAGAGCTAAGGCTTAAAACCTCCCGTGATGCATACGCTACCACGTTAAAGCGTTCCGGTAAGTCTAGAGATGAGATAGGTGAAATGATGGGTCACTCAACTTCTCAGGTGACAGATCATTATCTGGCGACTCTGGATATGGATAAAACTTGGGAAATAAACGAAGGTCTCCTTTGAGAAAATGGTCGGAGTTAATGGCATCTGGTATGATTAGAGTAGATATCTGGATCACAACCTCTCATACTACTTCAGAGGTATTGAAAATCAATCCTGGAGGATTCTATGGAGGTTCTATATACTCTTCCATTGTTGATGGATAATGTCAACACTATTTGGGTGGCTGAAAGATGTTTAGTTACGAATTCAGGATAATTCTATTCAAAAACTGGACGAGCTATTACCTTGATAAACGAATTTTAAAAAAACATCTCAAAAATAAAAGAGGTATAAGTCCGAAGGCTTAATGAACATAGCCATTAAGCAAAGGAGCTATTTATGAAAGCATCGACAGTAAGTATTTTTGTATTTGGTATCTATTTATGAACAATGGGAACAAGGGAAGGAAATCCATAAAATTGCCGTTAACCATTTAATTTAATGTCCATTGCAAGACAAGTAATTATGATTCTAATAAGGAAACTTAATAGGAGAGTGGACTTTATGATCATCAAGGAATAATTTCCCGGGACCACATTATTGTATGGATTGAAAAAGATCCGCCGCTTGTTTTAATAGCTGACAACCAGTTTCTGGCTGAAAAGCGTAGTGTTTCCTGCACCCATCTGAATCAGATAAACTCCCTTAAGGAGGTTTATTGCAACGTTAAATTCACTTACGTCAGGATCAATTTTATGCTGCAAAAGGACTTTCCCGGTTAAACTGATTATTCTCAGGAAGTCGCAAACCACTGAAGTCTCATCTATTCTGACATTGAAATTATCTTTTGCAGGGTTAGGATATATCTTTACCGGCTGTGCTTCATAGCTTGTCGGGCTTTTATGCTTGTAACCGAATATCCTGAACTCGGAGATATAGTTCCAGGTATCTGTTGAATTGCCGTGCCCGATAATCTTGATGTACCTGAATTCATTTTCTGTTTTGGAAGCAGGGAAATTAAAAACCTGGAGTGCACCGGAAAAAGCGCATGAATTTGATTTTGTAAGGATTGTTTCCCAGGTATTCATATCGTCCGAGCCCATAATGTCAAAAAATGATTCCTTCGCTTGCCCGGATTCGAAAGCTATGTCAACGTACTGAACGCTGAATTCCTCTTTAAGCGTAAGCAGCAGCCATTGGTCATCGCCGTTGGCAGCCCACATGGTCCCGATATTTCCATCAATTATATTTGAAGGATAATTGGGTGCAGAATAACTGCTTGCCTCCACTTTGGCCACCTCAGCAACATCCAGTCCGGGCTCATAAGGATTGATCTCAACAGGAATGACCTTTGACGTGGTTGTTTTACCGTCGCTTACATTAAGAACGAACTGCACCTTCTGGGTTGCATCGGAAGCGGGGCTCAGGTACTTGATTACTGATCCGGTCGTTGATGAGACCGAAATATTTGAAGGGACGACCCAGCTGAAGGTAAGATTATCCTTATTCGGGTCGTATGAGCCGCTCGCATCCAGTTCATTCACGAATCCTGAATATGAGGTTGACTCGTAGTTTACCATCACTACAGGAGGACTATTGCTGAGCTGTACATTATTGGCAACTGTCTTGGCGCTGAAGGAGGCAGCCTGTCCGCCTGCAGAAGTCTGCAAAGGATTTGAAGATGGTTTTGTATAGGATAGCTTCACGGCATCACCGTAAATTACTGCACTTGACAGTGTCAGTATAACGTTAGTCCCTGATACGGCCACAGAGTTTACTGTCCTTGAGGCAGAATTGACTGTAACAGAGAAAACCGATGGGGCAGGAACAGTATTTGCAAGGCTCAGAGAATAGATAATATTAATTTTGGTGGACGAGCCATTTTCAACAGAAGAGCTGACATAAACCGGAGCAGTAACGGTTGTGACCGAAGCTACATTATTAGTTGTTTTCTGGGCGGAGAATGATACGACCTGACCGCCAGCGGATGTCTGGAGCGGGTTTGACGAAGGTTGGGTATAAGCTACGGTTACGGCATCTCCATGAGCCACAGCGCTTGCCAGCGTCAGGGAAACGGTTGTTCCTGAAACGGCAACTGAGCTGACTGTTCTGGAGGCAGAATTGACTGTAACCGTGAAGGCCGATATTGCCGGAACATTGCTTCCCAGTGCAAGGTTGAATGTCATATCTATTTTTGACGGAGATGAGTTTTGAATGACAGAGCTAACGTATTGAGGTACAGCTACAGTTGCAGCAGATCCTGATTCAAAATACCCAAGATCCGGGGCACTTCCGTTGTAAGGCAGACCTACATCGGTTCCGGCATCAATTAAATCCGATCCTGCAGCAAGATGCAGGAAATTTATGCTGGGAAGTGTCCCGTCGGAATTTCTGCTGCCGTCAATACCCGCATCAGATAGAGTTATGAAATCTGCATCTGTCACGACAAGGTTATTCTGCCAGCTATTATTGGAAAGGATCATGTTTGACTGAAAAATATCAGGGCTGGCATTATCATAGCTTATATTGTTTTTGATAATAAGTGCCAGATTTCCTCCATCGTCGAAAAAAAATCCTTGGGACTTATTATTGTATGAAGTATTGTTATACAGGTCTATCAATACATTTCCTTCACTCTGGTCGAATCCTCTTCCTAAATTGTTCGCAGCCAGGCAATTTGTCAGAACTTTCTGCGGAGTTGAAAGAGGAGAAAGATATGTTGCACCAAGTTTGAAACCGTCGCCATCGCCATCAGTTCCATATCCATTGTTAAATGACCAGCAGCGGCTATAGATTACTGTTCCCTCATTGCCAAAAGTATCAAAACCGTCATCAGAATTATGCCATGATCTGCAATCTTTTAAAGTGTTTGTAGTTCTGGCTGTATTTTTGCCAAAAGTAAATCCATCTGCATTTTCTCCACCCTGCTGAATATCATAATTATCGTATGCATCACAGTAAATAAACAAGTTATTATCACCGGTAACTCCAAATCCGGGACCATCATTCTCATGGCTGGCTAAAGCTTCAAAGGTGCTATAGATTGTATTATAGACACTGATTCCAATAGAAATATTGCCATTCGCAGCTGATACATACCTTATTTCCAAGCCTTTCAGGTACAGATAGCTGCAGCTTTCTACTGACATTCCGAGATGCATCACTCCATCTTCTGTCATTCCGGAACAATCGAGAATTGGCTGTTCCCCCTGGTAGGCAATAATACTGATTGGATTTGATGATGTACCGTTCTTATTCTGAAGGAAAACTCCGCAGTAACCCGTTGATTGGGATATTCCTGATGTGTAATAAACTCCGCCCCTTATATATACAACATCACCTGCATTTGCTACATCAACGCCTTTCTGCCAGGTGGCAAAAGGTTGTGAAATAGTTCCAGGGTTACTGTCGCTGCCATTTGTCGCAACATAGTAATTTGTTCCATAAAGTGCGAGGTTTGCAGAAAGGAATAAAACCACCACCCCCCTCTTTATCATAGTGTAAAATTTTGACAAATAACCAATTTTTATTGACTAACATTAAAAATCAACGATAAAATGATTACTTTGGTGTATAAAAGTATTATTTCTTTTTGAATTTTTCCTATTAAGGGAAAAAACTTTTGAAAAGGCCATTAATAAGAATCAAAGTGTTTTTAAATTAACCAACCTAATTGTGATAATCCCGGCTCTAAGTAGTCAATTAAATACTGTGTTCAAGAAATATATTTGTCGATACTAGTGTTATGTTAGCTATAAATTGACGGATACAATTTCTTCAATTTGACTCTTGCTTCCTTATTTGTGAACTGCCAATTTATGTTAAGTGTTGTCAGACCGACCAAACGTGGTCAATAAGCTGGGCTTTTGCAAATCATACACAAACGAAAGTTTTTAAAAATCTTTGGTTTTTTCTAGATTATCAACATTGCATCACCATAAGGCCCGAATCGATACTTTTCATTAACAGCTGTTTTATAAGCTTCAAATAGCAGTTCATGCCCTGCAAATGCTGAAACCATTATCAAAAGTATGGAATACGGCAGATGAAAATTACTGATCATCATATCAGGTATCTTAAAATCATATGGTGGAAAAATAAATTTATTTGTCCAGCCATCATATGGTTTCAGATAGCCGTTGGTCGAAACTGAACTCTCTACTGTCCTTACAACTGAAGTTCCGACAGCGCAAATCTTGCATTTACTATCTTTTGCTTTGTTTACAATTTCTGCACATTCTTCGGTGATTATGATCCTCTCTGAATCGACTTTGTATTTATTGAGATCTTCAACATCAACATTCCTGAAATTACCAAGGCCGACATGTAATGTTATCTCTGCAAAATCCACACCTATTATCTCAAGTCTTGTAAGTAATTCACGACTGAAATGCAATCCTGCAGCAGGTGCTGCAACTGCCCCTTCATATTTGGCAAAAATTGTCTGGTATCTTTCATTATCCTCTGGCTCAACCTTGCGTTTGATGAACTTTGGGAGAGGCGTTTCGCCAATACTGTATAGAGTTTGTTTGAACTCCTCATATGTGCCATCATAAAGGAATCTGACTATCCTTCCTCTGGATGTAGTATTATCAATTATTTCTACTCCTAAGAGATCATCCTCCCCAAAAAATAGTTTATTCCCGATTCTCACTTTCCTTGCTGGGAAAACCAGGACATCCCATAAACGCTCTTCCTTGTTTAATTCATGTAAAAGAAACATCTCCATTCTAGCTCCTGTATTCTCTTTTCTCCCATATAATCTTGCCGGAAACACTTTTGTATTATTAAATACAATCACATCATGTTCGCTAAAATATTCTGTAATCTCCTTGAATATCCTGTGTTCAAGTGTACCTGTTTTTCTGTTAACTACCAATAACCTTGACTCATCCCTGTTTTCTGAAGGATAAATGGCAATAAGCTCTTGTGGAAGATTATATCTGAACTCAGATAATTTCATGATTTGGATTTTGCTTTTTAATGAACCCCATTATTCGGAAATATATTTAGTTGTTCGAAAACTAAAACGGAGATTGAAATTATCAGAATAAAACAATATAACTTTTTCATCAAGGCTTATCTTGGGCATTGTCATCTTAAAGATGGAAGGCCGTGTGGACCCGATTTAAACTTATAAGTGACGGTGAAGTTTAAAAAATAATATACGTCATTTGCCTTGGAATATTTTGATGAATATCCATCAAGGTAATCAGTGAAAACATACCTGCGTCCCAGTTCAATTCCAAAATTTATATTAGGATTATAAATTAAAGTCGCCCCAACTCCAAAAGGAATGACAGTCGTGAATCCATTTTCGGGCTGACCCTGATTTTTCAGTGCCGCATTCTCTTTTATAGAATAATCTATTACCCCGACTCCTGCAAACGCATAAAAATCGAGAGAGGAAAACAATAACCATAAATCTCTTCCCTTCATAAACAAATAACTGCTCTCATACTTGTTTTTTACAAAATAGTACTCCCCTAAAAGAGAAGGCTCTATAAGTGATGTAGTTGATTCAAAACCTCTGCCTTCATTCGAACCTCTTGAATCAGATGCATGGAGCATCGCATATGTCAAACTAAATCTGATATTTACTGTTCTTGAAAGTCTGTATCTTAAACTTCCGTTGACATCGAACCTTGTTTGTCTGTAGCTTATATCTCTTAATCCCAAAAGGTTGTCTCCTATTGAAAATCCTCCGATATTAGGGGAAAAAAAGGAGGGTCCTAATCCAAATTCAGTCTCCCATCTTCTTAATTTCCAAAGCTGAGCATCAGCCAACTGGGCTGTAAAACAAATTATTATGCATACAAAAAAGAGTCGTTTCATGTCAGGTAAGTTTAGATTTATCTTTTGTTAAAACACGGTTGTTTTCTGACTCTTATTCTTTTAAAATATATCCCATACCAATTAAAGTATGAATTAGTTTTTTGGAGAACCGTTTATCTATTTTGTCACGTAGGTATTTTATATAAACCTCGACAATGTTAGTTCCCCTGGTGAAATCTGCACCCCAAACATTTTTGAGAATATTTGTTCGTGATAATACAATATTAGGATTGGCCATAAAATACTTCAATAACCTGAATTCTTTTAAAGTCAAATGAATAAGTTTCCCCGCGCGTATCGCAATTCTTGTTTCCAGGTTTAATTCAAGGTCTTCAAATTTGTAGAATTTCAAAACAGGTTCTTCGTTCTTCTGCTTTAATTCAACATTTATCTCAGACATAGGCTCTTTGAAAATGAATGGTTTATTCTCGCAGGCGCCAATCGCTTCATTATTAAGGTCATTGATGGTCTTATCGCTCGCAGCCAACTCTTTGAGAATTACTACCGCAAATGAATCTAAATATCGTCCTCGAATTTTTTGATAAATCTCTAATCCATTTAAGTAAGGAAGGATATTCTCTAAGATCACAGCATCATATTCTTTTGTAAATGTCAATTTCAGACAATTAATATTCTCCTTAAGGATATTTACCGTAAACCCCTCTTTCTTTAATCCCTTTTTTATTGAAGGAGCAAAACTTTTTTCATCCCCTATGATTAGTATTTTTGCCATAAATAGTCTTAATAATTAAGATCCTAAGAGTTCATTTACTTAAGGCAGAAGTATTTTCACAGATCGTCAGCCAAAGGTTCGGGGTATTAATAATAATATTCAAAAAATTAAATCGCATTTCTGATATTTCTTTTCTTACTCGCCCAGCTTCTTTACTTTAAACCTATAGACTCCTTTAAAAATAATCGGGAATATAAAGAGAGTCAAAGTTGTTGCCGTCACCAGTCCTCCAATAACCACTATAGCCAATGGCCGGGAAGTTTCCGATCCAATTCCGGTTGATGTTGCAGCAGGCATAAGTCCAATAGCAGCCATAAGAGCTGTCATTATTACTGGACGTATCCGTGATATTACGCCAGATCGTATTGCTTCATCAAGATGTATTCTTTCATTAAGGTTCTTTTTAAATCTGGAAAGCAGAATGACATTATTTTGGATACAAATTCCAAAAAGGGCTATAAATCCTATTCCAGCCGAGATACTAAAATTTGTCCCGGTTAAAAGAAGCGCTACAATTCCCCCGATAACAGCAAATGGTATATTAAGGATAATTAACCCTGCATCAATCACATTCCCAAAAAGGACAAAAAGAATGAAGAATATCATTAGCAAACTTATTGGTACAACAATGCTCAACCTGTGGGATGCCCGCTGCTGGTTTTCAAAATCCCCCTGCCAGACCATACTATATCCTTTCGGCAATTTTACAGCGGCATTTACCTTTTTTTGCGCTTCGGCTACAGTCGATCCCATATCCCTTCCGCGAACTGAAAATTTTATAGCTACAAACCGCTCGTTGTTATCCCTGAAAATCAATATTGGCCCAATAATCTTATTTATTTCTGCGATTTCCTTGATTGGTATCTGACCTCCGGAAATTGTCGGAACCATAAGGTTGCCAATTTCTTTTTCAGTCATCCTGTATTCTGGCAGAAAGCGAATACGGATATCAAATTTTTTATAACCTTCATAGAAAGTAGATGCAGCCTTACCACCAATAGCCATTTCAATGACAGCGTTACAATCAGCGGTTGCCACACCATACAAAGCCATTTTATCCTGCTCAAGTTCAATTCGGAATTCAGGCTGCCCCTGGCTTTGGATAACTCCAAGATCCTCAATTCCCCTAACATTTTTCATGATCTGATAAACACTGTCTGCTTCGTTATCGAGATAATTAAGGTCCTCTCCATGGATTTTAACAGCTATTGACCCTTTGACACCTGAGACAGCTTCTTCAACATTATCCATGATCGGCTGTGAAAAGTTAAGTTCCACACCCGGAAACCTTGACAACTTTCTTGTCATGCTGTCAATCAGGGCATCACGGTTTCTTTTGTGCTGCATTCCCTTTGTATGCTTAATATCAATGAAGAATTCATTGTTGTAAAATCCGGTGGCATCAGTTCCGTCATCAGGTCTGCCAGTTTGGGAAACCACCTGCCTGACTTCATGAAATGAACCGATTATTTTCCTCATTTCATTTGCAATTTTTACTGATTCATCCAAAGAAATACTAAGCGGCATAGAAGCTCTCATCCAAATAGCTCCTTCATTTAATTCAGGTAAGAACTCTGTACCAAGAAAACGAAACGAAATAAGGCTTATGGCCAGAATGATTGCAGCTATAATAAGGCTGGCGCTTTTATTTTTATAGCATATATCAAAAACTCTAATTGTTATATTTTTAATAAATGACAAAACAGGATTGTGCTTTTCCCTTACATTTTTCTGAAGCAATAAACTGGACATCACCGGGACAAGAGTAAGTGCAAAAATTAATGCACCGATTAATGCAAAGCCCAATGTCCATGCCAGCGGCGAAAACATCTTGCCTTCAACTTTCTGGAAAGAGAATATAGGCAATAGTGCAGTAATTATTATCAGCTTTGAAATCAATACTGATTTACCCATTTCATTGCCAGTTTCCTTAATAAGTCCCAGTTTTGATAACAGGTTGAATTTGAGCATGCCTACGGATTGAGCTTTTGTGTCCAGCGCTACAAAAATACCCTCGACCATTACTACGGCTCCGTCGATAATAATGCCGAAATCTATCGCTCCAATGGAAAGCAGGTTTGCTGTCATTCCCTTTATCCTCAAACAAATGAATGCAAAAAGAAGAGCTAGCGGAATTATTATGGATACGATGAGGGTTGTCCGCCATTCAGCCATGAAAATCAGCACCACAAAAGTGACAAAAACAATCCCTTCAATGAGATTGTGCACTACAGTATGCGTTGCATAATTAATCAGATCCTGACGATTATAATAAGTCATGATTTTAGTATCAGCCGGCAGTATCTTTGTATTCAGATCATCTATTTTTGCCTGGACTTTTTTAATTACCTCACTGGGATTTTGTCCTTTGCGCATCACGACAATACCTTCCACAACATCTGAAAGTGTGTCTTTCCCAACCTGTCCGAGGCGTGGGAGGCAGGATTCTTTAACAGTGGCAACATTATTCACAAGTATTGGGACACCCTGAATCTTTTTAATAATAACATTACCTATTTCACTGAATTTATCCAGTATCCCAATACCTCTCACCACATAGGCCTGGGAATTATGCTGAATTACATCACCGCCGACGTTGATATTACTGCGATTCACTGCCTGGTATACATCAAGAGGTGAAATATCATATTTTACCAAAAGCTGAGGATCAACCTGGATTTCATAGGTTTTGACTTCACCACCAAAGCTGACAACATCAGCAACACCTGAAACAGAACGGATATGTCTTTCTACAACCCAGTCTTCCAAAGTTTTAAGTTCCCTCGGACTCCGCTGATCGCTTTTCAGTGTGAACCTGAATATTTCTCCCGTAGGGCCATAAGGAGGTTCAACCTCGGGTTTGACACCTTCAGGCAGATCTATGTTCATCAAAAGGTTATTGACCTGCTGGCGGCCAAAAGCGTCTTCCACCCTGTCCTCGAAGATCACAGTTATTACCGATAACCCAAAAAGTGTTGAAGACCGGACATCAGTTTTACTCTGCACGGAATTTATAGCCAGTTCAATGGGCATTGTCACGTACCTTTCCACTTCTTCCGCACTGCGACCTGGCCATTGGGAGATAATAATAATTTTGGTGTTTGTTACATCAGGAAAAGCTTCAATGGGAGTTTTTGTATAACTTACAATACCGGCGACAATGATAATAACAGTGCAAAAGAAGATGAAGAACTTGTTTTTTAACGAAAATGCTATTATGTTTTTAATAAACTTATTCATATCGTATGCTGGTCAGACCCAGTTGCTTTAATTCTGATCTTATTGGTTCAATGCATTATAAATGAGTAACTGGAAATTAGTGATCACTTTTTCACCCGGCTTAACCCCTGAGCGGACATAGGTATATAAACCTGAAGAACCTTCAATATCAACCTGGCATGCATGGATATTACATTTGTCCTGATAAGTGATGACCCAGTACCTATTTCGATCAAAAATGACAGAACTGAGGGGAACGGCCAACATTGTACTATCTGTTATCTGGTGTACCCTGACTTTTGCATACATTTCTGGTTTAAGCAAAATGTTGTCATTATTAAGCTGAACCCTGACTTTCATTGTTTTATTGTCGGGGTCAAGTACATTATAGATCTTGTCAATGTTGCCAGTAAATATTTTACCAGGATATGAAATTGTGGTAATACTGACTTTTTCTCCGATTTTGATATCCCCTATTTCAGTTTCAAAAACATTAGCCAATACCCATACCCTTTTCAGATCCGAGATTGTAAAGAGATTTGTACTGTTGTCAGGCCTGATTTGCATATTTGGATTAACAAATTTCTCCACAATAAATCCTGAAATAGGAGCCTTTATTATATAATCCGATTCTTTCCCACCATAAATAGAAAGAATGGTTTTAGCTTTATTAAGTTCCGACCTGGCTTTTTCATTTTCCTCCTGAGCTGCAATGTATTCTTTTTTGGATCCTATGCCATCTTTATACATATCTTCAGCAGCTTCCATGTTCTTTTCCGAAACGACAAGATTTGATTGAGCAGTTACTATATCATTTTCAGCCCCTGTAATCTCCGTACTTTTAATAATAGCAAGAACTTGTCCCTTTTCAACATAATCACCGAGAGCTACCTTGACATCTTCAACGTTTCCGCTTACCATAGGATATAGCTTCACCATTTTGTCCTGGTCATATGTTATTTTCCCTATCAAGCTGAATTCATTTACAACTGGCTGAAGAGACACTGTATCAAATGTAATCTTTGATATAATGCTATCAGGGATACAAAATTTTGAAGATGTAATGATTATCGGAAGTTTGTGAGTTGTACACCCGTAAATTGCCAGAAAGGCTATTATTACGGTTGTTTTTCTTATCACGGTTTTCACTTTTTGTTTTTACTGTTTAATTATTTCCTTTCCGACACTGAAATTCAGATTTTCATATGAATTGACAAGATTGTTTTGTAGAGTGTTCAACTGAATCATATTATCCTTGTATGCATCATAGAAATCAATGAATTCTACAAGGCTGATATTTCGTTTCTCATAATTTTTGATCATTTCCTGGTTTAATTTCTCAAGATCCTCAATGAATTCTTTGTTGAACTTTAGATATAGTCTCTGATTTTCCTGTAAAGCTGCATAAGCGTGTATAATATCCGACTTAACCTGGTCCTCAACACTCTGAAGTTTCAGTTTGCTGCTTTCTAAAATGAAATTCGCCGAATTGATATTCCCTTTATTGCGGTTAAAAAGCGGCAGATCAATTTGTAACCCAATATAGTTGTAATTATGAACATAACTGCCATTTCTGTCCCATCCGGCTATAACTGTCAGATCAGGTACTGCCAAGGCTTTCTGGTAAGCAAGGTTGACCTTGTTTAAGTTTAAGTCGGATTGGGCCATTTTAATATCGTACCTATAAACGAATGCAGTATCAATGATTGGCTGCAGCTTCAGGGAATCTGCCGAAATATGGAACAGAGATGCCGTATCGGGCTGAGGGGAATAGTAAACATTTGAAGTATGCATCAGAACATTGAAATCAGATAGATAGCTTATTAGCTGCGATTTAAAGCCGTTTTTTTCATTTTCTAACGAAAAAAGGCTCGACTTCAGGCGTAACACATCTTTCTTTGATGCATACCCTTTCGCCATCTGGTTTTCAAATTCTTTTATTATCTGTGAAAGTGAAGTAATTTCCTTATCATATACTTTTAGTATCTCCTGAATAAAATAAAGGTCATAGAATCCACTGCGCAATGAAAACTTAAGGGTTCGCAGAATGTCATAATAATTCTGATCTTCTTTTTTCGCGCTAAGTTCGGCAAGACTGATACGTTTATTTCTCTTGCCGGCCAGAAAGAATAATTGTTCTATTTGGGCATTTGTTTCTCCCTTATCAGTAAGATCAAACCATTTTCTTCCGCCATTGGTTTTATATTCCGTATTAATAATGTTCTGATTAACAGAAACAGTCGGGTTGTTCCACAAACGATTCTGAAGAATTAATGCACGCGCAGCTTCAACATTATATTTTTCAGCAAGTAATATGAGATTTCTTGAAAGGAAAAGACTGTCGGCTTCATGCAATGTTATTTTTAGAGTATCCTTATAAGTGTCCTGAGCATAAAATGATTGAGTAAAAATGATTAATATAACATAGGATAATATATATTTCTTGTAAGACATAAGTCATGAATTTTGACCAACAATTTTATTCTAAATAGATAGAATTAACATTAAAAGGGGGTTAAAAAGTAATTAAATTGTGATTAGAAGTGATAGTAAAAATGATTCAAACTGCTGTTTGGTAAGATTGTAAATGCAGAGCAGTAGTTGCAAAAAGTACGGCCACCTTAATTAATCTTAGGATATAGCATCAAATTCTTTAACAAGTCAACAAAATATTTGACAAGAGGCCGAAATCCATTGATATAAATAATGGTAATTACTTGCCTTAAACTATAAGATTACTGACCTTTGATCTGGCACTAATGATGAAATCAGAAACATCTAAAGTTCCAATGAAGTCCCCAGTCATAAACACGCCGGGGGCTTTGTTATTAACGTTAAGAACTATTATCTCAAATCCATAATGACAATTCTTAATTATCCGATTTATTCTTCCGAAAATTACTATTTAGCATTTCCTTCCATATGAGACATTATTTTTGCATTGAAGCTAACATTAACTTTCATGTTCAGACTATCTACATCTTTCAATCAGAAGATGCCGTTTTTTTAACTCAATAATATGAAAAGAGAACTTAATCAGGAACAATCTTCCACACTGAACCACCTTGGACAATATAATAAAGATAGACTCAAAGAGCAGCTATTTGTAGCTAAAAAGGAAGGTATAATAATAAAAAAAATGTGGATGACCAGCGTCTGGTTTGAAATGCATAAACCCAAAATTTGTGAAAAACATTTACCTTATGAGAAATTAGGATATGTTGATTTGAATTATGAATATGCACCCGGATTAAAGTTTCCTTTTGATCCAGATTGTAATGATCCTGAAGAATTCAATAATTGTAATTGCTATTATCTAACCAAAGTTATAATTGACAAATCTTGTTAATTACCCATTTTATTTTAATCAATACCTGATAACAAAATCAGGTTTTTTATGCGCTATCATCGCTTTTGTCATGTTCTGAATAAGGGAATTGGATAATTGAATATTAGTACTGACATTTGATTCAGCGGTATTCCCTTCATTTGGTTTTCACAATAATGCTTGACATTGCGAATTTTCATTCAGGAGATGCCGCTATCAATAAGAAAGCCCCGGAGCTGATCCAAGGGCTTTATAAATAAGAATATGATAATGAAGACTCCTAAACGGAAAATCTCCTTGTAAGTAAATTCTATTTCTTAGGTAGTTTGCTGGATTGTTTTGATAAACAAAAAGCCCCCAGGATTGAGGGCATTTGATCAAGTAGTTATATATCTCCTATTCTTATGAAATATAATTTTCTTTATACTCATTGGTGTTATGAAGTTCCTTATAGCCTTCTCTTGAAATGTAAGGGTTTGATACATTTTCGTGAAAAGGATTATCAAAGCCAATAATTTCCACTAATTTATTGACATTAATGTAATTTGACTTAGCCCCGATTATCTCTTTTGTAATCTTTTGAAGTTTTTCTTCTGGTGTTGACTCCTTCCTTTCCATGAGGATTATATGTACTATATTTAATCTATCAAAGTTACCATAGGTAAAGACCGGAGTCAAATAAAGTTATCAACTTAAAAATCCTACTATTAACAGAAGTCTATTTTTATGGTGGACTCGGAAAAAAATCAAAAAATTAGCGATGATAAATTATACTAAAGCAACGAGTGTCGAGGAAGAACCGGAAAAAAGGAAAAACCCTGAAGCTGATTTCCAAGGGCTGGTAAGAAGTATTATAAAAAAAGCGACATCTTCTGATTTATTTGTGGAATAAACGTCTTGCTGCATTAAAACCTAATCTGATTAAAGTGAGGTTTGACAAGTAGAAGATGTCGCTAATATCAAATTTCAGAAATATTTCGGATCAACAAATAAGCAACATCATTTATTTTTTGCTTTAATGACATTGATTAAGTTCAGGGTAATATCATAAATATCAAAGCCTTTTATACAAAATTTCTGGTCCCTTATTACTATAGTATAATCCATGCAAAACGAACTCCCCATTTTTTGAGTACTTCTTTGCAACACGATCCGTCAGTAGGCAATAAAATCCACGTATATCTCTGAGATATTTTATAAGGTCATCGGCGTCTTCAGGAGTCACAAAAACCCTATATGTAATCTCTTCTTCCTTAAAAGTCAAGGATTGTTTTGATTTTAACCGTATTGCCTCTCTATAGGTCATGTCGTATAATGTTGCAATCAAAATTACAATTTTCTCATGGTAATAACTTAATAAAGCAAAAACCCCCGGCTGAATGTCAGGAGTCTTTGCAGATCAAGTTTTTTTCTGTCAAGTCAGAGTTAGAATTGTTGACCTCCCAATAAAATGAAAGTTATTCTATCTATTTCTTGAAAACAAATTTATTTTTTAATAAGAGTTTTTTAGCAGAAATTTGTATTGCCAGCACCATTTTTGTCCTTTTCAGGACTTCCAGACTTTCATTACTGAGTTTCATTTTGCACAGTGCTGGCTTTTTATTTTCACATCAAATAATATTTAAGACATTTTTCTGTTTCTATATATTTGATTTTTGAAATATAACTCACCAGCACCTTAAAAAGATTAAAGGGGAAAATTTACGGGGAAAGTTTAATCTGGGTGCTGGTTTTATCTTATACCATTGAAAAAAGTGAAGACTCTCCAAGCCGGTATCCAAAGGTTTCAGAAAAAGTTAGGTCAGTCTGCACAAATAGCAGTCTGGGATACCGGCTTTCTTTTTAATTATCTCTATCCCATTTGAATCACTCAATCCGATTGAGGTAAGCTCAAAGTTGAGCGTATCTATAATTCTGAACTTTTCTTAATTCTGAATGTTTTAGACTTGCCAGAACCTACGGAATTACCTTTTCCAATTTCCCCAAATTAAGGCAAGCCGTTATAAATATCATGTTCAGGGTGCAGGTAATTTTTATAGACTGCAATTTAATTTTGCTTTATATGAATCTTTTGCAGAAATTTTTATTGCCAGCACTCTTCTTTCCACTACATGATTTAGCTTTTGTTTGAAGTTCATATTTCATGATTTTTAAGCCAAAATAAAAATAATTCAGGATGCTGGCTTCTTAGTTAAATAGAAGCCTCCGGATGAAAGCTTGAGATTATAAAACTATCATGACAGCCACAGAAGTTGATTCTGAAGGCTATAGTTAGTTGTAAATTTCTGGAATTGAACTGGAAGTTTTCAAATAGTGAGTAATTGTTCATAAGAATAAGTCTCTATGTTAAAAGCAAGCATACAATGCTATGATTCCAATTATTATGTCATCAAGAGCACAAACTCTTATTGCCTTCCAAAGCAAAGTTATATTATATTCCTGAGATATAGTTAATATCCCTAAGAAGCCCATTAGAATTGCAACGACTCCCACAAATGCAAGCAATATCCTTGTCCAACAACCATCACGTCTTTTCCTGAAGCCTGTACCAAATAGAATGGCAGCAAAGAGTAATTGAATGGTGATCAATACCAGATCGCCTCTATGTGTCATGCCCGGATTGTTTTTTATTTGAGGGATTACAAAAATTATCATTATTGTAACCGCTATTATAGCAAGTCCGGCTCCCACATATACCAAACGACTCCAACCAGTATTTCTTACCATAACCAATTATTAAAAGTGACTGATAAAATGATTTTTATATGATGTTTACCAATTAAATTCTCACATAAAGTTCTGCCATTGTAATTCCAAAGTCAACATCATTTGTCAAAAAGAATTATAGGTTAATCACATTTTCAGACAAAACTGAATCAAAATGGCTGATAGCATCGTATTTTATTCCAATATCTTCTTTTTTGAAATCATACCACGTGTCACACAGTAGATGAAGAGTATAAGATATTGTATGAGTGATACTTTACAATAACTTTACCCAAATATGCCTCTACATTAAAGCTATATCAGGCATACATCAGGCAAAATATCGCCGTGGCTATTCCTCACAGAAGAAAAAGATCAATGGTATTGTATTTTCAGGCAGAAAATAAGAATTCTTTGGCGAGGTGCTGGGATGCTGCAAAATCGTTTCCCTTTTTGTTGGTCAGCTCTGCGTCGACATCAGTGACTACAACCATTTTTGTTAGTTTAGCTACTCGTAATAAAAAATCAATTAGTCTTTTGACCGACAACAACCTTCTAAGCTGTGGGTCGCTTGTTCGAATCGCGCCGGAATTACTAATTTTTTAACCTTTGCCTCTGTAAATCAGGGGCTTTGTTGTTTTATATTAGTTCATTTGTGTCACCAATGTACCCAAGGTTGGAATAAAATAAATTTTTATTATCAATAAAGAAGTTTTAGTTTAGTTCTGTCGTTCATTCTTACGAAATACTGGCAGATGTTTATACAAAATAACTTGGAAAATAAAACTAAAGATTTCTATTATCGGAATGAAGGCACAACCATTATACTAATACCCGAAACAGATCGGGCCCGACAATGGGTTAAAAGAAAAGTTCATATTGAATCATGGCAAAGTCAGGACCATATACCTATTGAACTCCGTCATTTTGATGACATTTATCGGGGTATTTTATCCGAAGGTATGACAATAGAACGGACAAAATAAACCTCTTGGTAAATTACATAATAGTAAAGGAGACCTGGTCAATGCCGGGTTTTTTATTACCTTTGGTCTGCCAGCGTTTCCGTACTGAGTTTTGAGTTTTTTCTATATAATCTTAGTTCATTTCCTGAGGGTGACGCTGGTTTTTTATTGGCAGGAATTTAATTTTGTTTTGCATGATTCTTTTGCAGAAATTTGTATTGCCAGCATCCTTCTTTTCATCATGATAGGATTTGAGTTTTGTTAAGCAGTTCATGTCTGATGATTTTAAGCCATAATACAAGTATTCAGGATGCTGGTTCTTTATTGGCTCTAATTTAGTTTTGCTTTATTTGAATTTTTGGAAGAAATTTGTATCGCCAGCATCCTTCATAAGCTTCGGATCAGATCTGTAATTTGTAGGTCATAAGTTTTAGGATTAATTCTTAATAATAAGGGTGCTGGTTCTTTATTATAACAGCATAACGTTATAAGTATTTTGTTAAATCTACCCTCAGAAATTGTCTATTAGCTTAAGTAGTCATCATTTATTATATATGTTATTTTTACTCTCCAATTTTAAGAGTTGCATAAGTTGTTGGATGTCTTAAAAACCGGACTATGTTGAAGACTATCCTGAAGTTACCAGTTTATTTGTTTTGCTTAATAGTTCTTTGACGAAATACACGAGATGTTTATGGCATGCAGAGGAATTAAAATTGTCGAACCGATCACTATTGGACAGGAACAGCTTTCTAAACTTGTTTTTGCAACTATTAAGTGTTCTGATTGCTCATTGACTGGAAGTATTTACAAACCTGATTTCTGGATCGATCTGCCTTAGAATTGAATAATAATATGAAGAATAACTGTCTGCGTCAAATTTCCTCTTTAATTATTTATTGTGTAAATTGGTAACAGGAGTTATAAAAAATAAAAGCTTTGAAAATAGACCAATATAAGGGTTTTAGGAACAAACCTACCTGGACTATAGCTCACTGGTTCAAAACTGAAGAGGATCTTTATAACTACTGGAAAAAAAGATCTGAGGAGCTTACCAGGGAGGAGCTGATAAAGGAGCTAAAGCTACAGATTGAAGATAGAGACAACCCATTAACAGAAAAGGCTACCATATACAGCGACCTTTTAAATTATGCTATAGGGCTGGTAGAATGGGATGAAATAGCAGATTTATTAAAAGAGGAAGATATACAATGAGCATAACTATTGAAGGTATTAAATTCTATTCCATATCAGAGACAGGTAAAGCTCTTCATGTAACGCCCCCGACAGTAAGAGCTTATATTAAAAAGGGTAGAATAAAGAGTCAGATAATAGGAAGACATATTTATATAACAGAGAATAACGTTAAGGAGTTTTACAATTATATAAATGACATGGGAACAGACAAAGAGAGATACCCTGAGCTCTATAAGTTTGCCCAGGAGTTAGCCAGGGATGTTATAGCTAAGATAAATGAGAGAGCTCCTAAGATTGAGCCTGAGGCACAATATAAACAGATACATGTTTTAGAGTTATTAATATCTGAATTGGAGAGTATAGGACAACACTACGGATATTAATTGAACTTCCATTAATATTATATAAACAAAATACTTACAGAATAGGCACGATATATGGAGCAATATGTGTAAGAGATTAGGGAATAGACAATTAACTATACTGAGAGCATTTAGTGAAATACCAGAAGGAGGATACTATGTCCCTATAGCTTATGAAAGAATTAAACAGGTATTATATCCTGAGCTTTATAAGATTTACCAGGTAGCCCAGGCTGGAGAGGAGGTTTGGAGAATTAGGTCTCAGGAGGAACCAAATGAAAGTGAGGCGAAAAAGAGAAGAGAAGAACCTCCGGGCAAAGCAAGAGCAAACAGGATAAATGTATCAATAAGTAACTCAGTAAGAGGGCTTATAAATAGAGGATACCTGAAAAGAATTAGAGAAAATAAAGGGCATTCTGATGATAAGATATTTATAACACAAAAGGGACGAGATGCAATTAAACCATAATACCGCAGGGATTTTATTCACTCCTCGAAATCATCGTTATTAGCCACAAACTCCGTAAACCAATCATCGTGCTTGTTGTCTTTCTGGCGGTAGCTGATGAAGATGTCACAATTGTATCCTTCAATTATGCTTGACATCTGAGGTCTATTTATTTCATTATCAAATTTAACCTATAAAAAGGTCTATCGCAATTTTATTTATACGGCTGGGGATGTCAATAACATTTATCAATGTTGAGCGGAATGATTTGACCCCAAATCAGGAGTTAAATAATTGTTGCTGGAGTATTTATGTTAATTGTAGTCTGACTGGCCTAATGCACTCATTAAGCCCGGCTTTTGTAGGTAACTTGCAAATATTAATACAAGATATTTACAATTACAGTTTATTTTAAGGAGACCCTCAAAAACTATGTAAAAGAAATAATTTATAACCACACATTACCAGGCAATACAAGTCTTATTTTATCCATGATGGCGCTCCATCATAATTTGTATTATTGTCAGTTATTTGTGTCAAACCAGAGCCAACAGAATTTATCAGATAAATATGAGACCATTGATCTCCATTCATCCCACTTCCATAATTAAAAGCCAGTTTGGTGCCGTCAGGAGACCAGGTAACATATGTATCATCTATATAACTTACGAAAGGTAACTCTATAACAGTCTTTTCATCAGAACCATCAATGTTCACAGTCATGATTTTGAAAAAGTATGGAGATGTCCCTTGTTCATTAAAACCATGGCGCAGAACGAAAACAATTTTTTGCTCGTCAGGTGACAAAACCGGGCTATAAGAAGAGAATGTGCTGTCGTTAGAAGTTATTTGTTTTAGTGAGTCCTTCTTTATATCATATAAAAAAATACCTTTTGGAGAGTCAAACTCACCTCTGGAATAGGCAAGCGCCAATAAGTTCCCGTCTTTAGAAACGGAAATCTTGCCGTATGCCTCAAAGTCGGTAATCTTAGAATTATTTAAACCATTGGATAGAATACTATATATCGGACCTGAATTTGAAGTGCCATAAATATAAAATAATTTGGTTCCGTCAGTATTCCATATCGGACAGAAGCTGTGCCAGGAATTGGCAGTAAGCTGCGTATAATTTCCTCCACCAACGGACATTGTAAAGATTTGATAGACATTATATGTATAATAAAAGGCTGAATATGCGATCATATTGCCATCTGGAGAGAGAGAGACGGAAGCTTCCCATATGCTGGCATTATCTTTTGTTGTTACCGTCGTAGTAGTTTTTTTGTCAGCATCTATTATTACAATTTCCCCATAACTTTGAGAAAAAGCCATTTTCCCACTCAAATTTTCATAATTAATTGTTCCTGTTTCATCAAGTGTTTTCTTGCTGCAACCCAACAATGATGCCGTTAATATAAGTATGACTCTGAACCCAATAGATATAGGGCACAATTTTTTTAAATACATAGAGTTTCCTTCCGTGCTTTTAGTATGCTTTTCATTCCCATAATATGGACTAATCAAAATTATGACTTGTTTAAATTAAAGTCAACTTTATTTGGGAACGCCAGTGACCTTGACCATCTTTGGCCGTTATAGATTGACCACCCCAATCCTGAGTTAAATCTTTGTTGTTTCTTTATGTATGTTAAGTATTATAAGACCAGATTTTTATGCGGTCAAAGAAGGACGGATAATTTAATAAGGGATTATGCCAGATTTTTAAATATCGTCCATTTGGCAAGCCAAAGTCGACGATCCTTTCTGGACTATGTGGAGTCCGATTTTATTAGGATTGTGTCTCCAGTGACAAATTTTACTTGTCTGGTTAGATTCTAATGAACCACCTCAGATGAGTTCAATCATCGATATTTATAAAGGTTGTTTAATAGTCGGAGTTGGACAGTAATTCTAGCTCTCATGATATTGGGTATTCTCAAAACAATGGCTTACATTAGCCAAGTTATGAAAAGCCTTATCGTAAAAGACAAATAAAAGGTTGTTGTTATAATGAACGTATTTTAATCATGAGCAACAAATCAATAAGTCAAATAATTATCAGATTTTATAGTGGTTAGCAAGAATCTTCATGAACAATTTACCCGGCAGAATTCGCTTTAGAAATACGGCAAGTTTCTGATCAAATGAGGCAATAACATAGCGCTGACAGGGGTTTTTGCATTTGACAATCTTTACAATTTTTCCTGCAAGTACTAGAGGATCCCATCCATTCGATTCATCATGTTCAATAATAGATAATGTCTTTTCAAATTGTTCCTGATATGTATCTCCGGGCCCCGTTGGTGCAAGAAACTTCCTTCGGTTGGCAGTGTTGCTTGTATGGAAATCGCCCGGATTTATTACCACGACCTTAATATTGAATTTTCGTACTTCCATTCTTAGTGCTTCACAGAATCCTTCTATCGAGAACTTGCTTGCTGAATAGAATGCCTGGAAAGGCAATCCCATTAATCCCCCGATTGAGCTGAAGTTTATGATTGTGCCACCCCCCTGCCTGCGCATTATGGGCAGTACCTGTCTTGTAAGGAATACCATTCCAAGAAAGCTGGTATCCATCTGAAGCCTGATATTTTCCTCCGGAGTTGTTTCGATTGGTCCGCCGGTATGCATACCGGCATTGTTAATAAGCACATCGATCTTTCCTTCCTTTTTAACAACAACTTCAACCGCTTTCTTAATTGATTCAATATCCGTAAGATCCATCTTCAGAACATGTACCTTGTCTCCCGTCTCACATTCTTTTCTTATAGTACCGTAAACTATATGCCCTTGCTTTGCCAGAAGTTGAGCTGTCTGTTTACCAAATCCTGATGAGATTCCTGTGATTAAAATGATTTTACTCATAGCGCTTTTATCTCTTAAGTTTACACGCAGCCGTCCTTCCGATGCTCACCGTATATAACCTGAAGGTGGAGTTTGAGATTATCATGTATTTTAAATACCTCTTTGAAGGATGGCGGCATAATTCTTGACATATAATAAACAATATTCTGGTTTAAGTTAATTCAGGATCCCCAGAGCTTTAGAGGCTTTTGCAATTTTTTCAATGGAAATTTCAACCTGTTCCCTGGTATGGGTCGCCATCAGCGAATACCTGATAAGACAGTCCTCCCTTCGTACTGCAGGAGATACTACGGGATTTACAAAAACACCATCAGCCAGTAAAACCTGAGTCAGTTTAAGGGCTTTAATGTCATCGCGTATAAATAACGGTATTATAGGTGTCTCCGATTTTCCTGTATCAAATCCTAATTCTTTGAAACTCTTTAAAGCATAGCGGCTAATATCCCAGAGATGTTCAATCCTTTCAGGCTCAGAGACCATAATGTCAAGTGCGGCCATAACCGAAGCTACAGAAGCAGGTGTCATACTCGCACTGAACATAAGTGATCGAGAATTATGTTTTATATAATTGATTGTGTCTTTATCTGATGCGATGAAACCTCCCAGCGAGGCAAGGGATTTGGAAAAGGTACCCATAATCAGATCGACTTTATCGGTAAGTCCAAAATGTGACGAAGTGCCGGATCCGTTTTTACCTAAAACACCTATTGAATGTGCATCATCTATCATTATAGTCGCATTATAATTATCGGCCAGCTTTACCATATCGGGCAGCTTGACTATATCTCCTTCCATGGAGAAAATACCATCAGTAACAATAAGTTTAAGGCTTTCGGGAGAACAAAACTTAAGCTTGTTTTCAAGAACATGCATATCATTATGAGCATATTTAAGCACTTTTGAAAATGACAGCCTGCTCCCTTCGATTATCGATGCATGATCGAGGTCATCAAGTAAAACATAATCTTTTCTACCGGTCAGAACTGAGACAACCCCTAGATTAACCTGAAAGCCTGTGCTGTAACAAAGTGCGCCATCCTTACCAACCAGGTCGGCCAGCCTTTCTTCAAGCTTTATGTGAATGTCAAGAGTGCCATTAAGAAATCTTGATCCTGCACAGCCGGTACCATATTTATCAATGGCCTGTTTTGCTGCCTCCTTGATCTTTGGATGGTTAGTGAGACCAAGGTAGCTGTTTGAGCCAAACATAAGAACCTTTTTCCCTTTGATTGTAACCACCGTATCCTGTTCAGATTCTATCTCCCTGAAATACGGATAGATGCCTTTCTTAATGACTTTCTGCGGGGCATCATATTTCACAAATTTCAATTGCAACTTTCTCACGACCCAAGGTTTAAAAACATAGAGCTAAATATAAATAAAAAAGTAAACAGGAATCAAGAATTTAATGGAATTGAGATAATAAGCACAACAATGACTATCTAATTATTTGAAAAGCTTATGGCCCTAACCATAGTTGGCCAGATCTTATTGAGCACCAAAAGATAGAGTTAAATACTTGTTGTTTAGAAATGTATGTTAAGTGTTATCAGACCGGATTTTGAAGTGGTCAAGGAAGGACGGATTTTATAATGACTAAAAAACTGTTTTCTTAACTTTCGGTTCAGAATCATTTAATGGTTGGTGGTAGTTACCGCCATCCTTCTCCTAATCCAGTCATTAATCGAATTCAGAACAATACTTCTATAGTTTTAGAGATCATTCATTAAAATATCCCTCTTACATTGAACCGCCATTTGTTAAAAATTAATATAATTTTGAATTAAGGAATTTGAGAAATATCATTTAACAGGTTAAATATGAATTCCCGTTACTTGATTTTACTTACAATAGTGATTTTCCATGGTCTTATTTCATATGGCCAGTTCGATTCTCTATTAAACCCGA
>CAWBNA010000034.1:0-21616 GCA_963789985.1 uncultured Bacteroidales bacterium | reverse complement strand
GTTTAGCAATGCAGATGTTTTATCCGGAAATATTCCGTTCTTTTTATGCAAGTCGCTGTCAGTGAAACAACCAATAAAATTTGCATCTGAAGGTAAGATGCGAAAAAGATTGTGCAGGAACCTGTCAGGATTTCTTATCGAATTAAGTCTCTTCAGGTTTATTAGTGTTTTAATGGTTCTCAGGTCCTCTTCACTGTAGAAATAGTGTTCTTTTGAAGTCAGAACAAGATAGTTCTTTTTTATTGAGAGCCCGAGTTTCTTCAGATAGACCGAAATCTCCTCGTATTCCTCGTCTGTGATCATGACCTGTGATTGATCTAATCCGGCACTATTATCTTTTTTTGATATTGGATCCTCACCCGGTGACTTATAATTTTCATTCATGCTCTTTGAATTTCCTGAACCTTACTTTTTAATGACCAGGTCAAATTAACCAAGGATAAAAATAATGATGAATAAGGCTTCTGTCAAGGCTCTGACTCAAAGTAAAGGGTAAAATGAGGACATTATGCAAGCTCAATATCATCAAAAAGCGGACGATTATTGACTTTTACTGCTTCTTAATGGAAAAAAGTAAGCCATTGGTCAAAATTGAACTAATATTTACAACGGATACTATGGCCGGAATTGGAATTAGTATTTAATATTTTTATATAATATTGATTGGATGATCATTACTTTATTTGAATTTATTAAGATTAGAAAAAGTCAGATTTTGACAAACTGCAGGTTTGAAATGATCAAATTGCAAATGGCAAGGCTGTTTTTTACTTATTTAACCATGGAGGAGCACGATGTCCGAACGGATTAACACGGTGATTCAAGCTGCGCTTCTGTTTATTTATTTTAACCCCGGCGTCCCACTATCCCATCCCGACATAGCAATAGGAAGCTATTGGGATCGTGCAACCAATTGGTTATTAAATCTTTATTAGCTCCTATGCTATATTTAACCTATAAAACCTTTCTGATATAATAACCTGGTAAATTTGTACCAAAGGCAGCCTCTAATTTTTGTCAAAAGAATAAGTCATTCCGGCCTTGATACTTGCGAAACTATCGTGGGCATTATCTTTATAATGCTGAACGAATAAGCCTGCTCCCAGATTAAAAGACAGACTATTGCTGACAGGTAAAGCTACACCCACACCAGGGTTAACAAGAAACTTCGTTCCGCCTTTTGTTTTTGCAGAATTCAGAAGGATCCCGCCATCTCCAAAAGCAAAGACCTTTGTTTTTGCAAGGTTAATGAAATACCTCAAATCCGCGAAAAGCGGAATAAGAGTTCCACCGTTATAAAAAGAAACCCCTATACCGATCCCACCTGTAAAATTTTTTGCAATGCCGGTTCCCAGAATGTCTGAAACATTATAAAACCGTTTTGCATAATCCTGGTTTGTCACGAACAAACCGATACCCAGGTTAACCTCAGTTATATTTATCAATCCTGGTTTTGAGTTCAAATTTTCCGCCCGTCTTACCGGATAGCTTTTTCCCTGGCTATAAGCCATTAACGAAGCACACATAAAAACCATAACAAATATGAAAGTCAGATTTTTAATTTTACGATTTTCTTAGTTGGCTGATTAATATTTTCCAGAACTATGTAAGTTAGTAAATATTAAGCAAAAGGCTAAATTATTAAATATTTTTTTTCTGAATAATTTCAAAAATATAACCAGTATCCTTTCAATCTGCCAAGTGAATTAAATTCAACTGCAGGGAAGGGAATTTTTATAAAGTCCAGTCCCTGTAAAAGTATTTTCAAAAAATTTGACCTTGTATTTATTTTGGTCCAGTCCACATCTAGTGAAAATAAAAACTGCCTGTATCTCTGGGTTGGAGGTATTGCAACCCCGTTATATGAATCGATATTATTTAGTTCTCCGAACATGCCATTAGCGCTGTATCCTGCTGCCAGGTTAATCCAGGGTGGTAAAATCTTCTTTAGAAACAACCTGTTTGCATTTATGCTGAACCAGTAAGTATGGCCGTTGTAATCACCATAATAACTCTGTAACCAGGTACTGCCGAGATAGCCATTGCTGTATTTTGCATACTGTGATCTGGAATAACTGAATTTATATCTGATTACCTGTTCATTAAACAATAGTTCCTGTCCTATAAGTAAAGCTGATCCTGTGGCATTTGCCAGAACATCTCCCCAGGAAAACCCTCCGGGTTTATAAAGTCCGTCCAGAATCTCTTTTGGAGATTGAATAAAAAATCCGATTGATCCACCGTATAGTAGGGCCTTGCTTTTACTGAACCCTTCTATTTTTAAAAGATTATAGCCGATATAACCTTCGAAATATGAGCCATAGGCATGCTTGAACTTGTCCATTTGTAGGTATCCGCTATTGTCATTGTAAAAATGGAAAGCAACACGTTCATCATCCTTGTGCCATAAATCGAAATTAAGGAAAGTCATTGCACTAACATATCCAAAAGTCCCTATTACTATTATATTTGAGAATTTGACTTTATTAAATACAATATCATTTTTATAACCTAAACTGTGCTGAGATACAATCTGGCTTACTTTTAAACCTAGCAGTGTTATTACAAAAATAGTTTTTTTCATTTGTTAAAAGCTAATCGGATAAAGTGTAATGCAACCAGAGCTTTACACAAAAATAAGATGAAATAAGATAATATATTGTACTTTTATCATAAATTGAATATGCTTTATCCTTCTTAAAACAGTTTTCATCAAATTTTGGATCAGCGCAAATAATATTTAATTCCATTCTGCTAACTTAGTGACTTTAAAATAATGATATAACTCAGTCAGGAAATGATCCTAAAAGCAAATCAGACCAGTCTTAATTTGAATCTGAGACTGTTAGCATTAACTGCTTTTATTTGCAGTTTGTTATCATGTGTTACACAACGTGATGTTGAATACCTACAGGACAAGAATAAAAACATAAAAGCATTTAATGAAGCTGAATTTCCTGATTACAGGCTGAAATCAAATGATGAACTTTATATTCAAATCAAAAGTCTTGACGTTGGAGCTGCAAATATATTTTCTAGCACGGGAAACCAATCGGCTTGGACTCCAGGAATCTCTTCGCCATATGAGGCATCTCTAATGTCATATTCAATTGATAAAGAGGGTTATTTGCTGCTACCTGTGATAGGTAACGTTTTTGTAAAAGGAAAAACATTATCGGAGGTTACTGTAATTTTGAGGGATTCTCTGTATCACGTTTTAAACCAGCCTGTTGTTTCAGTCAAATTAGTAAATCGTTATATTTCAGTATTGGGAGAAGTTAAGAATCCAGGGCATTACCCATATTCTCAGGATAAGCTTTCAATTTATGATGCAATTGGTATAGCAGGGGATATTACCGACTATGGTAATCGAAATAAGGTAGTTCTTGTAAGAAACGAAGTTGGACAAAACATTATTTATAATTTAAACCTTAACAAATCAAAAATCCTTGCTTCTGGATTATATTACCTTAGACCTAACGATATTATATACGTAAAACCTCTCAGGAATAAGTTCTGGGGAATGCGGGAATTTCCTTTTACTATTTTATTCTCTACAATAACTACCGGCTTATTGATTTATAGTATTCTCAAGTAATTTTAATACAATTGTTAATTAAATTACATGTCTGATTGGTTTATTTTAAATGAAAACGTTATAATGCTTAAGAATAAATTATTTGCCCAACTCTAAAACAAGAATTAAATTTCCTTGAAGCCCTTTAAGACAAGGGCATACGATAAACATCAATAGAAATATGTTAATGATTATTGATACTTAAATAAATTCAAAATATGGCTCAGAATCAAAACATTAATTTTCAGGAAGAAAACGATTTTAAGAAAATTACAGAACTGCTTTTCAAGAATTACAAATTATTCATTTTAAGTTTAATTATTTTAACTGGTGTAACATTTTTAATAAATCATTATACAATTCCGATTTATAAAATTTCTTCATCTATTCTTATTAAAGAAAACAAACCACAGCAGAGCGGGAACGGAAATGATTTTCTTTATAGCAATTTATTTAATAATAATCAAAGTTTTGAGAATGAGTTATGGGTTATGAAATCCTACCCTGTAATTGAGAAAACAATTAGAAACCTCGATTTATCAGTTATCTACTATACCAAAGGGAGAGTTCACTATAATGAGGTATATAATAATACACCTTTTATAATATCTTTTTTACCAAATCACGCTCAACCTGTAAACGTAAAATTCAATATTTCGTTTCTTAATGATGGTTATTTTAATATAAATGCCGAATCGAAAAATGTATACTTCTCAAATTTTGAAAATAATGAAACCAAATATCGCAAGGGCAAATGGACTTTTACACATAATGGTAAATTCGGCGAGTTAATTGAAACTTCCGATCTTTCATTTATTGTTGAACTCAGGGATACCACACAAAAGATCATTAACAATGAGATAACCTATGGATTTGAATTTAATACTATTGCTTCGTTATGTAAAAAGACTAGAAGCAATTTGGTATTTACTGTTGTAGATAAGGACGCAACAGTTATTAACATATCCTTGAAATCCGAAAACCCAAATAAAGGAGTCGATATAGTAAATGAGTTAATGAATGTCTATTCAGAAGAAAACCTGGAGCAAAAAAATCATCTTGCCACGATTACTGTCGGTTATATTGAAAAACAATTGAATGAAATTTCCGATTCGTTAAGCCAAACTGAAGATAATTTACAAAATTTCCGTTCATCAAACCAGTTATTAAATATTGCTGATCAGTCTGCAGGCATTTCTGCTCAGCTTATGAATTTACAAAACCAACTCGCCGAATTGGTTTCAAGGAAACGGTATTATGATTATGTATCCGGACTTTTAAAGAATGATAATTTTTCGAACTTGATGTTGCCTGCTTCCATTGGGATTTCAGACCAATTGTTAAACAACCTGATGACTGAACTTATCAATGCACAGTCCCAACGTTCAAACCTTATTAAAAGCAATCAGGAAAGAAATCCCCTTGTTAAAAATCTGGGAATTCAAATTGAAAATATTAAGAAAATGATTTTGGAAAATATCATTGCAGTCGGGAAAACGACAAGTATTTCGATAGATGAATTGAATAATCGGATAAGTAAAGCTGAAGCTGAAATTAGTCATCTTCCTGTGACCCAGCGCAGGTTAGGAAATATTGAACGTAAATATCGACTTAATGATGCAATTTATAACTATTTGCTCCAAAAGCATGCAGAGGCCAAAATTACGAAAGCTTCAAATCTACCGGATGATCTAATAATTGAACCAGCGATGTTAATAGGGAAGATTTCGCCAAATAAAGAAATAAATTATATAATCGGAATTTTATTAGGATTGATATTACCCGCAGTTTATTTATTTTTAAGGGAAGTACTTAATAATAAAATTGAATCCAAGGATGACATAGAACAACTTACTGATAAGCCTGTGCTAGGGAAAATTTTGCATAACAGATACAAAACCAGTAATGTGATGCTTGAATTTCCCAAATCGAACATAGCAGAATCCTTCAGGGCTCTTCGAACTAATTTGGATTTTTATGTAAGAGGAGGACAAAAGAAGGTAATCATGGTCACATCTTGTCTTGAAAATGAGGGTAAATCTTTTATATCCCTGAATCTTGCAATGAGTTACGCGCAACTTGGCCGGAGGTGCATCCTGGTTGATTTTG
The DNA here is from genome assembly GCA_963789985.1 of uncultured Bacteroidales bacterium. GTDB lineage: Bacteria > Bacteroidota > Bacteroidia > Bacteroidales > VadinHA17 > LD21. The sequence goes on along the minus strand of CAWBNA010000034.1, from coordinate 15,930 downwards.
ATTTGCGAAAATCCAAATCTTATTTTACGAATAATGAAAAAGTTCTAATTGGGTTAAGTTCTTACCTGATTGATAAAGTAGATCTCAAGGATATTATAATTAAATCTCCCCATGACAAACTTGATTATATTCAATCTGGCATTCTACCACCCAATCCTACTGAATTAATGTCCCTCGAGAACACCGAAAAATTAATTAAAGAACTGAAAAATTATTATGATATTATTATTCTGGATACAACTCCTCTAGGACAGGTTACAGATGCTTATACCATAATTAATCATGCTGAAGTGTTAATTCTAATCTCCCGTCAGCATATGACATTAAAATATGTGTTTTCAGAGATCATTAGGGACTTGCGTCAGAAAAATATTGACAAATTTTGTATAGTATTGAACGATAATAAATTGTACTACGATCAGTATGGCTATGGATATGGGTATTATAACAAGAAAGGATTTTTTAAAAAGAAAACAAAAAAAAGTAAATAGAAAACAGGGGATCAAATTATTATTTATAAAAACTTATTTATTACCATCATTGGGGATTGTTTTGTAACTGTGAGTAAATTGTAAATCTTTTTTTACGTGGGTCTAGCATGGATGCTGAGCACATTTCTGAGTGCCTCAAAGGAGAATAATCGAATCCTTTCCCCATATCTTTCATATTAACTTCCCCTTTAATCAACCAGAGAAAATAAAAATAGCCTGGCCTTGGGTTATTCCGGTTCAGAATTATGCATGTTTGATAAAATTTCATCCTCCTGTACCTTCCGTTTGTCAAAATAGCAAATCTCGGCATACTGAATATAATGTTTCTCTATTTTTCAGAATTATAATATTTTAAGATTTCGGTTAATTTGAAAATGCATGTTTTTAGCTGTTTTCTTGTAAATATTTATTCATTTTTGACGAACGAACTCATTTTGCTTCTAAAGCCTCATAAACAGTATGCAATCATATTGATCTCATTGACAAAGTACTTATTAAACATCCTAATATTACCATATATTGCACTTTAGTAAGTTGATGGACAAGATCCCTTTCATTACTTTTACTATAATACTTACTTGATAATAAAATAATATATTCTTGTAAGGTCTGATGTGCATAAACTTGAAAACAATTAAGAAAACCTTCTAATTGAAATTGGGAAAAAAGACCATAATGAAAAAGTCGGATATTCTGCCCAGAAGCTGCAATTTTAATTATAAAGTCGGAGAATTCAAATTCCTGGCAAAAGTCCATTATATACCTCTATTTAGGATTACAAAACTAGTCAGAATAACCGTTCAATTAATTTATCCAAAAAAATCTAGTGATTCGTGGAAAAAATCGGTATTTGTAAAAAATTCAGAATCTAGTAAAGTTATAAATATACTTATAAGTAGCTATCTTGAAGAAATCGATTATTTTAAATTCCAATAACCAATCTATTTTTAGTGGAAATAAGACAATTTTGCGATAACTGTATCTAAAAAATCTTTTCTAATGATTTGGGTATATCCATGCCTTAGCGTCGAATCTACTCTGGAATCCTCGCAAGAATCGAACAGCTTCATTATGATTTTTAAAATTATTAACTGAAACCATTTCGGTTTTAGTGCCATTTCTAGTGGTTGTGCTAATAATATTTGTTTTAAATCCAAGGTTGTGATATTTTACAGCCGTTAATCCGGCATTTTTAGAATTGGCAAAACTACCAACAATAATATAATATGTATCTCTGATTTCCCCTACAAATAATGGGGGTCGTTGTTTATCAGACTTATCCAAAGTATCATTATTTATTTCTTCAACTTTTTTGGTATTAAAATGAATTCTTTTCAATGAGTCGGCAACTCGAATACTGTCTTCTACATGTTGTGTCCACAAACGTGCTTCATTCAAAAGTCTTTTTTCCTCAATAAACCTGCAAGAAGAGAAAAATATTAATAACGAAACCAAACGCAGTATATTTATAGATCTTTTAAAATGACAATTGAAGTTATTCATTATTAATTTATTACACTTTAAAAAGAAAAATCAGAACAAAAAAGAAATTTAATACAATCTTTTAATTAAAAATTGCTACCCTGTATTTCCATTATAAATTCTCGATGGATCATAAAGATTTACTACTTTTTGATGAAAGAATACTTATCATTTATGAATACAACAATTAGATTGATCTATAACTTAATATCAGATATTAACCTCCTTCAAATTGGCTTGTTTCATTCAAATTTATCGCATATCAATTTGGAGGTACTCAATAGATTGTGTAATTTCAAACATTAATTATTTGTTCTTTTCCTTTGTCAGTCCTCTTTAGTTCGTGATGAATCAATATGAATGAGTATAACCTTAAAAGTGTTATAGAACTCATAATAATAGTCTTTTTCATGAATTTACGGATGGGACTGACGAGGTGGAAACATGCCTATATTGAAAATATGGAAAGACGTTAGATTGAACAATTAGGTATTACAAAAATTAAGTATTTCTATAATGTGTGGTTTTGTAGGTATCATTAACAAAGAAGGTAATTTCGCAGACAGCCTTCTTCTTGAAAAAATGGCATCATCAATCAACTACAGAGGCCCTGATGAGGAAGGTTCTTTTATTGACGGGCCAGTTGGATTTTATCATAAAAGGCTATCAATAATTGACCTTTCTACAGGGAGACAACCTATGACTTTCCATGGTTGTACTATTGTTTACAATGGTGAGATTTACAACTATATAGAATTGCGAGAGAATTTGAAAAATAAAGGTCATCAGTTTGATACCACATCCGATACAGAGGTGATCTTACATATGTATGCAGAATACGGAAATTCATTTATAAATGATTTAGATGGCATGTTCGCTTTCATAATTTATGATAAGAAGGAGGGCAGACTACTCGCCGTGAGAGATCATTTTGGAATTAAGCCCCTTTATTGGTATCAGGATAAGAAAATTATTTTATTTGGAAGCGAAATAAAAGCAATACTCAATCATCCGTGTATTAAAGCTGAATGTAACCAGGAGAGTCTTTATGAATATCTGACTTTCCAATTTATTCTAGGAGAAGACACAATGTTCCGGAATATTTTTAAAGTTCTTCCAGGGCATTATATGACTCTTAATCTTAAATCAGGAAACATTGAAAGGGTTAAGTACTGGGAACCTGATTTTAGAATTGACAGATTTCATACTGAGGAATATTTTATTGTTAAATTAGGAGAAATACTCGATCATACAATATCTCAGCAGCTAAGAAGCGATGTGCCTCTTGGTTCTTACCTCAGCGGAGGAATAGATTCTTCTTTCGTGACCATATTGTCGGCATCAAAATATGATCAGCAATTCAAGTCATTTACAGGCGCATTTGAAGAAGGCCCGGAATTTAATGAACTTATCTATGCGAGGGAAGCTGCCAAGATTGCCAATTCTCATCTTTATGAAGTATTCCCTACTGAAAAGCAGTTTATTGAACTGCTTCCAAAACTTATTTATCATCTTGATGAACCAGTTGCAGGTCCTGGAGTCTTTCCTCAGTATGTTGTATCAAAACTTGCCTCGAAGCATGTAAAAGTTGTCCTTGGTGGACAGGGTGGAGATGAAATTTTCGGAGGATATGCAAGATACCTTGTTGCATACCTTGAACAAGCCATTAAGGGAGCAATTTTTGAAAACAATGAGGAGAAAGAACATATTGTTTCACTACATTCAATTCTTCCAAATTTACCATTTTTACGGACCTATGCTCCGATGCTTAAAGGATTTTGGGAAAGTGAAGTATTTGAGCCAATGGACAGACGATATTTTCGCTTAATAGACAGGATGGGGTCTTCAGAATCTTTTCTTACAAGAGAAATATTGAACGAATATCATGAGGAGGAAATGTTTGAAATCTTTTCCAAAGTGTTCAACCATCCTGATACCAAAAGCTACTTTAATAAAATGACCCACTTTGACATGCTTGCAAGTTTGCCGGGATTATTGCAGGTAGAAGATCGTGTAAGCATGGCAGTTTCAATTGAATCCAGAGTACCTCTTCTTGATCGGAAGATAGTTGACTTGATTTCCCATATACCTGCCGGCATGAAATTTAAGGGTGGTGAAATGAAATATCTGCTTAAACGCACGATAAAGGACATAATGCCAACAAAAATAATGGATCGAAAAGAGAAAATGGGATTCCCTGTTCCTTTGCATCTCTGGGCGAAGAATGAAGCAAAAGGATTCATTCTTGATACCTTGTTATCCAGGAATGGAAGGGAAAGAAATATTGTGAACTCAAAATATGTCGAAGAATTAATTGAGAACGAACGACCCTTTGGCAGAGGTTTGTGGGGAATTCTATGTCTTGAGTTATGGTTCCAGCAATTTATTGATAAAAAATAATTTGCTTGTTGTCCAATTCATGTAATTCCTGATGTTCTATCAAAAGTATTTTCTCATTACCAGGTTAAAATGCGTTATTAAGAGCTGGTGCAAATTGACATAGTGAAATCAAAGCTCAAAAATAAATCAAATCAATTTTTATGAGACAAAAAACTGCGCCTATCGCAAAAAATTCCTGGAAAATTAATAAAATTGGTGTAATCGGACCTGGAATTGTTGGCATGCCCATGGCAGCAATGCTTGCTCATGCCAGAATAAGAATAGGAACAGAACAACCTGCAAAAGTTGTAATAGTTCAGCGTAACTCCATAAATTCCGGATGGAAAGTAGATGCCATAAATAATGGAAGATCTGTAATCGGAGGAATTGAACCGGATTTAGATGATATCGTTAAGGAGTCCGTCGCTGCTCATATTCTCTCAGCAACACATGATTTTTCTGAACTTTCTGATGCTGATGTTATATTAATTTCTGTACAGACAGATAAGAAAGGCTTTGAACCAGATTATAGGCCGATGTTTGATGCACTTGACAAATTAGGTGAAACTCTAAGACAAAGACCCATTCATAAAGTACCGCTGATAATCTTTGAGTCTACTCTGGCTCCAACGACAATGGGTACTCTTATACGTGAACATTTTAGCAATTACGGACTTATTGAAGGTAAAGATATCTTATTAGGAAACAGTCCCAACAGAGTTATGCCTGGTCGGCTGGTAGAGCGAATTCAGGCTTCTGATAAACTTGTCGGAGGATTACACCCTGAAACATCAAAGCTCATTTCTGAACTTTACAAACATATAGTTACAAAGGGGAAAATATTCCAGACTAACAGCTTAACTGCTGAAATTGTAAAAACCCTTGAAAATGCTTATCGCGATGTAAGGATTGCCCTTTCCTCCGAAATCGTCCGATATTGTGACAGACATAACATTGACTTCTTTAAAGTAAGGGACAAAGTTAATGACCTCCTGTCGCAGTCAGATAATGCAACAAATGACCCTAACGCTGTCCCTACCGGTGGCATTCTTATTCCTACCCTGGGCGTTGGTGGCCATTGCCTGCCAAAAGATGGGATACTGTTATGGTGGAGGAATATCGAAAAAGGGATCAATACATCCAAAAGCCTCATACTTAATTCACGAAGGATTAACGATGAAACACCTGTTTATACATTTCAGCAGGCTGAAAACGCTTTTGGTAAAATAAAGGACAAAAAGATTGCATTATTGGGGGTTGCATACAGGTTTAATTCAGAAGATACCAGGAACAGCCCAACACTTGTACTGGCAAATTACCTGCACAACAAAGAGATATCATATAAAATGCACGATCCTTATGTAAAGGAAGATGATCAGAATTTACTCAGATACAAACAGGAACCATATTTTACAAAAGATTTAGATGAAACATTGAAAAATGCAGATTATGTTTTTATGTGCACAGCCCATAAAAACTATATACATCAATGTGAGAGAATTATTTCATATAAAGGAATTAAAGGTTTAATGGATGCCTGCAATATCTATTCTGCCAATCAATTTGAAGATAGTAAAATAAAATATGCAGGCATTGGAAAAGGTAAAAACCAACCTGATCATGAATTTATAACATTTGTTGTCGAAAGTTTCAGAGCTATGGAAAAAGGGTTGGCAAACGAACTTGCCGGATTGATAAATTTTTATAACTCCAACTATGCCTTTGATTCCTTCAATAAAGTAAAGTTCAGTGATGTTCAGCGTCTGGCCAAAACCTGTTCAACCGGATGCGAAATAGCAGATCCGGGGGAAGTTGAAAAGGTACCGGAGTATAAAGAATTCTCGAGCAGATTAGTAGAATGTTCGTATTCAATCAGTGCCAAACCGAGAGATGAAAGACAAGAGTGAGAGACATTGTGTTTACCTCGCATAACTCACCGCCCACCACTTAAATCTGGCCATTAAAGCAATAAAACTGTTATAAAAATAATGACAGAACAAAAAGAATCATGGGGCATAATAGGTGGCGGAATAATGGGAATGACCCTGACATTGCGACTTGTTCAAAAAGGCTTTAAAGTCACGATATTTGAGTCTGCTTCAAAGCTTGGTGGTCTGACCGGGACAATAGATATGGATGGTGTAGTTTGGGATAAGTTCTATCATGTCATACTTATGTCCGATTTATATACAAGGAGAATTATCAAAGAAATAGGTCTTGAGGATCAATTAAAATGGGTTGAAACAAAAACCGGTTTTTATTCCGATGGAAAATTATATTCTATGTCGAATGTTTTCGAGTTTTTGAGATTCCCGCTGATAAATATTTTGGATAAATTCAGACTCGGGCTGACCATCATTGCTGCCTCTCTAATAAAAGATGGGAAAAGAATGGAAGGAATCCCAGTAGAAAAATGGCTGTTAAAATGGTCAGGTAAAAGAGTATTTGAGAAAATTTGGTCCCCTTTGCTTAAAGCAAAGCTGGGCGACCATTATAAGGAAACTTCTGCCTTCTTTATCTGGGCAACCATACAGCGTATGTATGCTGCCCGGCGATCGGGACTTAAAAAGGAAATGTTTGGATATGTTTCCGGAGGGTACGATAAGGTTAATGCTGCTTTTGAAGAGAAACTAAGAAGTCTGGGAGTTACTATATTAACAAACACTCAGATCAGATCGGTTGAAATTAGCAACGTGAATGGGATCAGAATTCAGTCAGCCTCAAATGAGATTTATGAGTTTGATGAAGTGATCTCCACCCTCCCATCGGATATTTCAACACGTATCGCCCCAGCATTGATTTCGGAAGAAATTGAACGACACAGGGCAATTAAATACCTTGGGGTTATATGTCCATCGGTTCTGCTTAAAAGCTCAATATCTGAATTCTATGTTACAAATATCACTGACTCATGGCCCCCTTTCACTGGCATTATTGAAATGACCGCCCTTATCAATCCGGTTGAAATTGGAAATAATCATCTGGTTTATTTACCAAAATACCTGGAACCTGAGAGCGAATTGTTCATTAAAACAGAAACAGAATTAAGGGAGTATTTCCTGAATCCACTATTTAGGATGCATCCTTCACTATCGGAAAATGATGTTGTACATTTTAACCTGGCATCAGCCAGAAGAGTGTTTGCACTGCCTACATTGCATTATTCGGATAATCTTCCATCAGTAGTTACATCCCTGAAGGGCTACTACATTATTAATTCAGCGCAAATTACGAATGGGACCCTCAACGTAAATGAAACCATTCAAATAGCGGAAGCAAAGCTGAAAGAAATACAATAGCTTTAGTTTTACTGACATTAAGTTATAATAAATGAAGAAAGAGAAACCTATAGCCTCAATCTCACTCGACCTCGATAACCAATGGTCATATATGAAGATCCACGGGGATAAGGGGTTTGAGGATTACCCATCATATTTTAACATTTTTGTTCCTCAGGTACTTGATATTCTTGATGAACTTGATTTGAAAATAACATTTTTCATTGTCGGGAAAGATGCTGAATCCCTCGAAAACCGTAAATACCTGAAGATGATTGCTGAGAGAGGACATGAAGCAGGGAATCATTCGTACAACCATGAATCGTGGCTGCAATCATATTCTTATTCAGAGATAGAAAAGGAAATCATTGAAGCTGAGGAAGCTATTGAGATGGCAACTGGTCAGAAACCTAAAGGTTTCAGGGGACCGGGATTCAGTTGGAGCAACGACCTGCTTAAGGTGCTTGAAAGCCGGGGCTATTTATTTGACGCCTCCACTTTACCGACATTTCTTGGCCCGTTAGCAAGGATGTACTACTTTTCAAAATCCCGCTTGTCAATAGAAGAAAAAAAAGCCCGTAGGGAACTTTTTGGGAAATTCAGTGAAGGCTTTAAAAAACTCAAGCCCTATTACTTCCATCTTGGAGATGACAGGAAAATTATGGAGATCCCTGTAACAACAATGCCAGTTTTCAAAATTCCCTTTCATCTGAGCTACCTGATATATTTAAGCAATATTTCAATGACCCTGATGAGAATTTACCTGAAAGTTGCTGTCGCATTGTGCAGGCTTACAGGAACACCAATCAGTTTTTTACTTCATCCGCTTGATATCATCAGTGGAGATCAGATAAAACAATTGGCTTTCTTTCCCGGGATGAATATTAAGAGTGAACACAAAGCAAAAGTATTCCGCGAAGTTATCCTGATACTTAAAAAGAAATACAACCTGATGAATATGAGCAGCTTTGGTGAATTATACAAAGCTCAGATAAGCTAATATCACGGAAAAGGAGATCCTTCTACCGAAAGAATAAGACGAAAGTGTCCGTACAAAATACTACAGGGGAAATAAAACAAAGACTATGGAAACTGGAAAAAAATTACCATTCATTTCAATAGTACTTCCTGCTTATAATGAGGAAGCAATTATTGAAAAGAACGTGGCCATAATAATAGATTTTCTGAAATCCAGGGAAGACAAGTATGAATGGGAAATACTTATTATCAATGATGGCAGCAAAGATAAGACAGGTCAGCTCGCTGATTCATTGGCAAAAGGAAATAAAAATCTGCGTGTCATTCATCATCGGATAAATAAGAACCTTGGCCGGGCTATTCAAACAGGTTTTAAGTATGCTAATGGAAATATTATTGTGGTTCTTGATCTTGATTTAAGCTATTCTGCCGACCATATTGAAAAGCTGGTTGACTCCCAGATAATGAATGATGCTGATATTGTGATTGCATCTCCTTACATGAAAGGTGGAAAAGTTACCAAAGTTCCTTTTCCCAGGGCACTCTTAAGCAGAATGGTTAACCGTTTTATGCGCTTTGTTGCACAGGAGAAATTTCACACCTATACGGGAATGGTCAGGGCTTACAAAGCGGGTTTTATCAAAAATCTGAACCTGAAAACAAAAGATTATGAGATAAATCCTGAGATTTTATATAAAGGAATGATAATGAGGGCGGTGATGATCGAAATACCTGCCCATCTTGACTGGAGCCTTCAGCGAGAGTTAGGGAAGAAGAGAACCTCAGGCATGCGGATAATGAAAACATTTTATTCAGGACTTATGGCAGGATTTATCTTCAGACCGTATAGTTTCTTTTTGACATTTGGATTCATCCTATTACTCCTTTCCTTATATATGATCATCTGGATTTTGATAAATACATTCCAGATAATGCCAACTATTCATATTGATCCGCAATATTTTGATGATAAGTTTTCACAGGCCATAGGACTTACTTTTCAGAAGCGTCCGCATGCATTTTATATTGGAGGAATAACCCTGGTTGCAGCTATCCAGGTTCTGAGCCTTGGATTTCTGTCATTACAGAAAAAGCGATATTTTGAAGAATTGTTCCATCTTAATTCTTCTATATTGAAACAGGTACGAAATGGTAAAAATGATGCAAATGTCATTTAATAATTCACCCAGAGAAGTCAATTTTATCTCTATAGAAAAGCTGTTTCATAAGCTCAGTCTTAATAGACAAAGAACTCCTAATCTGACGACTTCTAACAGATACTTTTGCAGTAATAATCAAAGACATATAAATATATGAACCGGATTGTCTCCCGGATCTTTTTATATTTTACGCTCCTTAGACCTTACCAATGGGTGAAAAACATACTGGTATTCAGTGGTTTGATATTTTCAACTTCACTATTCAAAAGTAATACTCTGGGTGTCAGCCTTGCTGCATTTTGGATTTTCTGCATGGCGAGCAGCGGTATTTACATTTTAAATGACCTTTGCGATCTAAAGTCCGACCAGTTGCATCCGGTAAAGAAGAGATCGGCCAATCGCATCAGGGGAAATGCCAAAAGGCTCGGCAATAATAATCATGTCGTTGTTGCTGCCAGTAGCCATACTTTTTTCTTTCCTGCTTGACAGAAAGTTCTTTGTAATCATATTATCCTATATTATTATAAATATTGCCTATTCCCTGGGTTTAAAGAAAGTCGTTTTACTTGATGCTTTCATAGTTGCAATTGGATTTCTTCTGCGTGTATTTGCAGGATGTGTGGTAATCCATGTGGGTGTGACGCCATGGATCTTCATCTGCACACTTTCCCTCGCCCTTATAGTAAGCTTTGGAAAAAGAAGGAATGAGATAAATATTCTTAATGCCGAAGCGAAGAATCATCGTGAAACGCTTGAATTCTATAATGTTCAGCTGCTTGATATTATTCTTACAATATGCAGTGCAACGGCAATTGGAACATACTCCCTTTATACGATGGCTAATGAAACCGTATCAAGATTCGGAACCCAGAGGCTTATCATAACAACACCGTTTGTAATGTACGGAGTCTTCCGTTACCTCTATTTAATCTATACAAGAAACATTGGAGGGGATCCAACAAAGCTACTGATAAGAGATATTCCGACAATCATAAATGGAATCCTTTGGATGTTAAGCGTCGGATACGTGATTTATGGTTCAAAACTATACCTGTTTTAATATTTCACCTGATGAAAATCAAATTTATATGGACAATACTCTTTATTGCTGGACTTGCAGTAAGGAGTACTGAACTTTTTCACCCCATCGACACAACTAGTTGGCGTGAAAGTGATATGTCATCAATCGCCAGGAATTATTATCGGAATGGCATGGATTTTTCCCATCCACAGATTGATTGGGGTGGAATAGGACCAGGTTATACTGAATCAGAATTCCCAGTTTATCCGTACCTGATTGCCTTGTCTTACAAGCTGTTCGGAGTTTGGGAGCCCATTGGAAGATTAATATCTTTCATTTTTTCTATAGGCACAATGATTGTTTTTTTCAGGTTAAGCAAGTATTTGTTTAACACAAGAACTGCTATTGCTGTCTCATTCTTTTTTACTCTCAGCCCAATATTAATGGTAACAGCTATTTCCATACAACCAGAATCAATTATGTTTTTCTTTTATATTCTGGCTGCTTCTTCATTCATTCACTGGGTTGATAATCAGTCCGCAAAATATTATATATCAACCCTTTGTTTTACCGCATTAGCTCTACTCTGTAAAATATCTGCTATAAATATCGGTATTTTGTACTTTCTCATAATAATTATTAAAAATGGCTGGAATTCTTTATTTAAGCCAAAAGTCATACTTTTAGGTTTACTTAGTATCATGCCATCAATTATCTGGTATACTTATAGTCATAGATTTTACCTTTTTTATGGGAATTCCCTGGGACTTTCAAATGAATATCCCTGGATAGGATGGGACTTTTTTTCCAATGCCTATTTCATAAAAGGGATAATAAGGCAGGAGCTTTTTCATGTATGGACATTTTTTGGCCCATTGATTTTTTCTTTAGCAATAATCAGTACGAAAATATTGAAAAAACAAACTATAATTTTTTCTGTCTGTTGGATTATTTCAGTCTTTATCTTTTATTTTGCTACTTCACGCACATCAGCAGATAGTTGGGCTTATTATTATCATATCTTTTCTGTCCCTTCAGTTTCAATGTTACTAGGGGTTTCAGTAATTGAAATAGGCGATAAGTACTTGCCTTTGATGAAACTCCGACTCAAACCTTTATTTAATATTTCACAGATTCTGAAAAGCAGGCTAATTATTACGGCAATGTTCATTTTAGTGTCATTTTATGTGGCATACAGCCTCTATTATTTGATCCGGAGAAAACCCGATGTTTTTAAAACGTCGAAATTATTTGCCTGTAAAAGTAGATTATTGGCTATAATTCCCCAAGGATCACTGATTCTGGTATCCGGAGGTTCATGCAGGGATAACGATAATTATCCGGTTGCTTTTAATTCATCATATTTTTTCTATTGGTTGGATCATAAAGGTTACAGCATTTGTTATGAAGATCAATCCATAGAAAATGTGATAGCATTTAAAGAAAAAGGAGTTTTATTCTATTTAGCTGAGATCAAGGCTATTGGGCAAAAGCAAGGGTTTGAAGACAAAATGAAAAAGAAATTTAAGGTAGAATTAGAATGTGACGGAATTATTTTATTCAAATTATAAATAATTTATTATTCAGTTTATGAAGGGAAATGTAATAATTGGTAAAATTATGATGGAGATCCTAAGATTTTTATTCAAAATGTGCTTTAAATTGACAAAGAGTGTCTATTTTGTTAAAATTGTATAGAATCTAATGTTTTAGAACATAATGAACTACAATAATAGCGAAATAAAGATTTTTGCTGGAAGTGCAAGTGTTGATTTTGTAAATAGAATGTGCCGGTATTTAGGTATTGTACCGGGGAAATCAGAAACATTTTGTTTTCAAGAAGGGAACACCTATGTAAAAATATTGGAAAATGTAAGGGAAAAAGATATTTACTTAGTCCAAACCATTGGCTTAAATGCTAATAATTCATTTGTAGAATTGTTATTTTGGATCGATGCTTTTAGAAGGTCAAGTGTGAATTCTGTAACAGTAATATTGCCCTATTTCAGTTATGCTAAAGCAGACAAAAAAGATGAACCAAGAGTTTCAATAAGAGCCCGGTTATGTGCAGATTGTATTGAGGTAGCCGGTGCAGACAGAGTAATTGTTATCGATTTGCATAGCCCACAAATTCAGGGATTTTTTAAAAAACCTGTAGATCACTTATATGCATATCCTCTTCTATGTGAGTATGTTAAAACTTTGGTAATTCCGGATTTGGTAATTGTATCTCCTGATGTGGGATTTGCCAAAAATGCAAGGAAATATGCTTCCTATCTGAAACTGCCAATTGTTATATGTGATAAAATAAGAAAAGATCATTCTGAAAAAGCCGAAGTTATTGAAATTTTTGGTGAAATAAGAAATAAAAATGCTCTGATAGTTGATGATTTTGTTTTAACATGTGGGACATTAATTGAAGCTGCGAGGATTTTAAAACAAAATGGTGCTAAAAAAATATTTGCAATGGCAACACATGCGCTTTTACATGAAAAGGGCATACAGGATCTCAGGGAAAGTCATATCAGTAAATTAATCGTTACTGATACCGTCTTTAATCCCTCAGCATTTTATAATACAAAAATTAAAACTATATCAGTTGCTCCGATATTTGCAGAAGCAGTCAAAATTATACAAAATAAGGAATCATTAAGCGCATTATTTGACCACTTACCAAAAGAGGTGATAAAAAGCTGTTTTTAATCATGACTAAAAGGACGTAATTCACTAAGATTTATCGAAAAGAATTTAAGGTTTGAAGAAAACATCGGGAATGCATTTTCAGCGAAAAAATTTGTAGAATCTATGGTTAGCTAATTCTAACATTGGCCTATCACTTTTACTGTTACCATAAGCATATATTTCAGAAAATTGATTGATTTTAAGATATTGATTTAACCTGATCACTTTCTCAATTCCATAGCAATTTTTACCTTTAAACTTCCCTGTAACAATTCCTTCCTTTACCTCAATTCTGGATCCGATAAACTCTATGTGCATAAATTTACACCAGTCAATAAGCCAGTTTTCAAATGAGGCACTTATGATTATTACCCTATGTTCGTTTCCAACATGGTCGCAGATTTTCTGAATCGCTCCAGGTCTTACAAGACCAGGGATGATTTTTGTACTAAACTCTCTGCAGATTGATGAAAACTCTTCAAAAGGTTCATTTTTGAAAAAGTATGTAAATACTAGTTCTTTTGCCTTCCAGTTTTTGATAATTTTAGCTTTATACAAAAAAAATACGGGGGATAAGACAATTAATCCGATTATAAATGAGATACGTCCTTTATAAAATTTAATGAATTCCAAAAAAGAATCCTTTTTTGTAATTGTGCCATCAAAATCAAACAATGCAAGTACTTGTTGCATAATAATATTTTATAGAATATAATTAATAATTCCTTTAAATAAAATAATATTTTTACTTATTAGTCTTCACTAATGATTTCGTTTAAATTTAACTATTCTAAACAAACTATAAATGGGAAATTCGATAATACGAATAATATTGAAAAATAAGCTGCTTTTTGCATTAATTATTTTTTTAATTGTCTATATAGGGTTTTTATTACTTGTGGCAAAAAATAGAATTCTATCTGAGGATGAATCTTACACTCTTTATACTACTTCTTCAAATTTAAGATTTGCTATAAAAGAATCATATAATTTTGAAGCACAACCGCCAGTATATTTTGGTTTATTGAACTTATGGCGTAATATTTCTGACAGTTTGTTTTTCGCCAGGGTATTCTCTGTTTTTTTTATACTCTTAAGTGGAATTATCGTGTATAAAACTTCCAGATTTTTTTTAAATAATGAAACATCCATTTTAGGAACTGTTTTATTCTTATTAAACCCTTACATTGTCGGCCAATCTTTTAATACCAGACTTTTTGCTTTACTTGTATTCTTTTCTGCTTTGTCATTATATTTTTACTATAAAGCTTATTTAACCGAATACCCTGCAAAAATCCACATCATTTCTCATGCTATAATCTCACTATTAGGCATTTTTACTCAATATCTTTTTGTTTTCTTACTTATTGCACAGTTTATCACGCTTTTAATAACTAAAAAAAGGAAAAAAATTCAGGTTTTCTTTGCAATTCACCTTTTTATAGCTATGATCTTTATAGTTAACTTCCTGTTTATCCCGACTCAGATGGAAATTCAAAGAATTCCAGCAGGAGTAAACATATCTTATTATAAATCCTATTTCGCAACTATACAAAATTTTCTTCTTCCTTTCAATCTACTAAAACTAAGTACTTTTATTAAACTGAGTATTATTTTATTATATGTAATTTGGTTGCTTATTTTCTTTAAAATGCAAAAATTTTCACTCTCTAATACATATAAAATTTTTAGTCCGGCATTCTTCCTTTTAACTATTACTTTTATTATTTTCCTGTCAATCATATTTTTATTTACAACAGCTAAACTTTTTTACTCGGCCAGATATATGACAATTCTTTTCCCTTCCTTATTTTTATTTTTCATATTCAGTTTAACAATTTACGATAGAAAATATTTTCTGTTTTGTTTCATGTTTATATCAGTTTATTATCTAATCGTTGACATTAAAAACTATTCAAACGTAGTTAACACTCTTGATTATAAAGAAATTGTAAAATATATTGAGAATAATGTTAAATCTGATACACCATTATTATTTTATAGGAATGGTAATGCATTACCTTTTCAATACTATTACTCTGGTAAGAATAAAATTGTACAAATACCTGTCACTTTTCGTTATATTGCTGGTCCTAACTATCCTCATGTTATTAAAGATACAATGACCTTAAACAAAATATTTAAAAAGGATTTAAAAAACTATAAGGAGTTTATTTATCTATCAGACATGGATAATAAGATTTATAATCAGGTCATGAACTATGAAATGGTTGCTAAGTACTTGTCAAAAGATTTTTTTATACCACTTGATACTGTGATAATGGGCAGGTCTAAAACACTTGGTTTAAGAGTCCGCAAATTGATCAGAAAAGAATTCCCTTAACACAGACAAACCAAGCCACATTCCAAGTATAATCATTTATTACTTGAAATACAAATAGTCTAAACTGGATGGTCTAAAATTCGATGCAACAATCTAAGAATTCTTATATTAAATA
>CAWBNA010000033.1:0-25464 GCA_963789985.1 uncultured Bacteroidales bacterium | reverse complement strand
GGGACTCGAGCAGAAATTTTAATTGCCATTTAATGAGCATCATAGCATTTTCTTGTGGCGGATTTTGTGGCGGATTTTGTGGCAGATTTTGTGGCAGATTTTTGTATATTTGTATAAATAAATTGCCAAATGAAGATTGAAAATCTGGAAATCCGTACCAATCCATTTAAAAAATCACCCCCTCGTAAGAAAGACAGCTTACATCAGCTTAAAATCAGGGTTTTCATCGGATCCAATGATCAGGGAAGGTTTCGAAACAGGATTACTTTGGAAACAAAAGTGTTGGATGATTCGAATAAGCAGGTTCTCGTGTCTGCAGATGAATTTAACAACAGAAAATCCAATAAGAAACTAAACCTGATCATACTTAAAACGGAAAGTAGAATAAGTGATACTGTTGCAAAGATGATTGAAGGTAATATTAAACTTACATCTGTTAATCTCTTTAACTATCTGTACAAAAATATTAAGACCAAAAATAATGAAGATGTTGGTGATGCTGAAAAAACCATCTGGAATGATGAAGTAAAAAAATTTTATGATGAACCTGTTCCGGTTTCTGTTTGGGAAAAGTTTAAAATCGCTGTGATTGAAGATGAAACAGATCGTAGAAAAGCCAGTGGCCCTGACCACTAATTTTGGCTGGATTATTTTGCCCACCTCAAGTAGTAATTAAATCCTTATAAAATATTTTTACTAGTTAAAGTCAATCTGAACGGCTGAATCTGGTCATGGCTGCCGGCTTCTGCAATGGAAGGTTTTCTTCTATCCTGCCACCGCTAATCACCCAGCCATCTATCTGATTTCTCTCAAACAGGGTTCTTGTTCCAAGCTTAATATGCGGAATTGACCTTTTGCTGACCATCTTGTAAACATAGCTTTCTGACATATGAATGTAATCTACCAACTCTTGAACATCTAAAAACCGATTTTCTTCCATGTTTTTTGATTTTTATTCTTTTATACCCCTTTACACCGGATAATTAAAATATAAGGAAAAAAATCCTCAAAAAGAAATTTCAAATCAAAAAAATGGGGCCAAAAGTAAACTATTTTTGATACTATACGCTATAACAGGTGCGGATATGAGAAATTCACAGACGAATTATGGATCTGAACTTCGGACTCTTTTTTGAATCAAAATAAAACATCACCGAAATCAGTTTTGAGGGTCTTTTTACCATTCAACATATCCTCCGGGGAAAATAAATTCTTCCAGAACATGCAAACCAAATACAATTGGCAGAAGAAGAACAAGTGTTACTCCGATTTTACCCGGAAGACTACCTAGATGAAGAAGGAAAAGCAACGTAAATAATGACACTATTTCACTCATTACTATGACGATAAATAATTTTGGTTTCATTACTCAATGATTTTCTGAATTATTAATAAATTGAAAATAATCGATGCTTCAAATAAATTTTGTTCACATCGTATATAGGACTTCCCTGAGAATATTCCGGTAACATAAAAAATGGAAATCTTTTATTTTTGATTGATCGGAGCAGATGGAAATCTCTGCCGGGCCCGTCTAAAAATTCCTTTTGAGCCTGTTGGGAGGACTAGCTTGCAGACAATCAATTAAAATAACCGCTTTTAGCAATTACATTATCTGAGTCGAGAGAACAGATTTTTTCCAGTTTCATTCCTTTTTTTATGCAGGCTTCAATGATACGATATCCCGCAAAATACCCGGTTTTTTCAACAAATCCTTTTGGAGGAGTCGCAACAGCGCCATCAGCTATAAACTTTTTAAGACAATTGAAAGTAGTATCATTAAGTTCGGATTTAATTGAAGTCTTAATCAGAGGCTCATTTTCAAAACACCATTTCACGGATGATTCAGGCATGAAAGGGATTGACCTTGACAGCCCGGAATCGTGTAAGATCAAAGTCGTGAGGTATACAGCCATTCCTTCTGAAACAATTTCCCTTTTTAATGTGAACGCCTCGTTTGGACGCCTCTGAAAGTGCAGATTATGAGAATATTCATGCACCATTATTTTTTGCACATCTCTGGGATCAATCTTCAGGGAGATATATATTGTGGTATGTTCTGACCCCGGGATGATAAAACACCCATCGTAAGGTAAAAAAAGACATAAATCAACCGGCTTATGGTTTATTGGTTCAAGAACTTTATTGGCTGCAACAATCAGCGAGTCATAAAGATAATTTAGTGTTTTTTCATCATAAAGGTCGAAATATTTTCCCCAGTCTTCCTTTTTAAAATTTGTAACTTCTTTTGGGAAGCTAAGTGAATCAATCGTGCCCCAACTCAGCACCTTATTATGAGCTGCCAGCATTTCCGGACAAGCATCAAGTACTAACCTTTTATAACTTTTCCAACTTTTGTCAGAAATCAGAAAATCCTCAAATAGCTTATATGCAAGTATAATTCTTCCATTGTCTTTTTTTATTATATAGTCAGAATTTTTGCTTTGCGCAAACAAGGGTAGGTAATATGACAATATAAAAAGAGGAATAAGAAAGAAAATTATAATTAATGGTTTTTTCATAACGCTACTTTTAAAAGTTAGATTTCAATAAATGACATTAATTAATCATATTTGCTGCATTCTAAAACAAATTATTTATTGTAAATTACATCTGAAGCTCATTTTGTTATTGATAAATTATAAAAAATACTAAATTGAAAAATGAGTGAGATAGTTTAACAAAAAGATATGCAAGAACTGTTTAAGAAAGGTAAAGTGCTGAATCTGGAAGAAATGGTAGAATATTCATCCGGAGGTGTCATCAGCAAACAGGTTTTAAAAAACCAGGCAGGAAATATCACGCTATTTTCTTTTGATCAAGGCCAGGGATTAACAGAACATACGGCCCCATTTGATGCTGTTGTACATATCTTGGATGGTGAAGCACAAATTATTATTGGAGGAAATTCCAATTTGGTAAAAAAAGGAGAATCCGTCATTATACCTGCAAATGTGACCCATGCCTTACAGGCTGTTGAACGGTTCAAGATGCTGCTGACGATGATTAAGGGCTAATATTATACAAAATTATTAAGTTTCCCTTTTGCAAAGGGAGCAGGGTGGTAAAACCAGTGCCCCTGACCACTTTTGGCCGGATTATATTGACCACTTCAAGTCCAAGTTATATCCTTGTAATATAGTTTTGTAGGTTAAAGACAATATGACCGGATGAATGTGGTCATAGCTGCCGGCTTTTGCATACTGGCTTGAAATCTGCCGAAAAACCAACATTCCTATATTATATATATAGAAATGACCGGATTTCGGCAGAAAACCCCAGTACAGCCATCTATAAGGAACCCGGAGTGAAACGACCCCTTATGGCAAATGAAGATCATCCAGATAATAATCTCAATAAAACTTTCTATAGCAACCAGATAAACAAAGTTGCTAATGCTTTAAAAGAGATTATTACTGCAATACAGGAGGGGATAACGGGTTTTTTTACTCCGTTAATTATTTGGGGGACTATTTTTGCGTGACGAAAGAAAACTTCTAATAATTGAATTAGGTTTCAATTTGTTTTCTTATCCACCTTGTTGACTTTAGCTTTGTAGTTGTCCCCCAAGATATAAAAGCCTTTGACTTTGCCATTCTCATCAAAAAAGAAACGTTGGTTTGCCCATCGTGATTCTAACATGAAAAAATCTGTTTCTGAAGTAAAGTACATCTTCCATTTGTTTGGTGAATTGGGGTCTTTTAAATAAAGTTCCCCTGCTTCTTTAAAAATAGTCGGACCGTTTTCTGAATTTTCAAATATGTACTTTCCTACATATTTATTTATAATACCATCTGCAACCTTTATGATTTTCTTTGTAGCAGATGGAAAAAAATTCTTCCAACCGTATACAAGAGCGACACTATTTACAATTTCATCTTTAAAATCCGTATTATCTGAATTTACAAGAACTACGACTCCTTTACCATCTTTAAATGAACCATAGTATTGACCGCTAAAGCCTTCATTTAAGCCACTATGCTGAAAATAGTAGTCATCACCTTTTTTATCAATAATGAAGCCAAATGCATAGTTTGAAGATTTCAGATAAGGCGTCAACATTAATTCTGTCATTTCTTTTGATAGCACCTTATTTGATTGACCGATTAGGGAGAGTTGGACTTCTATAACAAATTTTGCCAAGTCAGTCGCTGTTGTCCAAAGTCCAGCACCACATGCCTTTTCAGGATATATATAATACTTGCAGCCAATACCTTTACCGTCAAAGCGATAAGCAGTCGCAAATTTATTCTCTATGCTTTTTGTCGGAAGAGACATATACTTGCAGTTATTCATTTTTATAGGCTTAAAAATATTCTTCGTTACAAAGTCTTCAAAAGACATTTTTGTCAAATCCTCAAGAAGAAGTTCACTTATTTCATATCCACCACCTGAATATTCAAATTTCAATCCGGGTTCAAATTGTGAGCGAACTGCAGGATTATTACTCGGCTTTTCTCCATTTAGAATTTGTTCCAATGTGGGTAATGGTTCATTCCATTTGTAGCCATCAAAACCATGAACAGTCAAACCAGCAGTATGGCTTAATACTTGGGCAAGAGTTATTATTTTGCCATGCGAAACAGTATCATATGGGAATTTCCAACTTCTCAGATATGTGTTAATGTCTGAATTTAAGTTCACTTTCTTATCTTGTACCAATTTCATAAAAGCAACTGCAGTAATTGATTTACCAATTGATGCTGCCTGAAAAAGTGTTTGATTAGTTATAGGACGTTTTTCAACCGTATCTGCCCAACCGTAAGATTTTACCCACTCAATTTTGAAGTTATTAATAACTGCTATACTGACGCCATTTATATTAAAATTCTTCATGCGTTCATAGATATTCCAGTTTGAAGAACTATCTAACTTAACCCAAGAAATCAGGTTGTTTTCAACTTGTTTTATCCTTTCTTCAATTTCTTTGGAATAATTCGTCTTTTGCTGTGCTAACGCAGATAAACTGAATAATAGTAACAGTATGAAAACTATCGTATTACGAATTTCTAGGATTTTTTTAATCATCTTAAATATTTATAAATGAGAACGAATATATTACTAAAGTCCGAAATGGCTTTAAGAAAACAAATTTAAATCATGGATTATTTGGAATAGGTCGATATAAGAGAAAGTCTTAGATACTGATAAACACTTCCTCTACTTATTCGGAGTTCTTTTGATATTGCCATTATGCTCATTCCTTGGAAAGCCTGTGCCCCTGGCCACTTTTGGCCGGATTATATTGACCACCTCTAGTCGGAGTTAAATCCTTGTAATATAGTTTTGTATATTAAGGACAATCTGACTGGCTGAATGTGGTCATAGCTGCCGGTTTTTGCAGGTGATTGTTGATAAGGTGCAATCTACACCAGTTCCTCTTAAGTGAAAAATTGGCCCCACATAAATGAATAAAAGTATTATTGAAAATTAAGCTGAAGCTGGCATTACTAATGAATTCCGAACTATTTGTAGATCCTGTATAGGTTTTATAATTTAAATTAAGTTAAACTGGAATATCTGTTTGAAGGGATTTATTTAATTCTAATCAACGTGTCCCAGATTTGATTAAAACCATACTGGAAGAGAAATTTGTTTTTGTCCGGCATTCTGATATCATCACTTGTTGAAGGTTATTCACTGCGTTCGGTTGGAATTGTTTTCTTTGATATTCGTGTGTTGGCATTTATAAACCTTGCTGTTTGAGATATGATTCAGGATTCTCCCGGCGAAGAATATAAATGACTGACGCAACTATAATCACAAATTAAGGCTGACCTATAGCGCCGTGATTTTATAGAAATTTATAAGTGAAGATTATTGTTTAAATTTGTTTAAAATCAGTATAGTACTTTTCATAACACATCATGTTGCATTGAAAAACAACAATTTAAAATGGGAAACAAAGGATTATCTGAGCAAAAGCGTAAGGTGGTTGTGGTTGGAGCAGGTTCAGTTGGTGCAACATATTGCTATGCACTTGCACAGAGCGGTCTTGCCGACGAAATAGCACTAATAGACATGAACGAGGACCTTGTACGCGGACAGGTTCTTGACCTGGTCCATGGTCAGCCATTCTTCCCTAGTGTTAATATCCATGCCGGATCTTCTAAAGATTATGAAGATGCGCACCTCGTGGTTATTACGGCTGGCGCTGCCCAGCGACCGGGAGAGACACGCCTTCAGCTTCTGAAGAAAAATGCAAACATTGTCGGAAGCATAGCAAAAGAGGTCTCCACACATAAATGCAAAGGGGTAATGCTTATCGTCAGTAATCCTGTGGATGTTCTAACATATGTTGCATTAAAACGATCAGGATGGGACAGAAACCGTGTAATAGGATCAGGAACAGTTCTTGACAGCGCCAGATTCAGGTACCTTCTCAGTAGACTATGCAGTGTTGATATACATAATGTTCATGCTTATTTTCTTGGTGAACATGGCGACAGTGAATTTGCTGCATGGTCGATGACTAATATTGCTGGAATAAATATCAACGAGTATTGTCCAATATGTGGTAAGTGCTCTGACTATAGAAAACTACGTTCGCTAATTGAGCAACAGGTGCGCGAATCGGCCTACCAGATAATAGATTACAAAGGATCCACTCATTTTGCGATAGGGCTTGCACTAGTGAGGATTACGGGTGCCATACTCCGCAAAGAGAACAGTGTCATGACTGTATCAATCCTGATAGATGGTGAGTTCGGAATCAAGGATGTTTGCCTGAGTGTGCAAAGCGTTGTTTCAGAAGGCGGTATAATTAAGATTATCGAAAGTCCTCTCCCCTCAGAAGAACTGGCTTCCCTCTTACATTCTGCCAATGTTCTCAGAGAAGCAATTAATTCACTGGAGAGTAATAGCTGATACAACAGAGGGGTAGGCCAGTATTAGTTTTTGCCTCACTTAACAGCAGCATCTATAATTCAACCATTTTGAAGTAGTTATATTTTGTATTTGGAAAAACCAGAAGCCTTGACCATAGTAGGCCGGATTAAATTGAGCATTTCAAGTCAGAGTTAAATCCTTGTAATTTAGTTTTGTATGGTAAAGACAATTTGAATGGCTGAATTTGGTCATGCTCTCTGGCTTTTGCAGCGGCTTGATTTTGCACATTTCATCGTGATCAATAAGTAGTGCAAAATGAAACAAATCAAATACTTGAATACTTTTGCTGCTTAACTTGGCTTATTCTCCCCTGATACCCTCCCCTTCAGCCTCTGGAGGCCAGTCCGTGGGTAAATCCCATGGGGTACCCTTTCTTATATATAGATAATCAGATAGTTATTTAGACGCCACAATATCCAAAAAGAATTTTGCAGCATTTTCCTGGAAATCTAAAAAATCCATTTTATCTGAAAATCAAGTTTAAATTTTTGGCATTTTTTTAAAAAAATGTGAGTTATAATGTTTTCCAACATGAGTAGAATGGTGGTTATTACCACCGACCTTAGTTTAATTCAGAACTGACAGATAACAAAACAGGTTAACGAGTTTTTATAAAAATGATCCTTATTTGACCACTTCAAAATCCGGTTTGAGAACACTTATATATATATGATAAAACGACAAGTAGATATTTCTGTCTCCCGGTGGTCAGTTTATTCCAGCCAGTTATGGTCAAGGTTATTGACATTCCAACTCAGGTAAATGAAATTGCGATTACATTAATGAAAATCTGAAATTGATTTATGAAATACTTTAAACTACCTTTGAAGAACTACACCTTAATCTTTAAACCCTTTTGGTGCAAATTGGTCTGACGATATACATTAAGAAATAACATCGACTAAAAAATAAATATTATGAAACGTACAGCAAAAGCACATTGGACAGGCAGCCTGAAAGAAGGTAAAGGGACACTAACCACAGAAAGTGGTATTTTAAACAATGCAAATTACAGCTTCAAAACTCGCTTTGAAGAAGGCGAAAAAGGTACTAACCCCGAAGAGCTGCTTGCTGCTGCACATGCAGGGTGTTTCACTATGTGGGTCGCCTCAATTTTAACTCAAAAAGGATTTACTCCTGGATATTTGGACACAAATGCAAAAGTAACTATGGAAGATTTAACTATCAGAGGCGTCCATTTATCTATTACAGGGTCTGTATCAGGAATTAATGCTGAAGAGTTTAAAGAGGTTACAAAGGAGGCTGAAAAAAATTGTATTATTTCAAAAGCATTAAGCGTAGTTATTACATCTGAATCTCATTTTGTTATTTAAAAATTATAAAAAATACTAAGTTTAAAAATGAGTGAGATAGATTAAACAAAAAAATATGCAAGAATTGTTTAAAAAAGGTAAAGTGCTGAATCTGGAAGAAATGGTAGAATATTCATCCGGAGGTGTTATCAGCAAACAGGTTTTAAAAAACCAGGCAGGAAATATCACGTTATTTTCTTTTGATCAAGGCCAGGGATTAACTGAACATACAGCCCCGTTTGATGCTGTGGTACATATCTTGGACGGTGAAGCACAAATTACTATTGGAGGAAATTCCAATTTGGTAAAAAAGGGAGAATCAATCATTATACCTGCAAATGTAACCCATGCCTTACAGGCTGTTGAACGGTTCAAAATGCTGCTGACGATGATTAAAGGCTAATAGTATACAAAATTATTAAGTTTCCCTTTTGCGAAGGGAGTAGTGTGGGAAAGCCATTGCCCCTGACCACTTTTGGCCGGATTATATTGACCATACATAACAAAACAACAAGGATTTAACTCTGGATTTGGGTGGTCAGTTTATTCCGGCCAACTATGGTCAAGGTTATTGACGTCTCCACTCAGGTAAATAAAATTGCTATTAGCTTTATTATAGTCTAATTTTGAAATGAAATATTTACTACTATACCGGAACAAAGTATTTAAGTACAACTAAATAAACAATATCCATAAATTAAAAACCATGAAAAAATCCTATTCTTTATTAGTCAGTATTTTATTACTGAATCCAATTGTTACTAATGGTCAAATCATTGATACACTTTTAGATAACGGAGGATATAAACTTCACTTTACAGTCATTCAAGGAAAGGGAATACCAATTTTATTTGAAACAGGCTATAGAGACAATACAAAAGTCTGGAATGATATTGTACAACCCATTGCCGAAATAACAGGTGCCCCCATTATTACTTATGATCGTCAAGGATCTGGAAAAAGTACCATCGACCCGAAACATAAGGGTATAGAAGATGAAATTAACGGGCTGGAAATAGCATTAACAAAACTTGGATATACTAAAGAAATCATGCTTGTGTCACATTCGCAAGGAGGGTTCTACAGTACGGTTTTTACTAACCGTAACCCGGAAAGGGTGAAAGGTATTGTTTTTATTGATGCCAGTCTGGTTAGTATGTTCACTGATGAAATGCTTCAAAAGATGAACTTAAGTCCTTCTGACCTGGAGATGGTTAAGACCATGAAAAAGCAACCCCCGCTACCAACGAGTATACCTATAATTGATATTACATCCGAACAAAATGTGATGAGAGATAACAGGTGGAAAACCTGTCATGATACATTTGTTTCTGAATCTCCCAATCGTAAAAGTATTTTTGCTTACAAAACAAGCCATTACATTTTTGAAGATAATAGCAGACTTGTTATCGATGCTATTGTTTCCCTTTATTCAGATGTTCAAAAATCGAAAGAAAAAGCAAAAATACTTGAAAAAGCTTATTCATACGAACTTACATCAGCCAATAATGACTACCGAAAACTGATAGAGTTCCAGCATTCCGAAAATGATTTGGAAGCCTGGGGTAAAAACTTGCTTCAAAAAAACGATATGGCAAAGGCAATAGAAGTATTGAAACTAAATGTAAACTTGTATCCCGAAAGTGCGGTTGCCTATGATGTTCTGGGTGAAGCTTATCTTAAAACAGGAAATAAAGAACTGGCTGTTATAAATTATAGAAAATCATTAGAACTGAATCATGATAACAGAAATGCGAAAACAATATTGGAACTAATCAGTAGAGTAACCGATGTGCCCGATTCAATTCTAATGTCATATGTTGGGGAATATCAGCTGAATGGAGTACCAGTGTCTATTACAAAAGAAAATGATAAGCTTTTCGTAAACTTCAATAATACACGAAGCGTTGCATATTTTACTTCAAACATTGATTTCTTTATTATCGAATATGAAGATGGATTTAAATTCACAAAGGATTCTGACGGAAAGATCCTTGGATTTCTTTTTCGCGGTATGAAAGTAATGAAAGTAAAATAGTAAAACCTTCTGCAGTAAAACTGCTATAAAACCTAATACACGGACAATGCTATGAAAAGAAAAATTCCGGTTTCTGTTTTGAAATAGATACTTCAATAATTCTGATTATAATATTAAGCAATTCTGAAATTATTCAGGCAATGCAGCAAGGTAAGCCCTCGGCATCAGGTCCGGGGGCTTTCTCTTTTATAGACCAATTTCAGGAATTTGAATGAGCCGAAAATTATTAAACTGTTTATAATATTTTATAATTAGACCTTCACGCTCCCGTAAGGCACTTGATTAATGTTATATCTGATAATATCAAAATGTTGGTGGTAATTACCACCGACCTTCGTTTAAATTTAAACGAAACTTGAAGTAGCGGTATCATTCAAGTAGAAGGTTCTTATCAAGTTGTGAAGTGGTTTTGCTGATTGAGTTTATGTGTTTTGCTCCCATGGGGGATCTCCTCCGATCCCAATGTGCTAGCAATCTTCCTGAGTATCTCACCTCCAAAATAGGGGGAAAATAATGTCCCAAAAAGGGGTCAATACCGGAAGAAAAATTTTGCCAGATTTTTACGGAAAATCTTGGAAACTCATTTTATCTGAGAATCGATTCCAAAATTTTTTGAATTTTTTTCAAAAATTAATAAATTGGGTCAAAGGCCCTTCCACTATGAGTAGAATGGTGGTATTTACCACCGACCTTTGTTTAATTCTGAACCGACAAATTATAAAACAGGTCAACGAGTTTTTGTAAAATCCGTTAACCTTTGACCACATTAAAATCCGGCCTGATAACACTTAACATACATAAAGAAACAACAGGGATTTAACTCTAGCCTTTGGTGGTCAATTTATAACGGCCAAAGATAGCCAAGGCCATTGGCTTTTCCAATATATCTCATTTATAACAAAAACCCTGACAATATAATTAGCCTCATTTATCGTATCCGCAGTTGTTATTCTTTGAAATCATATGGCAACAAATCACCGATACGCTGACTTGCAAATTCACCATCCCAGCTTATTCCCAATGGATCAATATATCCGGAATTATCAAAATAAACGCGCTCTTTAAGAAAAGTAATTTGACCTATAGGTAATTTTGCGTAGTAGAATATATCAAGATTTTCAGGATATTTAAGAAATTTTTTGCGACTATCTTCCTGAATTACAATATCTTTATAATTAAGATTCACACCTGCCGGGTTCTTTACGATGAATCCTGCGGATTTCAGATCATTCGCCCAGAGAGCTCTGAGAAAATGCATTCTCGACGTAAGATATGCCGCTTTTCTTTTTCTTTCAATAGATTGTTTTTGTACCTCAATATTAGTTAAATCCTCATTGAAAATAGCATCTCCTTTATAATAAAAGGATTTACTATTTTTATAATACTCAAATTTATCCAGATAATAAGTGATTTTGTATCCTAATCCCCTGTTGCTAATAATAATTGGCTTTGAAGCTAATGCTTTCAGTGTATCATCATCAGATTCATAATTAAATGTGATATCATTTTCATTAATTATATCACACTTTTCCGCATTCGGAGTTGTTCCAAGAAATACATTTTTAAATAATTCCAAATTTGCTTTCCTTTTTTTGGCTAGAGACCTAGCATTTATTGAAACATCCCTCAACTGATATATCTTTGGAACCATATAAATTATGTGCGGTTTATCCATAGAAAAGTCAGTCAGTGTAGAAGAATAATAACCGATTGCACTGATTGTTAATGGGATTGAAGCATTTTTTGAAACATCCAGTTCAAAGTTCCCCTTCTGATCTGACTGAGTCCCTGAAGTTGTACCACTAAAATAAATGGATGCAAAACCAATCGGACTTTTTGTTTCATTGTCCAGAACAGTTCCCTTAATAACCTGATTATAAGCAACCTTAAAGAAATTGATAAATAATAATAATAAAATGAACTTCCTCATTTCAGATATATTTTGATTGGCTGTTGACTATTTGCCAATTTAATAAAGACAGACCTTATTGTACCTCAAAACTCGCCTTCCCTGTCAATGGGTATCCTGGTTCTGCAATGCCTTCAATATCTACTTTTATTTTAGCTTTACTGTCGGCATTAAAGAATGAAACGGTCGCATTACCATCTTCATCTGTTACCACATTGGGCTCCCAATAGATGGTTGTTCTCAGATCAGGCTTTACATTTTCTGGTTTGGGAACGTTATATTTCGGGGAATAAAATGTACGTGCCTGGTAATATCCATAAACCCGATGGTATATAGAATACAAAACAGGCGGTATGGGCCCATTATTCCCCCGTTTTGTTAAAACACTAATTACCCCGAAGCTTCCCCTCATACCGTATAAAGCTAATTTTCCGGATTCTTTTATTACTTCAATTTTATCAATAGCAGTTACAGGTATAGTCTCGATTGTTTCATAACTTACCTCTCTATTATCGAGTAAAAATAAGGGCTGTCCTACCATCCCCCGAAACATAAAACTATAACCCTGCAACCAATCACCAGTAATATATAGTCCTGCTACCCGACCCGCAAGAGCCTGAAAAGAATCTGAAAAACCCGCCATCTTATCTGTAATTGTATAAGAATAATCAGGTTCACCATACATACGGAAATGTCCGTCAGCATTTTCTTTTATGGGTCTTCTTGCACTAACCACAACCTCATTCAGTCCAACTGTATCAGTAATATGATACTTTTTAAGAATGTTGTATTTTTTTACAGCTTCCTCTTTGTAGTCTGAAATTTCCAAATTACGGGAAATCTCATCTGAATTTTTAATCTCATTAACTTTAGTTTCAGGCTTATGCATCAATTTATACATGACCGGAGCGGTATCCCCAAAAATTGAGTCGAGCGAAATTAATCCCAAACCTATACCTTTTTTATCTGCTGCACATACTATAATGTTTTTTTGGCCGGTGAAATTCAATCCTTCAAAATAGTATTTACCTGTACTATCCGTTTGAGTATATTTAAATGAAGACTTATTATCCTTAAACATGCCCATTGATATCTTTGCATCGGCAATTGGTTTATCTGCCCATACATGTCTGAGTCTTCCGGACACAGTAATTCCTTCCTCTGCCGGGTATTTAAATTTAATGCTTTTATCAGGAAGATTATTCCAGACAAAGTTACGCCATCCCTGGGTGAGCAACAGGTTATCAAGTGCCTGATAATGATCTGGAATGGTAATGTCAAAATAATAAAAAGGATGTTCGATATATCCCCTGATCTCGGATTCAAGTAATAAATAGGACGTTATATCAGGTTTCTTTTCAAAACCCTCCATCTGGTTGCCATCGACAACAGAAACCGACAGGTTTGCAGAAGCCGGATTATTGGATGAGTCTTTTACAGTGATTTGCAGAGTTACTCTTTGCCTCTGGGAATAAACTTCGTGATCAGGAATAATGCTTATGTGGTAATTCTCCATCGAGTGAATATAGTACAATCTCTCGCAGTATGTCTTACCGGTTGTATCCATAAGGGTTATCAGGGCAACACCTTCAGGAAGCTCCTTTTTGGGTAAAATAACCGGATTATCAATCGCACTTACTTTTACCCTGGCAGTTAAGCATATAGAATTATGGGATGTTCCGGCAATTATCATTACATTTTGAGGAAACTTATTAAGAGTTTCCTGATTTGTTTTAATAGTTACGCGGAAATAATCCTTATTGATCTCGGATACTTTTAAAGAATATCCGGTTTCCAGGGCAGCCGGGAGTTCAACTCTGAAAGAAATCCCATTCTCGGTATATCCCGCTGCAAAGTATTTTAAGCCTTTTTTTGGAAGGAAGAAAAACCTGCCCATCCCGAGA
This sequence comes from uncultured Bacteroidales bacterium, assembly GCA_963789985.1. Classification (GTDB taxonomy): domain Bacteria; phylum Bacteroidota; class Bacteroidia; order Bacteroidales; family VadinHA17; genus LD21. The sequence continues at coordinate 11,412 of CAWBNA010000033.1, read as the reverse complement.
TGAGAACTGGTGAAACTTGTCACTGTATCTCCACGCGATGAAAACACCCGGCCTTTTATATTACATCCGTAACCTGAAGAGTTTACTGCTTTAAATCCCAACACATTATAGGCATTTTCAATTAGCGGTCCGCTTTCAGGGAAAAATTGCACATCAACCTTATTCTCACTTTCTTCCGATCGCGACTGTTCAGAAGCTTCTATCCCGGTTTGATTTTCAATGACAATGTCCTTTTTAAAGAAGAAAACATCACCAAAATTCCTCATCCAGCTGGTATATGCCCTGACCTGATAATTCCCCGCTGCAATTGAGTCCCCAAGATGGAAATCCGCGAAACCCAGGCCCTTATCCATCCTTAAGACCAACCTTTTTAATATTTTGGATTCGGGTGAAATAAGCTCAACGTAGAGATTGTTACTGTTGTCAGACAATTTGTTGGTTATGGCGTCCACCAGATAAGCTTTTATCCAGATATCATCGCCGGCAGAGTAATAAGGTCTGTCCGTATGCAAATAGACTTTTTCAAAAGGTATCCCGACGCTATTTTTGTAATCAGATGACGGGACATTTCTATCTTTAATCTGAGCATTGACAGATGCTAACCCTAAAAGTGCGGCAACTATATTGAAAGCAAATGCAATTTTAATTTTCATTTATTAACAAAGATCCGGGTTATATGGTAAAAATCATACCTAAATTTAAGCTTAATTTGTCACTATTATCATGTCAAATTGATAATGTCCGATATTAATTGTATCGTGCCAAAAAAACAATGGCACGATACTGGGAAAGCCAATGATCTTGACCACTTTAAACCGGATTAAACTGACCATCCATTGCCGGAGTTAAATCCTTGATGTCAAGATAAATATTATAAATGCAAGCTGACCGGCCAAATGTGGTCAATCAACCCGGCTTTTCCAAATGACAAGAAACTCATTGAGGTGTTTATTTAATTATATCACCAGACCTCACCAGGTCGATTCTGGTTAATTCTGGGAGAGTTAATTGTGGTTTTAAAGGAAAGGAGTTATCTGAAGATGATCTATCAATGGCGACTTTAAAACATTGTGAAAAAGGTAAAATAATACTTATAACCTCTCCTGATATCAGGAAAGGTTAAAAAATCCATATTGACAGACCACAAAAAAATCCGGTCTGAATTCACCGAACATACAATACAAAACAACAAATACTCAACTCCGAATTTGGGTGGTCAGTTTATTCCGGCCGACTATGGTCAGGGGCAGTGTCATTTCCAATAAGGGTAAATACAAAATATTTCTATCATTTTCACTTCCCTTTGTCCCAGGTATTGTTTAACTTCCGTTGATTTGTGAAGAGTGAAGATCAGGCAATAGATAAATTTTTAAGGATACTATGAGAGAAGGATATTAGTATTGTGACTGATGAGGCATTGCATTATTATGATTGAATATACCCTATTGTAGATATAAGAATATCATGCACAATGACAGACAAAACTTTATCAGACAAAAGATTTCTTTAAACAGTAAATTTTATACTTCTAAAAATGAGTTATGTGCAATGATATCGGATTTTCAACTAACTGATAGTCAGTGGATAAATTAGTTTAGGTAATGTATTGTCTCAGTTTTAAAATCAAAGTAATATGGAAAAATTTATGTTCATTCAAACTGTTTCAGAGGCAGAGGCTGAGGGCAAGCTCCGCGAGATCTACGAAGGAGACCGAAAGAGTCTGGGGTACGTGCCTAATCACGCTAAGGTTTTCAGTCTACGTCCAGAGGTATTGGAAGCTTGGCGAGCCTTTCAAGTGAGTATTCGAAAAAACCTGAGATTGAGGCCTTATGAGTTGATCACTCTTGCGGCTGCAATGGCATTGAAATGCAGATATTGTCTCCTTGCTCATGGCGCAATCTTGATCAAAAATGGGGTTAGCGTGGATCAGTTGCGTAGGATCCTGATAAATTTTTATGATGCAGGACTGGAACGCACTGAGGTCGTGATGATGGAGTTCGCGCAGAAAATTATCCGGAACGCCAATGAAATATCACAGACTGATATCGATTCGCTGCATGAAGTGGATCTCAAAGACGTCGAAATTCTAGACATTACACTGACAGCAACAATGCGTAGCTTTGCCAGTAAAACATTCGATGCGCTGGGAGCGGAACCAGACTCTGTTTACAACGAATTAGAGCACCAACTAAATGATTTGCTTCCTAAATAGTGTAAAACCACTGCATATACGGACAATAAAGGTCATTTGTTTGTCACGGTTTTTGAACTTCCTGCTTTCTTATAACGTGACCCTTTTATCGCGTCACCCCGACACTGCACCAGTGCTCGCAATCAAACTCCTGTACCATGACTTAATCCTGGTTCCGTTGTCAACTTGTACCGCGATACTGCGCCAGTGTTGTTAATAATATAACAATAAGGTGACTACCAACCTGCTTTCTATCAGCCTTGTACCGCGATACTCGTATACGCCCGAAAATCTGTACCATGACGCCAAAAACCGCGCCATGCTTCGTTCGTTCCAGCTGGTAAGCGGACTCTACCCCGATGACTCTAAACTGCTCCTGCCTCCATTCACTCAGCAACACAACCTCCCTTTATTGCCGGGCCGTCAGACTGTCTAAAAACCTGTCCTTATTGTTGATAACTGTGAATCTGTTCCCTTGCCTGTTTGCCTTAAGTTTTGTACCTTAACTATATGAAATTCATACAAGGACAAAACAGAACCCAGATCAATCTTTTCCCGATTTCCCTGGATCAGTCGATCGGTCCCGAAAATGAAGTGCGGATTATAGACCTTTTTGTCGATAGCCTTTCTATAAAAGATTACGGATTCAGAACTGATTTTATCGAGAATGGTCGCCCTGCTTATCATCCTGCTGATTTACTAAAGCTCTTCATTTACGGGTATATGAATAAGGTCCGGTATTCAAGGGATCTGGAAAAAGAATGCAAGCGAAACATTGAAGTGATGTGGCTTTTAAAATGCCTCCGACCTGATCATAACACAATCTCCAACTTTCGCAGGGACAACCCCAAAGCCATAAAGAAGGTCTTCAGGACAACAGTTCAGATTGCAAAACATTTTGACCTGATCGGAGGAAAACTTATTGCAGGTGACAGCACCAAACTACGGGCGCAAAACAGCAAGAAGAATAACTACAACCAGGCTAAAATAGACCGGCATATCGCCTACATTGACAATAAGCTTGATGAATACACCAGGATGCTTGCTGAAAACGACGGAGACAACCGGCAGCAGATAGAGGATGAGATTAACAAGCAGCAACAGAGAAAGGATAATTACAAAAATCTCGAAAAGCAGCTTAAAGAATCAGGAGAAGCTCAGATTTCCATTTCCGATCCTGATAGCCGGCAGATAATGCTTCGAAATAATATAACCGAGGTAGCATATAATGTACAGACCACAGTTGATGCAAAAAACAATATTCCCATCGACTATAAGGTTACAAACGAGAATGACAGCAGAGCGATGGGTAATATGGTTCAAAGGGCAAAAAGCATACTCAGAAGCAATGACTTTACAGCTTTATTTGATAAAGGCTATCATACGGGTTCTGAGTTAAAAACAGCTCAGGAACTGGGGATAGAAACTATAGTTGCAATTCCTGATGTCCCCTCAACAAGCCAGGCGCCTGATCATGATTACAACTATGAAAACTTCAAATACGATAGTTCCTCAGACACATACACCTGTCCGCAGGGTGAGGTCCTTAAAACAAACGGCAACTGGTATACAACTCATGGTAGAAGGAACATACTGATCTCATTTAAACAGTACAAAACAAAAGCCTGCAAATCATGTCTGGCAAGAATGAAATGTACAAGGGCAAAAGCAGGAAGGGTAATTGAGCGAAGCATATATGCTCCGTACTACGAACGCAACAGGACAAACAAGGAGAAAAAGGAGCAGCTTTACAGACGTCGTCAGGCCATTGCAGAGCATCCATTCGGAACGATCAAACGACAGTGGGACTTCAGTTACATTCTTACAAAACAGGGAATTAACCGCGCTAGCGCTGATGTGGGGTTTATATTTACTGCATACAATATCAGGCGGATTATCAACATTTTAGGTCAAGATTTGCTTAAAGAGTATCTGAGGATACTTGCTTCTTTGTTTTTAACTATTACTGCCTTTTTCAGACGAAAAATAAGCCGTTTAGGGACCTTCCTTTTCCAGGATATAATTTGCCCTGCCCACATACAGCTATCGCTTAAATCGCTTTGGATTGACCTGAAAAATTTCAGGTCAAAAAGGTTCTTAGACAGACTCCCGTTATGTTTAAGCGGGCTGCTCAGTTCATTACAGATTCGCCTTAATAAGAAAATTATCTCCATCTGAACAATATCCGCCTAAACATAACACACTAAGAGAATTTATTATCAATCTTGACGATTTGATAGCTCTAATGGTTTTTGCATGTTCACTTATACAATTTAATCTTGACAAGACAGAGCCTGCCCATCTAGCCGGACTATGCCATCTGGACTACTTTATCATGCCTCGATAACTATTACTCATTTACTGGGACTTTGCAAAAACCAGACTTAATTCATTTTTGGAACATTTTTTGCTGTTAACATATTAACGCTGATTTATTAAACTAACCTTGAAATGAGAAAGAATATATTCCTTTTGATAATTATTGCTTCTTTTTATGGATGCAAAAAAGACACCACCGTAATTAATGGAGATCCAGTTAATCTTATTGCAGCTGATAACTCATCTATCTTTAATAAATATGTAATTCTATTTGATGATAACAATTATCTGATTAAAACGCCTTTAGACACTTTTATTCTTGGCTATCCATTTAATATTCTGAACGGGTATTATAATAATTTGAAAACAAAAGCAATAAATGATGGTACTCAAAAGAATGTTTTAATAGTTTCTGACTATATGGATGTAAAGGGAGATACAATATATGCAATAGCTTATCATCTGGAAAGGGGATCATGTTATATGTTCGACAAAATTGCAAAACAAAGTATCAAGACAGTCTATGTTGAGCATTGGGCCGAGGGTGGACCAATGTCATCAATGGGTGGACGACGATTCTATATAAAAAATAAATTATTTTTAGAAACTGTTGATATGATAAGTAAATAGTGACTTGATTCCATTCCATTTAAATATTGATTAAAGAACATTCCCAAAAAAAAATCAAGATTCAAAAAAATAAAAGCCTAAACATAACACGGACGGTTTAATTAACTTCAGATTTGGGTGGTCAATTAAAACTGGTTACCTATAGTCAGGTTCACTGGATTTTCCTCTTAAATAAAGAACCAGACTAAGCCGGTTCTTTATTCACGCCTGTTCTGAAGCTGCTATTTTATCTTCCTCCCTGCAGGGCCGTCTGTATTTATTGTTATATTTTCTTCTCCAGTCTCTGCCGCTTCGATCATGGGAACCTGGAGCTACTCCTGTCAGGAGTATTTTTGAGAGAAGAAACAGTCCGGCTGTCTGCCAGAAAGTGAGCAATGGCCCATGGAATAATAGCGGAATCAGCGCGTTCCACAGGCTCATTGTCAGAAATATTGCGAGTATGATGAATCCTATTCCAAGGATCCCGAAACCAGCAAACTTTAAAATTCTTAATGTTTTCATGTCATTTATTTATTAATAGTTTGTACAGTTCATTCAATTTTTCTCTCAGGGCAAGAACAGCGTAACGTTTCCTGGAGATGAGGGTACTTATCCCGGTACCAGTTTTTTCAGATATCTCTTTGAAGCTCATGCCATCAAACTCGTTATCAACGAATACGCTTCCCTGCTCTTCTGGCAGTTCCGACAGTGTCTCTTCAATGGTTTCCCATATCAACTCTTTTATTTCAGTATCCTCCGGGGATGATCCCAAAGAAGGAAGTATCTCTTCGAGTGTCAGGGGAACCTCCTCATCATCTTTTGTGTTTTCACTATAGCTGATAAATACAGGTTTATTTCTGCGAAAGAGGTCTATAATACGATTGTCGGTCACTTTATATATCCATGTTGTCAGGCTTTCAATTCTCCTAATATCCCTGAAGCCAATGGTTAACTGATAGAAGACATCCTGCAGAATATCCTCAGCCTCATATGTGTCGGGAATTTTGTTTTTAATATACCCAAGCAAACGTTTCCGCTCGGCTCTATAAACGGTTCCTATTTTATGTGACTCTTTGGGACTCATTTACAAGGTTGTTTAATTCCATAGACGAAAGTGAGATAAATATATTTTAAAAAACAAAACATTTTCAAAGGGCATTCAAAAATTAGTGCAAGAGTTGGTCAACCTGATCATATTTGGCCAGTCAGATTATACTCAATATACGTAATTATAAAACAAGTATTTAACGCCGGCTTTTTGTTGTTAATTTTATCCAGCCGTCTATGATTAAGGTTATTAGTTTTCCCAATTCTGACCTAATGTCACCGAATGTCCCCAGATTGATTCTGGTCAATACTGGGAGAGCTTATCGGGGTTTTAAGGGGAATGGTTGGCTAATGATGATCTATACGTGGCGACTTCAGAACATTGTGAAAATGGGAAATATTAAATAATCCTGTTTAAGAGGATTCGAGGATTCAAAGCAGTTTTTCGGCTATCATATCGTCTTATAGGTTGACCATTTCAAAACCCGGTCTGATTACACTTAACATACATAACAAAACGACAAGGATTTATCTCCCGCTTTGGGTGGTCAATTTATTCCGTCCAACTTTGGTCAGGGGCAGTGGTTTTTCTACTATGGAGTTATTTCTTATGCCTTGCATTTGTCTTATAATAACCCCAATTCATATGTTGGAAATTGTTTACTCCCGCAAAAATACAATTTAGATTGAATCTGGTCAGATGTATTTGTGTAGCAACTACAAGACAAATGATATGGTCTCTTAAGAAGCAGATATTTCATATCAGGTATTAGAAATATTTGAACAACTACTGTCGCATTTTGTCTGCTTAATATCATATTTTTTAAAATGGAAGCGATGGTTTATTGTACAGTGATAAAATGTTGGATATAAGTATGATTAATGAATATTTACCTTAAAATACTTCATGGCAAAAGAATTAAATAGAATTCCTGATTTTGATGATATAGTATTTGAGCACAGAAACAAGGAGTATGGAGCTTTTATACTGAGGAAGAAGTATATTCTCAATGTTATTATATCGCTGCTTATTGGAATTATAATTATGTCTGTTGCAACTTTTATTCCATACATTAATGCCAGGGCTTTAACAAACCGGCATAAGCATGCTGAAAGACTTGTGGAGATCACAATGGAAAACTTTGATCAGCCAAAGGAGACCGTTGTTCCACCACCTCCGCCACCACAGGCAGTTTTTATCAGGCAATCTAAATATGTTCCCCCGGTTGTCGTAGACTCGGTGAAACTTGAAGATACATTAAAACTTATGACTGCTGATGATGCACAGACTAAAGTTAAGAACGGTGAAGCAGTTGATTCAGTACAGGAAGTTAAGAAGGAAGCTTTGCAGGAAGAAGAGGCCGAACCTGAACCATTTATGGAGGTTCAGGAAATGCCAGAGCCCCCCGGAGGATTGACAGGTCTTTATAAGTATATTGCTGAAAATACCAACTATCCAAAGGAAGCTCAGGAAAACAACATTCAGGGAAAAGTATTTGTCAGGTTTTGTGTAACTTCCAAAGGTAATATTGAACAGATCAGTATTTTAAAAGGAGTTGATCCTGAGCTCGATGCTGAAGCAATAAGAGTTGTAAAAACTTTCCCCCCATTTAAACCAGGCAAACAGGCTGGAAGACCCGTTCCTGTATGGTTCATTGTGCAAATTAATTTTCAATTGAAGTAAAATTGAAAATTCCGGTGATGGGGAACTCTCCTATCAGGTTTAAAGTGAATAGTCTGTATATAGTTAAATCTCTTTTACCCTTTTACCTTGATATTAGGATATTAATGTTCTAGATTCAGACGCTCAGTAACACTCGGAATCATATGCTCAATGTAATTCGGTATTAGATGCTCATTTTGATTGAATTTTCCACTCTCGCTATAGAAAAAATCAAACACCTGACTGCACATTCCACAATGCAGATGTTTTTATTTTATTGATGTATTGAATTGCCCGGATTAAAGCCATGGTTATAATTTTCCTGTATGTTTTTCCAGGTAGGCCCATACAAAGTTTGGATGATGACCATTCATTCTGACCATTTTTACCCATAGTACGGCCATATGCTCAAGGTGTAAAGCTTGCGTGAGATCTCCGGTATCTTTTGCATAATAACCAAGCTCTTCAATTAAAGAAGATACCGCTGCTTTGGCTTTAACATCATTTCCTGCTATAAGCATCAATGGTCTGACATTATATCCGGGAAAAGAATTGTCGATGAAGTTTTCATATCCATAGATGTTAAAAGCTTTCACTACCTTTGCAGTGGGAGCCATCTGCTGTATTACTTCTGAACCCGATCTTTCACTTTTTAGTCCATGGGAAATATCCGGTCCAATGGGATTTGTACAATCAACAAGTGTCTTACCTTTAAAATCTACACCTTTCAAAACCGCCTCAGTTGCCCGGAATGGTACGGCAAGGAAGATGAGGTTTGCTTCGTTTACAGCATCCTGTACCTTCTTAACTCTGAAATTCGGATTTGCACTCAAGGCTTTAACCGTGCTCTTTGATCCCCGGTCATTGGATGCTATTATTATCGGATGTCCTTTTTTCGCCAGGTTACCAGCTATTGCATAGCCAACATTGCCAATTCCAATAAATGCTATTTTCATGAAATTCTGTTTTTTAGATTATTTTGTTTCTCAGGGATAAATTAAATGCAAGATTATTTGAATACTTCACTTGCCTTATCCAGTTTCACCATATCCTCATATGAAAGCCTGAATGTCATCGCACCGGCGTTCTCCTTTACATGGATTTCTTTTGTTGCACCCGGGATTGCGACAACTGTATCTCCATGATAATGGATTAACCAGTTAAGGGCCACCTGTGATGGAGTAACATTATATTTAAGAGCAAGCTCTTTCACCAGCATTATCACCAACAGGCTCTTCTTAAGCCCTTCGGGCTTGAACTGTGAATTGTATCTTCTTAACCCGATATTATTGAGCAGGTCCGGATTATCGTGAAACTTGCCGGTTACGAGTCCCTGTGCCAGCGGTGAGTAGGCAATGATTGAAACACCCAGTTTCTTTGCAACATCCATAATTCCATTGGATTCTATCCTGCGGTCAAGGAGATTGTATCTGACCTGATTTGAAGACAGGGATAAGCCTGATTTATTGAGGATCTCCCAAGCATTTTTCATTCTCTGTACCGTGAAGTTGCTGACCCCTATGGATTTGATCAGTTTTCTCTTAATAAGTTCAGCCATGGCTTTCATTTCACTCTTTTCATCAGATAAGCTCCAAGGCTGATGTATCTGATAAAGATCAATGGGATATGGTGTCAATGCCTCAATCCTCTCGTCAATGGTCTTGATGATATTTGAAGCGAAGCGGAATGCAGGCCACCATTTAGTTGCTATTATGACCTCACCTGGCTTTTTCCCTGCAGCCTGCAGCGCTTTTGAAAGTGCTTTCTCCGATGCCCCATTACCATACATTTCGGCTGTATCAAACCAGCTAATTCCTCCTTCAAGGGAGAGGGATACAATCCTGCCAATTATGTCATCTTCAAGTGCTGGCCAGAATTTAGCTGCCATGTTCTTTTGTTTGCTGAACTGCCAGCAACCAAGTCCTATAGGGGTTACCCTAAGACCATTACCTCCAAGTGGGCGCAAGTCATTCAAATTTGCCATTTCATTTAATTTTATGAATCTAATTTAAACACATAAAAACTCATATTGTTGTAAGGAACTGTTCTTTTATATAGCACATATATGGGAAAAGCCGGTGGCATTGATCATATTTGGCCGGATCTCATTTAATGACAAGAGTCAGAATTGAGTGCTTGTTCTTTAGTTATATATGATATATACAATTTGATCGCCAAAAGTTTTCAGAGTTTCCGGCTTTTGCAATAATGGCTTAGAAATAAGGGAAAGGGAAATGAGATTATTGGCAAAGGTTGGTGCAAATTTGCACCGACCTTTGTCTAAATTTGACCGAGTTGTCAGAAAATTCACCAAAAACCTGGCAAGAACCTGGCAACAAACAAAAACCACTTACACGGTTGATTGTATAAGTGGTTGGATTTCAGGTTGCTCTGCCAAGGCTCGAACTTGGACTTTTCTGATCCAGAGTTATACAAGGATATAATAATTATATCTTAACACATTGATTATCAATACTAAGTTATAAAGACAAAATCTTGATATTTCCACTATTTAATACCATTTATCCCCAAAACCTAGCAAGAAACCTAGCAAGATTTAAAGAATTAAGTTTTGGAACTGCTAAATTTATCTGGACAGTAAGTTAAGCTAAAATGCTTAATTTAACGGATATGAAAAAAAGAAGAAATTTTGATCATGAGTATAAACAGATGGCAGCTGATCTCAGTTATAAACGTGAAGACATCTCAGCTTTAGCAGTAGAGCTGGATATAGGCGCTGATTTTATTTACAGATGGAGACGGGAAGCAGAGGCTTTTAAAGATTCCAGTTTTCCTGGTCAGGGTAACAAGATCCTGACAGAAGAACAAAAAGAGAAAACCAGGTTGAGGAAAGAGCTTTGGGATGCACAGATAGAGCACGACGTTATGATGCTAAACCTGAAGGAGTCTATTCTAGTTGAAAAATAGGGTAGAATGGGTGAGAGTTTGTCTATTCTAAACCCAATATTATTTTTACCAGATTAGTTTTTTTTGTAATTCTCAATTAGAGTGATTTTTGGGAATCCAAGTTTTGCAATAGCTGAGAAGTATTTATTGGCCTCATCAGCTGTATGGAATCCTGTTACAAATACTTTATAATATTCCCATTCCTGAACAATCTCAACAGGCAGATTGAGCTTAGTTGTGATCCTTTTCTGTGCATCTATCGCCTCCGATTCGTTGTGGAATACATCGACCTGCAGTACAATAGTAGGTTGAGACATAACAGAGTTTTCTCCCGTGTCGACAGTTAATGCTTTACTTTCACTTACCGGTTTTTTAGTAGTATCTGGTTGTCCAACAGCCTGTGGTTCCATCTCTTCCTGCTTTTTAACTGGCAAGGCCCAGAATTTCTTTATTCCAAGAAAAGAAAGCGTGGAACAAAACTCTTCCATCTCTTCCTGGCTTGAAAATCCTGTTATCCGCACCTTAAAAAATCCATCTTCAATGACTATTACAACAGTCTTGTCAATAAGAGCTGAAAGCTTTTCCTTCAATACTGAAGAAAAGGCTTCATTATGGAATGCGCCAACCTGGATTATCAAATCCGGATTGACGGACACTTGTTTAGGGTTTAATGGAG
>CAWBNA010000032.1:0-27722 GCA_963789985.1 uncultured Bacteroidales bacterium | reverse complement strand
TCTCCACAGTCTGCGCGGTTCCCTGAGGAGCCTTGGCAGCCATTCGAGTCCCATTCTTATCCAGAATTTTCCCGGGCGTTTCACAGTGCCGGCATAAAAATCAAAAGCTGCGCCTATTGCACAGATCACCGGCGTTCTGAGCTTGTCCCTGTTCATATAGATCCATTTCTCCTGTTTTGGGGCTGTCATGCCGACAAAAAGAACAGTGGGATTATAATCATTGATGGCTTTGATCATCAGGGATATATCATCGTTGCTGAATTCGTCCTTAAACGGCGGGCTGAATGAACCGGCAGTGACGGAAGGATATTCAGCGGACAGTTTTGTTTTTATTTTTTGCAGGGTCTCTTCGGAGGAGCCAAGGTAAAAGCAGGAGCCACCCGATTTGCTTAGTGAATTTAATATCATCCGGTGAAGGTCGGAGCCGGAGAATCTTTTTATTTTCCTGCCTGTCAGCACCCGGACGCCGATAAGTATTCCGACGCCGTCTGGAAGCAGGATGTCGGATGCCATAAGAGCGTCGTGGAAAAGCTTGTCTTTCCGGGCTACTATGTAAGAGTGAGGATTAAGGGTATTTATTACACAATTAAATTCATTTGAAAAAAAATCTTTTTTTCCGACATAGATATTATATTCTAATAAAGATATTGTTTGTTTTTCAGTCATTCCCTTTTCTGTTTAGATTTTGATGTTTCTCCCGGATAAGGTAAAAACTTACACAGAGAGGCACAGAGAAGCGCAGAGAGACACAGAGAGGCACAAAGGCATAATCTTAAGAATCCCCTCCCAGGAGGGGATCCAAATCCGTACTTCCTTCCCCCTTTCTCTTTATCGCTTCTTCGCCTTTATGCCTCTTAATTCTCAGGAAAAAAGCTTCACGATCACATCAACAATACGCTCAGCCGCATGTCCGTCCCAAAGTTCAGGGATGCTGCCCTTTTTCCACTTGCCGGCAAAGAGTCTGTCCATGGCGGGTTTTATGGCAGAGGGGTCTGTCCCAAGGAGTTCATTAGTGCCAATGGTGCAGGTTTCCGGCCGTTCAGTGCTGTTGCGGAGAGTCATGCAGGGTACGCCCATGACGGTTGTTTCCTCGGTTATTCCCCCGGAGTCGGTGATAACTGCAAAGGTTCTTTCGACGAGGTAGTTGAACTCAAGATAGCCCAAAGGGTCTATAAGATGGAGAGAGGGGGAGAGGGGGGGAAAAGGAGAATGGAAGAAGGGGGGAGGGGGAGATGGTGAGAAGGCATTTATTACTTTTCGGGTACGGGGGTGGACAGGAAAAATAACAGGAAGGTCACGTGAAGAGGCGCTTACAGCATCAAGCAGGCACCGGAGGTTATCGGGATCATCCACATTCACGGGACGATGCAGTGTCATTACGATATAGCTTTTCTCTTTCAGTCCTGTCTGGTCCCAGAGTGAAGGTCTGGCAAACCTGTTGCGGTTAGCCATAAGAGTATCTATCATTACATTTCCAACAAAGAATATCCTGTCATCGGATATCCCTGCCTTATGCAGGTTCTCATTGGCAAAATGTGATGTTGTGAAGAAATAGTCGGTGATGCTGTCGGTGACCATTCTGTTTATCTCCTCCGGCATCGTAAGATCGAATGAACGTATTCCTGCCTCTATGTGAGCAACTTTTATATTAAGCTTTTTGGCTGTCACTGAGCAGGCCAGTGTGGAGGTTACGTCGCCCACAACTATCACCAGGTCGGCAGGATGATCGGTCAGATCCCTTTCAAACCCGACCATTATTGAAGCTGTCTGTTCGGCCTGTGTACCGCTGCCGGAACCAAGGTTGACATCAGGAGAAGGAATATTAAGTTCATTGAAAAAAGTGTCACTCAGGTTCTGGTCGTAATGCTGTCCTGTATGTACTATGCGGTACTCAATGGAATGGCCGTTCTTTATGGCATTTTCCATCGCATGTATCACAGGTGCGATTTTCATGAAATTAGGTCTGGCGCCGGCTGTTATGGTGATGTGCATATTTAAAATCGATGTTAGTGATTAATTCAAGCAATCAGAAATGAAGGAAGAAGAGGGAAGAGGATTTGGGTTCAAGGTTCAAGGTTCAAGGTTCAAGGTTCAAGGTTCAAGGTTCAAGGTTCAAGGTTCCAAGTTCAAGGTTCAAAGTTCAAGGTTTAGATTTACGTGAGTCGTGAGTCGTGTGTCGTTAAGGCACAAAGGCGTAAAGGCATAATCTTAAGGATCCCCTCCTGGGAGGGGTTAGGGGTGGGTTCAAAAGGTAAAGAGTGTATAGGATTATTCAAGGTTCAAAGTTCCGGGTTCAGATTTCCATGAGTCGTGTGTCGTAAGTTATGCTGTTGTGCAAATTGTGCAAGTTCTGCAAGTTATGCAAGTTGTGCAGCCGTGCACTGTGCACCATGCATCGATAAGGTGCAGAGGCATAATCTTAAAGATCCCCTCCTGGGAGGGGTCAGGGGTGGGTTTATTCTTTTTTGGCAGAACCTTTCTCACATGGGTTCCCCTCCCAGGAGGGTCCCAATAGCTATCGGGAAGGAGTGGGTTCATTCTTTTTAATCCAACCCTCAATAACCCTTAAAACATTCGCCATATTTCTTTTAACCTCAATATCCTCAAACCTTAAAAAACTTACCCCGAGTTTTTCCAGTTCTTTCTGCCTTTTTTCATCATAATCATATTGTCCGTATTAGGTACAGTTGTATTTAATCTAACAATAATTTAATGGCAGACTTTAGGTTAGGAATTTTGGTTTTTATTATCTGCAAAACTTCTTCAGCATCAATCCCGAAATAGTCGTGAGCAACAATATTTCTGAATCCTTTGATTTTTATCCATTCGATTTCGGGGTGTTTCTTTTTATATTCGTCTGATATTTTATCAATCATTTCTCCAATGACTATAAAATTCATCATCGTAGCATCAAAGTTTCGGTAATCATTATTAAAGTCATCAGCAGTGTTAATGCTAGACGTGTATTCGATGATCCTGTCAATTGCCTCAAGAATTGATTCCAGACAGTGTTGATCCTTAATAAGCATAAACAGTCTCTTTTAGGATGGAATTTTTGAATCTGGGTTTAATATATTTCTCACGGCAGATGTCGACATCGATACCCAGCTGAGTGTGGAAATATTCTTTAAGTTGAATTTTAAGATCATAGAGATCCTGTGTATTTTCTTCAAATTCAACCAGAAGATCAATATCGCTATTTGGATTTTGTTCACCACGAGCATATGAGCCAAACAGTCCAATTCGTATAATATGATAATTGTCTCGGAATAGCTTTTTATTCTGAGAGAGAAATGTCAATATTTGGTCTCTAGTTTTCATTTGCTCACAAAGTTACAAAAATTGGGCAAATTTCTCATAGATCTGAATATGTCGCAGATGCCCACCAATTGTACCTAACTGTATATATGAGTATCTCCATCTATCTCTATTGCAAGCTGTAATTCCTTGCAGTAAAAATCAACAATGAAGTTGTCCATTGGTCGCTGCCGGTCAAAATCATATCCAAGCATCTTTTTCTGCTTCAATTCGTTCCAAAGTAATACTTCAGAAAGGGTCAGGTTTTTTCTTAATTGCCCGGCAAGTTTTTTAAGATCCTGATTATATAGAATAATTTTTCTTTTTTGCATTCCAACTGTATTATTTAACCCACCCCTTACCCCTCCATGGAGGGGATCTCTGAGATTCACTTTTGCCTTTTAACTTTTATCTTTGGTCCTTACTTTAACCCACCCCTTACCCCTCCCAGGAGGGGAGCCTTCATAACAAGCCCCCCATATGGGGGGATGGGGGGTTGATTTGGGCAAATCGTGTGCCGTTAGTCGTGCGTGGTGGGTCATGCATCGTGTATCATAAAGGAGCAGAGGACCAGGGACGCTCACTTCTCACATCTCACCTCTCATCTCTTGATAAAACCTCTTCAAGAATCTCCACCATTCTCTTCTCAAATCTTTCCAGAGTAAACTCGTGTTCATATTTTAGTCTCCCTGCCTGACCCATTTTCAATCGCAATTCAGGATCTTTTACAAGGATCTCCAGTTTATCTGCAAGTGCAACTGCATCTTTCTGCGGCACCAGGAATCCAGTTACACCATCTTCAACGACATCGGGAATGGCTCCCTCAAATGTTGAGACAATCGGCAAAGAATATTGCATAGCTTCAAGTAAAACCAATGGCAGGCAATCGTTGAACGAAGGATGAACAAAAATATCTGCCGAAGACATAAGCTTTATTTTTTCATCTCCGTTCACAGCTCCCGTGAGTGATATATAGGAGGTTAGCTCTTTTTCCGCTATAATATTTTTTACTTCCCGGATGGTCAGTTCCGCTTCGCCGCCGGCAATTGTACAATGGAAATTGACATTTCTTTCTCTCAGAATACTGCAGGCTTCAATCAGGATAAAAACTCCTTTAGATTCAATCAGATGAGAAAGAAACAAAATATTTGGTTCAAGGTTCCGGGTTCCAGGTTCAAGGTTCAAGGTTCCAGTTTCCAGGTTCAAGGTTCCAGGTTCAAGGTTCAAGGTTCCGGGTTCAAGGTTCCGGGCCCCTGATCCCTGATCCAGGATCCCTGATTCCCTTTTGTCTTTTTCCTTTTGTCTTTTGTCTTGCATATCAGGAATTCCATTCGGACAATAATGAACCCTGTTTTCCGAAACATATTTCTGAATGTCGGGATAGAGAAGTTTAGATAAAAGAATTACATCTGCATCTCTGAAAACAAATCTGTAAAGGAGGTTATCAAAAAGCCTGTCTTGCCTTAAGCTGACACCTTTATTATGAAAATGATAGATTATTTTTTTGCCGGATAATTTAACAAGGGCTATTATAACGGCATCCTTGTAAAATCCGGGTCCTTTGGAGTTAGGGGTCAGGTAGCACAAATCAGGTATGAAAGCGACAAGTTGTTTTCTTATATGCCGTATAATTGAAAAGTACCTTGATAATTTTTGAAAACCACCTTGACCTATTTCTTCTAAGGTCGCTGAAGTTCCAAGGTTAATGTAGTTGCATTCAGAAGCTTCGTTTATGATTTTGCTTTCCTTTATGTAACCGCCAATAAGAGAGGCTCCATGA
Source organism: uncultured Bacteroidales bacterium (assembly GCA_963789985.1). Lineage (GTDB taxonomy): Bacteria > Bacteroidota > Bacteroidia > Bacteroidales > VadinHA17 > LD21. The sequence goes on along the minus strand of CAWBNA010000032.1, from coordinate 22,645 downwards.
ATAGGTGGTGGAAAATGAAGGATGAAAAAGATTTTCAATCCGACAGTATAATTGATGATTGAAGTATTGTACTGAACTCCGTGTTACAAGGAATGGCAACACAATTATATGAATTATTAAAATTCTTATCTAAATTCCCATCACCTAGTAAACGATAAATATTGTAACCGGAGCCAAGCATATCAATGATTTCTTCAAGCTGGTAATATTGTCTACTGAATTGATTATATTCAAAAATGATTAAAGGATTATTCAATCTTATAAAATTTAAGGCACCTTTTATAACAATTGGTTCAGCCCCTTCAACATCTATAAGTAAGATCGGATTCTTAAAATAAAACGGCAATGCCTTATCCAAAGTTATGGTTTTTGCTTCAATTAATCTATTGGTTGTTTGACCTGGTAAGTTATAAAAGCCTGATGAATTGCCTCCTGCATTCAGGTGAAAAGATATATTTCCTTGACCTTTATCATTAACAGCATATTCAAATACTTTTATCCGGCCTTCTTTGTTCAATTCTGCACTTTTTTTCAGGACACTAGCGCAGTCTGGTCGTGGTTCAAATGCATAAATATTTTGAATATTATTATAACGACTTGCAAAAGTCACAAATTCGCCAACAGATGCTCCAACATCAATAAAATTAAAAGCTTCAGCATACTTTAAGATTTTATTAAGTAACTTATGCGTTTCAGGTTCATTAGATTGGCCGATTAGAAGATAATCATAGCTTCCCTCAACGCTCGGATCATAATAAAACTTTTTGCCAAAGGCTTTAAAGGTAAACGTACGTTTTAAAAGTCTCTGAGCTGCACCAAGACCTCTTAGCCTAATGCCTAACTTGTTAAGCAGAAAATGTAATAGAATTAATAATCTTACGAGAATTTTCATTTTTGATACAGTAAGATCATCTTCACAGAAATTTTTTAATCACCTCAGTGAAAGTATTAACCATTTGATCTGTATTGCTTCTTTCTAAAATTAATAACTGAGCTTTTCGTGACATTTCCCGGTTTTCTTTATCTGTCATTGATATGGCTCTTGACATAGCTTCAAGTAATGATTTCCTGTCTCCTTTATTAAATCTGAAGCCAGTTACATTATCTATTACCAAATCATTTTCCGTACCATCCGCTTCTGAAACAATGCATGGTTTTCCCCATAGCATTGCCTGATTTAGAGCCAAACCCCCTACGCCGGGAAGAACAAGAAAATCTGCAGCAGCGAAATATTTTTCAACACCCTTTTCAACCCTTCCAAAAAAGTCAATATTCCTGACATTGTCAGTATTTATATTTTCCTTTAGTTCATTTAATAATGGACCACTACCTATTATCCAAAGCCTTGTGTCCGCATGCTCTGAATGAAACCCCTTAAAACACTCAATTAAAAAATCCACTTTCTTTTCTCTGAAAAGCCCACCTACATATAAAAAGGTTTTTTGATTGTTCTTGGGTTTTAAAGATTCTGCTGATTTAAAAATCTCTTCTTTCGATTGATAAAACAATTCCGTATCAATTCCATTAAATGCAACAGTAATTGGCTTTCTTATCCCGATACTTCTGAAATATTCCTGAGTTGTTGTGCTATAGCTGATTATGCAGTCAACATGGTTAAAAAAGACTTTTTCGAAATATTTTTTATTTCTTTTTACAATTCCTGAATGCGTTTCAGGTTGCCAGCCGCATGCCCATGTGATTATTTTCAGTCCAAGTATTTTTCTGAAAAAGATGAAGTACCACGAAGTGAGATTGCTGGTTGCTCCTTCAATAATGAGTATGCGAATGTTATTTTCTTTTATTTGTTTTATTAAATTTATGCTGAAAGCAGGCTTTACTGAACCTATTGAAAACTTAACATTTGAATAAGTCAGAAAGAGTTCTTTTTTTTCGACAGTCACTCCCGGACGCCCGTCATCATAATATTTGTTCTGAAAGAAGAAGATAATATTATCATTTAAGCCAGATCTCAGCTTTTCGTAAAAATTAATTCTGTAATGTGCGAGGAAAGGAGCAATCAATGCTATTCTTTTTGCCACCAAATATTATTTAAAATCAGTTTATTAATTGTTCAGTAATAGATGCTTTGACATTTTGTTCTTAATCTTTATTTTGTCCAATTCCCATTATTGATCTTTAAGATTAAAAACGTTATACCATCTTATAAACAGTATAATCTTCCATATTTCACCAAGATTTATTTTGTCATTTAATCCATTGGAAATCAGCTTTATCAGTTTTTCAGAATCAATTATATCAGGGATTGATTGATTATTAATAAAACCGGCAAGCTCTTTTTTTAATTTATCGACCCAAATTTTTTCAGGAGTTACAAATCCAAGTTTTTCCTTTCTCCATGTTATATCTTGAGGCAGATATGGTTCTGAAGATTTTCTTAGCACATATTTTGTCCATCCTTTGTAAATTTTAACATCTTCAGGTAAATTTAAGCAAAACTCAACTAACCTGTGATCAAGGTATGGCACTCTTGATTCAACCGAGAAAGCCATGCTGCTTCGGTCCTCATATCGAAGCAGAACAGGTAAAATATTATCAATGCTTGTCAGGGATGTCTCCCTCATTGAATCTGAGATCCTTTTTTTGAATTCTATTTCTCTGCCAATATTTTTATAATCCCTATTAATTAAAGAGGGTCCGATTCTTTTTACAGAATAGACACCATATTTAAGGAAATCTGGGATAAAATAAAACAGAGCGCGATTTAATTCAGTGAAAATCGACGAAGTTCTGTAGTTAAAGCACAGGTCCTTAACTGTCCGAATAAATTTTATAAGATGACCACCAGTTATCTGCCCCAAAAGATGAGATCCTACAAATTCAGAATAGCCTCCGAGAATTTCGTCCATACCCTGTCCGTCAAGAAGTACTTTAACAGAATTCTGGTGAGCCAGTTTCATAACTTCCCATTGTGCGAGCATGGAGGTACTTTGTACCGGCAATTCCTGATAGCTTAGGAATACATCTATCTCCTGCCACGTTTTTTGAAAATCAGGAAAGGTATAGAAGTCGTTGAAATTGTAAAGCTCTCTTAGCTCTTTGATATAGGGGGCCTCATCAATGGTCATTCCGGGGAAAGAGGCGGTAAATGAGTTCAGCCCATATGGAAGTTTTTTTCTTGCCATGAATGCTACAAGAGTACTGGAATCCAGTCCTCCACTTAAACATGTGCCTACAGGGACATCTGACCGTAAGTGAAGTGTAATGGAGTTATTAACCAGCTGGCTAAATTCCCTGACTGCCTCATCCATGGAAATATTGTCACGTAATTTTGACAATGATAGTTTATAGTATGAAAATAATGAGGAGTTTTCTTCAGTGAACCTATAAATTAAATTATGCCCGGGAGGTAATTCATTAATTCCGGTAAAGAAGGTATTGGTATAAAAGTTCTGGTTACCGTTAACCAGAAATTCGATTGCCTTTGTTTTATCAAGTACAGATTTAATTTGTGGCAACAAAAGCAATGCCTTGATTTCAGAACCAAACGCGAAAAACCCTTTTTTTTCAGAATAATAAAAAGGCTTTATGCCAAATCTGTCCCGTGAGCAAAACAGAATACCTTTATTCTGATCAAGTATTGTGAAAGCCCACATTCCAATAAAGTGTTCGACACATTTTTCCGACCATTCCCTGTAACTTGCCAGAATCACCTCTGTATCTGACTCAGTAGAAAATGAATGTCCTAGTTTTTCCAATTCCGCACGTAGCTCAAGGTAATTATATATCTCACCATTGAAAACTATGTAGAGACCGGCTTCAGGAATGCACATTGGCTGATGCCCTGTTGGCTTCAGGTCAATTATAGAGAGCCTGCGGTGAATAAATGCAAGTTTTACAAATCCAATATAATCGCTGACCGGTGTAAGGCCCATTAATTCTTTTATTGTGCTCTGGCCTCTGTGTAATGTCACATTGCTATTTGAATCCACAAATAGAAAGCCTTCATCATCAGGCCCCCTGTGACGCATTACATTAGAAATTAGAATTGTTTTGCTCAGATCTATTCCGGACTGGTCAAAAATTCCTGCGATACCGCACATAGCTGTTAAAGTAGATATTAAATCAAAATTGAAATTTGATCAGCGAAACATTTATAATTTATATCTGCGTTAAAATTATTCTTCCAATTATTATAGGCATTTTCACGGTATGGATACACATAATAATTAGAATAAATCTCCAATATTGACGATTTTATTTCATTAAAAGAACAATTTTTATCAAGCAAAATTCCACAACCTTTGTTTACTATTTCAGATACACCTCCCACATTTGTTGCAATAACAGGTATTCCAAAAGACATTGCTTCCATTATACTTACGGGTAATCCTTCACTTTCGCTTGTATTAATCAGTACATGGATGTAATTATTTTGGTAGAATTTAATCACATCAGAATTTGTAATGTCTCCAAGGAATTTGTATGAAATATTTCTTTTCTGTCCCAACTTAATCAATGCCAGGTCGTTTAATTCTTCAAAAAGTTCACCACTTCCTATATGAGTCCATTGAATGGTTATTTCATTAACTAGTGCCAGACTCTCAATAACATAATTTATTCTCTTGCATTTGTTCAGGAAAGCACAACTGACAATATTGAAAGTTTTATTTTCATCTTTTTGAATTAATCCTTCTTGTTTTTTGGTGCCTAATTTAGATACTGAAAAAGATGACAGAATCCCATACTTTGTTTCAAAATATCGTTTGCCCTGCTCTGAAATAAAAAAGCATCTGTCTAATATTAAAGCTTTTGCTCTTTGAAGTGGAGTATAGTTGAGAGCATTTCGTTCAGTATAAAGATCCCAACTATGTAACCTTGAGATTGTTTTTAAGTTTTTGTTTCTTTCTTTCAGCAAGGCCGCAGCAAAAGCAGCACTATTAAACCAATATGAATAAACAACAATATTGTGGTCGTCAGTGTTTATTTTATCCTGAATAAAATCTTTTAACATAAATGCCTTTAAAAGATGCTTTAACAATTCTTTTAATTTTTTCAATACATTTTTGTCACCTTGTTTAAAAATAAAAGGTATTTCGAAAAATGTATATTTTACAATGGAATACCCGTGTTTAACGATCACACTCAAAGACTTCTTAATCAAAGTATCGGCTGGAAACGAAAATACTTCTATGTTATCCGGCACAGGTCTCTTATATAAAGAATTTGGTTTTGTAGCAATAATATAAATTGTATCAAATTTTAATGCCAGGTAATTAATCTCTGTTTCCAGAAAAGACTCCTGAAATTTACCAAAAGGATACCATGTAGTCAAAAGAACGAGATTTCTCATAAAATAATCTGACAGAAGTCAGGATTAAAAAATTTTAAGCCAATGGTAAGAAATGGGGGAAAACATTAGAAATATTATTGGATTTCAATCTAAATATTAGTAATCAGCTAAAAAAGCGCTTCAATAATAAGATCATCCTTGAACCATGGGAATCGATGCATGATATAATTTTTTAAAAGATTTCTAATACTCTTTTTTTGTTTGAAAGTTTGTTGTGTATAATTCAGAGTTTTAACTTCAAATTCTGAATCAGTCAATATTTTAGCAATTGTATATGTAGAAAACCAAATCCTGTGATCAGAATTAATAAATTCTTTGCCATTCAAAATCTCTTTAAAATTTCGTAATTTAAATACATTTGGAGTGGTAACAATAATTTTATCAACATTGTTTTTAAATTTCATATGAATATTCTTTAAAAAGTTTACCGGATTGCCAATATGTTCAATTACATCAGGTAATAGCAGATAATCAAAATGTCTTGCTTTGATTTCCAAAGGGATTTCATTCTTTTCAATATCAAGACAAAACATATTTTCTATATTTAAGATGTCTTTCAGATAATCAATTCCTGCTTTATTTATGTCAATTCCAAAACAACAATTTGAAACTTCAATTAATTTTTTGTGCAGCCATGTATCAGATTTGATTTTCTCATCAATTATTGAAATGTGATCTGCAAATCCAAAATGTATTATATCCTTTCCTTGTGATATTTTGCATAAGTATTCATTTCGGGTAATCATAATTTCATCTTGTGGTTTTAAATCAATTGACATACCACTGTTTAATTCTTTACCCTCCAGGTAGGCTTTTATTTGGTCAGCGAGAATATTAATTTCCCCCATTTATAAAGAATAAGTAAAAAAGTACTAATATTTATAAAGCTGATCTGACTTTAATCTGTACTAATAATAAAAACATTTTCCCATTTAATAAACAGGATTATTTTCCATATATCTCCAAGATATAAGAACCAGATTTTTCATTAATCTCAGGAATTATTTAAATAAGATAATCGATTTTTAATTTGAAATAATTTATTAATGATACTTTTAGGAAGAATTAAAATACACAGAAGGAGGTAGACCTTTAAGTTGAAAGGATAAGTTATAATGCTTTTCTTTATCTCCTTTAAAGTTTGTGCCTTCTTATTAGACATCCTGATTAATATTGAAGCTCTCATTTTGTGCCAATGAGCAATAAACTGAGTTAAATGTTTCTTTGGATGTTTTGTACAATTATTTCTTAATTTGTTTAGTTCTATTGCAACTAAATCAAATTCAGGCGGGCCTGATGAACGTTTATCTGTATTTCCTGCCGGGTTTAAATAATAAATAGCTTGTGGATTAATACAATATGCTATGTCATTGCAGCAAGCAAGTTTTGCCCAGGTCAAAAGGTCTTCACCCGAATGAATTTTCAAAGGGAACCCCCCTATGGATTTTATTGATTCTTTTTTAACGATAATGGAACAGCTACAAAATGGCGGATGCGAATTAACTGCAACCTCAAAGTAATTAGTTAGAATTCCATCTTCACCTTTAAAAGGAAGTTTACGGAGAACAATGCCTTTTTGTACGCCTGAATAGTGTTGAAAGAAATAACCAGTTGCTAATATATTGCATTGAGAATACTTTTCCGATAACAATTTTATTGTTTTCAAATATTCCGGCATCCATTCATCATCAGCGTCAAGAAATGCAATCCATTCGCTTTTTGCTTCTTTTATTCCCAGGTTTCTTGCAGCAGAAACGCCTAAATTTGGCTGATTGATCATTCTTATTAAGGGATTATTCAACTCAACCACAATCTGTTCAGAGCCGTCAGTTGAGCCATCATTGACCACAATAATCTCTTCAGGCAGATATGTCTGGTCAAATACTGAATTGAGAGTTCTCAGGATTTTAGTTCTTTTATTGTACAACGGTATAACTACTGAGATCCTCATCTTTCTTAAGGCTGTAAACTGCTCCAATCAAAGCAAAAAAATAATCAGGGAAATAAATTGTGTACTTTAAAATATTATCTGTGTACATAAACATTAAAAAGCTTATAAAAAGCGTAAGAGCTGAAGTTGATAAAAGCCAGATGATATCGTTTCGTTTATATTTACGTGAAATTCGATACAGGGAAACAAAAGTCAAAAAAAAGCCTGTAAGCAATAGGCTAAGACCCACATAACCATAATTATATCGCACCGCCATGTAATCATTATGTGCTTCACCGTATCTTAATCGTGTGATTTTTGTTATTGGTTTATTATCGGCCCTGGGGCCATTACCCCATACAGGAGATGCCTTCAGCCCCGGTTCAAGAGCTAATTTCCAGGTTACACGGCCGCTGCTTTTTATTTTTGGATTTTCATAATAATTAAATGTAATATCATTTATTGTTCCACTGCCACCTTTAAAAGTTTCCTCCTGGAACCTTTTTGTGTTGAAGATTATAAAGAGGACCATAACTCCAACAATTCCAAAGATAATTTTGCTTCTTATATTTCCATTTGCAAAATGGAGAACAAAAACCGCTGCTGTTGCAGCTATTCCTGTCCGGGTTAATTCAAAAAAAGGAATCAAAAATAAAATAATAATATACCACAAATATTTAGATTGTTTCATTATAAAATAAAGAGCCGAGAGAAGACTGACTGTAAAAGAAAAGAGCATAACGGAAGTTGCAGAGCTCGGTCCATGACCTATTCTGAAAAAATAAGCTAAAACGAACAAAATAAATATTGCTATGCACAGATTCATGAACCGTTTGAAAAACCAATTCAGATTATCATAATTATAACTGAATCCTGATGCAACTATTCCTATCAGAATAGGCAGTATGTACTGCAAAGTTAGCTGTAATCCAAGAAAACTGAAATCCATAACAAGATATGCAATAAGATATAAAACCCATGGCAGCCAAAATAAATAAGGGAAATTAGAATAATTTGACCAGTATAAATTTAAAATGGCGACTAAAAACATTATCATCCATGCCCAGCCTGTAAGATTAAATCCGAATATCTGCCCGGGGAAAAAAGGTATGGCAGAGGGGATATACGGAAGAGCCGTAGTAAATAATAATGCGGCAAAAAATATTTTAAACCTGCTCTCCAATGAACTTTAATTAATTTAATTTATGATCAATAAGATCCATAAAGTGCAGATATCTTTTTAGAAAATATTTCCAGGTCAAACAATGACTTAACTCTTTTATAACCTTCTTCTCCATATTTTACACACAGTTCCGGGTTTAATAACAAATGTTTTAGTTTTTCAGAAAGGTCCATCGGATCATTGGTCCTGAAAATCAAACCCGTTTTATTATTAGCCACTACTTCTTTCAACCCGAAACTATCAGAGGCAACAACAGGTTTCCCGGCAGTCATTGCCTCTGCGGCCGTAAGACCGAAACCTTCAAACCGGGAGGGAACAACAACAATATCCATTATTGAAATTAACTCCATGGCGTTAACCCAATCAGTTGAACCATAAAAGATCACCTTATCAGCAATTCCAAAGGAAACTGCCTGATTTCTGAGTTCTTTTTCATCAGGTCCGGAACCCACAATAAGGAGCTGAGCATTAATATTTTCTCTGACCAGAATTTTAAATGCTTCGATTAACAGATCAATTCCTTTTTCATGCCGGAGGCGTGACACGGATCCTACCAGCGGTGCATCCGCAGGTATTCCCAATAGATTTCGAAGCGATTCTCTATCAGTTTTATGAATAATCCCGTGAATTCTATCTGTATCTACGGTATTGAAAATTGTAAAATGATGTGGTTGCAGTTTTACAAGTTTATTCTCTTCAAAAAGACAGGATTTTCCGAACCAACTTTGTTCTGCGTTTTGTGAAACAGTAATAAATCGGGTTGTAAGTAACGAGGCAATCCTAAGGATTAATTTTGAAAGCTTACCATGAGCTTTTGTATATGGTTGGTGCACTGTAGCAAAAACAGTTTTAACCCCTGAAAGCCATGCCGCAATTATTGGCATTGCACCCGGGGCCATATACTGAACATGAACAACATCAGGCCTGATTGCCTGTATTTCTTTTTTCAACCTTAGTATGAATTTAAAGAAAGCTGATTTTCTGTTCATATCAAGCAGTCTGACTTCAGTTCCTGTCTTCAGAAATTCCGATACAATCATGTCTTCATGTTCAAAATAACAAACCACAAAAACTTCATGGCCGCAAGTTGAGGATCCGCCGCCAGGCGGAGACGAAATCCCGGGAGCAGAGCGAATCGGGAACCGCAGGGCTTTTGACAGACTAAGCGTCTGCATTTCAGTTCCTCCCTGAAGCAGGCAAGGTATTGCAATCAGAACTTTCAAGATATTTTCTGTTTGATTGAATATGCCAGATTCCTGATCCCTGATCTCAGACCGGTATTTCTCAGTGAAAATTTAAAAAGAGGTTGAATATTATTAGTCCAGCCTGCTTTATAGTTTTCATCTCCGCGAAGATGGTCAAATATCTGGCAATTCCTTTCAACTGCATACTCAACCAGCTTGTATAAATGAACTTTCCCCGGGGACAGATTTTCAAATTCAGGATCTGTTGCGGGTATATAGTAGTAGTACCTGTTATTATAAATAAAGCCTAAGTGATAACCCAATATTTTTTCACCACATTTAAGAGAGGTAAAATCAACAATGCCAGATTCAATACCAGCTGAAATAAGATTTTGGTGAAACCCGGGAGCTTTATAAGCATTTGGCCACTGTCTGGAATGGAGCTTCAGAAACTGAGGAAGAACCTCAAGAGATTCATCAACGGTTTTGTAATGATATAAGATTAATGGTCCTTTTTCACTTATTCTTCTTACCTGTCTTCTGATATCCCCCCGAAGGGAGGTTTTGAGTGACTGCAAAAAACTCTCAGAATCATTGAAACGGCTTAGATCACTATATGGAGCGGCATCTTTTTCTTTTAACCAGTTATCTCCGATTATCTCAGTCCTGATCCCGTTTATTTCAATTGCATCAAATCGCACTTTAGATTTCAGGGTACCAGCTAATGATTTATAGAAGGAGGCCCAATCATCCGGTTGCAATTGCTGGTTGACAAGCGGATCATGATAATCAAAATCTGAATATCCGACAGGTACAATAATTTTCCGGAAAGCATTTTTCCAGTTCTGCGTCCAGAGCACGAGCGGTATAAAGACAATAGAGAAATCTTTTTCTGCTATGCAGAACAGAGGTTTGAGGTTTCGGATGGGCCTGTATGTTTCCAGCCATGCCATGCACAGGGTGTGATGAAAGAAGACATGGCTGGAAACCGCATTTTCATAATATTTATTCCATTCATTGGAAAAATTTTCAGAAAAAGCGGTCCCCCAATCAGTAACAAAAGAAAATCTCCAGCTCAATTCCATTGATCAGAAACCGGATAAAAGATTTACAAGATCTTTATCGGCTTTATTTATTGCAATATAATTACCGCCTGAAAGATTTTCTTTTGTATAGTCATAATCAAAAAAATCCACACACCTGGGATATAATCTGCCAATTATAAAACTGTATTTTCCCAGGTAACTGAAGAAGTCGCACAATAGATCCTTTGAAGTTATGTTGTATACACCGTATTCAAATTGTATGATTCTTACATTTTTAATTAAATTACCAAATCCCTGTATTACCTTAAGCTCGTGTCCTTCAACATCGATTTTTAAAAGATCAATCTTTTGTATTTTATTTTCTGATAAAAATGTTTTACCTTTTTTTACAGTACACATTGTTTTTGAATCATAATAGCTTCTTTCAGACCTAATTATAAACTGAGGGTATGAAGTAGCCATTGAATCAGAATTGATCTTGTCGTTATAATAAACATAAAGGATATCATTAAAATCCGAGAGACCAAATTCATTTAAACATATGTTTTTATTACTCCTAGTGACCTTTTTAAATTCCTTCCAATGTTTTGGCAGGATTTCAAAAGAATATATTTTACTCTCTGGAAAATATCTGCCTGCGATTAAAGCCCATTCCCCGATATTTGCACCTACATCAAAAATGACATTAAAGTTTAATGTTGATAATTCCTTGAGAATCCATTCCTCTCCATCTGTCTTTGGATTAAAATTCACATTCTCAATACTATTACGAAAGATCTCGACCGATTGAATTATGGTTTTTGATATCCGGTTATGCCTGTGGTTGCAAAAAAATCTGCCTGAACCCTTAATAATCTTTCTGATAATTCTTTCCATCAAAAAAATCAATGATTATAAAAATAAATTTTAGTTATTTGATTACTCCATTAGTTCTTAAGATCTGCTTTCTCAATAATTTCAGTTGGTTGTTTAAAAGCCTTTATCAATAAAGAAGGTAGTTCTCCGCACCAGGGTTTTCCATCTGGAGTCAGGGCATTAAGATAAATATCAATAAGTTCCTTCTTTCGTTTCAACTGATCACGGATCTCAATCATCTGCAATTTCTTAAACTTGATACTTCCAATCTGCTGTGGCCTTATATTGTACCAGGCCCATACCCAATAGTACCATAGTTGAGGTTTTGATATTGACTTTTTTATGCCTTCAACAGCAATGTCAGCACAAGCAACATGATCGAAAGGCCAGTAATCGAGCCAGTGTGTTGCAAAAACAGCATCAGGTTTGACAGAGTCAATTATTTCTTTCACCGATTTTACAGCTTCTTCAAATCCGGATTGCCCGGGGTGGGGTACAAAACCATCCGGAATATGCAATCGAAACGTGACTGATTTATTGATATGCAGGTTTGCACAAACATTTTCTGAAAGCGCAATGCGTTGCTTCCTTATCTCCTCCCTATCATGCCAGACATCTGATCCCTCACCGTCAGTAAGATAGATAATACTGACTTTACATCCTTTATCCAGTATCTTTAACATATATCCACCTAAGCCAAAGATTTCATCATCAGGGTGGGGAGCAAGTATTAGTACTAAGTTTTTTAAAATAATTCGCTCAGCTTCATTCTCTACCTGTTTTGAAGGCATCCTGATTAAGAAATAAATTAGCCGAATAAATATTGTTTTTAAATAATCTTTCACCTCACCCTAACAATAAATTCTTCTGATATAATCTTATGTATTCATCGGCTGTTTTTGACCAGTCAAAGTTTGATGCGTGGAATAAAGACTTACGTTTCAATTCAGCAAGATCATAATTTCCAGTTTCAAACTTATACATGTAATCAGCCATTTGGTCCAGGTCATCAGGGTCAGTATATAAAGCAGTATCACCGCCTACTTCAATTAAGGAGCTGTTTTTACATGTTACAACAGGTATTCCGCAAGCCATAGATTCAATTATCGGTAATCCGAAACCTTCATACCTGGATGGAAAGAATGAAGCCGTTGCACCACAATAAAGAGATCTCAACTGGCTATCATTTACTCCATTTATGAAATGAATCTTGTTAGCCGCGATTTCATTTGAAAATTCGCGTACAATTTCCTCAGGGGGTCTATTCCATACCAATACCAGGTCATGTTCGGGCTTTGACTGAAGAAATAATCTATAGGATTTAATGAGTGATATGGTATTCTTACGTCCTATATCACAAGATACCATTATAAAGTAAGGATGTTTAAGGCTAAGTTTTAATAGTAAATCTTTTACTTTTTCCTTTTTTTCTGAATAGAATACTTCTTTTGATACACCCCAGGGAATTACGGTTACTTTCTCGGGAGAAATATTCATGAAGTTTACAATATCTGCTTTAGATGAAAGTGAGCAAGTTACAATTGCTTTGCATAAATGTGCCAAAATTGGATAATGCACACGTGCGTACTCATGGCCAAGAAATGGCTCAGGATAACTAAAAAACATTGCATCATGCATTGTTATCAGAGTTTTCTTAGGATTGGAAACGTACTCATAATTATGAGGTACGTGCAAAATGTCATATTTAGAAACAAATTCCTTTATATGAAGTTTTTTTATTAATAATTTTAATTCTCTATATGCTGGTAACGGAATCCAGATCTGCTTAAATGGCAGTAAATCAATTTCAGAAGAATCGCCCCTGACGTTTTGTATGAATAATTGTAGATCAAAAGGTAAATTATCTTTTTTCGACAGTGCTCTTAATAGATCAAGGGTTGTTCTGCCAATTCCTGAAAAATAGTATTTACCTTTTCTCACTACTGCAGCATTGGCATCAATCAAAATTCTTTTCATCGTTCAAAAGGCATCATAATTTCATTGTACACGGCCATAATTTTACTAGTTGTAATATTATTTGCAAAATTTGTTATAACCCTTCTTTTCCCTTTATGTCCTATTTCCTTAAGCAGATTATTATTATAAATTACCTTCAAGATCGAATCAACAGCCTCCAAATCATTTTGAGCTAAAATACCTGTTTCTTTATTAGTAATAATCTCTGATTTTAAATCCTCCTCAATCGCTATGACCGGCAAGGATTCAGCCATTGCCTCCAAAACAACTCGACTCCATGATCCATTTAACATTGGATGAAGAAATAAATCAACATCTTTTAATAACAAGTTTATATCGTAACGTTCCCCGGTAAATAAAATCCTATTTCCAAGTTTATTTAATTTAACAATTTTAAATACTTCATTACAGAATTTATCACTTGCTCTTTCAATGGATGGTCCTATCCAAACAAAAATAATATCATCAGTTAAATGACATATTTGAGTTGCTATTTTAATAAAATTTTCTCCACCTTTTATTTTAGAAAGGTACCCAATTGAAGCAATTATTTTATCCCCATTCTTTATTTTTAAAAGTTGTCTTAACGCACCATTATCATTATTAAAAATGAACTGTTCGGGATCAATTCCGTTATAGATTAATGTAAGCTTATCATCATTAATATATCCTTTGACCGATTTCATAGTTGCTTTTGAGTTGACTATTATCTTTGCCGATAAGATCGAAATTAAGGCGCAGCAAAACTTATTTCCCATGAAATGTTTTACTGCTCCTGATTTTCCAATTGGAGCTCTTATATGCCAAACATGTGGTACACCAGTTAAAAATGCAGCCATTGCACCCTCAATAGTCAACTCAATATTCGTATGTACAATGTCAATTCTGTTTTTTCTTATAAGTTTCGCAATATGCCAACTATTGTAAAAAGACCTAATTACTCTTCCTGGAAATTTTATTTTATGCCAAAGTGAGTTTTTTTCTTTAGTATATGCAGATTGTAGCCAATTATTTATCCAAAGATTAGATTCTAAAATGGTAACTTCTTCAATTTGCGACAGTTCTTTGAAAACGTATGGATGAGGATTCGGGAGGCTAAGAATAAAAGGTTTAAATTTTGTTTTATCTAAACTTTTAAGAAGGTGCAAGAGACTTATAATAGGTCCCCCACTATCAGGTCCAATACCTATATAAAGAATGTTAATCATTAGTAATTAAATAAAGAATAAGGTATTTTGCAATGAGCCTTTCTAGGAAATTGTACAATAGTTTTTTGTAGTTACAGATCCCTTTCTGATTTCAAAATTAATTAATCCTATTTAAGAAATGTGCCAAGGAATATTTTTAAAATTTGCTCATAATTAAAGCTTAATTGCCTGATATATTGTTTTAGGGGAAAGAGATTTTATCTATTATGGATGGCATAGGTGAATAATTTTATTATTCAGAAATGCTTAATAAAATTAGTAAATTCCTTAAAATTTTTTTCTGCATGAAATTTTTCTTTAAAAAAATCTATTATTTCAGCTCTGTTAAAATGGCAATTTTCAATTATCTTAATTATTAACCCTGCAATATGTTCTGGAGCTTCATCCTTATAGACAAGGATCCCCGTCCTATCATTTACTATTTCAGGAATACCACCTACATTTGCGGCAATAATAGGTATTCCGAAACTAATTGCTTCCATTATTGCAACTGGCATGCCTTCGGATTCACTCATTGTCATAAAAATATCTATGTAATTATTTTCATAAAAATCATAAATCATTTTATTTGACAATTGCCCCATTAATTCCCACGAGATATTTGATGGTAAGCGATTGCACTCTTTTCTAATTTCTTCAAATAATTCACCACTACCAAAATGAAGCCAGCGAATATTTAAATCAATGTATTTTAGAATTTCAACAATCTTTGACACTCTTTTCAATGGGACTAACCTTGAACAAGATACAATGGTGAATAAATGATTTTCTGATTTTATAGGAAATTTACAATTCTGATTAATTCCTAAATATGATAAAGCTATCTTACTATACCTTTTAGTTTTAATTTTTGACTTAAAGTAATTTACTCCATAATCTGAAACACAAAAGATTTTATCAAAGTAATCAACTTTGAATGATCGATTTGGCACGCCAGATTTCTTCCAAAGCTCATCATACATATCAGATCCATGAGCTCTACAAATACATTTTTTTATTATCCCTCTCTTTTTTAGAATTGCTAAAGTTAAGGTTGAGTTCTCGAACCAATAATCATAATATAGATATTCTTTCCATATATTTTTAATAATTAGACTTTCAATTTTTTTTGCTTTAATCAAGGCTAATGCCAAACATCTTATTGTCTGCTTGAATTTTATTAACGATTGCCATTTATTATCTATATAAAATTGATAATACAAAATTAAAGTAACCAGCCATATGTTTTTGAAAATGGATTTAATTTTTTCAATCCGGGATGGTTCATAATTTTCAATAGGTAAAACCGTTACATTTTTAGGTATTGTGCGAATTACATTTGAATTGCAAATCGTTGGAATAATAATAATTTCTCTGAACTCATCCGCTAAATATCCTATTTCAGACTCAAGGAATGTTTCACTAATACATCCATAAGGATATTCATATGTAAATAATATAAGTGAGTGGGTGTTATTCCGCATCTTTATCGTTTCACATAATATTGTCTTAAAATTATGTCGAATACATTCGTTCCTTTTGAGGTTATATTAACTACTCCCCATTCTTAGACCACGAGTTCTCAAATATAAGTTTTCCTTTTTGATGATTTTTTCTTCTAAATACTTCTTCAATCAGATTACAGGTTCTGTCAAGATTCCTGAAAGGACTTGTCTTAATCTTGACAGGTTCTGTAGTCTGGTTATCTTGGTATTTAGAAAGAAAAATCATTATGCTGCCTGATAATATTTGTTAGCCGGGATCTGATGCTCAATTCCCTGATGACAAAGCTCATTGTTGTAGTAATCCATGTACTCCTTAAGTCCCTGGTAAAGTTCAAGTCCATCGGCTGGTACTTTAATATAAACATAGTCGTACTTAACTGATCTCCAAAATCTCTCGATGAATATGTTATCAATAGCTCTGCCCTTTCCGTCCATACTGATTTTAATTTTTTCATTTTCAAGAAACTCGATCCAATCATTACAGGTAAATTGACTTCCCTGGTCCGAATTTATTATTTCCGGCTTACCATGCCTTTGGATAGCATCTTTTGTGACACCCAAACTAAAAGATGCATCAAGGGTGTTGGATATTCCCCAGCCGACAACATAACGGCTGTAAACGTCTATAATGGCTGTCAGATAAAGAAATCCCTTTGGCATAGGAATGTAGGTAATGTCGATGGCCCAGACATGATTAGGATGATCTATCGTAAGTCCTTTGAGCAAATATGGCTTAATATACCTTGCCTGTCCGAGTTTGCTCAGGTTCTTCTTTGGATAGATCGCCATTATACCCATTAGCCTCAGTAATCTCCGGACTCTTTTATTATTAGCAATAATACCAAGCGTCAAAAGAAAATCGCGCACACGCTTTACTCCTTCGCTAGGACGCTTCAGATAATGTTCATCCATCAAGCGCATAACCTTGAGATTTTCTTCTGCCTCAGCAACCGGCTGATAGTAAAAACTGCCACGGTTTACACTTACCAAATTGCACTGACATCGGATGCTCAGACTCTCTTCTCTGCTAACCATTTGAAGCCTATCGGTCACAGGCCTAGTTTCTTTAAGTTTTTTTTTAGATAATCACGCTCCATCTCCAACTGTCCGATTTTGGCAAACATCTTCTCGGTATCCTTTTCCTGGTTTTCAGCTGGTTGGGTCTTCTCAAATAACTGTGGAGCTCTTTCAAGAAATTCCTTCTTCCACCGTGTTATCTGGTTAGGATGTATCCCGAATTTCTTGGAAAGTTCACTTAATGTCTCTCGTTCCTGTAATGCTTCAATGGCTACTTTGGCCTTAAAAGCTCCTGAATGTTTTTGTCTTTTTGCTTTCATAATTCACTGGTTTAAAGTTATTAAATATAAACTTAACCAGTGGTCTTAAATCAGGGTAGTATTATAATATCCTCTATCATGTTTTTATTAAAAATATTCTAATTAACATAGTAGGAGTATAATTTTGAATAATCATGATGATTTCAATTTGCAATAAAGTACTTTCTTTAAATTAATTAAATAATTTAAAAATCTAACTAGAAGTTGAATATATTTATTTTTTGAATGAATATGAGTTTCTGCATCATATTCGAATAGTCTCGTATAATCGTTTAAAAATCTTGGGAATAATTCATTTAGTACAAGTGAACGTTCATGAACACAGATATCTCTAGAATAACTGGTTATGCCCTCACAATTAAATAATACAATTTCAATATTTAAATATAAAAGAGAACACTTATGTAAAAAAATGGCTTTAAGAAAAAATTCCCAGTCGGAAACAATTTTAAAATTTTCGTTATATAAGCCAATTTTATTAAACAATTCTCTTTTAATGAATGTACATGGGTGCGCAATTGAATTATCAAAAAAATGGTAGAAACTCAACTCTGATGGTAGTTTATATACTTTTAGAATTCCCTTATCATCAAAAATAATGTTACCATATATTATATCTTCTTTGAATCTATTACTAAAACAATTATCCAATATATGTGAATCTGACAAAATATCACCTGAATTTAAGAACATACAATATTCACTGCTGGCTTTCTGAATCCCTTTATTCATCGCATTGTATATTCCCATATCAGGTTCAGAAACCCAGTATGCAATTTTATCCTCGAATTGCCTTATAACGTCCACACTACCATCAGTGCTTCCTCCATCAATTATGATATACTCATAATCCTTAAACGATTGATTTACTACGCTCTGAATCGTTTTACGTAGGCCAGTTAGGTTGTTTAAATTTATAGTGATAATAGATAACTTCATCATTTAACTATTTTCAAAATAGTTTATTTGACAATCTTACCTGCACTTTCTCCTTGTTTTTTATTGCGATAAGATTATTATAAGGATAATGCAATCTTTTAGGTTCTGGGACTAGCTGATTAGAAATGCTGTTATATGTGAACCAATCATAGCCAAAAGATTTAATAAGATCATATAATTCGTAGCAGTTAGAACCTGCAGCAAATGCATAATCTTCAGTGAATTCAACTAATAATACAGGAGAATCTTGATCTTTCAAAGAACTTGCCCCTTTAAAGACAAAAGTTTCCCAACCTTCAACATCAACTTTAATTAAGGAAATATCTTTAATATTGATATTATTATTGTTAATATAGTTATCAAAAGTTTCAACAGGAATTTCAATCTGCTTATCAAAATACGGCCGTATCGGTTTCGCAAATGTATTCCAAGCATCATATCCATTAGAGGAAACATTCATTTTAAGTGTCCCTTTGTTATCCGATAATCCTATATTGTTACATATAACATACTTACCGAAATTATTTAAATCAACATTCCTTTTTAATTGTGAATACGTACTTGGAGTCGGCTCAAAAGCGAATACTTTTCCTGTTTTGCCTACAACTTGAGCTGCATGTAATGAGTACAAACCAATATTTGACCCTATATCAAAAAAAATATCTGAATTAGAAAGGTATCTTCGCAAGAATAAAATTTCAGATTCCTCAAAACCAGAATAAATTAATCTTGACAAAAAACTATCTTTTAGAAGATAAATAAATAAACTATCATTTAAGCAGAACTTTATGCTTTCACTTTTAATAAATAAAGAAAACCATTCATTTTCTTTTTTCTTTTTTTGTTCTTTATCATAATTATCAAGATATCTACTTAATAGTTTAATCCCATACCTCGCTATTCTATAGTCCAATCTCATTTTGTGTCTATTTTGAAATTAAAACAGTATCCCATGAAATATTTGGCATAATAACTCCAGGTCTGGGATCTGCATATTGTTTGTTAATACCATTTATATTATAAAGATAAATTTGGAAAGCGATTCTGTCGAAAGAAATCCATCTAATATTATGAATTCCAATTGCAACATTTATTATGTATTTCCCAGGTTTTAATAAATTTGATGGAATATGTGCGACGGAAGAGAATATTCCATCGTCATAAGTACCTGATTCAGATTGATCATTATGAAAAGTTCTAAAAACAGTTATTCCACTATTAAAATCAATTAAATCAAAACCAACTCTCAATCCTCTGATTTTCTTTTTAACCTGATAAATGTACTTTATATAAATTTGTTGATTAGTATAAAATTCCGTCTTGCTTGAATTCTCATCACAGATATGTAATTCTATTAATTTAAATTCTTCGTCATCAGGGAACATGCTGTAATTTAGATTAGCAATAGTTTTATCGTCAGCATTTAATATTACACTACTCAAATACTTGTTAATTCCTGTTTCTACACTCCCTAAATAATCAAGTACTCCGTTATTTAAAATACAAAGATTACTACTTAAATTAACTATTGCTGTCATATTATGGCTGACAAACAATACGGTTCTTCCTTTTTTATTGCTTATGTCTTGTATCTTTACAATAGCTTTTTTCTGAAATTCAGCATCTCCAACAGCCAAAACTTCATCAACTACAAGTATCTCTGGCTCAAGATGTGCAGCAACAGCGAATCCGAGCCTGACAGTCATGCCGCTGCTATATCGTTTAACAGGAGTGTCAATATACTTTTCAACCCCGGCAAAATCAACAATTTCATCAAATTTCTTTTTTATTTCAACCTTGTTCATACCCATTATTGAACCGTTCATGAAGATGTTCTCCCGTCCTGTCATCTCAAGATGAAAACCTGTTCCTACTTCAAGAAGTGAAGCTATACGACCTTTTGCCTTTATCACTCCCGTGGTCGGCATTGTAACGCGGCTTAATAATTTCAATAAGGTCGATTTTCCTGCTCCATTTTTTCCTATGATCCCAAGCACTTCTCCCTGTTTTACTTCCAGGTTTATATCACGCAATGCCCAGACGTAATCGTCAGAGCTATGAGAGGTGAGAGATGAGCGGTGAGTGGACAAAATGTTTTCCTGGCCGATCTTAAGATATGGATCTTCCTTACCTCTTATTTTCACGATCCACCAGCGCTTCAGATCGTGGCTCAAGGTGCCAGTACCGATCTGCCCCAGCCTGTAAACCTTGCTTATGTTCTCAAATTTGATTGCGATGTCACTCATTGATTAACTTTGTGTTAAAAGTTGAGGGTTAAGGGTTAAGGGTTTTTAGGGTTAAGCGTAGAGCGTAGAGCGTAGAGCGTAAAGTATGGAGTGAATTATCTTTAAGCTTTGAACTTACGGACACCATTTCCCGGAATTGTTCTGCATTGATACAAGGATCTTCTTTACTTCAGAATAATCATTTATCAAACGATCATGGATTTCATTTTTTATGTATTTACAGTCATAAGAATAATCCAGCCAGGTCTCTGTTTCAAATTCCTCGCCTAAAGAATCTGTAAGTTTGTTGACAAATGATTTTTCATATCTTCTTCTTGCCCACGCTTCTGCAATACAAGCTGATACAGATCTTGATGATCTTCTGATCTGGTCAGTCAATGAAAATTTTTCATCCTTTGGAAAATTTTTTGTTAATTCAAATATTTCCATTGAAAGCTTATAAGCCTTTTGATATACTATTAAATCTTTGAAACTTTCAATCCGACTCATTGCTCTGTCACTTTAATTTCTTTGCGCTCACCTCTCTATGCTTTACACTCATCTCTCAACGCTTTACGCTCTACGCTTTACGCTTCTAAATAGTGTCCATGAAACCTTTTTCGACCTTATTGAATACAATGACTCCGATGGTCAGGAGGATTATTGTAAAGCATATACTGTAAACAAGATAACCGGGGTAAAACGACTCCTGGTTAAGGAACCCGTATTTGAATGTCTCAACGATCGAGGTCATAGGATTGACAGCCACTATCCACTGGTATTTTACAGGAACCTTACTGAGCGGATAAATTATAGGCGTAGCGTACATCCAAAGCTGAACAATGAACTGCACAAGGAATGTCAGGTCTTTGTATTTTGTTGTGAGGGAGGTGATTATCATACCGAAACCGAGCGACATACCCGCCATGACCAGAATAAGCAGTGGAAAAAGCGCCACTCCCCAGTTCGGATGAACCTGTGTGCCCTTTAACAGGTAATAAAGATAAATGGCTGCGAACAGAATAAACTGAATGCCGAAACGCACAAGGTTTGAAATTATTATTGAAACCGGTACCACCATCCGGGGGAAATAAACTTTACCGAATATGTTCTGGTTATCCTTAAATGTTGTTGATGTACGGTTGAGGCAATCGGAGAAATAGTTCCAGCAGAGAATGCCTGCCATATAAAACAAACCCTGCGGCAATCCGGCTGTGGAGATCCCCGCCATTCTGCCGAAAATAACCATAAACATAAGAGTCGTAAACAACGGCTGGATAAAAAACCACAGGGGTCCCAGGATCGTTTGCTTATAAAATGTCACAATATCCCGTTTTACGAACATCATCATCAGATCGCGGTACCTCCAGATCTCGAGCAGGTTTACTTCAAGCAGGCTGGTCCGGGGCTTGATTATTTCATCCCAGTCCTCAGCATCTGTATGAAAAGCTTTTTTCTTATTGACTGAAAACATAACCAATTTAAATTCTACGACTTTTATTCAGGAGTTCAAGGTTCAAGATTCAAGGTTTCAAGTTCCAGCGTTTCAGCGTTTGGCTTCGCCGAGCTCCTCCCGCTAAAGCGGTCGTCGGTTCAGTGTTTCAAGGTTTGGCTTCGCCGAGATCGGCCCGCTAAAGCGGTCCTCGGTTCAGGGTTTTAAATCAGTTGAGTCGTTGATTTGTTAATGCGTTTCAGAGTTTCAAAGTTTCAGTGTTTCAGGGTTCCAAATCAGTTGATATGTTGATTCGTTGAGGGAAGATTAAAGTAAAAAGTAATGTATTAAAGACGAATAAACGAATAAACGAATAAACGAATAAACAACCAGTTGGGGCGTTGATGCGTTGATTTGTTGATTTGTTGATACGTTGATGCGTTTCAGAGTTTCAGAGTTTCAAAGTTTCAGTGTTTCAGGGTTCCAAATCAGTTGATATGTTGATGCGTTGAGGGAAGATTAAAGTAAAAAGTG
>CAWBNA010000031.1:0-233046 GCA_963789985.1 uncultured Bacteroidales bacterium | reverse complement strand
TGGAGCTGGCGGGAGTCGAACCCGCGTCCAAACATGGAGACCATATGCTTTCTACATGCTTAGTCCTGCTTGATTTTCATGACATGTCAGCTGCAGAACAACCTAACATGTCCCTATTTCCTGTTTTTCTCACCATCCGATCGGAACAATCTTCAGGCCAGCCCCGGATTGCGTGCGCCTCCTTATCGGGTTGGATCAGGGCATGACCGCCCGGGAGACGTCCCGTCCCGCCACCTGTGGCGGGATAAAGCTTAAGCTACTTTGTTCGCTTAAGCAGCGAGAGCGTAATTAGATTCGCCAGTTATTGTTTTGTGACACTGTTTAAGTGACGCGCCACCACACACTGCATGCTTACATACCACCCCTCATGCTGTCAAAACCAGTCAGCCCCGGTATGAACAGTACAAATCTACAAATTTTATGCCCGTCATGTCAAAAAATAAAATAAAATCGTACCGGAATACGTACATTTGAAAGCTTTACGTTATTATTAACATGGGAAAAGCTCTTAAAGTCGGTATTCTTCGGGAAACTAAAAATCCTCCTGACAGACGTGTGCCACTGACTCCTCCCCAGATTATCAGGCTGGAAGAGATGTACCCGGATGTCCGTTTATATGTTCAGCCAAGCAATA
This sequence comes from uncultured Bacteroidales bacterium, assembly GCA_963789985.1. Lineage (GTDB taxonomy): Bacteria > Bacteroidota > Bacteroidia > Bacteroidales > VadinHA17 > LD21. Next base: position 232,412 of record CAWBNA010000031.1, on the reverse strand, counting down.
CACGCTGTTACAGCGATCATGAATATGAACGATTTGATATACTGCTGAAAGAAGACCTTCGCGATTGCGATATACTGATAGGAATAAAGGAGGTTGACAAACAGAAACTGATCCCCGGGAAAACTTACCTGTTCTTCGCACATGTAGCTAAAAGCCAGTCACATAACAGGGATCTTCTGAGGGAGATCCTGAAAAGGAAAATAAAACTTATCGACTTTGAATATCTCACCACGAAAACCGGGGAAAGAGCTGTTGCCTTTGGCAGATATGCAGGGATAATAGGGGCATATAACGGAATAAGGGTACTGGGTATAACTACAGGCCGGTTCACTCTTAAACCAGCCTGGCAATGCCTTGACATGGAAGAAATGTGGAGAGGGTTAAGTCAGGCAGATATTAAGCCCGGAACGAGGGTCCTTATTACAGGGCAGGGGCGCGTAGCATATGGTGCCCTCGAAACATTAAGCAAATGTAATTTTGTAAAGGCCAATCCTGATGATTTTCTGAAAAATGAATATACTGTTCCTGTTGCATGTCAGATAGGACCTGAGCATTATACAAGGCACAGGAAAGGTAATAAGTTCAGTTTTGAAAATTTTGTAAATCACCCTGAAGAGTTTGAATCTGCTTTTCTTCCTTTTACAAAAGTCACGGATATGCTTATAACCGGTCATTACTGGGATCCCCATTCTCCTGTTTTCTTTTCAAAAGAAGACATGAAAAGAGCTGATTTCAGAATATCTGTAATCGCTGACGTAAGCTGTGACATCAATGGGGCAGTTCCTTCCACGTTGCGGGCAAGCACAATGTCGGACCCTTTTTACGGATATAATCCGGTACTTGAGACTGAGGAACCAGCCTTCAGCAGGCCAGGTAACATTACGGTAATGTCAGTCGACAACCTGCCCGGAGAACTTCCGCGTGACGCTTCTGATCACTTTGGAAACCAGTTGATTGAAAGTGTCGTGAACGATCTTTTTTCAGTTACTGACACCGGCATGATTCAGAGAGCTACCATTGCCGAGGATGGAAAACTGACCGGAATGTTTTCTTACCTTCAGAATTTTGCTGCAGAAAATCTTTAGCTTTTTATATTGGGATTTTTATAATTTTACGCCTTATTATTCTAATTCATGAAGATTACTTTTCTCGGACCTGCATATCCTTATAGAGGTGGATTGGCAGCATTTAACGAAAGGCTTGCCCGACAGTTTTCTTCTGAATGCAAGGAGGTTGATATCCGGACTTTTACTTTGCAATATCCCAAATTATTCTTTCCGGGGAAATCCCAGTTTACAGATACCCCGCCTCCCGGCGATATCAAAATAGTCCGTGAGCTGAACTCGGTAAATCCATTTAACTGGATAAGAAGAGGATTAAAGATCAGGAAGGAGAGGCCTGACATACTTCTTATAAGGTACTGGCTGCCTTTTATGGCCCCCTGTCTGGGCACAATCGCCAGGATCGTAAGGGGGAATGAATATACTCTTATAATTGCTATAGCTGACAATGTATTCCCCCACGAGAAAAGACCCTTCGACGGGCTCTTTACAAAATACTTCATGCGTTGTCTCGATGGGGCAGTTGCTCTCTCATATTCGGTACAGAAAGACATTGAATATTTCAGGAATGATATACCTGTCAGTTTTACTCCGCATCCTTTATTTGACAATTACGGGAGAAAAACCTCAAGGAACGAAGCCCTTTCAGCCCTGAATCTTGATCAGGTAACATCATATATTCTGTTCTTTGGGTTTATAAGGGATTATAAAGGACTTGATCTCCTGATAGAAGCATTTGCTGATTCCCGGCTGAGAAATATGAACCTGAAGCTGATCGTTGCAGGCGAGTTCTACAGGAATGAAAAGATATACAGGGAGCTTATAAAGAAATATCGTGTTGAAAATGATGTAATTATTTACAACAGGTTTATTTCCGACAATGAAGTGAAGCTTTTTTTCAGCGCTGCCGATCTTGTGGTCCAGCCTTACAAGTCTGCAACACAAAGCGGTGTGACACAGATTGCCTACCAGTTTGATAAACCAATGCTGGTTACGGATGTGGGAGGCTTAAAGGAAATAGTCAGTGACGGGAAATGTGGTTATGTTGTTAAGCCTGATCCGGGAGAAATAGCTGAGGCGATCTATGATTATTTTACAAACGACAGAAAAGCTGCTTTTTCAGAATGTGTCAGAAAGGAAAAGGAGAAATTCTCGTGGAATAATATGACTGATGCAATTACTGAGGTCTTTTATAAATGTCTTCTGAAACAACTGATCAAGTCTCTTTGACGGTTTCCTTTTTTACAGGTCAGTCAATATTTACATTCTCTTTAATAAGATAATTGTTCCTTTCGGGGGAGTTACGGTTAATCAATTCTCCGAGGAAGCCTGTCAGGAACAATATTGATCCGATTATCATTACTGTAAGCGCGATGTAAAAGTATGGGCTGTCAGTAACGAGAGGAGCCCGAAGATGATTATGTACAAAAACCAGCTTGTTGATGCCAAGGTACCCGGCCATTACAAAGCCAATAAGGAACATTAGTGTACCAAGTGACCCGAAAAGATGCATCGGACTTTTGCCAAAGCGGGTGATAAAGCTTATTGTCAGCAGATCAAGGTATCCTTTCATGAAACGGGCGAGGCCATATTTTGAGGTGCCATATTTCCGCGGATGATGCTCCACCACTTTCTCACCTATTTTATGGAAGCCTGCCTTTTTTGCAAGGATGGGAATATACCGGTGCATTTCGCCGTAAACCTCAATGCTCTTTACAACCTCATTCCTGTAAGCCTTCAGACCACAGTTAAAGTCATGCAGCCTTATACCTGACGATATTCTCGCAGTTCCGTTATATATCCTGCTTGTGAAACGCTTGATAAGCGGATCATACCTTCTTTTTTTCCAGCCAGAGACCAAATCGTAGCCATCTGCATTTATCATCTTTACAAGACCGGGGATCTCATCGGGGCTGTCCTGAAGGTCAGAATCCATTGTTATGACAATATCTCCGGTTGCTTTGGAAAATCCTGTATGAAGGGAGGCTGCCTTTCCATAGTTTCGCCTGAACCTTATACCCTTTACAAAATCACTCTTTTCAGAAAGGGCTTTGATCTTCTCCCATGATGCATCAGAGCTGCCGTCATCAATAAAGATAATTTCGAATTTAAGCTTTTCCCTCAGGCAGACCTTCTCTATCCATAGTGCAAGTTCGTTAATTGACTCCTCCTCATTATATACAGGAACAACAACTGAAAGATCCATACAATCAGTATTTTACTTTAAATCAGGAGCGTCAATCAGAGGATTCCCCTCTTTTCTTACAAAAATCCCCACTATAAGTGAAATAACTGCTCCAAAAAGCATATTACCTAAAAAACCGTAAAGCGGTATTATTTCCGGTTTCATCAACTTTCTCTGCATTTTCATTCCAGCGTCAATGACTTCCTGAGAAAGCCCTCTTTTTGTCATAGTTTCCTCAGCGACGGCAAGCGATTTATCTATAAGTCCCGGATCAATGACTTTGTAAAGGAAATATATGAATACGGCTGAGATAACTGAATAATACAGAAAAATAACTATTCCGGAGCCGAATGCCCGTCCGAAGTTAATATAACCATTTAGATAATTATTCCGGTATGACCTGACAAGAAAAAAAAGGATTACAATCAGTATCACAAAAAGGATATATCCCTGCACCTTGTTGAAAGTAAGATCAAAAAAGTACATGAGAAGGGAATAGCCCACGCCAATCAGTCCAAGGATCAGCCCGTTAATGAGATTTGCTTTCCAGACGGACACATTTTCTTGCATAATTTATTTTATTTTTTGATTAAACATAATACCTGATTTAGAGCAAATATAAATGAATTCCCTGAATGCGGACATTAACAAAAATGGAATATTTATTTTGCAGGCTCCCGGGAAAATAGTATTTTTGCATCGGGTAAGTCTTATACGACCAGCTCCTGCTGAACTCCCCCAGGATCGGAAGATAGCAAGGGTAGGCAGTCGAAGCAGTGCGATATAAGGAGCTTACCCTTTTTTAGTTTTGAGTGGCTGAATTTATTAAAAGTTTGAAGTGAAATAAAGTTTGGAGCGACTCAGGAATGAATTGGTCAATAATGACCTGAAGTCAGAAAATGATTCGGGTCGCGCTAACCTCCGGTCACTCTTCAAACTTTTAAATATCTTAGCAGTAACGCAAAATGATATGTTAATCAAATTATATCCCGAAAACCCTGATTCAAGACAAATCATTCAGGTTGCAGATATTCTTGAAAGGGGAGGGATAGTAGTATATCCCACCGATACGGTGTATGCAATAGGCTGCGATATCAAGGCAACAAAATCGATCGAGAAGCTTGCCCGTTTCAAGGGTCTCAATCCGCAGAATCCCGACATGTCATTCATTTTCAAAGATATGAGCCAGCTTTCGGAATATACTGTTATCAGGGACAATTCGGTTTTCAAACTTTTAAAAAGGAATCTCCCCGGTCCATTCACTTTTATCGTCCAGGCTAATAATCAGATCCCCAAAATGTTCAAGAATAAAAAGAAAACTGTGGGAATAAGAATACCTGACAACAATATTGTTCTTGAAATTGTGAGAGAACTTGGCCGGCCTTTGATAACAACATCAATCCATGATCCTGATGAAATTATTGAATATACTACCGACCCGGAACTCATTTATGAAAAATACCGTGATTTTGCTGAAGTGGTTATCGATGGAGGTTACGGAAGAAATGAAGCTTCAACAATTGTTGACTGTACAAAAGATGAGATAAGGATTATCCGTCAGGGCCTCGGAAAGCTTGATCTGTAAAAATTACAACCAACTCTCCCCACCGAGATTTGTAAGCATCAGTAAATCAATAAAGATCAGTAAATAAAGAAGTCCCTCTTGGGATCTTTGTAATTATCGGATAGGGGTGATCAAAAACAGGATTTTTAATTATTTCCTGAAGAAACTCCCTGTAAACAGCACAATTACAGAAAGGATTTCAATACGGCCGACTATCATGAGTCCGCCCAGAAACCATTTTCCCGCATCGGGAAGCCCGGAATAATTGCTGAATGGCCCGAAGGTTCCTATACCCGGGCCAATATTCCCCAGCATTGAAGCAGCAGTACTGAACGAAGTCACAATGTCCTTATTCATAAATGAAATTCCGACAGCCCCTACACAAAGAACCATAAAGTATAACGCAATAAATATCAGAAGATTGGAAACGATATTCTGGTGAACATTCTTGTTATCTATCCTGACGGGAAAATAACCGTTGTGGTGAATCAGCCGTATTGTTTCATTCCTGTTGTTCCTGATGATGGTCAGCAATCTTATCGTTTTAATACCCCCGCTTGCCGATCCGGCCATACCGCCCGTAAACATAAGTACAAAAACAATTATTATCAGGAAGCTGCTCCATTGGTTGTAGTTTTCGGTATAATAACCCGTTGTAGTAATGATGGAGATAACATGAAATAATCCGTCAATGGCCGACTTAAACAAGGGAGTTCCCGATTTAAAATAAAGAAGCATTGAAACCAGTATCGAAAAACCCAGGCATATAGCAACATAGAAAACAAATTCACTGTTTCCTCTGATTTTTTTAAAGTTTCTTTTTGCTGTAAAATAGACAAGAGAAAGATTTATGCCTGCCAGGAACATGAATATAATAAAGATTATCCTTATATAACCCGAGGAAAATGCAGCAATACCGTTGTTCCGGGTTGAGAATCCGCCTGTTGAAAGTGTTGAGAAGGAATGACAAACAGCATCAAATGGCGACATTTTACCTATAATGAGAAGGATTGCTTCGGCAAAAGTAAGGCCGATAAAAATTAAAACAAGTCTTTTGACTGCATCTTTTATCTTCGGGTGGATCTTGTCGGACCTCAGTCCTGAAAATTCATTTGTTAAAAGCTGAATATTAATCGTCTTCACTATCGGAAGCACATATAAAGAAAGGGCTATTGTTGCAATGCCTCCGATCCATTGAGTAATGCTTCTCCAGAACAGTATTCCATGAGGAAGAGATTCAACATCGTCCATGATTGAAGCGCCGGTGGTGGTGAAGCCTGAAATGGATTCGAAAAAAGCATCAGTGAATGTTTCAACTGAACCGCTGAAAAGATAAGGCAATGTACCAAAAACACTGAAGATCACCCATATTCCCGTATTGATTATAAACCCTTCCCTTGTTCCGTAGACTCTCTCCTCATTTCTCAGCGGAGTAAATACAAGAACGCCGGTAACAAGAGTGATAAGGGCTGAATAAATAAATGCCGCTGCCGCATGTTCATTGTAAATTCTGGAAACGCCTGCAGACGCAAGCATGAACAATCCTTCCACAATGAGTACCTGGCTGAATGTCCTGGCAATAATCCTGAAATTGATCATAAACGATCAGGTGAAGAATTTGGAAATCTTATCATAAGCCGCCGGGAGGGTAAATACAACAACCTTGTCATTTGCTTTTATTATTGTATCCCCTGTTGCTATGAAAGGCACACCATCTCTGGTTCCGCCTCCGACTATTGCATCTTTTGGAAATTCTATACTCCTTAATGTGCCTCTTGTAATCTTTGAATTAGCAGGCACATTGAACTCAATTACTTCTGCTTTGGTACCTGTCATGTATTTTACCTGAGTGACATTCGGATTTGAAGTATGACGGAAAATCCTGCTGGCTGCAGCAATCTTTTTGTTGATTATGGTATCTATGCCGATATTCTCGGCAAGATTAATATACTCCATGTTTTCAACCTCTGCGATTGTCTTCTTCACCCCGAGTTTTTTTGCAAGAAGACATGATAATATGTTGGTTTCAGAATTACCTGTGACAGCCACAAAGGCATCCATTTTAGATATGCCTTCCTGTTCCAGCAGTTCAACATTCCTGCAGTCGCCATTAATGATCAGGGTATCCTCAAGAATATCCGACAGAACTTCACACCTTTCAGGGTTTATTTCAATGAGCTTTACCTCACAGTTTTTCTGCATATAGAGAGCCACATGCTTTCCTATCCTGCTGCCACCAAGTATCATAATGCTCTTTGCTTCAAAGTTTTCCTTTCCTGAACTGGCCATCATTTCATCAATCCCTTCAATTGTCGAAATGACATAAACAAGATCATCTATGTGGAACTGCTCATGTCCTCTGGGAATGATTGTCTTTTCCGACCGTTTGATCGCGACTGCCCTGTATGTCTCGGCCGGGTGACTGATAGCTATTTCTTCGAGACTCTTATTAATGATAGGAGCATTTTTATCAAGTTTCTGAACGTACATTGCAAGTTTGCCTCCGCAGAATTCCATGAATTCAGTTGTGCCAGTCTCGTGAAGCAGGCTCAGCACTTCACGGGCGGCTATCAGTTCAGGATAGATAAGCGAATCGACGCCGAGAGATTTGAAAAACTCCAGGGTCGAATGCTCAAGGTAATCAAGATTGTCAATCCGCGCAATTGTCTTTAAAGCTCCCAGTCTTTTGGCGAGAATTGATGCAGTTATGTTTGTATCCTCTCCATGGGTCACTGCAATAAACAGATCCGTTTTTTTCTGCAGGACATCCTGCAGGATATTTATTGATGTGGCGGAGCCTACATAAGTAAGGACATCCAGCGATGTGTCTGCTGATTTAAGCCTGTTCTCTTCACTGTCGATAAGGGTGATTTCATGATTCTCATTCGACAGCATCTTTGCCAGATGTGTTCCGACCTCGCCCGCCCCGGCAATTACTATCCTCATAAAACCTTATTAAAACCTAGGCAAAATAACGTATAAATAGCATAATACTCAAGTTTTCCGTCTAAATATTTGTGAATGAAAGTCCGAGCAATTACAACCTCATCCTCCATGCTCCTGATTTTTTAATGTAATGAATATGACATGATATTTGATCCTCAATTGATTTTCTCAGGTAAAATGAATCCTTTACCTCCGCAGTTATAATGAACGAATTTAACTGTTCCCCCGTGTCAATAGGTCTGTCAATTTTCGGAAACCTGCCTGTCAGAACAATAATATCAGGTCTGACTTCATGCAACAGACTGTTGCTAATATTATTGCTTATAAGAATTCTTTTTCCTCCCGCCCTGATATACCTGAAGCCGTTGTCGAGTGACTCACTTTTTACCCTTAGCCCAAGGGAGGCACAGTGTCTGACAATCTCGGGCAAGCCTGCTGTCGTGTCTGTATAAAGCAGGAGGGTCTTTCCGCTCCTTATTCCTATTGACGAAGATCCGGTTGAATTGTACACGATCAGTTCACTGGTAGATCTTGTGACAATCGCTTTTATAGTGCCTGAAAGGACGAAAAGAAGAAATAAAGTAACAGGAAAGAGAACCGGCAATGATTTTCTGTCAAGAAGATACCGGAATGCCACAAAAACAGAAGCAAAAAGGAGAATTGATTCCACATTCCCCATTCCGATTTTATCAATTGTGGAAAAGGGAAGCGAAGCAGCTTCTTTTGTAAGCCATGCCGTTGCTCCGGTCAGAAAGCTGAGAATTTTTGCCAGAGGGAAAGATATAAATTTCAGGGGATATGTAATTGGTAAAATACATCCTATGATTATCAGTACTGAGGAAAGGGGGACTATTAAAATATTTGTGATCAGGAACCAGGTGGGAAACCTGTTGAACAACGAAATTGTCAGAGGTAAAGTGCCGGCCTGGGCAGTTATGGTCACGGTAGCCGACTGCCATATCTTATCGGCAAGCCAGTTCCGGAAATCGAGTTTACGGTACAGGTCACTGTAAAAACAGATAATAAATATAACTGCAGAGTAGGAGAGGAGGAACCCTGCATCAAACAGAACGGATGGTCTTATCAGAAGCAGAATGAAAGCTGAGGCAAGGACCGAATTAAGGCTGTTTACATTCCTGTGCATCAGTTTTCCTGACTGAAGGAATGTGTACATGAAGGTTGCCCTGAGTACCGATGGCGTCAGTCCGGTGACAAATGCAAACAGCCAGAGAAAGATTACTGTCAGGATAATTCTAAGAAATCCAAGCCGGCCCTTCAGGAAGAAAAGTATATTGAACATGAAGATGCTAAGAATGACTGCATGAAGTCCTGACACTGCCATTATATGCATTATCCCGGCCTTTATGAAGCTTTGCTTCTGCTCTGGCTCAAGCATGTTTTTCTGCCCGAGGGTTATTGCGGACAACAGGGCAAGCCGTTCACCGGTTATACCACGGTTTCTGTACATGCCTATGATCTTTTCCCTGATAATTAAAGCTCTGTATTTCAGCTTTATATGTGAAGGAGTAATGTGACTCGATATGTCATTTCCATCGGCAAAAGTGTAGTATTTTATTCCATGGTTCTCCATATAGAACCTGTAATCAAATTCATTAGGATTGCCCCTGTTCATAATTCTCGCCGGAGAACATTTGATAACCAGTTGATCACCGGGAAGGAAGGGGATTTCATGATCATCTTTCCTGAGATGGATCAGTAATGTCCCATAAACTGGTTCACTTCCTTTTTCAGTAAGCTTTGAGTTGACTTCTGCTATCAGGCTGAATGTTTTTTCTTTCTCTTCCGGAAACTCGCAAACTGTACAAAAATATTTCGCCGGGGAGGGGTCCAGATCAGACAGCCTGTTTTTTTCATTTGAATATAGAACAAGTCCGAACAGGAAAAGTGCAATATTAAGCGCTACACCATATAAAGGATTATACAGGTATCTGTTGAAGAAGCTGCTTAGGCAAAATCCGGATATTGCAACAGCTGAGGAACAAATAATCAATACAGCATCAGGTTTGAAATAAAGGCCCGATATTATTCCAAGGCACAATGGCATGCCAAGGCGAAGGAACGGAATTTCTTTATTCAGCACACTCAGCAGCGATGAGACTATATAAAGATAGGAATAAGTTTTGAGTGAGCTTAAGTCCGGAGTGACTAAAGTTTGAAATAAGTTTTGAGTGAGGTTAAGTCTGGAGTGACCATAATTGAAAAAGCTCCAGCCGCTTTAAATATTTTTTATCTTCTGCCCTGGAAGGATAGTCTTATAAGCAGCCTCAAACCTTCCCTTGCTGATAGCACTAAGCTTGCTTTTCAGCAGCTGTTTTCTAAGCGGGTTGACCTTATCAGTGAACAGTATGCCGTCGAGGTGGTCATATTCATGCTGAATGATCCTGGCCTTGTAGCCATCGAATTCATCCTCATGGAACTGCCAGTTCTCATCATAATATTTCAGGCGGATGTGCGATTCCCTGTTTATGTCCTCCCTGATGTTCGGGATGCTGAGGCACCCTTCTGTCATTAGTTTCAGATCACCTGACTTTTCTACCAGGTGGGCATTGATGAACGCCCTTTTAAAGCCTGCCAGATCAGGATCGTCATCGCCGGCAGGTTTACCATCGATTACGAAGATCCTTATGGATTTTCCAATCTGCGGGGCTGCAAGTCCAAGGCCTTCAGAACGGTAAAGCGTCTCAAAAAGATCCGGGATCAGTTGATCGAGACCGGGATAATCCTTGTCAATGTCTTCTGCAACTTTTCTCAGAATAGGATGTCCATATATAACAATCGGATAAACCATTATTTCGAATACTTTTTTTTTACACTTATTGTCGCCTTTGACTTTTTTTCTTTTATCTTTTGTCAAGGAAGGACTGAAGTATTATTGCTGCACTTATTTTATCAATAAGTGATTTATCACGTCTTCCACTTTTTTTGACTCCTCCGTCAATCAGGGTCTGGAATGCCATACCTGAAGTGAACCTTTCATCAATGAGATGAACAGGTATCCCCGGGTACTTTTTCCTGAGCCTTTTCAGGAAAGGATCAATATACTTAACAGATTCACTTGGCTTGTTGTTCAATCTGACAGGGTATCCGACAACAAATTCATCGATCTCCTCGGTTTTCCGGTATTCGGTGAGGAAATTGTCGAACTCCCCTGTATTTATTGTGATGAGCGGAGAGGCAAAAATTTTCAGCGGATCGGTGACTGACAGTCCGATCCTTTTGTTTCCGTAGTCGATGCCGAGTATCCTGCCCATAATTTTTAACGGGTACAAAAATAGTTAAAAAACAGAGAAAAAAAACAGTCATCAAGCTTTCAGAACCTGACACAACCGCATAACAAAAAAAGAGCCACCAAAACGGATGACTCTTTATATCGGAAATTATAACATTTACTTTGTCACAGGTTCATACACCATTGCTGCCTGCCTCTTGTAGTTGTTATACCTCCACTTCGCATTCTCCTCAGCAGCTTTGAACAATACCTTTGCCTCATCCGGAAATGTTTTTACAAGAGATGTGTAACGTACTTCGGAATTCAGGAAATCCTGGAATTTGCTCCAGTCCGGTTCCTTGGAATCAAGAATGAAAGGATTCTTTCCTTCCTTCTCAAGAAGAGGATTATACCTGTACATATGCCAGTAACCTGATTCTACAGCGAATTTTTCCTGAGCCTGGGTTTTGCCCATTCCATCCCTTAAACCGTGATTGATACATGGTGCATAAGCTATAATAAGCGACGGTCCGGGATAAGCTTCAGCTTCCTTGATTGTCCTCAGGAACTGTGCATTGCTTGATCCCATGGCAACCTGGGCTACATAAACATATCCATAACTAATTGCCATCTGGCCAAGATCCTTTTTGCGGATCTTTTTACCTGACGCTGCAAACTTGGCCACTGCACCTTCCGGAGTCGATTTGGATGCCTGTCCTCCAGTGTTCGAATAAACTTCTGTATCAAGTACAAGTATATTGACGTCCTCTCCGGAAGCTATAACATGGTCGAGCCCTCCGTAACCTATATCATAGGCCCAGCCGTCACCGCCAAAGATCCAATGGGACTTCTTGACAAGATACTGTTTCAGATCAAGTATTTCCTTTGCAACCTCAGATTTATCCTTTTCACATGCAGCAACAACTTTTGCGGAAGCTGCCCTTGAAGGTTCTGCAACATCCTTATTATTCAGCCATTCTTCAAATGCACTCTTCAGTTCACCGTCAATTCCGGCAGTAAGGGCTTCTTTCATCAGTCGTGCTATTCTTTCCCTGAGTTTGTTGGTACCAAGGGAAAGCCCGAATCCGAACTCTGCGTTATCTTCAAAGAGTGAGTTTGCCCATGCAGGGCCATGGCCGAATTTGTTTTTTGTGTAAGGTATCGACGGAGCAGCGGCGCTGTAAATCGATGAGCATCCTGTTGCGTTCGATACTATCATTCTGTCGCCGAACAACTGGGTTATGGCTTTTATGTAAGGTGTTTCTCCGCAGCCTGAACATGCCCCTGAGAATTCAAAGAGGGGCTGTGAAAACTGGCTGTTTTTGACGTTAACGAATTTATCAACAATGGTATCCTTATACCCGACCTTTTCATGCATATATGTCCATCTTTCAGCTTCTGCAAGCTGAGTCTCAATAGGTTTCATAATGAGAGCCTTGTCTTTGGAAGGACAAACATCAGCGCAGTTGCCGCAACCAGTGCAGTCATAAACGCTTACCTGCATCCTGAATTTGAACTGTTTAAGAACGCCGGGAATACCCTGGATGAATCTTGTCCCTGCAGGAGCTTTTGCAGCTTCTTCTTCAGTTAAAAGAAACGGACGGATTACAGCATGGGGGCATACATAAGAACACTGGTTGCACTGTATACATTTATCAGGCTGCCATTCCGGAACGTTGACTGCTATACCTCTTTTCTCGTAGGCTGCAGTACCTGACGGGAATGAGCCGTCTTCCCTTCCCACGAAAGCACTTACCGGAAGATCGTTACCTTTCATTCCATTCATAGGCTCCATGATTTCCCTTATGAATTCAGGAACGTCTCTGGTATCCTTTTCTTTTTTTATCTCAATTTTTGCCCATTCTGCAGGGATATCAACTTTTGTAACCTGGCTTACCCTGTCGATTGCAGCATAGTTCATATTCACAACATCTTCTCCCTTCCTTCCATAAGACTTGTAAATAGCCTTTTTCATCTCTTTTTCGGCCTTGTCGTAAGGAATTATGTTGGCAAGCTTGAAGAATGCTGCCTGCATTATTGTATTGGTTCTTGTTCCAAGCCCCAGTTCTTCTGCAATGTCAGTTGCATTGATAATGTAAAAATTTATATTGTTTTCAGCAATATATTTTTTCATATGGTCAGGAAGGCGCTTTTTTGTCTCTTCTGCATCCCATATGGAGTTAAGCAGGAAAGTGCCGCCCTTTTTAAGGCCTTTCAGCATGTCATATTTATCAAGATAAGAAGGAACATGACATGCCACAAAATCAGGTGTGTTTACAAGATAGGGTGAACGGATAGGATTATCGCCAAAACGGAGGTGTGAAGTTGTTACGCCTCCTGATTTTTTGGAATCATAATCAAAATATGCCTGGCAATATTTATCTGTTGTTTCACCTATAATCTTAATAGAGTTTTTATTTGCCCCCACCGTTCCGTCTGAACCAAGCCCGTAAAATTTGGCTGAATGGGTTCCGGGCAGAGCGACATTTATTTCAGGGAGTACCGGCAGTGAAGTGAAAGTCACGTCATCAACGATGCCGACAGTGAAATGATCCTTCGGCTCTTTCATCTTCATATTCTCGAAAACGGAAACAATCTGGCTTGGAGTTGTGTCTTTTGAACTAAGACCATACCTTCCGCCGACAATAAGCGGTCTTTCTGCCCTGTCGTAAAACAGATCCTTAATTTCGAGGTATAAAGGTTCACCTGGAGCGCCGGGTTCTTTTGTCCTGTCAAGTACAGTTAATCTCTTAACTGACCTGGGAAATATATTGAAGAAATATTTTGGTGAGAACGGACGATAAAGATGAACCGTAATAAGTCCTGCTTTTTCACCTTTGGCAGCCAGGTAATCAATAGCTTCCTTTGCCGTTTCACTGACTGATCCCATGACCATAATAATATTTTCAGCATCAGGAGCGCCATAGTAAGTGAAAGGTTTATAATCCCTTCCGGTTATTTTATTGATCTCAGCCATATAGGAGTTTACGATATCGGGAATCGGTTCATAAAACGGGTTGATCGATTCTTTGGCCTGGAAGAAGATATCCGAGTTCTGGTTGGTGCCCCTTATGACAGGATGTTCAGAATTAAGGGCATTGTCGCGGAATCTTTTCAGTGAATCCAGGTCGATAAGTTTTTTAAGATCTTCCATCTGCATTTCTTCGATTTTCTGGACCTCATGTGAAGAACGGAATCCGTCAAAGAAATGAAGAAACGGAATTCTTGATTTGATTGCTGCAAGATGAGCAACGCCTGCCAGATCCATTATTTCCTGCACACTGCTGGTAGCCAGCATTCCAAATCCGGTCTGCCTGGTTGCGTAAATGTCGCTGTGGTCACCGAATATTGAAAGGGCATGAGCGGCAAGTGTCCTTGCGCTTACATGAAAAACTCCCGGAAGAAGTTCAGCAGCAATCTTATACATATTTGGGATCATCAGAAGCAATCCCTGGGATGCTGTGAAGGTAGAGCAAAGGGCTCCTGTCTGTAAAGTACCGTGAAGAGCTCCTGCAGCACCGGCTTCTGACTGCATCTCAACAACCCTGACCTGTTCCCCGAAAATATTTTTCAGGCCGTTTGCAGCCCATTCGTCTATGTACTCGGCCATTGGAGATGAAGGCGTGATAGGATATATGCAAGCAACTTCGCTGAACATATATGCGACATGTGCTGCAGCCTGATTGCCGTCACATGTTATAAATTTTTTTGTTGCCATATAATATGAATTTTGTTAAAAATAGAGTCTGAAAAGAAAGTGCAAAATTAGAAAAATTATGGTCTGTTATCCGCCATTCATTGAAACCAGAAATTCCTCATTCGATTTCGACTGCATCAGCCTGTCTCTGAGGAATTCCATTGCTTCCACCGAATTCATGTCGGTGAGATAATTTCTGAGAACCCATATTTTCTGAAGCACATTCTTGTTGAGAAGCAGGTCTTCACGGCGCGTGCTCGAAGCGGGTATATCAATTGCCGGGAATATCCTCCTGTTTGAAAGCTTGCGGTCGAGCTGAAGTTCCATGTTACCTGTGCCCTTGAATTCCTCGAAGATCACATCATCCATCTTCGAACCGGTTTCAGTGAGGGCGGTTGCAATTATTGTAAGCGATCCTCCGTTCTCAATGTTCCTCGCGGCACCGAAAAACCGCTTTGGTTTATGAAGAGCATTTGAATCAACTCCTCCCGACAACACCTTGCCTGATGCAGGAGCGGTAGTGTTGAATGCCCTGGCAAGACGTGTTATCGAATCAAGAAGAATTACGACATCATGGCCGCATTCAACCAGTCTCTTGGCTTTTTCAAGCACGATATTTGCTATCCTGCAATGCCTTTCAGCAGGCTCGTCAAAAGTGGACGCAATGACTTCGGCTTTGACGTTCCTTGCCATATCAGTCACCTCTTCAGGCCTCTCATCAATTAGAAGAATTATAAGATAAACCTCCGGATGATATTTCGCGATTGCATTTGCAACCTCCTGCAGAAGAATGGTCTTACCTGTTTTTGGCTGGGCAACTATCAGACCGCGCTGTCCCTTGCCGATGGGAGCAAACATATCTATTACCCTTACCGAAAGTGATCCTTCTCCCGGAGAACATAATGTGAACTTCTCATTCGGGAAAAGAGGCGTCAGAAAGTCAAAAGGCACCCTGTCCCTGATGAAATCAGGACTGCGGCCATTGATTTCGTCAATCTTCGTAAGCGGGAAATATTTCTCGCCTTCCTTGGGAGGCCTGATAGTTCCTTTTATTGTATCGCCTGTCTTCAGACCGAAAAGCTTTATCTGGGACTGGGATACATATATGTCATCCGGCGAGTTAAGGTAATTGTAATCAGGAGACCTCAGGAACCCGTAACCGTCGGGCATAATCTCCAGAACGCCGGTGTTATAAATTATTCCTTCAAATTCGTACGGTTTGTCCTTTTTTTCCTCCCTGACCTGGGTTAAATCTGGTGCTGCCTCCTTTATCGGAGGTTCAATGATAATATCCCCCTGCTCCGGCGGTGCTGCAACTTCCAGTACCGGTTCTTCATAAAGAAGCTCTTCCCCGTTCAGATTAAGTGCGTTGTCGATCAGTATTTCTTTCTTAATTTCCTGTTTCTTCTGATTTCTGTCCTCTGCCGGACTATAATCACTCTCAATTTTTTCAGCTTTTCTTTGATTCAAATCCCACCTGGGAGCCCTGATTTTTTCTGAAGGTGCATCCGGGACTTCTGCCCTTTCCTCTGTTTTATCAGTCTTATTTATCGTTTCATGGCGTTCAAAAGGCAAAGTTTCGGGTTTCTTAAGATCATCAGGCGAAACGGAAATTACTGATTCAGGAGAACGGCCTATTAAAGGCTTTATGGTACGTGGCCTTTTGCCTCTTCTCTGTCCGAAATCCTTATCCTGGGTTTTCAGCTCGCCCGGCATAACCGATATATTCTCAGGCAGTAGCATGGTTTTCCGGCTCTCTGTAAATTCAATTGCCTGTTGATCAAGGATTTTGTAGATCAGATCCTGCTTTTTAAGAGTTTCTGTTCTTTTGATTTTAAGTTCTCTTGCTATGTCCCTAAGTTCAGGGAGAAGCTTGTTACTTAACTCCAGAATGTCATACATAATAATAGTAAATGAAAAATAATGAGATTGTTTTTAATTTTTTTTTTGGAAAACCGGGTCAAGAAATAAAAATGAACCGGCAGGAATATGCAACAATTGCCTTACTTATCTTTAAAACCGGAGCAATATTATAAAAAATAAATTATAGTTAATATTAAATCGTTAAAAAAAGCTCTGGAGTGAAAACGGAATAAATTAAAAAAGTGGTATTCCACAGTGGAAAATATATTTGCAATTTAAGACAAAACAATGATTTAACAAAAAAAATCCCCGTAAAATTCTGTTTGCAATTTTTTTTTATTAAAATTGTACCGAAAGCCCGGATTGGTAAACCTAACTTATTAACCACGGCCTGTTATGCGTCAGCTAAAGATAACAAAACAGGTCACTAACCGTGACACCCCTTCCCTTGACAAATATCTACAGGAGATTGGCCGCGTGGATCTAATATCTCCGGAAGAAGAAGTTATCCTTGCAAGAAAGATCAAAAACGGTAATTCTGAAGCTCTTGCAAAACTCGTAAAAGCTAATCTTCGTTTTGTGGTTTCGGTTGCAAAACAGTACCAGAACCAGGGCATGGGATTGCCCGACCTGATAAATGAGGGCAACCTTGGACTGATGAAAGCTGCCCAACGGTTTGATGAGACAAGAGGGTTCAAATTCATTTCCTATGCAGTCTGGTGGATACGCCAGGCCATATTGCAGTCGCTTGCTGAACAGGCAAGAATAGTCAGGCTGCCGGTAAACAAGATAGGATCGATTAACAGGATAAACAGGGCTTTTGCCAGACTTGAGCAGGAATACGAAAGAGAACCTTCGTCACAGGAGATCGGTGAGATGCTTGAGATGATCCCTGAGGAAGTTAAGGAATCGCTCAGAACCAATGGCAGGACCGTAAGCATGGATGCTCCCATCAGTTCTGAGGAAGAAACCACGATGTATGATGTGATGCAGAGTCCCGATACACCCAGCCCTGACAGGAACCTTATAAACGAATCGCTTGCTTATGAGATTGAACGGGCACTCAGTTCTCTTTCACCGCGTGAAGCAAAAGTCCTGAAACTCTACTTCGGACTCGGGATGAAACATCCGTTTACTCTCGAGGAGATAGGAGAGGAACTGAAGCTCACCCGCGAACGAGTACGCCAGATTAAGGAAAAGGCAATAAAAAGGATCCAGTTTACAACCCGCTGCAAGATACTCAAATCATACCTGGGTTAATTTTTTGTTTTTATATTTGTCAAAATAACCGGCATGAATCATCTTGTCTCAACTTCTATACTGAATTCTGATCTGCTTAATCTCGGCCAGACTGTAAAAATGCTCAACGGAAGTCTCACTGACTGGATTCATCTTGATATTATGGACGGTATGTTTGTCCCGAATATCTCTTTCGGGTTCCCTGTCGTAAGCCACGTAAAAAAGATCTCTGAAAAACCCCTTGATGTCCACCTTATGATAATGGATCCCGACAGGTATCTGCAGAGGTTCAGGGAAGCAGGGGCCGACATTCTTACGGTCCAATACGAGGCCTGCGTTCATCTGCACCGGACAGTCACTGAGATCCGCCAACTCGGGATGAAGGCGGGCGTAGCAATTAATCCTCATACACCGGTAAGCCTCCTGCACGACATACTTCCCTCTGTCGATATGGTCCTTATTATGACAGTAAACCCTGGATTCGGAGGGCAGTCATTCATAAACCGGAGCTACAGCAAAGTTGCTGAACTCCATAAAATAATTAACGATAATGGTTATAATATATTGATTGAGGTTGACGGCGGAATTGATCTTTCAAAGGCCTCCGGGCTTGTCGGTATCGGAGTTAATGTGCTTGTTGCCGGGAATTCGGTATTCAGCTCTGAAAATCCGGCTGAAACAATCAAATTACTGAAAACCGCATAACCGCATAACAAGTTAATTTACTCCCCAATCCTGTTATCCAAATAATTGATTATATCCTTCAGGGCTTCCGGCCTGAACCATTTGATTTCCCTATCTCCGGACCACCAGGTCATCTGTCTTTTTGAATACCTCCTGCTGTTTCTCTTTATAAGTTCAATGGCCTTGTCCCTCGAAACAGCGCCTTCAAAATATTGAAAGAACTCCCTGTAACCTACAGAATTAAGCGCGTTCATCGACCTCAGTTCAAACAGCTGTCTTGCTTCCTCTTCAAGACCCTGAGCGATCATCTCATCCACCCTTTTGTTGATCCTTTCATAAAGATCACCTCTCTCCCTTTCAAGTCCTATTTTGACAATGTCAAAGTTCCTTTCGTTCTTCTTTCCTTTAAGGAATGATGAATATGGACGGCCCGTTGTCTCACAGATTTCCAGGGCGCGTATAATCCTTTTATAGTTCCTGAGATCGACTTTTGCATAATATTCAGGATCAAGTATTTTAAGTGCCACCCTCAGACTTTCAGTTCCTTCTTTCTTGAATTTGTCATTATACTTATGTCTTATTGAAGTATCGATATCAGGTATATCATCTATTCCGTGGCAGACTGCGTCAATGTACATACCTGAGCCGCCGGTCATAATTGCTTTGTTATTTTTTGCAAAAACTGATCCGAGAAGATTAATGACATCTCTCTCAAACAGGCTCGCGCTGTAGTAATCCCTTACTGAAATAAACCTGATGAAGTGGTGTTTAACCCTGGCCAGCTGACTTTCTGAGGGGACAGCAGTGCCTATTTTCATTTCCCTGTAGAACTGACGTGAATCGGCAGATATGATCTCAGCATTATAATGACTGGCAATATCAACGGAAACATTAGTCTTTCCGATGCCTGTCGGACCAAGTATTACTATGAGTTTGTTGTTCATCAGGAAAAAGCCCGGGAAGGCTATTCTTCTTCCTCACCCATGTTTTCGATATTGTCGAAATCAGGAAGTGTCTCTTCATCCTCTCCTCCGAGAAAAAGATCATCTACATCAGACTCGTCCTCCTCATCTTCGTCATCGGAGACAACTATGTTATTGTACAGTTTGCGGGAACTGTTTCCAAAAACAACCTGCTTTGGCGGAACCCCTTTTGAATTTGTACAAACGGGGTAATCACGGTCCTCAACTTCCTTTGCCTCACCTGTGTATTCCACGAACAGGCCACGGTCATTAAAAAAGTCGAATATATAAAGGAGCTTCTGATTCTTGCGGAAAATAATATCTTCAAGAATTGCCGATTCCATGGTTGAAGATCCGGTACCCATATCAAAAAGAGTGAATTCTTCTTCTTTCTCCCAGTTGTCGGTGGCAAGATAAAATGAAGCCATCTGGGATTTGTCAAATTCAAGCTCTTCCTGAATTATATTGTGAAAATCCATCAGGGTCTGAGAGTCAAGGAATTCAAATTCTCTCACAAACGATTCATCTTCATCCGATAACACTACGAATTTGTATACCATAAGACTATTGATTCGACGAGTGCAATATAATATTTTTTATTTAACAAAATAACGGCCTGATTTTTTTTTGGAGAAATTCCACGGTGTCAATTTCGTCCGCATAATCCCACAGGGACGGAGACTGAGATTGGCCGAAGGGAGTATTGTTTCTGCCGAATATGCATTGAATTTTTTCCCTGGCAGACTGAATTTTTTGATCAACTTCAGCTAAAGAATCATAGTATTCAAAGTGGAGCACGGCAACCGGTGAAGCTAAAGCTTCGTTTTCACGGAGGAGAAGGAAACCGATATCAATAAATGGCTCTTTGTTTACTGTGCTGATTGCTTTATTGTAATCATAATTATTTGCATACTTATTGTGATTGATTATCTGCGAAAATGGTCTCCAGTTTGGAGCCATTCCTGCAATGTCGTATCCTTTCGGGACAAATATCTTGGAGACGCTTCTGCATCCGAGGCCGAAATATGCAAACAGATCGTGTCCCAAAAGGGTCAGCTCATTTGGGGTCTCGTTGCCTTCAATTATTGCCACGCTGTTCCTGTTCTTTCTGATAATATGCGGATACTTTCCAAAATAGTATTCAAAATATTTGGAGCTGTTATCGCTGCCGGTAGCAATTATTGCATCAAATTCCGTCAGGGTTTCATTGGTGAAAACTATCCTATCCCTGAACCCGGGGTTGATATCTGCAAGCAGATCAGCTATAAATACTATCAGATCAGTGTCCTTTGAGCTTTTTTTTGCGATCAGATTATTTCCTGTGATAAGGACAGAAAGCAAGTCGTGGAATCCGGCAAGCGGTATGTTACCTGCCATGACAACTCCCACTTTGAAGGGATTGGTCACCTCATCAGCTATCTGATAGGGATCAGTCCATTTTGTAAGATTTTCACCTGTCAGCTCGTTTGCAATTGCACTTATTGCCATCCTTACATTTTCAGATGTGAACCATTGATTTTTAAAATGCTGGTCATTGATGACAGTGTTCAGTTCAGCAGCAATTCCGGCTTCTTTCCCGTCAAGAGCATCCCTGAGTATTCTTCCCAGTTCTGAAAACGAATCAATTAGTTCTTTAAGTATCATATTTACACTTTATTTAAGGATGCAAATTTATTGAAATTTTATGCCAAACCTATCCCGGTAGATTAACCTTATTTCCGCCGAACCTTTTTATACTGTTTTTTTCAGACATAATACTTCCATGATTAAGTAAATAATGTTATTTGCTTATATACTAGTAAATTGAAAGGGATACTCATACAAAAAACTGACCCCGTTATGGAGTCAGTTTTGATGGAATTTTAACAACAGAATAAAGACTAATTCAGGGTAAAAGTGATCGGCAACATGTACCAGACCGGAACCGGCTGACCTTTAATAAGTCCAGGCTTTTCAAAGGCAGGAAGTTTGCCGACAACTCTGATAGCTTCAGCATCAAGAGCCGGATCAACACCCTTTAAAATGCTGATCTTGTCGATACTTCCATTCGTTTCCACGGCAAAGCGTACAATTACTTTTCCCGTTATCCCGTTCTTTTTGGCAACCTCAGGGTACTGGGTGTTAGCTGCAATGAAATCCAGTATGGCTTTATCACCTCCCTGGAATTTGGGCATTTCATCTACTTTGACGAAAGGAGTATTTGCTGTATCTTCTTTTGCATTTACAACCGGAGGTGGTGGAGGCGGTGGCGGAGGTTGAGGCAGTGCAACTTCTTCCTTCCTGGCATTTTGTATGGTCTTCTCCTTGCAGGAGGAAAAGGCAATCATTACGATTGCAACAGCAGGCAAAACTATCAGCAATTTCAGGTTTGCCAGCATTCCGGAGCGTTCTTTTGTCATCATGATCATTCGTTTTTTAACAAGTGTTGGATTGGAAAAACTATTCGAAACTGTAAATAGTCTTGTTTGAAATACCTGGTTCATTATAAGGTGTTGATATCTGACAACGGGAATACCTTTTCTCAGGCATCCTTCATCAGCCTGGTACTCATGGACTGCACGCAACGATTTGTTGAACATGTAGATAAACGGGTTAAACCATTGCAGTACCTTGATAACTTCAAATAAGATAATATCGAAGAAATGATTGCGATCAAGGTGATTCTGCTCATGCTTCATTATTTCCTGAGCCTCTTCCGGTGATAGCCTTGCATTGATAAAAATATGCCCGAATGCTGAGAATGCTGAAGTGTTGAGACCTTCAAAGAATATTATCCTGTTGTTTTTTGTCGTGCTCCTTGAAATAATTATCAGAATACCAGCAAGATCAGCCAATAGTTTTAATCCTGCCAGTGAAACTCCTATGAGATAAATAAGCATTAAATTGGTTCCCCGGACCGGCAACCCGGCTGCCGATGATCCGCCTGAAGCCGAACCCGTGATCAGTACTTCACCAAGTGTTTTGCCGGATAACGGAAAATTAAAAGGTGTTTCCGTCCTGATCGTGATAAGGGGGAGTAAAAGTGATAAAAGGAGTGAAAGCATAATGAATGCCCTGTTCCGGCCATAAAGAGTGTCCCTGCTCAGGAACAGGAAATAGACCAGGTAAAACGCTGCAACATAAAATGCAGCTTTGATCATATATATAAGGAGTGGGTTCATACCTTGCTTTTTTGCTTTTTAACTTCATTTTCCATG
The DNA here is from genome assembly GCA_963789985.1 of uncultured Bacteroidales bacterium. Taxonomy (GTDB): domain Bacteria; phylum Bacteroidota; class Bacteroidia; order Bacteroidales; family VadinHA17; genus LD21. Next base: position 209,785 of record CAWBNA010000031.1, on the reverse strand, counting down.
TTCTTCATGATTTCCTCCATCTCTCTTACCGACATCCTCTTTTCTTTTGCAAAGAAACTTACCATTTTCCCAAAGGAATCTGAAAAATAATCTTTGACAAATGTGCTCATATGCATTTCGGAGTACTCATTTTTTGAAATGAGAGGAAAATACTCATGCGTCCTGCCATAAGCCCTGTGGTCAACAAATCCCTTGTCCTGAAGGATCCTGACAATGGTACTGACGGTATTATAAGCAGGTTTCGGATCATCGAAATGCTCCAGGATGTCTTTTACAAATCCTTTTTTTATCTTCCAGAGCAACTGCATTACCTGCTCCTCGGCATGTGTCAGTTCTTTCATATCATCAAAATTAATTCGATTACAATTAATCTCTCTGACAAATATACAACGAAAAAATTAGTTATGCAACTAAAACTTTAATTATTTATCAGAATAATTGACTTTTTTCAGATACAGTTTAACCGGTCATTTGTTTAGCATAAATATTTTATTGTATTACATAAATGGAAAAATAGTGTATTTTTATTTTTTTTAATCTGGGGCCTAAAGCACGTTGAAATAACAAAGTTTAAAAATGAAGATAAGCATTTTCAGGGAAAATTTAAGAATATCATTAAGAGCTATCCGGTCGAACGGAGTGAGAACGGTTCTTACAATCTGCATAATTGCTTTCGGAATTATGGCTCTTATCGGAATACTTACCGCCATTGATTCAATAAAGACCTCACTTACATCTCAGTTTACAATGATGGGAGCAAATTCATTTACCATTTCTTCCAGGGGCATGAATGTACAGATTGGAAATGAACGAAGGCGGACCAGAAATTATTCAAGGATCACCTACAGGGAAGCTGAAGAGTTCAGGCAGCGGTTCATTGAACCTGCCTGGGTTTCGGTTTCTTTTAATGCAAGCGGTCTTGCCACAGTGAAGTACGGAACACAGGAAACTCATCCGAATATACGCCTGCTTGGTGTGGATGAAAACTACCTTTCAGTTTCAGGATATGAAATCGATAACGGGAGGAATTTCAGCGCCGATGAGCTGCAGCTTAACAGGCGTATGGTATTGCTTGGATCGGAGATTGCCGGTGAAATAATGCCTTCAGGAGTTGATCCGGTAGGAAAAGAGGTTACAGTGGCAGGGCTGAAGCTTTTAGTTACCGGTGTGCTGAAAAGCAAGGGCTCCAGTTCAATTTCCGGTGACAGGATCTGTCTGATGCCTATCACAACTGCACGTGAGTATTTTTCGAGGCCGGATATGAATTTCAGCATAACAGTGCTTCCTGTAAATCCTGTTAACCTCGATGTAATGGCAGGTGAAGCCGAGGGCGTTTTCAGGGAGGTGCGCAATCTTGATCCGCGCGATCCGTCGGACTTTAATGTTGATAAGAGTGACACCTTCCTCAATATGCTTCTGAAAAATATACGGTATGTCACCCTTGCAGCCACTCTGATAGGGATTGTAACCCTGTTCGGGGCTGCGGTCGGGTTGATGAATATAATGCTGGTTTCTGTGACCGAGAGAACCCGTGAGATTGGTGTAAGGAAAGCAATAGGTGCAAAGCCTGTGACAATAAAGTACCAGTTCCTTTATGAATCAATAATGATAGGCCAGTTTGGAGGAATTTTTGGCATCATCCTGGGTATAATTATCGGAAACCTAATGTCATCAATACTTCGGTCAAGTTTCGTAATTCCATGGTTCTGGGTAATCGTTGGCGTGGTAGTTTGCTTCATTGTAGGTGTGGTTTCTGGTTATGCCCCTGCAGTAAAGGCTGCAAACATAGACCCGATAGAAGCTTTGAGATATGAATGACAGGGAATTCCAACCTGTCAATTTTTTAAAGGTCGCCCCGTTTCATATGATTAAAAAGAGGGAAAATAAAAAAGGGGCATTTTTGTTGCCCCTTCAATAAATGCAATATTTATTATTTCATTACCAGAGGAATCAGATCAACAACCCTGCATGAATATCCCCATTCGTTATCATACCAGGAAAGCACTTTTATCATTTTCCCATTTACCATCGTGCTGAGGGAATCGAATATTGATGAAGCGGTTGTGTGTATCACATCAGCCGAAACAATAGGATCTTCGCAATATTCGAGGATGCCTTTCATAGGTCCATCGGCTGCCTTCTTTACTGCGGCATTGATCTCTTCCTTTGTGGCCTCTTTTTTCAGGACAGCAACAAGATCAACAAGTGAGCCGGTAGGTGTCGGGACTCTTACTGATATACCGTCAAGCTTACCTTTCAGATCAGGAATAACTTTACCGACTGCTTTTGCAGCACCTGTCGTGGTTGGTATCTGTGAAAGAGCTGCTGATCTTGCACGCCTGAGGTCCTTGTGAGGAAAATCAAGGATCCTCTGATCGTTTGTATAAGAGTGAATCGTGGTCATGTAACCAATCTCAATGCCAAAGTTGTCATTAATAACCTTTGCCAGGGGAGCCAGACAGTTTGTTGTACATGAAGCATTTGAAATACACTGATGTTCGGGTTTCAGGGCTTCTTCATTGACACCCATGACTATCATTGCATCAATGGTGTCCTTTGCCGGAACAGTCAGAATAACCTTCTTTGCACCATTCTTAAGGTGATCGCCATAACCGCCTTTAGGGCTCTCTTTTGAAGTAAATATACCCGTTGATTCAATAACAACATCAGGCTTTGTAATCCATGGAATATTTGCAGGATTCTTTTCGGAATGAACCTTGATCTTGACTCCATTTACAATTATATTCTCAGCATCATGTGTCACTCCGGGAAATTTCCCCTGTGTAGAATCATATTTAAGAAGATGAGCAAGAGTCAAAGTATCGGTAAGATCATTTATACCAATAATTTCAATGTCTTTTCTTTCAAAAGCAATCTTAAAAACATTGCGGCCTATCCTGCCAAAGCCGTTAATAGCAACTTTAATCTTTGACATAATTATATCATTATTTGGTTAATAATTTGAAGCACAAAAATAGGATTTTTTCCGGAATAAGACAAGCTTCAATAAGCTGGTTCAGTATTTTTTCTTTTGAAGATATAGGAAAATTTGTTTGTCTCAGGCTTGAGCGGGTCGATAACTACTCCGAACCTGTAACTTACGAACATTGAGAAGAATATGGCTTTGTTACCTTCTGTTGCCATTATAGGTATCTTTTTTGGGAAAGCGCTCAGGGAGGCACCTATTTCAATGGCATGTATAATTTTATCCTGTTTGCTGTACTCAAAATTAAATCCGCCCTTTGCAAATATTCCGGGGAGCAGCTTGGTCTCGCCAAGCCCTTTTGTAAAAGACGCTTTGCTGTAAATATCCCCTGGCCCATCAACAGCTACATTGAGTTTCTCATCAACCAGTTCAAATTCGCTCGATGATACCTGGTGGAGTATCCTGTAATAAATTGGTTTGTAAATAGCAAAAGTAGGACCTCCTGAATAGAAATATCGTATAGCTACACCTCCTATATCGGCCTTCTTGAATATTTCATGCTGATGTCCGTAACTTCCCCTGAGATAAATTACAGAATTAATTTTTCCGTAAACAAAAGTTCCGGGTGTTTCGTATGTAGGGTTTGATTCCTTGTATTCTCTCGGGTCTTTTAGTGTTCCTATTTCTATTTCAAAGTAATGCTTGTTCAGGAAATCGACCCTTTTTGCATCCCTGTAGCTAAGTCCGAAGCCGTCTGAATTAAGAAGAATTGCAAACGACCTTTCATTCCGGAAAAAGATCTTCTGCTGCTTGTCAATTTCTCCCTGGGCAAGAAGCGAAATTGAACAGCAAATAAAACACACACAGGTTATAAGCAGCTTTTTCATTTTTCCAGGCTAACTTATAATACGTAAGTTGATCCGAGGCACCGGGGGCGTTTCAACTGTTATGCCCGGTTTGTTCTGTCGCTGCTTTTGATGAATAAGCCGGACAATTTTTGGAATTACAGGAACTTACAAGTATTGCAGTAATAAAGCATATAACAATAACTATTGCAATCTTTTTCATACAACAAGCTTTTAATTAAAAAAACAAAAATAAAACAATCATTTGAAAAACAATCTTTATGCCAAATATATATTTTCCAGACAAAATCAGGTTTTTTAATTGCTCCCCTTCAGATTATTAAAAACAATTTTTATGCATTTTTGTTGTACAAAAGGAAAAATGTTTTTAATATGAAGCCGGGTTTAATTACCTATTTTCTTTTAAATTATGAGTACTAACTCTTTTTCACAGGGAAAGTTGCCTTATAACGACCTGACAAGCCAGGAATCGTATGTCATAAATGGCAAGGGAACAGAACCACCATTTGTCGGAAAATATACAAACAGCACTCAGAACGGCACTTATATCTGCAGAAAATGCGGTGCGGCACTCTACTATTCTTCTGACAAATTTAAGTCTGACTGCGGATGGCCAAGCTTTGATGACGAGATAAAGGGAGCGGTTAACAGGTATCCCGATCCTGATGGCGTAAGGACCGAAATAGAATGTGCTTCATGCGGGGCTCACCTCGGTCATGTTTTTACAGGGGAGTATCTGACTTCAAAGAACCTCAGGCATTGCGTCAACTCGATATCGCTCGATTTTGTGCCTTCCCACCTTGAACCCGGAAGATACGGGATAGCAGTATTTGCAGGAGGCTGTTTCTGGGGAGTTGAATATTTTCTTAAGAAAGCCCAGGGAGTTGTCTCGGTGACTTCGGGATTCATAGGGGGACATATTAAAAATCCCTCCTATAAAGAAGTTTGCACAGGAACAACCGGTCATGCAGAAGCTGTCAGGGTGATTTTCAATTCTGAAAAAACCAGTTATGATCAACTGGTAAGGTTGTTTCTTGAAATACACGATCCCACTCAGGTTGGCGGACAGGGTCCGGACATTGGCGACCAGTACCGGTCTGAAATCTTTTATATGAACGATGACCAGCAGAAAATTGCCGGGACAAATATAGACATCCTCAAAAGCAAAGAAATAAAGATCGTGACGGCGCTTACAAAAGCTTCTGAATTTTACCAGGCAGAAGATTCCCATCAGGATTATTATTTCAAAAATGGCAAAGTGCCATATTGCCACTCATATACGAAAAGGTTCTGACCTCTGAAAAAAAATTATTGCCATTATCTGCCAAATCATCTAAAAAGCTACCTTTATCAGGTTTTTGAATTTCCCCTGATAAATGAGTCTGAATAGTCCTCAAAACCATACTCTCACAGGTAAGAAGAGAAGATTCTGGCTGATCCTGACAGGATTTATGGCCGGCATCATAATTCTCCTCGGGGGGAAAGCTGCAGTTGATTACACATCATCCGACAGGTATTGTACATCCTGCCATATCCATACTGACGCTGACATGAAATGGAAACTTTCAACCCATTATAACAACGATGCCGGAGTCGTGGTTCATTGCACGGAATGTCATATGCCGCCAAAAGGCCATGGATATCTTTATGCCAAGGCAAAGCATGGACTTAAGGATGTTTATAGCTTTTATTTCAAGGACAGCGCAAAGATCAACTGGGATAAGAAAAAACTTCTTGAAAATGCAAAAGGTTTTGTCTATGAAAAGTCCTGCACTGAATGCCATGGTAACCTGTTCCCGGTGAAACTGTCTGTTAACGGAAGCAATGCCCATCTTTTCTATACTACAAGCACTGAACCACTCAGCTGCTTAAACTGCCACCTCAATGTTGGCCACTACGACAGGAATGCCATTCATGCTCATGATACTGCTTTCGGCGTTGTTGCGGCTGCAAATGAGACAATTTTTTCAGAACCGGCTAAAGTTGAGAAATTTGAAAATTTTACGGAAAAAATTCCCGGTACCTCCGTAACATTCAATATGATAGCTCTGCCGGGAGGAGCCTTCAATATGGGAAGCCCTGCAAATGAACCGTTGAGGAAGTCTGATGAAAGTCCGGTCAGGAAGGTGACACTCTCGAAATTCTGGATGGCTGAGACTGAAGTGACGTGGAATGAATATCTTGCTTTCTTCAGGGCAACGGGATCTCAGGGCAGGACAGAAGGCCAGGTTGTGACAAGGAAAAACGTCGATGCAATTTCCGGAGCCACTCCTCCATGGGGTGCGCCCGACCAGGGCTGGGGCAAGGGACCAAGACCGGCAATAACAATGTCGTGGCATGCAGCAAACGTTTACTGCCAGTGGCTTTCGAAGGTAACAGGGAAGAAATACCGTCTTCCCACTGAAGCTGAATGGGAATATGCCTGCCGCGGCGGAACATCAACACCGTACTTTTTCAAGGGCAGCCCTAAGGAATTTTCCGGAAAGAGCTTCCTTAAAAAGATATTCAAACCCGATAAATCAGTAATTGCATCAATGGTAATATATATGGGAAACAGTTCGGGCAAGACTGAAGAACCTTCTGCCGTCAAGCCTAATCCGTTTGGACTGAAGAATATGGCGGGAAATGCTGCGGAATTCTGCTCGGATTTTTATTCTCCCAACCCTTATAAGGCCGATACTGTCCTTATAAATCCCAAAGGTCCCCTGAAGGGACAGGAACATGTTATCAGGGGAGGATCATTTAAAAGCGACGCTGCCGACGTCAGAAGCGCTTCACGCGATTTTACAAAAACAAAAGCCTGGCTGGTCACCGATCCTCAGATGCCAAAAAGCATATGGTGGTATTCTGATTGTATCGATGTGGGCTTCAGAGTTGTCTGTGAACCGGATTCAGCTGCAGGTTTATAGGTTTCAAAAAATGAAAAGGAATGGACAATATTAACAGACGAAAATTCATTGAAAAAACTGCGATTGCAGGAATAGGGCTGACAGGAGCTGCATCAGTCCTGGCTTCATGCACCAGAAAACAGGCAGAAGAAATAAAAGGATTGCCACCCATCTTTAAAGGCGCTCCGAAAGGGAAAAAACTTAGGGCAGGACTCGTAGGAGCAGGAGCCAGGGGAACAGGAGCCGCTATCAACTTTATTAGTGCAGGGCCCGACCTTGAGATGATTGCCCTTGCTGATGTTTTCCAGGACAAGATCGATGCATGCCGTGAACGTTTTGCAGCATTCAAGCTTCCCATACCTGCTGAAAACTGTTTTACAGGATTTGACGGGTACAAAAAGCTTATGGCTCTTCCTGAAGTCGATGTGGTGATACTGGCCACACCTCCCCGTTTTCGCCCCGATCATTTTCTTGAAGCAGTCAGGAATAACAAGCATGCTTTTCTGGAAAAACCGGTTGCCGTCGATCCGGTAGGAATCAGATCAATAATAACTTCAGGGAAGAAAGCAGAAGCTATCGGGCTGAACGTGGTTACCGGGACCCAGCGCCGGCACCAGGAAGACTATATCGAGACGTACAAACAGGTGATGAACGGAGCCATTGGGAAGATAACTTCAGCCAAAGCCTTCTGGAACCAGGATCATGTCTGGTTCCGACTGCGTGAGCCAGGCTGGAACGACATGGAATACATGATCCGAAACTGGAATAACTTCTGCTGGCTTTGCGGCGATCATATCCTCGACACTCATATTCATAATATCGACGTGATAAACTGGTTCATGGGGAAGCATCCTGAAAAAGCAATAGGTTATGGCGGCAGGCACCGCAGGGTGACAGGCGATCAGTACGACTTTTTCAGCATCGACTTTGACTATGGGAACGGCATCAGTTCACACAGCATGTGCCGCGAGATAGATAGCTGCGCAAATGGCATAGGTGAAATTATTATGGGAACTGAAGGCTATACAAACTGCCAGAACACAATATGGGACCTGAAGGGAAAGGTTAAATGGTCATTCGAATATCCCAAAGATGAAAACGGAAACCCGATGAACGCCGTGAAGATTCCACCGTACGTTCAGGAACACATGCATCTTGTGTATGCAATCAGAACCGGCCAATATGTCAATGAAGCAGAACAGACAGCCATATCCAACCTTACCGCTATTATGGGAAGGACAGCAGCTTACACGGGCAGGCTTATAAGCTGGGATGAAATTTTCAAATCGGATATGAAACTTGGCCCTGAAAAAATTGAATTCGGACCTGTCGAAATGGCCTTTGAAACACCTGTACCGGGAACACCTGTGGTAATATAAGTTTGCTTACTGATATGTTCTCACTTATCATACCTGTCTTTAATGAGGAAAAGCTTCTTGATGAGATGCTGAAAAGAACATGTGCTGCCGTCAGTTCCCTGGCAAATGATTATGAGATAATTCTTGTAGATGACGGGAGCACCGACAACAGCCTTAATATTATGCTTGAATGGCAGAAGAAAAACCAAAATATCAAGGTGCTTTCCCTTTCAAAGAATTTCGGACACCAGGCTGCTTATACTGCGGGACTTGATTACAGCAAGGGAGATATCGTTGCCATGATGGACGGAGACCTTCAGGATCCCCCGGAACTTCTGGCTGTAATGTACAGTAAAATCAAGGAGGAAGGGTTTGATGTCGTGAGCGGAAAGAGAACCGGACGGAAAGGCAATTTCCAAAGGAACCTGTACACTGCTTTTTTCCATTTTATCTTCACCAGCATTGGCGAGATCAAGGGCATGGAGAATTACGGGAACTTCTCAATGATGACAAGAGAAGCCTTAACCGCCCTGCTTTCGATGAAGGAAAAAGTGCGTTACCTGCCAGGACTTAGGACATTTATAGGATTTAAACAGGGATATATCGAATATGTAAGGGATGAGCGCTTCAAAGGGCCCCCTAAAATGACCATCAGGAAGCTTTTCGTGCTTGCATCTGATGCGATATTTTCATTTTCAAGATTTCCCGTACGTTTCTGTCTGATCCTTGGCATGATAGGAACTCTTGTATTCCTGGCAGCGGGAATTTATGTCCTGATAGCAAAGATCTGTGGTTTTGCAATACTTGGCTGGTCTTCAACATTGCTGAGCATTTACTTTCTTGGCTCAATACAGCTTGTCTTTCTGGGCATCATCGGGGAATACATTTACAGGAATTATAAGGAATCGCAGAACCGTCCGGTATATTTTGTGAAGAAATATTATGACGGAAAACGCTGAGGACAATGAAGGAAAAAAGACTGAAATATGTTTTTTTCATAATTTCATTCATCCTTCTCTTTTTAATGATTTCAATGAGCAGGAATGCAGCAGTATCCTGCGACGAGGTTCTTCATTACGGCCAGTCAGTTTCTGTTTATAACTGGGTTGCGACCGGAGGGAAGGATCAGGCTGCCCTCAACACGCCGGTCAGCCATCTTAAATACTATGGCCAGTCGTACGACAACCTGGTAACCATTCTTGAAAAATGGCTGAACATTGAAGATGCCTATGCCTTCAGGCATATCATGAGTGCACTTGCAGGATGGCTTGCAATTTTTATCACCGCTCTGTTCTCATCATGGCTTTCAGGGACCGGGGCAGGTATCCTTGCACTTTTCCTGTTTGCAGTTTCACCTACATTCATTGGACACTCCCTTAATAACCTTAAAGATATACCATTCGCTCTGGGCTATGTATTAAGTGTATTTTGTACACTTAAAATTTTCTTTTCAGAAGGAAAAGTAAGACCGGCGGATGTCATGTTGCTTGTTCTCGGGACAGCCATCGCCATAAGCATCAGGTCAGGTGGATTGCTGCTTATCTGCTACCTGTTTCTCTTTTTTATTGTCAGTGGGTATTACAGGTTCAAAAAGGAAGGCAGATTTGATCTTAAGGAAAATGGACGAAAACTGATACTGGTGATATCGGTATCAGGGGCATCATTTTTTCTTGGCATACTGCTTTGGCCATTTGCACTTCAGGATCCATTCAGGAATGTTTTGGAATCGCTTCGGGTGATGGCACATTACCCTGATACATTCAGGCAGATATTTGAAGGAAGATCTGAATGGTCCGACTTTATGCCATGGTATTACCTGCTAAAATCCATGATTATCACTATCCCGGTTCTGGTACTTGGAGGCGTGGCAGTCTTTTTTCTTTTCCCTAAGAGAATTTTGTCCTCCGGTAAGTCTCTTTGTTACCTGCTTGTGGTTTTTACTTTCATTTTCCCGGTTTTGATTGCAATAGCAGGGAAATCAAACCTGTATAGCTCCTGGCGGCAGTTTCTTTTTGTTTATCCGCCAATAATTATTGTTGCCTCAGCAGGATTCAATTACCTGATTGAACTTATGAAAAGGAGATACCTGAAGCTGCTTCTTCTCCTTGCAATGGCGTTGATCGCCGTTCATCCGATAAGCTTTATGGCAAGAAATCCCGTATATTCCTATATGTACTATAATCAGCTGGTCGGCGGATTAAAAGGTGCGTACGGAAATTATGAAACTGACTATTATTATACAGGCCAGACCGAAGCTTCAGGTTGGCTTATCAAATATCTGAAGGAAAAAGGAGTGACAGGCAATATAAAAGTAGGAGCGACCTATTCAGTTGAGTGGCAGTTCAGGAAAAACCCGGAAATCAAAACGTTTTATATGAGAAATGAGGAGCGAAGCACCTTTGACTGGGACTATGCCATTATTACCAACAGGTATATCCCGGTTAATCAGTTGAGAGAAAGAAAATGGCCTCCGCCAAATGCTATTCACACAGTTTTTGCTGATTCGGTGCCGATCTGTACAATTCTTGAAAGAAAATCAAAAAACGATTACAATGGTTATAAAGCGTTGAGGGACGGGAGGATCGGAGAGTCAATAGATTTTTACACGAAAGCCTTAAAAGAAAATTGTACAGACGAAATGATTTTTTTTAATTTTGCCGGTGCCCTTTTGAAGAATGGGCAGACTGCAGCAGCTGATTCCATCCTGAAAGAGGGACTTAAGCTGTACCCTGAGTCAGAGCCGGTTTTGATGTTTCTTGGAAACATTGCGGCTGAAAGGGATTCGAAAACAGAGGCTATAACTTACTATGAACAGGTTTTAGGGATAAACCGCAAATACTTTGAAGCCTATGTGAAATTATCGAGGTTGCTTGAGCCAGCCGACAGGATGAAGGCAAGAAGCCTTCTGAGGGAGTGCCTGAAGGTAAATCCGCGGTATAAACCGGCAATTACTGCTCTCGCTGATACTTACAGGATTTCTGATCCCGAGGTTGCACGAAAATATGATGAACTTGCAAATAAAATTAAACAGTAATTAAACAGGGAATAAGATGAAAAAAGCATTAATGACATTCTCGGTTGTTGTTCTTCTTTCAATGGGTGGCCTGGCACTGGTCAGCGCTCAGAATCAGCAGCCAACTCCGCAGAAAGATACGGTGAACATGGATACCTATGCAAAGCCGGAGAAATATTATTCAACTGAGGATGAAAAACAGAGTAAAAAATCAGGCGGAACAACCGTTGCTATTGTTGTCGTCGCAGTGGTTATTGTTGCCGGAGCAGGATATTTACTCGTCCGGAAAAAGAAAAAATAAAAACCTCCGTGTTTCTCTGCATACCTTCTGTGTCTCTCTGTGAAACCCAAAAAATTTCACAGAGGGCCACAGAGAAGGCAAAGAGTTCCACAGAGTTAATATTCTTTAAATCTTGACCCACACGTTTCCTTTCCTGTTCGATTCCACGACGGAATGAATGAATTTCATTCCTCTTACTCCGTCATGAACAGTCGGGAACTCGCCCGGATCGAAAACTTCACCTCTGATGGATTTTGCTGCTCCCTTGTATATATTTGCCAGGGCCTCGTAGATACCTTCAGGATGTCCGGCCGGCATTGTATGTCCGCTTTCCGCAAGCTTTCCGTTGTAACCGTGGGCCGGCTTGTAAATCCGTGTCGGTTCTGTATCGCTCAGCAAATAAAGGTAATTCGGGTTCTCCTGTGCCCATTTGAGGCTGGCTTTTGAACCATAAGCAGCAATTGTGATGTTGTTCTCTTCACCGCTGCATACCTGGCTTGCCCTTATCACGCCCTTAAGGTTTTTTCCAAACCTGAGAAGCACTGTACCGTCAAGGTCAAGCTTGACATCATCCTTTACCGGGCTCAGGTCCGAAAGTATTTCTTTTATTTCCAGTCCTGTAGTATACTCGATAAGGTTAAATGCATGAACTCCTATGTCACCTATGCAGCTGCTGATCCCTGCCATTTTCGGATCGAGTCTCCAGACTCCGGTTATCCTGCTTTCCGTTCCATATATGATGGAGTTTATCCAACCCTGGTAGTACTGTGCGTCGATTCTTTGTATGTTACCCAGGATGCCCTTCGATATCAGTTCACGCATCTCGCGGACCATCGGGTAGCCCGTATAGGTGTGGGTCAGTGCAAAGGTGAGTTTCTTTTCTGCTACGGTTCTTTCAAGGTCGAGGGCTTCCTCTACCGTCATTGTCATAGGCTTTTCGCATACAAGATGGAACCCGTTACTCAGGAGGCTCCTGGCATAGGGATAGTGGAATGCGTTCGGCGTCACAATTGAAACCACTTCAATTCTTTTGTCAGCAGGAAGGGCAAGCTCTGATTTTATAAGTGAGTCAACATCCCTGTAGCAACGGTCAGGACTTATTCCTTCCCCCGCTGCAAATTTCATATTCTTTTCAAGGTCGGGGTCAAACATACCGCCGACAAGCTCAAAATCGTTGCATATCCTGGAAGCGCACCTGTGAGCATCGCCGATGAATGCACCAAATCCGCCGCCTATCATCCCCATTCTTATTTTTTTCATATTTTTTAAGTTTTAAACCATATTTACCACGGAGTGCGCACAGTTTTACGGAGTCTCACGGAGTTTTGTTGATTTAACAAATGTTTTACTCCGTGTTGCTCCGATTTCAACTCCGTGTCACACTGTGGTTAACTTTTTGATTTTTATTTATTTTTCAAAAGCCGCATCAAAAGCAATATTTGAAGGCGGGAAGTCAATAGCCTTAACATATTCAAGAGCTTCCCTGGCCCCATGCTCCCGGTCCATACCGCTGTCTTCCCATTCAACAGATAACGGTCCGGAGTATCCGATCCTGTTCAATGCCCTGATAATACCTTCAAAATTGACATTCCCACGCCCCGGACTTCTAAAATCCCAGTACCTGCCCTTTGCCCCGAACTCTGTATGTCCGCCGAAAACACCTGCTTCGGCAGGATATTCCGACCAGCCTGCATCCTTAATGTGGACATGAAATATCCTGTCGCTGAAAATGTTGATGAATTCAATATAATCAACGCCCTGGTACCCCAGATGCGATGGGTCATAATTAAAGCCGAAGGCAGGATGGTTATTCAATGCTTTCAGGGCTTTCCGGGCTGAAGCAATGTCGAAAGCGATTTCTGTCGGATGCGCCTCAAGCGCAAACTTTATTCCAAGCTTTTTATAAGCATCAAGGATCGGGGTCCAGCGTTTTGCAAACTCTTTGTAGCCATCCTCTATCATAGATGGAGGAACTGCAGGGAAGGAATAACAAAGATGCCAGATGGGGCTGCCGGTGAACCCGACTACAAGGTCAACCCCGAGTCTCTTTGCAGCTTTCCCCGTTTTTATTATTTCCTGAGCTGCACGCCGGCGTACTCCTTCAGGATCACCGTCGCCCCATACATAGCCGGGGAGAATGTTTTTATGCCTTTCGTCGATCCGGTCGGCAACAGCCTGACCGACAAGATGGCTGGAAATAGCAAATACCTTCAGCCCGTACTTCTCCAGCATTTTCCTTTTGGCCTTGCAGTATACTTCATCAGCTTTGTCAATTTCAAAATGATCGCCCCAGCAGGCAATCTCAAGACCGTCATATCCAAATGATTTTGCTTTTTTGCAAACAGTCTCAAACGGTAAATCAGCCCACTGGCCCGTGAATAATGTTACTGGTCTGCTCATTGTATGATATTTTTGTTTATTGAAATATTAGTTGAATCATGCTAAGATAAGAAAATCCTGTTCACCATTCCATGTGGTCTTTTCATAATTTGTTTACTTTGCACGATAAAATATTTATGTATATGGACACTCTTATGAATTCCCTTTTTACAAGAAGATCGATAAGAAAATATTCACCGGAACCTTTAAGCGAAGAGCTTTTGAATGAATTGCTCACAGCCGGATGCAGGAGTTCAAACACAGGGAACATGCAGGCATACAGTATTATTGTGACAAGGGAGCAGAGCATTAAAATGGAGCTTTTTCCTTTGCATTTCAACCAGAGCATGATAACTGATGCCCCAGTGGTGCTTACCTTCTGTGCCGATTTCAACAGGTTCAGCAAATGGTGTGAATTCAGAAAAGCAGAGCCTGGCTATGATAACTTCCTGTCGTTAATGAGTGCAGCCATTGATGCAATCATAGCTGCCCAGACTGTATGCATTGCTGCTGAAGCAAAAGGGCTGGGGATTTGCTACCTTGGCACAACAACATACATGGCCCGGGGGATAATAGATGTCCTTAAGCTTCCCAGGGGTGTTGTTCCGGTCGCGACCGTCACAGCCGGATGGCCTGATGAGGATCCCGACCAGCCTGACAGACTGCCACTTGAGGCAATAGTCCATAATGAAGTATACAAGGATTACACGGAAGCCGATATAGACAATTTTTATTCTGAGAAGGAAGGGAGGGACGATTCAAAGCAGTTTGTGAATGAGAACGGAAAGGAGACGCTGGCTCAGGTTTTCACTGATGTCAGGTATACAAAGGCTGATAATATTGCTTTTTCAAAATCTTTGTTACAGGTACTTAGCGATCAGGGATTTATGAATCAATGATATAGCCCTGCAGTCACAAATGGAAACAGAAGCAGAGTTAAAATAAAAATAATCCACTTGTCTTTTATCTTACGTGCGTTTGAACACCTGTCCTACGCCTGATTGCTGTGTGGGAGTAATCACAAGGTCATTTATGCAGACATGAGCCGGAAGGGTTGCACAGAACCAGATGACATTGGCTATATCCTCTGCGACAAGCGGATCGACTCCCTTGTACACTGCATCTGCCTTTTCCCTGTCGCCGTGAAACCGGACAAGCGAGAATTCTGTTTCTGCCATCCCCGGTGCTATATTGGTGACCTTTATGCTGTGAGTAAGGAGATCGATCCTCATAGCTCTTGAAAGAGCGTCGACGGCATGTTTCGATGCGCAATAGACATTGCCGTTCTCGTAAACCTCCTTGCCGGCAATTGATGAAATGTTAAATATATGGCCCTTATTCCTTGATACCATTAACGGAACGACTGCCCGGGTGACGTACAGCAGTCCCTTCAAATTTGTATCTATCATCCTGTCCCAGTCGTCGGTGTCACCGCTGTCGATATGTCCCAGTCCTGCAGCCAGTCCGGCATTATTTACCAGTATATCAATGTTTTTCCATTCAGGGGGAAGGGTTCTGATTGCTGACCCTACCTCCGTTTTGTCCCTGACATCAAAATTGAGGGAGAGGACTTTAACTTTAAAAGCTGCAAGCTCTTTTTCAAGTTCCTTCAGCCTTTCTTTCCTTCGGCCCGTTATCATTACATTGTATCCGTTCTTTGCAAATTTTACTGCAGTAGCCCTTCCGAACCCGGATGTGGCTCCGGTAATCATTATAATTTTGTCCATAATTTTATTATTTCAGGTAAAAATAGGCAAAATATATACTTTGTCCTAAGTTAACAATAAGACAAATAATTGAGTTTTATTTTATTCGGAAATGGGTAAATACAGCCCTGCCAGCGATTGTAAATAGAGTCACAGAATCCCGATAAATCGGGATCACAGGATTCCGGAGAGGCTTCTAAATCATCGCTCTGTGGTACTTCTGTGCTTCTCCGGATTTTCTCCGTGAAAAAACAGTTCACTTAAGATTAATATGCTATATGAATGGTTTGTCCGATATTTCTGAAAAAGAGGTTTTCATCGCAAATGATTTATCTTTGCCTTTTGTTTTACTGAAATGGATAACAACCAGGAAATACTCAACAAGGATAAAGACCATCTGGTGCCGATGTTCGATTCGATAGCCTGGAGGTACGATTTCCTGAATCATATACTTTCATTCGGCATCGACCGGTCATGGCGGGGAAAAGCAATAAGTAAGATCTCAGGTAAGTATCTGAATCCCAAAATAATAGATGTAGCCACAGGTACCGGTGATTTTGCAATTGCTGCATTAAAGCTGGACCCTTCAGGGATCACCGGAATCGATATCTCTGAAAATATGCTCAGCATTGCTGGGAAAAAAGCTAAAGACAAAGGCCTTTCGGACATCATCAGTTTTATAAACTGCGATTCGGAAAATATCTGTTTTGAGGACAATACCTTCGATGTTGCCATCGTAGCATTTGGAGTCAGAAATTTTGCCGATCCGGGCAGAGGCCTTTCTGAAATGAACAGGGTGATCAGGAATGGAGGAATGGCAGTTATTCTTGAATTTTCAAAGCCTGAAAGACCGCTTTTTAAGCAGATCTACAATTTCTACTTCAGAGATATTCTGCCCTTTATCGGTAAAAAACTTTCCAAAGACAGGAGCGCCTACAGGTATCTTAATGAATCCGTCATTAAATTCCCTGATAATGAAGAATTTATGGTAATGATGAGAAAAGCCGGGTTTTTAGGAGTTACCCAAAAAAAGCTTACACTAGGGGTTGCCAGTATTTATTCAGGCTTTAAGGAATAAATACAATATTTGGATTTTAAACAAGTTTATTATCTTGGTCAGGAATAATAATTCGAACGGTATCTTGAGAAAAAAATCCATATTATTCATTTGCCTGTTATTTGCTCTTTGTAGTACCGCAGGATTCGGTCAGAAGCAGAAGCCAAAGAATGATTCATGGTATGACGATAAGTGGATGCATTTCGGGTTCAGCCTTGGGATGAACTTTATGGATTTAAATATAACTCCTTCCAAAGCACCTCTTGGATCGGGCTCTGACAAATGGCTAAATCCTGCCGTCAGTATTCTGAATCCGGGAATAAACATTCAGATAGTCACCAACTTACGAATTAGTAAATATTTTGATCTCAGATTTCTGCCGGGCGTTTCATTTGGACAGAGGAATATAAAATTCTTTGAAATCTCTGACAGTACAGGGAAAGATGAGGTTGCAGAAACCTATAATGACAAACAGAGGATAGAATCATCTTTTCTTGAATTTCCCTTCTCATTAAAGTACAAAGGAGACAGACTGAATAATGTCAGGCCTTATCTGATTGCCGGTATTAATTATCGCTACGACCTTGCAGGCAAGAAGGAATATGATGACGAAAAGCCTATATACATCAGGCTGAAAAGATCGGACTTTTACTATGAAGTCGGTGCCGGATTTGACTTTTACCTTCCTTACTTCAAGCTTTCCATAGAGCTCAAAATGTCAAATGGATTAAGGGATGTTCTGGTACATGAACCCGCTCCAAAACATCCGGAATTCGTCAACGCCATTGAAAAGATGAAATCCCAAATATGGATTCTTGCATTCCATTTTGAATAGAAATGGCAATCCTGCTTCAGTTTAACCTCGATCCGGGAAAAGCGTCTGACCCGGAAGAACTGCGGAGAACTGCTACATCGGTTTCAGGAATATCAGTCCGGGATATTAAACTTTTAAGGATAATCAGGAAATCGGTCGACGCACGGAAGCAAAACATCAGTATTAATCTGACAGTTGAGATTTACACCTGCAATGATCAGGACATGCCTGTCATTGAGCCTTTCAGGCCGCAGAATGTAACAAACAAAAGGGAAGTGATAATTGTCGGAGCAGGACCTGCCGGACTTTTTGCAGCGCTGAGGCTTATAGAGCTTGGTATCAGGCCGGTAATACTTGAAAGGGGAAAGAATGTCTCATCCCGGAAAAGGGATATTGCCCTGATAAGCCGTAAGCATATTGTAAATCCCGACAGCAATTACTGCTTTGGTGAGGGAGGAGCCGGCGCCTATTCTGACGGAAAGCTGTACACCCGCTCAAAGAAAAGAGGGGATAACAAAAGAGTTCTGGAGCTGCTTTGCCTGCACGGAGCTAATGAGAACATTCTTTATGAGGCTCACCCTCACCTTGGAACTGATAAGCTTCCCGGAATAATTTCATCTATCAGAAAATCAATAATTGATGCCGGTGGAATCTTTCTTCTTGAAAAGCGGGTAATCGATTTTATTATCGAAGAAGAAGCTATAAAAGGAATCATTGCAGCCGGAAATGAAAAATATCTGTCACCTTTTGTGATACTTGCAACAGGGCATTCGGCAAGGGATATTTACGGCTTGTGCATCAACAGGGGCATTGATCTGGAACAGAAGTCGTTTGCCATTGGTGTCAGGGTCGAACATCCCCAGGAACTGATTGATAGGATACAATATCATGGCCAGCAGCGTGGTGAATATCTTCCGGCAGCTGCATACAATCTGGCGAGACAGGTGGACGGACGAGGTGTTTATTCTTTCTGCATGTGTCCTGGCGGGTTTATAGTGCCCTCAGCCACAGCTCCTTGCGAAATCGTGGTTAACGGGATGTCACCTTCCCTGAGGAACTCCCCATGGGCAAACTCAGGTATCCTTGTTGAGGTCAGGCCGGAAGATACCAATGATTACCGTCAATCAGGCACTCTTGCAGGACTTGAATTGCAGAAAACCCTTGAACGAAAGGCATGGGAACAGGGAGGAAAAACTCAGAGAGCTCCTGCCCAAAGGCTTACTGATTTTATAAAAGGCGCAGAGTCGTGGTCACTGCCAAAAGTCTCATATTTCCCGGGAGTTACTTCCTCTTCGCTGCATGAGTGGATGCCGGAATTTATCGGACGGAGGCTCTCTGTGGGATTCAGGCTTTTCGATTCGATGATGAAAGGATTCATCACCGAAGAAGCTGTAGTCGTGGGTGTTGAGTCAAGAACATCATCGCCTGTCAGAATCCCGAGAGATAGTCTCAAAATGAATCATGTGAGGATTTCGGGCCTTTATCCCTGCGGCGAAGGATCCGGTTATGCAGGGGGTATAATCTCTTCGGCTGTAGACGGAATGAGGGCTGCAGAAGCTGTAAGTAAGGTGATCGATCCCTGATCTGATCAACAATTATATCATTGGCTTTGGTCATTTTCTTATACTTTTGGCAGGCAGGTGACCGTAATTCTTTTGGATTGTTAAAAATGTCTGTTAAATTAGCCTCAATAAAGGTAGATGACCGATTCATTCATACTTGGATTAAGCAGTGGTTCAGCCTGTCTGGTGACATGCGGAATGGTTATGTTCCCATACATCCTTGCCGGCCCGGCAGGCGTAAGGAAGATCGCTTTTGATCTTTCTGCATTTATGTTTACCAGGCTGGTCATTTACTTTGTGCTTGCCACGCTTTCCTGGTACTTCGGGAAGGCTCTTTTAACTGCACCGGTTGTCAGAACATATGTTCCGGGCGTGTTATATATCGTATTTGCGGTAATGCTGATATGGTACAGCATAGGTCGCAACCGGAAAAAGGTGTGCCCTGCAAAAATTGTCACTGCTGTCGAAAACAGGAAGCTTGTACCGGTTTTACTTGGAGTTGTCAATTCACTTGGCTTTTGCCCCGCTCTGCTGCTTATACTGACAAAGGGTGCATTCCAGGGAACCCTGACCCGGAGTTACCTTGCTTTTCTTGCTTTTTTTGCAGGATCTTCATTATGGTTTCTTCCCCTGCCCATTGCTGGAAAACTTAAAAAGAAACAGGTTCTTGAAACAATCGGTGTTCTTGCCACAGGGCTGGCCGGCATGCCATTCATGAAGATCAATCCGAATTACACCGGAGGAGAGGTGGCTTTCAGGGAAATCAGCCCTGCCTGTACACTTGTGGTTCACAAGCCTGTTTTTAACGGCTTTTTAAGGGAAAGGAAAGAGGGATTCGTGCAGGTTGACTGGAGAGGTAAAATACCTGAAATTATTTCAGATACAATATATTACGACGGGAATGGCACAAAAGACTTTTTGGTCAGTATTGATACAAAATCAAATGCAGCAAAGATTACCCCGTTCAGTAAGTATATAGTATAATTAAATGTCTCAACACCTGTTTCATATGGCTGGACTGTGAGGGTAAGCCTTAAGAGAAGTGAATAATTTTTACTCTATTTTTTCCTTGCGAACTCTGAAAACACTACGGACGCTGCCATACCGACATTGAGCGATTCTATCCCAATTATTGCGTCAGTATTTTTTGGAATAACAAGTTTTTTCGTGACATACTGAAGAAGATCAGGAGAAATCCCTCTTGACTCATTTCCCAGCAGGATAATCCCTTTTTTGCTTAGACGGGATGAATAGATCGGTTCTCCATCAAGCGCTGTGCCATAAACAATGACTCCTTTTGCCTTTGCAATTGCCAGGAATTCACTAAGGTTCAGGAAAATTACATTGACATTGAGCAATGCTCCCATTGAGGCCTGCACAACCTTAGGGTTGTAAACATCAACACAGCTTTCTGAACAGATTATTGTTTTTATCCCGAACCAGGCCGCTGCCCTGATTATGGTGCCCATATTGCCCGGATCCTGAACAAAATCAAGAGCGGCAGATAAACCCTTGAATATTTCCATCGGAGTTATCCTGTGGTCCGGTATGGGGACAACTGCTATGGCATTATGAGGAGTCTTCAGAGTACTCATTTTTTTCAGGTCGTCATATCCTGCCGGTTCAATTTCCGAAATAAGCTCTTTATGCGGAGAAGGCAGACTGCCTATGAATTCCGGCTTTGCCGTCAGAAGTCTCATCTTCATACCATTCATAAGATACTCCCTGACGAGCTTGTCGCCTTCAATGACATAAAGATGTTCTTCCTCCCTTGCTTTCTTCTTTTGGAGAGATATTACAAAATTCAGTTTGTTTTTGCTTATCATAGGAATAATTTTTTCAGTTTGCTGTCATCCTTACATTAGTGATCGGCTTATTTTTTGAAGCCTTGGTCAGCTGTTGTTTTTTATATTGATATATTTGCTTTTTGCTTTGGCTTTGAATTACAAATTTTGAAAAAAAGCAGTTCAAATAAAAAAAATATTTTTCAGGGAGTTTTTCTTCTTTTAGCTATAATTTCAGTAATATATTCCTGTAATCCTACAAAATATGTTCCTGAAGGAGAAACGCTTCTGGAAAACAATCATTTGGAGGTCAGCAGGGAAGGTCTCAAGAAGACAGATCTGGCTCAATATATCAAGCAGAAGCCAAATAAGAGGATATTTGGTGCAAGGTTTTACCTTGGCCTGTATAACCTTTCCAATATTAACAAGCAAAAATGGCCGCATTCATGGCTAAGAAGAATAGGAGAGGAACCTGTCATCTATGATCCGCTTTCAACGGAGGTGAGTAAAAACAACCTGCAGTCGTATGTTGCATCAAAAGGTTATTTTGACAGTAAAGTGACCGATACGGTCAAAATTGCCAGGAAAAAATCTGAAGTTTTTTATGACATAAACCTTAAAGCGCCTTATACCGTACGCAACCTTTATTATGATATTGAAGACACTACAATTAAGAAACTTTTTGATTCAGATTCTGCCAACTGTCTGATTGAAAGAGGAAAGCCTTATGATGTTGATGTTCTTCAGGCAGAGCGTTCACGTCTTGAACGATTCATAAGGGACCGTGGTTTCTACAGTTTCTCAGGCGATTACATATATTTTAATGTCGACAGCACAATCGGCAAAAGGCAGGTAAATATTTACTACGGGATACGGAAATACACTAATATAGACCAGTACAGCAGGATCACCTATGTTTCATTTTCAACCTACAAGATCAGGAACATTTATATTTATCCCGACTTTGTGCCAAAAGAAATGCTTGAAGAAGGAGACTCTTACCTGAAAAGTATGGATACGGTAAATTACAAAGGGTATTATTTCATATCAAAAAAAGGCACTCAGGCGATTAAATATGATTATATTATACAGTCGCTGTATCTTAAGCCAGGTTCCATTTACAGTGCAACAAACACTGAGCGTACACAAAACCATTTGCTGACATTGAAAGCCTACAGGCTGGTAAACATCTCCTTTAACGAGGTGAAGGCACAGGAAGGGTCCCCTGGGTCTGAATTACTGCTTGATGGAAATATCCAGCTTACTCTTCTGAGCCAGCAATCGTTCAATATTGAAGTTGAGGGCACTAATTCAGCGGGTAACCTGGGAGGTGCTCTTAATCTTGTATATCAGCACAAAAACCTGTTTCACGGAGCAGAAATCTTAAATGTAAAGCTCAAAGGTGCCTTTGAGGCAGTTACTCAGGAGAACACACAGCTTAGGAGTACCAGGGAATATGGATTTGAGACCAGTTTGCGGCTGCCGAGGTTTCTTTTCCCGTTTGTTGGTAATGATAAGTTCGTAAAGAACTATAGCCCTTCGACAAGCATTATTGCAGCATTTGATTATCAGAACATGCCTCTTTATACACGGACCATCGCAAACGCGACCTTTGGCTATTCTTGGTCTGGCCATAAATACAGGACTCATATTGTAAACCCGATTCAGCTTAACCTTGTAAGGCTTCTGTCAATTGACTCAACATTCCTTGCGACAATAAACAGTTCCTCATACCTTGCCTACAGTTACAGGAACGTGATGATTCTCGAAGGCAACTATTCATTTATTTTCAACAACCAGAAAATACAGAAATCGAAGGATTACTGGTTCTTAAGGGTTAATGCTGAAGCCTCCGGAAACCTTTTGTCGGTCTTCAGCAGAGTCGTTGGGATTTCAAGGGTGAATGGCAGCTATAATGTGTTCGGACAGCCTTTTGCACAGTATATTAGGTCCGACGTCGATTTCAGATACAATGTAATTGTGAATGATGTAAGCTCTATTGTTTACCGTGGCTTTTTTGGAATCGGTATTCCATACGGAAACTCGAAGGCCATCCCATTTGAAAAGCAGTATTTCGGAGGCGGTGCAAACGATATAAGGGCCTGGCAGGTAAGGACCCTGGGGCCCGGATCATATAAATCGAACTCAACAGGGTTTATCAATCAGACGGCTGAAATAAAACTTGAAGGTAATGCCGAATACAGGTTCAAGCTTTTCTGGATACTCGAAAGCGCATTGTTTCTCGATGCCGGTAACATCTGGACCATCAGGTACGATGATTCCCGCCAGGGATCTGTCTTTAAGTTTGATAAGTTTTATAAGGATATTGCCGTCGGCACCGGAACTGGCTTCAGGTTTGACTTCAAGTTCGTAATAGGCCGCGTGGACTTTGGCATGAAGCTGCGTGATCCTTCAATTTCATCCGGACCGAAATGGATTATAATGAGCAGGAGCTACAGCTTACGCGATGATTTCACCGTTGTTCTCGGGATTGGCTATCCCTTCTGACAGAGAAAAGCAACAGACTGCCAGCCTTATAAAAAATTTCCGGTTTTAGCAGGCCGGTCCCCGAATTTGATTAAATTGCAGCAAGCCTCACTGCTAAAGTAAATTCTATGAAACCATTTATTGAGCCGTTAAAGAGCTGGTTTGGTTATACCCGCCCTGAAAGACGGTCAACATTTATCCTGCTCATTATAATGTTGATTGTTTTCGGTTTGAGGTTTGTTGTTCCGGCCCGGACTATATCAGTCGAAGAGATCCCCTTGAAAATTTTTGAAGAAAACACTAAAGAAAGAATTGTTGCTGAGCAAAAGCCGCAGGGTAATTTCCCGAAAAAAACCGTGGTTCAAAAACGGACTGAAAGCTATCAGAACCATCAGAAGAAGATTCTTGAACTTAACACCTGTGATACAGCATCACTGAGAGCATTGCCGGGGATAGGATCTGTCCTTTCGTTAAGGATCATTAAATACAGGAATCTGATAGGCGGTTTTGTTTCAGTTAACCAGCTCAGGGAGGTTTATGGATTGTCTGAAGAAACATTTAAAAAGGTATTGCCGAAGGTTTGCGCTGATTCTCTCCTTGTAAGGAAAATAAAAATAAACAGGGCTGATTACAAGGCTTTGATCAGGCATCCGTATTTCAAAAAAGATGAGATTCAGGGAATCATTAAGTACAGGGAGCTGAAGGGGAAGATCGGGGGATTGGAAGAGATGGTGAGAAACAATATTATTTCGCGGGAGACAACGAAAAAGATAAAGCCTTATCTGGATTTTGACTGATAGGGACTATTGAAGGATCTATCTTACAGCAAAGCCAAAAAGTAATACAAAGCACGCAAAGTCAAAATCTTAAATTTCAACCTTTGCCATCTTTGCGAAAACCTGGCGCCCTTTGCGGTTAAATGATTTTTGATTTCAATAAAACAATCTAGAACTTTAACCAAACATTAACGTCTGATCCCTTGGAAAAGAAATTTGATAATCTTAATTTTATTAAATAAGAAAACCATTGCTCCAGGTGTGAACCAAATGTATAATACTTTAAAATAAACTAAAATGGTTAAATTAACTCCATAAAAATTTTGAAAAGATTTTTTATATTTTTAACTTTGCGCCTCGTTTAAAATGAATTATCAATTATGATTATTGTACCGTTAAAAGAAGGCGAAAACATTGAAAGAGCTTTAAAGAAGTTCAAAAGGAAATTTGAAAAAACCGGAGTGATACGTGAATTGCGTTCACGCCAGGCTTTTGTAAAACCTTCAGTGCGCCGGAGGGAAGAAATCAAGAAGGCCAAGTACGTCCAGAAGATGCAGGAAAGCGAGGAGTAGTATTTCCTGCTGATTTTTTTATATAATGTGTCCTTTAAAGAGGTTCCTTCATGAATCATAAGGAATCATTCTTAAGGTATCTGCAAATTGAAAAGAGATACTCGCCGCATACTGTTAGATCATACTTAAACGATCTGGATCAGTTCTTCAAATACCTGTCCGGTCAGGGTATCCCTGAGGATGCCGGGTTGGTCACATCACATGATATAAGGTCGTGGATGGTAAGTCTTCTTGAAAATGGTTATTCAGCGACAAGTGTACACAGGAAAATTTCATCAGTAAGAGTATTTTACCGCTATCTCAGGAAGGAGGGATATGTTACAAATGATCCCATCGAGAAGGTGACACTTCCAAGGATGAAAAAAAGGCTTCCGGTGTTTGTTGAGGAAGAATCGATCAACAAACTTCTTGACGATAATGATTTCGGCAGTGACTTTGAAGGGGTTCGGAACAGGATGGTTATAGAAATGCTTTACCTGACGGGAATGAGAAGAGCTGAACTTACAGGTCTGCATGACAGCGATGTCAATATTGCTGAAGCGACCGTTAAGGTAACGGGTAAAAGGAACAAGCAGAGGATTATTCCTCTTCTGAAAGAGTTTGCCAGGGAGTTGAATGAATATGTAGGGGTGCGAAAAACCACATTTCCGGAAAGCAGAGACAGCTGGTTTTTTGTCAGCAATAAAGGGAACAAATTGTACGACAAGTATGTTTATAATATTGTAAGGAGGTACCTTTCGATGGTCACTACCATTGAAAAAAAGAGCCCTCATGTTCTGAGGCACACATTTGCGACGCATATGCTGAACCGTGGTGCCGATCTGAATTCCATCAAGGAGTTTCTTGGTCATGCCAGCCTTTCGGCCACTCAGATTTACACTCATAATTCGTTCGAACAACTAAGGAAAATATATAAACAGGCTCACCCAAGAGCTTAAATATTAATCAATTAAACAGGAGGTGCTACTATGAACATTCAGATTCATTCGGTGCGGTTCGATGCCGACAAGAAGCTAATTGATTTTGTCAACCAGAAACTGGAGAAACTTTTCCAGTTCGGGGATGGGATTGTTAATGCTGAAGTATACCTCAGGCTTGACAAGGATCAGGACAGAGAGAACAAAATTAGCGAAATTAAGGTGGAGTTACCCGGTGGACCTTTGTTTGCAAGGAAGCAGAGCAAATCGTTCGAAGAAGCAACCGATCAGGCGATTGATGCTCTTAAGAAACAGATTACCAAACATAAACAGAAGCAAAGGGGAGTCTGAATAAACCATATTCAAAAATAATTTGATTTATTTTGATAAATGAAATTTTAATTCATACATTTGCAGACCGATTTTTGAGGGGTATTATGCCCTTGCGGGACGTTCTTTAAACTGCCGATGTAGCTCAGTTGGTCAGAGCAGCTGATTTGTAATCTGCAGGTCGGGGGTTCGAATCCCTTCATCGGCTCTTGGAAGAGAAACACCTGTATATCAAAGGAATTAACTCTGTTTCAAGGGGGAGATACCAAAGTGGCCAACTGGGGCAGACTGTAAATCTGCTGGTGAATACCTTCGTAGGTTCGAATCCTGCTCTCCCCACTTAAACGGGGTTGAACGTAAAATGCAGGAATACAGTAGTTAAGATACGGACCTCTTTTATTGAAAACAGGCGGGAGTAGCTCAGTTGGTAGAGCATTAGCCTTCCAAGCTAAGGGTCGCGGATTCGAGCTCCGTCTCCCGCTCACTTTTTGATGCCAGAGTAGCTCAGGGGTAGAGCACTTCCTTGGTAAGGAAGGGGTCGGGGGTTCAATTCCCCCCTCCGGCTCAACGGGAAATTGATTTTAGAACTGAATATAGATAAAGTAAATTTAATACGCTTGTAGTTATGGCAAAAGAAAAATTTGACAGGTCGAAACCGCACGTAAATATTGGTACAATCGGTCATGTTGACCATGGAAAGACCACCCTGACAGCAGCTATCACGATGGTCCTTAATAAAAAAGGACTTTCAGAGATCAGGGATTTTGATTCAATTGATAATGCTCCCGAGGAAAAGGAAAGGGGTATTACAATCAATACCGCTCATGTTGAATATCAGACAGCAACCAGGCATTATGCACACGTTGACTGTCCCGGCCACGCCGACTATATTAAGAATATGGTTACAGGTGCGGCACAGATGGATGGTGCAATTCTTGTTGTTGCCGCCGATGACGGCCCTATGCCTCAGACACGTGAACATATCCTTCTTGCACACCAGGTTAACGTTCCTAAAGTGCTTGTTTTTATGAATAAGGTAGATCTGGTTGATGATCCCGAACTACTCGACCTCGTCGAAATGGAAGTACGCGATCTTCTCAATTTTTATGAGTTCGACGGTACCAATTGTCCTGTCATCCGCGGCTCAGCCCTTGGCGCAATGCACGGAGAACCGAAATGGGAAGAAAAAGTGATGGAACTTATGGATGCAGTTGATGTATATATACCGATTCCTAAACGGGAAAATGAAAAACCATTCTTACTGCCGGTTGAAGACGTATTCTCAATCACCGGACGTGGTACAGTGGCAACAGGCCGTATTGAAACCGGAATAGTTCATACAGGCGACGAACTTGAAATGATCGGCCTTGGCACTGAAAAACGTAAAACTGTATGTACCGGTGTTGAAATGTTCCGTAAGATTCTCGACGAAGGTGAAGCCGGTGATAACGTAGGTCTTCTCCTCCGTGGCGTTGATAAGAAAGAGATTAAAAGAGGTATGGTTCTTGCAAAACCGGGTACCATAACTCCTCATACAAGATTCAAAGCTGAGGTTTATGTTCTGAAGAAAGAGGAAGGTGGACGTCATACGCCATTCCATAACAATTATCGCCCTCAGTTCTATATCAGGACTCTTGATATCACAGGAGAGATCACTCTCCCTGAAGGAACAGAAATGGTGATGCCAGGTGATCACATTATAATCACTGTTGACCTTATTTACCCGGTTGCCCTTAACGTCGGACTTCGTTTTGCAATACGTGAAGGGGGCAGAACAGTTGGAGCAGGTGCTGTTACGGAAATTATTAAGTAAGGTTTTGGATGCAGACAGATGGAAAACAGAATCACGATAATCATGATTCTGTCACCGTTACACGATACGGGTGTAGCTCAGTTGGTAGAGCACTGGTCTCCAAAACCAGGTGTCGGGAGTTCGAGCCTCTCCTCCCGTGCAAATAACATGGCACAATGGGCTTAAAGAAATATTTAAAAGAATCATTTACCGAGCTGGTCCACAAAGTGACCTGGCCAACGTGGAGTGAACTTCAGAACAGCGGAACACTGGTGCTTATTGCAACCCTGATCATTGCAGTAATAGTTGCATTGATGGATCTTGGTTTTAGTCATATTATGCATTTCATATACAGTTTGTTATATTAAAGAGGAGATCTGTTCCGATGAGCGAGAATGTTAAGAAGTGGTACGTGCTTCGTGCTATTGGAGGGAAGGAAAAAAAGGTAAAGGAATATATTGACAGTGAAATTGTACGGCTGAAACTCGAAGAATATATTTCGCAGGTTCTGATCCCGACGGAGAAAGTCTACCAGATCAGATCAGGCAAAAAGATCAGCAAGGAGAGAACTTTCTTTCCCGGCTACGTCCTTGTCGAAGCAGCACTCGTCGGCGAAATACCCCATCTTTTAAGGAATGTCCCGAATGTGATTGGCTTCCTGGGCTCACAGGATGGTGAACCGGTGCCGTTAAGGAAATCGGAAATAAACAGAATTCTTGGTAAGGTTGATGAACTTAATGCAAGCGACGAGGAACTTAATGTCCCGTTCTTTGTTGGTGAATCGGTTAAGGTGATCGATGGCCCTTTCAACAGCTTTACAGGTATTATTGAAGAGGTGAATGAAGAAAAGAAAAAACTCAAGGTAATGGTTAAAATATTCGGGCGGAAAACCCCGCTTGAGCTTAGCTTTATGCAGGTAGAAAAGGAGAATTAACAGAAGATATTGACGGTTATAATATTTATAATGCTTCCTGAATAATTGTCAATCACTCGCAATAAACACGCAAATTTTAAATTATGGCAAAAGAAGTTGCTGGACTTATCAAATTACAAATTCGTGGCGGAGGAGCAAATCCATCACCACCTGTTGGACCTGCACTGGGTTCAAAAGGTGTAAATATCATGGATTTCTGCAAGCAGTTCAATGCGAGGACCCAGGACAAAGCTGGAAAAGTCATACCGGTTGTCATTACAGTTTATGCCGACAAATCATTTGAATTTGTCACAAAAACACCACCGGTGGCTGTTCAGCTTCTCGACGTTGCAAAAACAAAGAAAGGTTCCCAGGAACCTAACAGGAATAAAATTGCGACAGTGACATGGGACCAGGTCAGAACAATTGCCCAGGATAAGATGGAAGATCTTAACTGCTTTACGGTTGAGTCAGCCATGAAGATGGTAGCTGGCACCGCCAGAAGTATGGGAATCACCATCAAGGGAGATTTCCCGGCAAATAACTAATTAGTAAAAAAAATGACTAAACTTACCAAAAACCAGAAGCTGGCTGCCGAAAAACTCGACAGCAACAGGCTTTATACGTTGACAGAAGCATCGTCGCTTGTTAAGGAAATAACTAAGACAAAATTCGATGCTTCCGTCGACCTGGATGTAAGGTTAGGTATCGATCCAAGAAAATCCAACCAGATGGTCCGCGGCGTCGTTTCACTTCCTCACGGGACAGGAAAACAGACGCGCGTCCTGGTCCTTTGCACTCCCGACAGGGAAAATGAAGCAAAGGAAGCAGGAGCTGACTATGCAGGCCTTGATGAGTATATTGAGAAGATCAAGGGAGGCTGGACAGATATTGACGTTATTATAACCATGCCATCCGTTATGGGCAAAGTCGGTCAGCTTGGACGTATACTTGGTCCTCGGGGACTGATGCCGAACCCGAAAAGTGGAACTGTTACGATGGAAATTGGTAAGGCTGTTAATGAAGTGAAGCAGGGGAAGATTGATTTCAAGGTTGATAAAAGCGGAATCATTCATGCCTCTATAGGAAAAGTCTCTTTCGAGGCACAAAAGATCGTCGAGAATGCAAGGGAATTTATCCAGATGGTCAACAAGCTGAAACCGGCTGCTGCAAAAGGTACATATATCCGCAGCCTGTTCCTTTCAAGCACGATGAGCCCTGGTATTAAGATTGATCCCAAGGGTCTTGATGATTAACTGATTATTTTAAACTCGAAAAGAAATTATGAGACGGGAAGAAAAAAATGCTATCGTCGACAGCCTTGCTGAGAAACTGAAAGAGTACAGCCACTTTTACCTGACTGATACTGCTCAGCTTAATGCAGCTGACACCAGTGATCTTAGAAGAAAGTGTTTTGAAAATGATATTAAACTTATTGTTGTTAAAAATACTCTCCTGAAAAGAGCACTCGAAATGTCTGAAGGTAACTTTGAAGAGCTCTATCCGGTTCTCAAAGGTACCACATCCATCATGTTCGCGCAAACCGGAAATGTTCCTGCAAAACTGATAAAGGAATTCCGTAAGCGGCATGATAAACCTGTGCTTAAAGGCGCATACGTTCAGGAATCAATATTCATAGGAGATGGTATGCTTGATACACTTATCTCCGTCAAGACAAAACAGGAACTTATAGGAGATATAATCCTTCTCCTTCAGTCACCTGCCAGGAACGTTGTTTCAGCCCTCCAGTCAGGTGGAAATAAAATTCATGGTGTTCTCGAAACACTATCAAAAAGAGAAAAGTAATTAAAGTATAATTAAATTAAAAATCGATAAAATGGCAGATCTTAAGAAATTTGCAGAAGAACTGGTTAACCTTACTGTTAAAGAGGTAAACGAACTGGCTAAAATACTGAAAGAAGAATATGGGATTGAACCTGCAGCTGCTGCAGTGACAGTCGCTGGTCCGGCATCCGGCGGTGAAGCGCCTAAAGCTGAAGAGAAATCAACATTCGATGTTATTCTTAAAAATGCCGGTGGCCAAAAATTACAGATAGTCAAGCTGGTAAAAGATATCACTGGCCTTGGACTGAAAGAAGCTAAAGCTGTTGTAGACGCTGCTCCGGCTCCGGTTAAAGAAGGTGTATCTAAAGATGAAGCAGAAGCTATTAAAGGTCAATTGGTTGAAGCAGGAGCTGAAGTTGAACTTAAATAAGTTATACCTGATCACCGGGTTATAGGTTTAGCCCTGTCTTTCAGGACGGGACTAGGCCTTTTCGTTCTTTTAAATTATAAGTTCACTTAATCCTTTTATAAATGTCCTCAAAAAATACTGAAAGAATTAGTTTTGCTTCCCGGAAAAACCAGCTGGAGTATCCTGATTTTCTGGAAATTCAGTTAAAATCATTCGGTGAGTTTTTCCAGCTCGGAACTACCCCCGAAAACAGGAGAAAAGAAGGACTCTTTAAGGTCTTTACCGAAAATTTCCCAATAACAGACACAAGAAATAATTTTGTTCTTGAATTCCTCGATTATTATATCGACCCCCCTCGCTACACGATAGAAGAATGTATCGAACGCGGGCTTACCTTCAGCGTACCGCTGAAGGCAAAACTTAAACTCTATTGCACCGATCCTGAACATGAGGATTTCGACACCGTAATCCAGGACGTGTACCTCGGAACAGTTCCCTATATGACTGATCGCGGTACTTTCGTCATTAACGGGGCAGAAAGAGTTGTGGTTTCACAATTGCACAGATCTCCGGGTGTTTTCTTCGGACAGAGCATCCATGCCAACGGAACAAAGTTATATTCGGCAAGAATAATCCCGTTCAAGGGCTCATGGATTGAATTTGCGACCGACATCAATAACGTGATGTATGCATACATCGACAGGAAGAAAAAACTGCCGGTTACAACCCTGCTGAGAGCCATAGGCTTCGAGAGCGATAAGGAGATCCTTGAGATCTTCAATCTTGCAGAAGAACATAAAGTATCAAAGACCAATATCAAGAAACTCGTAGGCCGTAAGCTGGCCGCAAGGGTTCTTAAAACATGGGTAGAAGATTTTGTTGATGAAGATACCGGAGAAGTTGTTTCAATAGAAAGAAATGAGGTGATCCTCGACCGTGAAACAGTCATTGAACCTGAACATATCGACATGATAGTTGATTCGGGGGCAAAGATGATCCTCCTTCACAGGGAAGATATATCACTGTCGGATTTCGCCATAATATATAATACCCTGCAGAAGGATCCCTGCAACTCCGAGAAGGAGGCTGTCATCTATATCTACAGGCAGCTGCGCAACGCTGAGCCGCCTGATGAAGCTACGGCCAGGGATGTGATCGACAAGCTTTTCTTCTCCGACAAGAGATATGACCTTGGAGAGGTTGGCCGATACAGGATAAATAAAAAGCTTGGCCTTAACACCGAAATGAGTGTTAAGGTCCTTACAAAGGAAGACATTATAAAGATCATCGGATACCTGATTGAACTTATCAATGCGAAAACTGATGTCGATGATATAGATCACCTCAGCAACAGGAGGGTTCGTACAGTCGGAGAACAACTATATGCACAGTTTGGGGTTGGCCTTGCACGTATGGCACGAACCATCCGTGAAAGAATGAATGTCAGGGATAATGAGGTGTTTACACCTGTTGATCTTATCAATTCAAAAACTCTTTCATCTGTCATAAACTCCTTCTTCGGCACAAACCAGCTTTCACAGTTTATGGACCAGACCAACCCTCTGGCAGAAATGACGCACAAGCGCCGTATGTCTGCTCTGGGACCTGGCGGTCTGTCGCGTGAAAGGGCAGGTTTCGAGGTTCGCGACGTCCACTATACACACTATGGCCGTCTGTGCCCGATAGAAACACCTGAAGGACCAAACATCGGACTCATTTCTTCCTTGTGCGTCTATGCCAAAATAAACGACCTTGGGTTTATAGAAACGCCTTACCTTAAGGTGAAGGATGCGAAGGTCGATTTCAGCAATGAAGGCATTGTCTGGCTTACTGCTGAAGAGGAGGAAGAGAAGATGATAGCACAGGCAAATGCTTCTCTTCTAAAAGACGGTCATTTTGAAAACCAGAGGGCAAAGTGCAGGTATGAGGCAGATTATCCTTTCGAGGAGGTCACCAAAGTCGACCTTATGGATGTCGCTCCAAACCAGATCGCATCAATTGCCGCTTCACTTATTCCATTCCTTGAGCACGACGACGCAAACAGGGCCCTTATGGGATCGAACATGATGCGTCAGGCTGTACCTCTTATCAGTCCTGAGTCTCCTATCGTTGGCACTGGACTCGAAGCACAGGTTATTAAAGACAGCTGTATCCTGTTCGTTGCTGAAGGCGACGGAGTTGTGGAATATGTCGATTCAAATGAAATAGTCATAAGATATACCCGCACCGATGAGGAAAAATTTGTAAGTTTTGATGATGACATCAGGCGTTATATTCTTCCTAAATACAGGAAAACCAACCAGAACACCTGCATCAACCTTACACCTGTGGTCAGAAAGGGAGAAAAGGTGACAAAAGGGCAGGTTCTCACTGAAGGTTACGGGACAAGAAACGGTGAACTTGCACTCGGGCGCAACCTGAAAGTGGCATTCATGCCATGGAAAGGCTACAACTTCGAGGATGCAATTGTGATCTCTGAAAAAGTTGTTCAGCAGGACATGTTCACATCCGTGCATATCGACGAATATCTCCTTGAGGTTCGTGACACAAAACGAGGTCTCGAGGAACTTACTTCAGATATCCCAAATGTCAGTGAAGAAGCAACGAAGAACCTCGACGAAAACGGCCTGATAAGAATTGGCGCCCATATAATGCCGGGCGATATCCTTATAGGCAAGATCACGCCAAAAGGTGAATCTGATCCTTCTCCCGAGGAAAAACTTCTCCGGGCAATCTTCGGCGACAAAGCGGGAGATGTAAAGGATGCTTCCCTGAAGGCAGGACCGTCACTTGAGGGTGTTGTTATCGATAAGAAGCTGTTCACACGTGCAATCAAGGACAGAAAAGCAAAAGCTGTCGAGAAGCCGCTCCTTGATAAGATTGAATCTGATTTCAACAAAAATGTTGATGAACTCAAAGCAAGGCTTGTCGATAAGCTTTTCATACTGGTTAATGGAAAAACCTCACAGGGTGTCAGGGATTACCTTAATGTCGACATTATTCCCAAAGGGAGCAAATTCACCCTGAAACAACTGCAGGAGGTTGATTTCCTGAATATAAATCCGAATAAATGGACTACCGATAAAAAGAAAAACGACAGCATCAAGCAGCTCCTTTACAACTACATAATCAAATACAAGGAGATTGATGGTATCTATAAGCGCAAAAAATATAACATCACAATTGGCGATGAGCTGCCTGCAGGCATTGTAAGGCTTGCAAAGGTCTACATAGCCAAGAAGCGCAAGATAAAAGTGGGGGATAAGATGGCAGGGCGCCATGGCAACAAAGGAATCGTTGCAAAGATTGTGCGCCAGGAAGACATGCCGTTCCTCGAAGACGGAACTCCTGTCGATATAGTGCTTAATCCTCTTGGTGTCCCTTCGAGGATGAACCTCGGACAGATTTATGAAACTGTCCTCGGGTGGGCAGGCCAGAAGCTTGGACTGCAGTTCTCGACTCCTATTTTTGATGGTGCAACCATTGACCAGATAACTGAATATACTGAAAAGGCAAAACTGCCTAAATACGGTAAGACCTTCCTTTATGACGGAGGTTCAGGTGAACGGTTTGACCAACCTGCTACGGTCGGCGTTATCTATATGCTCAAACTGGGCCATATGGTTGATGACAAGATGCATGCACGTTCTATTGGCCCGTATTCCCTGATAACGCAACAGCCCCTCGGCGGTAAAGCCCAGTTCGGAGGCCAGCGTTTCGGAGAAATGGAAGTCTGGGCACTTGAAGCATTCGGTGCAGCCTATACTCTTCAGGAGATCCTGACTATTAAGTCTGACGACGTTATAGGTCGTGCAAAAGCTTATGAATCAATAGTTAAAGGTGAACCGATGCCTCAACCTGGCATTCCGGAATCACTGAATGTGCTGCTGCATGAACTCAGGGGACTCGGTTTAAGCGTCATACTTGACTGACGGCCGGGAACCCTAATCAGTGTTATTTAATGAATAAATAAATTACAGTATATGTCATTCAGAAGAGATAACAAAACAAAAACCAGTTACTCAAAGATCTCAATAGGGCTTGCTTCACCTGAGGAGATACTCGATCGTTCGAGCGGGGAGGTGCTGAAGCCTGAGACAATAAACTACCGTACATATAAGCCTGAACGTGACGGTTTGTTCTGCGAAAGGATCTTTGGACCGGTTAAGGATTATGAATGCCACTGCGGAAAGTATAAGAGAATAAGGTACAAGGGCATTGTTTGCGACCGCTGCGGTGTTGAAGTGACCGAAAAAAAAGTGCGGCGCGAAAGAATGGGACATATTTCACTTGTTGTTCCGGTTGCACATATCTGGTACTTCCGCTCATTACCCAACAAGATAGGTTATCTGCTCGGGCTGCCCACCAAGAAGCTCGATTCAATAATCTATTATGAAAGATACGTGGTCATTAATCCCGGTATAAAAGCAGTTGACGGTGTAAAATACCTCGATTTTCTTACGGAAGAAGAATATCTTGAAATAACTGAGTCGCTGCCGAAGGAAAACCAGTATCTTGAAGATAACCATCCTGACAAGTTCGTTGCCGATATGGGTGCTGAAGCGCTTTATAAGCTTCTCAGCCGCATCGGCCTCGATGAACTTTCATACTCGCTCCGCCACCGGGCTAACACCGAAACTTCACAGCAGCGTAAAAATGAAGCTCTTAAACGGCTTCAGGTTGTGGAAGCTTTCAGGGATTCAAAAAACGTGAACAAGCCCGAATGGATGATCATTAAAGTAGTGCCTGTTATCCCGCCCGAACTGAGGCCTCTTGTTCCTCTCGACGGCGGACGCTTTGCCACAAGCGACCTTAACGACCTTTACAGAAGGGTTATTATAAGGAATAATCGGCTGAAACGACTGATCGAGATAAAGGCTCCCGAAGTAATTCTTCGCAATGAGAAGCGCATGCTCCAGGAAGCTGTCGATTCTCTTTTTGACAATTCAAGAAAAGCAAATGCAGTAAAGACCGATGCAAACCGCCCTCTTAAATCACTGAGCGACAGCTTGAAAGGTAAACAGGGACGATTCCGCCAGAACCTTCTTGGTAAAAGGGTCGACTACTCAGCCCGTTCGGTTATTGTCGTCGGACCAGAGCTTGCACTCCACGAGTGCGGCCTGCCCAAGGATATGGCAGCTGAGCTTTATAAGCCATTTATAATAAGGAAGCTTATTGAAAGAGGAATTGTCAAGACTGTCAAGTCCGCGAAGAAAATAGTCGACAGGAAAGATCCCGTAGTATGGGATATTCTTGAAAACGTCCTCAAGGGACATCCGGTTCTTCTGAACCGTGCTCCTACACTTCACAGGCTCGGTATTCAGGCCTTCCAGCCGAAATTAATTGAAGGAAAGGCAATCCAGCTGCACCCTCTGGTTTGTACGGCTTTCAACGCCGACTTCGACGGCGACCAGATGGCAGTCCATCTTCCTCTTGGAAATGCAGCAATCCTTGAGGCGCAGATGCTTATGCTGGCCTCTCATAATATCCTTAACCCGGCCAATGGTGCTCCGGTTACGGTACCTTCCCAGGATATGGTTCTCGGGCTGTACTACATAACAAAGGGTAAGAAAAGCGCTCCGCCCGAAAAGGTAAAAGGAGAAGGACTTGTTTTTTATTCGCCCCAGGAAGTTGCAATTGCCTACAATGAAGGAAAAGTTGATCTGCACGCCATAGTTAAGGTTAAGGTAAACGACAGGGTCGACGGTGAACTTGTAAATCACCTTGTCGAAACGACTGTCGGAAGAGTTCTCTTCAATCAGGATGTTCCGGCTGAGGTCGGTTATATAAATGAACTCCTTACAAAAAAATCGCTCAGGGATATTATCGGACGAGTTCTCAAGCTTTCAGGAATGGCAAAAACTGCCGACTTCCTTGATGCAATAAAGAACCTGGGATTCTATTCAGCATTTAAGGGCGGACTTTCATTCAACCTGGATGATGTTATAATTCCTGAGGAAAAGACAAAATTTGTTACGGAGGGTTATGAGCAGGTTGAAGAAGTACTCAGCAACTACAGCATGGGGTTCATCACAAACAATGAACGCTACAACCAGATTATCGATATCTGGACACATGTAAATGCAAGGCTGACCCAGTCGCTTATGAAACAACTGTCGACTGATAAGCAGGGATTCAATTCGGTTTATATGATGCTCGACTCGGGGGCAAGAGGATCAAAAGAACAGATCCGCCAGCTTTCAGGGATGAGGGGCCTTATGGCAAAACCTCAGAAGTCGGGCGCTACAGGGTCTGAGATCATTGAGAACCCTATCCTCTCGAACTTCAAGGAAGGTTTGTCGGTTCTGGAGTATTTCATTTCAACACATGGCGCACGCAAGGGACTTGCAGATACCGCTCTTAAGACAGCAGACGCAGGTTATCTGACACGACGCCTTGTCGACGTGTCGCAGGATGTCATCATCAACGAGGAAGACTGCGGTACGCTGAGAGGCCTGGTTGCTACGGCCATAAAGAAGAATGAAGAAGTTGTCGAAACTCTTTACGAAAGAATTCTGGGCCGCACAACCGTGCATAATGTTTATCATCCTTTAACCGGCGAGCTTATTGTTGAAGCAGGACAGGAACTTACGGAAGAGCTTGCACAGAAGATCGAGGATTCGCCGATCGAGCAGGTTGAGATCCGTTCGGTTCTTACATGCGAATCAAAAAAAGGTGTCTGTGCAAAATGCTATGGACGTAATCTTGCCACAGGCCATATGGTCCAGAAGGGAGAAGCAGTCGGAGTTATTGCTGCACAGAGCATCGGAGAACCCGGTACACAGCTGACCCTCCGTACTTTCCACGTCGGAGGTACTGCATCGAATATAATGACAGAGTCGAGGCTTGTTGCCCGATACAGCGGTATAGCAGAAATAGAGGAACTCAGGTCAGTACCAAAGAAAGATCCTGAGAAAGGAGATATAGATATTGTCCTTGGACGCCTTGCAGAATTAAGAATAATTGACAAGAAAACAGGCATAGCCCTTACAACACATTCAGTTCCTTATGGTTCTAAATTATACATCAAACCGGGAAGTGATGTCGAAAAGGGAAAACTTATCTGTGAATGGGATCCGTTCAACGCTGTGATCATCGCCGAACTCAGCGGTAAGGTTTCTTATGATTACCTTATTGAAGGTGTGACTTTCCGTGAAGAATCTGATGAGCAGACAGGGTTCAAGGAAAAGGTTATAATTGAAAGCAGGGATAAAACAAAGAACCCGGCTATCAAGATAATGGGGCCTAAAGGAGAGGAGCTCAGGTTGTATAACCTTCCTGTGGGCGCTCACCTGGTTATCGACCCGGATAAGACCGTTGAAGCCGGAGATGTTCTTGCAAAGATACCAAGGGCTGTAGGCAAATCGGGCGATATTACCGGAGGCCTTCCAAGGGTTACCGAATTGTTCGAAGCACGTAACCCATCCAACCCGGCAATTGTTTCTGAAATTGACGGAGAAGTGACATTCGGAAAAATAAAGAGAGGGAACCGGGAAATATCAATCAGATCAAAAACTGATGAAGTTAAGAAATACCTTGTCCCGCTGTCAAAACAGATACTGGTACAGGAAAATGATTATGTAAAAGCCGGTGTACCACTTTCCGATGGCGCTATAACACCTTCGGATATTCTTGCTATCAAAGGCCCGACAAAAGTTCAGGAATATATAGTGAACGAAATTCAGGAAGTTTATCGTCTGCAGGGTGTCAAGATCAATGACAAGCACTTTGAGATCATCGTGCGACAGATGATGCGCAAGGTCGAAATAGTTGACCCGGGTGATACCAAGTTCCTTGAACGTCAGGTTGTTGACAAGCTTGAGTTTATGGATGAGAATGACTGGATTTACGGGAAGAAGTATATTGTTGATTCAGGTGATTCACAGACACTTCGTCCGGGGATGATTGTCACTGCACGTAAGCTCAGGGATGAAAATTCTGTTCTCAAACGCCGTGACCTTAAGACAGTTGAGGCAAGAGATGCAGTTCCGGCAACATCCAACCAGGTGCTTCAGGGCATCACAAGGGCAGCCCTCCAGACAACCAGCTTCTTCTCAGCCGCATCTTTCCAGGAGACAACCAAGGTTCTTAACGAAGCCGCAATTCTTGGAAAGATCGACAAACTGGAAGGGCTGAAGGAAAACGTAATTGTCGGTCATCTTATTCCGGCCGGAACAGGTCAGCGTGAATACAACTCAATTATTGTGGGATCGCTTGATGAACTTGACGGCATGACCGAAACTCCGGTGGAGGCCGATTCTGAAACAGCTAATTAGGGATTTAATCCATAAAACCATGACTGATCAAAAAAATTCGGGACAGATCAATATTGAACTGAATGAAGAAGTGGCACAGGGAACCTATTCAAACCTTGCAGTCATAACTCACTCCTCATCTGAATTTGTGATAGATTTTATAAGAATCATGCCAGGAGTACCGAAGGCACAGGTAAAATCAAGGATAATCCTTACACCCGAACACGCAAAAAGGCTCGTCGCGGCTCTTCAGGATAATATTGCCAAGTATGAATCAGTCAACGGCACTATCAAGGAAGTAAAGGGATCGGCGCCGGTTCTGCCTATGTCTTTCGGCGGACCTACGGCACAGGCGTGATTAAAAAGTATCTATATTCGGAAAAAGGTGTCTCTACTGACACCTTTTTTATTATTAGACCCTCCGGTAGTTGTATGCATCAGTTTTCGTAAATTTCGGAAAAATAAACCCTTTGGAAAAATGCACCATATCATTTATTGGAGCAGGAAGAGTTGCGGCTTCATTAAGCAGACAGTTATTTAAAACAGGCTTTCCGATAGCGACTGTTGTCTCAAGAAACGAAAGAAATGGAAGGAAGCTTGCAGAAGAATGCCATGCCTCCTGGTCGCCGGAGCTGACTTTTTATGATCGCTCCTGTGTGATCATTGCCGCTGTCCCTGACGATTCAGTCAAAAAAATCCTTTCAGAAGTAAAATGCATAACTAATACTATTGTCGCACATACAGCCGGAAGTCTCGGACTGGATGTTTTTCCTGAAAATATTAATCACAAGGGTGTCTTTTATCCACTTCAGACTTTTTCAGAAGGACGCTTAATTGACTACACTAATCTGCCCGTTTTCGTAGATGGTTCTGACCCTGAAACAATTGAAAAGCTGGAACAAATTGCCGGATCAATTGGGGCAGAGGTCCGGTCAATTGATGAAGATCGCAGAAAAATCCTGCATGTGGCAGCGGTTTTTGTGAATAACTTTACAAATTTTATGTTCACTGAAGGGAAGAAAATTGCAGGGAAAGCCGGATTACCTTTTGAAATCCTGGAACCTCTTATTCGTGAGACAGTTAATAAAGCAATTAAGGAGGGTCCCGAGAAATCACAAACCGGCCCTGCGGTAAGGCTTGACATGGGTACTATTGAAAAACATATCAATATTTTATCTTTCTCCCCTGAATTGCAGAAGATCTATAGGGAAATGACAGAATCGATTATACGCAATTACAAAAACACCAAGGATGACCAACTTTAAAGAGGAACTGGCAAGAGTCAAAGCTTTCGTTTTCGACATCGACGGCGTTCTTTCTACCCAGACCATTGCACTCAACGCTTTTGGCGTGCCAAACAGGACTGTGAATCTTCGCGACGGATATGCGCTCCAGCTTGCGGTTAAAAAGGGTTACCATATAGCAATCATCTCAGGCAGCAAATCGAAAGAGTACCTTAAACGACTTAAACTTTTGGGGATCAATGAAGTATATCTGAACAGCCGCTCCAAGCTTACTGATTTTAAATTATTTCTGAGCAGGAACGGACTCGATAGGGCTGAAGTTCTTTTCATGGGCGACGACATACCAGATTATGAGGTCATGAAAGAGGCAGGAATAGCTGTTTGTCCGGCTGATGCCGACAGCGAAATAAAACAGGTGTCGTCATATGTTTCTGATAAGAAAGGCGGTGAAGGCTGTGCAAGGGATATCATTGAACAGGTAATGCGGCTACACGACAAGTGGATGGATACTGATGCATTTAGCTGGT
Organism: uncultured Bacteroidales bacterium; assembly: GCA_963789985.1. Lineage (GTDB taxonomy): Bacteria > Bacteroidota > Bacteroidia > Bacteroidales > VadinHA17 > LD21. The sequence goes on along the minus strand of CAWBNA010000031.1, from coordinate 169,145 downwards.
GATTTATGAAAGCATTTCTGAACCTTATAAGATGGCAGAATCTTCTTTTGGTCATAGTAACAATGATCCTGATGAGATATGCTATTATTGAACCTGTAATCAGCAAGATACAGGTAATAATGATTGAAGGGAACGGTGAGGCTGTCCCACTCACACTACAGTTTCCATGGTACGATTTTCTGATCCTTGTAACCGCGACGGTTTTCATCACAGCCGGAGGTTATGTCATAAATGACTATTTTGATATCAAAACAGACCTGATAAACAGGGGCGAGGTCATTGTCGGCACAAGAATTCCGCGAAGAATGGCAATGATGTGGCATAGCATTCTAAATACCATTGGCGTCGCCCTTGGATTTTATATATCATGGAAAGCCGGGTATATTTGGTTGGGATTAGTTTTCCTTGTTGTCTCGGGTCTGCTTTATTTTTATTCCGCAAGTTATAAGAGTCAGTTTCTCCTGGGTAATGTGATTGTGTCAGTTCTCGTTGCCATGGTTCCTATGCTTGTTGTCATTTACGAATGGCCGGCCCTTTACAGGTACTATGCAGTTAAGGCTATGTCGCCACCCCAGCTGAACCTGATTTTTTTCTGGGTCGGAGGATTTGCCATTTTTTCTTTTCTGATAACCCTCACCCGTGAAATTATCAAAGATATTGAGGATTTTGAAGGTGATATGATATACGGAAGAAATACGATACCCGTGGTTATAGGAACTTTCAGTGCAAAAATAGTCTCCATATGCCTTGTCATCGTTACTGTTGTGATGCTGTATCTTGTATGGGGCTTCATATTGAACGATAAAATTACGCTTATATATATTTCTCTTGCGATAGCTGTTCCACTGATTTCTGTTGTTTATTACCTTGTAAAAGGCAGGGAGAAGAAACAGCTTCATCAGGCCAGCAGTCTTATGAAAATTGTGATGGTTACCGGACTTCTTTATTCCGTTGTCGTGAAACTGATCCTTACCTGGAATCTGATGTAGCATGGTTATTGACCAGATCAATAAATACAGGATTATTCTTGCATCGCGTTCCCCCAGACGGCAACAGCTTCTGAGGGAGCTTGGACTCAGATTTGAGGTTGTCACCAAAAACTGGGAAGAAGATTACCCTCATGATCTTAAAGGTGAAAAAATAGCTTTGTACATTGCAGGAAGCAAGGCCGACCAGTTCGCACAGGAAATTAAGGACAATGAACTGGTAATTACAGCCGATACAATTGTATGGTGCGGTGACAGGATTCTTGACAAACCGGAAAATGAGGCCGATGCATATGAAATACTTCGTGCAATATCCGGGAAAACCCATGAGGTGATAACGGGTGTGTGCCTTCTGTCGGCAAAAAAGAGAAGGTCTTTTTACTCATCCACAAGAGTGACTTTTACGGAACTCAGTGACGAAGAACTAATATATTACATTAGTAATTTCAGGCCTTACGACAAGGCAGGAGCTTATGGCATTCAGGAATGGATTGGCCTTGCAGCCTGCTGCAAAATTGAAGGATCATATTTCAATGTGATGGGCCTTCCGATCGACCAGGTTTACAGGGAACTGGGAGAGTTTATTAAAAAAGACAAATGATAAAGGATCATTTTACGACAGGCTCAAACAAAAAAATCCCCTTCGAAGGGGTAAAGGGGATGTGAAAGTTAATAAACTGAACGCTTATTAATATGATTTGATCTTTTTGACTTTATCGGCATAGCTTTGATAAACAGCCTCCTGCTCGGCAATCTGATCCCTTAATTTTTCCTGCATTTTTTCGTTTTTCGGGATATCGCCGTTGGCCTTGTCAATGTTGTTGTTTGACTTATTTACCCGGTTTTCAGAAGATTCAATGGAATTCAGTGCTTTCTTTTTCCTCTTTTCGAGGTCCTTTATGGCAGCTTCCTTTGCTTTTTTTGCAATCTCATCTTTAATTGTATCCAGCTGGTTGTTCTGTTCAAGCAGGGCAGCTGTCACTGTTGCCAGTTCATTGTTCTGAACTGCAATATTCTCCTTCTCGCTTGCAATGGTATTGTTATCAGACTGGATTGATCTCTGAAGGTGGGATTTCTCATTTTCGAGCGACGACAACTCTTTCTGGAGGTCACGAAGCTTCTTTTGTTCTCTGTCTGCCTGATCTTTGGCAACATCAATGTACTGATCCTTTGCAAATTCTTTCAGGTAATTCTGGGCCTTTACAAAGTCAGCCTCACCGCTATTTTTTTCAATGTACTCGTCCTTCTTGACTTCAAATGATACGACTATCTGAACCATTGAATCGACAGCGGTAAGCTTACTGTAAACATTCAGCGGGTTTGGACTGATTTCCTTGATCTTGGCCCCGAAGATTGACATCTCACCGTTCTCAGTGACAACTTTTGATTTTGTCCCTGACTGCAATTCCTTTGTCCAGTTTTTGAGGGTTTTTTCATATTCCACCTCGGGAATTGAAACCGTAAGGGCAGGCGCCAGACTTTTTCCGATCTTTAAACTGTCTTCTGTAATCAGAACAGGTTTCTGTGCAGTTATTCCAGCGGGGATCAACATTAATAAAATTAGGGTAATTTTTGATTTCATAGTAAAAAAATTAGCAATCTGAATAATTTATTGTCTAAAATTATCATATCTAAGATAATCAAATATCACTAATACAAAGGTAGCAATATTTACTAAAATATTGTGACTTTAAATTAATGCTTTACAGTCAGTTAAAAATGGATCCAGATTTTGATAAAATAAATCTTTGAAAGCCTATTAATAAGTGATTCAATATGTTAATGGTTTTTCCGGAGTGCCGACAAACAGGCCAGTTTCTGTTTTTTCCGTTCCGGATGATTAATGTTCATAAATAGAAGATTTGTTAATTTTAACCAAATGAATTAAGAAAATGAACCTTTTAAATTTATTATCTTTCCAAAAAAAATAAACATGATCAGAATTGTCGCAGATGATAAAATTCCTTTTCTGAAAGGTGTCCTTGAATCATTTGCCGACATTACTTATTTGCCGGCTAAATTTATTACACGTGATGTAGTGCATGAAGCCGACGCATTACTGATCAGGACAAGAACTCTCTGCAACAGGGACCTGTTGGGCAGCTCGGCCGTCAAATTCATTGGAACTGCAACAATCGGCTATGATCATATTGACACTTCATGGTGTGAAAAAAACAACATCAAATGGACGAATGCACCAGGGTGTAATTCATCTTCAGTCCAGCAGTACATTGCTTCAGCGCTGTTAAGGATCTCATCCGAATCTGGCTTCATCCTGAAGAATAAGACAATTGGAATCGTTGGGGTCGGGAATGTGGGGACAAAAGTTGAAAAGCTTGCTAAAACACTGGGGATGAATACTCTTTTAAACGACCCGCCAAGAGAGAGAAGAGAAAAGAAAAAGAACTTCGTGAGTCTCGACCGTATTCTCGCTGAATCAGATATAATATCTCTTCATGTACCGCTTAATATGGAAGGGGATGACAGGACATTCCATTTATTTGATTCCCGGACTTTCAGAAAGGTTAAACCCGGTTGCTGGATTATTAATACAAGCAGGGGAGAGGTGGTCGACAGCGATACATTGATGGATGCCATTTCTTTCGACAAGCTGGGAGGTGCAGTGCTTGATGTATGGGAAAAGGAGCCGGAAATAAATATTCCATTGATGCACATGACATTTCTTGCGACACCTCATATTGCAGGCTATTCTGCCGATGGCAAAGCAAACGGGACATCAATAATAGTACGCGCTCTGAGTGAAGCCTTTATGATAAAGCATCTGGGCAACTGGTTTCCGGCCGAAATTCCATCTCCTGAAAATCAAGAACTTAATCTTGACTGCGAAGGTAAAAGCAGCGAAGAAATAATCAGGAAGGCTGTTTTTCATTCCTATAATATTGTCGAGGATGATGTCAAGCTGAGATTTGATCCATCGAGGTTTGAAAGTCTGAGGGAAAATTACCCCGTAAGACGTGAATTCCCTTCATTTAAGATTTGCCTGAAAGATTGTCCGGCTGAAACCGAAAAAATCATTAAGGGGCTGGGGTTCAAAGTCACAAAATAAGCTGTGTTAGCCAATGAGCTTGGAATCATTCAATTCCCGGTTCCACTAATGCAGCATATTCCTTAACCTGGAATATAAAAGCCTGTAACCTTGTTTCAAGTGATACGGAATCCTGCCCGTCGTAAGCTATATTGATAAACGGTATATTGTTGTGGTCCTTGCGGAACGAATCGCTTACTGCTGCAATAAGCGTTCCGGGCATGCAGGTGAATGGAAGTATGGCAGCAATGCCGGCAATGCCGCGTTCAGCGAGTGCAACAGATGATCCCATTGCAATTGGAGGGTCACCATCGTAAAACTCATTTACGTAAGTATTGCAAAATTTCAGCATTTCGTGGAGAGAGACATCTTTCCCGCGATCCGTGAATTTCTTTATACCTCTGAGAAGGTAGCTTACAATTGCTTCCTGACCTATCTCCTGGATCCTTGACTTAATTATTCCTTTTTTGTCATTCTTCCATTTGCTGTCGCGGGTATAACGGTAAGTAGAATATGTTATCCATTCCGAGAAAGGACCGATGAGCACTTCCACACCAAGGTCTTCTAACCTGTTTGCGATATTGCCGTTACATCCTGCATTATCGCGCATATAAATCTCACCAAGTATTGAAACGACTGGTTTCCTGCGGCTTTTGTCAACCCTTATGTCCATGAAATCAGATGCCACGCTCACCAGCAGCCCGTGAAGCCCTTTTGATCCTGATTCAATGCAATGTTCAATTTTCTTAAGGGAAGCTTCATAAATGCCTTCTGTTTCCCCTTTATTTATTTCGTAGGGTCGCGTTTCCCTGTAAAGCTGTCTCAGATAATCGAACGAAACAAACCCTTTCCATGCATTGATCCTGAACGTCTGGCTCTTTTTCCCGGCGAGATCTGCATAGGAAGTATCATTTGAAGGAGTCAGAATCTCGGCTTTCCCGAATCCCAGCCTGTCAAAAAGGATCCTCTGGAAGTGATTGTACTGGCCGAATCTGCACGGTCCGTTGTGATCAGGCATGAAAAAGCTCATTTTTGAAGGGTCAGCTCCAGGTTCGAATAATTTTTTGAGGAAGCTTCCTGTGGTGCATATCATTGGGAAACACTCCTTTGAAGAGGTATATTTTCTTCCCAGTGTAATCTCTTCATCAGTCTGTTTCGGAAGTACCTCCGAGTGGATGCCTACGCTCCTGGCTGCTGCAGCGACCATGTAAGCTCCGTCGTGCATATAGGGGAAATAGAGTGTTCTGCCGTTGTAATGAGTTGATTGACCGCGGCGTGGTCTGAAAATCTTCACTTCCTTAATTTCATTTTTTTCAGATCCTTTCAGGCTGTCGAGAAAAGCTTCGATCCGCGTCACAATCCCTGCATCAGCTGAATGTTCATCAACTTCAAGATGAAGAAAGGGTTTCCCTTTGAGCTCTTCGGTAACATAATGCCATATGAATGAATCTGGTCCGCAGCGGAAATTGCTGAGGTAAACCGCATTCAATCCTTCTGTCCCTGCAACATACTGGGCAGCTGCAACAATTTTTTGTCCGTTCGGCCAGTACATGTTCCTGTAACTTTCAAATATGTTGAAGGAAGAGAGATCAAGCATATCAACAGGAATGGGCATAACATTCTGTGCAATGAGCTTATTTACGAGATCGAGGTTCAGAAATGAATCGGTGCAGTTATAAGGTCTTCCGAGAAGGATTACAGGTCTGCAGTTTGCGGGAATGTTCTTAAGGACATTGCGGCCATAATCAACAAGCCCTTTTTCAAATAAAACCTGAACTTCATCTGCTTTGTAAACTGCCTCCCTGATCCTTTTCTTGTCAATGCTGAACTTCTTGCTGAAATAAGTTGTCATCTCCTTAATAAGCACTCTCTCATACCTGAAATGCAGTGTCGGCATCAGCAGTTTTGATTCATCAACCTTACCTCTGAGGGCCGCTCTTATCATAAACGGGTATGTCTGTATCCATGGGCAGTTGCAATTGGAAGTATTATTACCTTTTTGGTTTTTTGCATTAACTATAAAAGGAGTGAAAATATAATCTGTACCCTGTTCAGCAAGATCAATCACATGACCGTGCATAAGCTCAACGGGCAGACATGTTTCGGTTGCTATTGTTTCGATTGACCTGGTGACCAGTGTTTTATCCGATTCCTTTGATATCACAACCCTGAATCCCATCTCCTCAAAGAATGTTCTCCAGAATGGGAATTGCTGGTAAAATACCATTAAAGCTCTTGGAATACCGATTGTCACAGCTCCCTGGTTCCTTTTTTCCTCGTATCCCTCCATGAGCATACAGAGCCTCTTTTTGAACAGGTCAGGTATATTATTATTTGTCTTTTTCCGTCCGTCGGTTTCATACTTTTCGCACCTGCCTCCGTAGAAGAGTGATTTTTTCTCGCCCGCTATCCTGACTTTCCTTATTTCACAGTGGTTGGTGCAGGCCTGGCAGACGAACATGCTCTGCACATATTGGACATTCCTTATTCCAAAGCCCTTGAATGTTGTCCTCTGGTATTTTTTCATCGACCTCTGTGCAAGTATCGCAGCGCCGATTGCACCGGTGACATCAAAATGGGGAGGAATGGTGATCTTCTTTCCCGTCACCTGTTCGAAGGCTGCCACCACAGCTTTGTTGTTTGTCACGCCTCCCTGGAAAAAGATCTTGTTCCCCACGCGTCGTTCAGCCACCACTTTCTGGAGGTAGTTGTACACAATCGAGTATGCAAGTCCACCGACAAGGTTTTCATTCCTGGCGCCTTTCTGCATGAAAGTGTTGAGGTCCGATTCCATGAATACAGTGCATCTGTCTCCAAGCTTTACAGGAAATTCCGAGTTCAGGGCAAGTTCTCCGAACTCATCGACTATGTTTATATTCAGTTTTTCTGCCTGCTCCTCAAGGAACGATCCGGTTCCTGCGGCACAGACCTTGTTCATTTCAAAATCGACTACAACCCCGTTTTCAATGCTTATATACTTTGAATCCTGGCCTCCTATCTCAAATATCGTGTCAACCGTCGGATCGAAATCTATTGCAGCGGTTGCCTGAGCGGTTATTTCATTCTGGATCGTGTCAGCGCCTATAAAATCACCTGTCAGATACCGCCCCGACCCGGTTGTTCCTGCGCCGATAACTTCAACCACACTGCCGACTTCGTCATAGATCTCCGTCATCCCTTTCTGGATCGCTTCCAGTGGTTTTCCGGAAGTAGGCAGGTATCTCCGGGCCACCACATTATGCTTTTCATCGATGAGTACAACGTTTGTGCTCAGGGAACCTACATCAATTCCAAGATATACTGGCAGTTTTTCCTGACCGTTTTTCCGGAACCGTACCAGCTTGTCGTACACTGCATCTGCTTTCCTGAGGGGCGGAAGGCTTTTAAAAGCCGTGGAACTTTCTGAAAGGTATTCACAAAGCCGGTCCATTCCATGGAAATGATTCATTTCCATCTTGTTTGAATGAGCATAGATAACGGCTCCGATAGCTCCCATCGAGGCATGATGTTCTGGAATGATAAGTTCCCCGGGTCCAAGGTCAAGCACTTCCCTGAAAGCCCTTACCATGCCAGTGTTTGCTGCGACTCCGCCTGAAAAAACCACTGGTTTTATTATCTCCCGGCTTCTTGCCACATTACTTCTGAAGTTGCGTGCAAGTGCAAAGCACAGACCGGCTACAATATCATGAAGGGGAGTCGCTATCTGCTGGTGGTGGATCATATCGCTTTTCGCAAACACACTGCACCTGCCTGCTATACGGGGGGGATCAACCGACTTAAGCGCCATCTCGCCAAATTCCTTATCAATGCTGACTCCGATTCTCCTCGCCTGCTGGTCAAGAAATGATCCTGTTCCTGCAGCGCAGATGCTGTTCATCTCAAAATCCACAAGCCTTGAATTGCCGCCTGAGGCATCTTTTTCAAGCAGAATCAGTTTTGAATCCTCTCCGCCGATTTCAATCACTGTTCTTGCCTCAGGGTACATAATGCCGGTTGAAGTGGCCTGGGCTATTATTTCGTTGACGAATATTCCTCCTATGAGTTCGGTCGCAAGTTTGCCTCCCGTACCGGTGACCGCAATTCCGGAGATTTGATCAGGTGAAATTGCTGAAAAAACCGAATCAAGTCTTTCTTTCAGGACATTGAACGGTTTCCCGTGTACATAATCATAGTGTTCTTCCAGGATCTTGTAACTCTGATCCAGAATTACCGTATTGAGCGAAACAGATCCGATGTCCAGTCCAAGATAGACCTTTTGTCCGTTTTTGACTTTAGCTATATGGTCTTGTAGCATACTTCCGCTTATTTGAATAAGAGTATAACCTGTGCTGCGACCTGTTTGCTAAAGTATTCATGCTCATCTTTCGCCGGGATCAATAACTCCTGAATCACGGTCGAGGGAATCAGGAATGACCGTTCTTGGTTGTTTATCAATGAGCTTTTCCATTTCATTTCTCATCTTCTGAACCATCCCGACAGCATCTTCATAAGCGTCGCTGTATGTTTTGCCTTCCTGGATCTCCTTTCGTTCCATCATTTCAAGGGCAACGGAATACTCTGTTTCTTCGCATGAAACCTGTCCGTCAATCCATATTTCCTTTGGAGGTATAAAATGATAAGCCAGGTCATTTCCGCTGAATCCGAAATCAGGATAAATATTTTTACGGATAAGATAACCATCGACCACCCATAAAGAAATGCCATCCCTTGATCCCTCAGGGATCCGGTAAATACTCGAAAGGCGTATACTGTCAGGCAGGGAAGGAATTTCCTTTATGTTATAGGAATCGGTTACACCTACTTTTTTCAGTGAAGCTTCATGAGCGCGGCAGGCTATTTCATTATTTCTTCTGATGACCTGCTCTACCATCAGGGATGAATCATGTGACTTGTCATAGGTCCACCCGAATTTGGCCATCAGATGGCGTTCATTCAGCTCGTGGGCAACTGTAAGGTCGAACTCTTCGCATGAAATAGCATTGTCGATCCAGATTTCTCCTTTCGGATTAAAAATATAGCGCTGTTCATTGCCACCGTAAAGAAACTCCTTGTATATTTTTTGTCTGACTTTACTGCCGTCGATGATCCAGATCTTGTAATTATCTTTTGTACCCAAGAAATACCTGTAAATGCCTCCTGTCTTCTTCGGACATTTAAAACCGCAAATCAGTAAAATGATCACTATTAAAACTGACAGCTTTTTCATTTTCAAAGGTGAATTTGTTTTCATTATAAAATTAAACTATTATTTTAACAATAATTTGTCAATTGTTTGTTTTTTTAAAAGGGCTAAGGTGTAGTGAAGTCTGTTTTCACGTCATGTGGATTCTTTTTTCTAATTTGGTCAATGTAAAATATTTTGCAGCTTATGACGACAAGGGATATTATTTTGAAATACAAATTTTCAATAGGACTTTTGCTCTCTTTCGTACTTGTGGAGAACATTGCATGGATCATTGAACCTACCTTTTTTGGTAAGCTTCTTGATGCCCTTATCGACCACTTTTATGATCAGAAGAATATAAATATCTTCCTTCCTCTTTTCGTATGGATTTTTGTCTATATGCTGAATGTTGTGGGAGGAAGCCTCCATAGATTTTATACAGGCCCGACCTATTCAAAAATGTATGCGGATTTAGCAACCGGTGTAATTGAAGAGTCAAAATCGAGAGGTGACAAATACTCCAAGATGCTTGTACGGTCTGAACTGGTAAAGGAGTATGTAACATTTTTCAGGGAAAAACTGCCTGAAGCATTATGGCAGCTTTCAGCATCAGTAGGGGCTGTCATAGCGCTTTTCTTTTATGATTATCGTATTGCACTGGTTTGTCTGGCTGTCATTTTCCCGATTGCTTATATCAATAATCTTAGCAGGAAGAAAGTGACGACACTGCAGAAGGATATACATGATAACCAGGAGGAGTTGTATAAGCTTATTGAGAACAAGGATACATCGACTATTCATAAGTTTTTCCTGAATATGATACCTCCGAAGTCAAAAATAGCACGTTGGAATACTTTCACTTACTCCACTGTAAAAATCCTCCTTATTGTAATATTCATTGCTGTTCTTTTTATATGTGTCGATGTTGACAGGTTTAGCACCGGAAGGATCTATTCGGTTGTTGCTTACCTTTGGACTTTTATCGGTCAGACTGACTACCTGCCCGATCTTATGGAAAGCCTCGGATCGCTCAGGGACCTGAATACGAGGTTTGAACGGGACAGGGTAAATGCTGAACTAGCCTGAAACAATGCGCCCGTTTAGAGTATTGGAGATGCCTGAGTTTGTGAGCCTAAAATTTTAATCCGGGATCATTCGCCATATTGGTGAGGGCAACATAGATCATCTTTGACACATCCTCCATTATATCTATTGCCACATTATCCGGATTATCTCCGGGAACATGATAATAAATTTTCTTATAGTCTCCTGTCGTTCCGATCGTCATGGACCTGAATCCGGCAGAGCTGAAGTTGAAGGAGTCAGTCCTGGGACGGCCATAATATGCCCTGGGCTCGGGTGCTGATCCGGCAAACGGCCTGTGGATATATTTTGAGTTTGCAATTTCGAAATAGGGTAAGAGAGCTTTTATGGGAGCTGATGTGTTTACAGCAAGTCCGTTTCCCGTGCCAACCATGTCGAGGTTAATGTAAACAATTGTCTTTTCAGGACTGAAAACAGGATGTTGTGAGTAATACTTGCTTCCCAGCAGACCATTCTCCTCACCTCCCATAAAAAGGAACATAACCGACCTCCTGAGTGCGATCCCCGAAAGAGCCATTGCTTTGGCTGCTCCCATGATATCAACGACACCGCTGCCATTGTCAAGTGCACCGGGAACTATTTCACCAGCCTTGCCGGCTGCGTCAAGATGCCCTCCGATGATTATCACCTCATTCTTCAATACAGGATCAGTGCCTTCAATCAGACCTATGACGTTACAACCCCTTCCTTCAGGATGCCAGGTAGTGTTCTCCCTGATTGTCATGTTCTTGCCTGTATTGAAGGAAACAGGCTTCATCGTCTTTTTTATCTTTTCAGTTACATCTTTGTTAGTGATCTTCAGTCCGGCAAAAATATCTGCAAGAGGTTCCGGACCTATTCCGCAGACAATAATCAACGAGTCGTGCGATATGTTTGGATTTGACAGATTACCTTCAATATATAACATTCCCGCAGCACCATGCTTTACTGCATTTTCAAGCTTGAACTGGTGGTAACAGTATTTCACCCAGTTCTTATATTCGGGATTTCCGGGATCTGTATAAGGCACATCCCTGTTCATAAGCACGATTTTCCCTTTTACATCAATTCCCTTGTAATCGTCGTAATTCAGTTCAGGGGCCGTTACCCCATATCCCACGAAAACCACCTCTGAGGTTATCTCGCCATTTCCTGAATTCATTCCTGGATAATACTGATCAGGGTATGAGTAGGTTTTTTTAATTACTGTTCCGTCAGACTGCCTGAGATTTAAAGTAAGACTACCGGCATCATTCACATCTGAATATGGTGCCGGAAACCATTGGAAATAAGTTCCGTTATCACCCGCCGGCTTTATTCCCCACTCCTTAAGCCTGTCAGCAACCCATACAGTACTTGCTATAAATCCGGGAGTCCCTGTCAGTCTGCCGCTGTATTCCGGGGAGCATAGTTTCTCTATCCAGGTCATCATCTCTTCGCTTCTGATTTTATGAAACTGAGTAAGCAGCTTTGTTTCAAAATCATCCTGTGCATTTAATATGTAAATATTTGATAACAATATTGTTATCAGAATAATCTTGATTTTTTTCATTATTTTCGGATTTTTATTGTACCAAATTAGGAAAATATGAATTACATACTTCTTCAAAATGCTCCTCTTTTTAATAAAATTTCAGCTGACGAGATAAAGGATCTTTTATCTGGTTTGCCGTACCAGGTGAAAAAATTCAGGGCAGAGTCAGTCATTGCCCAGGCAGGAGAGACTGTAATTTAGATTATGATAGTGCTCAGTGGAACCGTAAAAGGCGAAATGGTCGATTTTGGCGGAATGGCAATAGGAGGATTGAAATCTGCTCGGATGGTTGCTGCAAAGGGAAAGCAATAATATCCCCCGGCTCCTGATGATTATAGCAGATAATATTTACAATTAAGCAGGCTTATCTTCAGGAAGGGTGATTATAAAGCATGTGCCCTGACCCTCATTGCTCTCAATCGTGATGGTACCCCTGTTGATCTTGACCAGTTCGTAGCAAAGCTTCAGGCCGAAACCGGTGCCTTTTTCATTTTCAGTGCCTGGCGTGCTCTCCACCTCGGAAGCCGTAAAAAGGTATTTCTGTTTGCCCGGAGGAATACCAATACCATTGTCGCATATTTTCAGTACAATTCCTTCATTGGTCAGCGTCTTGTCTTTCAGGAGAATACTTATCCTTCCTCCACGGTGGGTGTACTTCACCGCGTTAGACAGCAAGTTCCTGATGATTATATCCATCAGGTCTTTGTCAAAATATGCTTTCGAGTTGCCTATCTGCGTAAAATTAACGGAGATATCCTTTTTGTCGGCCGACTCTTTAAAAATACTGAGGTTTGTAAGAATGATATCTGCAAGGTCGATCCTATCAGGTGAAAATTTAATCTTATCCTCCTGTCCTTTACCCCATACCAGCATATTCTCAAGGAGGTTAATCACCTGCTGGGCATATTGAATGCTTGCATTGGCAAATGAGTCGTATTTTTCCTTGTATTCCTCCTCTTTCAGAAGGTTCAGCATGTAAAGAATATTTACTACGGGGCTCCGAAGGTCGTGTGCTATTACTGAAAATATCTTGTTCTTAAGTTGTATTGTCTCAGAAAACTGCTTATTCTGGTAGGCAATCCTGACATTTTGCTTTTCAATTTCTTCCTTACGCTTGTTTATCTCCTGGGTCCTTTCATTAACCATAATCTCCAGGTTCCGGTTGAGGTATTTGAGGTCATCCTGTAACTTTTCTTTCTCTGAATATGATTTTACCCATTTGTAAAGGAGCATGATGGCATGCACAAAAACAAAAATGACAAGCACATAAGAAAGTATATACCCGGGAGGGTTTATTTCCTTTCCGCGTGCAATCCAGACATCATGTATGGCAGCCACCGAAAGCATCAGGAATGTAAGGAAATAGATGAAGTCAAGATTGCTTTTGTTAAGGATTCCTCTTATGCTCTTGGCAAATGCATATACTATGAGAACAATAAGCGCGGGATAATATATAAAGGTAGCGTAGCTGAAAATCTTAACGGGAAGATAAGTGGTCGACAGTAATATTGCTGAAAATAAATATGTTACAACCAAAGTGGTTTTTCTGAACGGCTTTGAAGGGTATAAGTTCAGGGTAAACCAGTACCATCCGACAAGCGTAATGTACAAACCTATATATTCGCATCTTACTATCCATACCCAGCTGATGTTCATAATATTATGGATCAGAAAATTTGACGTGAAGAAAGGCCTCAGGGCAAGCCCGCTTGCAGCAAGGCTGAAAAAGCCTGTAATTTGGTCCTTTGGATAGACAATAAAGAAGAACAGGAAAAAAAGTGAGAATCCAAGAAGCAGGCTTACCGAGGACCAGTCAAGAGCCCATGATGCTGCCACTCGTTTCTGGACTTCCGAAAAAGTTCCCATCTTAATTGGGATCCAGAAACCTCCCCGGCGATGATTAAAATTGGAGACGTTAATAAGTATTATAATTGAATCAGATGACGGATTATACCTGAAGAAGTTTCTGACGTAGCCTGGTTTTGTTCCGGTTTCAGAAGTTCCTGGTTTCCCGTTGACGCCCATCAGCGTGCCATCAATATATATTTCATATGATGAATCAAAAACCGGCATGTCAAAACCAATCGAATTCCTGAACCCCGGCGGCATCAGCACTTTCAGCCTGTACGTGGCGTATCCCATCCTGGTGATTTTCACCGGCGCCCGTTTATAATCAGTCCAGTATGAAGGAACCTTCCCGTAAAGGTCTGGTTTGTATTTGCCGGGCGAGGCAAAGTCATCCGGAAGCAATAACTTTTCCCAGTAGAACTCCCAATCGCCATTAAGCTTTATAATAAATTTTGACTCATTCTCAATTTTCCTGAGATCAATGACACCCTTTTTTGCAACGGGCGTCGTTTCAGCAGATACAGTTCCCGAAACTGAAGCTAAAAGCATTAGCAGGGTAATAATGCGGTATCCCATTGATCAGGTCAATAATTGTCATCAAAGATAATTTTTTTTCAATCCGGAGACATCCCTTTTTAAAAGGCAGAAAATGCTTTTTCAGGAGGTTATTTAAGTTACTGACGCAATGAAAATGCAATAATATGTTAATACTGACGTTTTTGTATTTGCGGTTCAATGAATGCTCCAATATAAAAAAGAAAAGGAAAGATAGTTGGGAGTTATCTTTCCTTCATTAACCTAAACCTGATCGTAGAATTTGGCCGAACGGCCGATAAAGAGATCTTTAGTATCCTGTATATTGTTTAAAAGAACTGTCAAAATATCTACTTTTTATTTCACCTTTTTTACACATTATATAGACGCTTAAATTATGATTTTGTTGCAGGGCATTTTGTTAATCTTATGTTAATGTTTTCGCTGTTTTTTCTTAAATTTTTGACGCTATCTGAAATCTTTTCCTAACTTTCGTCCATATAAACAGTTATGATTTCAAAACTCAAATACAGCTTCATGATGCAGCGCCTTGGACGAAGGCTTTATCACTGCCTTATGTTTTACGACATCTGATCCCTGTATATCAGTCTGCATATTATACAGATAGTCTTTATTATTTCCCCTTCTTTCCCTTTAAAAAAAATTACTTTCCCTTTAATATGAAAGGTTTAATCTTCAGCATAAAACGGTATTCGGTACATGATGGTCCGGGAATCAGGGTGACATACTTCATGAAGGGATGCCCTCTTACCTGCCGGTGGTGCCATAACCCTGAGGGAATTTCACCTGACTGGCAGACAATAGTCCGGACAAAAAAAGTAGGAGATAAGGAGTTTTCTGAGAATGAAGAAGTGGGAAGATACTATTCCGCAGATGACATTCTTGAGATCCCTGGGAAGGAGAGGGTATTCTTTCAGCAGTCAGGAGGAGGAGTTACATTCTCCGGCGGGGAACCTATGCTTCAGACAGAATTCCTTCTTGAAGCACTGAAAGCCTGCAAGTCGGCCGGATATAATACCGTGGTCGATACTTCGGGATACTCGCCAAAAGAGAATTATATGGCAATCATGCCTTTCACAGATCTTTTTCTCTTCGACATAAAGCACCTTGATGATGCAAAGCACATAGAATACACAGGAGTCTCAAACAAAGGGATCCTTGAAAACCTTAAAATGCTTTTGAAAAGCGACAAGGGAATAATACTCAGAATACCAATAATCCCGGGTATAAATGACGATCCGGATCACCTGTCAGCACTGAGGCAATTTTTACTTGAATCAGCATGCGGGAACCTGAAAAAAATCAGCCTCCTGCCTTTTCACAGGATTGGCGAGTCGAAGTACAGAAAACTGGGCATGCCTTACAGGATGGAAGACACAAAACAACCTTCTGCTGAAAGAATGAAGGAGTTAAGGGATTTCTTTTCCGGAACGGGTATTAAAGTGAAAATAGGAGGATAATGAAGAACCCTTATGAATACAAGTGTTCTGACTTTAAGCAATTTTGTGGTATCCTTTGTGTCCCTCGTGGTGAAAGAAGTTTAACCATAAAGCACCTGAAAGGGTGACACTAAGGCAACACAAGGTTCTTATTTTTTTTATCAGAAGTTTAAAAATATCATATATGATAATTTCAGAAAGAGTAAAAAAACTGCGGGAACAGAGCCTTAACGCGGTCGAAAAGATAACCCCGGAACGGGCTATTCTTATAACTGAGTTTTACAAAAGCAATGAATCGTGCGAATTATCGGCTCCGGTCCGCAGGGCAAAAGCATTTGAATATCTTCTCAGGAGCAAGAAACTGTTCGTAAGCGATGGTGAACTTATTGTTGGGGAAAGGGGCCCTGCACCCAAGGAAACTCCTACATATCCTGAAATAAGCCTACATTCGCTTAAAGATCTGGATATTTTAAGTTCAAGAGAGAAAGTCTCTTTTGAGGTTGACGGGGAGACCAGAAGGATCTACATGGAAGAGATTATCCCTTACTGGCAGGGCAAGAGCAACCGCGACAGGATTATGAGCCGTATGACTCCTGAATGGCTTTACGCCTATAAGTCAGGAATATTCACGGAATTTCAGGAACAGCGTGCTCCCGGACATACAGTATTAGGCTACAAGATGTTCCATACCGGATTCCTTAAACTGAAGGAGGAGATCAGGGAGACCATTTCCGGTCTTGACTATTTCAACGACAGAGAGGCATTTGAAAAGTCAGAGGAACTTAAAGCCATGGATATAGCTTGCGATGCAATTATCATGTTTGCAGGCAGATATGCTGATAAGCTTGAGGATCTTGCATTAGCAGAGAAAGATCCCGAGAGGAAAGCTGAGCTTCTCGAAATAGCCAGGATATGCAGGAAAGTACCTGCAAATGCCCCTGAAACAGTTCACGAAATGCTTCAGCACTACTGGTTTATCCATCTCGGAGTGATAACAGAGCTTAATCCATGGGATTCCTTTAATCCGGGAAGGCTCGATCAGCACCTTTGCCCTGTTTACAGGAAGGAAGTCGAGGCGGGAACTATTTCAGATGAAAAGCTGTTCGATCTTCTCGGCTGTTTCTGGATTAAATTCAATAATCATCCATCACCACCGAAAATAGGAGTCACTGCAAGCGAAAGCAACACCTATACCGACTTCTGCCTTATAAACCTTGGAGGAGTAAAGGCCGACGGCACCGATGCCGTGAATGAGATGTCGTATATTCTGCTGGATGTGATAAAGGAGATGAGAATCCTTCAGCCCAGCTCCATGATCCAGATCAGCAGAAAGAACCCTGACAGATTTATACACAAGGCACTTGACATAATAAAGACGGGGTTCGGCCAACCTTCATGCTTCAACACCGAATCAATAATACAGGAGCTTCTCAGGCAGGGTAAGAATATTGTCGATGCAAGAAACGGGGGTTGCTCGGGCTGCGTTGAAACCGGCGCTTTCGGAACTGAAGCTTACTGGCTGACAGGCTATTTCAATCTTCCAAAAATACTTGAGCTGACGCTAAACGATGGAAAAGACAGGAGAACAGGTGTACAGACCGGCCTCAAAACGGGTTCTGCATCTGATTATAAAACATTTGAGGAACTTATTGAGGCTTTCAGGGTTCAGGTGAAATATTTTGCCGATATCAAGATCAGGGGCAACAATGTTATTGAAAGGATATTTGCTGACTGGCTTCCGGCACCTTTCCTGTCGTTGCTTGTAGAGGACTGCATCAGGAACGGGAAAGATTACAACAATGGCGGCGCAAGGTACAATACCTCATATGTCCAGGGTGTAGGCCTTGGGAGCATTACGGACATTCTGACTTCAATAAGGTACAATATATATGATAAGAAGAACTATTCATGGGCTGAGCTTATTCAGGCGTTTGATGCTGATTTTGAAGGATTTGACAGGCTCAGGTATGATCTGATCTACAATACTCCCAAGTACGGGAATGATGATGATTATGCTGATCAGCAGGCTGTTACGGCATTTGAGATCTATTATGACTCGGTTAACGGCAGGCCATCGGCAAGAGGAGGAGTTTACAGGATCAATATGCTGCCTACGACCTCGCATGTCTATTTCGGCAGTGTGACAGGAGCAACTCCCGACGGAAGGAAGGCAGGAACACCTCTTTCGGAGGGAATTTCACCAAGCCAGGGTGTTGACAGCCAGGGACCAACTGCAGTCATCAGATCAGCCTCCAAAATTGATCATCTCAGAACGGGCGGAACTCTCCTTAACCAGAAGTTTTCACCGCAATTCTTTGAGGATGAAGATAGTTACGATTGCCTTACCGCACTTATCAGGGGCTATTTCGACCTCGATGGTCACCATATTCAGTTCAACGTTGTAAATGCTGCTACACTCCGCGATGCGCAGAAACATCCGGAATTATACCGCAGCCTGATTGTCAGGGTTGCGGGTTACAGCGATTATTTCAATGACCTCGGAGAAGATCTTCAGAATGAGATAATCCTGAGGACAGAACATGAAGAGGTTTAACCTCACAGCCCGCACTTTACTCCCATGAGAAAAGTGTCGTAATGGATTGTTAATTAATTTAATAACCCATCTCTCATGGCAGAGGGGTTCGGGAGAGGTGAAAAATCGCCCGTGAAAAAAGGCAGGTAACCTTATGTCTTTTTATCCTTCACCTCATTAAATACCGATGTTGCAGTTGCAACAATTCCTGCAATATCCGAAAGATTTGAGGGGAGTATCATGGTATTATTTGTTTTTGCAAGATTCCCGAATGCAGCCAGATATTGTTCAGCTATCCTCAGGTTTACTGCGTTAAGGCCATTCTCCTCGGAGATAGCTGCGGATATGGCCCTTAATCCATTGGCTGTTGCGACGGCAACCTGTTCAATTTCAGAGGCGCGGCCGGCGGCTTCATTGATGCGCCTTTGTTTTTCACCCTCCGATTTCAGGATGAATTCCTGCTTGTCACCATCAGCATTGTTTATCTTTGCCTGTCTTGTTCCTTCTGATTCAGCGATAACAGCTCTTTTCTCCCTCTCAGCCCTCATCTGTTTTTCCATGGCATCTTTTATACTCTGCGGCGGAGAAATATTCTTGACTTCATACCTGGTTACCTTTACGCCCCAGGGTTCGCTTGCCTTATCAACTGCATCAACGATTGTCACGTTTATTGTTTCCCGTTCCTCAAATGTCTTGTCAAGCTCAAGCTTACCGATAACACTTCTCATGGTTGTCTGGGCAATCTGTATCGAAGCAAAACGGTAATTATCAATGCCGTATGAAGCTTTCTGCGGATCCAGCACCTGTAGGTAGAGTATCCCGTCAACCTCGACAGCAATGTTATCGCGCGTAATGCATACCTGTGGAGCTACGTCAATCGCCTGTTCCTTCAGGGTGTGCCTGTACCTGATCTTGTCTATGAAAGGAATAAGTATCTGGAATCCGGCTGTATAAGTAGCCCGGAATTTTCCAAGACGCTCGACAATAATAGCAGTCCGCTGAGGGACTACTTTTATCATTGATGCAATAAGGATGAATGCAAGTATGATTACACCAATCAGAATGATAGTTGAGCTGGAATTTGTTACCGCCAACGTTAATAATGCTGTCATATTAATTGTTTTTTGGTTCAACATTCAGTTTAAAACCCAGTTTTTCCTTTATTATCACTATTTGTCCTTTATGCAAAGGGACAGCAGATTCTGCATTCCAGGTTGTCCCTTTGAATTCAACTTTGCCCTGTTTGCCGGGTTCAATATCAGAAAGCGCAATGGCTTCTTTCCCGGTAAATTCATCTTCAACTTTTTCAGAACGGCCTTCGTCCCTGTAAAAGAACCTCTTCTGGATCATTTTTCTCA
Organism: uncultured Bacteroidales bacterium; assembly: GCA_963789985.1. Classification (GTDB taxonomy): domain Bacteria; phylum Bacteroidota; class Bacteroidia; order Bacteroidales; family VadinHA17; genus LD21. Next base: position 149,599 of record CAWBNA010000031.1, on the reverse strand, counting down.
ATGCAAGAAGCAAGACCGCAGAACTGACTGCAAATATCAGGATCTGAAGGTTTACTCCGGGATTGGTGATAAGGCATACAAGAGCAGTTATCCAGGCACCCAAACCGAAGAAAAATATTACAAACCCCGGCAGAACAAGTTCGGCCAGGAAGAGCAGCAGGCCTATGAAAAACCATATAATTTCCGGCCTTGAAAAAATTGACGAATTCATAACTGGAGATTTAAAAATATAGCGGAATTATGTTTTGAATAAAGTAAAGATAAGAAAAAACATATAAAATCTTTGAAGAATGCCCCATTTCAGTTTTTTCTGACTGAAGTCAAAGTTGGGGCAAAATAGTTCACTTATCATAATTTTTTTGTAACTTAAATGAGTTTTTAAAGAACTGGAATTGACCTTGTTCCCGGGTGTTATCTGACTTCGGGATTGTTGCTTAAGTGATTTACGCACACTTAATTATGATCAGGATTTGTAGTATTGCAAATTTCACCTGAAAAAAGGAGAATGGCAGAATGGTAAAATTCTTCGATTATTTTGATGAAAGGTACAGGGAATCTGTGCTGAAAGGCCCCTCATCTGAAGACGGGCCCGTAATTACAATTTCAAGGTTGACAGGTTGTGATGCACGTGAAACTGCATCATGCGTAGTCAATTGCCTTAATGCAAAATATGGCATTAAGAAGTGGAGATGGGTCGACAAAGACATCATTTACGACATTGCCAAAGAGTTGAATATTGATAAACAGCGTGTTGAAAATTACTATTCCGGAATAAAGCTCTCAAACCTGTCTGAAATGATAATGGCTTTTTCCGGTGGATTTGTCAGCGACCTGAGGGTTAAAAAGGCAATCAGGGATGTGGTCCTGTCAATATGCAAGGAAGGCTATATAGTCATTGTCGGAAGAGGCGGAGTTTCTATCGCGCGCGATATAAAATATTCACTTCATGTACGCCTGACTGGGCCTTTTTACTGGAGAGTCAATAATGTGATGAAAAAGAAAAACATGAATCCGGAGACAGCCGAAAAATATGTACTTGAAACTGATGAAAAACGATTCGAGCTGATCCAGACTTTTCTTGATAAGAATACAAAAAATATTGATTCTCTTTTTGATGTGACCATGAACCGGTCATCTTTCACCATTCAGGAGATTTCTGAACTCATTGTTTCAATGTACGATAAGAAAGTTCAGAGGCAAATGTCCGAAAGGCAAAAGATGAAATCGGCATTTTAAAATTCGCCTATATCGCCTACCTTTTTTATATGTACGCTAAGACGTTTATCAAGGCTGTTTTTATAGGCATCCCAATCGGTTATCGGCTGACGGGCAACACCGCTATCTATTGCTGCTTTTGCAACACATGAAGCGACACATGAAATGAGTCGCGGATCAAGAGGCTTGGGGATAATATACTCTTTACCAAAGGTGAGCCTGTCGACATTGTAAGCCTTGAGAACGGATTCAGGAACCGGCTCTTTTGCCAGGGCTGCAAGCGCCTTTGAAGCAGCAAGTTTCATTTCTTCATTTATTGTTCTTGCCCTTACATCAAGAGCTCCCCTGAAAATAAACGGGAAACCGAGGACATTATTGATCTGGTTTGGATAGTCTGACCTGCCTGTAGCAAAAATCAGGTCATTCCTTGTTGCCATTGCATCCTCATAGGTTATTTCGGGATTCGGGTTTGCCATGGCAAATACAATCGGGTTCTCAGCCATTGATGCCAGCATCTTCTTTGTCATCATATCGGCTGTCGACAGACCGAGAAACATGTCAGCTCCATTGACAGCTTCAGCAAGGGTGTCAATATCGCGGTTGGTAATAAACTCCTGCTTGTATTTATTGAGATCTTTCCTTTTCCTGTTAATCACGCCTTTGCTGTCGACCATCACAATATTTTCTTTCCTGATTCCGAGCGACAAGTATAATTTTGAGCACGATATTGCTGCAGCTCCTGCTCCGCAGACCACCAGTTTTATCTCGTCGATCTTTTTGCCGGTTATTTCAAGGGAGTTTATCAGGCCTGCGCCGGATATGATTGCTGTCCCGTGCTGGTCGTCATGGAAGACAGGGATATCAAGAATGTTCTTAAGCTTTGTTTCCACCTCAAAGCATTCGGGTGCCTTAATATCTTCGAGGTTGATGCCGCCGAAAGTCGGAGCAATTTTGGCACAAATCTCAACAAGCTTATCAGGGTCTTTTTCATTCACCTCAATATCAAATACGTCAACATCGGCAAATACTTTGAAGAGGAGTCCTTTCCCCTCCATGACAGGTTTTCCGGCCATGGCCCCTATGTCGCCAAGCCCAAGAACCGCAGTACCATTTGATATCACAGCAACAAGGTTTCCCTTGGCGGTATAGGTGTACACATCATCCGGGTTTTTTTCAATTTCGAGACAGGGATAAGCCACTCCCGGCGTATATGCCAAACTTAGGTCAAACTGGGTGCAATATGGTTTTGTCGGGATGACCTCTATTTTCCCGTGGCGACCGCGGCTGTGGTACAGAAGAGCATCTTCTTTTGTTACTTTTGGCATGGATGTATGAATTTAGGATACTTAAAACGGTGACTTTATTTAAAATCTGCAACAATTTATCTATCAGCTTTCATTTTACCAAATTACGACTAATAAACCAGATTATCCATGAGAAAAATCAATTTAAAAGGATATTGCGTTTTCATTTTTAAATCTTATTTTTTTGCATTGCAAACAAATTTCAATACTTTCAGCGTTTGTTTTTCCAGTATTCAAAAACACATATACAAATACAGTTTTATTATATGGATAAAAAGCTCGCTATAGGGACAGATATCGGTGGAAGCCATATTACTTGTGCAGCAGTCGACCTTGAGTCATTCCTCGTATTGAGGGAGACCATCACTGAGAAACCGGTTGACAATAAGGCGCCGGCTGATGAAATAATAAGAGTGTGGTCCAGGGCGCTTTCAAATGCCATTAAGAAAACCAAAGGAGGTCGGGTTAAAGGGATCGGTTTTGGAATGCCAGGTCCGTTCGATTATGTAAAGGGTATCAGCTACATTAAAGGCGTGGCAAAATATGAGAACCTTTATGGATGCAATGTAAAGAAGGCTGTTTCAGATAATCTGGGATTTTCCGAAGACTTCCCCGTGAGATTCATGAATGATGTCTCTGCCTTTGCTGTCGGTGAAGCGCTTGTGGGAAAAGCCTCAAAGGTAAAGCGTTCAATGTCAATAACCCTGGGAACCGGTTTCGGTTCTGCCTTCATCGACAACCGCATTCCGATTGTTGACGGCCCGGAGGTTCCGAAGCTTGGTTGCGTTTACCATCTTCCTTACGGTGATAATATTGCAGATGATTATTTTTCGACAAGATGGTTTATCGGGAGCTACAAAAAGGTTACAGGCAGGGAACTTTCTGGTGTGAAGGAGATGGCGGAGCTTGCCCCGAAGGATAAGGTGATAAGGGATCTGTTCACTGAATTTGGTACAAACCTGGGAGCATTTCTTGCTCCATGGCTTAAGAAATTCAGGGCTGAAATAGTTGTTGTCGGAGGAAATATTTCATTTGCCTATGACTTGTTCGGAGATCTTTTTGAGAAAAGCCTCAAAAAGGAAGGTTGTAATTGCAGGGTAACGCTTTCAGGGCTGAAAGAAGATGCGGCCCTCATTGGCAGCGCTTACCTGATGGATCCTGATTTCTGGAAAGACATACAGCATGCGCTTCCGTTAATGTAAACCTTTAATCCAGACCTTAACCTTAGAAATAACCCTTTTCATCATGGCAACAGAAAAAATCAACATCTCCAAAATATCACCGGTCCTCATGGCATTTTTTGTCATGAGCTTTGTCGACCTGGTCGGAATAGGCGTGGATCGTGTCAGCAAGGATATGAACCTCAGTGCCACTGTTGCACAGCTTATTCCATCGGCTGCCTTTCTCTGGTTTTTTATTCTTTCAGTTCCTGTGGGAGTACTGCAGTCGCGGCTTGGGAAGAAGGCCATGCTGAACATCGGCATGGGGGTAACAGCACTCGGATTGCTTGTCCCTTTCTTTTTATATTCATTTCCTATGGTGCTTACAGGCTTTGCATTGCTGGGGGCAGGTAATACGATTGTACAGGTCTCTGCAAATCCCTTGATGGTTGATGTAGTACCAGGAAACAGGGCATCGAGTTTTTTGAGCTTCTCTCAGTTTGTCAAGGCAATCGGGTCAATGCTCGGAGCCCCTCTTGCAGGATTATTTGCCGCCAGATTCGGCAACTGGAAAATACTGTTCCTCGTATTCGGTATTGTATCGATCCTCTCAGTCGTCTGGCTGGGCACAACTAAAATCGAGGAGACTAAGGTGGAGGGATATAAAGCTACTTTTGCATCTTCATTCAGGCTTTTAGGAAACGGCTTCGTGGTTTTGCTGGTGCTTTCTATTTTTCTTGTTGTGGGCGTTGATGTCGGCTTTAACTCCAACTCGGGCCAGTTCCTTATCAAACATTTTCATATCGACCGGACAGCAGCAGAATCAGGACGCAGCGTATATTTCTTCGGCCGTATGCTCGGAACATTCCTTGGTGCCATAATGCTTACAAAGATCTCATCAAGGAAATTGTATGTCTGGACTTCGGTTCTCGGAATAATATGTCTGATTGCCATTCTTCTTGTCAGTTTACCGGCAATGGCCTGGGTACTGGTATTCCTTATCGGTCTTGCTGTTGCAAATATCTGGCCGCTCGTGTTTTCAATTGCGGTTGAGAAATTCCCTGACAGGAATAATGAAATTTCCGGGCTTGTTATGATGGCTATCTCGGGAGGTGCCGTGATACCTTTGCTTATAGGATGGATAAGCGACCTGAGCAGCATTGCATGGGGTATGTCCATACTGGTTTTATGCATGATATATCTCTGGGCAGTGTCTCTCTACTGCCTGAAAAAGCAGAACCGGCAAAAGTTTGCATGATCTACGGAGATGTCGATCTTTTAAGCGGAACGTTGACATTTTAAAGGTCATTTTCACGGCAGTTCCGGACACGGAATAGAGGTAACTTTTTTCTAAGCACTGACTGATGACCGGCGAAGATCATTTTTTTGTATTTTTGTCGTACTACTGATCGTTGGAAAGAAAATAGAAATCAGGTTTATATGCTGGCAAAAATAAAACAGCCTGTTATAAAATTGATTTTCCTGTCGGCAATTATTGAAATTTTTTTTATTGCTTGCCTGCAGGCACAGGATTATCCGTTCCGTGAATACAGCTCGTTGGACGGACTGCCCCAGAGCCAGGCGAACATGATATTTCAGGATAGAAGGGGATATATATGGATTCCGACAAGGAATGGATTATCCCGGTTTGACGGAATAGAGTTTGTGAATTACACCCGGAAGGAAGGTTTGATCTCAAATGAGGTTCAGGGAGTTTTCGAGGACAGCCTTGGCATAATCTGGGCAAGATCAGAAAAAAGCGGACTTTCAACATATGACGGCATCGGATTCAGGAGTTACCCCCTGGAAAACATTCTCGACAAGAATCCTGTTTCGGGGAAGAACGGATCAAATGTAATTTATTTTTTAGGTAACAGGCCGGGGAAAATTAACTTTAGAATATTTAAATTCAGTAATGGCACTTATACCGACTTTTCATCACACCTCAAGTCCTTGGATACCCTGTCCATCTTTGATGCATGCATGTCCGGGAAAAATGATGCTTTTATTGTCTTTGATAAATACGGGAATGTATGGGCATTAAAGGATAGCTTATTCACTCTCGTCTCAAAGATGAAATTTGATGATATGTACACAGAGGATGGCAATGTGGTTTTAAAGAAGGGCAGCGAAGCTTATGAGTACATAAACGGAAAGCTTGAACTCAGGCCGCAAATGAACTATTTGGGAAAGGTAAGTGCAGAATATAATTATCTTATTCCGGGGAAGGAACTGACAGTGTCTGACGGCAGGTCCATTAACAGGATAGAATTGCCATTTACCCCAGTCCGGACATTTATCGACAGGGAAGGAATTTTATGGTTCCCTTCTGAAAGGAATGTTCAGCGACTTGTTTCTACTGCATTTTCTTCCTTCAGGGAAATTAAAATAGGAATCGGGAATATATGGACAATTTTGGAAAGCAATGACGGACACCTTTGGTTCGGATCACTTTATGGGGACCTCGTTGAATACGACGGGAAGAATTTTAAGAAAAGAAATGAATATAAATTGATTTTTGACAATCAGACGGCATTTTATAAAGGGAGCATAAGATTGTCGGGAGGTGAACTCTGGTTTTCTACAAATAAAGGAGTGCTGATCTGGAACGGGAAAAAGTTTTCAAAACTTAAATCACTTCCTCCCGGAACACAGGTATGCATTATTTATGAGGACCCTGAAGAAAAGAAAATAATGATCGGTACCGACAGGGGCCTGTTTATTCTTAAAAACAATACTATTACCTGCAGAAAAGAATTGAATGATAACGACCTCGGAGATGTAGAGGGAATTACCAGGGACTCTGAAGGAAAATATTGGTTATCAGGGCACAAGGGTCTGGTAGTGATGGACGGGGATAAACTTACATATTTAAAGGATGAACAATTTCCGCATATAAATTCATTTACCCTGGTTACTGATATGTACGGTGGTATCTGGGTTACCTCCGAAGAAGGGCTTTTTTTCAAAGGAAAATCGTCAGATAAATTTACAATGGCTGTCCCTGAATCTCCCATCAGGCCGGCAAACAGCATTATCCTTATGGATAGTACTCATTTAATTGCAGGCAGGGTTTCTGACATTTGTGTAATTGATCTTGAAAAGTACTACAGGAACAGGAGCGACGGAATTAGAATTTATGATAAAACAGATGGTTTTGAGGGAGACGATTGTCTTGATAACGGAATCATCAGGGACAAAAACGGTAATTTCTGGATACTCACCTCAGATATGGTGGTTAAATTTAATCCGGGAAGACTCCAGGTGAATAAGTTGCCTCCGATTTTGCACCTTACAGGTATTTTTTATAAGAATGATTCCCTTCAATGGAAGCCGGTCATAAAACAGGGCTTTTATTATGGATTGCCACAGCAGATAAGTTTCTGCCTCCGCTGGAAAAGTCTGAAAATAACCTTCACAGGTATTTCCACTACAAATCCTGAAAAAGTGACATATCGTTACAGGCTTTCCGGATTTAATGAGGAATGGTCCCAACCGGTCAGGGAACGGTCTGTAACCTATGAAAAGCTCCCTCCCGGCAAGTTTATCTTTGAACTGACTGCAGCCAATGCCGATGGAATTCAGACACCTGAACCCCTGAGACTTGCCTTCAGAAATGTACCGGTTTTCTGGCAGACGCCGCTTTTCCTGATTATTATGATCGTCATGGTTATTGGCATCAACATTCTTGGTACATGGTACTTGTTCAAAAGCCGTCAGGCAAGAATCGCCAAGGAACAAAAGTTGAAACTTGAAGTAATGCGGATACAGGTAAAATCGATCTTAAAACAGTTTGATGCCCATTTTACCTTTAATGTCATATCATCTATCGGCTCCCTTATAATGAAAGAAGACAGAAAAGCAGCATATGAATATATAGCAAAATTCTCCGGAATGCTCAGATCCGTCCTGAATGCCGATGGTTATGCCACAATACCTCTTTCTAAAGAACTGGACTTTGTCCGGAACTATCTGGAGCTTCAGAAGCTCAGGTTTAAGGAAAGACTCAGCTATTCGGTGACCGTGCATGAAAATGTAGATGATAACCTGGAAATACCTAAATTGGGAATTCAGCTTTTTGTGGAAAATTCAATTAAGCACGGGATTGAGCATAAGATTGAAGGGGGAAGAGTTGATGTTGAAGTTCTGAAGAATGATTCTAATCTGAATCTTATGATACGTGACAATGGAATAGGAAGGGCTGCTGCAATGAAAATTCAGACAGGTGGAACCGGTCAGAGTATAAGGATCATCAGTGCGATCATAGAAAAGATGAATAAAGCAAATAAAAACAAAGCATGCATTGATATTATCGACCTGGAAAAAGAAGGAATTCCTTCAGGAACGGAAGTCAGAATAATTATTCCGGATAATTATGATTACAACAACTTTTTTGTTGAATTAAATGAGAAATGAAAAAGAGAAAGCTTTTGACAGCGATTGTTGAAGATGAGTTAGAATCACTTTTGCTGCTTCAGGATCTTATTGAATGGACAGGGCTTGCAACTGTTGAAGCTTCAGCTACAAATCCGGCTGATGCTGTTAAGATCATTGTCAGTTGCCAGCCTGACATTGTATTTCTTGATATAAAAATGCCAGGCAAAAGCGGTTTTGAAGTGCTCGATGACCTGAAGAAATTAAGAACGGTAAATCCATATATAATTTTTACGACCGCTTACGATGAGTTTGCCATAAGGGCATTTGAATATGCCGCGTTTGACTATCTTCTGAAACCTGTCGATCCAAAACGTCTTTCGGACAGTTTGCTGAGGGCCATGAACCGCCTGATGGCAGGAACAGCACAGAATGCAGAAATGCTTCTTGATAATTACAAAAAGCTTATATACAAAAATATTTCGGGAATGGTAATTATCGATCCAACCGAAATCATGTGCGTGAGAGCCGAAGGAAATTATTCTGTCTTCTCTTTAAGCACGGGGAGGACGGAAACTGTCACAATCCTTCTCGGTAAAGTCGAAGAACAGCTCCCGCCCGACAAATTCTTCCGTACCGGGAGGGCATGCATAATAAACCTTGATTATTTGAAAAAAATAAATTCCACGAAACATCAGTGCATTCTTTACAACAACGGAAAAGAGCATGAATGCGAAATTTCGCACGACAGGATAAAGCTTCTTTCCGATAAAATAAGGGACCAGCATTGACCTTTTTGGTCTTGTTTTCAGGGAATCAATGAGTTTTCTTTTTAGAAGAAATGCCTTTTTATCCAGCATAGGATACTCCTTATACAATCAACAATATCGCTTATACAATAGGATTGGTAGTTTAATATTGTTGGCATTTTCTTGACTATCTTCGAATGAATTTAAGTCCTGTCATTGTAAAACATGACGGTGAAAAAGTGTGATTCCGGAGTCTTACTTTCCCACTTCCCCCTGACTCCGGAGAATATTGCCCCCCAGCCTCTGTTATTCACAGAACCATCTGTAAAATGAACCGGGGGGCATTTTTCATATTAAAAATGTCATTTTTCTGTTTGAACTTTGCCATAAATCCTACAAATTGCATGAGGAGAGTCTGAGGGCCTCAAGTTGGTTTCCCGGCAACCTGATCTATGATCCGGTCAGGCAACCGTGTATTAATGAATATGGAACCGAAATGTTGATAAAAAAACATTGTGAAGGCCATGGGAAATATAACACAGGTGCCGGATTTAAGAATTTGAAAATGTGAAAACTGAAAATCTGAAAAAATGAAAATACTAAAATACCTGCCTGTTGTTCTCTCTTGCTTTTTGATCGGATCCGGAACAAATGCACAGGACAAAAGAGCAATTGAAACAAAGGTTACCGACCTGCTTGCCAGGCTTCCTTCCGATAATAAGACATATTTAAATGCTCTTATTGAATATCTTGATGAATTCTCTGACACTACCGATCAGGCAGCAGCTAAATCAATTCTTATGACAGAATCGGGACGCAGTGAGATTGCACTGTTGAGGCCTGTTTTAAAAGATGGCGTTTTTGCGGAAAAGAGGAGTGTGATCGAATTAATGGCGTGGAGCAGTGGAAATGAATTTTTTAAGGATGTTCTGCCTTATACTTCATCTGACGATGAAACTGTCAGAAAAGTAGCTTACAGGGCGCTTGCAGATCTTGCTGAGCCTGCTGACATATCGATGCTTATTGACCTTCTTTCTTCAACAAATGATAAGGTTTACATCGCTTATGTACGGTCTGCACTGGCTTCCGCATCAGGAAAGATCAGTGATCCTGAGAAAAGATCAGACGAACTTATTAAAACAATGAACAGTAAGGTTCAAAAAGAAAAAATAATTCCTGTTCTCGCCAGAACGGGTGGAAGGAAAGCACTTATAACTGTGATGAAGGAATTTGAAAACGGAAATTCAGAAACCAGGGATACCTGTTTCAGGGCCCTGATCTCATGGAAAGACAACAGTGCCGTTTCAGCTTTATATGACATTTGCGCATCCGGAAACAAGACATTTGAGGAGCCTGCTTTTGAAGGATATGTAAACCGCTTAAAGTCAGCCTTAATGACTGATGAACAGAAGCTTCTCCTGCTCCGGAAAATAATGCCCTATGCCCGCAATAAGGAACGTAAAAATGAGATTATTGAACAGACAGGCACTCTGAAAACATACCAGTCCCTTTTTTTTGTTGCCGGCTACCTTGATGATCCTGCAACCTCTTTGGCCGCGGCAAATGCTGCCATGAATATTGCTCTGCCTTCGGTCGGCCTGGAAGCTGGCATGTATGGGACTATTGTGCGGGATATTCTATCAAAGGCAACATTAAAACTGACAGGACCGGAAAATGTTTACAAAAAGGAAAAGATTGATAAGTATCTTGCAGCTATGCCTCCTGATGAAGGCTTTAAGCCTATGTTCAATGGCAAGGACCTCGCCGGATGGCATGGACTTGTCGAAAATCCAATTGCCAGGTCAAAGATGTCAAAAGAAGAACTTGAAAGAAAGCAGGCAGAGGCAGATAAGCAGGTTCCTTTAAACTGGAGTGTCAAAGACGGATGCATCTTTTTCAACGGCACGGGAGACAATCTTTGCTCGGTCACAGAATATGGTGATTTTGAGATGCTTGTTGACTGGAAAATCACAAAAAATGGCGACAGCGGGATCTATCTCAGGGGATCTCCACAGGTTCAGATATGGGACACATCGAGAACTGATGTGGGAGCCAGGGTGGGTTCAGGTGGCTTGTATAACAACCAGATTGGCCCTTCGAAGCCCCTCAAAGTTGCTGATAACCCCGTAGGTGACTGGAACACTTTCAGGATAATGATGATCGGAGACAAGGTATCAGTGTGGCTTAATGGTGTGCTTGTGGTCGACAAGGTAGTCATGGAGAATTACTGGGACCGCAAAATACCGATATTCCCTAAAGGCCCGATCGAGCTTCAGGCTCATGGCACAGGTCTGGAATTCAGAGATATTTATGTAAGGGAAATATTTGATATTTAATTTTATGAAGAAGTTCTTTTTTTATCCGGCTATAATTTTATTTCTGGTTTCATGTTCTGAAGTTGAACCACCTGAACCTTATGGTCCGGTTCCGTCTGAGAACCAGCTCGCCTGGCAGGAAATGGAATATTATATGTTCGTTCATTTTACGGTTAATACTTTCACAGACAAAGAATGGGGCTACGGAGATGAAAAGGAATCTGTCTTCAATCCTTCCGCCCTTGATTGCCGCCAGTGGGCGAAGGTGGCAAAGGAAGCCGGTATGAAAGGAATAATAATCACCGCGAAGCATCATGACGGATTCTGCCTGTGGCCTTCGCAGTTTACAGGACATTCAGTGCGGAACTCACCTTGGAAGGATGGTAAGGGTGATGTTCTCAGGGAACTGAGTGAAGCCTGTTCAGAATACGGACTTAAGATGGGATTATACCTTTCTCCCTGGGACAGGAACAACCCGGCTTACGGAACACCGGAATACCTTGTTTACTACTGGGATCAGCTTCACGAGATTCTCACCGGTTACGGCGACATATTTGAAGTCTGGTTCGACGGGGCAAATGGCGGTGATGGATTTTACGGAGGCGCCAGGGAAACCAGAAAGATCGACAACAGAACCTATTATGACTGGCCGGTCACCAATGGCATTGTAAAGGAACTTCAGCCACAAGCAGTGATATTCAGCGATGCAGGGCCCGATGTAAGATGGGTCGGAAATGAAAGTGGTATGGGAAGCCTTACCAACTGGTCACTTCTCAACAGGGATGAAATGTATCCCGGGGGAAATTTTGCAGACATGCTCGGAGCCGGTCAGGAAAATGGAAAATACTGGGTGCCGGCAGAAGTGGACGTATCAATTCGCAGGGGATGGTTTTACCATGCCTCTCAGGATTCGCTTGTGCGTTCTCCTGAAAACCTGATGGAGCTTTATTATTCCTCTGTGGGAAGGAACTGTAACCTTCTCCTGAATGTCCCCCCGGACCGGAGAGGCCTTCTTCCTGAAAATGATATCAGATCGCTGATGGCGTTCAGGGATCTGCGTGAAAAAGAGTTCGCGAATGAGCTGGCAAAAGGATGCAAAGTGACTTCCTCAAGCGTCCGTGACAAAAAATACAAGGCATCTAATATCAATGACGGGAATCCTGAAACTTACTGGGCAACCCCTGATGATGTGACTTCTGCAAGCTTTGTGATAGATCTCGGTAAGGAAACCGGAGTGAACAGGTTATTATTGCAGGAATACATAAAACTCGGGCAAAGGGTACAGGAGTTCAGAGCAGAAGCCATGGTGAACGGGGAATGGAAGAAAATAGCAGATGGCACGACAATTGGGTATAAAATTATAAGGAAGTTTCAGACCGTAAAAACTGCAAGGATCAAAATAACAATTATCAGGTCAAAAGCCTGCCCACTGATCTCAAATGCAGAATTGTACCTTGCTCCGGGAGAATAAGAACTTTTATTACAAAACATTAAACCACTTATTTTCACAGAGTTTAACAAGGCTACACCGTATTATTGGATTCAACCCGGTGTTTTTACTCCGTGTAACACCGTGGTTAATTTCTTGTAAAATTATACCCTGTTACTTCACCGGGACGCCTATGGTTTGCGACAGGATTATCCTCTGATTTGACTTCAACCCCATTTCCTTTGCAAGATCATCTCTGGATATCATAGCCCTTATAACGCATCCGAGTTTTGCTGAAGCGCAATAGAGGTAAATATTTTGCGCGATAAAACCGGTATTGGCCCAGGAAGAAAGAAGATCGCCATCATTGATTGAATCTCCTTCCTTTTTCCCCCGTTTGCCCATATCGGCTACATAAATAAGGTTAAGTGGAGCTGTGGCAACAAAATCCTGGGTCCCGCATAATTTCCTGATATCCCTTTTATGGATCTGCCTGAGGATATTTGATTCGGCATCATAGATGTAAAGACCGGTTTGCATTGCCGCATAAACATCTATTTCCTGAATGTCCTTTGACGATGGTGCCGTCCTTTTCTTTTCTTCAGGCCTGTTATAGCCCCATCCGGCCCAGAGAAGGTCGGAAAGCTGCTGCAGAGTGAGATTCTCCTTTGTGAATTCTCTTGTCGAATGCCTTTCATTCAGTGCCTCCATAAAAGGCATCCCGCCTTTTTTGTCCGGCACTGAAAGGACTATATCCTGTGATTTTATCATATAAAAAACTGAGTTGAAAATAATCAGGCATATTAATGAAAATATTTTCTTTTGCATTTTTATAAGTTTATTTTACCAATAAGTGTATGTTTAAAAAACAGTTGTTCATTGGATTTACCTTTGTATCACTTGGTGAGAGCTTAGGGCGACTTTGTGATTAAACAAAAATTCTTTAACCATAAGGGTCCGCAAAGGAGATCATAAAGGTTCACCAATCCATTTTACCACAATCATGGAATATAAAAGTCGTGCCAGGCACTATTCTTTTCCGAACATCTTCACGATTTTCAATGCACTGTCAACACGTTTCCTGAGTGTGTCCCAGTCTTTTTTCCTGACCAGTTCCTTGGTAATAAGGTTTGAACCTATACCTACGCATGTTGCGCCTGCCTCAAACCATTCCCTGAGATTATCGACGGTGGGTTCAACTCCACCTGTCGGCATTATACTGGTCCATGGGCATGGACCCTTGATCGCTCTGATAAAATCGGGTCCACCGACAGACAGTCCGGGAAACATTTTAATTATTTCGGCGCCAAGCTCTTCGGCATTGTTAATTTCAGTCATTGACCCGCATCCAGGAATCCATAATATTTTTCTCCTGTTGCATGCCTTTACAATATCCGGGTTAAGGATAGGAGATGCAATAAAATTAGCACCCAGCTGAATGTACAGAGAAGCAGTGCCTGCATCAACAACCGAGCCGGCTCCCATCATCAATGCGGGAAACTCCTTTTCGGCCGATTTATTCAGCTCACTGAACAGCTCATGCGCAAAATCTCCCCGGTTGGTGAACTCAAATACCCTCATGCCTCCTTCATAGCATGATTTAATTACATTCATGCAGACTTCAGGATCTTTGTGGTAAAATATAGGAACTATTCCTGCCTCCTGAATCCTCATTATTACATCTATCCTGTTAAATTTTGCCATTGTACTGTTATTGACGGTTTCTTACAAATATATCCAATTTTTTTAAGCATCCAACCTGAAATAGAAATACCCGGGATTTATGGTCAAAGTGTTTATGTTTAATCACAAAGTCACGCCAGGAGTTCACTGAAGTCCACAAAAATCTTTTTAGACAGCCTTTTGTTCTTCAACATTTTACTTTTGTCTTTTATCTTTTATCTTTATCAGATATTTTAGAATTCATTTATATTCTATGGCCCTGAACTACATCTGGATTGCATTTTTTCTTATCGGCTTTCTTGTTGCCCTCGGCCAGCTTATATTTGCAGGTAACACAAAGATATTCAATGATCTTGTTAGTGCCGTATTTTCAAATGCAAAGACAGGCTTTGAGATTTCACTGGGGCTGACCGGTGCCCTGACTCTCTGGATGGGACTCTTAAAGGTGGGGGAGAAGGGAGGCGTGGTATCGGTGCTTGGGAAAGCCATTGGTCCGTTGTTTGAAAAGCTTTTCCCCGAACTTCCGAAAGGGCATCCGGCTTATGGTTCAATGATGCTGAACATCGCAGCAAACATGCTGAACCTCGATAATGCATCAACTCCTGTCGGTCTCAAGGCCATGAAGGAATTGCAGGAGTCTAATCCCGAAAAAGACAGGGCATCGAATGCACAGATCATGTTTCTTGTGCTTAATGCAGCAGGATTTACGGTAATACCGGTGAGTGTTATGGTGTACAGGATCCAGCTTGGAGCAGCAAATCCTGCTGACGTTTTTATTCCAATACTGATATCCACATTTTGTGCAGAGATGACAGGAATGATAAGCGTCGCCATAATACAGAGAATAAACCTGTTCGATAAGGTTGTGATGGCATACCTCGGTGGACTTACAGCAATTGCTGCCGGTGTAATTATTTTTTTCACTAGGCTTCCAAAGGAACAGATTTCGGAAGTCTCGACTTTTATTGCTAATTTTATTCTGATACTGGTAATCGTTATTTTCATAGTTCTGGCCCTTATCCGGAAAGTAAATGTATATGATGCATTTATTGAAGGGGCTAAAGAGGGTTTCACGATTGCAGTCAGGATAATACCATTCCTGGTTGCGATACTTGTAGCAATAGGAATTTTCAGGGCATCAGGGGCGATGGACTTTGTGATTTCTGGCATTACTAAGTTTTTCGCATGGCTTGGTGTCGATACCCGGTTCACTGCAGCACTGCCGGTAGCCTTTATGAAGCCCTTAAGCGGAAGCGGTGCACGAGGCCTCATGGTTGATGCAATGAGGACCTACGGTCCCGATTCATTTGTCGGAAGACTTGCATGTACAATGCAGGGCACAACCGATACGACTTTCTATGTGGTAGCTGTTTATTTTGGTTCCGTGGGAATAAAGAACACGAGATATGCTGTCGGATGCGGTCTTCTTGCTGATGTGGTAGGATTCACTGCGGCGATTTTTATGTCATACCTGTTCTTTGGATAAACCAGGAAGCCGGAGAACCGAAAAAGAAATGAAAGACAGGGAAATTGCCGAAAGAATTTTTATTGCAGGAGTAAAAGCCGTTCTGCCTGAAAAGCTTATTGCCAACCTCATGTCAGTCAGAGGGTCTTACCTCTACATTGATAACCTTAAATTTTGTCTTGATAATATCAGTAATATTTACATCATCGGAGCCGGCAAAGCTTCTGCCGCTATGGCACATTATGCTGAATGCATACTGGGAGAGAGGATTACCGGCGGACACGTGGTTGTCAAATACGGATATTCATGCATGCTGAATAAGGTCAAAGTTTCCGAAGCAGGCCATCCTGTGCCTGACATGAATGGGGTCAGGGCTACCGGAGAAATTGTGGAACTTGCAAAAAAAGCCGGAGAAAACGACCTGGTAATCTGTATGATATCCGGCGGCGGATCATCACTTTTTACGGATCTGCCAGGAGGTTTGCTTCCGGAAGAACTTGCTATAGTAAATAATCTTCTTGTCAGATCAGGAGCATCAATTGAAGAGATCAACTGCGTACGAAAACATCTTTCGCTTGTTAAGGGAGGACACTTTGCCGGGATAGTCTGGCCGGCTACCCTGGTTTCCATTATTCTATCGGATGTCATCGGCAATCTGCTTGACGTAATTGCTTCAGGTCCAACAGCTCCTGATACATCAACTTATACTCAGGCCTTGCAGGTAATAGAAAAGTACAATTTGACCACCGACCTTACAAAAGGTGTCCTGAATTTTCTGATGGAAGGAGCAGCCGGGAACATACCTGAGACACCGAAACCCGGAGATCCGGTTTTCCGCAGGACATTCAACATTCTGGCAGGTACAAACCTGATGGCCCTTGAAGCTTCAGCAAAGGAAGCTCAGCAAATGGGCTTAAGAACCTTTGTGATAGATGATAAGGTCAGAAGCGATGTTGAGACGACTGCACAGGCAATTGTCGAAACTGCACTGCATTATAAAACCAGCATGGAAATCGGCAAGCCTGTATGTTTGTTATATGGAGGCGAGCCGACAATAAAAGTGACAGGCGAAGGTTCCGGAGGCAGGAACCAGCATCTTGCACTTTCGGTTGCTTCGAGGCTTCAAGGCATTTCCGGCATCACTTTCCTGTCGGCAGGAACCGACGGGAACGACGGTTCAACACCTGTTGCCGGGGCTGTGATCGACAGTGAAACAGCGGAGAATGCTGAGTCAGAAAAATTAGACGTTGAAAAGTATCTGGCTGAATATGACTCCTATAAATTTTTCAAGATTGCCGGAGGTCACATAAAAACCGGTCCCACATTCACAAACGTAATGGATCTTATGGTTGTGCTGATTGAACAGGGAATTTCATGAGATTCTGATCTGTTATGTTTGCCTAAGCTATTATTACTAGCTTTATGAAATAGCAAAATGATGATTAATTTTAATTAAAAAAATGAAACTAAAGTTTTTAGGCGCAGCACGTGAAGTGACGGGAAGTAAAATCCTTCTTACAACCGACTATGGAAAAAGGATACTGCTCGATTGCGGTATGTTCCAGGGTAAAGGTCTCGAAACTGACCAGATGAACAGGGATTTCGGGTTTGATCCTTCTAAGGTTCATCATATTATTCTTACTCATGCACATATTGACCACTCAGGTCTTATTCCATACGCTTACAAGCTTGGATTCAGGGGGTCAATAATATGTACAAATGCTACCCGTGACCTTTGTTCAATTATGCTTGCCGATACAGCATTTATACAAGAACATGATACTCAAACATTTAATAAAAAAAGAGCTAAAAAAGGCCTTCCGGTCGTAACACCGCTCTTTACGCAGAAAGACGCAAAAGCATGCATGTCGCTTTTCATTGGCGTCCCCAATGATATGAAGTTCATGATAGATAATAATTTAAAAGTAAGATTTACTAACACAGGGCATATGCTTGGCAGTGGAGTGGCCAACCTGAGCATTAATGAAAATGGGCAGACAAAACAACTTGCTTATACGGGAGATATCGGGAGACCCGTAAGCCATATCCTTACGCCTCCTGTCCTTTTTCCGCAGGCCGATTTTCTTATTACAGAGTCAACCTACGGCGACAGGCTGCATCAGGATGCAGAGTCGGCAGACAATGAATTATTAAGTACAGTTATTCATGCATGTGTCGACAAGGGAGGCAAGCTCATAATACCATCCTTCAGCGTTGGCCGGACACAGGAGATCGTCTTTTCCCTTAATAATTTCTTTAACCAGGGGAAACTGCCAAGAGTGGATATTTTTGTCGATAGTCCTCTTGCCGTTAATGCCACAACAATCTTCAGAATGCATCCTGAATGCCTGAACAAGGAGGTACAGCATGTTCTGGAAAATGATTCGGACCCATTTGGTTTTAACAGTCTGACTTATGTAACAAGTACAGAAGATTCAAAGAAACTGAACGATTATAAAAAACCATGCATTATCATTTCAGCATCGGGAATGGCTGAAGCCGGACGGATAAAGCACCATCTTGCAAATAATATATCCAACCCGCGGAATACAATTTTGTTTGTGGGTTATTGCTCTCCTGTCACTCTCGGAGCAAGAATTGCAAGAGGTGATAAGGAGGTTTCAATTTTCGGCACGGTTTACAAGGTAAATGCAGAAGTGAAGTCAATAGATTCGTTCAGTGGACATGCTGATTATAAAGAGCTGATCAGCTTCATAAGCTGTCAGAACAAAAGCATGCTTCATGAGCTTTTTCTTGTCCATGGGGAATACCAGACTCAGCAGCATTATTCGGCAGAGCTTCAGAATCAGGGATTCAGCAATATTCAGATACCTCAAATGAGGCAGGAATTTGAAATATGACGCATGGCGCACAACGAACGATTGACGATGGACTGAATAAACATACTGGCAGGAAGGAGTCCTGAATCAAATTATTTTATGCTTTTAACCTTCGTGCTTTGAATACTTTGCACCTCCTTTGCACCCTTTGCGATTAATACATCCTTTTTAAAGCTTAAATGTTTATCTTATATATTTTTTAAGTTCATTTCTTACTCCCTTCCACTGTGGATAAAGCTCGGTAAGAAACTTATAGTATTCAGTACTGTGGTTGTGATGCCTCAGATGGCAAAGCTCATGAACAATAACATATTCTGCAAAAACATCATCCAGCCTGACAAGGTCACAGCTGATTGCAATTTTCCCGGTTGAGGAACAGCTTCCCCATCTTTTTTTCATTGTCCTTACACTGAACCCTGCAGGTGAAAATCCATAGCTGCTGTATTTTGACAATATTTTCCTGAACATGACCGTCAGTTTATTGTGGGCAGCCATTTTTAACCATGTTTCCAGGAGTGCCCTGATTATTGCAGGATTACTTTCACCGGTCACGCCAACTTCTATTGAGCTGCCATCGATCAATCTGACATAATAACGGTCAGACGATTTCAAAAGGAGGGTGTATTCCCTTCCTTCAAATAGAAACTTATCACCGTTTGAGTATTTAATGTCATCTAATTTTTTTAGTGAATTAAAACCATTAAGAGTTTTGCTTATCCACCCTGATTTTTCATCAATGAATTTTTCGATCATCCTTACAGGCGTTCTGTAAGGCGCCCTGACTATCACTCCTTTAAAAGGGCTGACAATTATACTTAATGTCCGTCTGTGGGAATATTCTATCCTGTAATTGATACCCCGAACAAGTTTTAAATCAGTTCCTTTCTTTATCATTTTTAATCTTTTTCGGATCCGCCTGCATTGCCGAAAGATAATAAATAAGGCAGGCTGTACCATCCATGGTACATTCATTTGTCGAGTAGTCGGAATAATCATCATGATAAACAGCCATTTTTGTCTGGAACCTTGAATATTTATCCTCCTTTGACAGCGAAATATACTTAAGAGAATTGAATATTGAGGGATAGACCGGTCCATCAACCAGCCCTCCGTTTACCTGTCCTCCGTTCACAACATACGATGAATGTGCATTATCAGGATAAGTTCCGTTTTCCGGGAGCCCGACAATCATGCTGGTTCCCCAGGGATTGCATCCGAAAAGCCAGTCGCGGTGCGCTGCTTCGAGCTCAACAAATGACGAGTCACCGCTTATCTCCGTGTAAAGGTGTGTCTGGGTAAGCACTGCAGCGGCCAGGTTGTTCGAGCACCATATAAACGGTACGCCGTTATGGAAGGGATTTTTTTCTCCTTTTGATTTTATTTTCTGTAGCCCCTCTTTCATGTAAGCCAGAAATTCACCCTTAAGAAGTTTGTTTTCAGTCCTTCCCGCAATTCCGGGGTGACCCATGTTCATGAACGGATACCATTGATAATGGCAGGCAGTATCGGCACCCATCCAGGGAGTGATTGTTTCTTTCCGTCCGAACTCTGAAGCGTAGGCAAGGTATTTTGGATCGCTGGTCAGATAATACAATTCGCTGGCTGCCAGCTCCATATCATCTACCCAATTATCTTCTTCATAGAAATATGGAGCTGTCGCCGGCGCAGTTTGGCATGCTCCGGGATTTTCAAGTCCATATTTGAAAGCCGAGATTGCTTTTTCTTTGAGAAGTTTTGAGAACTCAGGATCTATTGAAGCATACACGCTGGATCCGCGGGCAAATGCTGAAGCAAATTTCCCGGCTGTAGAAGCAATTCCGGTGGTTCTGTTTTTGTATTTGAAAAGTCCCTGTGGTTTCCCTGTGCATCTGTATACGGGTCTTTCGCGTCCTTTTCCATAGTTTGCAGTGTCTTTATCAGGATATCTGAATCCTATATGATCACGGTCGTCAGCTATCTGATTATACATTACTTCTGATGACGGATTCATTTTTATGAGCCAGTCAAGCCCCCATCTGCATTCATTAAGAATGTCGGGAACTCCGTCGGAGCCCCGGAGGCCGTTGGCAAGAAAGCTGTCGCCGAAAGATCCGGGGTTTTCGGACCAGGCGAAAAGCATCTGATAAGTGGCATTTGCTGATGTTGTTACGTACTGGAGGTAATCGGCAGCGTCGTGCCAGCCTCCCGTCACATCAATATGGGAAAAATCATCTTTACCTCCATAAATGACATATCCATCATGGGTGTGGCATGAATCGCGGATATAAGGGTTGAACCCGCATCTCTGCTGGCGCATATAATTCAGGAGAAAATCAGCTGTGCCCTCATATACATCATCTGATATTCTGATTTCAGGAGAAACTGTTTTGCCTGCTTCGATTCTGTAAAGGCCTTTCTGGTTTAGTTCTGTAAAGTCAAGACGGTAGCAGGATAGGAAAGGGGCTAAAGGCACGGATCTGATTGGGCTGAGGTTGTTCAATATAGTATTTTCGCTTTTGGCGTCAGTCACTCTGAATGATTTCAGGCTGGTTTTTTCGGTGCTGATGAAGACGGCAACTTTGATGTCCGTGGTTTTGTATCCCAGCTGGTTTATCCTGATCCACTGGTTTTTATTATTGTTGCATGACGGCAGGATCAGCATGGATGTCAATAAAACGGCAATATTTTTTATCATTCTGTTCTGGTTGTTTTTGGGATGATTTTCATTTGATAATGATTCTTGTTTAATAATGATTCTCATTTGATAATAATTCTCATTTGATAATAATTCTCATTTGATAATGATTCTTATCTGATAATAATTCTCATCTGATAATGATTCTTGTTTAATAATGATTCTCATTTGATAATGATTCTCATCTGATAATAATTCTCATCTGATAATGATTCTCATGTGATAATAATTCTCATGTGATAATAATTCTCATCTGATAATGATTCTCATGTGATAATGATTTTCATATGACCCCGAAATGACAAACGATAAACATTAAACGATAAACAGCCCGAGAAACCTTGAACAATGAATTTTATCCCCCAAAAGCTGCAAACAACAAACGAAACATGGAACAAGGCAACAATATAAAACCAGCTGTTTCCCAATGATTAAGATTCAATCCTCCAAATTTTAAAAAAAAAGTTCAATAATCCGGAATATTTCTGTCAAACCTGTTGTCTATTATCTGAATTAAGACAGAGGCTGATTAAAAAAATTGATTGTTGCCAGACTTGACTTTTAATTAATTATTGATTCTAAATTCAATAATCACCTTAAAAGGCTTTCGATAGCCGGACGATTCAGGTTAATCAGGTTAGTTAGGTTAGTGAGAAAGATCAGGTTGGGCCAATCAATAAACGGGTAGCAGTAATTCTGCTGCCCGTTCTTTTTATACTCCTCAAATCTCATTGCTTCATTCCCTGGCCAGTGTTATAACGGTTATCTCAGGCGGCATCCAGATACGGAATGGAACACCCACTACACCTAATCCCCTGTTGACATACAGATACTGATCCCCCTCCTTGTATAAACCATCCCACCTGGGATAAAAAAAACTAGCAGGACTCCATCTGAATTTTTTTGTTATTATACCTAACTGCATCCCATGAGTATGCCCCGATAAGGTCAGGTTAATATCCGTCTTGCCCCTTACATCCCTTTCCCACTGATTCGGATCATGAGCCAGCAGGATTTTAAGATCAGAACTGTCAATGCCACTGATGGCTTTTCTCAGATCGCCATACTTAATCTTCATAAACGATCCTTTTGTCATGACCCCGATCATTGCAATCCTTGCGTTTCCAATCCTCAGGATTGAGTACTCATCATTCAGAGGTTTATATCCAGATGATTTGATAAACTTATTTATCAGGAGAATATTGTCATCCCTGTCAGCTTCAGTGTAGAAGTGATCATAGGTACCGAAATCATGGTTACCCATAATAGCATAATTACCATACTTTGAAACACCTGCCCTGAGTATGGTGTCGAATCTGTCAAACTCCCGCCATCCGAATGTGACGAAATCACCAGTATTGGTCAGGATATCAGGGTGCTCCATGTTTATTTTATCAATAACTTCTGCAAGCGATGCTTTATTATGATAATAGGACACTAAATGCAAATCAGAGATCTGCACTATTTTCAATCCCTCTAGATCATGATTCAGCCCCCTGATCTTGACAGTAACCCTTTCAGTACTGAAATTAAATCTTCCGATAAATGTCCCTTCAAGAACTACCAGAAAGACCAGCGTTGCCATAATCAATCCGGCATTTGTAAGAGCCCTTTTATGACCGCCACGCTTTCTCCTTATTAAAACGCCGGTGAAATGAAAACAAATGAAAATAATCCTGGGAATCACAATACCGCATATCATTCCTTCTATGCTTAACAAGACCCATAAATGAGCAGGTTCATCAAAAATCCCATGGTATGTTGATCCTTCAAACCAAAATATCCACAGCCAGATACTTAATATTATGTGAATTGTGAGGAAGAAATAAAACCGCGTCCACGATTTCTCGTAAAAATGCTGTCTTATCGCGATATACGAAAATATCTCAGTGATAATCAGTATAAAGAGAGTTACCATCAAAATGAAATATTCCGGGTAAATGTAAATAAATAAATCAGAATGTACTCATTTCCAATAAGCTTATTAACCGCAAAGGACGCTAAGTTTTCTGCAAAAGGGCTCAATTTAAATAACATTTTACCGGACCTTTGCGCATTTTGCTTTAACTTTGTGCACTTGGTGGTTAAAAGGATTTTGTACAGGCAGAATTCCTAATCCCATGACTGAAGTTAATTTCTACGAACCAACTTTCGTCCCTGAGGCAAAACTCATTTATTCTGTGATTGCAGCGAAATACTGTGATTGCTGGTTGTACGTCCGAAATCACAAACGCACTACCTGGGAAATACCCGGCGGACATATCGAGAATAATGAATCATCAGAACAGGCCGCCCGGAGGGAACTAATGGAAGAAACCGGCGCAGTTGAGTTTAGTATCGAATGCGTTTCAACCTATTCAGTAAACCAGAATAAAGAAATCACATACGGCCGCCTTTATCTGGCTTATGTAAGCAGATTGGGTCAGATACCTGACAAATCTGAAATTGAGGAGGTTAAAAAAATTGCAGGACTGCCTGATAATCTGACTTATCAGCTTATTCAGCCTCTCTTGTACGAAAAGGTTGTCTCTTTTTTAAAAAGAAGAAAAGATATCTAGATATACTCGAAACTGACTTTCTTGAGCCATCTTTCTTCCAGCAGCCTGGCAATACGCTTTACGACAGTTCGCCTTATCTCGAGATCAACAGGCAGATTTGGATCCTGATGGGCAATGTTGATCCTGGTCCCTATAATAAAATGAATTTCATCACTTTCCATTATTAGCTTTACAATCTTGTCAGCCGGACCTTTCCCAAGCCTGAAACTGTTATTGTATTTTTTTAAAATCTCATTCACCTTTTCAAGGGTAAGTATTCCTTCGGTCACCAGATCGATGCCGTCAATAAAACTTTCAGGTGGCAATTCGGGATCTTCAAAAACAAGCTCGTCGACAATTTCTTTTTTCAACTCCCTTGCAACTATATCTGCTGTCGTCCCCCCGCAAAGTATAACCTTGCCCGTATATCCCATTACCTTTTTAGCTAGTTCCCCGTCTTTTCCCTTTTCATATGGAGGACCTGTGCATATAAGAAGTTTTCTTGGTTCCCGGAAATATATGGTTGCACAGCTTATGTCATCCCTGGCTTTGTAATTGTCGTTTTTATGAGCCATTGTGACGATCTTGCCCGAAAGGGTAATTGCAGAAATTGATGACTCGCTTGAAACCATTTTTGAAGCATATTCAGCAATTTCATCCCTCCCCCAGCCAAAAGGATATGGCTCGCTTCCCATTCCGCTCTGGGCCACGCCATCGGAACAAAAAATTATCCTGTCTTCCTTCGATGGTATGAAGGAGCATGTTTTCAGGACTTTTCCCGCATTTTTCCCTTTATCAAGAACAACCTTCTTCCAGTCGGGATCGAGTATCTCACTGCCTCTTAATATGATTGTGGAAGGATTGTCATATTCGAGAATATTTGCATTTCCGCTGCTTTCAACATCAATAATGGTGAATGTGGAATAGCTTATCTGTCTTTCGCTGCATACAGGAAGGGTGTTCATAATGATCTCTGCGATCCTGTCAACCTCCTTATGCTCTCTTGTAAAGTTGAGAGCCATCGTGGCTGTAAGTGTTGCAAGAACATTCGCTTTCACGCCGTGTCCCATACCGTCAGAAAGGACTGCAATAACCCGGTCCTCCTCCTTTATATACCTGTAAAGGAAAACATCACCGCATATCCTTTCACCATCATAGTTCCTCTGCTGGCTGTTTATTTCTATGTAAAAATCCCTGTTCACCTGACTGTTTTAGCGGCTGTTTGGCTTTCCCCCCGATTTCTTTCTATACGACTCAATGATCGAGTTGAGCATCTGCTCTGTCTCAGAAGCGCCTTCACCAAGAAGAAATCCTATTTTCTGAACCATCTCAAGGTTCTTATCGATCACTTCACTTACCCTGTTTGTGACTTCTTCTCCCTGAACCTCAGGAGAGTACAGATCGCGGATTATTGCACCGCACATCTTGTTCTTCTTTATAGGGAAGATCGAAATATTAAGCATGCTCTCCTCAAAATGAATATCCTTGCTTACTACTGGCTCATCTTCTTTAAGAACAAAAGTGAACATATTGTAAACATTGAAAGGCATCAGTGTCTTAAGATCAGCGCCGACAAGTCCGGGAATTATTTCCGAAATGGCTTTTGCATCTTCACCAATAATATTTATGAAACTGAGGTTCGAATGAAGTATTTTCAGGTTGTTGTCGACTATCACAACTCCTGTCGGAAGCTTTTCAAGCATATTGTTCATCATGTCTGAAGCACTTTGTGCCATTTCCTTTTCTCTCATTGCCAGTTCCTCCGATTCCTTAAGAGCACTTTTGGTCTCGGCAAGCTTTCGGTTAGTCTGTCTAAGGGTTTCAATATAATCCTGCTTATTTCGAAGATTGAATGTATGGCACATTTCAGGGATTGCAAGGCCTTTGGCAACAGCTGAGGCAAACTGGCGGCATGATTGGTATCCGCAGGCGCCGCAATCCAGCTCATCGGCAGGGTTTTCGCGTCCTATGATTTTAAGCACTTCATTTATTGCTTCTTCCGGAGGCTCAGGTATTCTCTGGTCATCAGGAGTGAATGTTCTGGAAAAATCAAGTTTTGACCACCTGTTCATGTCTTTCTGCCATTGTTCCTTGTCAAGCCTGTTGACCCTCTTTTCCGCGTACTGTCGCACAAGAGCCCTTCTCCTGAAGCGCTCGTTATGATGTTCCATACCAGGACCAAGCAGGCATCCGTGACAGAAGAAGAAATTAAAGTGATGATGGATTGTATCGATATATTTGTCGAAATCATTTATCCCTTCAAACACATCTTCCCTTCCTGCAGCCGTTATGACACCGCTTACAGCCATGTCGCGCCTGATGCCTGCAGCCTGTATAATCCCGGCTGGAAGAGGATAAAGGGCACCCCAGTTTCCGTACGGCGGATCGAACTCCGACATCTTCACGACCCTCTCCTGGATATTGAACTCCTCGAACAGCTGCCTGAGCTCAATGAAAGTCAGGATGCTGTCGACAAGTTTTCCTTCCCGGTAGAGATATGCTTCATCCTTGTTATCAATGCAAGGTCCGATATACACCGTTGAGATTTCCTCACCGTAAATCTCTTTTACAACCATTGCTGTTGCTATCATTGGAGATACGAGAGGAGCAAGGTTGGTGATAAGTTCGGGATGATATTTCTCAATAAGCTTGACAATAACGGGACAATTGGCTGTCATGTAGTATTTTCCTTCGGCTTTTTTAAAGAGCTTTGAATATTCAGCAGCAATAAGGTCAACTCCGAATGAATTTTCGTGGACATAATCGAAGCCCATGGCACGGAGCATGCCGACAAATTTCCTGTAGTCGGTGATATCATCAAACTCTGATGCAATACTTGGTGCGACCAGGGCGACAGTTTTTCTCCCGGATGCCAGTAATTTCCTCACTTCATCCCTTGAGTCGCGGAATTCGACTGCATGAGGAGTGCAGGCAATGAAACACAGACCGCATCCCACACACCTTCCAGGGATTATGTAAGGATGATCCTTCTGAGCCCTGACCTCAATGGCATTGACGGGACATACTCTTACACACGAGTAGGAATTCCTGCATCTCTGATCGTTGATGTAAAATATAGGCTTTCTGTCATTCATTTTGATTCCTGAGGTGTATTTCTATTTAATATTTCCGAATTCCTTTTCAAGAATGCCTTCAATCTTTGAAAGTGTGACTCCTTCAATTATCCTTTCATTTATTTTAAGGTTTGGCCCGTCACTGCAAAGGTTCATGCACCTGGCTCCTTTAAAGACTATTTTGTCTTCAAGGTGATTCTTCCTGAGATATTCCCTTATATAAATGACAACATCCCTGTTACCTCGTGAAAAACATGAGCTTCCAAGACAAATCTGCATTTCAATTCTCTGAGCCATTATTCTTTCCTTCAACTAAAAGCAAATGCAAAAGTAGTAATAATTCTCTTTTGTCATGCAAGGTTTCCAGGTCATTGGCTGCCAAAGCTCAGCGCCTTTCTGAAAATATTCTTTCAGTTTTAAGGAATAACTATCATTTTTGTAAAAAGATTTCCATTTGCAGAGCAGAAGAAAATGAGAAAATCAACTTGATCTGCAGGAAAAACATTGCTTTCATTTATTGATTTTATGAAATATTTTATTGTTAATAAAATAACAATGTTTATTTTGTAACAATAAAATAAAGTATATTTGTCTGGATATTTTGAGATGAAGAATGGCAACTGAACTTGATAACATCATCAAAAAATATAAACAGGGAAGACGTGAAGATCTTATCCCGCTCCTCCAGGAAATAGAAGGTGAACATGGCTTCCTGTCGGAAGAAGCAATAATAAAAGTGGGTAACCACCTGGGACTCAGCACGACCAAAATTTATGGACTTGCTACATTTTACGACCAGTTCAGATTCATACCTTCGGGGAAAATCCACTTTAAGATCTGCCATGGTACATCATGCTTCATGAATGGTTCACAGGCAGTAATCGATAAATTCAGGGAAGAACTTAAAATTTTTCCGGGACAAACCACAAGGAACGGTAACTTCAGTTTTGAAATAGTGCCATGCATGGAAGGTTGCTATCAAGGTCCCGTTATTCTTGTCAACGGTGAATATCAGATTCATGTCAGACCGGAGCAGGTGTCTGAACTGCTAAAGAAAATGAAGTACATTCTTGAAAACGATTAAATGGATGATTTAAAAATATACCTGACAGAAAAAGTTCTGTTATTTGAATCCGATACCCTTCCGGCAGCGATAGAAAAGATATTGCAGCAGATTCGCCGGGAAAAAACGGAAGTCCCTGTGATCCATGTTTCCTCAAATACCGGCAGCATAATAGCAGGTTCTGAAAAAACATACAACGCAATAAAGAGCTATATATCTGAAAACCAGCCATATGCCGTTGTCATAAAGGTGGGATGCACCGGGCCTGCTAATTTTGAACCGTTAGTCTGTATCCAGATGCCGGGCAAGAACAAAATCTTTTTCAGGAATATTACTGAAGAAAAAGTGGAACTTCTTTTAAACGACGTATTTCATAACGATATAAACGAGGATGATCTTGTCGGACAGACTGGATCAAAAGGTTTTGAAATGTGGCCGGGAATTACATTTATGAACGAACTGCCGTTTTTTGCCGAGCAAAAGAGAGTTGTACTCAGCAATTGCGGGTGCTATGATCCGGAAAGCATCGAGGAATACATTGCCAGGGGAGGTTACCGTGCCTATGTCAAGACAATAAGACACTACACCTTTGAGGAAGTTTGCAATATAATTGAAAAAAGCGGCTTGAGAGGAAGAAGCGGTGGCGGATATTTGACAGGAATGAAATGGAAAAGAGCTCTTAATACGAGTTCCAGCGCACGCTACATGATTTGCAATGCCAAAGAGAGCGACCCTGGTTCATTCAGCGACAGGACAATTTTGGAAAGCGATCCTCATCGCCTGATTGAAGGATTGGCTATTGCCTCATATGCGATAGGAGCTTCAAATGCTATAGTTTACCTGAGGTCAGGCTCACTATATGCACGCAACAGGCTTCAGAAAGCCATTGATACAGCCAGGGACTACGGGCTGATAGGACATAATATTTATTCAAGCGGTTACAGCCTCGATATCGTTGTGAGGATCGAGCCGGGAGCATTTGTATGCGGAGAAGAGACTGCGTTGATCGGAAGCCTTGAAGGCCGGAGAGGAATGCCCCAGCTGAAGCCTCCCTATCCGACAACGTCAGGATTGTCGGGCAAACCGACAGTCATCAATAATGTTGAAACACTTATGAATATTCCGGTTATAATGCAGAATGGTCCAGAATGGTTCAAAGGCATTGGAACCGAAAACAGCCCCGGTACAAAGATTTTTGCCATTGCCGGAAAAGGAAGGATGACAGGCGTAGTTGAGGTTGAGATGGGGACGACACTCAGGACGATCCTCGACAATATAGCTGACGGGATAAAGGACGGGAAAGATTTTAAAGCGGTCCAGCTTGGTGGTGCTTCTGGTTCGTTCATTGCAGCCGATGAACTCGATACTCCTGTTGATTTCGATGCAATGAAGCAGAAGGGTTTCAGCATGGGAGCCGGGGGACTGATTATAGTTGATGAATCTTCATGTATGGTCGATATGGTAAGGTACTACATGGAATTCATCCGCAAGGAAAGTTGCGGTAAATGCATTCCCTGCCGTGAAGGAACAGGCCGGATGCTTGAGATCCTTGAAAGCGTCATAAGAAAACCTGCAAATGAAGATTCAGGTACCACACTTGAGAGATTCAAGGGGGTTATGCAGCTTGAGACCATTGCCACTGTAATGAAAGATGCTTCACTCTGCGGACTTGGCCAGACTGCACCGAATCCGTTTGTATCGGCTCTTAAGAACTTCAGGGAAGAATTCGAAGAACATATTTTCGACAGGAAGTGCAGAGCAAACGTCTGCAGGGGATTAAGGACATTTTCAATAAATGTTGAAAAGTGCACCGGATGCACGGTTTGTGCCGGAAAATGCCCGGTCAATGCGATATTCGGTACCAGACTGCAGCCGTTCTTCATCGTCGAGGATAAATGTATTGGTTGCGGTGTGTGTTTTGATGTCTGCAAGTTCAGTGCCCTAATAGTCAAATAACTTGTATGCTTTTTACAATTCAGGTAAATAATAAGAAGATCAAGGCTGAAAAAGGAGAGACCATCCTGTCGGCTCTTAACAGGAACGGAATTATTATCCCGACGCTCTGCAGGATGAAAGAATTTACTCCTACGGGAGCCTGCCGTATGTGCGTTGTGGAGGTGGAAGGAAGTGAGCGGCTGGTAACAGCCTGCTCACAGCCTGTTGAGGAGTGGATGAAAATAAAGACGCATTCACCAAGGGTTATTACTGCACGAAAAACAATTGTCGAGCTCCTTCTGGCAAATCACCCTGATGACTGCCTTTACTGCGACAGGAACCTTAACTGCGAATTGCAGAGACTTTCAGAGGAGCTTAACATAAGGGAAAGAAGGATCAAGGGAAAGAAGATAAAACCCAGGCTCGATCAATCAAGTCCCGCCATAGTCCGTGAGTTATCAAAATGCATCCTGTGCGGGCGGTGTGTCAGGGTATGTGAGGAAGCAGTTACTTCAACTTCAATCGATTTTATCAACAGGGGCAGGCAGACACATATAGGGGCTGCCATGGACAGGGATCTTAACTTTTCAAGCTGTATCCAGTGCGGCCAGTGCGTTCTTGTCTGTCCGACCGGAGCCCTTCATGAAAAACATAGTTTTAATGAGGTTCAGGAATACCTGAACAAGACCGACCTGATAAAGGCAATTCAGTATTCCCCGGTCGTATCCGCAGGAATTGCCGGTGAGATGGGAATAAAATACTCAAGGGATTTTGACAGGAACCTTAATGCAATCCTGAGAAAAATAGGTTTCGATAAGGTCTATGCAACCGGAACAGCAACTGACATCTACATATCTGAACTGACTGATCAGCTTTCTTCGGCCCTTGAAAAGAAAAGCAGCACGCCTTTTTATATAACTGCCTGCCCTGCCTGGGTGAAATACGCCGAACAGTTCACCCCTGAGATAATTCCTCAGCTCTCGTCGGTAAAGTCACCCCAGCAGATAGGCGGAATACTTATCAAGACTGCAGTTGCCGATCAGCTTGGCGTTAAGCCTGAGCAGATATTTTCAGTATCAGTCACACCATGCATGGCTATGAAATTTGAGGCAAAACGCGACGGGATGATGAGGAAAGGCATCAGTGATGTCGATTCGGTGATGACCGTCCGTGAACTGGCACGGCTTATAAGACTTAACGGCATCGACATTACCAACATTGAAAAAGAACCGGCTGATGAACCAATGTCAAGCAGGAGCTCATCTGCAGTTCTTGCAGAGGTCTCAGGCGGACTTGCAGAGGGAGTTTTAAGGCTGCTCTCTTACAGGAAGGAAGGGAAAGAACCTGATAAGCAGGTTTTCAAGAAGTTAAGGTCAACCGGATCATTCAGAGAAGCTTCGATAATGATAGGCGGGTCTGAGATCAGAGTTGCCGTTGTGGACGGTCTGAAAGGGCTCGAAAAGCTTAAGTTGCAACTGTCTGCCGGAGTAAAATATGATCTTATTGAGCCTATGGTGTGCCAGGGAGGATGCATTCATGGCGGCGGATTGCCATTCTTCTCTTCCAAAGAAGAGCTGAAGAACAGAACAAAGCTTGTTTACCAGACTGACGACACTGAGGCAATAACCCTGCCTTGCAAGTCATCTTCACTGATAAACATTTACGATAAGGTATTAAAGGAAAATAGTGAAATATCAGATAAGTCAATATTTTACACACATTTTGAAAAAAGAAATGTGTTATTATAAAAGGACACACGACGCAAGATAAACGACACACGTTAAACGAAAAACGGAACAAATTCAATTAACAATTAACAATTAAACATGCTTGTCTACACCATAAAGGAACTTTGCCGTACATGTTACACCTGCGTGAGGGAATGCCCCGCGAAGGCCATCCGTATAGTCGGAGGACAGGCTGAGGTTATTGACGAGAGATGCATTGCCTGTGGAAATTGCACAAAAGTGTGCAGCCAGGGAGCAAAGGTTTTCCTCAATACAACCGACCGCGTTATTAAACTGCTTCAGGATGAGTCTGAAACAGCTGCAATAATTGCACCCAGCTTTCCTGCAGAATTCACCGATATTTCCGACTATTGTATTCTTGTAGGGATGATTCGGGCTCTTGGCTTTAAGCATGTTCTTGAAGTTTCATTTGGAGCCGATCTTGTTGCCGACAGGTATAAAAAACTGGTTACAGAAAACAAGAATTATTACATTTCTTCCGATTGCCCTTCAATAGTCAATTATGTCAAGCATTTTCACCACGATCTGGTAGATAAGCTCGCTCCCATAGTATCTCCGATGGTAGCGATAGGCAGGGTGGTTCATGCAAAATACGGAAGCAACACGAAGGTAGTCTTCATTGGACCATGCGTAGCAAAAAAGGCTGAAAGCACTGAGATCGCCGAGGCAATTACATTTACGGAACTGAGAGAGCTGTTTGATCTTTTCAACATTAAACCCGGGAATGCCGAACCTTCTGATTTTGACAGCCCTAAAGGAGGAAGAGGAGCTATCTTTCCTGTAACGCGCGGATTGCTTCAGACAGCAAACATAAATGATGATGCTATAACAGGAAACATAATTGCAGCTGAGGGAAGGATTGATTTTCAGGGAGCTTTGAAGGAGTATGAAGCCGGACTGCTGAAGAATCAGCACATGGAGCTTCTCTGTTGCGAGGGATGTATAATGGGGCCAGGACTTACAAAAAACGGGAAGCAGTATAACAGGCGGGCCCTCGTAAGCGAATACGCCCAGGCCAAAATGCAGAAGCTTGATCAGGAAAGCTGGCAGAAGGAATTTGATGAATACTCGGAACTTGATCTTTCCATAAGGCACCGGACAGAGGAACTTCGTTCAAAGATTCCTGATGAGAGCGAAATCAGTGAGGTTTTGGTTTCAATGGGTAAAAAGACAAAGAAGGATCAGCTCGATTGTGGAGCTTGCGGGTATGAGAGCTGCGTTGAGCACGCGATTGCCATAAAAAAGGGACTTGCAGAGGTCGAAATGTGTCTTCCCTATACGATAGAAAAGCTTCACAAGTCAGTTAAGGATTTGGCTTTGTCAAATGAAAAGCTCTCCTCGATGAGGGAAGCGCTTAAACAGTCGGAAAAACTTGCTCACATGGGTCAGCTGTCGGCCGGGATTGCCCATGAGCTTAATAATCCGCTTGGAGTGGTAATTATGTACAGCAACATACTTCTTGAGGAGAGCTCCGCCGGGGATCCTGTAAGGGATGACCTGAAACTTATTGTGGAACAGGCAGGGAGATGTAAAAAAATTGTCGCCGGATTGCTTAACTTTGCACGCAAGAACCAGGTCAATCATCAGCTTATCAGCATTACGGAGCTTGTAAATCATAGCCTTGAAAGTCTGATCATCCCTGAAAAAATAAGGATAACGATTTCCGACAAGACTACAAACTCAGAAGCGATGATAGATGTGGAGCAGATGACCCAGGTTCTTACAAACCTTGTCAAAAATGCCTTTGAGGCTATGCCGGGCGAAGGATCAATTAACATCATTCTTGAAGATACTCTTGGCGATGTTGAATTAACCGTCAAGGACACGGGTTGCGGTATAAAGGAGGAAGACAAGGCCAAGATATTTGAGCCTTTCTTTACGACAAAGGGTCCCGGGCACGGAACCGGCCTCGGACTTGCAACCGCCTACGGGATCGTCAAGATGCATAAGGGTCAGATTTCAGTTGAATCAAATACTGATCCTTCAAAGGGACCGACAGGTACGAGTTTTAAAATTGTATTACCGAGAAGAAAGGAATAGCGAAGAAGCCAGCCAGCAGGGGAAACTTGTGATGGGGCAAGGGGTGGGTTTTAATGGATTTTTAAGCGAACTTCGTTTTTTATACAATCAAGTATGATTTAATGAAAAAGAGCGATTTTACAATTCTTGTTGCCGACGATGATCCGGACTATCTTTTCCAGACAGTCAACGGCCTTGAAAAAGCGGGTTACAAAACCATTGCCGCTGAGAGTCAGGCTGAAGCTGAGTCGGTAATTGCCAGGTTCAAACCTAGCCTCGCAATTTTCGATCTCATGATGGAAAATGATGACAGTGGTTTTATTCTATGTTATAAGATCAAAAGGAAATATCCTGATGTTCCGGTTATCCTTGCAACAGCCGTGGCGCATGAAACAGGAATGTCATTCAGCCTCGACTCAGAAACCGAAAAATCCTGGATACGGGCAGACCGGTATCTTGAAAAGGGCATCAGGCATGAACAGCTCGATCAGGAAATAATGAAACTTTTAAAAATCTGAAATGGCTGTCCTTAAAGTACTTGTTGTCGATGATGAACCCGGGATCAGGTCAGGAGTCTCCCGAATACTGAATAACTTCAGTGTCAATTATCCTTTTATGGATGAGGATTACACATTTCAGGTCACAGAGGCGGCAACCGGAGAAGATGGTATTGAGATCATCGACCGTGATAAACCTGATATTCTGCTTCTCGACAATAAGCTTCCCGGCATTCAGGGAGTTGAGGTCCTGGAGTATGTCAGGAATAAAAAGTACAACATTGTTGTCGCAATGATAACCTCCTATGCTTCTCTCGATGTTGCTGTAAGAGCTCACCGTTTCGGAGCCACCGATTTTATTCCAAAACCGTTTACGCCCCAGGAGCTGAAATCTTCGATAGAGAATATTGCAAAACAGCTCTACCTGAAAAGGATCACAAACAGGATGAACGATGAGGGCAAGAAGAACAGGTATCAGTTTTTGTCAGTTCTGTCCCATGAGCTTAAAGCGCCTCTAAATGCCATCGAAGGCTATCTGCGGATGATGCAGGAGAAGCAGGCAGGCGACAGGATCGAGGATTACGAAACTCCCATTGAAAGGTCGCTTCAGAGAATTCTGGGAATGAGAAACCTCATTATGGACCTGCTGGATTTTACTAAGATCAGGCTTGAGAGAAAGGATGAAAAGGTTGTTCCGGTTAAACTTGAAGATATAGCATCAGGTGCAATAATTACGGTTCAGCCTTATGCGATACAAATGGAAGTTACTGTAGATCTGATTGTTAAATCGGAGTCTGTGATAATGGCCGACCCGACAGATATGGAAATAATTTTCAACAATCTGGTTTCAAATGCAGTAAAATACAATAAAACCGGAGGGAAGGTTGAGATCACTCTCGACAGCAATGATAATGAAGTAATCATTATAGTATCCGACACCGGTATCGGTATAAAGGAAGCGGACAGGGAGAACCTGTTTTCAGAGTTTAACAGAATAAAAAATGAAAAGACAAGAAACATTTCCGGCAGCGGGTTGGGCCTGTCCATTGTCAGGAAGGTTGTCGAGCTTTATAGCGGTACAATTGAAGTCGAAAGCAAACCTGATGAAGGAACCACTTTCACTGTGAGGTTGCCAAAAAATCAAAAAATATTGCATGATGAAAATGAACAACTTACCCGGTAAAACCATCGAAAGGCTCAGTGCATACAGAAGAACGCTGCTCTCGTGCCTGAGCGAAAAAAGGAATTTCATATTTTCACATGATCTGGCAGCACGGCTTCATATTACGGCTGTCCAGGTAAGGCGCGACCTTATGCTTATCGGATACTCCAGCATCCAGAGAAAAGGATATGACATAAAGGAGCTCATCGAAACCATTGGGGGGATCATTGACTCCGATGGAGGCATGAATGTTGCGATCATCGGAATAGGGAATCTTGGAAGAGCTATGGCAGGATATTTTAAGGGAAAACGGTCAAAACTGAACCTTGTCGCCTCATTTGATACGGATCCGCAGAAGATTAACAAAGTAATATCGGGTGTAAAATGCTACCCTTATCACGAACTTGAGAAAACAATCAGTGAGCTTAAGATCAGAATAGCAATTCTTACCGTTCCGGCCGATTCAGCAAGGGAAACAGCAGAAGAAGCGGTCCGGTACGGGATCAGGGGAATTCTTAACTTTACGACAACTCCTCTCAATGTCCCGTCGGGCGTTTATCTCGAAGAGTATGACATGATAACTTCTCTTGAGAAAGTTGCATACTTTGTCAAGGAAAATAATGCTTAGGCTCAGAGACAGTTCATGAAAGTTTTTAACAGTTTTGAGGCAGCCCGGGGCGTCAGGAATCCTGTGGTGACAACAGGTTCATTTGACGGGGTGCATATCGGACATAAGACAATCCTCAACCGTCTTAAAATGCTGGCGCAGAAGTATGACGGAGAATCGGTGCTGATAACTTTTCACCCTCATCCCCGAAAGGTTCTCTATCCGGACACGGCCGGTAAAGACCTCCGGCTTATCAACTCTCAGGAAGAAAAGCTTATGCTTCTCAGAAAGGCAGGTCTTGACAATGTGATTATCGTAGAGTTTACAAAGGAGTTTTCGCATGTGACAAGCGAGGAGTTCGTAAGGCGTTATCTTCATGAGATCCTTAATACCAGGGTTGTTGTCGCTGGATTCAATCATCATTTTGGTTTCAGGCAGGAGGGTGATTACCGGCAATTATGGTCGTGGCGCGGGAAATATGGATTTGAAGCTGAGGAGATCCCCGAACAGGAGGTTCAGCATGAAACAGTAAGCTCCACAAAGATCAGGAAAGCGATAAGTGAAGGATT
This sequence comes from uncultured Bacteroidales bacterium, assembly GCA_963789985.1. Lineage (GTDB taxonomy): Bacteria > Bacteroidota > Bacteroidia > Bacteroidales > VadinHA17 > LD21. The sequence continues at coordinate 113,180 of CAWBNA010000031.1, read as the reverse complement.
TATCCAGCGGGCAAATGCCTACCTTGATCATTATTACATTGTTATGGGTAAGCCAGTTGAATATGAATGTGAAATTCAGTTTCTTCCGGTGAACCTGGTAAAAATTCCCCTTACTGAGGAGTGCAAACTTTTACCAGCCCCGGGTATATATGCTGTTTCATTTAATTCAGGAATAAGAAAATCAAAAGGCATGGCAATAATAAACAGGAAATCCGGAGATGAGACTGAAGTGCTTCTTCATCTTTTTGATAATGAGCCTTATCCTTATAACCATAACTCAATAGTATTCTTCCATAAAAGGATACATGGGTCGGTCGACCTGTCCGACCAGAAAGTTTCGGCACAGAGGATCAGGGCTGCAATGGATGAGATTGATGAGCTTATCTATTGAAGCTTTTCCATGAAAGATAATTATTGCCTTCTGAAGTTATCGCTTTTATGACCCCTGAACATTAATCCCGTTGCTCCCTTTAGCCTGTTCTCATAATGTTTTGAATCGCCCCATTCCCCGTAAACCACCCTGGTATCGGCGAGAGCCGCACGAGCCTCAAGACAGCTCCGGCAATCTTCAGCTGAATCTTCGGTACATGGCTTCTTGTTGTACAGCCTGTAACTGTCGCGGTATCTTCCGGGAGTAATGTTCGGCATTATTATGTTTGCTCCAATCATAAGTGCTTTTTCCCTGCCGATAGGATCAATCGCCTGCAATGCAGTGGCAGCCACTATGTTTATGTCATTCATCAATATCCTCATTATGGCGATCATCTTCAGGGACAGATCAAACCTTTCCGGAAGCGGCAGCAGGCCGGATGCATATTTGATCAGAGGTGTATCTGCATGTTCGATATATGGACCCATGCCGCACATGTCAATATCAAATTCTTTCATAAAGAGGAGGTCGCCGGCAAGATCATCAAGAGTCTGGAACGGCAATCCTATCATTACACCAGTACCGGTCATGTAACCTATTTCCTGAAGATTTTTAAGACATTCAAGCCTTCTCCTGAAATTGTGTCTGCTGTCATCAGGATGTATTTTCCTATAAAGCGATTCGTTTGTGGCTTCAATTCTCAGCAGGTAACGATGTGCGCCTGCTTCAAACCATTTTCTGTACACTTCAGGCTTCTGTTCACCTACCGAAAGAGTTATTCCAAGTTCTCCTTTTGACAGATCCATCATCCTGTGCAACAGGTTTTCGATCCGGCTTGCAACTGCAGGGGCTTCAAGCTCACCCGACTGAAGTGCTATTGAACCGTACCGGTTCTCCCATGCAAATTTTGCTGCTGAAAGTATCTCTTCGTCATCGAGGTTGTACCTTAAAAGGTTCTTATTGCCTTTCCTGATGCCGCAGTAAAGGCAATCTTTTCCGCAGATATTCGAAAACTCTATCAGACCCCTGAACCAGACTTTTTTACCGATGTATTTCTCTTTGACTTCAGCTGCTTTTTTGAAAAGAAGTGTTCTTTCTTCTCCCGTTGCGGAAAGAAGCCTTATTATATCTTCCTTCGAAAAATCATTCCGGGCAAGTATTCGTTCTATATTCATAAAATATTGAACCTTTCTTTTATTTCTTTCAAATCTATCCCTCAATTCCCCATATGCTGGACTTTTAAAAACCCAAGCTTCTTTAAAGCCCACATTTGGCAGGTTGGGAGTCGTCCATTGCAAAAATAGCTGTAAAAATCATAAATAATGCAGTTTTATTTAACATGACTGTGCTATTGATTTGTACTATTTATTTTTATTATATTGCTTTTTGTTAATTTAATGGGTATAGTGCTTGTAATTTGTTATATATCAGAAACATACTTATTTGCTGTTGCAAATAATGTCGGTTTCCTCAAACGGTTTGGCGGCCTCTGATTCATTTGCTGAACAGGACCCATGGATTTTTCAAAACAATCCTCAAGCTAAAAGATATTGATGATAAATAACAAACTTATCAATCCGGGCAGCATTGTGGTTGTCGGAGGATCAGAAGACCTTTCAAAACCAGGAGGCAAAATACTTAAGAACATAATTGACGGAGGATATTCCGGAGAACTGTCAGTGGTTAATCCCAAACAGGATATTGTTCAGGGAATCAAGTCGTTCAGGGACATAAACGCTATTCATCCTGTAGATCTTGGAGTAATCGCAATCCCTTCAAAATATTGTTTCGATGCAATAAAAGTACTTGTAAAAGAGAAGGACACGAAGGCCATTATAATAATTTCGGCAGGATTCAGCGAGGCAGGGGAGGAAGGCCGAAAAACTGAGAAGGAAATTGCAAATCTTGTCAGTAATGCAGGAGCATGTCTGATCGGACCAAATTGTATCGGTGTGGTTACCCCGGCCTATCATGGGGTGTTTACAACTCCGGTTCCTAAACTGAGCGCAACAGGCTGTGACTTTGTTTCAGGTTCAGGTGCAACAGCACTGTTTATAATTGAATCGGCACTGCCTAAAGGGCTGAGCTTCTCCTGCGTGTTCTCGGTGGGCAACAGTGCTCAGACGGGGGTTGAAGAAGTTCTGGAATACTGGGACACTTCCTATAAACCGGGAATGAGTTCACCGATTAAGGTTATTTATATTGAAAGCATCCCAAATCCTGATAAGCTGCTTCACCATGCTTCCTCCCTGATCAGGAAAGGCTGCAGGATTGCAGCAATAAAGGCAGGTACAACCGAAGCGGGCAGCAGGGCGGCATTGTCTCATACCGGAGCAATGGCTTCGTCTGATTCCGCTGTCGAAGCTCTGTTCCGAAAAGCAGGGATAGTCCGCTGTTCGGGAAGAGAAGAACTGACAACAGTTGCATCGGTGTTTATGCATAAGCCTCTCAAGGGAAGAAACATTGCAATAATTACTCATGCCGGCGGACCTGCTGTAATGCTGACTGATGCCTTGTCAGCAGGAGGCATGAATATTCCCGGGCTGACCGGCGAGGACCAGAAAAATATACTTGGCATGATGAACCAGGGAGCTTCGGCCGCCAACCCCATCGACATGATTGCAACGGCAACCATTGATCAGCTCGACAGGGTGATCGAATATGTCGACAAGAAGATAGACTATATTGACGGCATGAGCGTCATTTTCGGGAATAACGGGCTGAATGATATGAAGGAGATATATGATCTTTTGCACAAGAAAATATTGAGCTGCAACAAACCATTATATCCTATCCTTCCGTCGATCTCGAGCTCTTCAAGGGAACTTGAATATTTCATGGACAAAGGGCATGTCAACTTCCCGGATGAGGTTGTTCTGGGCCGTGCCCTTACAAGGATATCGAATACTCCTTATCCTGCCGAAGAAAAGATTTTCCTCGAGCAGGTGGATGTGCCACGGATAAGAAAAATAATTGATAATGCCAAAAGTGGCTACCTGGAACCTTCGACGATCCAGAAACTTCTTCATGCCGCCAGCATCCCGGTTGTCAGGGAAGGAGTGGCCGCAACTAAACAGGAAATAATATCATATGCAGAGGAGTTTGGCTATCCTCTTGTACTGAAGGTGGTCGGACCAGTGCATAAATCTGATGTCGGGGGAGTCACTCTTAATATTAAATCGCAAAAACACCTCGAGGCCGAATTTGAAAGAATGAAAAGGATTGATGGGGTGACCGGTGTGATGGCTCAGGAAATGCTTTCCGGCACAGAGCTTTTTATCGGGGCAAAATATGAACCCAGGTTTGGTCATATTATTCTATGCGGTCTGGGAGGTATTTTTGTTGAGGTTCTGGGAGATGTTTCATCCGGACTTGCGCCTCTGACATTCAATGAGGCAAACTCGATGATCAGAAGCCTGAGGGCTTATAAGATCATAAAGGGGACCAGGGGAAAACCCGGAATCAATGAGGCAAAATTTGCCGAAATCATTGTAAGGCTTTCAAGTTTGCTAAGGTTTGCAACTGAGATCAAGGAAATGGATCTTAATCCTCTTATCGGAAGCCCGAAAAATATTACGGTGGTGGATGCCAGGATCAGGATTGAAAAACAGGATTGATATCGGAAATGAAGGATCAGGCTAATTAAAAAATTACTATTTTGTTGATTTAAAACAAAAACAAAAAGAAAATGACAATTCCTCAACTTTCTGTGTTTCTTGAGAATAAGTCGGGGAGGCTTACTGAGGTGCTGGAGGTTCTCGGTAGTGAAAATATCAGGATCACTGCCCTCAGCGTAGCCGATACAACCGAGTTCGGGATTCTCAGGCTTATTGTTTCTGATCCTGAGAAGGCAAAGGAGCTTCTAAGGGGGCAGAGCTTCATCGTAAACCTTACGGAGGTGATTTCCGTGATGGCCCCCAATGAAGCAAAATATTATGCAAAGGTTCTGAAGATCTTGTCCGACCTTGATATAAGCGTTGAATATACATATGCATTTCCGAAGGGAACAAAATCGATAATAATATTGCGTTGCAGCAACAATGAGCTGGCCATTAAGGCTTTGAAGGAACATGAGATGGATCTGTTGCAAGCAAGCGATCTTTATAAAATATAATGCACCAAACCACCTGAAGAGGGCTTATTTGAGTCAGGAATAAGTCCCCTTCAGGGTATTTAAGGCAAAGAAGGGTAAAAAGGAAGTTTATAAAGGTATGGGAAAACAGTTTTGCACCGGCGATCAAAATAGAATTAGTTAACTTTATATGGAAATCTGGAACAGGCATTTTGAGTGCATGGACAGAGATGAGCTGAAGAAAATCCAAAACGAAAGGCTCATCGAAACAGTTGAAAGAGTTTATTTCAATGTTCCGTATTACCGGCATAAGATGCAGGAAACCGGATTGGGGCCCGAGAGTGTGCGTTCAATTGATGACCTCCACAAGCTGCCATACACGAACAAGCAGGACCTGAGGGACAATTACCCGTTCGGACTGTTTGCAGTTCCGATGAGCGAGATAGTGAGGATACATGCTTCATCGGGGACGACCGGGAAGGCGACTGTGGTCGGCTATACCAGGAACGATATTTCGACATGGTCAGAGGTAATGGCGCGGACTCTGACGGCAGCCGGTGCCAATCGTAACGATTTCATCCAGATAGCATACGGTTATGGCCTCTTCACAGGTGGACTGGGATTGCATTACGGAGGAGAAAAAATAGGAGCCTCCGTGATACCAATATCGGGAGGCAACACAATAAGGCAGATACAGCTCATGCGCGATTTCGGAAGCACAGTACTGGCCTGTACGCCGTCATACGCGCTTTATCTGGCAGAGGCAATACAGGAGAGCGGGATTAAACGCGAGGAACTCAAGCTGAAAGCCGGTGTCTTTGGCGCCGAACCATGGACTGAAAATATGCGCAGGGAGATTGAAAGCAAGCTTAGGATAAAGGCAATTGACATTTACGGGCTGAGCGAGGTAATTGGTCCGGGTGTTGCCAGCGAATGCCTTTGCCAGAAAGGATTGCACATAAATGAAGATCATTTTTATCCTGAAATAATTGATCCGGTAACACTTGAGGTTTTGCCGGAGGGAAGCCAGGGAGAGCTTGTATTCACAACCCTGACAAAGGAAGGATTGCCGCTTGTTCGTTATCGTACCGGAGATCTGACCAGGCTTACATATGGAAAATGCGATTGTGGCAGGACAATGGTCAGAATGAACAAATGCCTGGGGCGCAGCGATGATATGCTGATAATCAGGGGGGTTAACCTGTTCCCGTCGCAAGTGGAAAGTGCGCTCCTTGAGATGAAGGGGATCGAGCCTCATTATCAACTTATTGTCGACAGGATCAACAACCTTGATACCCTTGAACTGAAAGTAGAGGTTGATGAGGCATTTTCCCTCGACAGGATAAGCCAGATTGAAGCGCTCAGGAAAAAAATCCAGGATAACCTCGAAAGTGCGATCGGTCTTGGCATAAAAGTCACCCTTGTTGAACCAAAAATGATTGAGAGAAGCGAAGGCAAGGCAAATCATGTTATTGATAAAAGGAAATTCTAATTAGTATTGGCAATGAATAACATACCTTTTTCAAAAAGCATTGTAAAATCGTTAAAGGAACAAACCAGCATTAAATCAACAGGATTTGCATCCATACGGGAAATAGTGCAGCTTGTAAACAGTATCGAAGAGGAAACCGGTGTAACTTTTATCAGAATGGAGATGGGAGTGCCCGGCTTCCGGACCCCTCAGGTGGGAATCGATGGTGAAATTGAAGCTCTTAAATCGGGAGTCTCTGCACTTTATCCTGACATTGAGGGGCTAGACTCTCTCAAAAAGGAAGCATCCAGATTCATCAAGCTTTTTCTGAATGTCGATCTTAGTCCGGTGGGGTGCATCCCGACAGTCGGCTCGATGATGGGATCAATGGTCTGTTTCCTGGTTGCGAACAGGAATGACAGGACAAAGGAAGGGACGCTTTTTATTGACCCCGGGTTCCCGGTCCAGAAACAGCAGGTAAAAATGCTGGGCCACAATTATTGCTCTTTTGATGTTTATAACTTCAGGGGTAAAAAACTAAGGGCCAAGCTTGAATCTTACATGGAGACAGGAAAGATATCATCACTTCTTTTCTCAAATCCGAATAATCCCGCCTGGATTTGTCTGAATGAAGAAGAGCTTTCAATCATTGGCGAGCTGGCCCGCAAATACGATGTGATAGTGATTGAGGATCTTGCCTATTTCGGGATGGATTTCAGGAATGATTATTCTGTCGGCGGCAAACTGCCTTTCCAACCGACTGTGGCTCATTACTGCAACGATTATGTCATTCTCCTTTCAAGTTCTAAAGTATTCAGTTATGCAGGCCAGCGTGTTGCAATCATGGCAATTTCGGACCATCTTTTCAACAGGTCATACCCCGACCTTCTGAGATATTATTCTTCAGATAAATTCGGACATTCTGCTATCTTTGGCGCTTTATACGGCATCTCTGCAGGCGTCTCTCATTCTGTTCAGTACGGCTTTGCAGCATTGCTGAAAGCTGTTAATGACGGGAAGTATAACTTCAGGGACGGCGTTCTGGAGTACGGTGAAAAAGCAAAGCGGATGAAAGAAATATTTACAGCCAATGGTTTCAAAATAGTATATGATACCGATATTGATGAACCGATCGCTGATGGTTTCTATTTCACTATTTCCTATCCCGGAATGGCGGGAGAGGAGTTACTTGATGAGCTTCTTTGTTACGGAATAAGTGCAATCACACTTGATACAACAGGCAGTGAAAGGCATGAAGGATTGAGAGCATGTGTATCGATGGTTCCGATGGAAATGCTTGAGGCTCTGGATTCAAGATTGGAAATTTTTCACAGGGATCATCCTGTTAACCAAAAATAAAACTTAATATGTCAAGAATAATAGGAAGTATTGTTGTCGACTTTGAAAGATGTAAAGGTTGTGAAATTTGCATGATATCATGTCCTACCGGGACCATTGCCATGGCCAGGGAAGTGAACGGGAAAGGGTACAACTATGCTTACCCTGCGAATCCCGAGCTATGCAACGGTTGCGCCAACTGTGCAATTGTATGTCCTGATGGTGTTATAACTGTTTATAAAACAAAAATATAGCTTGTCATGGAAAGAGAACTGAGATTAATGAAGGGAAATGAAGCTGTAGCAGAAGCCGCAATACGTGCAGGCGCTGACGGTTATTTCGGATATCCGATAACACCTCAAAGTGAAATTCTCGAATACCTCATGGAAGCAAAACCTTATGAGACTACAGGAATGGTCGTACTCCAGGCGGAGAGCGAAGTAGCCGCAATAAATATGGTTTATGGCGGCGCCGGTTGCGGAAAAAAAGTGATGACTTCTTCTTCTTCACCAGGGATAAGCCTCAAACAGGAAGGCATATCTTATATCGCTGGTGCCGAGCTGCCTTGCCTTATCGTTAATGTGGTAAGGGGCGGACCCGGACTGGGGACCATACAACCTGCACAATCGGATTATTTTCAGGCAGTCAAGGGTGGCGGTCATGGTGATTATCACCTGATAGTGCTGGCTCCGGCTTCAGTGCAGGAAATGGCCGACTTTGTGAGTCTCGGATTCGACCTGGCCTTCAAATACAGAAATCCGGCAATGATACTCTCTGACGGGGCTATAGGCCAGATGATGGAAAAGGTATATCTGGGTCCGCAGAAGGAGCGATCGAAAGTAATCCCTGTGTGGGCAACAACAGGTAAACCTCCGACAAGAAAGAGAAACGTGATTACTTCTCTTGAACTCGATCCGAACCGCCAGGAAATATTTAACCGGAAACTCGTGGAAAAATACAATGAGATCAGGGGAAAAGAGGTTCGTTACGAGGAGTTTCAGTGTGATGATGCAGAATATCTGATGGTTGCCTACGGTACAAGCGCCAGGGTCTGCCAGAAATCTGTTGAACTTGCGCGTGAGAAGGGGATTAAAGCAGGTTTGCTGAGGCCGATAACACTTTTCCCGTTCCCCTCAAAACAGATAAACAAGCTGGCTGATAAGGTACGGCTTATCCTTACTGTTGAAATGAGTGCAGGCCAGATGGTGGAAGATGTTATGCTTGCAGTGAACGGGAAAGTCCCTGTTCATTATTACGGACGGATGGGAGGAATGATCCCGACACCTGATGAAGTGGTTGAAAACCTTAAGGAAAGGATAATAGGAGGTTGAGCTATGAAAGAGATTACCGGAATTAAGGAAATAATAAAACCCGAGAATCTGGTTTATAAAAAATCAGGCATTCTTACCGATGAAATAATGCACTATTGTCCGGGATGCGGGCATAGCACCACTCATCGAATCCTTGCCGAGATAATTGAGGAGGAAGGTCTTCAGCAGGACACGATTGGGATATCTCCTGTCGGATGTTCTGTATTCCTCTACAATTACCTTGATATTGACTGGCAGGAGGCCGCCCACGGCAGGGCTCCGGCTCTTGCCACTGCAATCAAGCGTCTTCTTCCCGATAAATTCGTATTCACTTATCAGGGTGACGGCGATCTGGCAGCAATCGGCACATCTGAGACCGTCCATGCCTGTAACCGCGGTGAGAACATTCTTATAATATTCATTAACAATGGAATATATGGAATGACTGGAGGTCAGATGGCACCGACCACCTTGCAGGGAATGAAAACATCAACATCTCCTTATGGAAGAGATGTTAAACTGATGGGTAATCCGCTGAAAATAACCAATATTGTCGCTACCCTTCCTGGTACTTACTATGTGACAAGACAAAGTGTCCATACTCCTGCCAATGTGAGAAAGACCAAGAAAGCAATGAGAAAGGCTGTTCAGTATCAGAAGCTTAAGAAAGGCACCTGTTTTATTGAGATAGTGTCTAACTGCCCATCGGGCTGGAAAATGACTCCCGTCCAGTCGAACAAGTGGATGGAAGAGAACATGTTTCCTTTTTATCCTCTGGGAGATCTCAAGACCCCTGAAGAACAACCTGCAAAATAACCTAAAACACATTCAAAATATGACTGAGGAAATAATTATTGCCGGATTTGGAGGACAGGGAGTGCTTTCAATGGGAAAGATAATGGCTTACTCGGGAGTGATGCAGGATATGGAAGTGAGCTGGATGCCGTCGTATGGTCCTGAAATGCGCGGCGGTACAGCCTATGTAATTGTCATCCTGAGCAGCGGAAGGATAAGCTCTCCGATAATAAGGCATTTCGATACCGGAATCATACTTAACCAGCAATCGCTCGACAAATTTGAAGACTCCATTAAACCTGGCGGATTGTTGGTATATGACGGGAACGGCATCACCAGGCATCCGGTCAGGAAAGATATTTCAATTTACCGTATTGATGCGGCAGAAGAGGCGTCCAGAATGAACAGCCCAAAAACATTTAATATGATCATTCTGGGAGGGTTTCTCAGGATAAAGCCTGTAATTAAAATGGAAAATGTGATCAGAGGCCTGAAAAAGTCTCTTCCGGAAAGATACCATAACCTGATTCCCGAGAATGAAAAAGCTCTTGCAAGAGGCGGTGAAATAATAAAGGAAATTCAGAAAGTCTGAATATTAAATAGTTACACGGAGAACCACAGAGAAGTCACTGAGAGCCACAGAGTTCTACTTTATTAGCTCTGTTTAACTCCGTGTTATTTCCGCAGAGTTATCTATAACCAGGTAACCTGATTTGGTTATTTTTCATAGAAATGCATTTCCCGGATATACTTCCACACTGCAGGATGCAGGAAATACGACATATTTTTCCCTCGCTTAATGCAGTTCCTTATGAATGTGCCTGAAATATCCATCAGTGGTGCATTAACCTTTCTGATTGCAGCACTGGCAAGAATCTGATCAAGAAGGCCACTCCGTTTCCTGGCCGCCTCAGGCCTGGGATAAATATAAAAAGGGAAACGTCCTGCAAGCTCAAATGCATTCTTCCATTTATGCAATGTATAAAGGTTATCCTCTCCCATCACAAGAACGAATTCATGCTGCGGAAACTTTTCGGTCAGCAGGGCCATTGTGTCGACGGTATAGGATGGCGAAGGACGGTTAAACTCAATGTCAGAGGGTTTCAGGTCGTTGTTGTCGCCGATGGCAAGCCCGACCAGATAAAACCTGTCACGGTCGGGAAGGAGTGTTTCTTTCTTCTTAAGTGGGTTTTGCGGACTCACAACAAACCAGACCTCATCGAGATCGGTGAATTCCTTCATATAACCTGCAATCGCAGTATGCCCGATATGAACCGGGTTAAACGACCCGAAAAACAAGCCTACTTTAGACATCAGGAATTTAAGTTGTTAAAAATTTGTAAACCAGACTATAAGCCTCATCTTTGGCCTTTTTAAGACTGTCATTTACGACGATGTGATCGAAACTGCCTGCCAGCTTCATTTCTTCCCTCGATTTTTCAACCCTCATCATAATTTTCGATGTCTCGTCAGTTCCCCGCTTTATGAGTCTCTTTTCAAGCTCTTCCTGTGAAGGCGGCATTATGAATATTGATATAGCCCGGGTGCGATATAACTTTTTCAGGTTTATTCCTCCCATGACGTCAACATCAAAAAGCACATTTTTCCGGTCAGTCAGAATCCTGTTTATTTCACTTTTAAGAGTTCCGTAAAAGTTGCCGGTGTAAACTTCTTCCCATTCTGCAAATTCATTGTTATTGACCCTTTTTTTGAACTCTTCTACAGTCAGAAAAAAATACTCCCTGCCATTTTTTTCCGAATCCCTTGGTTTTCTGGTTGTTGCTGAAATCGAAAACTCAAGGTCCAAATCCATTTCAAGAAGATGATTTACAATTGTCGTTTTTCCTGCCCCTGACGGAGCCGATATTATTACAAGTTTACCTTTCATAGCGCTGTTCAGATGATAAAAGATCTCAGAGAATATTCATCGTCTGTTCCTTTATCTTTTCAAGTTCATCCTTCATCATGACAACAAGCTTCTGTATGGAAGCATCATTTGCCTTTGATCCGATAGTATTGATCTCACGGCCTATTTCCTGCGCTATAAAGCTCAGCACCTTGCCGTTCGGGGGGTCGGTTTCGATTGTCTCGAGAAAGTACTCGCAATGTTTCCTTAACCTGACCTTTTCCTCGTTAATGTCGAATTTCTCAAAATAAAAAATAAGTTCCTGCTCAAAGCGGTTCTTGTCAATATTTTCAGTTCCTGCATTTTCCTTCAGGAGCGATACCAGCTTCTCCCTTATTTTTTCAATTCTTCCCGGCTCAAATGTTTCAACATTCTCAAGGTATGAGAGAATTCTGGAGAGACATTTCCTCATGTCGGCATCGATTGATTTCCCTTCCTCAATCCTGTATTCATCAAGCAGGCGGAGCGATTCAATTATTGGTTCCTTAAGGATATTCCATTCTGCTTCAGACAATTCGGTTTTTTCAGTTTTGAGGGCATCGGGGAGCTTCATTATGATAGGAAGTATCTGGTCATCGATATTGATGTCCAGTTCCTTTGAAAGGTCCTTCAACTGATTGAAATAATTTTTAACCAGCAGCTTATTTATCACAGGAACTCCCTCATCTTCAAGTAAATCAAAATAGATTGAAAGATCGATCTTACCCCGGTCGAGCTTCTGGCTGATAAGATTCCTGATTTCAGGTTCTTTCTCCTTGTAGAGCCATGGAAGCCTGGCATTAAGGTCAAGCTGTTTTGAATTAAGGGATTTTATTTCGATGGTGATTTTTTTCTGGGTCGTTTCAGCTGTGGCTTTCCCATAGCCTGTCATCGATTTTATCATCTGCAGGTTTATTGGTTAGGTTACATCCGGAAAGTTAAAAGTTTTCTATGTATTTAACAACTGCCATGTCCGGGGGTCAGGGATGCATAGTAGTTTTTAAGCGGTATAATGAAAACGATTTCCTGTTAACTTTACGTTATAACAGGGGAATGGATTTTTGTCTGATTTAATTACCATCACAATTTATACTTTGAACTTTGAAGTATTGAGCTCCTAATTATTTATATAGATTAAAAATATTCTATTATTATGTTCGGAAAGAAATCACTCCTTTTTGTATTAATAATTTTTGCATTGTGCTTTTTTTCTGCAAGGTCGCAGAATGTCAATAAAGGCCAGAGCGGCAGGGATTTTATCGATTCACTGGTAAAAACAGGTTATGTAAGGGACACGGTTCCCAGGAAACATGAGGTTGTCTTTTCACGGGAAGTAGCTATTAAGTTCCTTCAGAAAAGCCTGCAATCCGTGTTTTGGAAAAATGTACATGATCCGTTCAGGACAGCCCTGGGTCAGCTGGTTTTTGAATCGAGCCATCAGCCTTACGATTCTGCCGAAATATATCTTAAATCATATCCGTTTGATTCAATAAATATTCCACAGTCATTAAGGACGAAAGACACGACCATAATGATCGCTGTTGATACGATCAGGAAGGTGAATTCAATGTCAGGCAGGTTCCTGTTCAGGTACTATCGTTATCCCTATCAGAGCGATTCCCTGAAGGCAGCTGTGAGTGTCCTTCTTGATTATCTCCATTCAAGGGATTCAAGCCAGGTTTATATTACAGGTACATCAGGGAAAAAAGTATTTCTCTGGCTCAACTCGAAATCGGATATTATGAAACGTTACTGGCTGAAGAATGATCTTGATGATTCTCTTACCGTATGGGTTGGAACACCATCAAGAAATACTATCGGGCTGTACCTTGAGAGCGGAGTAGAATTTGGGCGCCCTGCTCTGCAGGGCAAAGTCGCAAGAGCAAGGGTTGAAGTTGAGAAGCAGGACAGGTCCAAACTCCTGGGCATTCATAAAATTCTTACAAAGACCGTATACTGGAAATACCACACTGAAGCTTCAGCGGCTCTTAGCCAGGGATACCTGTCAAACTGGGTGAAAGGGGGCGAAAGCAGTATTTCAACCACTCTGGATATCACAGATTATGCAGATTATTACAACAATCCCAGGCTTATTTCCTCAAATAATTATATAAGGTTGAATTACGGCCTTATATCAACACCATCTGAAGGCATCAGGAAAAATCTTGACCTTCTTGAAACAAATTCCAAACTGGATCATAAAGCTTTCGGAAAATTTGATTTCAGCGGCATTCTGTTGTTTAAGACACAGATATCGAAAGGCTATAACTATCCGAACGATTCGGTAGTGGTCTCAAAATTCATGAACCCTGCCATACTTACGATAGGCTTTGGACTTGATTACAAGCCTGATAAAACCACTTCAATAAACTTTTCTCCCTTGTCATATAAGCTGACTATTGTTACGGACACGGCTCATATCGACCAGACACTGTATGGTATTTCAAAAAAAAGAAAGGCACTCCATGAACCTGGAATGAGTTTCCTTCTGACAAATGAATTCAGGCCTGTTAAAAACATGAGTATCACTAACCGGCTGCAGCTTTTTACAAACTATATTCATAATCCCCAGGATGTTGATGTGGACTGGGAAGTGATTATGACGGCAAACATAAACTGGTTCACCGAAATGAGGCTTAATACTCATCTGATTTTCGACGACGACACTAAAACTGTTGTCTATGATAAAGAGGACCATCCGGTACTTAGGCCTGACGGGACCGAGAAAAAAACTGCAAGGATCCAGTTCAAAGAGCTTCTCGGGTTATCCTTTGTTTTCAGGTTTTAGTCCTTTCTGATAGATCCTGAACCTTTTGACCAACCTGCCTCCGACCCATTCACACTCAGCACGCATCTTGCTTTTTTAGCCTGAAACATGGGAGTTCCCCCTTACTGATCGTGCGATCGGATGATAAGATACCGGAAAACTGATGGAATTATTACCTTATTTTTGCCCCCAGCCTGGTCTCAAAAGCACTTATAAGGTTACTCATAACCTTGTCTATAGCTTTGTCAGTCATAGTCTTAAAATCATCACGCAGTATGAAGCTTACAGCGTATGATTTTTTGTTCTTTCCGAGGCTTTCATTTTCATAGACATCGAACAACCCGACCTCTCTGAGAATATTTCTTTCGGTTTTGAATGAGAGCTCTTTTATGACGCTGAACTTGACATCCTTGTCAATAAGTATAGCAAGGTCGCGCCTTACGGAAGGATATTTAGGCAGTTCCCTGAACGAAATGGAGTTGTTTTTGATGATCTTCAGTATAAGATCCCATTCGAGATGGCTGTAATAGACATTTTGGATCAGGTCAAATTCTGAAAGCAAGTTCCCTGATATTCTGCCTGTTTCAGCAATCAGCTGTCCGTCATGTGAATAAGTTATGGATTCTGCAAAATACTTTTTGGAACTTTCCCTTCCTTCAAGTTCTCCGGCATTAATCCCAAGCCTTGAAAGAATCATCTCTGTCACAGATTTTATATCATAGAAACCGGCCGGATTTTGTTTCTGGTTCCAGTTTTCCTTCGAGGTGTTTCCGGAAATAAAAAGATCGAGAGAGGTTTTTTCAGAGTAATCGTCAACAACAGGAGGATTATGTTTTGAATGCTTCCTGAAATAACAGTTTCCGAATTCATAAAATTTTATATCGCTGTTCTGTCTATGGATGTTCCGGAGTACTGAACTCATTCCGCCGAATAAAAGCGACTGTCTCATGGCGTTAAGGTCTGAACTCAGGGGATTTGCAAGAATAACGAGCTGCTCAGCATCGAAATCATCATGCTTCTCATACCATGAAGCCGGGTTAAGGGAATTGCACATAATCTCTGAAAAGCCGTTTGCCGACAGCATATCTGAAATAATGTTCACCACTTTCTCCTTGTCGGGTTTTTCATTGTATGCAATAGTTGAATTCACGTGATCATTGATTTCGACATTGTTGTAACCGTAAATTCTCAGTATTTCTTCAGTTACATCTGCTTCCTGCTTTACATCAACACGATATGCGGGTATTTCAAGGCGCATTGTGTCGCCTTTTTCTTCAAGAATGTCAATATCAAGAAGTCCGAGGATACGCCGGATCTGATCGCGGTCTATCTTCTTCCCTATAAGCCTGATGACACTTTGGTAGCTGGCCTCGACAATTGTATTTTGTATCTTTTCTGGATAGACGTCAATAATTTCGGAGGATATTTTACCGCCTGCCAGCTCTCTGGTAAGCATGGCTGCCCTTTTCAGGGCCCAGACGGTCATATTGGGATCGGTTCCCCTTTCAAACCTGAAAGAAGCATCTGTCTGCAGGCTATGGCGTTTTGATGTTTTTCGTATTGATACCGGGTTGAAATATGCACTTTCTAGAAATATATTTTTCGTGGAGGAGGTAACACCCGATTTCATTCCTCCGAAAACGCCGGCAATGCACATTCCCTCTTGGGTGTCGCAGATCATCAGGTCGCGATGGGAAAGGCTCCTTTCAGATTCATCAAGGGTTACAAATTTTGTCTTTTCCGGAAGGTTTTTCACGATAACCTTTTTGCCTGTGATCCTGTCTGCATCGAAACAGTGCAGTGGCTGGCCGATCTCAAGCTGAACAAAGTTCGTGATGTCGACTATGTTACTTATAGGGTTGATTCCTACAGCCCTGAGCCTTGATTTCAGCCATTCGGGTGATTCACCAACAGTGACATTGCTTATAGTTATGCCAGAGTATCTGGGGCAGGCGACCTTATTTTCAACCATAACATCTATCCTGTTGTCATTGTTGTCGGGCTTAAAGTTTTCGACAGAAGGTTTAACGGCCTTCTGATTATAATCTTCATTTATGTTAAGGTACGCTGCAAGGTCGCGAGCCACACCATAATGTGAGCCGCCGTCAATCCTGTTGGGGGTCAGGCCGATTTCGTAAACAGTATCGGTGACAACCATGAAGTAGTCTTTTGCAGGCATCCCCGGCTTTGCGTCATTGTCCAGCACCATTATCCCCGTATGGCCGGGACCAAGACCCAGTTCATCTTCTGCGCAGATCATGCCTTCGGACATTTGACCCCTTATTTTTGATTTTTTAATTTCATACGATTCGTTGCCTTTATAAAGCACCGTACCTGCCACAGCGACCGGAACCTTCTGGCCAACAGCTATATTGGGTGCTCCACAGACAATCTGCAGCGGCTGCCCGGAGCCGATATTGACAGTTGTAAGTGACAGTTTATCTGAATCAGGATGCTTTTTGCAGGTGAGGACTTCACCAATTACGACACCCTTCAGGCCTCCCCTGACTGATTCCCATTCTTCAATGCTTTCAACTTCAAGGCCGAGGCCGGTAAGAATTTCACTTAGCCTGATAGGATCAATATCGGTTTTAAGGTAATCCTGAAGCCAGTTATAGGAAATTTTCATTAATTGATAAGTATATCGTTATTAAACGTCTGCAAAAGTAAGAATTTTGGGAAAAGGACACTTAATTTAAAACATATTCTTTCCGGAGTTCACTTTACAGGATCTTATTAATGAATTAAATAAGCTTAACAGCTGATTAATAATTTTTATTCATTGAAACGGGATTTCCCTATATTTGTAGCTCAAACTTGTGATTATGCTTTTAAATCAGGACGATAAACTGATACTTATAACAAACGATGACGGATTATATGCTGAAGGTCTCAGAACCCTTCTTGAGGTGATGGAGGAGTTTGGCAAAGTTGTCCTTGTTTCCACACTGGAAAGCATGTCCGGAATGTCACAGGCCCTTACGGTTAAAATTCCTCTCCGGGTCAAACTGCTGGAAGAAAATGAAAAGAGGAGGATCTATACGTGCAACGGGACACCGACCGACAGTATCAAGATAGCTGTCAATCAGCTTCTTGAAAGAAAGCCTGACTGGGTTGTGTCAGGGATAAATCACGGGGCAAATGCTTCAGTGAGTGTACTTTATTCCGGAACAATGGCTGCTGCTATTGAAGGTTGTCTGTATGGAATTAATTCAGTCGGCTTTTCACTGAATGATTTCTCAAGGACTGCCAACTTTTCAGTTTGCAGGAAATACATAAGGATTGTGATGCAGAAGCTTTCAGATGAAGCTTTGCCACAGGGTATCTGCCTGAATGTAAATGTTCCGTCGGTACCTGAAAATGAAATCAGGGGAATAAAGATATGCCGTCAGGCAAAGGGAAACTGGAAAGAAGAATTTGTAAAACGGAAAGATCCGATGGGAAGAACGTATTACTGGCTTACCGGATTGTTTAACAATCACGAACCTGAAGCAACCGACACCGATGAATGGGCTCTGGCAAACGGGTACGTTTCGATTGTTCCGGTGTCGGTCGATATGACGGCTTACGGCTACCTTGACTCTCTAAAGCAACAATTTAGCGTATGAGCAAGACTGAAAAATATGACAGACTTCTAGTCGGTGTAATTTCAGGATTTATTCTCCCTCTCCTGGCAGGACTTGTTTTTTACTTTTTTTCGAAAGGCAACAGGAACATTGCGGAGTACTTTCAAAAAATAGTAAAGGCTGATATAGTCACGCATATGATCTCGCTGGCAGTCTTCCCAAACCTTTTCATATTTCTGATATTCAACCGACTTGATATGCTGAATGCCACCAGGGGAGTATTGGGTGTAACCATCTTCTGGGCCGCATTGGTTTTCGCCGTTAAATTTTTAGTATGAAGTATTTCATTATTGCAGGCGAACAATCAGGCGACCTGCACGGATCCAATCTCGTCAGGGAAATCATTAAAACAGACAGCCACGCTGAAATCAGATGCTGGGGCGGTGACCTTATGGAATCGGCAGGAGCAGTCCTGATGATGCACTATAAAAAGACTGCTTTCATGGGTTTTGTTGAAGTGCTGAAACATCTGGGAACGATAAACAGTAATATGATCCTCTGCAAGTCACAGATCAGTGAATTTAATCCCGATGTTGTTATACTTATTGATTACCCGGGCTTCAACCTTAGAATTTCCGCATTTGCAAAGAAATCAGGATTCAGGGTTTTCTATTATATCTCCCCGAAATTCTGGGCATGGTATGAAAAACGGGTTGAAAAAATAAAAAAATATGTCGACAGGATCTATATTATATTCCCGTTTGAGGTCAGTTTTTACAAGAAGTACAACATAGAAGCCATTTATTGCGGCAATCCGCTTCTTGATGAAATTGTGAGGAAATCCGCCTCGTTCCCTGAGGCTGATAAAATCCGGGAATCACTCAGGATCAGTAATAAACCCGTGATTGCCCTGTTGGCTGGAAGCAGAAAAAGTGAGATAAAATTTGTGCTTCCGGAAATGCTCGAGGTTGTTGATCAGTTCCCTGAATATCAATTCCTTCTTGCAGGTGTCAAAAACATTCCGGATGAGCTGTATGAAAAACTGATCGGCGATAAAAAAGTGAATCTTATCAAGGACAGGACATATGAAATATTGCATATCTCCCATGCTGCTCTGGTGACATCAGGAACCGCAACGCTTGAAACAGCGCTGCTCAATATACCCCAGGTAGTCTGCTTTAAGGGAGACTTTTTTTCAATGCTGATCGCGTGGTCTGTAATAAAAGTCAAATATATTTCACTTGTAAACCTGATAATGGGGAAAGAGGTGGTAAGGGAACTTGTCCAATATTCACTTAACAGGAAAAACCTTTACGCGGAATTGAAATCAGTTGTTGACGGCGGGGACAAGAGGGAACAGATACTTGCCGGATATAGGGAACTGAATGAAATAATAGGTCCGCCGGGAGCTTCAGTGAGAGTAGCCCGTGACATGGTTAAATGCCTCAGGGAAAAGGAGAAGTGAAAAGGAGAAACGGGGAAACTTAAAAAGGGGGAATCAGGGAACCGGGGAAACGGCGGGTTAATTAAACGTGGAACGGGAGAAAGAAACTGAGGAAACTCTATTAATGATTATGAATGCAAAACTGATTTTTTTTCACTTGATGATAATTACCGTTTGTGTTAGTTTAAATGGTCAGGTGAGAGTCAGGATCTTTGCAAACAAGCCAACATCATCCGCCGTATTTACAGTTGCTTCAGGCAAATACCGGCTTGACTTTTATGGGGGAACCCCGTTTACAATTTCAGCAGGTGATCCTGTTATACTTGAAAGATACGAAGGCAGGATTGTCGTGAAGACAAGGAATTCCCGGAGCTTTATCTGCGATTCATTAATGTTGCATGGAACAACTGGGAAAGATATATTCTCGCTGAGAATAAACAACAATGCTCCTGTAAGACAAAAGTACAGCGGCGATCTTAAGTGCAATCCGGACCTTGGCAAGCTAGTATTCATAAACATCTGCGATGTGGAACAATACATTGCAGGTGTAATAAAGGCAGAAGGAGGTGACGGAAAGTATATCGAGTACCTGAAGACCCAGGCCCTCCTGGCAAGGACTTATATGTACAAATACTTTGACCGTCACACCCTCGACAAATATAATTTATGTGACAATACACATTGTCAGGCATTTAACGGCATAACAACCGATACCATGATACTCAGGGCTGCATTTGATACAAAAGGGCTTGTTGTGATCTATAAGGACGGTACGCTTATAAATGCCGCATTCCATTCAAATTGCGGGGGAGAGACCTGTTCTTCTGAGGATGTCTGGCTGTCGGGCCAGCCTTACCTTAAAAAGGTGAATGATCCTTATTGCAAAGGCTCCCGAAATGCAAGGTGGACTAAAATCATGCTGCTCAAAGACTGGAAAGCTTACCTTGCAGCTTCAGGTTATGTTTCGAAAAACAGCGATCCTTCGGTTTTTAATTTTTCGCAGTTCACGCGGCTTAGAGATTACAATGTAGGATCATTCTCATTGCCCTTCAGACAGATAAGGGATGATCTGAAACTCAGGTCAGCTTTTTTCTCAGTCATTGTAAAAGGAGATACCGTAATCCTGAAAGGGCGTGGTTACGGACACGGAGTCGGTTTGTGCCAGGAAGGTGCAATGGTGATGGCATCCAAAGGATTTAAGTTCAGTGACATAATTGATTTTTATTTTTCGGATGTGATTATTACTGAGGTCAAGGATAATGTAGCCGCAGAATGGTAAATGAAGTACAATGACAAGAAAAAAAGAAAATGGTGAAGTTACACAGAGAGACACAGAGAAGTCAAAGAGTTGCACAGAGGTTTTAAGCCTGGCCTCACCCCCTCTTTCCCCTTGGGGAGAGGCCAAAACATCCGGATTTCTTCTGTGAAACGAGAATTATTCAGGAGTTTTATGCTTTTTGCTTTTAAAAAAATAAGTTATGACAGGAGACTTTGTGGTTATTCTTAAATAGATTTGAAATCTCAAACAGGATTTATGTTTGCCATATTTAAAAAGGAGATTAAAGGCTTTTTCAGCAGTCTGACAGGTTATATCGTGATTATAGTATTCCTGCTTATCAACTCCCTCTTTATGTGGATATTCCCCGGGGAATGGAACATTCTCGACAGCGGCTATGCGAGTCTTGACACACTGTTTTTTATCTCACCATGGGTTTTCCTGTTCCTGGTTCCTGCCGTGACAATGAGGATGATTGCAGAAGAAAAGCGGCTTGGGACAATTGAGCTTATTTATTCCCGCCCGGTGACGGAAAGGGAGGTCATTTACGGGAAATACCTTGCATCGGTGGCGCTTGTCCTTATGTCCCTCCTTCCAGGGATAATCTATTATATTTCCGTTTATATCCTCGGCGAAACACCCGGAAATCTTGATCAGGGAGCCACATGGGGAGCATTTCTGGGATTATTCTTTCTTGCCGCCGTTTATGCCTCAGCAGGGCTTTTTGCCTCATCTCTTACAGATAATCAGGTAATTGCATTCATTATTGCAGTTCTGATCTCATTCTTTTTGTATATCGGTTTTGATTCTCTCGCTTATCTGCCCGGGCTTAAAAAGATTGACGAATTCATTATAAGACTGGGCATCAATGAGCATTACAAATCGATCAGCAGGGGCGTCATTGACCTGAGGGATATAATTTATTTTGTTGCAGTTGTACTGGTTTTTAACGAAGCCACAAGATTCATATTGCTATCCCGCAAATGGAGGAAAACCAACTAGATATGCCCGACAGTATTAAAATAAAAAGCATAAGGACCAAAAGCTGGCTGCAGTTCTCGTCAGCCTGCATCATAGTTCTTTTTATTGCAATTGCAGGGTCATTTCTGAGATTAAGGCTCGATCTGACCGCTGACAAAAGGTTCACACTCTCCGGGCCGACACGGAAAGTTCTTTCAAAAATGAAGAATGACATTTATGTCCAGGTCTATCTAGACGGTGAAATGCCCATTCCATTTAAGCGGTTGAAAAGATCGGTGGGAGAGATGCTTGACGAATTCAGGATTGTATCAGGGCGAAAAATTGATTACAGCTTTATTAACCCCTCGGAAGGAAATGATGCGGAAAAAAGAAATTCCATGTACCAATCACTTATTTCCAGGGGATTGAATCCTGTAAATATTCAGGCAGGAGACGCTGAAGGGGGCTCATCACAGAAAATCATATTCCCTGGAATGATGGTCAATTACAATGGCATAGAGGTTCCCGTCAATTTTCTCAAGAATAATCCAACTGTGCCGGCAGATGAGAACCTTCTTCATTCTGAGGAGGGACTTGAATATGAAATGATCCAGACAATTGCCACTCTGAGTTCCGATACAATATACAGGGTTGCATTTCTGGAAGGTCAGGGTGAAATTTCCGAACCGGAAGTGGCTGATATAACCATCAACCTGGCGCACTTCTTCACTATCGACAGGGGAAGGATCAATGGCACTCCGGGGATTCTCGACAAATATGCAGCAATCATTATCGCAGGTCCTGAGCAGGAGTTCAGTGAAAATGACAAATTTGTTATTGATCAGTATATAATGAACGGAGGAAAGGTGATGTGGCTGGTTGATGAAGTGAATGTTAATCCTGACAGCCTTGCATACGGTGAGACAGCAGCTTTATATCGCCCGCTGAATATCGAGGACCAGCTTTTCAGGTACGGGTCAAGGATCAATCCGGTTGTCATTCAGGATCTCGATTGCGTGACAATCAGGCTGAAAATGATGACAGGGGGGACGCGTCAGCAGATAGTGGCGTTACCATGGTATTATTTTCCGCGTCTCATACCTTCGCCAACCCATCCGGTCACAAGGAATTTAAACAGGGTGGAAGGGAAATTTGTAAATACGGTGGATACTGTAGGCCTTGACAGAAATATTAAAAAAACAATCCTGCTTTCAACATCGTCGTTATCAAAGACGATTGCTCCGCCGGTCATGATCAGCCTGAAAGAAGCCGAATCGACACCTGATGAGAGGGAGTTCAGCAAACCCAACCTTCCGGTCGCCCTTCTTCTGGAGGGAAAATTCACTTCAGCATTCAAAAACAGATTTACTCCCGCGTTGGCCGGTGGAAAAAATGTCAGGGTGAAAACTGAAAGTGTTAAAAACAAAATGATTGTGATTGCCGATGCTGACATAATAAGAAACGAGGTAGAGAGAACAGGTACAACTGAAACGCCTCTGACCCTGGGTCAGGATAAATATACAGGTGAAATGTACGGTAACAGGGATTTCATAATAAACTGCATGAACTACCTGGTGGACGACAACGGTATTATGAACCTTCGGTCAAGGGAGTTGAAACTCAGGCTTCTTAACAGGGAAAGGATCAGAAAGGAACGCGTTGTATGGGAGCTTGTCAATACTATTGGTCCGGTGCTGATTGTAATCCTTGCCGGCATCATTTACAATTATTTCAGGAAGAAAAAATATGCAGGATCATAAATCACGTGGAAGAATTCCTGGAATTGCATTCTTTGCTGTTCTGGTAATAATTCTTTTACTGTTCCTTCTGAAAGACAGGTCTCCTTTCGGAGGTCAAAACAGCTCCTTTGCCATAAATCCTGAAAAAGAAATCACAGGTATAGAATTTACTGAGGGATCGAAAAAACTTCATCTTGAAAAAAAAGCAGACGAATGGCTTGTCAATGGCAGGTTTGAGACCAGAAAAACCAGCGTTCTGTTTATCCTCAAAATATTAAAGGAGATAAGAATAAAGTCGCCTGTGACACCCGAATTATTCGCCTCTGAAATTACTGACAGGAATATTACACCTGTAAGGGTAAAGGTTTTTGCAGGAAGGAAGACTTTGAAATCCTTTTTTGTTTATAAAACAGGTTCAAATATATACGGGAACATAATGAAGATGAAGCCCGGATCAAAGCCTTTTATAGTTTATGTCCCGGGAAGCGAAGGTGAGATCGGGTCAGCATTCAATACCAATGTACTTTTCTGGCAGCCATATACTGTATTCACTCTGCTTCCTTCAGAAATATCGTCAGTGACTCTTGAGAATATGACCGACAGCAATTCTTCCTTTCAAATAAAAAATGAGGGAGGAAAACTTTCCCTGACAGATCTGACAAACAGACTATCGGGATGGGATACATCCCATGCTGAGCGATACCTTTCTTATTTTACACGTGTACCTTTTGAAACGTGGGCTACAGACCTGGAGCCTGGTGAAAAAACCAAGATAATTAATTCAAACCCTCTTTTCCGTATCACTGTAAAAAGGACAGACGGAACAAAAACAGTTCTTTTGCTGTGGGAGAGGCAGATTGATGATAAAGGTAAAAGAAAGACTGATACCGACAGGCTGTGGGCAAAAACAGATGCCCGCGACGACATCTTTATTGTCAGGTACATGGATATTGATCCCATTCTGAAAAAGCGGTCATATTTTTTCCCGGGATAATTTTTATTTGAGGTTAACAGTTTTTTTTGTAATATTGATTGTTGTGAAATAAATTATTTACGGAGTTTAATTAATTTAATTTCAGCAAGTTTATGTAATGCCTGATCTGAGGAAATAATTTTAAACATTATATACGATGAAATTTGTTGTATCCAGCACTGAACTTCTTGGCCATCTTCAGGCCATCAGCAGGGTAATAAGCTCGAAGAACACTCTTCCGATCCTTGATAATTTTCTTTTCAACCTTTCAGGCAATGATCTTGAAATTACTGCATCCGATCTCGAATCCACACTTATCACAAGGATGAAGATTGAAAATGCAAGCGGCGACGGAACGGTTGCTCTGCCTGCCCGCATTTTGCTTGACACTCTCAGGGAGTTTTCGGTTCAGCCTCTTGCATTTGATATTAACCTGGATACTCTTGCAGTGGTGATAACTTCAGAAAATGGTAAGTTCAATGTGGTCGGGCAGAATGGCATTGATTTTCCTGCATTGCCTGCAATAAAGAAGGATAAGAAATTCTCGTTTGAAATCAGCCCCGATATACTTCTTACAGGGATAAACAAAACACTGTTCGCAACTGCCGATGATGAACTTCGGCCGGTTATGGGAGGGATATTCGTTGAGGCTTCGACCGACAGGATAACATTTGTTGCATCGGATGCCCACAAGCTGGTAAGGTACCAGAGGAGTGACGCGACGGCTGACGACAATTCATCATTCATACTTCCAAAGAAACCCGCTTCACTCCTCAGGAATATTCTTCCGAAGGAAGAAAATCCTGTTACTGTTGAATTTGACGATAAAAACGCATTTTTCAATCTAAACGACTATAAGGTTGTCTGCCGTCTTGTCGAAGGAAATTATCCTAATTACAATTCTGTCATTCCAAAGAACAATCCGAGGAAAATAACGATTGACAGGGTTGAGTTTTACAACACCCTGAAAAGGGTATCGGTCTTTTCAAATCAGGCGAGCAACCTTGTAAAACTTCAGCTTAAGGGCAATCTGATGATGGTATCTGCGCAGGACATTGATTTTTCAATTTCAGCTTATGAGAAGATAAAATGCCAGTACGAAGGGGATGATATGGAAATAGGTTTTAAGTCGGTATTTCTGCTTGAAATTCTTTCAAATATAGGATCGCAGGATGTTATGATCGAGCTTGCTGATCCTACACGTGCAGGCCTGTTCCTGCCTGCTGAGACCGAAAACACATCGGAAGATCTTCTGATGCTTTTAATGCCAATGATGATAAACGCCTAATAATTGGAACTTAATCTACGACGTCCGCTGGTTTTTATTGATATCGAAACAACGGGGATCAATGTCTCGTCCGATCGTATTGTTGAAATTTCAGTCCTTAAGGTAAGCCCGGGCGGAGAAAATGAATGGATGAGCACCAGGGTCAATCCTGAAATACCGATCCCTCTTAAATCTACTGCAATTCATGGAATAACTGATGAAGATGTTGCCGATGCCCCGACATTCAGGGAGATTGCAAAAAAGCTTGCAGCATTTCTTGAAGGCTGTGACCTTGCAGGTTATAATGCCATTAAGTTTGATATTCCGGTACTTGCCGAGGAATTCCTGAGAATCAACATGGATTTCAATTTCAGGAAGAGAAAATATATTGATGCCCAGGTTATTTTTTACAAGAAAGAGCAAAGGACCCTTTCAGCAGCTTACCAGTTCTACTGCAAAAAGGAGCTGGAAAATGCCCACAGTTCAAAGGCCGACACTGCAGCAACCTACGAAGTTCTGAAAGCTCAGCTTGACCGCTATGATGACCTGGAAAACAATATTGACAAGCTTGCAGAATTCAGCTCATTCAACAATATTGCCGATTTTGCCGGCAGGATCATATTTGATGAGAACGGAAAAGAAGTTTTTAATTTCGGGAAACACAAAGGCAAGCTGGTGGAGGATGTTTTTAAGGATGAACCGGCATATTACTCCTGGATGATGAATGGCGATTTCCCGCTTTATACCAAGAAGATACTGACTGAAATAAAGCTCAGATCGTTTGGGAAAGGAAAATAAAGGATGAAGATCATTTGCATAGGGCTTAACTATAAGAGGCATGCGATGGAAATGGGCAGGCCTTTCCCTTCAGAACCTGTCGTTTTTATGAAGCCCGATTCTGCAATCCTTAAGAATAATAAACCATTCTTTCTTCCCGGTTTCTCGAATGACATACAGTATGAGACCGAGGTTGTAGTTAAAATAAGTAAGCTTGGCAAAGGGATTTCCACGAAATTTGCACACCGGTATTATGATGAAGTCACCCTGGGAATCGACATCACTGCCAGGGACATCCAGACGAAACTGTCAAAAGAACGGCTTCCGTGGGAATTATCGAAATGTTTCGATGGCGCCGCCCCGGTCGGCAGGTTTATTCCTGTAAGCTCGGTGAATAATATTGAAAACATCGATTTCAGGCTTGAAATCAATGATAAGGTTGTCCAGAAGGGAAACACTTCCGATATGATTTTCGGGATAAATGAATTAGTTTCATATTTGTCAGGTTATTTTACTTTGAAAACAGGCGATCTCATATTTACCGGCACGCCTGCTGGTGTCGGGCCAATGAAAAAGAATGACCGTCTTGTCGCTTTTATCGGGGATACGCCGCTGCTCGATTTCAAAATAAAGTGAGGTATCAAAAGATAGTTCTGTGCCTCTCAGTGATCCACTGTGAACCTGTGTAAGTTTTTTTTGTTTCACAGGGGAAATCCGGAGAATGCACGGAGGGCCATAGAGGATCTGTTTTTAATTGAACCAGTAGGATAGCTTAAGCACCAATCCCCTGTCTTTCACCTTGTAGTTACCCGTGTATGAATTTTCTGTATAGACTATGAACAGGTCGGATACCGGTGCAAATCGCCACTGGAACCGGAAGTTGAAGTTCAGATTGTCAATCTGGTTGTTATACTGAACAAAGCTTGTGAAGAAGAGCTTGTCGGTAAAAGTAAAATCAAATTTCGGCCCGACAAGAAGAAGCTTTGCACTTTTGTACGGTTCGGGCAATTCAATGTCGTTATAAGTTGTGATTATCGACAGGCTTGCGTAGGGCTGGATACGATAGTACAGTTCGTTGTACAGCAAAAACTTCGTTCCGTTGTAATAATCTCCGTATCTGCCCGTCAGGACGAAGTTCAGCAGTCTGCGGGTATCGGAAGTAAAAGTTATCCCGGCGTCGTTCCAGTGAAACTGATCACCTGCATTCAGCATAAGGCCTCCTGTGTTGGTTGGATCAAATGGCGAAAGGAGTTTCTGATATGTCTCCATAACGTCGACCGTCAATGTGCTTTTGTTCAGCCACTCTACATAATATAAAAGCTGTGTAGTACGGTCAGTCATCGAAAATGATGAATTAGGATCACTGTACATATCAAATTTGATTGACGGACCGTGGTTTGCTATGACTGATGATTTCGGATAGAACCGGTACTGAAAGGCAGGATTTATTTCATAATATCCTTTTCTTCTTATGTAGCCTGTTTCAGCATTAAAGTCTGAACCGATAAGCGCCTGGTTAAGGGTTGCTGTAATGAACTGTGAAGAGTAAGTCATGCTTGCTGAAAAAGCAGCATCACGGAAATATATTCCATTCAGAATATTCTGGTGATAGAATGCTTTGCCTGTCCACCTGTTGTCAGGGCTTGAAAGGTTATATTCAATTCCGGCAATGTGGTTGTACTTATTTCCTGTAAATTCAGAATTGCTATTGATATTCATAACCTGTTTGTTTACAACGAATGCAGTAATATTTGACCGGCTGAAGACCTGTCGCTGCAATGCAGCAACCATGAAATTTGCTGCATTTATAGTGTCTTTCCTGTCAGTTTGAATATCCATCACGCCAATCCTCCATTTGTCACCGATTTGACCGCTCAGACGGGCCCCTGCGATCACCGGATTATCGAGGCCTATACGCCGTGAAAAGAAGGGTCTCACATTATCGCTTCCAAGGTTTGCAAACAGATCGCTGTTCTCGAGGTAAAACTGCCTCTTCTCAGGGAAAAACAACTCAAATCTGTCGAGGTTAGTTTGCTGCACATCAACGTCAACCTGGGAATAGTCGGGATTAACAGTCAGATCGAGGTTAAGCGATGTGGAGAGTATCGCCTTTGCATCGAAACCGGCTGCCGCACTTAATTTCATTTTTTCACCTGCCTCAATGTCCTTGGTAGCTTTTCCGGAAACATAGGGGATAAGGGAAAACCTTAATCCGGCCGGCGGCAATGGTTTGTCCCAGATAAGAGCTCCTTCGTAAGCCAGGGTAGCTGTCGCGAACTGCCTTGGCATTGGCGCCCAGCTTGATTTTTCACCGCTTTTCAGATCCTCACGGCTGAAGTTTATTCCCCATTCCTTAGATCCTCCGTTGTATCTGATGCTTCTGAAAGGAATTGCAAATTCAGCGACCCAGCGGTCACCATAATTTTTCACGGCCGACCTCCATTTGGTGTCCCAGTTGAGGTTCACGGTACCTCCGTTGGCCTGGATTCCGTCCCACTGGGCACCGGCAGCAGATACCCCGAACGCGAAACCATTGGTCTGGTCATTGTAGGTATCGATAAAAGTTATATAATTGTCGTTCTTCAGAAAATTGAAATCCCTTCTCAAAGACTCCACCGGCCTTTTTCCGGCAGTCGGATCGTAACAAACAATTCCCATATAAAGAGTTGTAGCAGTATATGTAAGTTTTACCTCTGTCTGGGCAATTGCGTAGCCTGTGTCAGTTGGCAGAACTCTCCTCATCTGACTTGCCATTTCGGCTGTTTTCCAGGCTTCCTCATCAAGTATTCCGTCAACTTTAATAGTCTCGGAGGTCTCTTTAATGTTTATCCTGAATTTGTCCCTGTTGACGGCTTTAATCTGCCCGTAAAGCAAACTGCAGGTTAATAGAAATAAAGCAGCAGCTGCCTTAAAATATCTGAACATGATGATTTGAAATTTTGGTGAAGATAGAAAATTGCTTTGTGAAATTAATAGACTAATTTTAACTGATACGGGGTTTTAAGTTTTTTTAAAAACCGGGCATGATCATATCTCTGCCCGGATGAATAATTAATTGTATTATGATCAATGATGAATATCAGCATCTCTTCTGACAGTATTGAATCGGGCAGATTGGCAGCGGAGCTTATTTCCGGGAAGCTTGACGGTGCAATCCGCACCAGGGGTGAAGCCAGAATGGTTGTATCTACAGGAAGCTCCCAGTTTGAATTGTTCAGGGCGCTTTTGAAAAAAAATATTGACTGGACAAAAGTTGAGGTCTTTCATCTTGATGAATATATCGGACTTCCGGTTACGCATCCGGCAAGTTTCAGAAAATACCTTCATGACCGCTTTTGCGGTTTTGTGAATTTAAGAAGGTTTCACTCAATTGATGTTGAAGAAGATATAAAGGGGATGATCGGCAGGCTTACGGAAGAGATACGCAGGAAACCTGTTGACCTGGGACTGGTAGGAATTGGTGTAAACGGCCATATCGCATTTAATGATCCGCCTGCGGATTTTGAAACAACCGACTCTTTCAGAATTGTCAGGCTTGCCCCGGAATGCAAACGACAGCAGGTAGAGGAAGGCTGGTTCAGGTCCGTTGAGGATGTTCCCGAAAGTGCTGTTTCAATGACTGTCTTTCAGATAATGCAGTGTGATTCAATAATATCAGTAGTTCCGCATAAGATTAAAGCTGACGCCATAATTAAAACACTCACAAGCGCGGTTACAAACCTTGTCCCGGCAACAATCCTTAAAAGGCATGATGACTTCAATCTGTTTCTTGACAGGGAATCAGCTTCCCGCATAATCACTTTTTAGACTTTGTAAATAGTTTATTATTAATAAGTTATGGACAATAATTTTATTGAAGCTGTTCATTACGAAACACAAAAACCGGTAAGGATAAGGTACAACGGGGGTCTGATCACGGAGGTGTCTGAAATACGGGCTATGGAAACCACAACTGATTCACTGTTAATAGCGCCGGGTCTCATTGATAATCAGGTAAACGGTTATAAAGGGATCGATTTTTCGGGAGAAGACATTGCCATTGATGATATGAGGATTGCTGTGGATGCCATTCACAGGGATGGCGTTACATCATTTTTCCCTGCAATCCTTACAAACACTCATGAACACCTGCTCCGAAATTTCAGACAAATTGCCGCTACACTGAATGACAGTCAGATACGTGATTCTGTTGCTGGATTTCACCTCGAAGGACCATACCTGTCGCGGGAGAAAGGATTTTATGGCTGTCACCCTGAAGGCTGTATCAGGAATCCATCGTGGGAGGAATTCTGCAGATATCAGGAAGCTGCGGAAGGCAATATCAGACAGATAACCATAAGCCCGGAACTTGAAGGCGCCATGGAATTTATAAGGCAATGCACCAGAAACAATATTATGGTTTCAATTGGTCATTCCAATGCAACGGCTTCAGAGATTGAAATGGCTGTTGAAAACGGAGCCAGGTTATCGACCCACCTCGGGAATGGCTGTGCCAACATGATTGACCGACATACTAACCCTATATGGCCCCAACTGGCAAATGATCATCTTACCCCTTCAATTATTGCCGATGGAAAGCATTTAACCCGGGAAGAACTCAAAGTCTTTTACAAGGTGAAGGGACCTGAAAAGATCTTTATTATTTCTGATATAACCCATATTTCAGGTATGCCTCCGGGTAAATATAATTACCTCGGAAACGAAGTGATTTATACTGATGACGGCCTTATCATAAATCCGGTATTGAATTGCCTGGCGGGAGCTTCCTTCCCTCTCATAAAAGGAGTGGAAACGATGATTAAGGATTCGATATGTACACCGGCAGAAGCAATGAACCTCGGCACAAAAAATGTCTCACTGGCATGCCATCTTAATGACAGGGGAGCTATTGAACCTGGGAAAAGAGCAGATCTGATTCTTTTTTCAATAAAGGATAAAAAACCGGAAATAAGTAAAGTATGGGTAAAAGGAATAGAGGTTAATGCTGGGTAATAGCCGCCTTCAAGGCAAATTGATTTCATTTAATATCTTCTTATAGGTTTTAATTTGAAAATAAATTACCTTTGCCTTTAATTAAAAAAACGAAGAGATGGGAAACATTGGTGCAACTGAAATCATCCTTATCATCCTGGTAATCGTACTTCTTTTCGGTGGTCGCAAAATACCGGAACTTATGAAGGGAATAGGGCAGGGCATGAAAGAATTTAAAAAAGCCTCGAAGCTTGATGATGATGAACCTGATAAAGTAAAGTCCGAAGCCAAAGAAGATTCCAAAAAGGAATAATCCCATTTACCGGGTTCCCATAATCATTCAGAGGGAATGAATTTGGGAGCCTTCCTGTACCTTGTCCCCTGTTCAAAGCCGTAAGCCATTTCCAGAAGAACCGCCTCACTCCACGCTCTTCCGAAAAAAGTTATGCCGACCGGCAGATCATAAGTAAAGCCCATCGGCACAGTTATTGCCGGATAACCAGATATTGCGGCCAGGGAAGAGCTACCTCCCGTAAAGTGATCTCCAAGAATGAGGTCGGTTTTCCATGCGGGCGATCCCGTAGGAGCAATAAGAGCATCAAGCTTATTACTATCCATGATTTTGTCTATTCCATTATTTCGTGTGGCCAACAGCATCTTTCCCAGAGATTTTTTATATCCTGGTGAATTCAGGTCCCCCTTTTTTTCAGCCATCTCAAGCAGACTCTGGTCAAAGTATCTCAGCTCCACCGAATCCGTTTTATTGAATTCGATAAGATCCTTAATGTTTTTTACAGGCGTCTCATTTCCAAGTCCTTCCAGATATCTGTTAAGGCCGTCCTTGAACTCGTAAAGCATGACATCAAAAGATGCATCTTCATATTCAGAACTTTTAGGAGGTTCAACAGTCACTATTTCAGCTCCCCTGCTCTTCATGAAACTGATTGCCTGCTTCATGAGGGTATCCACTTTGTATGAAAAATCCGATGAACCCTTTATGAACCCTATTCTCTTTCCTCTCAACCCGTCCTCCTTCAGGGATTTTGTATAATCAGTAAGATATTTTCCGGCTGAAGCCAGTGTTTTTGAATCGGCCGAATCGATGCCGGTAAGAACTCCAAGGCATATCGCCACATCAGCAACTGTTCTACCCATGGGCCCCGGAGTATCCTGTGTGAATGAGATCGGGATAATGCCTGTTCTGCTTATCAGTCCGACTGTCGGTTTCAGTCCGACGATCCCGTTGTTGTTTGAGGGACAAACAATTGAACCGTTTGTCTCGGTTCCGATCGCCAGTACGCACAGATTAGCCGATACGGCCACTCCTGACCCCGAACTTGATCCGCATGGATTTCTGTCGAGGACATACGGGTTTTTTGTCAGCCCACCGACCCCGCTCCATCCGCTGGTGGATACAGTCGATCTGAAATTTGCCAATTCGCTCAGGTTAGCTTTGCCGAGAATAACAGCTCCTGACTCCCTCAGCTTTCGTGCAACGCGACTGTCGGAAGCCGGAAATGAATTCCTCAGTGCAGTGGCTCCTGCCGTGGTGGGCATTTTGTCGTGAGTGGCAATGTTGTCTTTTATTACAACCGGCACACCGAAAAGCGCTCCCCTGAATTTTCCGGCGGCTATCTCCCTGTCAATTTCATTTGCAATCTGAAGAGCATCAGGATTGATCTGAATAATTGAATTCAGAGCCGGACCGCTTTTGTCAATCTCTTTTATTCTTTCAAGATAGGCTGAGACTACCTGACTGACAGTATATCTGCCGCTCCTGTAACCATCCTGAAGCTGCCTGACGGTTATTTCTTCAAGCCATTTGTTATCAGGTTTTACGGATCCGGCATGCACGTTTTCCCTGTTTCTGCATCCTGAGAAGTTTATCGAAAAGGTAAAAATGATCATAGAGATCAAAAAATTCTTAAATCTGCTTTTCATGGTTTTCACACATTTTCTGATTTTAAGGATTCCGGAAGTCATTATTGATCATAAAAATAAATAAATACTTCTATTAAATCTTTTTCCGGCAGTGCAATCTGACCCTAATTTTTTGATTTATTTTTAGTGCTTCCAAAGCTTTTATTGCATAAATTAACACTTTAAAAGAAATATGAAGAACATCTATTTGCAAATACCGCAGAATGAGTCCGATGCTGATAAGATGGTTCTTGCAACAATAATAAGGACAAGCGGATCAGCACCCCAGAAGCCTGGAAGTTCTGCATTGTTTGACAGGGCCGGACTTGTGTCTGGTACCATAGGAGGCGGTGTGCTTGAAGGCAGAGTGCAGGAATTGGCAAAAAGATCTGTACTGTCAAAAAAGTCAGCTCTTTACAGGTTTAGCCTGGACAATACCGATCCTTCAGGTGAAGACTCTATTTGCGGCGGAGCGGTAACTGTTCTGACCGACTCTTCCCTTGCGAAAAACCTGAAAGTGTTCGATGAAATAAAGAACTCAATCGCCTCAAGAACAACTGGGGTTATTGTGACAATTGTTACAAATATTTTCGCAGAATCTGTCACCCTGAAAAGATTCTGGATGACTTCCGGTACAAAAGCGGCAGTCCCCCGTGAATTATTATCCAGGATCAGGCCTGAAATAATCAGGATGATAAAAAGATCAGATCCTTACGATTTCAGGGAGATTGATCTCGCAGTCCCTGATAAGGCATCTGCAACTCTGGTATTTCTTCAGTGTGTAATGCCGCCTCCACGGCTTATAATAGCCGGGGCAGGGCATATTGGCAAGGCGCTTTCTAAAATAGGAGAGATGCTCGGTTTTGAAATAACAATAATCGACGACAGGAAGGAATTAGCAAACCCGGAAAACATTCCTTATGCTGACCATTTTATTACCGGCGAGATAGGGAAAGTAATATCGGATATTGAAAAGGGGAGTGATACATATATAGTGATAGTTACACGGGGCCACAGGGATGATGCTGATGCCCTGAAGGCATGTATAAGTTCCTCACCGTCATATATCGGGATGATTGGAAGCAGGAACAAGATTGCCCTTATGCACAGCGAGTTCATAAAAAACAAACTGGCCACTGAGGAACAATGGAAAAAGATCCATGCTCCGGTGGGTCTGGATATCAATTCAAAATCAGTTGAAGAGATTGCTGTCAGTATTGCAGCTCAGCTGATACAGGTGAAAAATGCAGAACGCCTAACACGGACCACAGAACACGGAAAGCGGAACATTGAACATTGAACATTGAACATTGAACAACATAATTTATGGATGGGATCTGGGCATTAATTCTGGCTGCCGGTGAATCCAAACGGATGAAAGTACCGAAGATGCTTCTTCCTTTCAACGGAAGAACAATGATCGAACTGGTCATTGGAAATGTAAGCGCTTCCATCGTCGGTCATACTCTTGTAGTACTTGGCTCCCACGCGGATGAGATCAGGCGTGTCATTGGCAGGTACGAAGTCACAATCTGTTATAATGAAAAATACAGGGACGGCATGTTTTCATCTGTTCTGTGCGGCATGAAAAACCTTCCGGAGAATTTTGAAGCTGTACTGGTCATCCCGGGCGATCAGCCGTTCATTAAACCGGAGGTGATCAACATGTTGATAAGCGGGTACAGGAGTTCCGGGAAAGGAATAGTGGTCCCTCTTTACAAGAAGAAAAGAGGGCATCCATTACTTCTTGACAGCAAATACAGGGATATGCCTGACAGCCTTCAGGATCAGGGCGGATTGCGGACACTTGCTGCCATATACCCTGATGATGTTCTCGAAATAGTTACAAACTCGCCGGGAATACTTAAAGATTTTGATACAAAAGAAGTTTACCTCAATGAAATAAACAAATCATTTTGAACATGGAAGAGAAAATAAGCTTTACCCTTAACGGTAAAAAAACAGAGATCGAAACCGATCCCGGACAGACTTTGCTGTGGGTGCTCAGGAACCAGCTTGGGCTTACCGGAACAAAGTTTGGCTGCGGCACAGGATTCTGTGGCGCATGCACGGTGCTTATCGACAGGGAACCGGCCCGCTCATGTCAGCTTTCTGTAAGTGAAGTAGCAGGTAAGGAAGTAATTACTATTGAGGGCATTGCGCGTAACGGCAGGCTGCACCCGGTTCAACAGGCATTTATTGACCATGATGCTTTCCAGTGCGGTTATTGTACCTCGGGAATGATAATGACGGCAACCGGATTCCTTATGAAAAACTCCTCACCCACAAGGCAGGAAATAATAGACGGTCTTGAAGACAATCTTTGCCGTTGCGGCGCACATATCAGGATTATTGACGCAGTTGAAACAGCTGCCAAAGAAATGAAAGGAGGGAAGTAAAAATGGGAAAAGAAAACATGAAAAATCTGTCTGCTCCCGCAACGGTGGAAAAGACTGCCCTTAAAAGGAGAAACTTTATCAAACTGCTCGGAGGCGGAGTTTTCATATTCTTTCAGCCGTGGAATGTGTTTGACATTTTCAGCCTGCCTGCCGGACAGGCCAGAAGCCTGACAAAGGACTTCAATGCCTTTCTTCAGATAGCTGAAGATGGTACTGTAAACTGCTATACCGGTAAAATTGAAATGGGTCAGGGCATTGTGACCTCGCTGGTACAGATGATGGCTGATGAACTCAATGTCCCGATGGAAAAAGTGAAAATGGTGATGGGCGACACTGACCTGTGTCCATGGGATGCAGGTACATGGGGTTCCCAGTCGACGCAGACATTCGGAATCGCAATGTGGGCGGCTGCCTCTGAGGCCAGAAATGTGATGATCGGACTTGCTTCTGACAGGCTGGGAGTTCCTGCCGAACGGCTCGATGTGAAAGACGGAATGATCTACGACACAAAGAATCCCGGCAGGAAAGTAAGCTATGGTCAGCTGGCAAAAGGGAAGAAAATCGGGAAACATCTTGACACCGTACCAGCAGTTGAAGATTTCACCAGGTTTACATTTGTTGGTAAACCGTATAAACGGCTCGATGCAAAACTGAAAGTCACAGGACAGGCAAAATATGCAGGCGATTTTAAACTTCCCGGGATGGTATTTGCAAGGATACTGAGACCTCCTTCACATGGGGCAAAATTAAAAGAGGCCGATGTTTCGGGGGCGGAAAAGATAAAAGGGACTCAGGTTGTACGGGATGGTGATTTCATAGCTGTGATCAATGAAAACCGTGACAGGGCTGATGAAGCAATTGTAAAAATAAAGGCAGAGTACATCTTCAATGAGCTGAAAGTAAATGACAAGAACATGTTTGACAGGATGGTCGGGGCTGATTCCAGGGTCAATGTGACCAATACAGCTGGTGATCTCCAGGAGGGGACTAAACTGTCGGACAGGATTTTTGAGTCGGAGTTTCATGATCCGTACCTTGCTCATGCTGCTATCGAGACACATAGCGCATTGGCAGTTCTTGAAGGCGATAAAATGACTGTATGGGCTTCCACACAGTCTCCGTTCGGCCTTCAGGATACCATATCGCATGAGCTGGGGTTCCCGCTTGAGAAGGTAAGGATAATCACTCCCTTTGTCGGTGGTGGTTTTGGAGGCAAAGCGCCTTCCCTCCAGGGGGTTGAAGCAGTAAGAATAGCAAAAGTTGTGAAAAAGCCTGTTATGGTTGTCTGGACCCGCGAAGATGAATTTTACAACGATACTTTCCATCCGGCAGGAGTGATACGGATAAAGTCGGGGATCGATAAAACCGGGAAAATTATGCTCTGGGATTACAGTCTTTATTACGGGGGTTCAAGGGGCTCTGATACTGTTTATGATGTTCCAAATGCCAAAACTACGATTTACAGTCAGCAAAAGGATGCCATGCAGATACATCCTTTTAGCACTGGTGCATGGAGAGCCCCGAATAACAACGCAAATACATTCGCCAGGGAATCACAAATCGATATTATGGCTTCAGCCGCAGGAATGGATCCGCTTGAATTCCGCCTGAAAAATCTGAAAGATGAGAAAATGATAGCTTGCTGGAAGGCGGTTGCCGATAAATTCGGCTACGTCGCTGCAAAAACTCCGAGCGGAAGAGGAATAGGAATTGCATGTGGTATCGACGCCGGAACATGGGTTGCTTATATGGCTGAGGTAAAAGTTGACAGGAATACCGGACACCTTCAGGTTGTACGTGTGGCTTGTGCCCAGGATATGGGCTTGTGCGTAAACCCTGAGGGGGCACTTATCCAGATGGAAGGTTCTATTACTATGGGCCTCGGTTACACATTGGCGGAAGAGGTTGAATTTGAAGGAGGCAACATTAAACCAATGGGATTTGATAATTATACTATTCCTCATTTTTCATGGGTGCCAAAAATTGATTGCGTGATTCTTGACAGAAAGGATAAACCGCCGAAAGGAGGAGGGGAACCGGCAATCATCGGAATAGGGGCCATTGTTGCAAATGCAGTTTTTGATGCCACCGGTGCCCGGCTTTTCAGGATGCCTATGACACCTGAAAGGGTGTTGGAAGCATTGAAAAAGGTGTAACTGACTGTGCAGTTAATGTTATGGTTTTTTAGTGCCCTGGCATTACGGACCGGAATAAAAGGCTCATATAAGGTGTCTATTGATATGAACCAAAAAAATTAAAAATGAAAAAAAGCAGAATTTTGCAATTAGTTTCAGGTGCAGTTATTATTGCATTTTTCAGTATGCCACTTGCATTAAACGCCCAGGGTGCGAAGCCAAATTTCACCGGCAACTGGATTTTCAATGCTGATAAGAGCGATCTGGGACAACCTCCGCAGGGCCAGGCCCCTCAGGGTCAGCCTCCGATGGGACCAAGAGGTGGTATGGGCGGTGGTAATTTTACCGCTAAACAGGAAGCAAATCTCCTTACCGTTGAGAGAACAAGAACTACTCCAGATGGCCAGAATACTACTTCCACAAGCAAATATTCCCTCGATGGCAAGGAATCCGTTAATACGACCGGGAGGGGCGACAGCAAATCTGTTGCCGCATGGTCGGCCAACGGAAAATCGCTTACAATAGCTACGACCAGATCCTTTGAGCGTGATGGACAGACTACAGAAATGAAATCGACAGAGGTCTGGAATCTGACTGATCAGAATACACTTACAATAGTAACTACAATGAACACACCTGATGGTGAACGTAAAACAACAAGGATTTACAACCGGAAATAATTCCGGAAGGAGAATTTTAATTATATAAAAGGTGTCCATTGCAGACACCTTTTTTTAAATAAAAACATAGCCAAAGAGGCCGCCTGAAAGCGATCCGGGGATTCCTTCACCCTGACACTGGCTCTGGCCCGATGATCCTTTTGTAAAGAAGCCGGCAACATCATCCATTATTCAACAGTTTTCCGGAGCATTTGATTCTCATTCTGATGGCATTGTGCAATTCATTATTTCAGCCTGAATTCTTTCATTTTATCAGAAGCAAGGCGCAGAATCCTCTGAACTGCAAGACCATGAGCCAGATCTGGTATTGGCGTGGAAGGATAATTGCCTGTCAGAAAAACATAATGAGCATGTATCATTGACCTTAACCAGCTTGGCGGAACATGAGCCGATGGGAATGCAGTGTATGGCCTGTAATCACTCCCTGTGGCTTGCCTGCACCATGTTCCGCTATCTTCCAGGAAGTATTCAAAACAATCAGGCTTATGAGTTGTGAATTTCAGGGCTCCCTTCTTACAAAACAGCTCAAATGATATCATGTCACCTGTACCTGAACTTATCCTGCTTGCCGATATTGTGCCTGCGGCCTTTGTAACAGGGTCGGTGAGGGTTATCAGGCTGAAAAGATCCGAGTCTTCCGGAACATCAGGAAAATGTCCTGCCTGAAGGGCATTTAGCACCTTTATCCTGTCGCCGAGGAAAGAAATCAGAAGGCTTATTGCATGAGATCCGAGATCAGCCATCGCACCTCCGTCAGGTGAAGGTGTAAGGCGTGAAGTACGCTTATCACGGTACTCTTTCTGCAGATAATCACCGTGATAGTACTTTATATCAAAATGCAACGGACTGCCAAGCTTCCCCGATTGCCAGAAAGAAAGAGCTCCCATTATCTGGGAAGAGAAAAGATACTGGAATCCTACCTGTATCTTTATCTGAGGATGTTTTTCTGCAAGCAGAAGCATATTGTTTTCCTCGCCGGCAGTCGAACAAACCGGCTTTTCAAGATAAATCCCCTTTACGGATGGCATTTCCAGAGCTGCCTTAAAATATTCATAATGAACCTTATTTGGTCCGAAAATAAATACGGTGTCAATCCTGTCATTTTTAAGAAATTCAACCGGCTCCTGGGAATGCGAGAATCCATATCTTGCAGCAAATTCATCCCTTCTCCGTTTTGAGAGGGAACAAACCGATTCAAGATCTATTCCGGGAGAATTGTCATAATAGTAATTAATTGAATTAAGCGCGTAAATGTGCGATTTTGCAATTCCACCAGCACCAATGAATCCGGCAACGATTTTTCCCTTGTTCATCTGATTTGTTTTTACTTTTAACTTATTAAAACAGTTTCCTGATAATATACAGAATAAGTGTAAGCAGTACACTTATAATTATCATTGTTGTTATCGGGAAATAAAACCTTACATTCTCCTTTTCAATCCGTATATCCCCGGGCAGATGGCCAAGCCAACTGATCTTATCGCCGGCGAGATAGCAAATAACTCCTGCGGCTATGAGAATTATGCCTGCGGTTATAAGTATTTTACCAAGATGTTCCATTTTAGAGATTAGATTGACTGGTAAAATTACAAATAGAAATCAAAAGCCCGAAACATTTGATAATGATAAGACAGTAAAGATGACGGGCATATTCTGTTAGAAAAGGGGAATGGGGGAATGGGGATAGGCGGAATGATATACAAATTTGATGACAATAAAGCCTGTCTGGATTATTTAGTTATAAATTTGCATAAAAACTACTTCGCATGAAACTTTTGATAGTTGAAGATGAAAAGTCGCTCAGCAGGTCAATATGCGAATATCTGAAAATGGAAGGATATTTATGTGAGGAGGCTTACAATTTCAGGGAGGCTATTAATAAAGTGGCCGATAATATATATAATTGCATTATTCTCGATCTTGGTCTCCCTGATGGCAGCGGTCTCGATATAATACAGGAACTGAAAAAAAACAAATCGACTGACAGGATCCTGATCCTTTCCGCAAAGGATTCGGTTGATGATAAGATAAAGGGACTAAAGCTTGGAGCGGATGACTATCTTACCAAGCCATTTCATATGGCAGAACTTAGCGCCCGGATCAGTTCCATCTGCCGCAGGGATAATTTCGACGGCTTTAATGAAGTAGTCTTTAATGAAATAAGGGTGCAAACCGATGCGAACCAGGTTTATGTTCATAATCAGCCCATTCCTCTTACAAGAAAGGAATATGACCTGTTGTTGTTCTTTATGATCAACAGAGAAAGGGTAATAACAAAGGAATCAATAGTTGAACATCTCTGGGGCGACCAGGTGATCCTCACCGATTCTTTCGATTTTGTTTATACACATGTAAAGAATCTCAGGAAAAAGCTTATCGCAAACAACTGCAGGAACTATATAAAAGTCATATATGGTTTCGGTTATAAATTCTGTGAGTAATGAAGCTGCTTACAAGAAGCACATTCTACTATTTTATATTCTCAATGATAGCATTGATAGCTGCAGGAATTGCATTCTATTTTACGATACGCTCAATAGTTTACAGACAGATTGACACTAGCCTTGTGACAGAGAAAACGATTATTCAGAATCAGATAGAAAAGACTGATACAATTCCCGATTTTGAAGCGTCGTTTGGCCATCAGATCGAGGTTAAGCTTTTTAAATCAAGAATTAAATATTCACAGTTAATAAGGGATACTGACATTTATGACGATGACTCACAAAGCTACCTGTCTTACAGGTACATTCAATTTACAAACAGTACACCAAGGAATACCGGTTACTTAATTAATATTTACCAGAGCCTTGATGAAAATCAGGATCTTCTCGACAGCATTGCTATTGGAATGTTCTTTCTGTTCATTGCCCTCCTGCTGACATCGATTATTTTCAATTATCTTATATCCAGGAAGATATGGCAACCTTTTTACAGATCTCTTAAGGAAGTGTCTAATTTTAATGTACTGGACGACAAACAGCTTGACCTGCCTGAAACAAATATTAATGAATTCATGCAGCTTAACAGTGTACTTGAACAGATGACCCGCAAGATCAGGAAGGATTATCTGAGTCTCAAGGAGTATAATGAAAACTCATCACACGAGATCCAGACTCCTTTAGCCGTGATCCGTTCGAAGATTGATATCCTCGTTCAGAACAGGAAGCTGAATAAGGAAAGCCTCGACCTTATAAAATCAATAAATGAAGCAGTTGCAAAAATATTTAAACTAAACAATGGTCTTCTTCTTATTTCCAAGATAGATAATCAGCAGTTCCCGGAAACAAAGGTAATCTCGCTGAAGAAACTGGTTGAGAAAACACTAAGGAATTATGAGGAGATTATGCAGCTTAAGGAGATAAAAGTTGAAACCAAATTTTCTGATCCGGGCATCATTTCAATGAACGAAATCCTTGCAGATGTCCTGATCTCGAATCTTCTTGGTAATGCTGTAAGGTACAACATTGATGGCGGATTCATTTTGTGCAGGCTCGATAACACGCTTCTTACAATAACAAACAGCGGCCTTCCCCTGAAAGTTGACCCTGAGAAGCTGTTCAACAGGTTCCAGAAAGGGACTGACCACCCGGAGGCTGTTGGCCTCGGGTTATCAATAGTAAAAAAAATCACCGATCATTATAAAATGATTATCAGCTTTTCAAGTACGGAGAATGTTCATGAAATAAAATTAATGTACAGAGTTAAAGAAGAATCCCGGGAGTGATTTGCTGTAAAGACAGCGGCTCCTGCCCTGTGGTATGGAGTAACACCAAATACAGAATGATTTACTTTAATATGGGCCATAATGACCTCGATTACGAGCATGGCACAAACAGGCAACTTTCATTCACCTTCTCGAGCCAGGTACAGAACAGGCTTGTTCTAAACAGCCTGTTCTGGCTTGCTGGCAAAAAGCATTTTAAGCCCTGATCTGACCTTATTCAGATCACCAACGTCTGGATTGAATGAGGCAGGATGTCAACAGCAGCCGTTTTCAGTCCGAAACAGAGATTATAGCTTATCTTCTTATCGCTTTGATTCATTACAATAACAGCAACCTTGCCGTCCGGATTAATAAATGCGGTTGCCAAAAGCTGGCTGCGGCTGGCAGCACAACTGATCCTTTTTGCACCGGGCCTCACAAACTTTGAAAAATGGCCGATGTAGTAATATGAATTCGTGTAGATCAGTTGGCCGGTTTTCAGGTCAGCGTGGACCGGAGCAAAGCAGAAGTTACCGACATGGTTTGGCCCGCCGGTCCCATCGAGAAGAATATTCCAGTCTGTCCATCCTACGGTTCCGTTGTTGAAATCGTTTATCATGGAGCGTCCGTACGATTCACAAAGATCCCAGGCATAATATCGGGATGCATCAAAAGGACCCCTGCATCCTTCAGTGAAAAGTATCATTTTATCTGGATAAGTTGAATGAACGAGTCCTACATTATTGTACATCTGCTGGCCGCCTGCCCAGTCCTCATACCAGTGAAATCCCATTCCTGATGCATATTTTGAAGCTTCAGGATCATCAAAGATTGCCTGTGCCCTCTGAACCATCAGATCGCGGTTGTGATCCCAAACGATTATCTTCCTGTCAGATAACCCTTCCTTTTGCATTGTCGGGCCCAGATAGTTCTTGAGGAAATCTCTCTCGTCTTCTGCCGAATAAATGCATGATTCCCACGTCTGGGTTGCCATGGGCTCATTCTGGATTGTTATGCCCCATATGTGAATTCCTTCCTTTTCATAGCTTTTTATGAACTTTGTATAATATAAAGCCCATGACTGGAAGTATTCAGGTTTAAGCTTACCGCCGTGGAGGACATCATTGTTATCCTTCATGAAAGCAGGCGGGCTCCATGGACTTGCAAAGAGAGTCAGTTTACCTCCGGCAGCAGCAATCGCCTTTTTGATGAGAGGTATCCTGAACTTCATGTCGTGGCTGATGTCAAATGATTTAAGTTCCTTATCACCTTCCTTCACATAGGTATAGCTGTCGCTTGAGAAATCACAGCTGTTGATATTGGTCCTGGCAAGGGTGTATCCGATACCTTTTTCAGGGTCATAATATGCCTTAAGGATTTCAGCCTGTTTTGATTCCGGAAGTTTTGCAAAAGTTTCTGCCGAAGCATCGGTCAGGGCTCCACCGATGCCGAGAATTGTCTGGAATGTCCGGGCAGGGTTTACAAATACATAAATCTGCGTTTCTGCAGTCTTTTTAAGATCAGTAAATTGCAGTGTGCCTGTTTTTGTAAGCCTCTGTCCCGCGGTATCGGCAGTAGCATATACAGTAATGTTCTTCCCGTCAGCCATAAAAGTACTGACAGCACTGTTGCTTTGAAGCCGCTGTGGGTTTTGCTGGCCGCAGGCAATAAGAAATAGCAGAGGTATTAAACAGATCGGGTTTTTCATTGTCAGATAATTTTAAATTGATTAAGGTTCACGACAGCTTTGTCTTTTCTTAATGGTTCTTATTCTTCCATTGTGAAGAACAATGTGCCTTCAGCTTCACCTTCAGGAGACTTGTTCTTATAACTGATTGATAAACTGTTGTTTCCCTTATCGGGTTTCCAGGTTTCCCTGGATACAAAATCTTCCGGACCGGTCGATCCTTCAAAAGTGGTAACGGATTCGACAGTTATAATTCCGTCAGTTTCACCTGCAACAGCTTTTGTTTTACGGGGCATACCATATATATTCAGTTCGTATTCCTTTCCGTTAAGAGTGACGTTCTCATCGAACGGATACTCATTGCCGTCTCCCGTGTCATAAACCCTTAAGGTAAGCAGGCTGTCGCCTTTTACCTGAACTTTTATTTTAATGAGGAGTGGAGAATTGGGTGGAATTGTTGATTTATCCCTGTCAAGCTTCCAGGTGCCCGTACAGTTTTCCTTCTGACCGGCGGCAGGCATAGTAATAAAAACAGCGAAGAGGGCTGCCAATGCAAAAAAAGGACTTATTTTCATAATTAATTGATTAAAAGGATTATTAATAGTCTGATTGTCTTTTATTCATTAAATCGGTAAATATTGTTAAAAACCCAGGAAATTACAACAATAAACCATTTATGACGATGACCGGGGTAATCTGAAATATCGAAAGGCGTTCATAAAATGTATCAAATACTCATATATGAAATTTACTATAACATTCCCGGACGTTGGTTTTCCTCTGAAAAACGGATTATCTTTTCAGCCCGGACCTGCCTGGTTTTATCCTGCCTGGCAAATTTATACCATTCAATATACATCCTTCTCGCCGAAGGCGGAAAATTCATAAAATTATTGAAGGCAGCCTTGTTTTCTTTTAAAGCTATTAATAATTCTTCAGGTATCTCAGGATTGCCTGATCTCTTGCTGTTGTAAGCCAGATTCGGATTTTTAAAAATCATGTTATAAGCTTCCAGTCCGGCCTCTGCCATTCTACCTTCCTTCTTAAGCCGTTCCACTCTTTCAATATTGTAATTTGACCATCGGCTTCCCGGTCTTCTTGGAGTATAAAACTGAATATAGTATTCATCATTTACTCTCTTTATCTTTCCGTCGATCCAGCCAAAGCAGAGAGCTTCCTCAAGCGCTTCCTCGTAAAGGATGCATTCCCTGCCTGTATGCTTCTTGTACATAATGATCCAAAGGCTTTTGGCGGTACTGCCATTTTTCTCAAGCCACTTCCGCCATTCTTTATGGTTCTTAAACCAAAGTTCCATAGTTTTATTTGAAGAATTCATTAACTTCAGGAACGCGTCCCAACCCCCTGAAGGTGGCTATTTTCGGATATTAAAACCACTCATTCCAGGG
Source organism: uncultured Bacteroidales bacterium (assembly GCA_963789985.1). Classification (GTDB taxonomy): domain Bacteria; phylum Bacteroidota; class Bacteroidia; order Bacteroidales; family VadinHA17; genus LD21. The sequence continues at coordinate 68,266 of CAWBNA010000031.1, read as the reverse complement.
TACCGGGAAAAATAATTATGTGGACCTGGCGAAAATCCTAAGTGCTCTTTTCGGTCAAACAGATCTATCAACCGGTTGTGCTCTTCTTCAGATTATTTACTGATATTGATAGTTACGGCTGATCCCTTAAGCCCTTTGGATTCAGCCCTGACTGTAAATGCACCTGTTCCTCCCTTCTCTGCTTTGACAATTACCAGGCACATACCGTTGTACGCTTTCCTGTTGCTGGCCTGGAACGGATCATGACTTGTAGCATCACCGTTGTCAACTGCAACTATTTTGCCGGGTCCCTCGATGCTGAATCTCACAAGGTTGCTTGTGCGGGGAACAAGCAGCTTATTTTTGTCTTCAATCCTGACCGTAATAAATGCAAGATCAGATCCGTCACCGGCTATGGTTGACCTGTCGGCAGATGCTGAAAGCTGATTTGCGCTTCCTGTTGTGGACATGGTGTCTTCGGCCCATTTGACACCGTTTTTGTAAGCTATGACTTTAAGCACACCCGGCTGATAAACAACACTATCCCAAACAAGTCTGTATTCGTACTGGCCTTTATGCTTTTTGCCGAGTGATTTGCCATTAAGGAACAATTCAGCCTCATCGCCTGAAGTATAAACTTGTACGGGAGTCACGAGTCCTTTCCTTTCCGGCCAGTTCCAGTGTGGGAGTATGTGGGCCATTGGCAGTTCGGGCCTCCAGCGTGATTGGTATAAGTAATAACGATCCTTTGGGAATCCTGCAAGATCAACGATGCCGAAATAGCTGCTGCGTGAAGGTACTTCTGTGACTCCAAGAAATTCAAGCATTTTTTTTGTTTCGTTATAGCCCCAGCTGCCCGGCTTTACACCTGAAAGATCGTAATAGGGGGTGGGTTCACCGATATAGTCAAAGCCAGTCCACACAAATTCGCCATAGGTTGCAGGATACTTGTCAAGCATCGTCCATTGCTGGTCGGGTGTAGTAGCCCATCCGGGATATGCGACATCATATGATGATACCTGGAATATGCCTTTGCCCGGCAGATGACTGTCAATGTTGCCTATAACCACCGGGAAATAATATTCACCCCTTGAACTCACAGTTGAGGCGGATTCGCTTGAATGAATTCCAAGGTTGGCATTATCCTTAAGTGCAAAAAACTTTTCATACTGGTTGAGATTGTAGTTTATCCCGAATACATCCAGCGTTTTCTGGAAACCGTTTGTGCCTGACCCGGGATTATCACATCCTGATGTGACCGGCCTGGTATCATCTGCAGATTTGACAAGGGTTCTCAGGCTTTCAGCAATATAAGGATTTATCTGATCCGGAATTTCGTTGCCGATACTCCACAGGATTACCGAGGGGTGATTACGGTCGCGCCGGACCATTGCTTTTATATCCTCAGCATTCCATGCATCGAACAGACGGTTGTAATCGTTTTGTTTCTTGCCAATTCTCCAAGTGTCGAATGCTTCAACTTCCATCATAAATCCCATTTTATCGCAGAGGTCAACCAGTTCAGGTGCCGGAGGGTTATGGCTTGTCCTGATTGCATTGCAACCCATCTCTTTCAATATTCTCAGCTGACGTGCAGCCGCGCTTGTATTGAAAGCCGATCCGAGTGCTCCAAGGTCATGATGATTACATACACCCTTGATCTCAACCCTTTTCCCGTTAATAATCAGCCCGTCGCGCGCTGTGAAATTCAGGGTTCTGAAGCCGAAGTTGGCACTGCAAATATCCGATACTACTTTCCCCTGCAAAACAGTGACTGTAACCATATAAAGCTCAGGATGGTCCGGATCCCAAAGCACCGGATCCCTGACCGGAATGTCAAGCCTGAAGTCATGTTTACCGGAGGCAGTCATTGTTGCAGTGACATCAACGGATTTTGCTACTGGTTCAGCCGATGGTTTTCCTGCGGCGTCAAGCTTGTAAACAAAAGCTGAAACTGTAACTGGCAAAATCTCATTCATATGGCTCTCAATTTCAGCATTTACACTAAGCATCCCTCTTCCCTGCTTTATCTCGGGAGTGGTGCAGAATATCCCGTTATATGAAATGTGAATCTGTGATGTTTTGACAAGCCAGACATTCCGGTATATTCCTGCTCCCGGATACCACCTTGAGTCCCATTTTTTTGTGTCAAGCCTTACTGCAATAAGGTTTTCCCTGCCAAAACTGATATTTGGGGTAAGGTCAAGCCTGAATGAGGTGTATCCATAAGGCCAGCCTCCTACGTATTTACCGTTGAGCCAGACATCGGCATAAGCCATCGCACCGTCAAAATCAATATAAATACGTTTGCCGTTATCGGCCTCATCGACAGTAAAATGCTTTCTGTACCATCCGACACCTCTCCACGGCAATAGTCCGGTTTCATTATCCAGACTGTCGCTGAAAGGTCCTTCAATGGCCCAGTCATGAGGAAGGTCAACGCTTCTCCAGTCTTTATCATTTACGGAAGGAAGCTGGAGCCCTTCCGGCTCTTTTCCGGTTACGGCGGATTCGTCAGAGGCGTTCAGAAACTTGATGAATTTCCAGCCCTCGTTGAACGATTCACGAGTTCTGGGCGAATTTTGTGCCTGTAAAGCTTCATAACTCCAGACAAAAAATAACATGATCAGAATAGTTAAAAATGCAGTACGTTTCATGGTTTGATATTTAGTTTTTTGAATTTTTAACTAAGGTAAGACTAATTCTTTAAAAACTGACGGGTCAGGATCTCTCCGTCACTGAAATGTAATTTTATAAAATACAAGCCCGGAACAAGCCCGGAAATATCGAAGGAGGTACTGTAATATATCCTTGTTGCATTTACCATCACTTCACTTCCCATAATATTAAAGATCTCTATTCTTGTAATTATTGTATCCGATTCAATGGTAAGGTGTTCTGAGGCCGGGTTCGGGAATATCCTCAGAATTGCATGATATTCATTGCCTCCTTCAGAAGATTTTCCCAGCATGTTAGCATCGAGCCAGTTCAGCCGTCTTGTGATCCAGCATTTGAATTTTTCAATCTCACCTGCATATGTCAACGGCTGATCTCCATATTCCGGGGTCCCGACGTTTATTCCGAGAATTTTCCATTTATTGTAATGCCGCTGCTGTGCCTCATCAATCAGTGCGGCTACCGAGTCAATAACATTGAACAGATGAGACTGGCTTAAAACATCGAGGCGAAGTTCAAAATATCTGTCATGGATCCTGTTTGCAAAATTATCATCCTGCAAAAGCCTCACTTCCCACGAAGGTGCAACAGGCCAGTTATCGCATTCGTTAACTTTATATGCCCACCCTGACCCATCGGTCTGATCGAATTGGATGCAATCTTCGGTAATATCCTTCCAGGCCCAGTCGTAATCCCATGGGGGCCCTGAATGAATAAGCCTGCTGTTGCTGTTTTTGTCCTTGAAATAAAAGCGGCTTTTTTTGTAGGCATCGACATTCCTTGCCACTTCTCCCAGTATAAAATAATCGACGAAGGAGCCGACATCAAGATATGCCCTGTATCCTGTACTGTTATTCTTGAAATCAGAGCCGTAAAGGTTGCTCTCAAACGCATCGACATAATCCTTCAGATACTTTTTCTGAGTTGCACTCATTACGTCGGGTTTCGGATCATAGTAAACAAAATAGACATCTGATCCGGGTTTGTTAAGCGGTGAATAATTGCTCACCCAGCTGTCTGAAGAAGTGTAATAATCATTCTTGAAAATATAACCTCCCGTCAGGTCATCGCCTGAATTTTCATCAGGTTTCAGTTTCGCAATATGCACCCGGTTATCATCCTGCTTTATTTTCTCGCCCAAAAGGTAAATTCCCTGGTAATCATCATTCAGCACAACCTCGCAATACCTCGATCGTGTTGCATAATGGCCCATTTTCCTGAAAATGTCGAATGCAAGGAAACTGCGCAGGAAAGTCTTGTCATTATAATTTGCTGTCAGGACCCAGTCATTCTCCACAGGCATTCCGAGAAGAGGAACATTATTGTTATTCCCTGCACTGTCGCGTGTTTCAAAGCCATACGGTTTCTGCGGAAGTGTGGCAGAATATCTTCCCCTGATCTCAATCCCGACCTTCCCGGAGTAAATATTGCCCGGATCTGTTAAGTTATTCCTGTTTCCTTCACCATTCCAGATAATCTTCATATCAGCAGTGATCTTAGGCTCATCCGGAATACTCTCTCCGTCCTTCGTAGCGATTATCACCACCGGAAGGTTTGATGAGATGAAATCCTGAGGTGCAACAAACCATGACGGCACCTGCCTGTAATATGTTGATGCATCAGTAATTCCAAAGGAAAGGAACACATTGGATGACATATCGGATGATGCGATGCTTGAGTTATTCACCTGAACCGCAAGCACGTTTTCACCTGGCAGGAGGTATGACCTCAGGATACTTTTCTTCAGGACATACGATTCGGGCACTCCGCCCTGGTACATTTGTGCTTCATGGTCGATGCCCGGTTCATTGTATGCGGGATATGTACCGGTTAATCCTGCTCTGGCAATCTCATTTCCATTGAGATATGCCACAAATGCATCATCATAATCCATGCTCAGCAATGCTTCTCCAATTACTTCAGTGTCAGCCACATTGAATTTTATCCTCAGGTAAACAGATGTGATTAAAGGGATTATGGTATTGTCGTCATTGTCGCCGTAGCCGAAGCCGCCCGGTCCCTGAAGCCATGTAGAATCGTTGAATGAGAGTGACCTCCAGTTCTGGTCAGGCTCGGACAGCCCGATAAAGTACCTCCAGGTATCATTGTTTAATACGGCAGTTTCCCAGTGGTTCACCGTCTGGGAGCTTGAGAACAAGACTGATCCTGAAAACAATAGTAGTGAAAAGATGAAGGTTTTTCTCATATCGGGATATAAATGTATTAATTAAATTTTAAAGGAAATGAGATATTGATCAATCAGAATTAGATTTTTTTCGTTGTAAAATATGTGGTCAGGGAATATAAGAAAAGGAGGAGAGGGAATGGGAGACCTGGGGAAAAGGAGAATAATTATATCTAATTTTATCTTTTTACTTTTGTTTATTGACTTAAAAACTTTCTTTCATGAAAAAAATTCCATGTTTTTACTTTCTTTTCATCACATTGTTAAGTTTGACAGTACCTGCCCGGACGCAGTACCATGCCCCGGAAAGCAGGGTTTTTACACGTCAGGATACATTAAGGGGATCTGTCACTCCTGAACGGGCCTGGTGGGATCTGATATTTTATCATCTTGATATAAAGGTCAGGCCTTCCGACAGCACTATCTACGGGACCAACACGGTTGTATATAAAGTCCTCAAAAGCGAAGGAGTCATGCAAATTGACCTTCAGCCGCCGCTGGACCTTTTAAAGGCCGAGCAAAACGGGAAACAGCTCAGTTTTATCCGCGAAGGGAACGTTTTCTGGATACATCTTGCTGATAAGCAGTTACCGGGAGCGGTAAACTCTCTTGTACTGAGTTACGGAGGACGACCAAGAATTGCAAGGAGACCGCCCTGGGAGGGCGGGATAACCTGGAAAACGGACAGTAACAATCAGCCTTTTGTCGCTTCATCATGCCAGGGTGACGGAGCCAGCCTGTGGTGGCCGTGCAAGGATCATATGTACGACGAACCCGACAGCATGCTGATAAGCGTGAATGTCCCATCAAATCTCATGGATGTATCAAACGGCAGGCTTAGAAGCGTTGCCAGGCAGAAAAACAATACGACAACCTACAACTGGTTTGTTGCAAATCCCATCAGTAATTACGGAGTGAATATCAACATTGCCGATTATGCTCATTTCCATGAGGTTTTTAACGGGGAGAAAGGCAACCTTGATTGTGATTATTATGTGCTGAAGGAAAACCTTGAAAAGGCAAAAACACAGTTTAAACAGGCACCCATGATGCTAAAGGCGTTCGAGCACTGGTTTGGACCATATCCTTTCTATGAGAACGGTTATAAGCTTGTCGAAGTACCATATCTCGGGATGGAGCATCAGAGTTCGGTCACATACGGGAATGGCTATAAAAACGGCTACATGGGTCAGGACCTCAGTGGTACCGGATGGGGTGACAAGTTCGATTTCATTATCATTCATGAATCGGCGCATGAATGGTTTGCAAACAACATTACCTATGAGGACGCTGCCGACATGTGGGTTCATGAAAGTTTTGCAAATTATGCGGAAAGTCTTTATCTGGACTACTATTATGGAAAAAAGGCCGGCATCGATTATGTCCTGGGTTGCAGAAAAAATATATTGAATGACAGGCCTGTCACAGGCATTTACAATGTGAACTTCGAAGGATCAGGCGATATGTATTACAAGGGTGGCAGTATGCTGAACGCTCTCAGGCATATAGTGGGAGATGATGAAAAGTGGAGAGGCATCCTCAGGGGAATGAACAGGGATTTCTATCATAAAGTTGTAAAAGGTTCACAAATAGAGGATTATCTTAGCGAAAAGACCGGGCTGAACCTGAAACCTTTTTTTGATCAGTACCTCAGGGATACAAAGGTGCCTGTCTTTGAGTATTATATTGACGGCAAAAAGCTGACTTACAGATGGACCGACTGTGTGAACGGGTTCAATATGTCTTTGAAGATAAACGTATCGGGGATTGAAAAAGAAATTGTACCCACCAGGGGATTCAGCACCATAGATCTCGAAACTGATCATCCTGTAATAACTGTCGATCCGGACTATTATATCGGAATAATGAACATGACAGGTAAATAAAAACAATTGCGGAGGCTGGCATCTTTCGCGTCTCAAGAGCATATCAGATAATTTAAAAAGCGTTAAATTATCTGCAAATAGTAATTCAGCTTCCAATACGTTATCCAATGAAAAGGATAATTTTTATTCTTATCTCACTCCTTCTGTTTAATGGAATCTCTAATTGTCAAACTGTTATGAATATATCTGAAGAGAATAAATCAAAGCTCGGGCAGCTTAAAAAAGAGGTCAGGGAAAACCTGACAGGCAATATACTGCCTTACTGGTCAGGAAAAATGACAGATAACATAAACGGAGGATTTTATGGCAGGGCAGACTGGTCCGACAGAGTTTACCCCGATGCCGATAAGGGAGGAATATTAAATGCAAGGATATTGTGGACCTATTCATCGGCTTATCGTGTGTTACATGATACATCCTGTCTGAGGATTGCAACACGGGCAAAGGATTACATTCTTAAGCATTTCATTGACAATGCCTGCGAAGGTGCATATATGAGCGTCAATTCGCTGGGAGAAGCTTCTGACGGCAGAAAACAAACCTATACCCAGTCGTTCTTCATTTACGCCCTGGCAGAATACAATCGTGCAACCGGCGACAGGGAAGCCCTTCAAAAAGCGCTGGAGCTTTTTAACCTTCTCGAGAAGTACACTGCTGACAGGGAGTCGAACGGCTATTTCGAGATTTTCACACGCGACTGGAACCGATTGCACGACAGGATTATTGGCGAAGCAAGTGATAAGGATGAAAAAACGATGAACACGCATCTGCATATTCTGGAAGCGTACGCCAATCTTTATAGGGTATCGCACGATAAAACAGTCGGCGAAAGACTGAGGAACCTGATTGGTATCTTCCTTGATAAGATCATTGATAAAAAAAGCGGACACCTTATTGTTTTTCTTGACAGGAACTGGAACCCGACTTCGGAAACTGATTCCTATGGCCACGATATTGAAGCATCGTGGCTGCTATATGAGGCAGCTGGTTTGCTGGGAGATAAAGATCTGACCGCCAGGGTAAAAGATGCAAGCAAAAAGATTTCCGATGCTGCAGACGAAGGACTTCAGGCAGACGGAAGCATGCTTACTGAAAGGAATAATTCAACAGGTCATGTGACTATAATCAGATCATGGTGGGAGCAGGCCGAAACTGTTGTCGGAAACCTGAATGCTTTTGACCTGACGGGTGAAGAAAAATATCTTGACAGATCGGTCAGAGCCTGGAATTATATTAAGCAACATTTTGTTGATAGCCTGAATGGAGGCTGGTACAGCTATGTTTCTGAAACCGGGACACCTTTGAAAAACGACAAGGCAGGTTTCTGGATATGTCCATATCATAGCGCCAGAATGTGCCTTGAAGTGATGGAAAGAGTTAAGGAATGATCAGCCGGTTTTTATTTCAGCAAATATTTTTGTCATAAAGGTTATTTTTTCCTAAATTTGATTAGTTGATGTTTGATATCTGATTTTTAGGCAATTCTGATTCTGAAAAAAGTACGATCACTTTCATGGATATTCCTGAACGATCATGGAAAAAATAAATTCTGAGTTAATGTACACCTATACTTTCGGCGGCAAGAACGGAAGGAAACATACTCTTAGTGAAAGCAGCGATATGGTTGCGGTCCGCACAAGGAATTCAAGAGATATTAAAAATGCAATAAGATCAGAGACAGGCAAAAAAGCATTAAAAGACCTGGACCTAGTAATGGAATTTCCCGAAGCCGATGTGACCGTATTCAGGATCAGAAAGCCGGGCAAGAATGACCGTGCTGCAAGAGATAAGGCCCGTACCGCCCTGAGGAAAGAACCGGAAGTGAGATTTGCAGGAAAAGTTCTTGTTGATGAGGACGGGAAAACGCTTGTCCTTTATACCGAGAACATCTTTATCAAGTTTCACAATAATGTTAAAACAGATCTGTGCGAAAAGATATTGTCTGAGAACAATCTGACAATAAGGCAGAAAGCTGGTTTTTCAACGAACTCATATTTTGTCAGCGCTCCTGAAAATACCGGACTCAGGATATTTGATATGGCAGAATCGCTGCTGAAGAGGAAGGAAGTTGAACTTTGCCACCCGGAACTGATAAGGAAGCGGAGCCTGAAGGTGATCAATAATAAACAGTGGCACCTGAAGGCAACAAAAATTGACGGGGTTCAGATCAATGCTGATGTGAAGGCTGATCTTGCACAAAAGCTCTCGGTTGGTGAAGATGTAATTATTGCCCTGATTGACGACGGATTTGATATTGATCATACTGAGTTTAATATCCCGGGGAAAGTATTATCCTCAAGGGATGTATCATCAGGAACGAATGATCCGCGCCCAGGTAATGCTTATAACAATCACGGCACCGCATGTGCTGGAGTTGCAGCAGCTTCAGGTATTCATGCCTCGGGTGTTGCCCCGGGAGCCATGCTGATGCCTGTCAAACTGAGTTCAAACCTGGGTTCGCTGGCGGAGGCCAACGCATTCAAGTGGGCTGCTGATCATGGTGCAGATATTATTTCGTGCAGTTGGGGACCGGCCGACGGAAACTGGGCTGACAGCAGCGATCCTGTCCATACTACCTATGTCGATATTCCCGACAGCACCCGGCTGGCAATTGATTATGCAGTTTCTAACGGCCGGAATGGGAAAGGCTGCGTGATAACATTTGCTGCTGGTAACGGCAATGAGGACATTAAATATGATGGCTATGCAAGCTATGAAAAGGTGATAGCTGTAGCAGCCTGCAATGATACAGGCAAAAGAAGCATCTACAGCGATTACGGCGACCAGGTATGGTGCTCTTTCCCAAGCAGCGATTTCGGATACCCTCCGTTCAACCATCCTGATCCCCTTACTCCCGGAATATATACAACTGACCGGACCGGATCGGCAGGTTATAATCCCGACGGGGACTATACGGATGATTTCGGGGGTACCTCAAGCGCCTGTCCGGGTGCTGCTGGAACAGCGGCCCTGATATTATCAGTAAATTCAGGCCTGACATGGCAACAGGTAAGGGATATTATTAAGGAAACATCAGAAAAAATTGATAAAGCCGGCGGAAAATACGATTCAAAAGGTCACAGCAGGCTTTATGGCTATGGAAGAATAAATGCAGAGAAAGCGGTGATTAAGGCAATTTCACTGAATTCAAAGCACATACGGAACAAGGTCAGAAAGACTTCATTGGTAAAGCAGTAATAACTTATATTGAAATCAATGTCGCATGGCAAGAGAAGTAATCACTATTAAAGACATAAGGAGAATGAATGAATCGGGTGAAGCCGGGAGGCTTGCTTCTGATTCAACAATACCAACCGGCAGTGATAAATATATCGACAGGCTGTTCAAATATATTCCTTCAGAGCTGGTTGCAGGTTATATCTTTGTACTTGGTGTAATGCAAAAGCTTACAGAAAAAGGTGAGATCGGGGTTTTCCAGTGGGGCATCTTTGCAATATTCTGCGTACTTACTCCCTTGTATCTTCTGCGCATTCAGAAAGTGAAGAAGATAAGCCAGCACGTGATATCAGTTCTTTCTTTTATTGTTTGGGTCTTTGCAATCGGAGGGCCTTTTGCTCTTTACAGCTGGTATAATCCTGTCTATGGCGAAGTACTTCTGCCATTGTTTACGTTCGGCATAGCAATCTGGGAGGCTGAATGAATAATCTTCTTTTGTTCATCCGGAAATCGACTGGCACACTATTTGTGATCATTAATTATAATGTTTAAAATAATAAGGGCTATGAAACCGACATGTTATCCAGACACAAACAAGAATGTAAATACCTATCTAAACATGCAAGTTCCATGTGACCATTAAAATCAAAATTATTTACACATGAAAAGATTGAAAATAAATACATTGGTTCTTTGCCTGGTTATCGGTTTCCTGGGGATTTCGGTAAAGAGTTTTGCTCAGGGAAGTAAGGAAAGAAGAATGGAACGGAAAGAGATGAGAAAATCAGTGATGTTGATTAATTTTAATATTATAGATTCACTTCTAAAGGCTAAAAGCCTTGTCATTGAAGCAGATTTTCTGGAGAACGGCGTGGGCCAAAGAATAAGTGTACCGTCAACAATTAATTTCATCCGGATTAATTCCTCCAAGTGTGTTATACAGACAGGGGCCAACAATGGCAGGTTCGGCACAAACGGAGTGGGAGGAGTTACGGCTGAAGGTGATATCGGGAAATGGGAGGTCAGAAAGAATACCAAAAACCTGACTTATAATGTTCATTTTACTGTCTTAACTAACATAGGAGCATATGATGTAATCATGGACCTTTCATCAGATGCCCATGCCACTGCAACTATAACAGGGTTAACCCCTGGCAGGATTACTTATGATGGCCGGATCGTAACACTCAATAATTCCAGGGTTTTCAAAGGTCAGAATACTGTCTGAAAAAGAAAGTGATTTATCTTTATTTATAAAAAAACCCTTTTCAACACTGAAAATTTATATTCAGGATTTCCGTTAACTGATTATCTTTAAGCTATGGAAATTCTGACCCTGAAAATTTATTTCCGGGACAAAACTGATTCCATAAAAAGGTTTATAAATCAATAAGATATGAAATCAGTTAACTTTTCGAAAAAAGGAATTACCCTGTTTCTTGCAGCTTTGGTGATCACCATAAGTGCAATGGCGCAGGAAAGCAAAAACCTGGCACAAATGCTCGGTTACCCTGCCGATTCCAAACTTCTTATTATTCACTGCGACGACATAGGGCTCTCACATTCTGTCAACACGGCATTTATAAAAGCTGTCGAAAACGGGGCAGTCACATGTGGCAGTATTATGGTGCCATGCCCGTGGGCTACTGAAATAGAGCGATATGTAAAAGGTCATCCCGGTACGGATGTCGGTGTCCACGTGACGCTGACAGCTGAATGGGATGACTACAAATGGGGAGGCATATCCCCGTCGGATCAGATTCCCAGTCTGCTTGACAAGGACGGATACTTTTACCCGTCTGTCGAATTGCTCGGGAAAGCCGTAAAGGCAGCCGAAGCTGAAAAAGAAATTGATGCCCAGATCGACAGGGCCGTTGAAATGGGTGCTCAGCCAACGCATATTGATACACATATGGGGAGCGTAATGGCAAATCCGGAACTGGTAAAGATATATCTTGGACTTTCAGACAAATACCATCTGCCGGTTCTTTTTCCGCGGGCCTACTTAAGCTGGTTCACGCCTGAGGTGAGCAAAACTCTGGGATCGAAGATCTTTCTTCTTGATAACCTGTTTATGCTGGAGCCTGATATGATAAAGGGAAAATGGATTGATCCGTACAAAAAGGTTCTTGAAGAAATGAAACCAGGCCTGAATGAGATTATTGTCCATCTTGCGGTTGATAATGACGAAATGAAGGCTGTCTGCAAAGGTCATGACGATTATGGATCAACCTGGCGCCAGAATGACCTTGACATGGTGCTCAGCATGGAATTTAAAGACCTGTTAAAGGAAAACCACGTAATCCTTATCGGATGGAAGCAGATAAAAGATGTGATGAACAGCAACCAGGGATCTGCAGTACAATTAAAGTAAGGTTCCCTTGTTTTCCGATATCGGTAATAATGCAAACAACTCATCGTTGCACTTTAAATGCCTGAAAATCACAAATAGTACATATACCTCCCGCCATCTGGAAAACTCTTGACATATTCTTTGTTGTTTTTCATACTTCACTGATACTCTTTAACATATTCGGATGGATCTGGAAAAAGACAAGGGTACTGAATCTGATAACACTTTCATTGACAGGAGCTTCCTGGCTGTTCCTGGGGCTGATTGTCGGCACGCTGGGTTATTGTCCGCTTACAGACTGGCATTTTGCTGTACTTGAGAAGCTTGGAAAGACTGACCTGCCATATTCGTACATTAAATACCTGGGAGACAGGATTACAGGACTGAATTTGAACGAGACTCTTGTCGATAAGATAACGTTGGCTTTATTCCTTGCAGCTCTGATAATTTCCGCATCTTTAAATCTCAGGGATCTCTTAAGGGCGGGGAAATCACGGCGGAAGAGCCTGCAGGGATCCTGAATCTGATGCCGGATCGACCAAAAAAGGTTAATTGTTTAACGGCAGGTATATTTGAATAACGTCCTTTTCTATTTGAGCCGGGTTCCCCTAACAGCAATCGGTAATATTGTTTGTCGGTACAAAGGTGATCGGGACATCAATCGTGGATGAGACATATTCACCGCGTTCCAGGATGTCGTCGTCATCTTCTTCAAAATACCATTGTATCGTCAGCTTTTTCTTTTGAAGAATAAGCAATGAGAGCTTTCTGATAATTGACATCAGGATTGAGGTGCTGAAACTGTTAAGATATTCGAATGCGATAATCACATAAGTAACCTCTGCAGGATTTCTGAGGTAGGAATCAATCCAGGTCATTATCTGATCGAAAACTTCGGATTTGGCACCAAATAAACCCCGTCCTTTGATTTTTATTGTTCCCTCGCTCGTAAACAGAAACTCAGGTGTATTATCAGTAGGCAAAATGTGGAATTCCCCTGATTTCATTTCCCCTTTTACAAATATTTGTTTTCCCCTTTAATCTGCAATAATATAAATTTTTTTAATGTCTGAGGTATAATGACAGATTATAATATTAATTGACTTCAGTTGAGTATAAACTTGTTGATCCGTCAGCGAAAGAGATTTTCCGGAACAGTAAGAATGTCAACAGCTAAAAAATAAAAGAGCAGGTCAGCTTAAAGTGCCTGTTGTAGGATTGATTTACAAAATTCAAATCTTTGCGTGATCAGTTTTTGCCCTTATGGATTTTCTTTTCAATAAAGGGTATAATTACTTTATATTTCTCTGCTTCCTGAGTCCTTATCTTTTCTGCGGCTTCATCGGCAATCCTCCATTTACCTGCTCTTGTAATACTGTCAGCCTTTATCCTGTAGGTCTCGGCCATCTTTTCCTCAGGTGTATAGAGATCCTTCATTTTTTCATTGAGGGCATTTTCATCATCACGGAATTTGCGGTACAAGGCCTGCATATCTGACGAGGATGGCAAATACGGTGTTGTATCCTTGTTATATATTTCTGTAGCCATTTTCAGCTGATGCTCCCAGAAATGGTCACGCTGCACAAGTGCCCGCCCCTTGTTAACCAGGCCGGTGACTCTTCCTTTTTCATTGACTGCAACTTTGTCGGGATTCGAGAAATAGAGATACCCCGTCAGAAGGATTAAGATTGATAAGATCACACCTGCTTTCCGCATGATTTTCTTTTTTTGACCGACAAATATAATAAATCCGGAAGGTGGTTTTTTATCTGTTTGTCAGAATAGAAATTTATCTGAATTTAAAAACATACTATATAATTGTCCGGATTCTCTTTAAGGTAAGGACAAATAAAGCAGCGGTCGTAAAGAAAATCGATCAGAATTGCAAATATAGAGCGGTGGTTTATTATAAACTGCAGGTTTTCAGTTCAGCAGTTCCTTTATCCTTGGTCTGAAATACCTGTCAAACTTCTCAAGGTTCTCCTTATACCATGTAAACTGGTTTGGCCAGTCATTCCTTTCCATGAAATCTGCATAAGCTTTCAAGGTGATTGCGCATCCTGCCTTTGCCTGCATCTTGTTCCACATAAGATCCTGGTTGATTTCCACGAGCGAATTATTGTATGCTATTTCATAAAGCCTGTCGAAATCATCCCTTGCCTTTTCACCAATTATATTCAGCCATATATTCAGGCTTATATCCCTTGGGTTTATTGTTACGGAAAGATAATACCTGCCTTTGTCGCGGGTAGTATTAAACCAGCTTTTTGGCGGCGTGCCAAGCAGTTTTACAAAGCTGTTGTTCGCTTCCATGAAGGTTTTCAGACCCTGCCAGTATTCGAGTTCCAGAAGTTCCGTGTCAGTCAGTTTTTTGGTAGTGACTGACTTTTCAAACTTTCTTGTCCATCCGTCAGGCTTCACCACAATATTAAAATCAGGGGCAGGCAGGCTGTCGCCTATCTTATATGCTTCGATGACAATGCCGAAGAATTTGAAAGATTCTCCGGCAATATTGTTAAGCCATGTCAGAGTTGTAATGTGTTCGGGAGTAAAGGCTTTTGCAATCCAGACTATTGTAGCAGCTTCCAGCCCTGCAGCTGAAGTGATTAATTGTCCGAGATGACTGCTGTCAGTCGGATCCAATTGATTTCCTATCAGCACCAGCTGACTTGTCAGAACATCCCTGCAAAGGATGTCTGCCTGAACTACTCCTGATTTCAGTTCCCTGTCCTGGACTACCAGCTCCATCCCAAGGATATTTCCAAGTTCAACAATATTTTCTTCCTCTGAGAGCCAGGGGGTAAAATCTGAGGATTCTCCGTACCAAAGTTCATGGAGGTCAACCTTCTCGAGCCTGCCAAAATTTTTCATAGATGCGTTTAAAAACAGAAGCTAATATAGGTTAAAAAAGTCAATTATGATAAATGTTTTCACAAACGCCATTCACAATTAAAGTATGCTCTTCGTTATTTATCATTCCCACAATTTCCTTTCCGATGGGATCTTCTCCTTGAAAGAACTTATCGGCAATATCCCTTGAAATAACAGTGGAGTCAGGATCATTCAATAGTTTTTGATCCGAATATCCTGGTTGCTTTACCAAATGTACATCGAATACATTAGTTATGCAAATTTGCAAGGATTGGAAGATTGATGAAAAATATATCAGTGCTGTTTCCCTTATAGCCTGTCCATATCTGTCATCTCAAACAGCTTCTTTCCCTTCGAATCCCCAATAAAGGAATGCAGATTTGAAAATAGTATCAGACGCATATTTATAATTTTTCGCCCGTTGTATAGCCCAAGGTTGCTAAGGAAACTGTATCAATCAACTTGTCTGTACCTGATTGTAATGCTCTTTTGACATTTTTGATTGCTGAAGCAGCAGAGACATTTATAATTATCCGGCTTATTGCACCTCGTATTCAGTCGTACCCGTTACAGGGATCCCATCTGCAGTAATGCCTTCGACAGTAACCCTGATTGCAGAAGAATTGTCTGAATTGTAATAGTTCAGAAAAAAATCTTCATTGTTTTTTACTTTAATATTTGGTTCCCAGAACAGAGTAGTTCGCAGATCTGGTTTATAGTCGGATTCAAGAGTCGCATGATGCTTTGGCGAATAGAAAACACGTGATTCATTGTACCCTGTAAATCTTATATTCGATGAGTGATAAAAGGGAGCATGTGGCGAACCCCAATCATTTCTTGTCGTATAGGAAATTGCTCCATATTTTCCGCTCTCGCCATACATTCCATAAGCATTAAATACGATGTCAATTCTTTCTATCAAAGAAACAGGCAATATGGCTATTTCATCATACCCTACCTGCAAACCATCAAGCAGGAAAAGCGGGCTTCCCTGGTGATTCATTATTTCACCTCCTATGCTATTAAAATGAAATTTTACAGTCATCAATTGTTGTAAACTACCATATTTTTCCATTTCCGGAGTGATGACTGCTGTCTGGTCAATGAAAAGAGTCCCAAGATATCGCTCAGCTCTTGAAAGGGCGGATTCAGGAGTATCATCCCGTTTTGCAATTATATTTACCTCTCCGGGCTTGATTGTATCTGATAATTTGTATTTCTTTTGAATGGAATTTTTAATTTCTGCATACTGTATAAATCTACGTATTTTCATAGTGGGCTGATTATCATCAATAAATTGATTGCCATTCCGGGGATTAATTTCACTTGATAATAGTTTTTTACGGATTGTAATCTTCGGGACTTCAGGAGGCAGATATCTGAGAGAATCCATAAGCAACCAGCCCTGCAATTTATCTTCCTTACCTGCAGCGCTTGCTACCAGCTCTGCATCTCCTGTCAGGTCCACTCCTTTAAGAAAAAACCTTCCTGAAGAGTCGGTCGGAACGACACTTATCAATGGTTTCCCGCTATGAAATATTCCAATATTTACAGTGGAGTTCTTTATAGGTACATCGGCAAATTTTTTCCTTACTCTCCCTGAGACGGCAAAACCATATTCCGGAGGATATACCATAGTCTGATACTTCCATTCAAAATCGCGCCATCCCTGGGTAAGCAAAAGCAGATCAAGATCTTTTAGCCGGTTTGGATTGGATTGATTAAAATAGTATGACGGCTCCTCGACAGGACCACGGACATCTGACTCAAGAAGGAACCATGAAGAAATTGTTGAAGGGAAGTAGGAAGGATTATTTACAAAAATATTCCCGGTTGCAGATAAAGAAAGAAACGCTTGTCGTTCAATCCCGGAACTATCAGACAGGTTTATCTTAACCGATACCGAATCGCGCTTGTTATAAACAGTTTTGCCGGTCTCAAGCTTAACCCTGATATCTTCATTATTCTGAATGTAAACCATTCGTTCACATAGAGGTATATTGTTCAAGCCGGTTAAGGTCAGCATAATAATACCATCCGGGAGATCATCAGTTGCAAGTTTGAGATAGCTGTTAAGGGATTTCATCCTGAAGGAGACTGTCTTAAAAACCTTGTTTCGAGCAGAAACGGTCAATACCAGATCATGATCAAGGATCAGCGGTAATATTTTCATGTTTGTCCGGACTGTTAGCATCAGTTGCTTCTGATGGTTTCCTGAAACATTTAAAACGACACCTGTCGGAAAACTCTTTGGGATTTCAATTCTGACTTTGTTGCCATTTGGGTCATTAGCAAGAACATAATAGTTTAAACTTGAGACCGGAGTGAGGGAAAATGTACCCATGCCTTTATGAGTACTTTTAAAAGCAGTCATTTTTTCTCCTGACGATGAATAGATCTCTCCGGAGACATCGCAGCCTGCTCCAAGGGCATTTACAGCTTTAAAGGCAACAACGGAAGTAACATTATCGACCAACGAGCCACCTTCGGGAAAGAAGCTTATTTCTAATTTATTCCTGATATAATCAGTAGTGTCAGAAAACGTTTTAGAAGCATCTGTCGGATTTATAATTGTAATATCCTTATTGAAGAACAATTGATCACCGAAGTTCCGCATATAATTTGTGAATGCTCTTAGCATGTACTGACCTGACCGGATGGTATCAGGCAACCTGAAATCTCCGTTACCAAGACCTTCATTTAGTTTTATTATCCGACTCTCTATTATCTTTGAATCGGGAGAGATCATTTCAACGTGCAGGTTGTAGCTATGACTGGTAAGTAACCTGTCCGTAGCATCAATGAGGTATGCCTTGAACCAGATATCATCACCGGGATAATAACTGTCACGGTCTGTATGCAGATAGACTTTCTCAATGATTTGCAGAGAGTCAGCAGATGAAATATATCGGGGACTTGTAATGCTTCCTGAAGGCTGATTTGATAATGCAGTAAGCATTAACAATAGGCTAAATACCCTCATGTCAGGTTAAGTTGAATAATACATTTTTCTTATTTTGATCCAGTTGTTGGATCTCCTACCTTGCCCATGAACAGGATTGTCCCTGTTGATGTCTCGTGGATAAAATAGAGGAACGGACGGTCAATATTTACATTCCAGGATTGGGTGGCAATTGATGACACTATTTCAACGACTGTTGCTGCGGCTGCTTCTGTACCTTCCTCATTGGTTTCAATGCAGGACTGATGAATGACCCGGTTTATCTTTGTCGGCTGATCGCTTATATTGCTGAAGTCTGCGGAATCGCTGAAGGCAATGCCCATCCCAAGACTTGTCAGATCATCATTCAATAATCTCTTATAGCCATACTTGAACTTTGGCATGCTTAAATTCACCTTTTGAGTATTTGCTGCAAGCATCCCTGTCCATTCATTCCATTTTTCCCGGGTGAGAGTTGAAGCTATATCAGATGTTGTTATACCAGCATCCGGCAGTACAACAAGCATTGAAAAGTTACCCTGACCATAGGGGATATCAACGATAGTCACATTATTGTCCTTTGCCACCTGGAGATCTATCGTCTGATGCATCATGGGAACTGACTCCGATGAAGAGGAGGTCAGATAAAACGGTTCTTCACTGGTATCTGAAGTTTTGAACTGATATCTCCACATTCCCTTGAAATAGATAGCATTGATCAGCAGCATGGCGAGATTCGGATCCAGGTAATCGAGCATGTTGGTGATCTTGTCATGGGTCTTATCTGCGATCCATGAATTAACGGTATTCACTGCATTCGGATCCGTAATATCAATGCTTCTGGCTTCTGCTTTGTACCAATTCCCGACATTTGTCATAAAATCCTGTTTGACCTCAAATTTCTTTTCAACCCACACTGAGTTTGCAATATCAAGTTCCACATGGGGATCAACAGGAATCAATTCTGTCATCAGCTTCAGATAGGTTGCATTTACCTGATCAAGTGTCTCTCCTTCAAGCCTGAGGGCTTTTTTCATTGAATCGAGGGTTTCGCCTGCTGCCCCGTTAAGGGTCATGGAAAGAGCACTTGTGATGCTGAAGGGGGAGATCAGTATGTTATCAGATTCATTTGCACCGGCAAGGATTGGCTTGAACAGGTCAAAGGCAAAACGATTTACTGAATCAATTACTTCCTTCTGATAAGCCTCAGTGGAAATAGTTACAGGATTTCCCGGATCAACAGCATTTGAATCACTTTTTTTACATGATGGTACCAGTACCAACGAGATTATGATGGCTGCAAACAATTCGGATTGGAATATCTTATTCATGATCAGAGCAATTAGGTTACAATTGCAGAACAAAAACTGTACCATCAATGCACTTGTTCCAAAATATTTTAAGATTTAAGGTCAAGGTATTGTTTTATAGCCTATTTGCCAGTCAATGAATTATATCCGTTTTCCAGTAAGGAGTTAGTTTATTATTTTGAACTTGCTACAATTCTATTCATTTTAATATCTATACTCATTTCCTGAAATGAAGAGGTATCAATAGGCACTAAATTTTGGGAATTGAAATCATAACACGCCATCTTTCCATTTTTTAGGATCAATAAATTATTATCCAAGTCGTGACGAGCATATTCAGATGTTGTTACCCAGTAGGTTTGTCCAGCCCCTTTGGTGATTAAAACAGCATCTTTATAAGGTATTTTTCTATTGTTTAAGGAATCACTATTCCCCAATTCTAAAGATAAAGTGATATCAGTGGTATCTTTCATCCCCATATTAATAATGTTTTTGTAATTAAATTTCTTCAAATCAATATTATGTTTTTCAAAAATAGGATTCCACCAACCATTTTTAATAGCTGAAGTATTGCTGATTAGTTTATTTTGCTGACAGAATGTGAATGTAGTACCTGCTATAAGGAATAAAGAAAAAACTGCAATTTTTCTTAGAACTGCATTGTTTGAATGTCCCATTTGTGTCATCATGATTAGGAGGTTTTTAATTAGCGGGTATATAAAATTACTGACCGTTGATGTATTTACAAAAATTATTCCGGAATCATAAGATTTTATCTTAAAAGTCTCGGTTGTATGCGTTCCGCTTAAACAAAACAGTCCGGCAATAAAGGAAGTTTGTGTTGCTGAGTGAATGGAGGCTGAAGCATTGCAGCTGAATCAGGCCATAGTCCTGTAACCAGCCGGAATGAACGAAGCATAGTTTATTTTTTTTGCAATCCGGTTATAAAATTTGCCGATTTATACGAGTGCCAGTATATAAGTATTTGAAGATAAATTAATTTGCAGACTCTTTATTATCAATCTCCTTCCTTATGTCCGCCACCGCTTTTTAAATCATCATTTTGAATACCCCGGCTAGCTTTTTTCACCTCTAATTGCATCTTTCCAAAATTCCAGGTCAAATTAAAGCGTACCATCCTTGAACGCATAGCATTTACATTATGTGATGTGAATGTTATGTCGTTTGATTCATTAGTATACTTTTTGCTATACCAGAACGGGTCAGTAGTAGCAAGGCTCATCATCAATTTGCGCTTTAGCAGATACTGAGACACTCCTAAACTGGTGTAATAATAAAATGAAGATTTCCCCTGGAGCATAATAGTGGGAGAATAAATTCCACTAAAAACATTTATAGATCCATTTTTCCAGGTGGTCATTCGTGCGCTTAGAAATCCATTATAGCTGAATCCTTGATTAGTGATTAAGTATCCATTATTTGTTTCCAGTTTACAATAATTACCGCTTCCATTAAAATTAATACTGAGTTTTGGAGTAGGTCGATAACTGAAATAAAGATTTAAACCAAAACGATGGTTCTTCCCAATATTATCATAAGTAGTCACTGTGGCACCATTAGACATGACTTTTGAAATGCTCTCGATTGAATTATTCACGATTGATGCATTAGAAGTAGCTGAGAAATTTAATTTAGGCGTAAAGTATGTATAGCCTAATTCAAAAGAATGCGATACTTCTGCTACCAATGAAGGATTCCCATAGCTTATGTTCATGGAATCAACATTATTAACATATGGATTCAAATACCAAATACTGGGACGGGAAAGACGCTGAGTATATGATAATTTCATAGTTTGTCCTGTTTTTGGCATGTAAGAAAAAGTGACATAAGGAATAAGATTCAAAAGCTTGTTAGTAAAATCTGTATTGACACCAGCTATTTTAGATACACCGTCATTCCATGTCCTTTCAAGACGTAATCCTGTTTTGACACTAAATTTTTCCAGTTTTATTGCATAACCTGCATATGCTCCCAGGATATATTGGTCATAATCCAGATCATTCCCGTTTTTTTGCTCAAGAGTGTCGTTTCTGAAGATTTCAGATGTACTCTTATTCTGGCGTAAAATGAATTTCAGTCCTCCTTCGATCTGATGTATTTTAGTTAAAGGATCAAAATAATCTGCCTGTACAGTTTGTTCCCGTCCGACAGCATCATTTATTGATCGCTGGTTATATGTCGGGTAGCTTACCAATCCTGTATTCTCAGAAATATTATTTGTCGTATTAGGATTATTATCCAGCAAATAAGAAAAAGTAAGGGATTCTTCCGGCTTTTTAAAGGTTTTCTGATAGTCAATATTTCCTGAAAGTGATCCATAGCTTTCCCTGGAGCTTGTTGAGCTTGTATACATCCTGGTGATATTGCTGGATGTGTCAAGGTAATTGCTTGTGTTAAATCCATTACTGGTATAAGAACCTTTATACCCCCAGAATGACATGCTAATGAGATTAAGTGAGTCAATCTCATAACTCGCCTCTCCTGAAAAACCACTTCCAAAGCCTTTATATGAGTAATTACCATTTGAGTTTAAATAACGTTATTCTGTATTATTGAAATATTCACTCTTAGTGCTGTTTTCAGATTCAGGCTGTATGAACTGGTTGCCATAATAACGCATTGAGCAACTGAACTTTCTGACTTTAGCGGCCAGGTATACACCTGCGTTAAAACCACCACGGGTGTTAACTCCGGCATTTATACTACCATTATATCCTTTGAGTGTCTTTTTATTGGTGATTATATTGAGTATCCCTCCCACACCTTCAGCGTCATATTTTGTAGAAGGATTTGTGATTACTTCAATGTCCTTGATGGTACTGGCTGGCATGCTTTTGAGAACATCCTTTAAGTTGGAAGACATCATTGCGGAACTTTTCCCGTTTACCAGCACTTTGAAATTTGATTGCCCGTTGACCGTGATGTTTTCTTCGGCATCAACAGTGACCATTGGTACCTTTCTAAGCATCTCAAATGCGCTATTAGTTTGTGATTCAGGATCGGACTCCATGCTATATACAATTTTGTCCATGTCCATTTTAACCAAGGGTTTTTGAGCTGATACCACAACTTCTTTCATCATAGTCGCTTCCTCCATTTGGACTTTTCCCAGTTCTGTTTTCAGCTCAATGATGGTTACCAGCATATTGAATTCTTTATATCCGGTTGCGGAAGCGGTTAAAATATATTTACCCGGCGAATTCAGATTCATGGAAAACTGTCCTTGAATATTACAGGCAAGCATTTTCTTGACTTTAATACTGTCATTTTTTAAGATTATCGTGGCATAAGGAATGCCTTCTCCCGAGATCTCGTTTACAACCAGACCATTCAACTGGTAAATAGTGGGTTTATTTTGCGAAAGTGATGGAAGAAAGATTAATAAACTTAGTAGAAAAAAAATAAAATATTTCATGTACATACTTAATCAAAAATAGAAAGAAATTACATTTCCATTGACTTTAATATTCGATTATCTGAAGATTACCTGGGATCAAGTTTTAATTTGAACAAGTAGTCAATCTGCAAAAGCCCAGCATCTTGACCACATTTGGCTGGTTAAATAACATTTATCATATATAACTAAAATACAAGCACTTATTTCTGACTTTTTGTGGTCAATAAGCTCCGGCCATAAATGCTTAAAGTAACTGGCTTTTACAGATCTTATTGCTTTTCTATAGATTTTAATGGTGTATTCATCCAAAATTTTCCTGAATCGTCAGAGTGGGAAATACAGTTCTGTTCAAGGGGCACAGACTGTATAAAACAATTATTCTGAAATTCCAGTGGCTTATTATATTCCAGCACAAAAAGTTCCCTGAACTGACGAAATTCAAGATCTCTTCGTTTGTTAAAGATATTGCCATTAATGTCTTTCAGATTCTTAATACTTAAATGACAGGAATCAAGTTCCTTGTTCTTGAATTTGTCATCTCTTACAGTTATGTACAAGGTGTCGCCGCCAACTTGAACCCTGGTGATCTTCACTTTTCTTTTACCTATGGTCATGTCGTAATTTTCCATTCTGTTTCCCGAAGCAGGATCGATCTTCCTGTTGAAAAAAGATAAAATTGTCATATCGGGGTAACGACCAGCATAAGGACCACCAGCTTGCTCCCATTCTGTTTTCACAACTTTAAAGAAATTTTTGTCACTCGCATCAGGTATAGTGAATGTATTATTGAAAGATATGTATTTAAGACACATCCTGGAATCAACTGCTGGCTCATGCCCATATTCAATCTCAATATTGAAAATCTCCTTATTCTTTTTTTCTGAATCTAAATATGAACCGGAATACTCAAGTTTGTGTATCGAATAATCATCGGGCTGAATGAATATTGCACCTTTCATCTGGACGCTATCACCTGTGATCCGAGGTTTTGAGGTGAAGTCGATCTTATATAATAATGTACTTCCCTCATAAATTCCGGTTGGATTTGAAAACCTGTGATTTCTGATAAAATCCTGAGTCAGAATATCAACAAATGAAAATGATCTTTTATTAAAATTTCTGATTGCATCGTGAACCAGTAATATAAAAAGCTCATTGCCGTATTGATCACCAACTATTGCATGGGGTATTCTTTTAAACCACACATTAGAATGATCAGTTTCCGGAAGATCATAATAGGGACTTATATTCATTCTCAAGAAATCCATATTCTTTTTGAAATCGAGTAATCTGTACCTGTTTGAATCTGATGCATAGGCAAATCCCTTATCCAGAGTTTGGATGATCGACTCGTTTAGGTTAAGATAATTATTGCCGTCCTTCTGATAATCCCGGTAATAGGATACATAACTAAATGGATTGACCGGATAGTTCTTTTTGATATCTCTGAGAGCCCTGTCTATTATAATTTCCGGACTGAGTCTTCTTTTTCTGGCATTAATCCTGACCTCATTAAGACCATAGATATAGGTTTCAAGTTTAAGATTGTTTATCTCAGATTTTTTTAAATTACTAAAAGCCACTGAAAGACTGTGAAATCCAATACAAGTCACGATCAGGCTGTCGGATTGAAATCCCGGATTGTTTAATATTCTGAAATCACCTTCAGCATTTGTATAGATCCCAAACTGCGAATTTTTAAGATGTACTGCTGCAAATGATACAGGTTCGGATGTTTTAGAATCAATCACTTTCCCTCTGATATAATCAAGCTGCTGGCAGTAAATCACAGGATGATTAATCGTGAATAGTAAACCAATAAAGATTAAGTGTCGTATCATCTCTTTTCAATTTAAGTGGAACCTATGCCTTATGAGTTAATAGTGTTTTATACACAGTCTTAATACAGTTTACTCTTAAAGGTAGAAATAAATATTTAACAAACGGGGAGATATGCACTTACAATACCGTTATGAGATTATCAGATATAATAATCTCTGTTACCTTATCTGATATTTTTTATTAGAATGGGGAAGTACGATTAACCTACAAAGTTCCTCTGGTGATCATTTAAAAACGTATGCTTTGAGAATAAAAATACTGAGGCGAACAGCAATTCAGATATCGACAGTATATTTGCCTTTTGGACTCATAGAACAGTGTCAGATTTTGATAAACTTGTACACTTAATAAACTTTCATGATTCTCAATAAAAACAAAATTGCACGCCAAACCATTAACCTCGCTGTTTCTGCCACTTTCAGGGTAGTTACATTTCATCATTACTTGTTAATTAACTTTCTTCTTTTAACAGGGCTTATACTGAATCCGCTGAATTTGTCTGCCCAGCACGAAAAGGTAAAGACCTATTATACTAACAGGAATCTTCAATCAAAGGGTTCAACTTACACTTATTCAATATACTATGATGTAAAATCAATACCAAAAAAGTTTCGGACTTTCGGACAATTAACAAAAAAGGAGAAAGAATGGAAGTATTGGTACCAGAAGGGGCAACTTGCAAGAATCGAACATTACAAACTCGTAATAAATAAGGACTGGAACGATCTGCGGGACGGTATATGGATCTATTATAACGAACAGGGAATTAAATATAGAGAAGACATCTATGAGGATGGAAAACTTGAAACCAGCGAAAGAG
Organism: uncultured Bacteroidales bacterium; assembly: GCA_963789985.1. Classification (GTDB taxonomy): domain Bacteria; phylum Bacteroidota; class Bacteroidia; order Bacteroidales; family VadinHA17; genus LD21. The sequence continues at coordinate 42,805 of CAWBNA010000031.1, read as the reverse complement.
AAATTTATTGTGATTCTGTATTGGCTGGTAAAATAAATATTCATAATGGACTCTCCGACACCACACTTTATATGTCTTTGACAAAACAAGATAATTTTATTATAAACCCTGATTTCGATTTTTTCTATTTCAAACCAATCCCGATAGTGTACCACGGTCAGGATAAAATTGAAGACTGGGTACCATTCTGGACAACACCAGGTAACTATACACCTGACTATATCAGCAACCTGAGATTTATAGATGTACTTGATTATCATTCCCTTTTTGATTTGAAAATGCCTGAAAAATTCAATTATGTCGGGGTTGCTTTGTTCAAAGAAGCCGATGACTACTCTGAGTATATTCAGGGGAACCTGAATGGTCCATTGATCAGGAGTAAGAAGTATTGTCTGAGAATTTCCATTAACTCGACAAAGTATTCAAAATACCTGGTAAATCGTCTTGCCTGTTATCTTTCCCCTGCACCTGTTTTGATTGATAGCCAGAATGAAGATTCATTTTCACCTCAGGTAGTATTTTCTTATTTGCCTGCTGAATCCATGGAATTTGTAACGCTTTGTGGTTATTTCAGTGCAAGAGGAGGGGAAAAAGTTATATCAATCGGTCGTTTCAATAAAACAGAAAATCTGTCGGTGACAGCGAGGGATAATTTCCCTGTCAGTCACTTTAATCTTGAAAAATCAGCTTACTATCTGATAGATAAAATAGAACTTTTTGAAATCCATGATTCTCTTGATTGTAATTGCAGGATAAGCATAAACGGAATTCGAACTGATCAAAAACTAATTGATACTGCCAGCCTCAGTATCAAGTCCAACCTTAACAGACTAAGTCAAGGGGAATCGGTGGTCCTAAGAAATGTAAACTTTGATTTTAACAGTTTTATTCTTCTGAAATCTTCTGAAGCCACTTTAAACACGTTTTTAGAGTTTCTCAATGAAAATCCAGTTCTTAGGGCAAGTATTGAAGGACATACTGATGATATCGGAACTGAAGAATACAATCTTGAGTTGTCAGTAAAGAGGGCAAAATCTGTTTATAATTGGCTTGTAAACAGAGGTATTCAGCCACAGAGATTGGAATTTAAAGGATATGGTAAGAAACTACCATTAATAAATTCCACAGAAGATAAAGACCGTGCAATAAATCGAAGGGTCGAGGTCAAAGTAATCAATAATTAGGATGTTTACCTGCATTAACACCATATTGTCAACGATTTAGAACAAATCACTTAGTCTGACAAGGCGAATAAAGCAAATTGTTTATCATGGTTTTCGTGGAGCCCCGGTTATTAATAAATCTGAAGTTACAGGCATAAGATCTGGCAAGACTATTCTTAATCAGAAGTTGACCCTATTTATCATTTTACAGATCACTGACAAATTTTCATTTTGACTTCTCAATCCTGCTTTGCTCTTCCGCGTTATATCTATCACCCTGTATCTTGATTCTCGAGACAGCGCTTTCAATATTGTGTAGGTCTTCAGGAGTAAATTGCAGGTTCGCTGATTCCAAATTCTCCAACAAATGTGAAAGTTTGGTTGTGCCCGGAATTGGAACGATCCAGGGTTTTTGAGCAAGTAGCCAGGCTAATGCCACCTGTGCAGAAGTCAGTCCCCTTGGATGACCAAATTCATTGAGCACATCCACTATAACTCTGTTTGCTTTCATAGCTTCCGACGTAAAACGGGGCAATACGGCACGATTATCGTTGGCGGCATAGAACTTCGTTTGTTCATTCAATGTGCCGGTAAGATAACCCCTTCCAGTCGGGCTGTAAGGGACAAAACCGATACCGAGTTCTTCGCAAACAGACAGTACTTCTTTTTCGGTTTCCTTCCACATTAATGAATACTCGCTTTGAATTGCTGTAAGAGGTTGAACAGCGTGTGCCCGGCGGATTGTTTCTACGCCTGCTTCACAAAGACCAAAATTCTTTACTTTCCCTTCATGAATTAATTCTTTCACTGTTCCCGCTACATCTTCAATGGGAACTCTGGGATCTACCCGATGATTGTAAAAAAGACCAATAGTTTCAATTCTGAGACGTTTAAGAGATTCCTCGGCGACCTTTCGAATATGTTCGGGGCGAGCGTTAAGACCTGCTATTTTCCCATTCTGGATATCGAATCCGAACTTAGTAGAAATGATTACATCTTTTCGTAAAGGAGAAAGGGCTTCTCCCACCAATTCTTCATTGGTGAACGGACCGTAAACTTCTGCGGTATCGAAGAAAGTAACGCCAATTTCCAAAGCTTTTCTAATAAGCGCTATCATAGTTTTCCTGTCGGGAGCGGGACCCCGATGGTAGGTCATCCCCATACATCCAAGTCCAATGGCAGACACTTCAAGCCCGCTATTACCAAGTTTACGTTTTTGCATAGCTTTACTTTTTAAATCTTAAAAATAAAAAATTGATCCAGATTATTTCTTAGACTTTTATACAAACTCATATCAATGTGCCAATGCCAGTGCTTTTTAATTGAGCTTACCCTGATCAGTTCAATCACCTCCTTCACTCATTCATAGTTCAGTGTTTCTTCCTCTACCAATGCTATGGGGGAAATTCCTTCCTCCTCTTACTATTCATGATTAGCATATTCCAAGTTCAATTGCTTGAAAAAATAAAATTGACTTCGGCTTTTTGCAGGTGTAACTTTGCAAGAATGATCAATAATCCTCTTATTTATAGATTTAAACAAAGTATTACGCACTTGGCACATCCAAAAAAATATTAAAACAAAGGAGGTAAAAATGAATACATACATTACTTTAATGAAACTGACAGATCAAGGGGCAAAAGATCTGAAAGAAGCACCAAAAAGAATTGAAGATGGCTTAAAAATGTTTGAAAAAATGGGTGGGAAGTTGATTTGCTTTTATGCTACCTTGGGAGAATATGATTATATAGGCATTGGAGAAGCGCCTAATGATGAGGTTACCACTGCATTCAATATGGCTTTAAGTTCTCTTGGGAGTGTAAGAACGACCACCATCAAAGCATTTACGATCAAGGAGTTCGGTGACATTGTAAAGAAAATGCCGTAAAGAATTATTTTTTATTTTCAGTCTTGAAATTGGATGTGCCGGTGTGTTTTTCATTATACATTTTTACACAGATTAGTTTTTTTAAAATAGAAATGCGTTATTTTTCTCATCAGATACCGGACAGATGTCCTAAATGTGGCTCTACAAAGGTGGTTAAGATCATTTATGGAGACCAAAGCTATAAGGCGTTTCTTGAAGAGGAGGCTGGGAAGATTATTCTTGGAGGATCCATTATGAAAAAGAATGATCCAAGCTGGGCTTGTGTTGACTGCAAAGCCAAAATCTTTAAAAGAAAATTCAGAGCCTTCCCCTGAAATAAATTGATATAGATAAGAAAAAACAATCACCAATCTTCGGATCCCGTGGGCTTTTCTTATCCTCCCATCAGCACTATCCACTTGGGTATATCCCTAAGACTGACACGTGTTAAGATAAAATTGACTATTCAAGTTTTACCTTATACTTTACTGCCCATTCACGTAACTTAGTTTTAATACTTGATATCAATACTGGTTGAAATCGGTGAAAAATCAATCCACGTTCATCATAGACCTTCATTTCTTTAGCCCCTGAAGTTTTATCAATCTCAACCTTATGTTTGTTAAATTCAATTGAGGTTTTGGCATTATCAGCACTGAACTTCTCCAATTCAGTAAGAAATTTATAGACATTTTGAGGTGTGTCATAAAATATTGTAAAATAATTTTGCAATGTTGGCAATCTGTCATCTTTTGCATCAAAAGAAGTATAAGCAGAAACCAGCGTATCATTATTAAATGTCTCCGTACAATTCACTGTGCAATGTCCGGCGGTGAATATATTTTCAGTCTTTGTGATTTGTGCAGTAGCCATGAAAGGGATCAGAAATGGGATTATTATTAGTTTTTTCATGGTAAGGTTATTTTGGTCAAATAAATTTATGAAATTTATTCAAGGTCTTAATAAAACAGTCTTAATAAAAGAGACATTAGCAGTTTAACCATACTGTAGGAGAATTGAGGGGAGTCAGCTTCTAATTAATATCAGGGGCTTTTTTCTTCTGTGCAGTTTTACCTATAATCAATGAGTAAATAATTGATCATCAGAACATACAAACACCGGGAGGTCGACGGTATAGTAATCAGGGCTACCATTTCAATTGGAAAACTATAACCTCGGATGCCGAATACCGATTAAAGCATTCTTTTTTCCCACCAAACCTGAAAAGCAAAAAGGTCTTCATTTTCTTTACTTCCTAATCGGCTACCTCAAAACCAATAACCTTTTGATTTGATTTTATTTAATTGTGCTTATTCAGCTAACAAAAGTGGAAATCAAAAAATCGCATCGTGTGGTCGCAGCAAAGCATTCTTTTCACAGCCTAAAAATAAAAAGCAATTGATCTTTTTCTTAATCAAGGGATAAGTATTCCGATAATTTACCTGCAATATGCCTGATAAATGGGTCATACATTGGCATAATAGGCAAAAGCGATGGTTAGGTACCATTTTTTATATATGGCTTTATTGCAACTAAATATGACATAGCATGTGGCATGATTTCAAAATAAAATTGACTTTGGCTTTGGTAGATCGTAACTTTGAATATGAAGAATAAGAATAAATGGTGTTTTTCTCTAACCTTTTTACATAGCTAATTAATTAAATCAATGCTTAAAACTATGGCAAACCTAAACAACGAACAGGCTCAGGAAGTAGTTAATAAACTGGCTTCTATTGAAACTTCAGAAATAAGGAACTGTCTTAAAGAAATGTTACTCAGTTACCTTGTCCATGAGGACGAAAAGCTCCAGAGGGAGAAAGCCTATAATGTTTTCCTGACTATAGACTCAGCACTCAGTAAGATATTCTGAGAAATAACTGTAAATAGGATAAATAGAAAAATAATATTACGATTTATCTTTTTGATAAATGGTGAGGCTTTCTGAAATCAGCTCTGGGGCCTTTCGTTAAAATAAAGTTGACTTATACTTTTTTTTGGAGTAAATTTACACCCCTTTAATATTTTAAAGGGAATAACTAAACCTGAAATATCGACCCGATAAAAGCAAAAGGAGGATAGCTTATGACTGAAAATAAAAATGCTGGATTTTTAAAGATTGTTTTGATAATCTATGCTGTGGTCAGTTTGTTTTACGGCTTAGGTTATTTGTTCATTCCCAATTGTCTGGTTCAAATGTCTGGAGGACAACCAGTATTTCATGGCTGGCTTCGCTGGTCAGGTGGCGTTTTAGTTGCTCTTGGAGCAGGCGCTATACTTGCTTATTTGAATCCGCAAAACCAGGGTGTATTTGTGACAACAGTGGCTTTAGGTTCCACACTCTGCGGTCTTGCCCTATTGTGGGCGTGGATTTGTCCTGAAAAAGGTGCAAAAATCTGGTTTGTTGCTTTACCGACAATTATAGTCCTTGTGCTTGCAATTCTGTTCTGGTGGAGCAGAGCAAAAGCCAAAGAGATCTTGTATCCCAAGAAGGTTGAATAACCTAATTATTGTTTATGCGTTTGAATTATTGAAAGTTGACAAATTCAATTCCTGGATTTAAGATTATACCAGGAAAGCCGGGTCGATTTTTAATAGGTATCCAATGTCTTTATTATAATTCTGGTTTCAACAGAAAGAGACAATTTTTAATAAATGTAAATGCAATAATTTATAATTCTTCTATATCAATTGATTTAGTTATCAGTACTGTACAACTTTTTTAATTTAATGCCAAGTCATATTCTAAGAGGTCAAATAACCATAATCTAATGAGAAAAAGAAGGTCGGATATAATAACTGAAATTATCTGTGAAAAAATAAGACAAGTTCCTCCTAAGCCTGATAAGGAGTCAAAACCCATAAAGTTGTCAGACCTGAAAAAGGAAAAAGTGCTCAAGTTAAAGAATTAAATAATTTCAATTTAAGCATTAAAGCCTCCAATCATGAAAAAACTTGTCTGTTTAGTTCTGATTATTGCACTGATAATTATAAGCTGTAGGCAGGAGACAAAATATCCACTTGAAGGCACCTGGAAATGCATTAACATTGGGAAACTCAGCAAAGATACCAGTTTGCAGGCTATGGTTAAGACAGGCCAAATTAAGACATTTTCAAATAAGTTTTTCACGTTTGTAGGACATTACGAAAAGGATACTACTGTCTACGACCTTTTTGGAGCAGGAACTTATATACTTAATGGTAATAAGTATGAAGAATATATTATTTATCATAACAATAAATCATTAATTGGTACAAAATACAAAGCTTTGGATGAAATACATAATGATACTCTAATTCATAGACATCCTGCAAATGATAAATGGGAGCTTGGGAAAACGTATAGTACTGAAATTTATATCAGGTTAAAATAATATTTTCACGATTTATTTTCTTAGTAATGAAAACGTAAGACTTATGAGAAGAAAGAGAGTTGCATCTAAACCAAAATTAATTTGCAAGGTTGAAAAAAGTAATTTTCACCATGTTGGCAATAAAAAGTATTTACCTACTTATTATTATGGCACGGAATCAGGACAAGTTTGGGCTATTACTGCTGGTAATTATCTTTATGCAGCTAAAGAAATGAAAGATAAACCTTACTATTTTGTAAGGCATTTAAAAGAAATCATGTATGATTATAAGAGTGAACAAATAGTTATTCAGGATGTGAAAACCTATCTTGAGAATTATAATCAGGAAGAAAAAACTCTTAAAATGGTTGAAACTTTTGAAGAAGCAAAAGATTTATTGGACAGGTATCTTAATTCCCGTACTCCTTAAGCAGATTAAATATAGTAGATAGTTCATATGAAAATAAGGGCTACTGCAAAAGCCAGATGCAGTGACCACATTTGGCCGGCAATGTTATGATTATCATAAATCACTTGATGACAATCTGTAAAATGCGGCTATAAGTGGTAAAAACAAACTGGCTGAATAGGGGTAAAGCTACCTGCTTCCCCAAGAAAACCTGGCACAAACCTGGTACAAAACAAAAACCACCTACATGTTTGTATATGTTGAAAAGCCAGCGCTCCAGACCACTTTTGGCCGGATTATTTTGACAACCTAATGTTGTAGTTAAATTCTTGTAATATAGTTTTGTATGTCAAAGACAATCTGACCGTCTGTATGTGGTCATGCAAACCGGCTTTTGCACTTCACCTAGAATTCATAGTCGTACAATTACTTCATTATCCTGATCATAGCCCAAATAAACGGAACAAGTCAGTTCGTTTTATTCAGTGTTTCACAGTCCCGATCGTAGAAATTTGAGTTCATAACAATCATAAGACCAATTAAATAGAAACTCGGCAAGCCTCAATGGGTCCTCTGTGAAAGTTCATCTTTTTATATCGAAACAAAAATAACCTGCAATTATATGCCTTCAAGTTCGGATTCTGCCCAGAGATTTGCCTTTGATAATTCAGTGGCCTTATGAAGATATTCTTTTGCTTTATTCATAATACCCGCTCCTTTGTAGCCAAGGCCTGCGACAAGATATGCATTTGACAGACGCTTGTTGTCAGCCTCTCTGGCACCGAATTTTGCAAAATAATTCAGTGATGAGGGTACCGGGTTATTGATTTCTTTTTCACCGGTTTCAATCATCGAATTGAATATCTGTTCTGCCCTGCTCTTATTTTTAAGCTTTAGATTGCTCAGGCCAGTGTAATATCCTGTATAGTCTGATGATGAATCTTGATTACCGGCAGAAAGGAGATAGTAATTTTTTGCTAGAGTTTTATTACCAATTGCTTCGTAAGCCTGTCCTATGTACCAGTCGACCTGGAATTTCCTGTTCTGTGAACTGTTATCGCCTGCCTCCTCTTCAGGCACCTGTGCAAGCAGGAACTGTTCGAGGGCCTTATTATAATATTTTTCAGAAAAATATTTCCTTCCGAGCATTAGGTGAGCGTCAATAATCACATTTCTCACATCTGATTCACCTTCGCGATAACTGAAATTTCGTCCCTCGAGGTATTCAACTGCCTTATCGGGTCTGCCGGCGAGTGTCATTACTATTACCTGGTGCAGAAATGCATCATCGCGCTTCTTTACTATTTCATTGCTTCCCTCGAAAAGTTTCATCCGCTTCTCAATCGGGGCATTGCTAATCTCGTAAAGTGCATCCAACTCTTTATACCACAAAGGTTCCGATTTATCAATGACCATTGCTTTTTCATATTCTCCTATTGCTTTTACTCCATCGCCATAATGATAAAAATAACCCCAGCCCAGGTTCCTGTAAGCTATGGCAAACCCGGGATCGCCCTCCACTGCTTTTTCCCAGTATTTAATAGCTTTTTCGGGTTGATGGTCGTAAAGTATATTTCCTAGATAATAATAAGCTCTGCTGTCTTGGGGATTGTATTCTAAAGCTTTTTCCAGAACCGGTATAGTCTCCATCATATAAGGGAAAACATAGTCTACCGGCATTCCCGATGCTTTATTGAAATATTCAGATGCTTTTGCTTTTTCACCCTTCCTGTCCTGCAAGTACCCGATGCAATAATCAACTATCGGGTTTTTCCCCTGAAACCTGCGAAGTACCTCTTCTGCTTCAATGAAAAGTCCGTCATTCATATATCCGGTTGCCAGCTCGAGATAGTTCCGGTCAAAATCCCTCATCCTTCTGCCAAGTACCTTCAATTGTTCCTCTGCTTCACGGATCTTGTCTGTTGCCAGTTCCAGAAGATAGATCTCATTGGCAGCCCTGAAATCGAGAGGATCGTATTTGCAGGTGTTTTGAAGCATGTTCGCGGCCTCATCTGTTAAGTTCAGCCTTCTCAACAGTGAAGCCTTAAGACATATAGCGCTATTATTTACACTATTTGTGGACAAAGATCTTTCAACCTGCTCGAGGGCCTTTCTGAAATCTCCCTTTATTGCAGAGATCCTGGCAAGTTCGAGGTATGCTGCTGAGTTCCAGGCATAGTCCCATGTTGCACGGTACAGAGTATCTATCGCCTCCTCGTACAATCCAAGCGATTTAAGAGTAATCCCTTCAAGGTATAATGCCTCGCAACCAGAGGGTCTGGTATAGTCTTTTGTCAATCTTTGGATCGCTGTTAAAAAATAATTCCTTGCCTTCTCATAATCACCATTCTTCAGAAAGATGTTCCCGACGGCAATATTTGTCCTGGTATCACCAGGGTCTAGCCTGAGAGCCTCTCTGAAATAATCCATTGCATCTATTGAGGGATTATAGAACTGCTGGATCCGGCTGCCGGTCAGGTAAAGCTCCTCTGCAGTCTTAATTTCTTGCGGCTTCGGTGGAGCTTTGACTGTTTCAGGCAGTTTGTCGACTGCGGGTCTGTCAGCAGGCCGGTATGAAATCAGCGCATTGCCTGTCTCCTCATTCAGAACCTCCGCACTTAGATCCGTTTCTTTAAATGGCCCCGGTATGGTAATGACCTGAGTTATGGACTGACCCGGAGATATTTCCGAGATCTTTTCAAATAAAGGCTTGCCGCTCTTCAGCAATCTTATCTTAATTTTATTGAATTTCTGTGTTGAACAGAAGCCTATAAAGATCTTGTCAGTTCCCTGTTTCTCAAAGTTAAGTGCACCATTAAGATTGGCATTTTTGAACCCTTTTATATCTTTAACGGGGTACCAGTATTGCCTGAAGGTCTTTACCTCGTATGGTTTTATCCAGCTATAGTCGGGCTGGTTGTCTGAAAAGGCACCGGTCATTATTTCAACATAAGGACCGTCATTCTCTGTCAGCTTTGCTTCAGTGGATTGTCCCACGGGACCGGATCCCCATTCCCAGAGCTTAGCCCCTTTTACAATATTATGATCTGCGATATGAACTGTCCCCGATTCTTTGCCGTGATCATATCCCCCCATAAAGTCCTCCTTAAGGTCCCAGGCAAAAAATGAATTGTTACTTGCGGAGTTCTTCCACCAGCTTACATCAACTCCTCTGGTGAAATCCTGCCCATTGTAAACCTCTGTTGAGAAAGGCCATCTTGTAAAGCCGTTTTTTGCATGATATGTTGCTACCTGTACGCTTGGAGGAAATATCACCTGGTAGTTCTTATTCGTATGGGCGGCAACATTTGCCCAGTAGAGAAATGAATTTGTATATGGAGTGGGATTAAGTATCTTAACTTCCGCCATAAAATATGTCTTACCCGGGAATGCAGTTATGGCTATAGTCCATCTCATCCTGTGGCGCGGTTCTGTTTCTCCTATGGTTATTGTCTTACTGCCGTCAGGATTATCCTGGGTCTCATAGTCGACCGGAAGAAATGTTGATGCCCTGTGATGATGCAGAACGCACCATTCAATGCCCCCTGATGTCCATGCTCCAAGCATTCCTATGTTGGACGGTTTTACCACGCTGTTTTTATAAACGAAATTGTATCCGTTTGATTTGTCCGTGGCATACCATAATTTACCACCAAGTTCTGGCATTATACAAAGTTTGATATAATCATTCTCAAGTATAAGTGCTTTCCATGAATGATCTTTTTTCTCAGTTGAGATAATATCATTAAGTGCATAAGGATAAATGACCCTCCATGCACCCTGGTACTCTTCACCTCTGAAGAATATCGGGTTTTTGTCCGGCGCTTCAACGTTATAGGTCGGTAGCACCCACTTTTGTTCCGTGAGGGTGACCTGTCCCGGAATTCGACCGGAAACTGAAATTATAACTAAAAAACACAAAATTAGTTTTGTGAGTGTTTTTTTGTAATTTGTCATAATACTTTCGAGGATTAATTGGTAAAATATATGAAAAATCAATTATTATCCTGTCCCAAAATCTCAATTTATGCAAGTCTCTGATAAAATTTACAAGTTGTGTCCCAATGGCTTATTATAAAATTGGACTGGGCCGAGGACTCACTATAAACTATCAAAATCAAAAGCCAATTTCATATGAGATTTCTGTACAATTCATTGATTTTGAATTTGATTTCAATTAGTTCATTCTTCACTTTTTGAAATTCTTTTAATTTGAGCTTTAGCAGTATCAATAAAAGCCAGCATGTTCTCTAAAGAAGTGTCTCCTTCCACAGAATGAGATGGAGAGAAAATATATGACCCTGGAGATCCCTCTTTAATAAGCCTTTCAGAATCAGCCCGTACCTCTTCCTCTGTTCCAAATGGTAGTGTTTTCTGAATTGATAACCCTCCAAAGAAGGTCAGTCTGCCTCGGTATTTTTTCAGCAACTCATCAACATCCATTACTTCAGGTTGAAACGGATTGAAGCAATTGACACCAATATCTATTAAATCGTCAAATAATTCGTCAACATCACCACAGGAATGAATGAAAACATATTTTCCCTCGTCATGTACAGCTTTATACATCCTCTTCAACTGAGGATAAATAAATTCCTTCCAGGCATCGTAACCCATAATTAAACCCCTCTGTTGCCCCCAGTCATCACCAAAATAAACCGCATCAATGTCATACTTGCATGCTTCTTTTAATTGAGTAATATTATAATCTGCTATAGAAGAAAACAAATCATGTACAAAGCCAGGATTAATCAAAAAATCCGTCAACAGGTTCTCCATTCCCCGTAATGTCCAGGCCCGCTCATAAAGAGAGAACCCGATCTGGTAAAGCCTGAACATATCCTTTTTGGCTTTTATTTCGGAATCCATATTGGCAAAAAAACGCTTATCAAGCGGATCGGGGAAAGTGTAATTTCTTAAAGATGGTTCCTGAATTATACTCCCCGTAATATTTCCGATATCCTTATCGATACTTCGGTCCCAGACTGCGCCAAAAACATCACGGTATAAATCATCACTAAGGTTTTCAAAAAACCCGATATCGTTTCCCAGCATCAATATATGGTTACTAAGCGGAATATCTAAATCATCCGTCTTAAAGTAAGATTTCAGAATATCAGCTGGTTCTTTTGTAAATTTAAAGGACCATGGTACGTAAGGCGGTTCTTTGCCATCCAGAACCATTTTAATAATTTCACGTCTGTTCATTGCGAATTCAGTTTTTTATTCCTTTGTCTAAAATGTTATTTATTTTCCTTAATTTGTTAGTTGCCTGAAAGTCAGAAACAGAATTATTTTAGAGTCAAAACTCCGTACCTGTCCATCGAAATCCAATAGTCGGTTTGCACACCTGTCCAGGTAAGAAGACTTTTCCGTCCATGCCCGTCATCATCGCAAACAGCTATTTCCAGACCTATCCTGGAACCATTATTCAGTTTAAGCCCGGGTACTGAGAAGGCCAGTTCCAATATGTAACCCTTTGAGGTATATTTTACAGCTGTCTTGCCGTTCCATAAACTGATAAATTCCATGTCCTGATTGTGGGAAATTAAATACGGCTGATCATCATGAAGAAAAACGTGTGCAGGTTGAGAAGGTAAAAAGTGCATTTCGTATCCACGAAATCTTATTTTCCCATTTGTTGTATCTTTCCTGGCACCTTTACTGTTGGCAGGATCAATGCAAATTTCAACATAATCGTTAAGCCAGCTGTAGGGTTGATCGAACCGGCTAATGACATCATCGGTCACTACAAATAAAAAATAAAGTGTATTTTGCTGCCATACAGCTCTCCAGGTGAAACTAAGGTCTGATGGTCCTTTCCAGTATTCTTTTTTCATTCCCTGGCCTATCCAGAGATGGTTTGCTTCAAAAACACTGCTTGAAGGAATATCGGTCCAGTCGGCTGTGTCTGCATCCACCTTAATAGCCTTATTAAACACCATGTATTCAGGATTCTGAGCTATTGCACCATGGTTTGTACTTATAAACATAGCAGCAAGCAGCATGATGATTGTTCTTAATTTTATCATTTCAGTTCGTTTTATGATTCAATGTAAAGTTTTCTAATCATCTGCAGTCAGGAGAAACCTTCCTCGTCTCCTGCTTGCATTAAATTTCATGTTTTTAAAGATTCGATGAATAAGGTTTCGGCCTCCTTCGCCAAAGCTGCCTTCAGAAGATTCGTGGGACCGGTGAGATTACTGTAGGTATGCATAAATTTTTTTACTCTTTTTGCCATATTTTTTCTATTTCTTCAAGCGACTTGTTCTTGGTTTCCGGAAGCCACTTAATGGCGAATATTAACTGGAATATTGCAAGTAAGGCAATGATTAAGAATGTTCCCTTCCTGAAAAACTTTAACATTTCAGGAAAAACCCAAACCATCAGAGCATTAAATAACCATTGAATCACAACCGGGATTATCATGGCCCGCCCCCGTATTCTGTTCGGGAAAATTTCTGCAACCAGGGTCCAGAACACCGGCCCTATACATGATGAAAAAAAAGCAAGATAAAATATACATGCAGAAAGTACGAGTAGCCCCTCAAACCGGTTGATAAAACTCATATACGATAAAATAAGCAATGCAATACCCATTCCGGCGGAACCAGTTATATATAATGGTTTTCGGCCTATTTTATCTATAAAATAGATTGAGAAAAATGTAAAAATAAGATTTACCAATCCTAACCCAAAGGTGGCAAATAGAGCAGAATCGATATTAAATCCGGCTGTGATAAAAATCTTTGGTGCATAATCGATAATTGCATTAACACCGGTGACCTGTACCAGGACGGCCAAAATTAAACTAAAGATTATCATTAATTTATATTCTTTACTGAACAAATCACGAAATTTGTAAAGTTTAATTTTCAGGCTTTCCTTTATCTCCTGAATTTCAATACTTGCAAGTTCTTCCCCTCCAATTTTATTTAACACGTCAAAAGCTTCCTTTTCTCTTCCGACCCTGAAAAGAAAACGGGGCGTCTCGGGTACAAAAAACAGCAAGATGAAAAATAAAGTTGACGGGAAAGTACCGGTGATAAACATCCATCTCCAGTTATCTGTTCCGACATCATGCAGGAAGTAATTGATAAAGTATGATACTAGAATTCCGAAAACGATGGATAGCTGGTAAAATGATACCAGCATTCCCCTGGTTTTCGGCGGTGAAACTTCGGCGATATACATTGGTGAAAGAATTGATGCAGCACCTACTGCCAGTCCGCCTATAAACCTTGCAGCCACAAACATGCCATAACTTGTGGAAAGACCTGTTAATACGGAAGTTATTACAAAAGTAATTGCGACATATATAAGGATTAATTTCCTACCGTATATATCAGTCATCCTTCCGGCAAAAGAGGCGCCAAACATACATCCAAACAGCAGGGAGGCAAACGAAAACCCCAGACCCAGCTGGCTGTTTTCAAGATGAAAATGGGTCTCAATGAACGGCCCGGCCCCTGTGATAATAGCGATATCAAAACCGAAAAGCAAGCCTCCAAGGGCTGCTACAACAGTTATTAGTGCCAGATACCACCTGTTAATTTCATTTTTCATGGAAAGATTTTTTAATTTCTCAAATACTCGCTCCGGCCAGTATCATTTGATTGCCGCGCAACCAAGCCAGATTATTACCATTCTATTTCCAATTTTGAATCATGGATTATTGATGTAAGCTTCTTATGCCATTGAATGTCTCTCCACATCCCGACAAACTGAGGTCCGCAAAAATTGCTTGTTGCTAAAGCTTTCCACCTGCCTGTCGCGGCAGCCTGTCTGACGCCTTCTTCGCATAATTCCTTTATCCAGTCCCATTCAAGCATTGGCCAGTCTTTATAGGTCACCAATCCCCAGCATTCTGTCGTTATTAAAGGTTTCTTTGAATATCCTGACCATTCCACTGCATATTCAATCTGCTTCCGCAATCCATCGATCCAATAGTTTTTATTCCCAAAATAGAGTTCCTTGGCATATTTAACAATTTTCTGATAACCGGCCGGATCAAATGCTTCATAATGATAATCAATCTTATCATAGAATTCCTCATTATTATAATTCACCATCCAGATATGCTGTTCCAGAAAGTCAAGCATATTTATTTCCCCAAGTATCCTGGATTGTTCTGTAACTTCACCTGTAAATGAAAATGTATACTTCAAATGAGGGTATTTCTCCTTCAGAACTTTAATCGATCTTTGCATCCAATCTGTAGATTCCAATGATGCCCGCCCTCCAAGTCCTTTCCTGAAAGGGGTCCATTCATCCACTGTCCATTCGTTTGTTAAATCTACATAAAGGATAATATCCAAGAGACTCTTTTTGTCGAGAAAATCGAGAACAGAAATCCATACTTTAGCCAGCATCTCCGGCGAATCAATTACTTTGTAGGATATGTCAGCATCTTCTCTCCACCAGCTCGACAAGCCGACCATAATATTCCTGCTCCTGCATTTTGAAATAAAGTTGATCAGATTCTGCCCTACAGTTACCTTATTATAATCCGGACTGCCCCAGTCATGGGTATTCCAGTGCGGCTTCAGTAAATACTCTTTATCAGGGTCGCGGAATATAAGATGCGGAAATGGATCTATCCTTACAGCATCATATCCTCTCGCAGCAAGCTCATCCAAAATTTTGTCATAATCCTCATACCCTGCCCCTGGCCAGCGTCTTTCGAGCCATGAAAAGTCCCACATCGTTATGGCCAGAACCCTATTGTTCCCTCTTTTGTCATCAGATGACGTCTTACGACCCGGAACGGGTGATGCAAGATCATTTTTAAATAAGGCAGAACCCAAAGAAAGTCCTCCTGTTATCTGCAATCCCGTTTTAATAAATTCTTTTCTTCTCATATCCTGGCTATGCTTCCGTATATTTTACAATCCGATACTAATACTTTCACTTTTATAATCAACAATCCTGCCTTTATCAATATTTATTGCTTCACCCGAATTCTGTTGTATCACTGAAACCAAAAATTTCCTTTTTATCAGCATTCCGGGATAACTTCCTGTTTGTTTACTGATTGTCAGAATTCTGGCAGAATCATCCCAGTCAAACCTAATAGTTGAATATAAACCTTTCTCATAATCATATGTTTTTCCGTCATCTTCATAAAGTGTAAATGAGCAATTTTTGCCCGGGAAAACCAGTAATGTGATCTCTTCCGGAAGCTTTTCATCCGCATACTGCATAGTGGGCCCTAAGGGGACAATTGATCCTTCCTTAACAAATAGCGGAAATTTATCTATGGTTGCACTTGTCTCTATTCTTTGCCCTCCTTTGAACTTATTTCCTGTCCAGAAATCGTACCATCCGGAACCCAACAGGCAGGTAGATATCGGCCGTTTTTCCAGTTTTAAGCTCAACGCTTTGGTTTTGTGAATTATGATAAAAGTACAACTCCTTTGTTACAGGTTTTACAAGAAAAGACTCACCAAACAGATACTCGTCATTTACACTATATGAGCTTGTATCATTAGGAAACTCCATCGGGATGCCGCGCATGAATGAATAGCCTTCGCTTGTAACCTTCCATGCAGTTGAATAAATATAGGGCAGCAGCCTGTAACGCAGTATATCAGCTTTTTTTATAGCTTCATAGAAAATCCCGCCCTTATCTCCAAACCTCCAGACTTCTCTGGGGGTACCGGTACCATGTGACCTGAATATCGGTGAAAAAGCTCCGAATTGGAACCATCGCGTGTACAATTCCCTGTAGCATGGGTCTTTGCAACCGCCCGGGTAATTTCCGCCCGCAGTTCCAGTGAAGAAAGCCCCGATATCATGGGTCCAGTATGGCAGGCCCGACATGCTGAAATTGATCCCTCCGGGGATCTGTGCTTTCAGAACATCCCACCTGGCTGAAATGTCTCCCGACCATGTGGCAGCCGCATTTCGTTGCTGGCCGGTGAATGCCGATCTTGTCAAAATAAAGACTCTTTTATTATAAGGCATCGCCCTGTACCCCTCATAGACGCCTCTTGTGGTCATTAATGAGTAGGTATTCAGGTACCTTGCAAGCGGACCAACGGTGGGACTTGTGCAAACACTGATTTCTTTACCTGTTATTTCCTGGGTTTCAGTACTTGTCAGCTCTGGCTCGGACCCGTCCATCCAAAGGGCATCCACCCCTTTGTCAACGAGGTTATTTTTAATGTACTTCCAGTAAATTTCTCTAGCTTTTTCAGTATATGCATCATACAATTTAGCTGATGAATCACTCCAGAAATGGCCATACAGAAATCCATTCCTGTTCATTTCATCGAATACCTCAGTTTTGGCACCCATTGACGGCCAGATTGAAACCATCAGGTGCGCATGCAGATCGTGAATATCCCTGATATTCTTTTCCGGATCGGGGTAAGTGATAGAATCAAATTTTAATGCACTCCAGCTTGGGTTTTCTCCCCAGTATTTCCAGTCCTGGACAATATTGTCAATAGGAATTTTTCTGGCCCTGTATTCACGGATAATATCTTTAAGCTCCTCAAAACTTTTATACCTTTCTTTTGACTGCCAGTAACCGTAAGCCCATTTGCCAAACAGTGGGGCATCACCGGTAAGTTCACGGTATCCGTGAATAACGTCGTCCATGTTCTCCCCGACCACAACAATATAGCTTATGGCACTGGCATATTCCGAAGCAAATGAAGTTATCCCATTCTTACTCTTAAAGGTTGTTTTTGAATAATTATCCCATACTATCCCATAATCCGAAGTTGAAACAAGAAATGGATTGACCTTTATTTTGTTCGCCTGTGCAATCACTAATTCATGATCCTGGTAATTCATAATCCCGTCCTGGAACTGCCCGAGACCGTAGAGACCCTGTGAACCGGGGATATCAAATTTTTTTTCAATACTGTACAAAGGGATTTTACCCAGAGAAGTTTTATTAAACAAAAATGAATTTGATTTAACATCAGTAAATAACAGTTTATCTGATTTATAGTAACCTATACTTCCTGAATTTTTATTGATTTTGAATTTTATTTTAGCCCAACTTAGAATAACCTCACCTCCCTTATCTTCCCTTGTAATTTTAATTTTTTCCGGAATTTTTGTTATGGTGAAATTCTTTTTCATCTGATACCTGTCTCCTTTAGGGTAAAAGAGTATTTGTGCACTCCTGTTCGTGTAGGGGATGATGTGTATTTCCCCGTTTTCAACATTGATGACATTATCTTTATTCCTTTCGCATGACATTAAAATCAGCATTAGTATTAAAGATAAAGTGGCTTTGAAGTAATAAGAAGATTTCATTTTAACGTGATTATGTCTTTTATTGGAAATTATACGTTTTAGTTACGACAATAGAGTTTAAGAGCTTGAATTTTACAGGAATTCTATTGATTTTATTTTTTAAAATGATTTAATAATCACCGAACTTTTTCCTTCATCATTATTTTGGAGCAATTAATAAAACCCGTACGCCCCCTCCCGGGGTTTTGTCTCTGGGAACTGTAATCCTGGAATCAGCTAATTGCTCTGCAGTACAGACACTTGTACTGTCATTCCAGAGGTCAGTCAGAAGATACTGTCTATTACCAGCCAAATCCATTTTGTCCAGAGGAAGATGTAACCTGAAAGTTACATCTTCCTCAATGTTATTATTTCCAACTACGATGAGTGCCTTTTTGCCGGGGATGAACCTGGCATAGGGTTTGACATTTATATAAGGTTCAGCGTCAAATGGGACATTAACTAGGTTGGTTTCGTACCGGTTATTATGGAAAATATCCTTTTGGCTGATCCGGATACCTGCAATTTTCATGAAATCATGTATCACATCCTGCTGGTTTTTTATATCGTCCCAATTTATGTAGGAATGCAATAATTTACCATTTAACCGATGGTTCAGGAGTCCAGGTACAGCCAGATGTGTGGCATTGAACAGTTCACCAGCCATCATCCAGGGTACAAAAGGAGCGAACATCAGATTATAACCAAACAGGTACCTGCTGCCCTGAATATTATAAGCTCCCTCCCTGGCATATTTTTCAGGATCACAATTATATGCAAAAGGTGTTTTGGTGTTTTGAGAACTGATATCCTTTACATCATAGGGATCAGACTCCGCAGAACCTGAAAAGCTTTTCATTGAACCATATTCAGCTTTGGGATTTTCCCAGCCAGAAAATGGATCTTCCATATCTATTGAAGGCGGATATTTGCTCCATCCTACACCCCGGATATGCCCCTCCAGATGAACTCCTTCAGTTGCCAGCAAAATCTGTTTGCCTGATCTATTACACTTAACCAGTATAGAGTCCCAGATATACTTTCTGTAGGTTTCATGGGCAATGTCTATGCGCCAGCCGTCAAGTCCTACCTCTGTGCACCACCACACATGCGTGTCAATTATGTAATTAACCACTTCCGGGTTATTGAGATCGAATACCCTTTGACCGTACAGATTATACCGGATGGGAAGAAACCAGTCGGGGTGTTCCCCAATCATCGGGGAACTTTGGTCAACCCCATAATGATTTGTATTACTTAATACCCTGATGCCTTTTTCGTGAGCACTCTTTACAAGGGTCCTGATATCGTCAAGGGTTCCAAGATCCGGATCTGCTGCATCATGACGTATGGCATAAAGGTTTGTACCTGGGGTATTCCAATAAACAGTATAGAGACAAATCACATTAACACCAAATTCCCTGAGGAAATCCAGTTTATCAATCACACTTAAATATGTCCCGTCTCCAAACTTGCTTTTCCATTTTTCAGGATTATTATAGCCTGGCACATTGAATCCTCTGATGGGGATTTCCACAATAACTGCATCTTTTAACCAGTCAGGTGCCTTATAAGCAGGACATTTCAGCTCAGTAGAATCAGGAATCTTCATAAAAGTATCGTACGGATGCCCTGAAGTGCTTTTTGGAACCTGTGCGTTGGAGATTG
The DNA here is from genome assembly GCA_963789985.1 of uncultured Bacteroidales bacterium. GTDB lineage: Bacteria > Bacteroidota > Bacteroidia > Bacteroidales > VadinHA17 > LD21. The sequence continues at coordinate 23,092 of CAWBNA010000031.1, read as the reverse complement.
CCAGATTCAGCAGGAGCATCAATGCGATTTTCCCACCCGCCAACCTATCATATCTATCCCTTATCATTGACTCTTCTGTTATATTCAGTTTCTAAATCGACCCTCATATTAAGCGCCGATATATTAAATTATTTGTCTTCCTTTAGTTTTCTAATGTTCCCTTATTCGTATTCAGTTCATCTTCCCTTTGCACTTTCCTGATAGATTTTCTGATCTTAATGCGATTGTCTCCAAAACCATGGTAAACGCGAATTCTGTCTGATCTTGAAAGGGGTTTTTCGTCAAGACTTTGCATGGTAAAAAACGGCGGTGAATCATATTTTACACCATTCCAGTTCATAGCATGAAAGGCAACGAAATCCGGAGATTCGACCAAAAATCCGAAGTGAGGCAATGAGACAATTTCTTTGGTGTAGTTTGTTCTGCACCTGTGTACTGAGTTACCCATATTAACTGTTGAAAATACAGCTTTTTCTCCCGTACCAAAGACTGATTGCTGCACCTTTTTGTCATCGCTCACGAACCGGTGTTTCGTCATTGGCATCTGAAATGTGATTGTGTTAAGGGGCCCAAGTACTTCATGGGAGTTTTTTATGAAACGGTCAGTCGGGTGTAGCCCCTCTGTCCATCCGTTATCTCCACGTAAGAAGAGTGCCTTATCTACCAATACAATCTTCTCCCCGGATGAATCAGCTGTTCGCTCTTTCCAGTAGAGATGACTGGGAATATTATGATAATTCAATGTGCGTCCGAATATAATATGCTGCAAAACATATTCTGCAGCTTCTTCCCATTTGTAATCATATTTTCCATAAATGGCTATGCCATCCCTATTGACGATCTCAAATAAGGGAATTACTGACGCACCTAGCTTTTTCTGGAGTTCCGTATCGTGAAATCCCTGTCCGCTTACACCTGAAAGGCCTTCAAAAAAGTCACCGTGGGGTAGTGCCCATTCACGTCCGTCTTCACTGCCATAGACACCGAATATTTCCCTGGCATAATCCGAAAGCTTTTGTTTCCAGAGAATGTCATCACTGCGGGTAAGCGGATGATTATGGTCAAAGCATTCATAAAGACCGGCGGCAAAGGTGGTATCGGTGAGATAAGCATTGGCTCCCGTCAGTTCTTTGACAGCAGGAAGATTCTGAGGGCGCCCGGCAAGTTCAACTGCTTTTCTGGAACAGATCAGGTACGCGGTGCCGCCCGACCATCTTCCACCGACAGCCAGAGAACCATCTTGCTTCTTCATAATATAATCCTCGTTCCACGAAGGAGAGTCGTGGTAGATATCCTGGTAATTATCATGAAGGCAGAACAGGTAGCCGAGATCCATTACACGACGGGCACAGGCGGTCAACTCAGTCGCTCCTCCACATTCCGGTGCCGGAGGAAGAATGTCGGGATGCTGATTGTCATAACCGCGATGTATCCATCCACCCAATATAAAGAGGCATTTATCTATCTCCAGATCATTCTTGATATGTTCAGCAACCTGGGCAGCTTCGGCAAAAGTCCAGTTGACCGATTTCGACAATTCCACCGAACTTGTCTCATCCATGGTACGCGATAAAGTTTCCCAAAGTTTTACGTTGCATGCCCCGATAAGTTTGGAATCGCCGGAATGCTGCCCGAATTTTTCCGACCAGGAAACCCGCCATTTCTGAGACTGCTGATTATCACGATAAGCCTGACCAATGGTATTATAATCACCTTTGCCGCAGAACTGGATTTGAAACGATCTGCATGTTTTACTTAAAGTTACAGATGCTGAAAGAAGCTGTCGTGCATTAACTTTGCCTGGAACATCCAGGTAGCTCTTTATTTCAACAGAGGTATTTGGATCGTTCCATGTAATTAAGACTGTTGCCCCATTTTTGACTATTCCGATCATTGCCATGTGGCAGCCTTCATAAGCATATGTATCAAAGCTCTGGCTGAAGGTTAAACCTGAATCAGATGGTATAAGTATGCCCTCCCTGGCAGGAATTATGGCATATCCTTTTTCAATGTCGGTTGTCCACAGGGCATTGTCGAGCAGGCGGACACTATCCAGTTGAAGGTCAGTATCGGCTTCGTAACTTAAACTAAGACTCTCCGGAGTTTCACCTTGTTTAATTATGATTTTAAGAGCTGAGGCGGGTTTTTCCGCAACGGGGTGAAAGATGGCATTGATTAAATCACTGTGTTGCTCAATTGTACATTTACTCAGGATAACTGGCATGGTTTTATTTCCGTTCCTGAGAATTATTTCACCAAAAATAGACCGGAACGGATTGGAATGCCATAAAGTATTGGTCCGAATATCTTTTATTTGAAAAGATCCGTTTGAAGGGTATATTGAAAAAATGATATTACCGGTGGAAAAGTTAATCGGATTCTCAAACTCGGAAAATTCAGCGGGTATTAAATCGGATCCACCGGTGTCCAGGTTATTAGTAAAAACATTTGCGATTTTTGATTTACCAGCACGAACAATCATTATTCCGGTTGCAGCGGATGTTATAGAGGACAAAAAACTTCTTCTTGTAATATATTTCCTCTTTTTCATTTTAAACAGGATAGGTTAATCAAAAAGCTTTAATTTCTTCTGGACTATTGGAAAAGAAGTAAAAACACCCTGTACCTGCCAGTAGGGAGCATAGCTGTACCCGGTATATCCTTTCAGGCTAAACTTCAGCAGATTGCCAGGCAGAGATTCCAGCATGCCAGGCAGATCAGCAGGTGTAACATTTATCCATGGAACATTTTCAAAACCTGATAAAGGGCCTTGCAAAGCCATCAGAAAAGGTCCATATAATAATGCATAACGGTCCAGATTCCCGTTAATCTGGTCAAGACCAGTATATTTGACCGTTGTAAAAGAAAGCGGAAGGGCAAATGTTATTTTGTCATTATTATGCCATGTCCGATTTATAACCAGATAAGTTCCGGGTTTGCCGGAACCGAAAATTTTACCATTGACATATACAGGTATTGCACTTTTTAACCATGAGGGGATACGTATTCTGACTTTCATTTTTTGCACATACCTTGGAGAGATTATCATTGTGACATCATTGTCATAGGGAAAACCTGTCTCCATCTCTGCCATCATCTTGCCTCCGTCGTGGTTCCATGAAATTGATGATGCAGTAAAGAGGTTGACGTAAATGCCGTCATCTGCAAGTGAAAAAATGAATTCGGGTAATTTGGCTATCAACCCTACGGACGAAACTTCACAGCAAGTGCCTGAACATCCGGATTTATCCTTCTGCCCGTGCAGATTATTATGATACCTGATATAACCGTTAGTGTCCTGTGCGGCTAATATTACATTATAGATTGATTTTTCAATCTCCGCTGCATATTTCTCCTCTTCGGGGAAAAGATGGAGCAGCTTTTCATTTATATTTATCCAGAAAACGCTTCCACATGTCTCTCCTGTATGCGAGTTAAGGTAGAATGACTTTGGTGGAAAATAATCCCCTTCGCATATTGCCGAACTTCCTCCCGTGTGCTCAAAATACTCATTATATATCTTCCATCCCCCCTCTACCGCATCCAGGTATTTTTGCATACCTGTTGCGAGATATTCATCTAAAAATGCTTCAAGCCCGAGAAGTTCGTAACAATGGGGCCTTTCACCAGGATAATTACTTATGCAAAGAGGCTGCCCATTCGAAAGTCCGTCCATCCAGTAATCCTGATCAAAATACCTTTCAGTCACGATAAGGTCATCTGGTTTCCCAACCGATGAATTATAGACAAGTCCTCCTCCTGGGAGTCCGTTGGTGGAATTGGATCCCAGCAACATATTTGGTAAATATCCTGAAGAATTGAACCAGTTGTAAAAATTCCGGACAATTTCGTAGGCTTCATGCTTCTCTGACTGTCCGGCATCAATGAGCCCTCTGGTCCAGAAAACACGATCATAATTCTTCCTCTCGCTGTTCATACCGTCCGTGAGTATGAATGATTGATTTTCGGAATAGTAATTGTGATAACCATCAGCCCTTGCCCGTGTTTTGATTTTATGTATGACAGTATCCAGAATTCTCTGCATATCTTCTCTCTTTACCCATCTCAGCGAATTTGCGGCGCCTGAAAGCATCCTGCCTTCTTCAGATGCCGGCAGCCAATCACTCCATCCTGTCCCGTCACAATAGGTCGGACTGGCAAAACAATGATTCAGATACTTTAAGTTGCGCATAAATGCATCTCTGAACAGACCTGGCTGAAGTGATACATTATTCATGGGAGCTGACGTTCTGCACAAAATGGGCTTCCATACTGCCGGGAGTGCGTAAGGCTTGACACCTTCCTGAATGTTTCTATATTCTTCTTCCATCCGGTCTGTGAGCTCCTTATTGTAATTGCAGGGCTGGACAGACACAAAAAAATCTACATCCTGATAGCTGTCAATTGATTGTATATTCTTGTCTTTTTTTACAACAATGGTCAGAATGTGCAGCTGACCTGATTCAAGTCCGGACTTTTCAAAGAGCAAAACATTTGTTCTAAGTAGAGAATCATAAGAATCAATGGTTTTCTGAAATATGTCATCAATAAAGACATCTGCCAGGCCGTGATTATTATTCTTTGAACCATACCATTTAATGTACGGACCTCTGAAGGTGAACATGCATCTGTTGTATTGAATATTGGAAGCTCTATAGTCATTACGGTAAAATCCGGGAGCATTCCTGGTAAGTCTCCATTTGCCAAAATAATTGACAGCCGAATCCGTATTGTTCGAGATAATCCCCGTATCTAAAGATAGATTCAGATGCTCTGACTTTTTAAGTTTTTCAGAAATATTATCAAGCTGACCGGGAGAAGATAATTCATTTCCTATACCCGATAGCCGGGCCGGTGCGGTCAACTGATAACCAGAATAGCCATTTACGGAATATACAGAACATACTGACCCGGTTAAAAGGAAATTAAACTGGGCAGCAGAACATATAAAAACAAAAAGGATAACAATGAGTTTTTTATTCATTGTAGCAGGTTTGAATATCATTTTCTTACAGAATCCGGATCCATGAAACCTCTTTCAATAAATGATATGAATGTAAGGAGGGCTCCCCAGTGATAAAAATTGTCAGCATTCTGAACATCATCTCCCTCCCCGGTAACAGCGTTATAATTCTCATAAATGGCCCCGTTTTTATTCCATGACTTCATAAGAAGGGCAGACGATTTTTCAACCAGGTCTTTTCTTGCATTGGCCAGATCATAGTTCCTCATTCCAAGGTAAACGAGGAAGTTCATCGGTGCCCAGATTCTCCCGCGCCAGTAGTTATTATCCTTGAATCCGGGATCATTCCTCGATATGGAAGGCAGGACATACACTCCATAAAATTCATTCTTATTAAAATAGTGTTCTTTAATCATTCTTTCAGCCTGTTTCTGAGTGCAGGCTTTAGCCAGCATGGGATAAAAATTGGTTGGTGATATCCGGGAGCTTTTTTCATCGGTGTCGGTCCGTTTGTTAAGAAATATTCCTGATTTTTCATCCCACAGGGTTGAAAGAATGGTCTTGTAGTGTGCACCCCGGTTGCGTAGTTCTTTTGCCTCGGCTGATTTTCCGAGTGCATCTGAAATCTCTGCCAGGGAGTTACAGTCCATAATGTAAAGGCTCATAAGTCCGACATCTGCTATTTCCATTGTATTTGTTTTCGGATTGAATGGAACATTATCATACATGGGCGAGTTATCGAGGCCGGATTCCAGGATGGCCCCTAGAAACTCATGGTCAGATTTATAGGATGAATCGGCGACAGGATCGGATCCCCAGGCCAGATATCCCCTGATCACTCTGTTTTTGGCCCACCATCTGTTCCAAGAAAGAAGTTCATCGTACACCTCCTGGAGGAACCACTTTTCACCATATTTTTTATAGATCATGTTTATTATCATACTGCCAACGGGCGGTTCAGATCTATCCCATGATGAATATCCGTATGGTGAACTGAAGTTGGGGATGAAGCCCGATGGTGTAATTGCTTTTGTTATTTCAATTGCATTTGCGTAAGCAAGGTCCTTATTGAAAAAGGAAAGCATATAACTGGCAAAGTAAGTGTCCCAGTCGAACATCACGAATCCTTTCCAGTTATAGTTCCACCACCTGCTTACAGGTGTTATAACGCGGTTATTAGGTGCATCGTAAATTGTATTCCAGGAGAGGATGGTTTGCATTGCATGAAATGCCTCGGCGAGATTATCATACTTATTCATTCTGCTGATCTGTTCGAGCCTTCTCTTCTCAATTATTGATTTTATATCGTCAATGGACTTTGACTTTCCTGTATAAACTCCTACCTCTTTTTCCAGTGATGTGATCAGCGATGGCACATTTGAAGAAACATAGGCATCTTCATCAATTGCGGCTGTAGTCCTTATTTCGATCGACCTGCCGGGTAAGATGCAGGAAATAATATCTCCATTTTTACCTGTAAGTCCGTCATGACCCCATAAAATTCCACCTTCAATCACCAGTTTATCGATAGTTGGACCAAGAGGCCTGATAAGCAGAACAATATCATCTCCGTCGGTGGCACTCTGAACCTCTATTTCTGTTTTATCCCATTTAAGTTTCATGCTGGTGTAGCTCCCATTATCAGATCTCAGACCAAGAATTACCTCTTCTGTCCGTCCTGTCAGTCTTGACACTTTGAAAATATCTTTGAGATAGTTATTTTTTTCACCGCTGATGCAGAGGCTTATAGCAACTCCTTCCGGAAGAAGTACATGAGACATTACACTGTTGTTATACCATGTGTTCCATCCTCTGCACAAACGTTGTTGCAGGTCTTTATATTCCTGGGTTTTGATATTTCGTGGCACCTGTTGGCCGGAAATACAAGCGAATATCATAAGAAATATGCCAATTAACATTAAATGATAATAATGGACGGTTTTCATAAGATGTTTATTTTTTGAACAGGTACTTTATAAGGGCAATATTTGCCTGATTATTCATGCTCGATGACCAAACCTAAATCTGATTCCAAATAACTAAATACCGAATAGAGCTACAATTATACTTCATGTTTTTATAAACTTATTCGAAGGTTAATCTCCTCCCTATATTATTATCCTGCAATCCCGTAAGGGCCCTGCTGACTTGCCATCAATTGCTTTGATATATATAGTGACTTCTTTTTTATTAATCGTAAAGTCCAGAGGAATATTGTTACGGAGAGTGATTAATCTATTCCCGCAGTTGCTGATCTTTACATTGGTAAGGAATTCACTGTCAATAAATATATCAAACGCCTGTTCTTTAGACGGATTACCCCAGCAGGTAAATATCAGCTGCACCGGTTTGTCCGATAACACTTTCATTTTAAATGAGAACCATCCGTTTTCTGCTTCAAGGAAACTAAACCCTTCATATTTCTCCTGACTGGTATTTTTTCCCGACAGATCATGAACCTGTTCTCCATGCGAATCACCGATTCTCATCAAATCAATAGTCCGTTTTTCTATCTGCATTTCATTGAATGGTGAGACAGAGTAGTTTTTCTTCTCACGAGACCATTCCCCGGTTGAACAATTCTTAAAATATACGGCAGTTGTGTTTCTGCCTGTGATAAAATATGGTACCAGCTTCACAGTTCCGTCTCCGGTCTTCATATCAAATACAAGCGAGTCTTTATTTTTTAATAAGATCAGTTCTTCAGGTTTTGATCCGTCACTTACCACAACAGGAGTCTGCCTTTCGCTTACACCGAAACCAAGGTCAGCAGCCAGAACAATTGGTCCATATAAATAAGCCCTGAATGAGCTGCTGCCAAGAGCCGGCTCAGAAGTCACTGACATCGGCAGCAAATAAGTTATCAAATCTCCGTCATTCCATTTCCGGTCGAGATCAATGTAGGAACCAGGTTTTGCAGATAAAGACTGCTTTTCGCCATTTATCCTGATTTTGAATCCGTTTCTTGCCCAACCCGGATATCTCATTTTTATATTTATTCTTTTTGCATGCTTAAGACTCAGTCTGATGGTGATGGAATCGGAAAATGGGAATCCTGTTTCCTGCCTGAGGGTCATGTCTTTTTCTCTCCAGAAAAGCTCTGAAGGAATAAAAAGATTAATGTACAATCCATTCTCCTTTTCCTTAAAATATATTGCATCTCCATATTTTGCATGGTTCTCAAATCCGGTCCCGGTGCAGCACCAGAAAGATTTGTCAAAGCTGCAGTAATTTCTGGATGATCCGAAAGCAAGTCCTGAAAAATATGTTATCATACCGTTCTCAGGATTCTGGGAGGCAAGTATTTGATTGTATAGTGCCCGCTCATAAAAATCGGCTCTTTCACCAGAGGGATTCATTTCGAACAGCAGCTTTGTAAGTTTCAACATGTTATATGTTCCGCAATTTTCGCAGGTAAAATCCGTTATCCGGTCATAAATGAGATCAGGCGGCCCAAGGTATTCCGATTCAGCATTTCCTCCTATTACATAACTATGATGATTGACTATTGTATTCCAGAAGAAATTTGCTGAGTTATAGAGCATGGAATCACCATTAATCTCAAACTGGCGCAGGAATCCGATTACCTTAGGAATCTGGGAATTTGCATGACGACCATCCAAATCATCCTTAGCCCTGGTCAGAGGATCCAGTATCAGTTTGTGGTCAAACCTTTTTGCCAGGTCGAAATACTTATGGTCACCTGTAAGAGTATAAACTACTGCCAGTGATTCATTCATTCCACCATTTTCGCTAAGAAGCATCTTTTGCATCTGCTCGTCAGATATTCCTGAGAGTAAATCGACAGCCCAGTCAGACAGCCTGACAAGAATAGCTTTTGCCTTTTCGTTGCCTGTATAGAGATAAGCATCTATTAATCCGGCAAAGAGTTTGTGCATGTTATACCAAGGCACCCGTCCACCGTTAAGTTCGAAACCCGAGTAACGCAGCCGGATATTTCCTTTCTTTATTTCAGAGAATATCTCCCTTCCGTTCCTTACTCCTCCAACATAACCGTTTCCGTTGATTCTCTGGCACGTATCAAGTTCATCGATAATATAATTAACCCTGTTCCTGAAGGATTCTTCACCGGAAGCCGCATACATCATTGCACATGCTGAAAGATAATGTCCGAGGATGTGCCCTGAAAATCTTTCTTCCCATCCTGAGTAGCTTGAGTCTTTCGGAGCCAATCCTGAATTCAAACGGTACTGATAAAGCAGCCTGTCAGGCTTTAAACCAAGAAGCCATTCCGCATCAAGTTGCATTGCCTTTTTGAAAGGGCTATCGAGAAGTTTGACATCCTTCAGTTCAAACGGGATTGCCTTAAGGCTTATTTTCTCCCTGACACTGTCCGGGGTCTTAATCCGGCAACCTGAAAGAATGATAAGGATAAGCAAAAACAGGAACTTTCTCATAATAAAATAATATTATTTTTTCGCTTCAATGGCTGCTGGTGATCCAAAGATATTCTTCAGACGGTTCATGTTAAATTTCAATTTACGGTCATATGTATACAGACCATTGATTTCCTGTTCGACGTCTGTCAGCTGTGTATAACAAAACCCCGAAATATTCGGATTGTCGAGAAGTACCCTGGTTAGCTTTTCAATCAGGTCCTCAATATCTTCAGTTTTTTTGCCTCTGCCCCATTCCCATACCTGACCGCCATTATCGGGTTTCTGAGAAGCAAAATCTGAGCTCCAGTGGGTACCTCCGTATTCATCAACAACATAAGGCTGCCCAGTATATGGAACGGACATTTCAGGGATACAGACAAATGCAATGTGTTTCTCAGGAGACAGTGAATCATATCTTTGTTTGAAAGTCAGAGGGTTCTGGTCATAATCGTGCACTGTAAAAATGTCAGTGTCGACATGAACATACCCGCTTGCATCATTTACCGGACGTGTGGGATCCAGGGCCCTCGTCATATCAACAGTTTCCTTTACCTCGATCCGGTTAACCTCATTATCGGCATCTGCCCTTTCATTGTAAGGAGTCCATACGATTATTGAAGGATGATTGATATCACGCTGCACCACTTCATACCATTCTCGTTTAAGATTACTCATCCCAGTGCGATTATCAGCAGCTATTTCCCAGTCATAAAATTCTCCCCATACCAGGAATCCGAGTTTATCTGCCCAGTAATGAAACCGCTGCTCAAATGCCTTCTGATGGAGGCGGGCTCCGTTAAATCCGATGGCAAGTGAACGTTCAATATCAGCCTTAAGTTCCTGATCGTCAGGGGCTGTCCAAATGCCGTCGCGGTAAAAACCCTGGTTAAGGACAAATCGTAAAAAAACGGGTTTATTATTCAGATATATTTTATTGCCTTCAGTATGTATTTTCCGAAGTCCGGCATAGCTGGAGACAATATCTGATGAATTGTCGCCATCCACCAACTCGAATTTCAAGTTATAGAGATATGGATCCGCCGGGCTCCAGGTCCTTGGGTTTTTTATATTCAGGATGACCGGTACTCCGCTCAGAGCGGTTGTTTTGGAGGAGATGATTTCTTTATTATCGCTATCCAATAATGTTGCTTTGAATACAAGACCCCGCTTATAGTTCCCGATCAGTGGAATAAGGACAAACCGGCTATTATCGAGATCAGGAATTACACGTACCGACTCAAGATAACTTGATGGCCTCGATTCAAGCCATACTGTCTGCCATATTCCGGTAGTGCGGGTATAGAAGCAACTATATGATCTGAACTGCTTGCTTTGTTTACCGGTTGGCTGATTCCCTGAACGCATATCGTCAACAGCGCAGACAATCACATCATTTTCATCTTTTTTAAGTGCAGAAGTTATCTCGAATGAGAATGAGGCATTACCACCATAATGTCTTCCAACGGCCTTACCATTCACCCATGCGCGACAATCATAATCGACGGCTCCAAAATTCATGAACACCCTTGAACCCGACCACCTGTCGGGAACATTAAACTTCCTGTGATACCATACAGCAGGAATGAAATCGGTATAGCCAATTCCTGATAACTTGGCTTCAGGGCAAAAAGGAACAATTATCTTTTTGTCAAACCCTTTCGTATTTTCCGGCCATCCTTTTTCGACTCCAGAAAGACTGAAATCAAAAGCGAAATCCCAAGTGCCGTTAAGGTTCAGCCATTGTTCGCGGTAAAACTGCGGATTGGGGTGTTCTGATCTCGGACAAGGTTCATTGCCTGAAGATGGCTGGGCAGTTAGTCTCGGTGAACTGATATGTAACACTGAGAAAGCAATCAAACAATTTATTATTTTGACAGCATGACCTTTGTTTATCATTTTAACTCATTTAAATTATCTATTAAAAGAATATTTATTCGTCAGGTTTGTGATTAAATGCTTCGAATATTGATTTGACATCAACACTCGGATCAACAGAATACATCATCTTAGAATGGCTCAGTTCGTTGTTCATTAATGAGACATTCTCAGTCCCTGACCCAATTTTTAGAAAAACTCCTGTCCCATCGGGAGCAAAGCAATTATGCAAATAGGCACCACTAACATTCTCAAGCTCTATTGCAGGATGATCTGAGTTAAGAGATTGTCGTCCTTTAAAACCATCTATTTCAAGGTTATTAACACTCCAGCATCTGAGAGCGCTGCCCCATTCAGACTTTTCCGGTGTATTCCATTCGACCTGGATATTGTTCAGTTTAAGGTTATCCACATACCTGAAAAAGAGAGAATAAGGAGTTGTATAATGGAAACCATATATCGGGAAAGGATAAGGCGGATTATCATTCTGGGTGCATGTTTTCTTGCCATACATGAAGAATTTAATATTATTCAGGCTTAACCCTTTGATAAATCCGTTCCTGGCTCCATTTATACATACCAGACCATTTGCAGAAGCAATTACATTTGAAATGGTTACATTATTCACGGTGCCCGGTGCAGGCAGAGGTGTATCGTTAGGTATTTCGGTTTCAACATATAATGGGAACGACCACATATAAATTGCCGTACCACCGCCCTTGAATCTGTCGGTAACATCCATGACAATATTGTCAATGACAACACCGTCCACTGAAATTCCATTCCATATCCTGAAACCGATGCCGCAACCTGAGTCGTGAATGGTTATATTTGAAATGGCCAGGTTGTGAGCCCCGGATATCATTAGTGCAGTTTCAGAACTCTGCAGCCTGCAGTTTGTTATGGTAACCTCATGGCTATCCCCAAGAACGACTACACAATCATCACCAGTTATGATATCACAATCTGATACCTGGACCTTCTGGCAATCCCATAAGTTTATTCCATCAGTATTCGGGCCATCTTCTTCATAAACTCCGTTTATCATGCTAATCCCGTGAATCGTTATACGGGAGCAATGTTCGAAACCCAGGTTCCAGAATGCACCGTAGTTTACTCCTACATCTTCAATCAGAATGTTGGTACAATTATCGAACCTGATCATATCGCTTGTCCGTTGAAGATCTTCTTCACCTTTAAGCCACTTCTGAAGCCTTCCGTTATCCCAGAAGAAGGGACCATTACCGTTTATGGATCCATTGCCAGTAATAACTATGTTACTGGCATCTTTTGCATATAGAAGGTGTTTGTTTTTTTCATCATAGTCGCTCAATTTTGTACTTCCGCAGATTGTACAACCATTTGAAAGATAAAGTGTTACATTATCTCTTATCCTTATTGTTCCAGTAAGATAATCGCCAGGTGGAAAGAACACTATACCTCCTCCATTTGCCGAAGCCGAATCAATCGTTTTCTGGATGGCTACTGTATTTAACACAAGACTGTCCCCGACTGCTCCAAAATCCTTAACATTAAAAATGCTTGAAGTATTTCTGTCATCATGAATTTTACGGGGCGTTAGTGCACCGAAGTTTGAAGATCCTGAAACCGGAGCGATGGTGCAGAGCAGAAATAAAATTACGGGAAATCTTCCAAAATAATTGCCGGTATTCATAAGAGTATTCGCGAAAGTTTAACTAATTTTGAATCATATAATTAAAAGTCAGTAAAACAGGCAACTTAATGCAATATTAGGTTGCCCGTTTTACAACATAACTATTGAAACTGCTTTTATAACTTCATTTTAATCTCAAAAAATTAAAACAGAGGAAATAGCAGCTAATTACGCTAATAGCCCGGATTCTGTACCAACTTCGAATTCTTGTCGATCTCTGATTGCGGGATTGGGTTCAGAGCATATTTGGGATCAAATGTCCTAACCTGCAGTGTATCCCTACCGAATGTCAAGGAACCGTCAGGATTCTTGGTTATTTTTGCTCCTAGTATTGGACCACTTGAAGCTGCCCGTGCGATACCCCATCTGCGGACATCATAATAACGGCTTGATTCAAAACAGAATTCAATACGGCGTTCGTCTCTGATAGTTTGTCGCATGCTGTCCTGAGTTATTCCAGCAGGAATATTAGGCATTCCAGCTCTTTCGCGAACTTGATTAATAGCATTATAGACCGATGCATCCGGACCATTCACTTCATTTGTCGCCTCGGCATACATTAGCAAGATGTCGGCATACCTCAAGAATGGGTCGTACTGTGAATTAGGACCTCCTAGATCGGCCGAATAGTTAGGTATGGTTTCATCGATTCCCTTCTTGATGAAAAAACCGGGTGTGAGATTATTATTATTTAAACGATCTATACCCATATTGCCATTCGCGTCTAACCAGAATTCAAGAGGAGTTCCCTTAAAAGTCGAACCCTGATAATAGATAGAGGCATAAAAACGAGGATCCCTGTTTGTATACGGATCCTGGTCGTTATAAAGAGGTGATTTATTGTATGGTAAACCATCACTCATCTCAAAAGCATCTACAAGGTTAAGTGTCGGCATATCAGCTCCAAGTCCACCTTGACTTGGTGGTACATTTGCAATATTCCAGCCTCCATAATAATCCCATCCTCTCCAAGTTGAAGAAGGCACGAAATTGTAAAAGAAAATGTATTCGTCATTTCCTTCTTTGGCCAGAAACATCTTACCATAATCAGGATATAATGAATACCTTTTCAGATCCATAACGCTTTTGGCAGCGACAGCAGCCTGCTGATAAAGAGATTTGTCATTTTTCTGGCTTGCCTGATAGATAAGTATGCGTGAAAGCATACCCAGGGCAGCACCTTTTTCAGCTCTACCATGATTGTAATCATCCCACCTAACCGGAAGTGAATTGGCAATACTATCTAATTCCTGTATAATAAAATTCACAGTTTCGTCAGCCGTATTCCGTGGTACAAGGTATGATTTTACATCAGTTATTGATTGGGCTTCAGTTATGATAGGAACGCCCCCAAAGAGGCGATATAACTGAATATAAAGAACTGCCCTTAAAAAACGTGCCTCAGCATTAAATCTGGCTTTTGTCCCTGAGGTTAATTTTGAAGTTGTAAGATCCGAAATGAACGAATTGGCCTGCCTTATGGCTGCATATTGCTGGTCCCACTCCCATTCCAGTGGAGAGTTCGCGGCATTCCAGTCGTTGGTCGTAAACAACGAGGATCCCGGAGGAGTGACATCCACCGTATTTTCATCAAGAATGCTTCCCCATGTAAAGAAGACCTTTGGTGTGACTTCATAAATTGAAAGGAGAAATGACCTTGTAAGGCTAGAGTCAGAAAAAATATCTGCACTCGTTATGGCATTCAGCGGTTGTGTATCAAGAAAATTGTCTTTCTTGCATCCGTACATGCAAATGACAACAGTGATAAATATGATACTTATATATTTTGAATTCTTCATGACATTTATGTTTTAATGTTGCAAAAGTTATTTCTTATGAAAGAGTTGTAATAAACTAAAATGTAAAGCTTAGCTCAAAATTGGAAACTCTCTGCTGCGGATAAAAATTAATGAAATAATTTACCCCTCCAAAATTCGAGTTCTCGGGATCGACTTCCTTAAACGGTGAGAATGTGAGCAGATTGGTAATATTGAATCCAAGCCTTGCACTCTGTATTTTCATACTTCTCAAAAAATTATTGCTGATTACGTAAGAAATTCCCACATTCTTAAGCCTCAAATAACTCATGTCCTTGACCCAAAAGTCTGAAACCTGGTCATAATTCCACGATGATGTAGTTGTGATTCTCGGATATGCAGCATTCGGATTGGTTGGGCTCCAGTAATCCTTGGCAGCAACAAGAGCATTTCCTCCGCCATAAAAAGGTATGGCAATCTGCGACATATCCTGCTTGCCTCCTACCCCTGCCTGCCAGAACATCGTGAAGTCAAAACCCGAATATGAGAGAATAGTCTGCCATCCGTATACATATTTGGGAAGGTTCATCCCTCCGAGATAGGTAATGTCATTGCCATCAATTTTCCCGTCCCCGTTTAGATCGGCATAATGTATGTCCCCAGGCTTCAGGTCAGGATAATTCCCGTGATAAGCGGCATCTATCTCGGCCTGTGTTTTGAATATTCCTAGTGCATGATATCCGTATAGTGGATACAATGATCTTCCTGCTTGTTTGATCCGGTCAGGCACATCAGGTGATTCGCCAATATCTATTACCTTGTTCTGATTATGAGAAACCGTAAGCCGGGTAGATAATTCGAGCTTGTTGCTGAACTGTTTGTGGTATCCTATCACAAACTCATATCCTTTATTGTCTACTTTCTCAAAATTTTCATAAGGTAATATGCTTCCCGAATATATATAGGAAGGAACGTAGGAAACACCGACGGTTGCCGGAATTGTTGAACTCCGCTGTCCAAGAATATTATTTCGATTCTCATAAAAAAGGTCAAATTCAAAAGTAATATTTTTAAGTATGGTCGATTCAATACCAAAATCTGTTTTCCTTGAATTTTCCCATGTCACATTATTATTCGCCATCCGGGCAAGATATATTTCATTCTGACGCTGATCAGGAAGTCCCATTGCGGTACCGGCAGGTGAGAACTGGTAAAAATCGAGATACTGGTACTGTCCGATATTATCATTTCCCAATAAACCATATGATCCACGAAGCTTAAGCCTATTAATAAAACTTACTGATTTCATGAAATTTTCATTGGAAATGAGCCATCCTGCTGACAAAGCCGGGAAAAAGCCCCATCTCTTTCCGGGAGCGAATAGGTCGGAACCGTCCTCACGGAAATCGAATTCCAAAAGGTAGCGCTTGGAATAATCGTAGCTTAATCTTCCTACAACACTTCGCCTTCTGTACTGGGTTTCAGTGCCTGATGTTTCCTGATTTGTGGTACTGCCGGCATCCAAGATACTTAGTGTTTGAGTTAAATAATCGCCGCGGAAAGCACTTATTGTGTTATCAGTTTGTGCCTGCTGTGAATACAGAACCAGTGCACTGAGGCCGTGGTTCCCAAACGACCGGTTGTAAATCGCATGAGCTTCCAGCACAAGATTTGTAGATATATCCCTTCCTTCAGATAAAGTTGGTGGCACACTTCCTCCAACTGGATCATATTCAATACTATTCCCGTTCTGAACAGCATTGAATGTAGATTCCTTAAGAGTCCAGAATTTTGAATCCTCTGGCTTGTAGTCATATGCAGCCACTCCCTTCAATGAAAGTCCCTTTATAAAAGGGATATCCTGTGTAATTTCGAATTTGGTAAGCAGAGCATTCGGATCATCTTTGTAATATCCGCTCTGGGCCGCTCTCGCCCATCCATTATTATTATTGAATCCGGCTCCAAACAACCCGTTAGGATACTGTGCAACATAATTCGGAGGATTTATAAGCATAGGGGAAAAAACATTGAAATAATATCCCGGTTCTGTCTTATCAGATACATAACCTGAAACGTCTAATGAGATCTTCGTGGTCTTTGTTGCCTGGGCATTTATATTTGACCGGAATGAATAACGGTTGTAACCCAGCGAACTATTCAGGTCATGAAGAAGATTCTCCTGATTAAGCATGTTGAAAGATATAAAGTACTGGACTGTCTCTGAACCACCTGTAGCGCTGAGATTGAACTTCTGCATCGGAGCAGATCCTCGCATTGGCTTCAGCCAGTCGGTATTGGGATGGAAGATCGGGTCTGAGCCATTCTGGAAAAGCGTAAGGTCAGAGTTTGAAAAAACCGGTTCTTTACCTTCATTTATTAAAGCTTGATTAAAAAGATTGGCATAATCATAGGATCCCATGTACTTTGGCAACCTGTCGGATTTTTGATTAGCATAATCGTAGGAGAGGGTGAAAGAAGTTTTACCTGCTGCTCCACGATTCGACGTTACAAGAATAACACCGTTAGCACCCCTGGCTCCATAAACTGCAGCAGCTGCCGCATCTTTTAGAACTGATATTGATTGAATTTCATTCGGGGAAAGGTTGTTGAAATCGAGCGCTGATCGTGGTATGCCATCAATCACATAGAGGGGATCAATACTTCCAGTTGTAGCAAGCCCTCTGATATAGATTCTGCTTTGATCATCACCCGGGGCTCCGTTGTCCTGGTCAGCTGTTACACCTGACACCCTACCTAACACTGTACTGCTTAAACTGGCAACAGAAACTTGCTTTAATTCCGTATTGCTGACAGCTGACACTGCTGAGGTTACACTTTCCTTCTTCTGAGTTCCATACCCAATGACAACAACTTCAGACAGGGCAACCTGCGACTCAGACATGGTAACTTTAAACTGAGTGGTCGTACCGATATTTAATTCCTGCGATTGCATACCAATAAACGAAAATATAAGAACTTCTGCATCGGGGGGAAGCATGAGGGAAAATTTTCCGTTGATGTCAGTCGTAATGCCGGTCGTGCTCCCTTTGACAGACACCGAAACGCCCGGAAGTGGTGTTCCTGCTTTATCAACAACCGTGCCGGTGATCAAATGCTGTGGAGATTCTGAACCACCTCCTGTTCCGGTCGGAAAGAGTATGATCTGACGATCGTACACAGTAAATTGCACCTCTTTGCCGAAAATTTCACTCAAAATATCTTTAATTGGCTTATTCTCAGCAACAATATCAACCTTTCTGGTAACATCAATTAGTTTAGGACTGTAAAGGAAAAAAAACTCGCTCTGATTTTCAATCGCTAAAAGTGCATCTGAAATTTTAACATCTTCAAGTTTAATGGTAAGCTTTGTCATTTGTGAATACGTTTCAGTTGCCCAGAGCTGAGAAATTGTCAGTAAAGATAAAAAGATGATTAGTTTCATGACCCTGATTGTTTTTGTTTTTTTTGAAAGGAATCTTAATAGAAACCTTCCACAGTAATCTCGAAATTTTTTCATAGTTTTGAATGGATTAAGTTTACTAAAGTTTTTTTAGAGAAATCAAGTACTTAGTCTAGCGGGAAAGTGGGCAAACACTATCCCGCTTTTTGGGTAGTTAATTGATTCATAGGCTTTAACTTAAAGGTCAAACGTTATTCTATACAGGTTTCTTTCTATAGCTGAGAGTGATTTTTCTTTTTGTAAAAGTTCCAGGGCTGATAAACTGCCTATCAGATATTGTATAACTGACGGGTGACACCATAGCAATAAGTTCCATCACTTGAGGAAGTGTTTCGTGTACAAAAGTTGCAGTATAGGTGAGCTCGAGCAATTCGGGATCTTTTACTTGAATATCAACATTGAACCATCTGTTTAGCTTCTTTACAACTTCAGCAAGTGGTTCCTTATTAAATACAAGTTTCCCCTCTTTCCACGAAAAATACCTGTCATCATCAATAGTACGAGTACTAATTTCATTATTACTGTTCTCAAAAATGGCCAGATCAGTAGGTCTCATTTTTAACAGTGGAATTGGCTTCCCATCGGGTCCCGTCTTTATCAACTCAACCTGCCCGTTAATAAGGGAAGTCTCAATTCGGTCTTCATCAGGATAAGCCATTATATTAAATGCTGTTCCAAGTGCCATGATCTGAATTTCTCCTGCCTTTACAATAAAGGGTTTCTTTGGAATATGGGCTACTTCAAAATATCCCTCACCTGAAAGTTCAACCGTACGGAAATCTCCCTGAAACATTGCAGGGTATTTTAATGTACTGCTATGATTTAACCAGACATTTGAACCGTCAGGCAATGAAACTTTAGTAATGGCATCAACAGACGAATAAACTTCATTATATGCCTGATTCACAGAAATGTAACCGTGTCTGGCGGACTGATACTTAGAAGACATGTACAACCCAAAACTAAAAACAGGAAGTATAAGTATTGCGGCCGCTCTAGTAAGTATATTTATAAAATGTTTCTTTTTTCTATACTCTATCAAATTCTGATCAGCTTCCTCAAGAAGCTTTTTCGATTGGTCTAGATTAGCATTGTGATGTATCCTATCCAGAATAAAATCAAAATTAATTTTAGAATTACTTTCTTCATCAGACAATTCTTCCCATATCTTTAATAAAAGAGCTTTACCTTCAGGAGTCCTGGCAGATCCCATAAACCATTCTAAAACAGAAATTAATTCTTCTTCAGTGCAACAATTACTGCAGTAATTTTGTAGGAGTTCTTTATTCATTATATACATTTATTTTGAGTAACAAGCACTTCCGAAAATATATCGGAAGCGCTTTATTACCCATCCTAACTAACCTGACCAACTGACAAAATTCTAATCCTAAAAAATTTAATCTATATCTATACAATGGTAATAATGACTTTAACTATTGAATTACGCATTTTAATAGTAAGACGCAATAATCAATAATTACCACTACTTAAAGAAAAATATTTTATAAAATAATTTAAATGCTTTGAATATCAATACTATATAAAAAGATACCAGAAGAGTATTGCTATCAGGGAGTAAATACCCATTTTTTTACGAATAGTTTTAAGTGCACGAGACATATGGTTCTCTATAGTATTTACAGAAATATGTAATCGTTCAGCGATTTCATTGTATTTCAGACCTTCAACTCTGTGTAACATGTAAACCTCTTTTTGACGCTGAGGTAATTCATTTATAATTTTATCTAGCTTGTTTGTCAGTTCATTATATTCAAGTCGCATATTGACAGGATCTTCGTTAATTTCCTGCAGAGTCTTTAAATACTCTATAAACTCAGATTCCCTGGCTTTCTTCCGGATAATGGAAATCGCTGAGTTATAAGTTATAGTGAATACATAAGCTTTGATTGAAGAATCTTTATCAACTTTGAGGCGATTCTCCCATAAATTAAGAAAAACATCCTGCATAATGTTCTCTGACTCTTCCTGTGATTTAAGAATCGTATAGCCAAATTTATATACCCTTTTGCTATACTTTTTATATAATGCATCAAAAGCAAACATGTTGTCTGCCTTGATTTCCTTCATCAGTTCCTCATCACTATATAGACTAAAATCTTTCATAAAGCCTGATTCAGAGTCGTAAAGTTATGTAATAATTTATGCCATAATCAAATTGGGTGTTTATCATTTTTGAATTCTGCTTTAACTAATTTTTCAATTTGTGGCTTTAATTGGAAAAATCGGTCATATTGACCACCCTTCACCGTTTTTGAGAGACCATGCTTAACCGGATGTAAAAGACCACCCCTAAGTTAACATCCTTTTTTGCTTCATTTTTACCATAATTTGAAGGGTGTTTTTACAAAGTTAATTTTTTAGTTTGTTTCTCCAAGTTAAGATATTTTTATATTGTTTCGTTTACGCATCGATTCCCCAGAGAGATCAATACGATGTGCATGATGAACGATGCGATCTAATATGGCATCTGCAATGGTATTCTCGCCTATTATCTCGTGCCATTGCAATACCGGAAGCTGCGAGGTGATGATTGTTGAACGTTTTCCATGGCGGTCTTCTATAATTTCCATTAGTGATGAACGACTTTGATTATCGAAGGGTTGTATTCCAAAGTCATCAAGTACTAGCAAGTCCTGTTTTTCAATGCGTGCTATTTCTTTGATATACGATCCATCAACTTTGGACATTTTTAATTTACCAAAGAGCTTTGTGGAGTTGGCATATAAAACTTTATAACCCAATATGCATGCCTGATTACCGATAGCTGAAGCGATAAAGCTTTTACCAATGCCTGTACTTCCTGTAATAATAATGGTTTCTGATTTGTCAATAAAATGACAATCGGTAAAACGCATGATTTGATTTTTATCAAGGTT
Source organism: uncultured Bacteroidales bacterium (assembly GCA_963789985.1). Classification (GTDB taxonomy): domain Bacteria; phylum Bacteroidota; class Bacteroidia; order Bacteroidales; family VadinHA17; genus LD21. The sequence continues at coordinate 2,062 of CAWBNA010000031.1, read as the reverse complement.
ACGTTCGGTTTCAAAGTCGAGGTGCTCGATATTGGCTTTGTAACGAAATCGGGCTTGATTAATGTGCTGTTCAATACGGCGGTTGTTACGATAGTCCCATTCTGATTCAATCAGGAAAGACACCATCTCGTCTGCTGTCATGCTGGCCATTCGCCCGTCTTCAAGCGTTGTTTTAAAGGCCGTGGCCATACCCTGGAACTTCATTTGTTTAAGTCGCTGCAATGTTTGTTCATTCATATATTCTTATTTTTAAAGTTTATGGGATTAATCCAGCCACGGCCTTACCGTGACTGGATAACTGGTAAATTGATTATTTGTAATATTCTCCTCCGCGAACATTGGGATGCCTGGGCATTTTCTTATTGTCATCTTCTGTATCGAAAGGCTCCTGGTCAAGTCCTTTCTCGATGATTGTACGGATAGCATTATAACTGAAGTCACCATAATATAATGCCCTTCGACAGGTCCTATTTAAACGCTCACTGCCGATGCGGGTAACAAAACTGAGGATGCCCTGGCATGTCTTATAGGCTTGTTCGGGATGCTGCTTAATCTCAAAAATACGGGCGATATAATCTCTGGTATCGTTTCCAATAAACGTTGCCCGCTGAATGAACTTATCAGGTGTCCAGTCGCTTTTAAACTGGTGGTGGGACGCCAGGTGATCTTCATCGGTGGTGTATCCGTAGAGCTTTAAATTACGCGTATGTTTTGCCACGCAATCATAACGGTAATAAACTTCTACCATGTCCTGGGTGTAAAGAATGGTAACCTTCTTTCCAATGTAGCGGTAAGGGACACTGTAATAATGCTTGTCTTCAGCAAGACATACATGGTTGTTTTTCATTACCGTAACTACTTTCTTCCGTTTAGCCTGATACCTGTATTGTGGCAGTGGCTGAGATCCAGTTTTTCTATTTCTTCAAACAATTGCCTTCTGCTATACGGGCGACCTGTTAACAGTTTATTGTTGTGATCCTCAAGTGCTTCTTTTATAGCGGTATTTAATTCTGCTAAAGAATAGTAAGTGTTTTGTTTGATCGTATAAAAAATCGTCCGGTATATTATCTTAACCGCTCCCTCCACCAGTGCTTTGTGCTTAGGTTTATAGGGTCCTGCCGGAAGCGCTGTCATATGGTAATGTTCCACAAAATCACGGAACATCTCGTTAAGCGTGGGCTCGTACCTGTCGCTTTTGATTACAGCCGATTTTAAATTGTCTGTCACTATGGCTTGTGGCATACCTCCGTAATAATGCAGGGCATTTTCGCAGGAACTGATAAAGTCTTCCTTCCTTTGAGTTATGGATGCCTCAACATAGGTCATCTGGCTGGAACCCAATATGGCGACAAAAACTTCTGTCGGAACCACTTCACCTGTTGCCTTATCTACAAAGGACAGCTTATCGCCGGTATAGTCTACGAACATCTTGTCACCGCTCTTATGCTCCTGGTGCATCGAAGAGTTGACCTTTTTGCTCCATAGATTATAGTGTTCATTAAACTGCGTTTTACGATAACCATCCGGATGTTTTAAAAAATATAGCTCCCACTGTTTCTCCCGTGTCTCACCTTTACGTTTGAGTGCTTTTTCCATATTGGGAAAAAAGGCCAAAAGGTCAGCTTTACGCTGATCTGTGGAGTATTCCTGCCGGGGCGATGAAAATAGTGCCTCCAGTTGAGTGTCACTGAGTTTATCAATTTCGTCAAAAGTCTTACCCATGGCAACAAATTGCCGGATATACTTCTTAACCGTGTTCCGGGTAGCACCAGTGCGGACACTGATCGATTGTTTACTTACACCCTCGGTGTACATTTTTAAAATACTTCTTGCTTTACTCATAATAATTAAATTGTTAGACATAAATGATAGGTATTTTATAATACCCTCAACGTTAATCATTCAACCTAACAAATCATGATATTAAAGCAAAACAGGTAGGGGTGGTCTTTTGTCTCCGGTTTAAGGTGGTCATTTTACTCCGGTTAAGGGTGGTCAGTTTGCTCCGGACAGCGGGTGGTCATTTTACTCCGGTCTCAGGTGGTCATTTTGGGCGATTTTT
>CAWBNA010000030.1:0-78172 GCA_963789985.1 uncultured Bacteroidales bacterium | reverse complement strand
TTGACGGAATCATTGATGATGTAAGAATTTATAATCGTGCATTAAATCCAACTTAAATACTAAGTCTTTACCATGAGGGGGGATGGTAATTTTATAATTTGAAATTACTACTGATGCGTTCACCTCAAATGTATCTGATGTCAAAGATAAAGTCCATAATCAGTAAATTTATTTTACACAATATTGTAAAATTTATTTACACAATTTGCAAGAATATTATCTATATTATTGTATATTAGATACAAACAATCATGGCATCAATATTGTATTTGGTTATTAAAACAATTAAAAATCTTCAATAATTACTGGATGAAATATCATAAAGTTTCCTACAAGATATCAGAGATACTTGTTTTGATAAACAAAGACGTTGTCAGAGGTATTGTTATTTCGTTCTTCATCGCTGTTCTTGCTGCAGAATATGGAATGAATTTGAGGATTTATAGTTTTGCTACAAAACAAGTTTGAATTGGTCGATATTCTTTCTTGCAGCCATGATTACGCCGGTTATTGCCCTGTTGACCGTCAGCTGGCAGAGATTGAAAGCAGAGACGAGAAATCCTATCGAGACAATCTTATATGAATGAACAATTACCATCGCTATTCTTGAATCACTAGAAAATACATTAAACATGATACAGTATGATATCAAAATGACCTTTCGCAACCTGCTGAAAAACAAAGTCTACTCCACACTGATAATTGGCGGTTTTTCGATTGGTTTTGCCGCTTGCATTTTAATCGGGCTTTTCTATTTTACAGAAAAAAACGTGAATACCGGATTTGCTAACCACAAACAGATTTATCGTTTATATGATGTAAAAAACAACAGTTGTGACATAAATTATGACTTGAATCCCATTTTAGCATCTGGCTATTCTGAAATAGCAAATACATGCCCGATGGAGTATTATAAAGGTCTTGAATTCATCGTAAAGGATGAACAAGCCAATGCCAGTACAGTGTTTGATAATATAATAAGTACAAATAATAATTTTTTTAAAATTTTTTCCATAGAAGTTATGGAAAGTCTTTCTTCTTTTCCATTCGATGGAAAGGAATCGGTAGTTATTACCGAATCGGTAGCAAAAAGGCTCTATAAAAACGGGAATGCAGTTGGTCAAACTTTGAATATCGGAAACAGGTATGTGTCAATTAACGGAAGAATTACAGCTGTGATAAAAGATCTGCCTGAAAATTCAAGTTTTAAGGCTGAAGTCATTCTGAACAGTGACAATGAGAATTTCAGAATGTCAAAAACCTGTAACAATGGGAAATGCTTTAATCTCACCAATCAATACATACAACTCACCGAAGGGGTTAATATAGATAATTTCACTTCCCTGTTGAACAGAACGCTCAATCTCGGTCAGTTTGAGATTGCCCGGCTGGGTCTGCAAAAACTTGATGATATCTATCTCTCTTCGCCTGCAATAAAAGATATGCATAATAAAGGCAATGCCAGACTTCTCAAAATATTCATAGCCACCGCAATACTTATCTTGCTAATGTCGAGCATTAATTATCTCAATTACACAACTTCAATGCAGTATGCAAAGCTTAAGACCATAGGGATAAACAGGACTAATGGCGCAGGCTGGAGTCAATTAATATCCTTTTCATTTACAGAGGTCTCTATTGGAGTTTTAATCTCTGTTGCGTTATCGTTGATCATTACCTTTCTTTTATTACCTTATTCCGGGATTTTGTTTGGTAAAGCATTGCACCTTAATACGCTGACATTTGTCCAATTGTTTCCTGCGCTGGGAGTTACTCTTATTGCTGTCATTTTATTAAACAGCCTTGCTCCATTTTATTTGCTGTCACGATTTAATGTGTCTGATTTTCTCTTGGGGACAAAGAAAAGAAGAGGTACCCAGGCAGGTAAACAAATCATGCTTACATTTCAATTGGCTACCTCCATTGCTCTGGTTGCAACAGTTATAGGTGTCTTCAAACAATTAAATTATGCAAAACAGTCTGATCTTGGATTTGACAAAGAGATGCTGGTGCGAATTGATATGTCGCACAATTTTAAAAATCCGGAGGCTTTCAGACAGGAGATTAACAAACTACCATTTGTATCAAAATCTACCTTCAGCAATGGAGCACCGGGGAAAATAAGCCTTCGTATGGGATCTAATGCCAGGAATAACGAATTTTTTTTAAGTTGCATAACAATAGGTGATGATTATCTTGAAACAATGGGGATCAGATTACTTCAGGGACGGGAATTTCTTACGGGTGATGTAGACAAAGTATGCCTTCTTAATGAGACAGCATTAAAACGTTATGGATTTAAGAGCATTGAAGGAGAACGATTTAATAACGGGAAAGAAGGAGGATATGAGATTATTGGTGTTGTTAACAACTTTCATATAGGTCCTTTTTACGATGCTATAGAACCATTAGTGTTGATTTATGCTCCTCAGGCAGCTACTGAAATGTTATCAATTAAACTCAGACCGGGTGATATCGCACGGTATATGGATCAGATTAAGCGTACCTGGAAAAAGTTTTTGCCTTATGATGTATTCAGTTATACCTTTTATGATGAACAGTTCCAATCCATGTACAGCAAAGATGAAAAAATGGCAAAAACAATTACTTTTTTTTCAGTAATTGCATTAATAATTACCTGCATGGGAATACTTAGCCAGATTTTTTTAATCAGTCTTTACCGCACCAAGGAAATAGGTATACGTAAAGTTAACGGAGCAACAATACCGGAAATTCTAGCCATGCTTAACAAAGACTTCATTATAAGTGTAATAATTGCTTTTATAATTGCCACACCCATTGCTTTTTATTCAATGCACGAATGGCTAAAGAACTTTGCATATAAGACTGATATAAGCTGGTGGATTTTTGCTTTGGCCGGATCGCTTGCTGCTACTGTGGCATTATTGACAGCAAGCTGGCAGAGCTGGAGAGCTGCAACAAGGAATCCAGTTGAGGCATTACGGTATGAATAATAAGAAAAAGACCACTTTTAATACCACTTATAATACCACTTAATAAAATGAAAACTGTCAGGATTATAGCACATACTTTTAAAAAAGATGGCCGTTTCGGCTTACTGAATATTCTCGGCCTGTCTGTGGGAATAATAATGAGCTTACTAATTATCTGGTATTTACGGTATCATGTTTCATATAACTCCGGCATTCTTAATAATGGAGAAATCTACCGGCTGGTATCAAAAGACAGGCATAACGGAAGCTTGTCATACGGGAATCCTCTTCCTATGGCAGATGCAATCCGGACAGATTTTCCTGGCATCGGTGAGGTTGCCGCCCTATCCCCTGCCTTCGCATATCCGGTCACTGTAAACGGTATCAAATATGACATCATGGCTTCCTCTGCCACCGATAATTTATTTAATCTCACTGGCCTCAGACTGCTGACAGGCTCAGACAATACAGCCTTATCCGAGCCGGGAAGCTCGGTGATCACACAATCATGCTCACGGAAACTGTTTGGACAGAAAGAAGCTATGGGACAGGTTTTTGCAATCAGGACTTTCAGCGGTGATAAAACTTTTACTGTCACCGGTATTGTAAAGGATCCACGGCCTAACTGTGAATTTCAGACTGAAATTTATCTTAACTGGGAATCGATGAATCCCCCGGACTGGAGAAAGAACTGGTGGTGGTTTGGCACACAGGTTCTTGCCAAAGTAAAAAACGATTCGCAGAAAGACGATCTGGAACGGAAAGCAAATACAATCCTTGGCAGTCACAATGCTGCATTTATAAATGGCCGCTACGACTTCCTTCTTATACCCTTAAGTGGTTCCCATTTCAGAACAGATATTGAAAATCCCCTGACAGCCCCTGTATCTTCCAGACTATTATGGGCTTTGGCTTTTGTCGCAGTTTTCATTATTGTAATTGCCTGCATTAATTTCGTTAACCTGGCAATCAGCCAGTCTGAAAGGAGCTTTAAAGAAACCGGAATTCATAAAGTACTTGGAGCCACCGGGAAGAATCTTGCAACAAATTTTATCCTTCTGACTTTCCTTAAAGCCATCATATCAATGGCCATTGCTGTTGTCTTTGTAAAACTCCTGATCAATCCTTTTCGTAATCTGATGCAGATCAACGATTTCAACCCGTTTTCAGATATAGTTGTATGGGTTGCAATTTCGGGTCTTGTTATTGTCTCAGCATTATTGTCGGGAGTGTACCCTGCCATGATGATACTCAGGCCAAGGCCGGTTACCCTGCTCTCAGGCCGGAAAGAAAATATTCCTCAGCAGAAAAAATTCAGGCAGGCTCTCGTTGTTATTCAATTCTCTGTTGCTCTTATGCTTACAATGACTTCATTATTTATTTTCAGGCAAATTTCTTTTGTTAAAAATCATGACCTTGGTTTTGACAAGAAAGGATTATACGTACTGGATTTAAGCGCAATGGACAATGATCTTGAATTGCAAGGGAAAAAGGCTGCCGTACTGGAGCAGGAAATATCAAATCAGTCAGAACCGAACGGAATACTGAAAACGGGCCTTATGGAATCAGTTCCCGGTACACAGTATCGTAATGCTTTTACCATATATAATCCTGATAATCTTAATGTTTACACAGCCGTATCGGCAGGCATTGATGAGAATTATGCAGGGGTCCTGCAATTACCCTTGAGTGAAGGCCGTAACTTCTCAGAAGGATTTGCCTCCGACCGGGAATCAATTCTGATAAATGAAACATTAGAAAGGCAGCTGGGCTGGAAATCTGTTGAAAACAAGCAACTGGCTCTGTTTACCACCGATAATAAAGTAAATGTCATCGGTGTACTTCATGACGTGAATATAGGCTCGCTTGACAATGCTATTCCTCCCATGATCTACCGGTACAAGGAGAATTCATATCCCCAGTACATGGTTTTCAGGATCAGCCCCGGATCTGAAGGAAGGGCCATTGAACTCATAAAAAGTGAATGGCGTAAAGTTTTTAATAGTGAACCCTATAATGCATTCACAATATCTGATAAATTCAATGCTATGTACGGCAACGAGGAACGTCTGCTGAAGATCATCGGAGGATTTTGCCTTGTTGCACTTGTTCTGTTATGTTTTGGATTACTGGCGCAGGTTGCATATTCAGTATATAGGCGTACAAAGGAAATCGGCATCCGGAAAGTGAACGGAGCCGGAACCGCAGAGGTGATGGCGATGCTTGACAAGGATTTCGTGAGATGGATTGTGATTGCTTTTCTGATTGCCTTACCGGTTGCTTACTATGCAACGCATAAATGGCTTGAAAGTTTTGCCTACAAAACTACCCTGAGCTGGTGGATATTTGTTCTGGCCGGACTGATAGTAATGGGAATCGCACTGCTGACAGTAAGCTGGCAAAGCTGGAGGGCTGCCACAAGGAATCCAGTGGAGGCGTTACGATATGAATAAAACATATGTTTCTACGTTAACTGTAAAATCCGTTCTTCTTTGACCATTTCAAAAACGGTCTGATAACATAAAACATACATGAAAAAACAACAAGGATTTAACTCGGGCTTTAGGTGGCCAATTTATTCCGGGCAAAGGTGGTCAGAAGTACAGACCTATTTAATTAACATCCTTTCCACTGCAATAAAAGAATCGATCACGATAATATTATTTGGATTTGCTAGTCAAATGCCAAAATCCGCAGGTCATGCATTTATATGCATGTAATTCATTTACTCTGCGATTTTGTTTGATATACTGGATCATTTCCTGAGCCTCCTCAAGTGAATTAAACATTGTCTTTTTACATAGAGGAGCAATCAGATTAATCTTCTTTATATTTGAAAGTCTATAAGCCACTTTATATTAATACATGAAAAAATTTTGCAAAATCTCCCTACAAAAATTCCTCATTTTTGTCCAAAACTTGGCGTGAAATAAAAAACAATTATGATTAAAAACTCATAAGCGCTTGATTTACTGAAGTGGGTCCAGTTGGGCCACAATTCTATAAAAAATAAACTATATATGACAGATAATTAAATATATATAATTTCTTACATATAAAAAAACGTAAAAAAAATATAACATGTTTTACATTACAACAATTCTTTTCGCTTAGAAATACTTTTTAATTCATACTCCTTGGCATACAGTTTGTTTCTGTTTCAGCGTGACCTGCTAACCTGAACTTGAAATGAAAAAGGGAATTCTCCATTTTTTAGCGCTACTGACATTATACAATATTGCTGCTGTCGGGAATTGTAGAATTTTTGAGGACAGTTCAACTTTTGATTCCGTTAAGGTTATTGAAAAAGTGTACCTACATACCGACCGCGATTTTTATAGTCCGGGTGACAATATCTGGTTCAAGGCATACCTAATCGATGCAACAGACAGGATCCTAACGGATCACAGTAACAACCTCCATGTTGAATTAATGTCTCCGGATTTAAAGATTATTCTGAGCAGGACTGTCAGAATGGACTCAGGACTTGGCAATGGTGACTTTGTTCTTGGTAAAGAACTGAAGTCAGGTAAATATTGGATAAGGGCTTACACAAATTACATGAGGAATTCCAGTGATTCCCTGTTTTTCATTAAAGGCGTTTTTATCGTGAGTCCAGCAGAAAATGATAAATTATCATCTGATTCAGCAGGATATATTAGTAACAAAATAGAACTTGGTTTTTACCCTGAAAGTGGATCGCTGACAGATGGTGTTGAGTCAGTAGTTGCCTTTAAAGCTGTAAATCCTATTGGTAACGGATGTGATGTTGATGGTATAATTTATTCATCAGCTGGGGATTCTATCACATCGTTCAGGAGCACGCATAAGGGAATGGGCAAGTTTAAATTCACCCCTGTACTTGGAAAGCTTTTCTATGCAGTTGTTAAAGATGGAGAAGGTATTATCCGCAGGTTTGAACTTCCAGGGGGTCTTCCTGTTGGAGTTGTGCTAGAAGTATCTGAAAATGGAGCCGGGGTACTAAAACTTCAGTTACGCACGAATTCACCGACATTAAGTCTGGTCAGGGAAAAGGATCTGACTTTAAGTGTTTCAGCACGCAACATTCTAATCAAGACAGTTTCGTTTAGGCTGACATCATTCAATAATTATTTTCTCCTGAAAACTGATGATCTTCCTGATGGTATTATCAGTTTAAGATTATCAGGAATCAATGATTTACCACTTTGTGAAAGGCTTGTTTATATCCACAATAGACCTGATCTGGTAATAACGGTCAGGACAGACAAAGCTGAATATAAACAGCGTGATTCAGTAATGGTAAATATATCGCAGAGCAAAGATACAGTGACACAGCGGAGTTCATATCTTTCATTGTCAGCTGTTGATACTGCTTCGGTGAGCGTTAACAAATATGCTTCAACTATCTGTTCCTGGTTTCTTCTGGAGTCGGATGTAAGGGGATTTGTTGAAGAACCTTCATTTTATTTTGATCCGTCAAACCGGAACAGGTTTGAAGACCTTGACCTGGTACTGATGACAAACGGGTGGCGAGATTTCAGATGGAAATATGAAAAGATGGTTTTCCCTCCTGAAAACGGATTTACTTTTTCAGGCAGAGTAAGGAAATTGTTTTCTGATGTTCCAATGGAAGGAGCAAAAGTAACTGCAGCCATTTTTACAGGAGACAAGCCTTTAATAATAACCGGGCTGACTAATAACTCAGGTGGGTTCCGGTTAGATGGTCTTGATTTTTCAGGTAAAGCCACAATTATAGCGAGTGTAATGGGAAAGAATGGAACGTTTCAGGGTTGGCTGATTCCTGATACAAATAAATATTCTTCACCTGAGGTCACGAGTTCGTCATTAAGGTCAATTACCAGTGTAAGAAAAGACTCTGAAATTGATAATAATCAGCATATCAATATTTATCAATCAATATCAAATAACTTAATAATATATAGGAAGTATACTGAAATAAGAAATTCTGTTTTGAGAAAATATAAATTGTCTGACACTATTAATCCTGGAGAAGTAACAATAGTTGTTAAACACGATGATTTTCCAAAGTCGATTGCTGTCCGAAGCAGGCAATACATCATGGCGGCTAACCCGGACATGTCTTTGGCAATAACTCGTGATCTGGAGGCTGTTACAGTAAGACAAATACTATCAAATAAATTTGCTTATATTTTGACATTGGGAGTTCCACTTGTTTTGCTCGATGGAATACCTGTAGGGATTGAAGGATTAAATGGACTACCAGGAAGTATAATTGAAAGAATAGATTATATTAAAGCTGTGAATGCAGGTGTATTTGGAGGAGCTGCCATAAATGGAGTTATTTCAGTAGTCACAAAGGATGATTGGGGTGATCTGAGGAAACCATCATATAGTTCAGTAAAAATTAACCTGTCAGGATTTGACGAACCACGCGTTTTTTATTCTCCGAAGCATTACACAACGCTAGTATCTGATTATAAGCCTGATATGCGGACTACTCTATTCTGGGAACCAAATCTGACTCTCAGGAGTTCAGATGATCTTGATTTGAAATTCTTTAATGGTGACAGATCTTCGGCAGTAAGAATATCAGTAGAGGGGATTACTTCAGATGGCATTCCTGTAATAGGGAAAGCCGAATATGAAGTGAAATGAATTAAGATGACCTGATTTCTAGTCAATTGTTAAAACCAATTATTTACTTGAATCCAGTTGGCCATACAATTATTTCAATTTATTAATTTTACGACAAGATCATGAGAATAATCAGAAGCATTCTGGTCCTATCTTTGATTTCGTTGATGATTTGAAAAGCCAGAAGCAATGACCATTTTTAGCCGGATTAAACTGATTACCAAATGCCGAAAACAAATATCTGTTATATAGCGATCTATGATAAGCGTGATTTAATTGGGGAAATGTCGTAAGGATGATTTGTTTTTTCAAATTTTCCTTCAAACTCATTCTTATTTAGCTTATGATTTAAAATTCAAGTACTCTTTAATTATTGACTATGAAAAACCTCATTATCGCAGGGCTCCTGTTCTTTTCATTAGTCTGTTTTTCACAAAAACAAGATGCTCAAAAGCCTGAAGCATGGGAAAATATTTACCGTGCTTCTGCCACAAAAATCAATGACCTTGAAAATACAAAACTTGAGGTCAACTTCGACTTTTCAAGGTCGTGGATGTTTGGGAAAGCCTGGATAACACTTCATCCTCATTTTTATCCTACGGATTCTTTGAATCTTGATGCAAAAAAAATGAATATAAAGGAGGTGTCATTAATAAAGGATGGAAAGCATATTCCCTTGAAATACAGTTATGACAGTTTAAACCTTCGAATCACTCTCGATAAGACATACAAGGGAGGGGAGAGTTATACTGTATTCATTGATTATGTTGCTGAACAAAATAACATCAAAGTAAAAGGCTTGTTTTTTATCAATCCACTGGGAAAAGATAAAAATAAACCAACACAGATATGGACTCAGGGCGAAACTGAAACTAATTCCGCATGGGTTCCGATCATTGATAAGCCTAATCAAAAAACAACAGATGAAATCAGCATTACGGTCCCTGATAAATATCAGACACTTTCAAATGGGTTGTTGGTAAAGCAGCAGAAACACAAAGACGGAACCCGCACTGATACCTGGAAGATGGATCTGCCTCATGCTCCTTACCTTATGATGATGGCCATAGGTGAATATTCGATAATTAAAGACAGTTATAAAGGCAAAGAGGTGAGTTATTATGTCGAAAAAGAGTACGCCCCTGTTGCCAGAAAGATCTTTGGATACACTCCGGAAATGATAGGTTTCTTTTCCAGGATTACAGGGGTAGATTTTCCTTGGCAGAAATATGCGCAAGTGACAGGGTGGGATTACGGCGGAGCTATGGAAAACACTACTGCCACCTTACATTCGGAATATGCTCAACAGGATGCACGGCAGTTGGTGGATGAAAACTATTGGGAAGAAACTATTGCGCATGAACTATTCCATCAATGGTTCGGGGACTATGTTACAACAGAAAGCTGGAGCAATATAACAATGAACGAAACATTTGCCACCTACGGCGCATGCCTGTGGGAAGAATATAAGCATGGCAGGGACGCAGGCGATGAATACCATTTTAACAACATGCAGAGTTACCTCCATAGCAACAACGAAAAGAAAGATTTGGTCCGTTTCTATTACAAGGATTCCTTTGATATGTTTGATGCCGTGAGTTATTCGAAAGGAAGTTGTATCCTGAATATGCTCAGGAACTATGTTGGAGACAGCGCTTTCTATAAATCACTTAATCTGTTCCTTACAACTTATAAATTCAAAGCTGTTGAAGCACAGGAGCTTCGTCTTGCATTTGAAGAAGTTACCGGACAGGATCTGAACTGGTTCTGGAACCAATGGTATTATGGAAGCGGTCATCCAAAGCTGGATATAAGTTATGATTATGATCAGTCGACCGGAACTGCCAAGGTTTATGTCAAACAGACACAACCCGACAAGGTTTTTAAGCTTCCTGTAGCAATTGACCTTTATCAGGGTGGTGTGAAAAAACGGTTTAACGTTTGGCTTGAACATCAGTCCGATACATTTGCTTTTCATGCTGAAACCAGACCCGATCTGATTAATTTTGATGGTGATAAAATCCTTCTCTGCGAAAAATCTGAACATAAAACTCTCGATAATTACATCTTTCAGTACAAAAACGCTGGTTTATACCTCGACAGGCGTGAAGCAATTGAATTTGCTGCATCGAAGCAGGCTGATGAAAGTAGGGCGTCAGAACTTATAAAAGATGCCTTGAAAGACAGGTATCAGGGATTAAGAATATATGCAATCCGGTCATTAAATATCAAAAATGACTCTATAAAAAAATCTGTTGAACATATTTTGGCAGAACTTGCGAAAAATGATCCTTCATCACTGGTCAGAGCTGCAGCTATAGGGGCGCTGGCCAAATACAAAAATTACGCATATAAGGATTTCTTCATGAAAGCGATCAATGATTCTTCATATTCTGTTGCAGGAAATGCTCTGACTGCACTTGGTTCGCTGGACAGTACAGCCGCGCTCGACATCGCAAAGAGACTATCATCCCACCAGACTAAGGGAGAACTTTTAAATGCAATAAACAATTCTTTATACATGTACTCCGGGGAAAATGAATTTGATTCCCTGGCTTTTCGATTTAACAATTCGCCGAGTTCCAATAATATTAAATTCATGTTGATCTGGCCTTTTTCAAATTATCTGAAACGGATAAAAGATACGGATAATTTCAGGAAAGGAATCGATATGTTAGTTGGTTTCAGAGATACAATTCTTAAAGATAATCCGCAAAGGCAGCCCTATTTCAATGGCATAATCTTAAACGGCATAGCTATAGCCAAGCAATCAATGGGTATGACTGAGCAGGCGGAATATGTAAAATCCAAAATTGTTTTAAAGGAGAAAACGCCGAAAGGTCCTGTTTTGTCGGCAGACACATTGCAAAAGTATACAGGTGAATATGAATATGACGGAGGACAAATTAAGGCAGTCTTGAAAGATAATAAAACCCTGAGCCTGATTTTTGAAGGTCAGACTGAAATGGAATTAGTCCCGCTATCCCAGACAAAGTTTGAAGTTAAATTTATGGAGGGATATACTGTAGAGTTTATGACTGATAATAATAACAATGTAAGTTCATTGACGCTTTCATATTATGGGAGAGAGACAAAGGCGACTAAAAAGAAATAAGAAAAATATCTTTAATAAACTCTTCGATTATTTATTTAAATCACTCAAAAACCTGCCAGGAAATTAACAACTAAGAAAAACCAACTACCTGATTTGACTGGCGAAATGTGGTCAGGATTACCGGCTTTTGCAACTAGGAGGCTCTCTCCTTCCTTCTTCACCCTCTTGGTATCCTCCCTTAATAATAGGGGAAAAGTAATATCCAAAAAAGGGGTCAATACTTCAAGAAAAATTTTGCCAAATTTTTACGGAAAATCTCGGAAATTCATTTTATCTGAGAGTGGTCAATTTATTCCGGCCAATTATGGTCAATATTTCTGGCTTTTTCAATTAAGTCACGACCTGTTTTTAGAAACAACTCGAAGAGAAAAAAGGTTGACTTCCAGTATATAGATTTAAGTTTTTTTGTCTATTATTGTTGATGAAAGAAATTTTGTTGGAAGCATTTCAAATATAACTAATTAGGTTGTAGATGAAGACTCTCTTTTTATTAATGATTCAGGTTAAATGAAAATACTATTTATGGTAGTTACTTTTCAATTCATAATCTGATTTGCCAATTATTTAATATCTGGTTATTATGTTACATGGAATTATAGTTCTGTTAGCTACATTGCCAATCTTTACTATCTTCATTCTGATGGTAGGATTCCGTTGGCCGGCAGCCAAAGCAATGCCTGTGGCATTTATAGTTACACTTCTATTGGCTCTGTTTGTCTGGAAGACCCCCTTTAACTGGATTCTAGCATCAAGTTTGAATGGAGTAGTTACTGGATTAACAATTGTTTTGATTGTTTTTGGCGCATTGACTTTGCTTTTTACACTAAGGGAAAGTGGAGCATTAAGAATTATAAACAGAGGATTTTCTTACATCTCACAAGACAGAAGGATCCAGACTATTATAATCGCATTTTTATTTGGTGCATTTCTGGAAGCTTCTGCAGGCTTTGGAGCACCAATAGCCCTGGTAGCACCTTTATTGTTATCAATTGGCTTCCCGGCAATGTCCGCTGTGATGGTCTCACTTGTTGCTAACAGTACTCCTGTTTCATTTGGGACAGTTGGTATTCCAACGATTATCGGGATAGGAACTTCACTCAATACACCAACAGTACTTAATACACTTTCACAGAATGGCATGAGCTTTAGTAAACTGATTCATGAGATAGGTGTCTGGACTGCAATACAGCATGCCATACCCGGAATTTTAATGCCACTTGTAATTGTGACACTGCTTACAAAGTTCTTTGGAGAAAAAAAGAGTATAAAGGAAGGGCTTGAAATATGGCCTTATGCAATATTTGCCGGTCTTTGTTTTATTGTTCCGTTTTTAATTGTGGCAATTCTTCTTGGTCCTGAATTTCCCTGTCTTATAGGTAGTCTTTTGGGTTTGTTTATATTAATTCCTCTCACAAAAGCAGGTTTCCTTGTTCCAAAAAAGGTTTGGGATTTTCCTGACAGAAAGAACTGGCAAAGAAACTGGAACGGTACAATTTCGATGGAGACGAAAACATCCGAAAACAACATATCACCTCTGAAAGCATGGGTTCCATATTTGCTGATCGGATTATTACTTATTTTAGCAAGAGTTAGTTTTCTGCCTTTTAATCTATGGCTGAAATCGATAAAGCTTGTTTCGCCTGTACTTTTTGACACAACGATAACTGCTGATTTTGAACCGCTTAATAATCCGGGAATAATGCCATTTTTGTTGATGGCACTTTTATGTATTCCTCTTTTTGGAATGAGAAGAAAACAGGTAAGTATTGCCTGGAAGAGCGCTCTGAAAGGAGTTAAAAATCCTCTTATCGCTCTGATCTTTACTGTGCCAATGGTAAGAATAATGATACAAACCGGTACAAATCCGAATAATTATCTCAGCATGCCGGTTGCATTGGCTCAGACAGCATCACAGTTATTCCATGGCGCCTGGCCGCTTATCTGCTCTTCTGTCGGGGCGCTTGGTGCCTTTATTTCCGGATCGAATACAGTGTCGAATATGCTATTCTCCCTTTTTCAGTATTCTATTGCTGATCACCTTGGGATTTCACATATAATAATCGTTAGCCTACAAAACGTTGGCGGAGCATTAGGTAACTTGATAAACGTTCAGAAAGTTGTTACAGGATGTGCAGGAGTAGGACTGATGGGCCTTGAAGGAACAATAATTAAACGTAATTTGGTGCCTCTGTTGTTCTTTTTAATTTTAACCGGTTTAATAGGTATGATTCTGGTTTATCTGGTAGTACCAGGATTATTTTAAGTAAAAGCCCTCCATAGGTATATCATTAATAATTTATTATCTTATTACCTACCTGTTAAATATTCAATGAGTTAAGGCATTTGCGACACATCGTCTATATTAACCACTGCATAGCATCCAAGGTTACCACTGACCTTTGTTTAAATTTAAACAGATTGTCATAAGAATCATTAAAAACCTGCCAACAAACAAAAAACACATACACGAATTTTTGCGTAAGTTTTTTTAAATAATGTCTCCAGACCTCACCAGGTCGATTCTGTTTAATTCCGGGAGAGTTTAGCGTGGTTTTAAAGGAAAGGTGTTGGCTGAGGATGATCTATCAATGGCGACCTTAAAACATCGTTAAAACGGGGAAATAATACTTATAACCTCTCCAGGTATCTGCCGCTGTTATAAGACTTTAACTTAAATGACCACTTCAAAATCCGGGCTGATAACCCTTAACATACATAACAAAACAACAAGTATTTTGCAGGAAGTAATTAACTCCAGACCTGTGATAACTGTCAATGTCCCTAGGATGATGCCTTTTTAAGAAAATCCCTCCTGTTCTTTTCAGAACCTTCAGCGAGGCGCTGCTTGTTTTTACTAAGAGGTCCCATAATTCATGTTTTTAAGGGTTTAAAGATTTTTAAATCTAATGAACATTTGCCAGCTCCATAAATAAACAAATAAACCAGCAAAAAGGTCATTGCAAAATCAGTACGGTATTCATGTGCCATTGCCCAAAAACCTTTTTCCATCAGGATAGGCCACTTGGTTGTGATAAAAGCTGTTATCATAATAATAAACAACGGCATTGATGCTATCCGGATGAGTAAACCAAACAATACGAGGACACTACACAAAATTTCAAACATGCCAGTGAAATAAGCCCAGAATGCAGGATCGGTAAAGCCGATCTTTACGAACCTGCCAGGACCTAATAATTCAGGAAATATAAACTTTTGTATCCCTTCTGAGAGGAACACCAATCCTACAATCAGTCTTGGGAGAATTGACCTATTGTCCTGTCCAGTGAAAAGAATGAGTGTTTTTAGGTTTTTCATAGTTGACAAATTAATTCAGTATAAATTGAGCAAAAATTTACTGCTGTAAATCGTCAGCGAAAAGTTTACCAGCAAAGTTTTAGATTTAAGGTGTGGTTTTAAAGCAAATGTTTTAATTAGTAGCATATTATGTTTGTCATGGCTAATGGTTTTACTTTGGATTCTATTGTTAATGGTTTAGGGACAGAAGTAATAGTAAGAGAATGTGATTTTAATGTTTTAGGAGTTTTTTTCTATTTATTACCAAGTTTATTAGACTCTGGTAGAATATAAATTCCATTAAGTTTTTCAGTTTCTTTTAGGAGGAACCGAATAGGAATGCTGTAGGAAACTGAAACAACTTTGCCATTAATCATACCAGGATTCCATTTTGGCATATTACTTATCACCTTCAAACATTCATTATCCACATCTGATCTGAGGCTTTTGATTATCTGGACATTTGAAGGTGCCCCGTTTTTTCTAATTATAAATTTGACGGTAACCCGGCCTTCAATTTTATCTGATATTGCTCCGGAAGGATAGGTTAGTTTCTTTTTAACATATTCTATAAATGCAATTTCCCCACCCGGAAATTCTGGCATTTTCTCACAATACATATACACAGGTCCGTCATCCTGTTTTACTGAATTGTCGATAAGGTAATTGTTCTGATCTACTTTTGGAGTTAAAGTGCTATCGGATATACCATTGCCTTTTACAGTCCATGCAGATTGATTTTTATTTGGTTTCCCACCAGTGCAGGAAATCAATAAAATCAACAAAACATTTATTATCCTGATTAATTTTTTCATTTTAATTATCAACAATAAAAAATTGTAAATTATTGATTATAAAAATATTTAATACGCGCAATGAATATGAAAATATATAATCAAGAATACCTTTTTTTTATTTCTGGAAATAATCAACTGTTTCTAATAACTCAGCCTTTTCCCCTCTTATTTTAAAGAATGTTGATTAAAATTACATCAAATTAGCGAATAAAAGAAATCTTCATTTAATTCCTGAAATGCGATAAAGAATATCCAATAATAGAAGAGCCGGTTGATCCTGACCACTTCTAGCCCGAAAGAATTGACCATTTCCATCTTTATGTATCTGTTATTGGGAAAGCCGCTGCCCCTTACCACTTTTAGCCGGATTATTTTGACCACCTCAAGTCGGAGTTAAATCTTTGTAATATAGTTTTGTATGTTAAAGACAATCTGACCGGCTGAATGTGGTCATGCTCTCCGGCTTTTGCACTTTATAAATAAATTCCAAACCTGACAAATTTGCAGAAAAAAAATATGGCCTGAGAATTGTATCGGTAAGGTCATGGAACCTATTGAAAATTCACTTAATCTGATATCATCTGATGATACCTATTTACTTGATGCATATTCATCAACTGTGACAGGTGTGGTTAAAAGAACATCACAGGCTGTTGTTCACATAAAGATCAAAAAGAAAACTCAGGACCCAAATTCAAGGCAAAAAACAGAACAAGTAGGATCAGGTTCCGGATTTGTTATTTCAAGTGATGGGTATATAGTTACAAATAATCATGTAATCGAAAATGCTGACTCGGTAAGTGTGATATTTTCTGATGGATTGGAACTTGAAGCAACAATAAAAGGTATGGACCCTTCTGATGATATTGCCGTAATCAAAGTATTTGATGGTGATTTATATACTCTGCAGTTTGCCGATTCAAATTTAATTGAACCCGGACAGATTGCCATTGCAATCGGAAATCCGATGGGTTTACAGCATACCGTAACCACCGGCGTCGTTAGTGCTACTGGACGTTCGCTAAGAGCTACAAATGGCAAATTAATAGATGATATTATACAAACTGATGCTGCTTTGAATCCCGGGAACAGCGGTGGACCACTTTTAAACTCAGGTGGGAAGGTAATTGGCGTAAACACAGCCGTAATTTCTGCGACACAGGGGTTATGTTTCGCTATATCTTCAAATCTTGCAGCTTATGTAGTGGGTCAACTTATACTTTTCGGAAAGGTGAGGCGGGCACAGCTTGCATTGGGAGCACACCCAGTATCGCTTACCAAGCGAATGATAGGATTTAATAAATTAAAAACAGCTACCGGAGTCTATGTTTTTGAAATAAATGCAGTTGAAGGTATTAATAATAGTGAGATAAAAACGGGTGATATTATTGTTGAATTTGATGATAAACCTGTCTCGAACGTCGATAATCTTCACAAATATCTCAGCGAAAATGTAATTGGGAAAAAGATCTCAATGGGAGTTTTAAGAGGTGGAATAAAGCAGATTATTACTGTTATCCCGGGAGAAATCATATAAGATGGAAGAGCCGGTTCACCTGACCACTTTTGGCCAAATTATTTTGACAACTTAATGTCGGAGTTAAATTCTTGTAATATAGTTTTGTATGTTAAGTTCAATCTGACCGGCTGTGTGTGATCAGGCGTTCCAGCTTTAACAAGTCTGCCCTAAAATCATTTTTCCATAACAAACACCTTTTTGGGATTTTTATTAGTTCCAGTACTGGTAAGGTATAACCGATCAAAGTTAAATCTAGCAATGGGATTTGTTCTTGACAGTATCTCATAATCATAACATAAATTTTGGTACAAGACATCTATGGATTCGTTTATATATCTTGAAACAATCAAAGCGAATCTCTCGTTTGATTGGTCTATCAAATCCCAATCCATGTTGTCAAAACCATAATATTCTGCCTCCTGAATTTCGCTGATGAACATCCCAGATTTGCAAAAACGCATGCCAATCCTGATACAGACGGCAACTCATTAAACCGCCGGGCCGTTAGGTTTCATAGTGTGCTTATTCCAATGGGATATTAAAAAGTTTACTACTAATAACTAAATCTTCACAAATGGACGATATATTGATAAATAAGTTTCTCAGACAACTTGATGATGAAAATCCTGAGATTAGAATTAATGCAATAAATCAGTTAGGCGAATCAGACGACGAATTATGTTTGCCGGAACTGAGGAAAAGGCTTAAAAATATTACGCTGGAGCATCAGGCCTTAATCATAGCAGTTGGAAAGCTTAAGAAGAATTTTGGTATTAAATAGTGCTACATCTCTACCAGTAAAAAACTACGAAAACCTAACTCGGAAGGTAAATTAATTGCCTTTTGCAACCTGGACTATTTTATCATCGTATCCAAATGTCTAATGAACTACTCCGCAGCAAGCTACGGAGTATCTTGGGAACTTACTTTTTACTCGCAGCAAGCTGCGGGGAACTAACCCCGAAATAGATTAGAAAAGAATTTAACCTACTTATTAAATCTTTTACCACCCGGACTGTTCCTGCTACCGAGACAAAGTCAATAGGGTTGCAAGCCGATGCTCGAGTTGTCATGGTTTTTGCAACGCCATCTTGACAACTTTATCGTGACGAGACAAATCCTGCCCACTTATCGGGACCACGCCATCTGGAAAGTTTTATCGTGACACCAAATGCTCTTCCACCTATCGGGACTTTGCAAAAACGCATGCCAACCCTGACACGGACGGCAACTAATTAATCCGCCGGGCCGTTAGGTTTCACTTATTCAGACCAAGCGAACAATACTATTATTAAAAATGTTAATGAATTCAGTGAATACTTTTATAAGTTTTGTTTTTTATTAAAAAGGAGGATTACCATGTCAAATATTATTGATTTTGAAAATGTTTCTGTAGCAGGCTTAGTATCCGCCTTAGTGTAAACCTTTTCAAAGCGCTAAAAAGAGAGCTTAAACTATGGGGAAAAACATACGAAAAAAAGATAAATGATGCAACGGATATTTTCAGTCTGCAAAGCCAGATAGCCGAGTCAATAGCTGCAGAATTAGAGGCAATAATAACCCCCAAAGAGAAACAACTTATTGAAAAAACTCCAACATCAAGCTTAGCTGCTTATGAAGATTTTATTTTAGGAGTGAATTATCTTGGAAGATATACAGAAGAGGATTGCGATATTGCTCTGAAGTACTTTGAAAAGGCAAAAGAAATAGACCCTGATTATGTGGGTGCTTATATCGGTATAACGACCGTCTGGATGAATCGCGCAATAGAGTCATGGGCAGCTCCTGAGGAAGCTGCCACAATAGCAAAGACCAACATAACGAAAGCCTTTGAATTAGATAGTACTTGTTCGGAAGTTTATTCTGCTTTAGGAGCAGATCAGATTTACTTCGACTATGACTTTAAAGGTGCTGAAACATCAATTAAAAAAAGTATTTCACTTAGTCCTAATAGTTCACTTGGGTTATATGGAGATTTATTGACTATTTTAGGACGACCCAAAGAAGCATTGGAACAGTATAAAATGGCTTTAGAACTGGACCCAATGAATATAAATGCTAAAACAGGTTATGGACTAACTTTGTATAGCGCTGGCAGATATAATGATGCCATAACAGTATTTCAGGAAGTACTTAAAGCTGATCCTGGTAATGTGGTAGTTTTAGATAATCTTCCACTTGTGCTTCATGAGGTTGGGAGGTATAGTGAAGAACTTGAAGCATGGAAAGTGGATTACAGTATCGGTTTTAAAGGTTTTGCAAACGTCTTTGATCAGGGTTATGCTAACGGAGGCTTAGCAAGTGCATTGAATCTTCAGGCTGACAGCCTTGCAAAACAATCAAAGACAAAGTTTATTGAACCTTCCGAAATTGCACAAATTTATGCCTGTGCCGGTAATAAAGAACGAACTTTGGATATGTTAGAACGTGATTATGATTTTCACGATCCAGGATTACCTATTTATTTACGATACCCTGTTTATGAGTTTATTCATAATGAACCTCGATATCTGAATCTTTTACACAAGATGAACCTTACGAACATACCATAAGTGAAAATGATCTATCACTGGCGACCTTAAAACATCGTTAAAAAGGTAAAATAATACTTATAACCTCTCCTGATATCAGGAAAGGTTAAAAAATCCATATTGACATGACCACAAAAAAATCGCTCTGATTTCACCGAACATACAATACAAAACAACAAGTATTTGACTCCAGGCTTTTGGTTGTCAATTTTTTTGACAAGTTATTGTCAAAGGGCTGAGTTTTTCAAAAAGGGAAAAAACCCTTATTAAAATAAATTTGACTTCGGCTTGGACAGGGTGTAACTTTAAAATAGAATTAACTAGACTAAAGTAATTTTTTCACCTATTGACAGTGGGTTATAACGTCTATATAAAAAGAATCACTATGAAATTTTTACTGTTATTTATCTCAATCGGACTTTGCTTAACCTCTTTCAGTCAGGACACCTGTTTTACTTCCATAAAATATGGCGATAATTCTGCAGTGGGAAAGTTTGCTAATTTAAATGGAATAAAAATGTACTATGAAATCTATGGAGAACCTTCTAGGCAACCATTACTTTTAATTCATGGAAACGGGGGATCAATTAATGCCGAAAGATGTCAAATTGAACATTTCAAAAACAAATATTATATAATTGTTGCTGACAGCAGATTTCATGGTAAAACAGATAATGGTTCTGAAATACTCACTTATGACTTAATGGCTAAAGATTATAATTCGTTACTTAACTATTTAAAAATAGATTCAGCTTATATCATTGGACAAAGCGATGGCGGAATAATCGGTTTATTATTAGCAATGAACTATCCTAAAAAGGTTAAAAAATTGGTGACTACTGGGCCAAATATAAGGCCAGACTCAACAGCTTTGCCAGAATGGGATATAGAACTTGACAGAAATGACTTAAAATGGATCGACAAGAAAATTAACCAAGGTGACACATCTGGTAATCTTGTCAGACAAAAATCTCAAATAAACTTAATGGATAACTATCCAAATATTAGTAATAAGGAGCTAACAAAAATTAAGGCACCAGTTCTAGTAATGGCAGGTGATGGTGACATTATTAAATTGGAGCATATTTTAGAAATCTATCAAAATATTCCAAAAGCACAGTTATTCATAATGCCAGGAGCTACACATTTTATGTTGAGGGAAGAATACTCATTGTTTAATCAAATCGTCGAGCGCTTTTTAGACAATCCTTTTAAGAGACCTACTACGAAGGAATTGCTATTAAAGCCCAAAACACTGACAATAAATTAAGTAAGTTCATTATAGTTTTTAAAGAATTCTGATCCAGACTCCACATTATTCAATTTTAAATGTTGCTCTTGCAGGGAAAGAATACTTACAACTCATTTTTCGGTCAAGTACAATTAGTTTTTATTCAAAACCTGTCATAAAACTGGCACCAAACAAAAACATCTTCAATTCTGGTTTCTAAGTGTTTTATTTTCTTCAAAATCAGTCCTTCTTTGACCACTTCAAAATCCGGTCTGATATCCCTTAACATATGTACATCAACAATGATTTAACTTCGGCTTTTGGTCATAAGCTAGCTATGTCCAGGTCTGGCCAATCTGTCCGATTCTTCGATCAGCTAAAAAATAGTTAATCAAAACTTGTACGGGTTAGGGTTTCTTTAACCTATTTTTTGACTGCTATTGTAAAATAAACATCTCTATGAATCGTTAAATAGCTGCAATGCGATTTGTCTAACTAATCCTTAATAGCCATGAAAATCAAGTATTATTTAATGTTTGTATTATCATTTGCACTATTATCGGGATGTAAGAAAAGCAGCGAACCTACTACAACGGGAAAAGTCTCCGGAACAGTAAAAGATGCAACAACATCTGCTGTAATTCCGAACGCATGCGTTTTAGTTTTTGATGCCAATACCAATGCTCCGGCTGCAAACAGTATTTTTACCGATAGCAAAGGTTCATATTCTTTCGACCTC
This sequence comes from uncultured Bacteroidales bacterium, assembly GCA_963789985.1. Taxonomy (GTDB): domain Bacteria; phylum Bacteroidota; class Bacteroidia; order Bacteroidales; family VadinHA17; genus LD21. The sequence goes on along the minus strand of CAWBNA010000030.1, from coordinate 56,394 downwards.
ACTCCGGGTAGTTATTTTATAAAACTGTCAAAACTTGGATACGAGAATCTCCCACCTGCTAATATTATTGCAGTACCTTTTACTGTTGTTTTACAGCAGACAGTCACAATGGATTTCCAGATGAATCAACTGACAACAACAGGTCTGGGAACAATTTCAGGACAGACTACCGCATCATCCAATCCTGCTGCGGGTATACTGGTTGTAGCTTCAGGAACTTCAGCCGGCTATTCTTCCATAAGCGATAAAGATGGAGATTACTGGATTTATAATGTACCTACGGGAACTTATGCAGTGCAGGCATGGGAATCGGGTTTTAATTCATCAAAAGCAAATGTTAATCTTGCTTCATCGGGGGACAGCCAGGATAACAACCTTACACTTACTTCTGGTACTTCAGGAAGTGTAACAGGTTCTATTACTTTTCTTGCAACCACTAACATTGAAGTTGATGTTTCACTTGTTAATCCACAAACCAAGGAAACAATTCCGGGCCTGACAACCACTACCTCAAATTATAACTACACAATATCTAATGTTCCGGCTGGAACTTATATAGCCAGAGCCAGCTATGCAAATGACGGCAAGGTGGTAGACCCTGACTGGATTCTTAAAAATGGAGAACCAACGGTTATTGTCAGTACATCTTCTGTGACCATGAATTTCAGTGTTACTGGTGCAGTAGTTCTTATAAGCCCGACAAATGCTGCGACAACAACTCAGCCTAAAGAAGTCAATTCTGCAACTCCCACATTTAGCTGGTCGACATATTCAAGTACAGATGATTACGTAATCGAAGTAAGTGATGTCAACGGGAATGTTATCTGGGGTGGATTCAGCAATAGTGGGACTGTAAAGAACATCACAATACCAAAAACCACGACATCTGTCACATACAATAGTGATGGAAAGGCGTCAGAGCCACTTGAAAACAGTCATATTTACAGATGGAGAATTTTTGCAAGCAAAGATGACAGCAGTGACCCAAGAGGCTGGAAGATAATTTCAGTAAGTGAAGATCAGGAGGGACTTATTAAGATAGTTCTGTAGAAAAATTAATTAAGGTGGGGAAACCGATGACCTTAACCAATTCTGGCGAGAGAGAATTGACTATCTAAAATGGAATTAAAATATTTGTAATAATAAAAAACAATTAACAAACAATTAACAAACAATAGGCAACATGGTATAGGCAGTCATAGAAAGCAACAATTGCTTTTTCCATTAGTACACCTAATCTTATGTTAAGCTCATTAAACAAGAGGAGGGTTGCATGGGAAGTATTGAGTATCACCTTGAAGAATTAAAGATAGCGCATGATAAGAATGATGAAAGGTGGATTTTGCCAAATATTCTCGATTGCGATAAAGTAATTTTAGACATAGGCTGCGGTATTGGGCAGTCACTTATGGCACTAGATTGTACAGACAGAATCTGTATCGGACTTGATATAGACAATAATGCGATAAGATATGGGATCGAAAACTATGGAAGCAAGATCAACTTTATTCTTTCCGATGCTAAACACATACCATTACCGTCGAATACGTGTAATCTAGTATATAGCCGAGTATCCTTGCCCTACACGAATATCCCTAAAGTAATAAGAGAAATACGGCGTGTGTTGCGGAATGACGGAAGGGTTTGGATGACACTACACTTTAAGGATAAGGCGGACAGCTTTCTCAAAGAAGCAATAAGTTCGCGAAATATTAATCGACTGATTCATGCAATCTATATTCTAATAAATGGGTATTTATTAAAGTATTTTGGGATTGTTCTTCCATACATAAATGGACGATTTTATAGCTGGCAGGATACAACTGCAATGAAAAGCCTGCTAATTCGCAATGGTTTTAAAGTTAGTGTGCACAAAGTTGGTAGTCATACAATTATTCAAGGAAGTCTTGTTTGAGAGAAAAGGTTCGAATCAGACTGAATTGGAGTTTCTCAATAAGGAAATGAGTCAAAATGTGCTAAAGTCTTTGAAAAAGGGATTAACTATAAGGGAAGCAAGTAAGGTTGTGGGAGTTTCAACAAGATCAGTGTTGAAAGTAAAGAAGATCGGGATTAAACATGGTATTTTGACCTAACTGGAGAATAAAAGACAACATGGATAACATCACTCGTAAATCTCTGCTATACAAAAGTGGTCTCGGGTTTTACTGTTTAAACCATGTGCAGGGTTGTCGGCATGGTTGCCGTTATCCATGTTATGCTTATATGATGGCCCATACTCATGGACGGGTCAATAACTATACCGACTGGTGTCACCCCAAACTTGTGGCCAATGCAACCGAATTGCTGACAAAAGAGCTTATCCATTTGAAGGTAAAACCTGATTGTATTCATCTATGCCTGACTACAGATCCATTCATGAACGGTTATCCTGAAGTAACAGACATGAGTTTGAAACTCATTGCCCTTATCAACTCACAAGGCATCCACTGTTCTATACTCACCAAAGGTAAGATACCTATTGACCTTGCTGATCAGGAACGTTTCTCTGCCGGCAACATTCATGGCATCAGTCTGATTTCACTGAATGATGCATTCAGAAAAAGATGGGAACCAGAGGCTGTTTCCTACTCTGAACGGATCAATGCTTTAAAATCGCTACACGATAGTGGTTGTCATACTTTAGTGCATATCGAACCATATCCCACACCTAATATTGTGGAACAAAACCTGGAAGATATTCTGAAAGCAATTGAATTCGTTGACTATATTTATTTAAGCGGATGGCACTACAATACTCAAGTTAAGCAGTTTCATTATTATCAAAAGTTCTATAGTGACCAAGCCAATCTGGTACGGCGTTTTTGCAATGAGCATGGTATCCAATGCGACTTGTAAGCTTAATGAAACGGCAATGTTTCTGCACTCAAAAAATCCATAGTTTGAAACAAATCAAGTTGCAAATTATTTTGCAACCTGACTTTCCGCAATCCATGGTGGTCCATGGTCAGATTAAAAAGCATCAAATCAAATACTTGAAAATTTTTGCTGCTTGAATTATTTATTACACCTGAAAGAATTCAAATCGCGCCTCTGGAGGCTCTTCCTTGGTGACTCCCCTGGTATCCCCCCTCATAATAGGGAAAATCTTATGTCTAAATGAGGGGTCAATATCCTGAGAAAATTTTTGACAATTTTTATAGAATTTGGAGAAACACTTATTTTTCGTGAGACTTATTGAAAAGATAGATAGAGTAAATAATTTTCTATCTTTATTATATCATAATCAATTGATCCATGCCCAGGTACCTGACGAAACCAAGATTCAAGTTAGGTTTGGATTGTCCAGCAAAACTATTCTATACGGGCAAGTCACAATACCCAGATACTTCAGAAGAAGCGTCCATTGCCAATTCGTTTAATTTAGAACCAATCTGATTTTTCCCCAACTCCCGTAATAAACAATCCTTATCTTGCACGTGTGAAAACTACATAGTAAAGGGACTGTTCACTTTTAATGTATTCCTCCTTTTCTTTTGGGTTATAAAGTGGGAAAGCCAGTGGCCTTGACCACCTTTGGCCGGAAAATCTTGACCATCAAAAGCCGGAGTTAAATACTTATCAATTAATAATTATCTCCAAAGACATGAATTTCGGCGTAATGTGGTCAATATGTCTGGCTTTTGCAACAACACCGGCCTGAATGCAGACAGGATTTTAAAAGCAGGAACCAGCTCTCAGTAAATTATATAACAGACATCTTCAAATACTTCCTTCAAATCTCAATTAAATCAGATTTTTAGTCCTTGTTGACTTTTTTACCAAGTTGTTATAAATAATACTTCCAGACTTAATATCTTTATTTAATCAATATTTTGAACCCTAGAGGTGGATATTTTTAATTGACGGTATGAAAGGTTATAAACTTGTTGCAAATGTGTTACTATTAATAGATTTGCAAGTTATTGCCAGAACACTTTATCCAATATTTTCAAAGGAGTCGTTATGAGACAAGCAATTATGGTTTCTCCTGGTATAATTGAATTCCATGAGGTACAGGAACCCGGTCAGTTAGACGGTAATGAAATCCTGCTCGAAATCAAAAAGATTGGCATCTGTGGATCTGATATTCATGTGTTTCACGGAAACCATCCAGCCACGTCCTATCCGGTTGTACAGGGGCATGAGTTTTCTGCAATAGTAAGGGCTACAGGGCAGAATGTCAAAAAGGTGAAGCCAGGTATGAAAGCTACAGCCAGACCACAACTTGTATGCGGGGAATGTGGCCCGTGCAGAAGAGGGCAATACAATGCCTGTCAGAAACTACGCGTTCAGGGCTTTCAGGCGCCTGGTGTTGCCCAGGATCTCTTTGTTGTGACTGAAGACAGGATTATTACTTTACCCGAAAATATGACTCTGGAACAGGGTGCATTGATTGAGCCGGCTGCAGTTGGGGCTCATTCAACTAACAGAAGCTCATCTGTAAAAGGGAAAAATATAGTCGTGGCCGGTGCCGGAACAATAGGAAATCTTGTAGCACAGTTTTCTGCTACCCGTGGCGCAAGGAAAGTGCTTATTACAGATATAAGTGAGTACAGGTTAAATGTCGCAAGACGTTGTGGCATTAAAGGAGCCCTGAATGTAAAAGATATCAGCTTTGAAGAAGGAGTGAGATCATTCTTTGGAGAAGAGGGCTTTCAAGTAGGATTTGAGGCAGCTGGAGTTCAGTCATCCCTCAATTCATTAATGCAATTTGTTGAAAAAGGCGGTGATATTGTAATTCTTGGTGTATATTCCCAAAATCCTGTAGTAAACATGTTTTATTTGGGTGAACATGAACTGAATATCTTTGGTTCGATGATGTACCGTCATGAGGATTATTTATACGCTGTTGAAATGATAGCCTCGGGAAAAATCATAACCAAACCAATAATAACCTGCAATTTCCCATTTAACAAATATCTTGATGCTTATAAGTTCATAGAAAACCAACAGGATAAATGTATGAAAGTTATGATTGATCTTTAATGATTATTAGATAATCGAAAACAAAACAATGTGGTAACCATGCAAAAACAAAATGCAAAAAAGGTGACCCTTAATCGGGAGATGGCGAGTGTTAAATTGCTGTATATATTTATAATATGTGTCGGGATGGCATCATGCAGTTCCGGATCGAATACGCATAAACCTGCTGCAAGCGATGGAAGTGATACATCAGCTGTTAAAAGCAAAACAGAACTGTCAAAAATCAAAATCGGATATTGCACTCCGTCGCTAAATGCCCCTTTTTATGTTGTGCTTACCCAATACATTCAAAAATATTCCGAGGGATTAGGAATGAAGTTCGTATCAGCCGACGGACAGGATGATATTATTAAGCAGATCACCTCGCTTGAAGATTTGATTGCGGCCGGCGTGAATGTTCTAATACTTAATCCCCTTGACCATAAAGCTCTTGTACCTGCTGTAAATGCAGCAGTAAAATCAGGTGTACCTGTATTTATTGTTGACAGCGCTATTGATCCGACAGCGGATTATGTCACCTCAGTCCAGGCAAACAATATGGGTAACGGTGAACTGATCGGGCAATGGGTTGTGAATAAGCTCGGTAAAACCAAAATAAAAGTGGCCCTTATCAGCGGAAGCCAAGGCAATCCAGTGGGAAGGGAAAAGCGGCTAGGATTCGTACGCGGTTTTGTTGAAATGCAGTTGATATCACAAGGGTTTACTGATCTTAACATTGTTTCACAGGGCTGGGGTAACTGGACCAATAATGGCGGATTGAAAGCCATGGAAGATATCCTGGTTGCAAATCCTGATATTAACTTGCTTGTTGCCGAAAATGACGCCATGGGTATGGGTGCCCTTAAGGCAATAAATGAATCAGGTAAAGCAGATAAAATTACGGTCGTAGGTTTTGATGGTCAGAAGGAAGCATATGAACTGATTAAAGAGGGGAAGTTCGGGGCAACAGCACTGAACAGTCCCCGGGAACTTGCTAGGTTAGTTGTTGAGGCAGTGGTTAAATATCTGAACGGCGAAAGAAGAATTGACAAAATCATTTATACTGAACCAGTTCTGATCGACAAAGAAAATGTGGATAAATATTATGATCCTAAAGCTCTTTTTTGATAAGAAAAGTCAGACGTAAAATGTCAAAGAAACGAATTTCAATTACTATTTAGGATGACTATGGCTTGACAGGTTAAAATCCTGTTCTGTGGAAGATTATCAGATTTGAATTCAATGTACAGAGTAGAACTGATTAAAATCTCAAAATCATTCGGTGGGGTCGCTGCATTGAAAAATGTAACATTAAGAGTGTTGCCCGGAGAAATTCATGCACTTGTAGGGGAGAATGGTGCCGGTAAATCAACGCTGATGAAGATTCTTTCAGGAGCTTACACAAAAGATGTAGGTCAGATTTTTATTGATGGCCATGAGGTCCAGATCAGGAATACACACGACAGCAAGAGACTTGGAATAGGGATAATTTACCAGGAATTTTCACTTGTTCCTGAATTATCGGTTGCCGAAAATATTTTTCTGAGTAGGCTCGGAATAATAGGTCCCTGGATAAAGTGGGGCAAAATAAAAAAGGATGCGGAAGATATCATGAATAGTATCGGCTTCAGCATAAATCCTTCATTGAAAGCATCTGACCTCAGTATTGCACAGCAACAGATTGTGGAAATTACGAAGGCTCTTTCGGAGAACACAAGGGTGTTAATACTCGACGAACCATCAGCAGTTTTGGGACCACAGGATGTTCAAAAGTTGTTCGATACACTGAAAAGGCTTAAAAAAGGAGGAGTTGCTGTTATTTATATTTCCCACCACTTGAGTGAAGTTTTTCATATTGCTGACCGGATTACAGTCCTGAAAGACGGAACCTCAACAGAGAGTTTGCTGGTTTCCGAAACTGACAGGAATTCTGTAATCAGGCTTATGCTGGGTAGAGCACTTGACACCATGTATCCGGAGCGTAATTCAATTATTGGAGATGAAGTGTTTAAAGCAGTGGATATCTGTCAGAAAGAAAAGGTTAAAGGTATATCACTTTCTATAAAAAGGGGTGAGATACTAGGAATTGCCGGTCTGATTGGCAGTGGCCGCAGTGAAACAATGAGAGCAGTTTTTTCTGCCGACAAGCTTCAGAAAGGGAGAATTTTTTTATCAGGGAGAGAAGTCAAAATAAAGTCCACATGGAAAGCAGTCAAAATGGGGATCGGAATGGTACCTGAAGATAGAAAACAACAGGGTGCGATTCTCTCTCTGACACTGAAAGAGAACATAAGCATGACTAATTTTCGTGGGATCACCAGCCATTTTGGCTTCATCAAGACAAAAAAAGAGAAGAGCAATACTGATGAGCTGATAAGGAGGTTAACTATTAAAACGGAAAATGAAGATCAGGAAGTAGGGAGATTAAGCGGAGGAAACCAGCAAAAGGTTGTTCTTGCAAAGTGGCTGAACAGCAATTGCAAAATACTTATCATTGATGAACCGACACGTGGCGTTGATATCGGGGCAAAGGTCGAAATCTATAATTTTATAAGTGAGCTTGCTCAAAAAGGAATGGCAATTATTGTGATATCTTCTGAATCTTCAGAACTTATGGGTATCTGCGACAGGATAATTGTTTTCAGGAAGGGACAAATACAAGGTGAACTGATGAAACATAAGTTCTCGGAAGAAGAGATCCTACGTCTATCGCTGGGCATAAATAAAAATGCCAGCCGTCTTAATTCATCTTGCGATTTTTAAAATATTTGCCATATCCTCTGATGTAAAGAGAATACAGGAATAATTTCAAATATGTATCCAAAAAGTTATCAGAAATTCGTAATAAAGTATAATACAGTAATTATTTTCCTGATTATGCTTTTGGTTTCAGCCCTTGTATCAGATGTGTTTTTTACATCTTCAAATCTTTTTAACCTTATAAGACAGGTCACACCTGTAGGCATAATAAGTATGGGAATGCTGCTGGTGATATTGACCGGAGGAATAGACCTTTCTGTAGGTTCAGTAGTCGCAATGGTTGGTGTATTGTGTGCAATATTTACAAGTACCGTATCCTTGCCTCTGGCATTGATCGCTTCAATGGCTTGCGGGCTGTTTGTTGGAAGCCTGTCAGGATACCTGGTCTCCGTGCATAAAATAGCTCCATTTATTGCTACACTTGCATTGATGTCGATTGTAAGGGGATTTGGTTTCATCTTTTCAAAAGGAGCCCCGATACTTGTAAATGAAAATGCTTCCGAACTGACAAATTTCGGTAGTGGCAGCTTTTTAGGATTTCCCGATCCGGCATATGTTCTGGTTATTGTCTTTTCAATTATTGCAATCTTATTGAAGTATAACGTTTTCGGGCGGATCATAATTGCCATTGGCAGTAATGAAGAGGCTGTCAGGCTTTCAGGTATTAAATTGCCTGTTTATAAGTTCAGTGTGTATGCCATAACTGGTTTTTTATCTGGCATCGCTGGTATTATAACCACAGCAAGAACTGCAGTCGGTTCTCCTGTCATGGGCGTAGGAATGGAACTGGATGTAATTGCTGCAGTAGTAATCGGCGGTGCAAGCTTAAGCGGTGGCAAAGGATCGGCCGTCAATACGCTTCTGGGGGTCCTTATCCTGGGGATGATAGGCAATATCATGAACCTTATGAATATTCCGGCTTATTCACAGCAGGTTATAAAAGGGTTGATCATAATCATAGCCGTTTTGTTACAACGGCTTCAGTTAAAATGGAATTAAATATCAATTTCTAATGGAGGGAATAATAAATTTAAATGAAAAGAACCTGCATCTTCTTCCTAAAGAAGTTTCAGTACCTGGATATAACCGGTCAAAAATAAAAGCTGGAATAGCCCATATAGGTATTGGTGCTTTTCACCGGTCGCATGAGGCTCCTTATACAGATCAGATACTACATTATCCATGTAATGCCGATTGGGGAATATGCGGGATAGCTTTACTGGAAGCCGACAAAAAAATATACAATGTCCTGGCAGAACAGGATGGTTTATATACATTGATGATTGCCAAATCAGACGGAACCTTGACTGTAAGGGTTATCGGCTCTATAATAGAATTCTTGTTTGCACCTGAAAACCCTGATACTGTCATTGAAAAACTTGCAAGTCCCAATATCAGGATTGTTTCACTTACCATTACAGAGGGCGGATATAACTTCAATGCGAGTACAGGTGAATTTCAGATGAAAGAACCTTTAATCCAATGGGACCTGAATAATCCATCTAATCCAAAAACTGTTTTTGGCTATATCACACAGGCGTTGAAACGCCGGAAAGAGAGGGGAACAGCCGGATTGACATTTCAGTCGTGTGACAACATCCAGAAAAACGGCGATATGCTAAAGAAGATGCTTTTAACCTTTATTGAAGAAGCAGAACCGGGATTATCTGGCTGGATCCAAGAGCAGGTGACTTTTCCCAATAGTATGGTTGACAGAATCACGCCTGCAATAACATCATCAGATATTGAAAACCTTCAATCACTTTTTAGCATTAAAGATTCCTGGCCTGTGGTATGTGAGCCTTTCATCCAGTGGGTCGTAGAAGATAACTATTCAAACGGAAGACCCCCCTGGCAATCGGTCGGAGTTCAGTTTATTCATGATGTCAGCCCTTTCGAAAAAATGAAAATCAGACTGCTCAATGCAGGACATTCGCTCCTTGGATTAGCCGGAGCATTATGCGGATATACCTATATCCATGATGTCGTTCATGATCAGTTATTTGCTAATTTCCTTCGGGAGTTTATGGAAAACGAGGTTACACCGGTCCTTGATCAGGTTCCGGGGATGGATCTTAATGCTTACAAAAAAAGCTTGTTTGAACGTTTTGGGAATCCTAGGATCAAAGACAGGGTTGAAAGGATATGTCTCCAGTGTTCAGCCAAAATACCCAAATTCCTGTTACCAACAATTCGTGAACAGCTGAAAGCAGGTGGACCTCTGGACTGCGCTGCACTTGTCGTTGCCACATGGTGCCGATATTCTGAAGGATTTGATGAATCCGGGAATAAATATTCAATTGAAGATGAAATGAAAGAAATTCTTCAGGAAAATGCCCTTCGTTCGCATCAAGATCCGGTGTCATTCTTAAGGATTGAACCCGTTTTTGGTGATCTCATAAATTCAAAAAGGTTTACCGATGCTTATGTGAAGGCTCTTCAGTGCTTATATCAGCTGGGCATAATTGAGTGTCTGAAAAAGAGAATTTCACCAAATGTATTTAGTTAGACCAATTTTCACCAAAAAGGTTTGAGTGGGTCATAAGTTAAAACCAGTTAAATTAGCTCATTTCAGGAAAGGCTGATTGGAGTTTTTGCATTTCTTTTATACTGATCATTCCGAAATCAGAAATATTCCAATTTCCAGCAAAATTCTGGAAAATATTGGAATGGGTTTTGGAGTATTTCTCAATTCCCAGATTTTCGGATAAAAATGTCAGAAATTCTAACATGATATAATGACAATGATTCAATGAAACTGGTTTTCTGATATGATCAGGCAGTATATGGATCGCCCAGACAACTCCCTGGAGAGCCAGTAAACTCTATTTTGTGTCTAAACTCAAGTTGCAAAATGCATTTGACCAGAGCCAATCTAAGATGATCCAAACCTTTAACGAATCTGTGGGGGAGTATGGAAATATTTCTAGCATTTTCATTCCCCTTTGTCCCAAGTATTGTTTAACTTCCGTTGATTTGTGAAAAGTGAAGATCAGGCAATAGATACATTTTTTAAGGATACTATGAGAGAAGGATATTACTATTGTGACTGATGAGGCATTGCATTATTAAGATTGAATAATATTGCAGAAATAAGTATGTCACGTCAATGGCAAACTTAACTATATCTGACAAGGGATTTCTTTAAACAGTAAATTTTATAATTTTAAAAATGAGTTAGCAGCTATAAAAAACATCCTGTATGATAAGAAAAATAGTTGAGAATCAGCTTGTTCCAAAACAATATTACGTTTACGGTTTTGCAGATCTGCAAGGTCTTTTACCAAATAATTATTCTGATTTCAGATATGGGATTTCCATTGGTAAAAAACTTGACAACAAGATAATTAATAAACTAATTGATGGACCAACAATTGAGTACCTAGATCATTATAACAATGTTAATAAACAACTTGCAGAACTAACTGCCAAAATTCAAAAGGATCTTTTAAGAAACAATATTTACTCCATGCCTATTATACCAACAATTTCAGTTGGATCGAAACAAAATGAAAAGTACTTGAAATCATTAAGCTACGATATTTCTCATAAAATGGTTGCTACAAGAGCTGGGCTTGGCTGGATTGGAAAAACTGATTTATTGATTACAAAAGAATTCGGACCAAGATTAAGATTAGTGACTATTCTTTTAAAACAAGACCCTGGCTGCAATATAAAACCAATAGAAAAAAGTAAATGTGGTGACTGTAACATATGTGTATTAAAATGTCCTGCAAAAGCAGCCAATGGATTAAAGTGGAATATCACCATACATAGAGATGAATTCTTCAACGCATTCAAATGCAGAGAAAAATGTGGAGAACTAGCAATAAGATAAACGTCATTATCTAGGACTTTAACCTTCTAAAATTATTAATTCAAAAAAAACAGAACCGCCCTTTCTTCTGTAAACGATATCCCGCAAATTATTATGACCAAGATAAAATTTAAATCCAGAATTTGCGGGAAGAGGTTTACAGCCCGGATCTACTCAACGACGAGATAAAAGATTGGACGACAAAGTTTTCACATATCTGGACAGTTTTAAAATTTACCATACATATAGTACATAGGGCTTCATACGGTACGTAGCACCCAGTGATGAAGCCCCGGTTGAACTTAATCCCTTAATATTGATAATATTCTATGAGGTTTTAATAGGATTTCGTAATAGATCCTATAGTTTGCGCAACGTTTCCAATAGAGGCTTTAGAGGAGAAAATGCAAAAAAACATTCTGCTGAAGAGACTGGCCTTGGCCTTCACTTGGCAAATGCTATTGCATCTGCTCACAGTATTGAAATGAAAATTTTTCCAAACACTCAAATAATACAAGAGAAAGGAATTGAACTGACTGAATTCATTGTTCCCTTAAATATAAAAATTTAAAACTTTAGCTAATCTATCATAATTTTGTATTAATAGACTTAACCTGACCTTCAATTAAATGAACTCAATGTTAGCATACTGCGGCTTAAATTGTGAATCTTGCCCGATACATTTGGCAACTCTTGAAACAGACATATCCAAAAAGGTTGAATTGAGAGTATCGATTGCTGAACAACTCTCCAAAATTTATGGAACAACTCCAAAACCAGAAATAATAACGGATTGTGACGGATGTAATACAACAAATGGTAGATTTTTTACAGGTTGTGTCGATTGCGTTATCAGAAATTGTGCAAGATCGAAGAACCTGGCAAACTGTGCATATTGTAATGAATTTACTTGTGATAAACTTGAAAAACATTACGCCTTTGATCCAAGTTCCAGAGATCAATTAGTTGAAATCCGTAAGACAATCATTCAATCAAATGATAATTAACATTCTACATTTTTCTAAGCAATCAATCAGCCTTTTTATTTTGACGGTATCGCTGTGTACAATTTTAAACTGTAATTACCACCGACCTTTGTTTAAATTTAAACGAAACTTGAAGTAGCGGGTTCTTTCAAGTAGAGGTTTCTTATCAAGTTGTTCAGTGGTTTGGCTGATTGAGTTTATGTGTTTTGCTACCATGGGAAACCCTCCTCCAACCCATGCCCTTAGCCTTCTATTTGGGTATCTTCCCTTAATAATAGGGGAAAAGTAATGTCCAAAAAAGGGATCAATACCTAAAGAAAAATTTTGCCAAATTTTTGCTGGAAATCTTGGGAATTCATTTTATCTGAGAATCGATTCCAAAATTTTTTGGAATTTTTTCAAAAATTTTGGCTATTCAATATTAGAGAAAATAAGAATAAAATTTGGCTGAGATTAAAGGGAAAATGGTAAGCAGGTTATTTCTTCCAAAGATTGTTTTATAAGAAAGAACCTATAACTTTAGGATCAATTCAATTAAAAATCTTGATGAAAATCAATGTTTTCACATTTTTGGAACCTATATTTAAAAACATCAGATCAATACATGACATATCTTTTTAATAATAAGTTCAATTCATTCAATTCAAGATGAATGAAATACTAAATAGAAGAGAACACAGAGGCATACAATATGACCGCAAAAAATGATATACTTACCTTGATTAAATTATCTTATAAATTTTTATTCATTATGAAAAACATTTTATGTTTATGTGTTGTTGCGGTTATGACATTGTTCATAACATCTTCGTCACTTTCGGGAGCGAACGCTCCAAAAAAGCATCTGGGGATACAAGTCTATTCCGTAAAAGGTTTCGAATCAGATATTCCCGGCTCACTCAAAGCTCTTGCTGACGACGGTTATGTCGTAATGGAGCTTGCCAATTACAATGTTGCCACAGGATTGGTCGGAGGTTACAAACCTGCCGACTTTGCTGCTTTGGTAAAGAAATACGGTATGGAAGTTATTTCGAGCCATGTAAGCGCTAAATTTGATATCAAAGATGAGGCAGGAACGCTTACTGCTTGGGGCAAGGTATTTGACGATCATAAATTAATGGGCTGCAAATATGTTGTTTTACCAATGCATATGTGGGCAGGCACTTTAGAGGGAGTTAAGGCAGAATGCGATCTGATGAACAAAATCGGTGACGAAGCTAACAAAAGAGGAATTAAATTTGGTTATCATAACCATAATCTTGAGTTTGCTACACTTGGTAAAACTGATCAGCTATATGAGGATTTACTTATTGCCAACACCAACCCCGACAAAGTATTCTTTGAAATGGATGTCTATTGGATTACTATTGGTGGTCAGGATCCGGTAACTTACCTTAAGAAGTATCCTGATCGTTTCAAGTTACTTCATGTCAAAGATGAGTATGTTGTTGGTGCAACCGGAAAAATCAACTTCCAGGCCATTTTCGACCAGTTCTACAAAAACGGACATCAGGATTGGTTCGTAGAGCTGGAAGCTAAAATGACTAAAGAGGAGCATGAACAGTCAATGGCCATGATGGAGTCAATGAAAAAAATTCAAGCCGAAGGCGGTACTATGAAAGATGTGATGGACCTGATGGCAAAAAATCAGCCAAAACCTGATCAGAAGTCGGCTCCTCAGGGTAATGCTCAAGCCAAAGTGGAAAAACCAGGTAAGACCACACCTCCTCCCGGATTTGGTCCACTGGATCCAAAAGTAGTAGCTGAACAGCTTACAACATCCCTCCAGGGAATAAAGGAAAGTGCCGACTATCTTCTGAAATCAGATTTCGTAAAATAAAGTAAGAGAATTCTTTCAATAGCCTTTGTTAAAGTCACAGCAAGAGAGCCATCTGGTAAATCATTGATTACAGGATGGTTTTTTTAATTTATCAGTTAGCCCGTACGAAGATGTCTTCGTCTTTAATTTGATATTGATTTGCCTACAATCATTTCTCCATAACAAACACCTTTTGGGGATTTTTATTGGTTCCTGCACAAGTAAGGAATAACCGTTCAAAGTTAAATCTGGCAATAGGATTTGTTCTTGCCAGTATCTCATACTCATAACATAAATTTTGGTACAAGACATCTACTGATTCGTTTATATATCTTGAAACAATCAAAGCGAATCTCTCGTTTGATTGGTCTATCAAATCCCAATCCATGTTGTCAAAACCATAATATTCTGCCTCCCGTACTTCGCTGATGAACATCCCAAAGTTCAGTTCTGTAAGTCCCTGTCTTTGGACGAACTGGTCAGCGTTGCACCAGATAAAAACGCTGTTTATCTTGTTTTTCAATGGTAATACCATCGAATCATCAATGATGTAAAAACCAGCATTGCGGAACTGACCTCGGTTCATTAGTCCATATGGAGAACCATGACCAAACATAAATACCCTATCGTGGGATTTAATTAGTTTCAGTAATTCTGGTTTGGATATACCACCTCTAATAATAGTTTTGTTTGTGAGGGGGGCATAAATTTGTGAAAGGAAGTTCGTGGTGGGGTCTTGGGGATGTATAATAAGGTATTTCATAATTTGGCTAATGTAAGTCATTGTTTTGAGAATGCCTAATATCATGAGAGCTAGAATTACTGGCCAATTCCGACTATTAAGCAACAATGATAAATTTCGAGGATTGAACTCATCGGAGGTGGGTCAAGTTCATTGACATCCCCACTCTGGTAAATAAAATTGCGATAAACCTTTTTATAATTTATATTTGAAAATGAAATAACTAGACCTCAGATGTCAAGCATTATTGAAGGATATAATTATGACATCTTCATCAGCTACCGCCAGAAAGACAATATATACGATGGCTGGGTAACAGAATTTGTTGAAAACCTCAAAAAGGAACTTGAATCGACTTTTAAAGAAGAGATCAGCGTTTATTTTGACATCAACCCACATGACGGACTTTTGGAGACACATGATGTGGATGCCTCTTTGAAAGATAAACTCAAATGCCTGATCTGTATTCCGATCATATCACGCACATATTGTGATCCAAAATCCTTTGCCTGGGAGCATGAGTTTAAGGTATTTATTAAAAATGCTTCTCAGGATCAATTTGGATTAAAGGTAAGATTACTTAATGGCAATACTGCAAACAGGGTGCTTCCGGTTCGTATTCATGATCTGGATAATGCTGATATTAAATTGTTTGAATCAACAATTGGTGGTGTCCTGAGATCCATTGATTTTGTTTATAAGGAAACAGGGGTGAATCGCCAGTTAAGGGCAAAAGATGATGATATTATAAAAAGTCCGGGACAAATTTTTTACAGAGACCAGATCAATAAAGTCGCCCTGTCAGTAAAGGATATCGTTGAAAGCATGAAGGCCAATGTCACTCACGTTAATGTAAAAGAAAAATCGATTACCTACGAGGGAAAAGCTGAAGGGAAAAAGATCTTATCCGGAGAACCGGATTTAAAAGAACAAGGAGAAACAAAAGAAAAACTTCTGTCTGACAAAATTAAACCCGAGAAAGAAAAGAAGATTAAACGTTCACCGTTTAAGGCTAAAATTCTGGCCTCAGGGATTCTTGTGATTTTTGCAGTTTTTATTGCAATATTTTTCCTTATAAATCGAATGACAAAAGTAAAATGGGCTAAGGAAAAAGCTTTACAGAAAATATATGAGCTTGCGGACGCTGGGAAGTATAATGATGCATTTGTTCTCGCTAAAATAGCAGAAAAATATATTCCGGATGATCCAAAATTGAAGAAACTCTGGCCAGACTTTTCAAATAGCATTAATTCATTTTCTGATCCTCCTGGTGCAAGGGTATACCGAAGAGATTACAATGCTATCGATACAAACTGGATATTTGTGGGAGAAACACCACTTAACAGTGTCAGGATTCCCTATAGTTATTCAATGATAAAACTGGTAAAAGATGGATATCAGACAGTTTATGATGCCACTAATTCATCTGTGCTTCGTCATAGATATTATATTCTTGACAGGATTGGGTCTTTGCCAAAAAATATGGTACATATTCCGGGTATTAAAATCTCTTACCCAAGGCTCTCTCCTGCTGATTCCAACGCAGTGGTTATAAAGGATTATTTAATTGACAAATATGAAGTAACTAATAAAGAATATAAAGCATTTGTCGATTCTGGAGGTTATTTAAAGAAACGGTACTGGAACCATCCTTTTGAAAAGGAGGGGAAGACTCTTACCTGGGAAGAAGCAATGTCTGTCTTTGTTGACAGGACAGGCAGATATGGCCCGTCAACCTGGGAAGGTGGGGATTATCCGAAAGGGAAAGATAATTATCCGGTAGGTGGTATCAGCTGGTATGAAGCAGGAGCATATGCAGAATTTGCAGGGAAATCACTTCCTACTGTCTATCACTGGAGAAGAGCTGCAGGGTTTGATCTTTATAACTATATACCTCCTGTATTGTTGGGGATTGATTTGAACTGGTATAATTCTTTTGTCGAACAAAAAAGCAATTTGGAAGGTCAGAATCCTGCATCTGTAGGCACATATCAGGGAATAACAGGATATGGAACATTTGATATGGCAGGCAATGTACGTGAATGGTGCTGGAATGAAGCCAGCCCAAGCAAACAACGGTACATACTGGGCGGAGGATGGAATGATCCAGCTTATATGACAACAGACCTATATGTTCAACCTCCATTTGACAGGTCACAAACAAATGGATTCCGATGTGTTTCCTATCTGCATACAGATGAAAACCTGACTATTCTTAAAAGTTCGATAATGCAAGCCGTTCCTCGTGATTTTATGAGTGAAAAACCAGTATCTGATCAACAATTTGAGATTTTCAAAAGTATGTTTGCCTATGATAAAACAAATTTAAATCCGGTAGTTGAGTCTGAAGAAAAAACTGATGAAGACTGGATAAAACAAAAAATTACATTTGATGCTGCCTATAATAATGAGCGTGTTATGGCCTATTTATTCTTACCCAGGAAAAGTAAGCCTCCCTATCAAATCGTTGTTTATTTCCCGGGATCAAGTGCTCTTGATCTACGTTCAAGTGAAACGTTACAAACGTATATCATAGATTTTATTATTAGGAATGGACGTGCCTTAATCTATCCTGTTTATAAAGGTACTTATGAGCGACAATACGGGTCAATAGCCAATAGTGACATTATCTACAGAGAGCATGTCAAACAATGGTACTGGGATCTTGCACGTTCCGTTGATTATCTTGAATCAAGAAAAGATATAGACACTGGTAAATTAGCCTATTTTGGTTTCAGCTGGGGAGGCGAACTAGGACCTTTAATGGCTGTATTGGAAAACCGTATCAAAGTATGTATTCTGTATGTTGCCGGGCTTAAAGGCAGGCCTCTTCCGGAAGTGGATCCTTTTAATTATGTTCATCATGTAAAAATTCCAACTCTGATGCTAAATGGAGAATTTGATGCTACGGTTCCATACGAAACCTCTCAGAAACCTTTATTTGAATTATTAGGTACATCTCCCGAAAGCAAACGCATATTTACTTATGAATCAGGACACTTTGTACCAAGAGATGAACTTATCAAGGAAACTTTAAATTGGCTTGACAAATACCTTGGACCTGTAAAATATTGAACAAAAGTTAAAGAATGTCTTCAACTATCATCGGTTACGAATACGACATCTTCATCAGCTACCGCCAGAAAGACAACAAAGGCGATAGGTGGGTCAGTGAGTTTGTGAAAGCTCTTAAAACTTAACTCGAATCAACCTTTAAAGAAGAGATCAACGTTTATTTTGACATCAACCGACTACCGGCCTTTGTTTAAATTTAAACAGATTGTAATAAAGTCCATTAAAATACCGCGACAAATAAAAATCATTAATCTGGGTTGTTGAGTAATTGATATGACCTAAATTTCACCAGACCCCACCAGGTCGATTCCGGTTAATTCTGGGAGAGTTTAACATGGTTTTAAAGGAAAGGATTATCTGAAGATGATCTATGGTTGGCGACCTTAAAACATCGTGGAAATGGAAATTATTGAATAATCTGAAAGTACAGTCATAATAACTGCTCCCAAATGGTTTGAATTCACCGAACATACAATACAAAACAACAAGGATTTAACTCAGGGGTGGAGTGGACAATTAGTACAGGTTAACTGAGGTCAGGGGCAATGGCTTTTCCAATCTACTTCTCGAACGAGGATCTGTACATCTTTACCCTTTTTACCAAATATAAGGTATTAGGCGATATTTAACTTTAACCATATAATCCACATAACCGGGTAATTCCTTTTTCATTGTTTGCTCCTCTAAGATTGATCTATATCCAAGAATAAAACCAACGAATATTAATCCAATTATAATTCCATACAATGATCCAATCAATAACGAAGATCCAACAATAACTATAAGCGTGGCTGAGTACATAGGATGTCGTATATGCTTATAAGGACCTGAGGAAATTACTGTTTGTCCTCGATCTTGTTGAATCCTTACTAATGGCGATAAAAAAGTGTTTACCCAAAAAGTCATATAAAAAATATATAAAGCAAATAATAATATTATAATCCCAATCACCTGAAGCCAAACTGGAACAAATGACCAATGAAAATACCCGGCATCATAGGAAGTGAATAGAAGCCATATTAAAAGGGAGACATAGACTAAAGGGCCTAATAATTTATCCCATCCTTTTTGATCGGATGTCTGAATACGCATCCGTTCTTTAAACAATTCAGGATTTTTTATATATAACCAAATAAGCATAAAAAACCAAAATGCAAACCAAAGAAATAGAAAAATCCATGCTGACGTCCATGCATGAATACCTTTTGGAAGGAGAACCGGGAAGGCATAGGTCACAATGGTAATTAAAATTTGAATCGTTAAAAGTTTTTTACTGATTGCCATACTTCAAGAGCTTTATTCTCCTTTGAAACAAATTGGATATTATAATTTTACTTTATCTTGATCAAATTTAAAAATAATCAATTAGCCTTAAAAATTGACCAACATTATCCCTTCTTAGTTAACCTAATATACGGCACAAAACAAGAAGGACTTAATTCCTGCTTTGGGTGGTCAGTCTATTACGGCCAAGATAGTCACGGATACTGGTGTTTTCATTGAGATATAATTCAAATAAAAATCCATTCAACCGGTAATTAAGGTAAATGGATTTAATTATATCAGAATAGCAGCCCTTACAGTATAAACTGAATGGGTTGATAAGTTTATTTGACTGGTTCAACCACCAGAACAGTAAATGTCCCGGGTTTCAATGTCGGGCGCGGTCTTGGGTTGTCGGCTGTTTTTTCAGGAGTGGGCCCAAATTCAGCAGTTGGCAGATAGATCCTGTGCGTTTTTGAACTTACTGAGATAGTTCTTGCTCCAGCCTGAGTAGGAACATTCGCAAGTACCTTAAAAGAATCTTTATTTTCTTCCTGAATAACTGTTAATACACCTTCTCCACAGGAACTGTAGGCTCTTTTAAGACCCTGATCAAAACCTGCTCCATCTACCCGATCTCCGGTCGGAAGAGTTGTGATTACCTTACCTGTTTCTGCATCAAGAACAACCATAAGCTTGCTGGTAGCACTAAAAAGGCGGTGAGTTTCTTTATCAATAGCAAGACCACTTGGCCCTTCGCCGGGAGCTATTGACCATGTCTGTTCGACCTTCCAGACCTTTACATTGATCATGCTGATTTCACTCTTATCTTCAATATTAACAAACACCTTACCCATCCCATCACTCACTGCTGCTTCAGGTCTCCCTGGAAGTGGTATGGTCTGAATAACTTTGTCCGTTTTTGCATCTATCACAGTGGCATTGGATGTCCGTCCGTTCCAGGTAATAATGGTTTTGGTAAAAGGTTCATAGATTATCGCATCCGGTCCTTTTCCTGTTACTTTAACTTTTTCAATGACACTGTAATCTTTGGTACTGAATACAGTTACATTGCTGTCAGGTCCGTTACTGATAAATCCTTTATTGAACTCTGCTGCGATAGCGATACCATGTACCCCGTTTACATCAGTAATTGTGGCGATACTTTTACCGGTGCTCATATCAACTACATTTACCATTTTACCGTGAGAAACATACAGCATGCCAGTAGCATCATCGGCAGTAAGATAATCCCAGCCCTCATCTCCTTCAAGATGTATTCGCTGGGAAATGTTATAATTCTGGCCATTCAGACCAAGTAAAGACAGGAATATCCCTGCAATAACAAAAATTGATTTTTTCATATTTATTTGATTTTAATGAGTTGACTTAATATCAGGTAACAACTTTAAGGTTACAAAGTTTTATCCCCGGATAATAATAATCACTTTTAGACAGTCCAATCATGCTAAATATTCCATTATGGCATATCTTTTTCTTTAAAAGCTCGCTAAACCTGTTTGGTTATTTATCATCTTTTAGGCTTGATGTTTGTCCTTGTTTATTTTTCTTGGATTCTTATGATTTTCAAAGATATATAAAATAAGGTTCTAGCCCCGGTCCAGGGTGATTAGTTTAATCCGGCTAAAGGAAGTCCTTAGTAATGACTTTTCAAATCAAGAGCAGAGTGTCGGAAATTCAAACCGACTTTCAATCAATCACCAGACCTCACCAAGTCGATTTTGGTTAATTCTGGGAGAGTTTAGCGTGGTTTTAAAGGAAGGGTTAATCTGAAGATGATCAATCAATGGCACCCTCAAAACATCGTAAAAATGGTAATTGAACATATAACCTCAATTGACCAGCTCAAAAATCGGTCTGATTTCACTTAATATATATAACAAAAAAACAAGGATCTAGCTCCGTCTCCCAGTGCTCAGTTTTTTCCGGCCAGTTATTGCCAAGGTTATAGACATTCCAACTCAGGTAAATTAAATTTCGATTACATATTATATTATCGATTGTTCTCCTTGTAGCAGGAACATACCTCCATTAAAGGGATTGATGCTTATTTACCTTGTAGAAGTGACGTATGGGTTTGCATAAGTAGGTGCATGTCTCCCCGGTCGTTAATTATTTATTTGATAAAATCCGTCCATCCTTGACCACTTCAAAATCCGGTCTGATAACATTTACTTTGACGGGGGGGTTATTTATTGCTGATTGTAATATAAAAAGCCAGCATTCTAAAAAATCTTTTACTAAACACCCAGACTAATAAAGAGGATCAAAAAGAATGCTGGCCGAAAGACTATAAAAAAAAGCTTATTTATAAAAGACAATCTCAAAAGCTTAAATATTCCCTGAATGAAAATAAAACCAACACTCTGATTAAATTTTCCCATTTAATCTTTTTAGGCCTTGGTGAGTAATGATTAAAATCGTTTTATTAAATAGTAAAAATTATAAATTTTTTCGGATCGGAGATAATAAAAAGGCCAGCATTTAACATTTTATTCATTGTATTTCACATGATTCACATTGCACCAGGTCTGGAACTTCTCTCTGAGAATTGTTATCTGATTAAGTAACATTAGATGATAACCATTGCCCACTTTCTCATAAATAAATATCTGAATCGTCCCCATTTTACTGATTCTGATGGCCTGGTTTCTTAAATTAGTGTTTATATCCGTATTAGGATTTACTTTATCTTTATTCTCATTAACAAATGTCTCAATGCCGGTAATGAATGAATAAAACTCCTGAGGAGTACCAGAAAAGAAGGTGTGCAAATCAGGCAAATTGTCATTTTTGTCATTTTGTGCTATCCATTAAATATTGATCGTGCCAAAACTAAAATAGGTGGCTTTCAAAAAACCAATGTAAAGCGGTTCTGAAAAAACATCAACAGTTTTTGTTTGCCCCGATGCTGTAAGAGACAGAAGAACAATCAATGATAATAATAGCACTCCTTTTTTCACATTTCAAAATTTGAATGAAGATAATAAATGTTTCTTGATATTTTGTCACAAAAAGCACAGGATGTGTTCAGTTTTAGATCGGAGATTGTTTAGCATATCTCCAGCAAAGATGGGGAATGTATGATGATATAGCAGAAGAAACTGGATATGATAAACTGACATTAAGAAATATTCGGAATACTACTAAAAGTATAGAAAGTGACCGACGTCGGTTAGATTTATCCTTTTCACATCATGTAGAGGTTGCATCATTGTCACCTGAAGAACAAGAGTATTTTCTCAACAAGACATTTGAAGAAAATTTAAATGTACAGGACTTTCGTTTGAAGTGGAGTTATACCATAACTGAAAGGAAAAAGCCAGCGTCAGGTCAAGCATTCTAAAATAATGAAGGGCTGTCACTGAAGGACAGAAGGCGCTGGCATTTCAAATTTCAGAATTTAATATTAACTTTAAAAAAGATATTTTTTCACAATAGAATAAAAAATCTTAAAAACAAAATTAATACTATTCCATTATGAATATACTCAAAAAATATTATGTTGAAGATACCACGACAAAAGACGGAATTTCACTCAATGGATATCAGAAAATCAGAAATCATTTAATCTAATAAGGCAAATTGAAAATCAGGTTGAACCTCTTATCTCTGAATTTTTTATTTATGAATTAGAAAACATGCGGTAAAAGCAAATTAAATAAATTAGCTGAAGAACAGAAAGAACAGTCAAGGGTTTGGTCAAAGGTGCTATATTTTGAAATTTAGGGATATTATTTTTGCCATTTTTGATTAATTAAATAAGCTAAATTTACCTTTATGAATTGCATTATAGGTGCCGATAAAAAGAGTTGCAAACTTCTTGAAGAATTTGTGAGAAAAACTACTTCTTTAAATCTTCTCGGAACATTTGATGATTTAGTGTCAGTCAAGGATCAATTGTCAAAAAGACAGGATATTGACATAGTCATTCTTGATCTTGAAATACTCGAAATGGGCAGTTTTGATTTTATAAGTGATCTCAACTATCAACCTAATATTATTATGGTATCATCCAGTGAACAAAGTGCCCTTAAAGCATTTGAATTCAATGTTGTTGATTATCTTATAAAACCTGTCACTTATTCAAGATTCTGTAAGGCTGTTGATAAAACGACTAGGTATTATTCGCGTAAAGAGGTTAGCAATAAAAGTGATAATGAGATATTTATTAAAATAGGATCATCATTAGTTAAGTTGAAACTTAAAGAAATAATATATATTGAAGCTCTTGAAAATTATGTAACTCTGAATACTTCAAAAGGTAAGTTCACAATTCATTTTACTATGAAGGCAATAGAGAATCAATTGCCTTCATGGATTTTTATTAGGGTACACAGATCATTTATTGTGAATAAGAGCATGATAAAGACCATAAAAGAAAATTCGTTGGAACTGATTATTGGAGATGAGCTGAAAAACATACCTGTAAGTGATTCATTCAGGGGCCCTCTTCTAAATAGCATAAATATGATTGCCAGATAGTATCTTCCTTTGCAAAAAGGTGAGGAAAGCAGGGAATAATGGTAAAATCTATATAATGTAAATTGTAAGTTTATGAAAGAGCAGGCTCAACAAATACTAATGTTTCTTTAATTATTTCACCTTTGTCGTCTGTCCCATGTAGTTTAATGCCAATGGAAAGTATCGTACTGCTATCAATATTTGATATAGGCATAAAAGCATCCTTAATATCATCAAAATCACCTATTGCATCATAGTCCTCAACTGGTATGTATAAATGTATGATTAAAGTATAATCAGGACTATTAATACCGAGAAGTACTTTAAGTAATTTTGTTAGCCATATTGATGATGCAGTATTGTAATACTCTAGACTGAGTCTTAAATTGGTAATTGGTTTGGCTTTTAAAGTATATTCTGTCGCCCAATTTATTACAGGCTCATATACTTTGGCTGCATTTTCAGGAATTGATTTGCCAGAGAAAATAAGATCACCTGTTAAGTGATTCAAATCAATTTGTGGAGTTTTTGGAGTTTGATCTATGATTAAATTCGTCATCAAGGTTTCTTTAAGAATTTTATTTTTAACCCGAAGTTTTCAAAAACACTTATCAAATCTATGGCTTATTTTAAAAATATTAAGCACCCTTCGTCAAATACCTAATTAAACTCATCAAAAAGAATGTCTGTTAATGTAAAAATACCTTCACTCTTAGATCTTTTTATAGAATTAAGCCATAAGAGAGTTTGCTATTAAAATAAACAGTTAAAACTTAATTCAATAAAGGAAAACGGCATCCCCTGATTAAAAATTCGCCACATCGTGCTGATTAAGCAACAACCTCAGAAGGAGATACCGCTTAAATAAATATAGAAAGAATATTTTATGCTTAAACCTTCCAATTCCGGTAAGGCACTCAATTGATATCACATCCGATAATAAGAAAAGAATGATGTTAATTACCACCGACCTGTGTTTAAATTTAAGCAGATTGTCAAAATCCATAAAAACCAAGCAAGAGAGCTCAGTCCTGTAATTTGCAAGAGGTCACCAGACTAATTCTGATTGCTTCTGGTTTAATTTCTGGGGATGGCAGGGAAGAAGGCATCGGCATAAGACAATCTCTCATTAGAGACCTTAAAATGAAGTCACAATGATAAATAATCCCAAAAAATCTGTCCTTCATTGACCACCTCAAAATCTGGTCTGATTACATTTAACATACATTATAAAATAACAAGAATTTAACTCCGGATTTGGGTGGTCAAATTAAAACGGCTTCATTTTTAATTGTAAATTTATCAGCAAAACCAAAACGAAAATATTATGAAAAGAGCATTTATTTTTATCCTTGTGGCATTGGCATGTTTTGATCTGTCAGCTCAGAAATCAAAGGTAAAATATAAACCAGTGGGAAAATGGACTTTTGAGGCTCCCACAGCTCCAGAAAGATACACTGCTGGTGCTATAGAGATTACTATTGCCAAGAAAAAGTATTCTGTAACAATGTCATTTACAGGTAATGATTATAAATATCCTGCAGAAGATATAAAATTTGAGAAAGACTCACTGCAGTTTTATCTTAATGTTGATGGAACCGATGTTACTTTCAAGTCAAAGTTTGAACAGCCAAATAAAATTTCAGGTGTTGCATTTACAAACGGCGGAAGCGTTCCATTCGCACTTACCCGTGAGAACTATAAAATCAAATCACGAAAATGAATTACTAATGCTCTATTAAACAGAGTTATTAACCCCAGATAGTCTGATCTTACTGGTCATATTATACAAAACAATAAGTATTTAACTACCCCCTTTAGTGTGATAAATTTATTCCGACCAACTATGGTCAAGGTCATTGCCATCCCCACTCAGGTAAATAAAATTGCTATTAGCTTTATTATAGTTTAAATTTGAGAATGACATAAATAGACCTCAGATGTCAAGCATTATTGAAGGATATAATTATGACATCTTCATCAGCTACCGCCAGAAAGATAATAAATACGATGGTTGGGTAACAGAATTTGTTGACCATCTGAAACGGGAACTCGAAGCTACATTTAAAGAAGAGATCAGTGTTTGTTTTGACATCAATCCACATTACGGACTTCTTGAATAAATATAATTCCTTAGAATAAATGGCACACCCTTTCATAGGAAAAGTCAGTGTATCAATATACAGCAAGCTGCGAAGTCAATTCCAGACTAAGGTGAACACCCACAAAAGTTCATTTATTTGATTGTTTTTAAATTACAAATCGATTTTAAAAAGAAAGTCTCAAATGAATTATATCAAAACCCTGCTATGATTCAATATTATTAAGCTGAATTTCGTGAATGGAAGAATCAAGTCATGCCATAATTAAAATTTCACCATTTTCGGACGTAAGTTGGCTTATTTTTTCAGATATCTGTGCAACGAAGCAATATTGTAAGAATAAGTTTGTACTGCATAATAGAGCCATTTATGTAAAGAAATCAATAATATTGCTTTGCCTTTTGTTTTCCCTGTTGCCTTTAAATGCAATGGTTTTGATGCCTGTGTTTCAACAGGATACAGTTTCACAAAAACAAGCTCCTTTCAAACAACCTGTGTACACAACACAGCGGTTATCCACTCCGCCTCCTGTAATTGACGGCAAGCTTGATGATGAATGCTGGAAGAAGGGAACATGGGCCGGAAATTATCATCAGTGGATGCCTAATGAAGGAGCTAAGCCGACTTATCCCACAGCGCTTAATATTCAATACGACGACAAATACCTTTATGTAGCCATTCGTGCTTTCGACGGAGAACCGAAAAAGATAATAAGGAGATCGGGTGCTCGGGACGAACAAGTAGGTGATATGGTTGGTGTAACATTTGACAGCAACCACGATTACAGGACAGGGTTCGAGTTCTCGGTGACATCATGGGGACAGAAAATAGATGTAATATTATATAATCCGTTCAACTTTGATTTTAACTGGGATGCAGTAT
This sequence comes from uncultured Bacteroidales bacterium, assembly GCA_963789985.1. Lineage (GTDB taxonomy): Bacteria > Bacteroidota > Bacteroidia > Bacteroidales > VadinHA17 > LD21. The sequence goes on along the minus strand of CAWBNA010000030.1, from coordinate 29,498 downwards.
ACAAAGTTAAGACGGGGCTGGAAGATTCGGCATGGGTTGCTGAATATCAAATCCCTTTAAGCCAGTTAAGGTATAGCAACAAGAAGGAACAGGTATGGGGAATGCATGCATGGAGAGTGATTTCCCGTCTTTCTGAGGAAGACAACTGGGAACAGCAGTTCAAAAACAGCCCTGGAATACTTTATAATTTTGGGGAGCTGAGGGGGATCGAAGGGCTGAAGAGATCAAGGAGAATTGAAATTATGCCATTCGTACTCGGGAAGCTCAATACCATGCTGACTCAGGCAGGTAATCCTTTTGCGAAGAATGGCAGCGACTGGACAGGTAATGCCGGTCTTGATGCAAAAATCGGTGTCTCAAGCAACTTCACCATCAATCTGACTGTAAATCCTGATTTCGGCCAGGTGGAGTCTGATCCCTCGGTAATGAACCTGACAGCTTTTGAGACTTTTTACCAGGAAAAACGGCCATTCTTCCTTGAAGGCCTGACAATTTTCGATTACAAGCTGGATGACCAGATCCTTTTTTATTCAAGAAGAATCGGACACGCGCCTTCACTGACCATTCCTTCTAATGATTCAACCTTCGTAAAATCACCTCAGAATACGACCATCCTGAGCGCCATCAAGTTCAGCGGAACAACTTCAAAGGGATTATCCATCGGCCTTATTCAGAGTATCACTGCCAGTGAAAAAGCACAGTTAAGAAATCCCGATGGCAAAATAACCAGCAGACAGGTAGAACCCCTGACAAGTTATACTGTTGGACGCATCCAGAAGGGATATAATGCAGGAACCACGACTATAGGAGGAATGATAACATCGGTGAACCGCTCTATAAATGATCCTGAACTAGATTCACTGAGCAGGAATGCTTATGCCGGAGGCCTCGATTTATTGCATTACTGGCAGGATAAGAAATATTATATCGATGCCCGGCTTCTCGGGAGCAGTATAAACGGGAGCAGGCAATCTATCACTGCCTTGCAGGAATCATCAGCACGGTATTACCAGAGACCTGATGCAGGTTACCTGGGTTTTGATACGTTATTGACACAATTGAACGGCTATGGAGGCAAATTCAAAATTGGCAGGATATCAAAAATTCACTGGCAATATTATACCAGTGTTTCGTGGCTTTCACCAGGGCTGGAGCTGAATGACTTGGGATACATGACTTTTGCCGACCAGATCAAAAATGATAATGACGTCATTTATCAGACTACAAAGCCTGTTTCAATATTTCATTCGTACAGCCTTGAGCTCGATCAGTTTAATCTCTGGAACTTCAATGGCACATACCTTGGTTCAGGAGCCCAGATGAATTTCTCTTCGGAGTACAAAAATAACTGGACTTTCAACACAAGCCTGATTTACAATACAAATTCGATCGATCCAAGATTTCTAAGGGGAGGCCCGCAGATGAAAATTCCCTATGCCTTTACTATATTGGGAACAGCATCAACAGATCCCTCAAAAAAGACAATTTTAAGCTTTTCATACAGCTATAAGGTAAGGGGAAGCAATTCGGCCACTAGTTACTCTATCGGGCCTGGCATTTCATTTCGTCCCCTGCAGGTTCTAACAATAGGAGTTACAGCAAGTATTGCCAATAACCATGATCTCTTGCAGTATGTTACTGCTTTGGATTACATGTCGCAAAAGCGCTATATATTCGGAAGTATTAATGAAAAAACAGTTGGACTTACATTCAGGATCAATCTCAATCTTTCGCCGGAATTCTCCATCCAGTATTATGGAAGCCCTTTCATTTCAAGGGGAACCTATTCAGAATTTAAACATATAACAAATCCCTTGGCAGATAGCTTCACAAATCAGTTTAAATTGTATGATTATGCGCTGCAGCCATCGGGCAGTTACAACCTTGATGAAAACGGCGACGGAATTGCAGACTATAACATAGTTAATCCTGATTTTAATTTTCAGCAATTCCGTTCGAACCTTGTGGCAAAATGGGAATATCGCCCTGGCTCTTTTATCTATCTGGTCTGGTCCAGTGAAAGGACTGGAGCAACCAGCTCTTCAGGTACCTCTTATGGGCAATCGCTGAAGCAGTTAATGAAGATCTTTCCAAATAATGTTTACCTTATCAAGTTAAGTTACTGGTTTAATCCATAGGAGGTAGTGGTACCTTTATCAAAGGTTATCACTAATAGGGTGGGAAAGCCAGTGACTTTGACCACCTTTAGCCGGAAAAGATTGACCATTTAAAGGCGGAGTTAAATACTTATCAATTAATAATTTTCACCAAAGACATGAATACCGGCGTAATGTGGTCAATGTATCCGGTTTTTACAATTAGGCACACAAGTTTTTATTTTTATTATTGCCTGTATAGATAGTATTATAACTTTGGTTTTTAATTATAGTATTTCAGCTATTTGTTTTCTTTATAATCAGGGTCCATATCAGGGGTTCTCAATCCAGCCAATTCATCTGCCATTAGTATAAAAACATTCCAGCATAATCCTTTAGTAGATGGCCACCAGCAATCTGTCGTGGTCCATTTTGTAGGCGTAAATTCTTTACTGAAGGGCCATTGGGGATTAAGGTAAATCTCTGCCCACACCCTGTTTTCCATCAACATTGTTGCTTTCTTCCATCCGTGTTTTAATCCTACCACATAAGCGCAATACTCTGCCCTGAACCAACTGCCGCCATTATAATAAAACCCATCACTTTCCCCATTGCTATAATTTTCTTCACCAAATTTTTCAAAAGGCTGATAATCTCCACTGAAATAGGCAAATCCTTTCGCATCATTTGTTAACCTTATGCAGATGGGGGCAGTAGTCCCATATTCCGGGTGAGGTGAGTTGGGTACTTTATTTAGAACGGGTATTTGATCCAAATGATTTATTACCATTTCATCTGTTAACATTGGCCTGTTGAATAACCATAAAGAAAAGAATTCCGGTTCCAGGTCAGTAAGGGAAATGATGTCGGGATAATTCCGGTCGAACAGTAAATGCTTTCTTTTTGTATCGTAAAATTTTTGGTATTCTTTTTCAGCCTTCTGGATATACGCTTCGGAAATATCAAAACCCAATTCTTTTATTGTTCTTAATGCAATGGCCAGCATTCCCTGGTTAACACCAAGCCTGTCTGTTTTAGGATTAAAATCAACAATATCTACTTGGCTCAAAGAAAAATGTGCCTTGCATTTTCCGTCTCTGTCGGCATCAAATTCATTCAAAACATAATCAACTGATTTTTTAATTTTTTCCTGCGGAAGTGTAATGCCGAACCGACGTTTGTTCATCATTGCCCAGATCAGCCATTCGATGGTGGCTTCGTTGTCTTTTGCCTCTACCGACCCCATAAGTGGTGTGATAATAGTGCCAATACCGCCTTTGGGCGTTTGTGTTTTACCCCATTCTCCTCAGATGGCAAGGTTCAACTCTTTATTGTAAGATGCTATAGTAGAAAAAAAAGAATCCCTGTTGTACATATCCGGTGCATAATTCATATTGGGTACATTAAACGGCGTAAAATCTTTTACATCTGTAATCCAGGTAAGCATATTAAAGTTGGCATACAACATTTTTTCTATCAGCGATCCCTTAAAACCTTTCCCTTCGGCTAACCGTGACTGAGAAGAGATCATAAATTGTTGATGCGATTTCCATGGTTCAACAAAAATATAGGTAGTTTTCTCCACCTTTTCACCAAGCGGAAGTATGTTATACAGACTCCCGTTAGCAACAATTCCACACTACAATACAAATAAATAATGTGTTTAAAGAGAATTTCAATTATTGGTAATAAAAGTATTTCTAATGGTATGGCAAATATTGGAACAATTCCTATAGATCTGAATGGCAATCTTGACTCTGGTATTGCCCAATTATTAATAAAATGTCGGCTTCCCTATAATTTGGTCCAATCAAAATTAGAGTTTTATAATTAAATGCGTTTATCATAAGCCTCTTTTGGAGTTAAATAATTGAGAGCTTTATGTGGTCTGTTTTCATTATAATCAGTAACCCATTCCTGAATTTTCTCACGGACTTCAGTAAGTGATTGAAACACATAAGCATTCAATAATTCTTTTCTAATACTCCCATTGCATTTTTCAATAAAAGCGTTTTGAGTCGGTTTGCCCGGCTGGATAAATACCAGAGTGATTTGATTCTGTCTGCAATAATGATCGAGTTTGAAGGATATAAATTCCGGGCCATTGTCAACCCGGATCATTTGTGGCAGTCCTCTTGTCTGCTTTAACTGATCCAGAACCCTGATTACTCTCGTTGCCGGCAATGATGTATCTGCTTCCACGCTTAAAACTTCTCTGTTAAAATCATCGATAATGTTTAATATTCTGAACTTTCTGCCATTCCAGAGGCTGTCACTCATAAAATCAATAGACCATACCTGGTTTGGTGCATCAGGCTGCATAAGCGTTTGTTTTGCCCTTGCAGGCAGCCTTTTCTTTGCCCTTCTTCTGATATTAAGCTGCATTGCTGTATAAACCCTGTAAACACGTTTATGATTCCATTGATATCCTTCTTTCCGTATCCTGTAATAACTCATCCAAAAACCGATTGAAGGATGTTTATCTACAAGCTGGCTGAGCTCTCTTATAATTGATTCATCATGTTTTATTTTGTGTCTGTAGCGATATGTTGACCTGGGAAGGCATAATGTCTTACAGGCCTGACGTTCACTTACCTGGCGTTCCTCTACCATGCAGTGTGCAACTTCCCTTTTCTGATCAGGCCTTAAAGTTTTTTTTCTACAGCATCTTTAAAAGCTTCATGTAACAGACTGAGATCTGCATACATCTTCTTTAACCGTGCATTCTCGATCTCAAGTTCTTTTAACCTTTTTAATTGGCTGGGAGACATACCTCCATACTTTGCTTTCCAGTTAAAAAACGTAGCATTACTAATGCCATGTTCCCGGCAAATATCAGCTACTGTAATTCCTTTTTCCTGCTGAGAGAGGATAGAAATAATCTGACTTTCTGTAAATCTCGCTTTTTTCATAATAGGTCTTAAAATTAAAGATTATACTCTAATTTTAATTGGACCTACTTCGGGGAAGCCGACATATGGACCCTGTATCCTGTTGTTAAGAGAACATTTTGAGAAATAGGGTATATATAACCAATATCATATAAAGGAAATTGTTCTATAGTATCATAAGTAGTGCAAGTCACCTGATTCCAGGTATTTCCACCATCTTGGGTCGATAAAACAAACTTCCAGTTTAAAAGACCGTGTATTCCAGATGAATCAGCCATAACAAAACCATGGTCCTTATCTAAAAACTTAATAGAATACAAATCAAGATTATCGTTTTGATAAATTGTTTTCCAGTTATTTTGAATTGTGTCATTATCTTTATTTACGCAAGCTGACAAAAGAAAAATAATGAAAATAACAAAAAAGACATTTATAAATATTTGACGAGCACTTTTCATTATATAGGCCTGTTAGATGTCAAGCTATCAGAAAATTATCAAGCAAAAATTGAACCAAACTTTAGTGTGCTGCTTAGAATGACTAAAAATGTGTCGCATCTTGAATGCACTATAACTTTCTAGATGGAATAATCCTGCACACATCTGACCGTTTTGTGTGTCATTATACATCTCGTGTTGTTTTACAATACATGTCTCCTGTAGTTTTTTCATTTTGATTTATTACCCCTACTTACAGCTCCGCCCCGTCAATCACATCTGCAAAATAATTCAACTGGTTGATTTCAAATTAATGTATTGCTATGCCTGACTTTTGACTTTCTTATTAAACACAAGTTAAACAAAATCACGGAAATTGGGAACCAGATTTTCCAAAATTTGTTTCCAATTCAGTTTTATCAAAAAAGTTGATTTTTAAGAATCCAGGGCAAAAAAATTTTCACTTTATACCTTGAAATTCCTTTATTAGGATTTCAGGATGCAAAAGCCGGCAGCCAAGGCTACATTCAGCCAGTCAGATTGTCTTTAACATACAAAACTATATTACAAGGATATAACTCCGATTTGAGGTGGTCGATATAATCCGGCCAAAAGTGGTCAGGGGCACTGGCTTTCCTACTTAACCATAATTGACAGGAATAAATTGACCACTCTCAGATAAAATGAATTCCCAAGATTTCCCGCAAAAATGTTGCAAAATTTTTCTTATGGTATTGACCCCTTTTTTGGATATTACTTCCCCCTTACTACAAGGGGGGATACCAGAGAGAAGGTGAGAAGCTGGGGACGGAGGGGTGATTCCCTGACATCAGATAGCCCCAAGGAGGAAGTAAATACACATGATTTGCAAAACTCAATCTGCACGGTGGAAAGATAATTCTATGACGCTCGAGATGTAACAAACCCTCAATAGATCTTCTTGATCCTAAGTCAAACTGCAAATTCTTAATCACTTGCAGATGAAAATAACAACTTGTTATTCTGTATATTGTGCAGTCTGACTTTCATCTGAAGTTTTTCAAGGTTGAAATCTTACTAACTGATTACCAGACATTAATGGGATATTTTATTCAGGTTTATTTAGTCCAATTATAAGTTTTCCTATAAAAATTGAGGATTATATCTACCTAGCCTTGAAGATAATCATTCCCGCTCTTTGCTCGTTAGATGCCAGAATCCACAGATGGTGCATCTGTATGCCCAGATCTCCTTGGTCTCCCTGACCTCCGATATATGCCTAATCATATCCTCGGCTTCCTCTTTTGAATGGTAGATGGTTTTCTTACAAGGAAGGTTGAGAGGTGTTGGACGGTTTTTGGTAAGGCGATATTTCATATAACGAAACTTCTTTTTAAAACAAAAATAGAAGATTGATTTAAAACAAAAGATAAAAGTAAACAGTGTAAAGTGAAAATTAAAGTTAAGGGTTTAGGGTTCAGAGGTGTAAATCGTCAGCCTAAAGTTCACCAGGAAAGGCATAATTTTAAGGTGTGATTTTGAATAAAATGGTTTTTAGCCCTTGCCACTGTAAATCAGGGACTTTGTTGTTTTATATTAGTTCATTTGTGCCACCATTATACCCAAAGTTGGAGTAAAATAAATTTTTATTATCAATAAAGAAGTTTTAGTTTAGTTCTGTCGTTCATTCTTACGAAGTACTGGCAGATGTTTATACAAAATAACTTGGAAAATAAAACTATGGATTTCTATTATCGGAATGAAGGCACAACCATTATACTAATACCCGAAACAGATCGGGCCCGACAATGGGTTAAAAGAAAAGTTCATATTGAATCATGGCAAAGTCAGGACCATATACCTATTGAACTCCGTTATTTTGATGACATTTATCGGGGTATTTTATCCGAAGGTATGACAATAGAACGGGCAAAATAAACCTCTTGGTAAATTACATAATAGTAAAGGAGGCCTGGTCAATACCGGGTTTTTTTATTACATTTGGTCTGCCAGCGTCTCCGTACTGAGTTTTGAGTTTTTTCCATATAATCTTAGTTCATTTCCTGAGGGTGACGCTGGTTTTTTATTGGCAGGAATTTAATTTTGTTTTGCATGATTCTTTTGCAGAAATTTGTATTGTCAGCACCCTTCATCAAACTCGAGTTCATTTTTTAAGTAATGGTTTTCTTAAATTTTTCAATAGTTTTGGTCTTTTGATAGAATTTTCTATTATTAGGGTGCTGGTTCTTTCATTACAAACTATCACAAACGACACACGTTCAACAATGTTATCACACCACTTGAAACCCAAGTCTCGCTGATCGCTTAAATAGGTCTTTCTTTTGAATCGTTAAAAATAAACCATTGAGGTGTAGTATTAAATCACCCGATCTGAAATCGTGCCTATTAGGGCTTTTTTTGAGGCCGGGCTTGAACAAAAAACCCCGGAGTGATGATTTCCAAGGGCAGTATTTATCTGTATTCATTATTTTATCTCATTATCTTTTAATTTCTTAGCTACCTCTCTCCAGTTGATTAACTTTAAGATATTATTTAGTATATCACTATAGATAGTAAACTCCTTTGAGAGAGGGTTTCTATCCTCAAAATAAGTCTGTAACTCTTTTGAGAGCTCATCTTCTGGTAGAGATTTAGTTTTATATCTCCAGTAATTTTTTAGACTCTCGTCAGTCTCTAACCAAATAGCAAGAGTCCAGGTAGGCTTATTACTATATCCGCCATATTTCTTCATAGCTTTTATTTATTAAGCTTATGTTTTCTAGAAATCAGGTTTAATCTAATCAAAGTTACTCCCTGTTTTTGCCAAAGTCAAACTAATTTTAAAGTATCCCGTGTGTTCTTTTACATGGGCCTTATACGGGCATATATATGTGACTTTTATTCTAGCCTTACCCGAAGGAGTTCCCCTTCCTTTCAACTCACCCTCGACATGCCGTTGGAGATAATTTTTCTCTCCTTTTCACCTCTATTTTTAGTTTTTAGATTTTGATGGATAGAAGGAATGCTTTTCTAAGACTACGGCGATCAACAATCTTGATTCCTTATAAAATTGATGCCCTTTTGGCAAGAAGGTCACTTCTCCATTAGATGTCTGTTTGTTAGTCGAATATTGAAGGAGAAAACACTATCAATTAAATATTACATGACAATTGATAGTAACCTGCAAATGCCATTACAACCAAGTTACCTCTACCCATGATTTGCCTGAAGTTATTATTTCAAGGTCTAATGGAGGTCATCAATGACACTCTTTTATTACTCCTTTATGTGTTTTTAACAGATATTGACTATCGTTTCTTAAATATCAGATTAAACAGAAACAAGACAACAATTGCCCCGATAGCACCTGTAAGTATTACTCCGATCCACCCACTGCCAAGATTGACACCAAGCTTCCCTAAAAGCCAGTGCCCAACATAACTTCCTACAATTCCTACTATAATATTCCCAATGAGCCCCAGGCCGCTACCCTCATAAATCATGCTGCCCAGCCAGCCAGCTGCTGCTCCAATGATAAGTGTTACAACTATTTCCATTTTTTTAAGTTTAAGTGATTAATAGAATAAGAGTTACTGATAAACTAATTTACGATATTCATTCAAAATTATAACGTGTTTAAGCCGAAGTCAATTTTATTTTGAAACCATTCCACGTATCTCTATTATATGGGTACAATAATGGCATAAGATAAATATTATGAATTTTCAACTTTTTTCTTTTTCATGCTCCAAAACCCACATAATACGAACAGAACTGCTGGCAAAGCAAATAGATAAAATAAAGGTTTTGTCAGTGCATCGGGATTTACAAACCCAATACCGATGAAACCAATAAGAGAGGCTAAACCTCCAGTGAATTCCCACTTGAACGCAACAACGAGACCACCAAGCATAAGTACTCCCACCACTATATTGAGAATTGGCGTGGGTGGTCCACCTTTATTTTGATCGAGAGATTCCGCAATGTAGAAAATCAAAAAGACCAAAATGAGCATAATGCTGATAATACGAGCAGCAAACCTTGTCACTTTGATCAGTCTGTTGAATGGTGATGATGTACTTTTCATATTCTTTTGGATTGTTTAATCACTAATAGAGAAAGAGTGTGATATTTCTTTGAAATTTATGCATCAAAGTTACACCGACTAAAAGCCGAAGTCAATTTTATTTAACAAATAGTCCCGGAGCAGATTCCGAAGCCTGGTTCGCTGTATCTCGTGTCTCATTATTGCATAAACCTTTTCATAATTATATACCTCCAGGCCAGAAGAACAATATATTTGTATATCAAAGCGTTATCCAGTTGAGGTACCAATATTGCACAATGAAATTTTGGCTTTAATAAGGAGAATGACTGAAAGAAATTTCTTTTAAAATCAGAAAAAATCCTTGTAATCATTTTCATGGACTTTCAGTTCAGAATCGAAAACACAGTTATTTTACTGATCCCTGAAACGGAACAAGCCAGGGAATGGATTAGAAACAAATTCTATTCTGCACCTTGTCACATTCTTACTGATTCTGTCGCCATTGATAAGCGAATCTTTGATGAAATTTATACTTAAATCCAAACCGAAGGGATGACTGGAAAAGCCAGTACCCCTAACCATAGTTGGCCGGAATAATTTGACCACCAAAAACCGAAATTAAAAATTTGATATTTAGATAAATATAATTGATATAATCTGATTGGCTAAATGTGGTCAAACCGTCCGATTTTTGCAGAATCGAATTAAATTTTACTTCACAATCGGTGTCAACACAATATTCCGGAACTCAACTTTTCCTTCCTCCCCGCCCTGAAGCATAATAGGTCCTGGCGCAAATACATCCGATGAAATTGCACCGCCTGTTGGACCGTACAAAGGCTGATTGTCGATGATCTTTGTCTCATTCAGGATTACGGTTACGTGACGATCACACAGGGTAATGTTCAAAGTTTGCCAGGTACCTGCCGGACTTTCGGCGTTGACTGTAGGTGAGATACGGCTATATATTCCTCCCATATTGTGCGAATCCAATTCTTTTCCTTCGGAATCAGCGTGCCCTTGCTCTACCTGAACCTCATATATACCGCGTAGGTAAACTCCACTATTGCTTGAATGGGGTACATTTACATCAATCTTTAAATTGAAGTCTTTAAAAACCTGGTCGGTTCTGATATCAGAATAATTGACATAAGGCTTACCTTGAATCTGAACAGGATCCTTAACTAATATTCCATCAACAACATGAAATGGATTTTTCCCATTTTCGTTAACTAATTTCCATCCGGACAGGTCTTTCCCATTAAACAACATAATTGGTTTGCCATATTTCAGAATGGTCAGATCCGGTGCAGCAGGAACATCCGGTAATTTTGTCCCGACAAAAGAAGTGGAATCGGCTCCTATTCCATTGGTTCTTGGACTTAAATCATAACCCACAATTTTATCACCGCTTTTTTGGACTTCCAACCAGTCCGGATACATCATTGAAGATGATTCATTACCTCCATAAACTCTTTTCCGATTCACCGTTTGGGCGTCATGTCCCACGTACAGTTTATTGCCAGCCATAAAAATATAAGGAACAGGCAATACACTTCCTCCTTCCCAAAGCAGGTCGGCATCAATGTACCCGTCTGCCCTCCTGACCTCAAGCCAGCCTATCGAGCCGCCTTTAATATCGATAGTCCACTGACCTAGAAACTCATTAATATCAGTTTTTTGTTTTGTATTACTAACTGTTTTCTCCTGACAAGAAGAAAAAAATAAAACTGAAACAATCAAAAATAACCTGAAAACAACTGACGATTTCATAATATTAAGATTTTATAGATTTATTAATAAATCCAGAATATAAAAATAGCATATTTAAGGCAACTAGTCATTAATACATAGTTCCCGGATAAATTGGTTTGCCGATTTATTAATTCATTATTGATTTAATATGATATAATAAATGTTAATAATCTACAAACTCCATCCTTTCCGATATTCCATTTTAAGAAGGTTATTGGCTTCCTCGTTATTAATAATTTTAAAATTTTCCGAATCCCATTCGATTTCTTTGCCACCCATTCTTAAACAGATATTTCCGAGTTGACATGCTTCGGTCAATGGTCCGGCAAAGCCGAAATTAGATTCGGTGGTGCCATTTCCCATGCAAGCTTCGATCCATTCCCTGTGATGCCCAATAGAGCGAGGCAAGTATGGTTTTGGTGGTTTATAATCTTTCATCCTTGAATTAGGTATGAACCTTAATGTTTCAGTTCCTTCCCCCAGAGAAAGGAGCTTCCCTTTATCACCGACGAAAATAACGCCATTTTCAGTATCCCAATCCGGCAACTCTTCACTATAAACGCCATTTACAGCATCCGCATCAAGCTCCCTGGGCCTTTCGGGTAAAAGGCCTCCGTCATACCAATGTACTGTTACCGGAGGCATTTTATCATGTGCAGCGAACTCAAAGTGAATCAAAGAAGCAAGCGGAAATGTTTCCGGAAAAATGGGTGAAGAACTTCCATGGATGCTTATGGGGGCAGTCAGCTTTAAGGAGGTAAATACGGGAGCAAGGTTATGGATAGCCTCATCCCCTATGGCACCACTTCCGAAATCAAACCAGCCTCTCCAGGCAAAAGGCACATAGGCAGGATTATAAGGTCGATAAGGGGATGGTCCAAGCCATAAGTCCCAGTCAAGTTTAGGAGGCACAGGGGGAGTATCCCTGGGCCGGTCAATACCCTGCGGCCAGATAGGGCGATTGGACCAGGCATGCACTTCACGCACCTGGCCAATGGCTCCATCCCAAAGCCATTCCTTAAGCTGCCGGTTGGCATTATGAGCCATGCCCTGGTTTCCCATTTGTGTTGCTACCTTCGCTTCTTTTGCCGCCTTGGCCAATGCACGGGCTTCAAATACGGTATGAGTTAAAGGCTTTTCACAATACACATGCTTCCCCATCTTAATGGCCATCATGGAAGCGACGGCGTGAGTATGATCTGGTGTAGCAATAACGACCGCATCAATCGATTTTTCTTTTTCAAGCATCTGCCGGAAATCCTTATAGATCTTCGCTTTGGGATAACTCTTAAAAGTACGGAATGCTCTTTCCTCATCCACATCACATAATGCATAGATGTTGGCAAGCTTAATAGGTTCTCTTCCTGTCTGACGCGCAGACGTGGTTTGTGATGAACCTGAAACTTCGTCAGCATAGGTTATACGTTGAAGCTGCCGTTCATCCACCTCAGGACTGCATATAGCCTGTATATCATCAACTCCCCGACCGCCAACTCCGATCCCAGCTATATTAAGCAGGTCGCTGGGGGCAGTATAACCCATCCCACCCATTGTGTAACGCGGGATAATAGTAAATGCCGCTGAAGCCGCGCCTAATGTGCTGATAAAATTCCGCCTCGACAGACCTTTAGCCTTTTGACTTTTTGTTTTTTCGCCCTTTTTCATAATAATTAAATTAAACATTAACTATATATCACTAAACATTTGATACTCACATTAATTTAAGCTTCCCACAACTTATCAATTTTGTTAAGATTTGGTTTAAACCTATAAAGATCAATTCCATACTCTAGTGGAAGGTTCATCTTCCTGCTTAAAGCCTGAAAACGAGGCTCGTTGCGTAAACTGTCATATCCAGGGTGTAACAGAGAAGGTAAATTAGGATCATGCATCTCGTATGCACGATCTAACATATCCATCGCTCGCTCCTTATTACTGACACAGGCATAAATAAGCGCAATTTCTGTTGGATTAATAAACTTAGTTTTTGACTGTGCTACGAGAGAATCTGCTTCAAGGTTTAATATACGGACGTAATCTGCCTTAGCATTAACCTGATCAAATACATGCACAAAGTCTTTATAGGAGGTAGTATAATATGACTTCCATGCTTCAAACTCTTCCTTGTACTTTCCGGCCATATGGAAAGCCTCTGGAAGATTGCTTAAGGCTCCCATATTATCTGGATCCGTTTTTAGTACTTCCTGGTAAGTTGTGATAGCATCGTCATACCTTCGAGAAAATAACAAAGTCCATCCATATACATTTTTGCAAAAAACATTAAGCCGATCCTGCTTGAGAGCCAACTCACTTTGTTTCACTGCTTCTTTCATCCGTCCAATATCTGCCAAGAAAAGGGCATAAGCAGCGCGTCCGTCCGCATCGTTGGGTTTAAGTACAAAACCTTTCTTATATGATGATTCAGCACCTATCCAATCCCATTTTACAGTCGCTTGAATACCAGCTAAGGTATAATAAACTTCTGCGCGAGTGCTATCCAATTCAATGACTTTTGTTAGAGCGGCCATTGCTTTGGGTGTTGCCTCCGCAGGAGATGCAGATCCCATTAACTCTCTGCCTATCCATACTTCGCAAATGCCTGTATATGCAAGGGCATATTTCGGATCTTTCTCAAGAGCCTGCTCAAAACACTTCAAAGCAATCTCTTGGTCAAGTGGAGTTTGTTTTCTCAAATATAGGGTGCCTTGAAGATAAGCATCGTACGCCTCCAGATTTGCAGTAGGTGTTTTCTGGATTAGTTGTTTTTCCTGAGGAGTTATCACTGCTTTTAATTGTGCCGCTATTGCCTCAGTTATCTGACTCTGTATCCTGAAAATATCTCTCATGCGAATGACTTGGGATCACAATATGTGCGTGAAATGATAGGAATAAAGACCAGACACTTCAGTTTGTCTTTCAAAGAGGCATCTACATCATGCGTCTCTAATAGGCCATCGTGAGGGTTGATGTCGAAATAGACGCTGATTTCTTTCTTGAATGTAGCTTCGAGTTCCCGTTTAAGATGGTCAACAAATTCTGTTACCCAGCCATCGTATTTATTGTCTTTCTGGCGGTAGCTGATGAAGATGTCATAATTATATCCTTCAATAATGCTTGACATCTGAGGTCTGTTTATGCCATTATCAAAATTAGACTATAATAAAGCTAATAGCAATTTTATTTACCTGAGTGGGGATGGGAAGGACCTTAACCATAACTGGCCGGAATAAAATAACCACCAAAAGCCGGAGTTAAATTTTTGTTGTATTGTTATGTATGTTAAGTGTTATCAGACCGGATTTTGAAGTGGTCATTTAAGTTAAAGTCTTATAACAGCGGCAGATACCTGGAGAGGTTATAAGTATTATTTCCCCTTTTTAACGATGTTTTAAGGTCGCAATTGATAGATCATCCTCAGCCAATACCTTTCCTTTAAAACCACGCTAAACTCTCCCGGAATTAAACAGAATCGACCTGGTGAGGTCTGGAGACATTATTTAAAAAAACCTACGCAAAAATTCGTGTATGTGTTTTTTGTTTGTTGGCAGGTTTTTAATGATTCTTATGACAATCTGTTTAAATTTAAATAAAGGCTGGCGTGAATTTACCACATCCAAAATAAATGTACTTTTTAAACCTGATAGGGCCTTGAGTTTTATTAATATCTGTAATTCAATTATATTGAACGTTTAAAAATTGTATTTCTTCTGATAACTAGATATTGCATTTTCCAAATCAGTTTTATTTTCTATAAATGGCATATGGCCTACCTCACTGCCCCAAAGTATCATATTAGGAAAGTTAACACCCTTATAATGATTTGGTCCAGCCATCCAATCATTCTTACCATAAAAGAACAAAACTGGCATTTGAATTGACACGGTTTTAGCTTTATAATCCATTCTATAATCTTCTATTGACATCGCTGTGTTTTCGAAATCTTTATTCCAGTTAGGTATATCATTAAAACTTGCATTCATGATTTCAATACTGTGATGATCAACATATCCCATCTTCCAAAATAAATCTTTCGCCCGTAACTCTCCATAAAGATTCTGAATTTTAACCATTCGATCGGCTAAAGGTATTGATTGGTCAGTATACGGTTTTATATCCTGAATGCCAAGGATTTCACAAGCTTTTGGAACAACCTCTTCCATAGCCTCATTCATATTTAAACCACAACAAATCATTATCATACCTTTTATTGCCTCAGGATGACGTTCAGCATAACCCATCTGTAGAATCCCTCCAAAAGAATGCCCGAGAGTCAACCACTCCTTGATTCCCAATGCTATTCTTACTTCTTCAAAATCTTTGACCATTCTATCTATGCTGTAATTACCATCACTTGGACTTGAAGACCGGCACACTCCCCTTTGATCCAAATAGATCATCTTAAAATGTTTCTCAAGCATTTCACCCGAAAACTTTTCAAGCCAATAACTCCCGCTTCCAGGCCCACCATGGATGTATAAACATGGCGTCCCTTCCCCTTTTATTTTAACATACAAATCAACTCCATCAGACGTTTTAATGTGTCTTTCCTGCGAAATAGCAGAAAAAGACAAAACTGCCAGAAAAAATAAAAACATTAATTTCTTCATAATAAAATTTATATGGTACTAATATATGCTTTGACGACTTGAAATCATATTGGTTACAGATAAACATTTGATAATTCATATAGTCCTTGTCTAATTATATGTGGCATAAGAGAATAATGCTTTATACAAAGTCATATTAAAGTCTACTGCAAAAGCCGGAGAGCATGACCACATTCAGCCGGTCAGATTGTCTTTAACATACAAAACTATATTACAAAGATTTAACTCCGACTTGAGGTGGTCAAAATAATCCGGCCAAAAGTGGTAAGGGGCAATGGTTTTTCCAATAACAGATACATAAAGATGGAAATGGTCAATTCTTTCGGGCTAGAAGTGGCCAGGATCAACCGGCTTTCCTATTATTGGATATTCTTTATCGCATTTCAGGAATTAAATGAAGATTTCTTTTATTCGCTAATTTGATGTAATTTTAATCAACATTCTTTAAAATAAGAGGGGAAAAGGCTGAGTTATTAGAAACAGTTGATTATTTCCAGAAATAAAAAAAAGGTATTCTTGATTATATATTTTCATATTCATTGCGCGTATTAAATATTTTTATAATCAATAATTTACAATTTTTTATTGTTGATAATTAAAATGAAAAAATTAATCAGGATAATAAATGTTTTGTTGATTTTATTGATTTCCTGCACTGGTGGGAAACCAAATAAAAATCAATCTGCATGGACTGTAAAAGGCAATGGTATATCCGATAGCACTTTAACTCCAAAAGTAGATCAGAACAATTACCTTATCGACAATTCAGTAAAACAGGATGACGGACCTGTGTATATGTATTGTGAGAAAATGCCAGAATTTCCGGGTGGGGAAATTGCATTTATAGAATATGTTAAAAAGAAACTAACCTATCCTTCCGGAGCAATATCAGATAAAATTGAAGGCCGGGTTACCGTCAAATTTATAATTAGAAAAAACGGGGCACCTTCAAATGTCCAGATAATCAAAAGCCTCAGATCAGATGTGGATAATGAATGTTTGAAGGTGATAAGTAATATGCCAAAATGGAATCCTGGTATGATTAATGGCAAAGTTGTTTCAGTTTCCTACAGCATTCCTATTCGGTTCCTCCTAAAAGAAACTGAAAAACTTAATGGAATTTATATTCTACCAGAGTCTAATAAACTTGGTAATAAATAGAAAAAAACTCCTAAAACATTAAAATCACATTCTCTTACTATTACTTCTGTCCCTAAACCATTAACAATAGAATCCAAAGTAAAACCATTAGCCATGACAAACATAATATGCTACTAATTAAAACATTTGCTTTAAAACCACACCTTAAATCTAAAACTTTGCTGGTAAACTTTTCGCTGACGATTTACAGCAGTAAATTTTTGCTCAATTTATACTGAATTAATTTGTCAACTATGAAAAACCTAAAAACACTCATTCTTTTCACTGGACATGACAATAGGTCAATTCTCCCAAGACTGATTGTAGGATTGGTGTTCCTCTCAGAAGGGATACAAAAGTTTATATTTCCTGAATTATTGGGTCCTGGCAGGTTCGTAAAGATCGGCTTTACCGATCCTGCATTCTGGGCTTATTTCACTGGCATGTTTGAAGTTTTGTGTAGTGTCCTCGTATTGTTTGGTTTACTCATCCGGATAGCATCAATGCCGTTGTTTATTATTATGATAACAGCTTTTATCACAACCAAGTGGCCTATCCTGATGGAAAAAGGTTTTTGGGCAATGGCACATGAATACCGTACTGATTTTGCAATGACCTTTTTGCTGGTTTATTTGTTTATTTATGGAGCTGGCAAATGTTCATTAGATTTAAAAATCTTTAAACCCTTAAAAACATGAATTATGGGACCTCTTAGTAAAAACAAGCAGCGCCTCGCTGAAGGTTCTGAAAAGAACAGGAGGGATTTTCTTAAAAAGGCATCATCCTAGGGACATTGACAGTTATCACAGGTCTGGAGTTAATTACTTCCTGCAAAATACTTGTTGTTTTGTTATGTATGTTCGTAAAATCTGACCGGTTTTTGAAGTGGTCATTTAAGTTAAAGTCTTATAACAGCGGCAGATACCTGGAGAGGTTATAAGTATTATTTCCCCGTTTTAACGATGTTTTAAGGTCGCCATTGATAGATCATCCTCAGCCAACACCTTTCCTTTAAAACCACGCTAAACTCTCCCGGAATTAAACAGAATCGACCTGGTGAGGTCTGGAGACATTATTTAAAAAAACTTACGCAAAAATTCGTGTATGTGTTTTTTGTTTGTTGGCAGGTTTTTAATGATTCTTATGACAATCTGTTTAAATTTAAACAAAGGTCAGTGGTAACCTTGGATGCTATGCAGTGGTTAATATAGACGATGTGTCGCAAATGCCTTAACTCATTGAATATTTAACAGGTAGGTAATAAGATAATAAATTATTAATGATATACCTATGGAGGGCTTTTACTTAAAATAATCCTGGTACTACCAGATAAACCAGAATCATACCTATTAAACCGGTTAAAATTAAAAAGAACAACAGAGGCACCAAATTACGTTTAATTATTGTTCCTTCAAGGCCCATCAGTCCTACTCCTGCACATCCTGTAACAACTTTCTGAACGTTTATCAAGTTACCTAATGCTCCGCCAACGTTTTGTAGGCTAACGATTATTATATGTGAAATCCCAAGGTGATCAGCAATAGAATACTGAAAAAGGGAGAATAGCATATTCGACACTGTATTCGATCCGGAAATAAAGGCACCAAGCGCCCCGACAGAAGAGCAGATAAGCGGCCAGGCGCCATGGAATAACTGTGATGCTGTCTGAGCCAATGCAACCGGCATGCTGAGATAATTATTCGGATTTGTACCGGTTTGTATCATTATTCTTACCATTGGCACAGTAAAGATCAGAGCGATAAGAGGATTTTTAACTCCTTTCAGAGCGCTCTTCCAGGCAATACTTACCTGTTTTCTTCTCATTCCAAAAAGAGGAATACATAAAAGTGCCATCAACAAAAATGGCATTATTCCCGGATTATTAAGCGGTTCAAAATCAGCAGTTATCGTTGTGTCAAAAAGTACAGGCGAAACAAGCTTTATCGATTTCAGCCATAGATTAAAAGGCAGAAAACTAACTCTTGCTAAAATAAGTAATAATCCGATCAGCAAATATGGAACCCATGCTTTCAGAGGTGATATGTTGTTTTCGGATGTTTTCGTCTCCATCGAAATTGTACCGTTCCAGTTTCTTTGCCAGTTCTTTCTGTCAGGAAAATCCCAAACCTTTTTTGGAACAAGGAAACCTGCTTTTGTGAGAGGAATTAATATAAACAAACCCAAAAGACTACCTATAAGACAGGGAAATTCAGGACCAAGAAGAATTGCCACAATTAAAAACGGAACAATAAAACAAAGACCGGCAAATATTGCATAAGGCCATATTTCAAGCCCTTCCTTTATACTCTTTTTTTCTCCAAAGAACTTTGTAAGCAGTGTCACAATTACAAGTGGCATTAAAATTCCGGGTATGGCATGCTGTATTGCAGTCCAGACACCTATCTCATGAATCAGTTTACTAAAGCTCATGCCATTCTGTGAAAGTGTATTAAGTACTGTTGGTGTATTGAGTGAAGTTCCTATCCCGATAATCGTTGGAATACCAACTGTCCCAAATGAAACAGGAGTACTGTTAGCAACAAGTGAGACCATCACAGCGGACATTGCCGGGAAGCCAATTGATAACAATAAAGGTGCTACCAGGGCTATTGGTGCTCCAAAGCCTGCAGAAGCTTCCAGAAATGCACCAAATAAAAATGCGATTATAATAGTCTGGATCCTTCTGTCTTGTGAGATGTAAGAAAATCCTCTGTTTATAATTCTTAATGCTCCACTTTCCCTTAGTGTAAAAAGCAAAGTCAATGCGCCAAAAACAATCAAAACAATTGTTAATCCAGTAACTACTCCATTCAAACTTGATGCTAGAATCCAGTTAAAGGGGGTCTTCCAGACAAACAGAGCCAATAGAAGTGTAACTATAAATGCCACAGGCATTGCTTTGGCTGCCGGCCAACGGAATCCTACCATCAGAATGAAGATAGTAAAGATTGGCAATGTAGCTAACAGAACTATAATTCCATGTAACATAATAACCAGATATTAAATAATTGGCAAATCAGATTATGAATTGAAAAGTAACTACCATAAATAGTATTTTCATTTAACCTGAATCATTAATAAAAAGAGAGTCTTCATCTACAACCTAATTAGTTATATTTGAAATGCTTCCAACAAAATTTCTTTCATCAACAATAATAGACAAAAAAACTTAAATCTATATACTGGAAGTCAACCTTTTTTCTCTTCGAGTTGTTTCTAAAAACAGGTCGTGACTTAATTGAAAAAGCCAGAAATATTGACCATAATTGGCCGGAATAAATTGACCACTCTCAGATAAAATGAATTTCCGAGATTTTCCGTAAAAATTTGGCAAAATTTTTCTTGAAGTATTGACCCCTTTTTTGGATATTACTTTTCCCCTATTATTAAGGGAGGATACCAAGAGGGTGAAGAAGGAAGGAGAGAGCCTCCTAGTTGCAAAAGCCGGTAATCCTGACCACATTTCGCCAGTCAAATCAGGTAGTTGGTTTTTCTTAGTTGTTAATTTCCTGGCAGGTTTTTGAGTGATTTAAATAAATAATCGAAGAGTTTATTAAAGATATTTTTCTTATTTCTTTTTAGTCGCCTTTGTCTCTCTCCCATAATATGAAAGCGTCAATGAACTTACATTGTTATTATTATCAGTCATAAACTCTACAGTATATCCCTCCATAAATTTAACTTCAAACTTTGTCTGGGATAGCGGGACTAATTCCATTTCAGTCTGACCTTCAAAAATCAGGCTCAGGGTTTTATTATCTTTCAAGACTGCCTTAATTTGTCCTCCGTCATATTCATATTCACCTGTATACTTTTGCAATGTGTCTGCCGACAAAACAGGACCTTTCGGCGTTTTCTCCTTTAAAACAATTTTGGATTTTACATATTCCGCCTGCTCAGTCATACCCATTGATTGCTTGGCTATAGCTATGCCGTTTAAGATTATGCCATTGAAATAGGGCTGCCTTTGCGGATTATCTTTAAGAATTGTATCTCTGAAACCAACTAACATATCGATTCCTTTCCTGAAATTATCCGTATCTTTTATCCGTTTCAGATAATTTGAAAAAGGCCAGATCAACATGAATTTAATATTATTGGAACTCGGCGAATTGTTAAATCGAAAAGCCAGGGAATCAAATTCATTTTCCCCGGAGTACATGTATAAAGAATTGTTTATTGCATTTAAAAGTTCTCCCTTAGTCTGGTGGGATGATAGTCTCTTTGCGATGTCGAGCGCGGCTGTACTGTCCAGCGAACCAAGTGCAGTCAGAGCATTTCCTGCAACAGAATATGAAGAATCATTGATCGCTTTCATGAAGAAATCCTTATATGCGTAATTTTTGTATTTGGCCAGCGCCCCTATAGCTGCAGCTCTGACCAGTGATGAAGGATCATTTTTCGCAAGTTCTGCCAAAATATGTTCAACAGATTTTTTTATAGAGTCATTTTTGATATTTAATGACCGGATTGCATATATTCTTAATCCCTGATACCTGTCTTTCAAGGCATCTTTTATAAGTTCTGACGCCCTACTTTCATCAGCCTGCTTCGATGCAGCAAATTCAATTGCTTCACGCCTGTCGAGGTATAAACCAGCGTTTTTGTACTGAAAGATGTAATTATCGAGAGTTTTATGTTCAGATTTTTCGCAGAGAAGGATTTTATCACCATCAAAATTAATCAGATCGGGTCTGGTTTCAGCATGAAAAGCAAATGTATCGGACTGATGTTCAAGCCAAACGTTAAACCGTTTTTTCACACCACCCTGATAAAGGTCAATTGCTACAGGAAGCTTAAAAACCTTGTCGGGTTGTGTCTGTTTGACATAAACCTTGGCAGTTCCGGTCGACTGATCATAATCATAACTTATATCCAGCTTTGGATGACCGCTTCCATAATACCATTGGTTCCAGAACCAGTTCAGATCCTGTCCGGTAACTTCTTCAAATGCAAGACGAAGCTCCTGTGCTTCAACAGCTTTGAATTTATAAGTTGTAAGGAACAGATTAAGTGATTTATAGAAAGCGCTGTCTCCAACATAGTTCCTGAGCATATTCAGGATACAACTTCCTTTCGAATAACTCACGGCATCAAACATATCAAAGGAATCCTTGTAATAGAAACGGACCAAATTTTTCTTTTCGTTGTTACTATGGAGGTAACTCTGCATGTTGTTAAAATGGTATTCATCGCCTGCGTCCCTGCAATGCTTATATTCTTCCCACAGGCATGCGCCGTAGGTGGCAAATGTTTCGTTCATTGTTATATTGCTCCAGCTTTCTGTTGTAACATAGTCCCCGAACCATTGATGGAATAGTTCATGCGCAATAGTTTCTTCCCAATAGTTTTCATCCACCAACTGCCGTGCATCCTGTTGAGCATATTCCGAATGTAAGGTGGCAGTAGTGTTTTCCATAGCTCCGCCGTAATCCCACCCTGTCACTTGCGCATATTTCTGCCAAGGAAAATCTACCCCTGTAATCCTGGAAAAGAAACCTATCATTTCCGGAGTGTATCCAAAGATCTTTCTGGCAACAGGGGCGTACTCTTTTTCGACATAATAACTCACCTCTTTGCCTTTATAACTGTCTTTAATTATCGAATATTCACCTATGGCCATCATCATAAGGTAAGGAGCATGAGGCAGATCCATCTTCCAGGTATCAGTGCGGGTTCCGTCTTTGTGTTTCTGCTGCTTTACCAACAACCCATTTGAAAGTGTCTGATATTTATCAGGGACCGTAATGCTGATTTCATCTGTTGTTTTTTGATTAGGCTTATCAATGATCGGAACCCATGCGGAATTAGTTTCAGTTTCGCCCTGAGTCCATATCTGTGTTGGTTTATTTTTATCTTTTCCCAGTGGATTGATAAAAAACAAGCCTTTTACTTTGATGTTATTTTGTTCAGCAACATAATCAATGAATACAGTATAACTCTCCCCTCCCTTGTATGTCTTATCGAGAGTGATTCGAAGGTTTAAACTGTCATAACTGTATTTCAAGGGAATATGCTTTCCATCCTTTATTAATGACACCTCCTTTATATTCATTTTTTTTGCATCAAGATTCAAAGAATCCGTAGGATAAAAATGAGGATGAAGTGTTATCCAGGCTTTCCCAAACATCCACGACCTTGAAAAGTCGAAGTTGACCTCAAGTTTTGTATTTTCAAGGTCATTGATTTTTGTGGCAGAAGCACGGTAAATATTTTCCCATGCTTCAGGCTTTTGAGCATCTTGTTTTTGTGAAAAACAGACTAATGAAAAGAACAGGAGCCCTGCGATAATGAGGTTTTTCATAGTCAATAATTAAAGAGTACTTGAATTTTAAATCATAAGCTAAATAAGAATGAGTTTGAAGGAAAATTTGAAAAAACAAATCATCCTTACGACATTTCCCCAATTAAATCACGCTTATCATAGATCGCTATATAACAGATATTTGTTTTCGGCATTTGGTAATCAGTTTAATCCGGCTAAAAATGGTCATTGCTTCTGGCTTTTCAAATCATCAACGAAATCAAAGATAGGACCAGAATGCTTCTGATTATTCTCATGATCTTGTCGTAAAATTAATAAATTGAAATAATTGTATGGCCAACTGGATTCAAGTAAATAATTGGTTTTAACAATTGACTAGAAATCAGGTCATCTTAATTCATTTCACTTCATATTCGGCTTTCCCTATTACAGGAATGCCATCTGAAGTAATCCCCTCTACTGATATTCTTACTGCCGAAGATCTGTCACCATTAAAGAATTTCAAATCAAGATCATCTGAACTCCTGAGAGTCAGATTTGGTTCCCAGAATAGAGTAGTCCGCATATCAGGCTTATAATCAGATACTAGCGTTGTGTAATGCTTCGGAGAATAAAAAACGCGTGGTTCGTCAAATCCTGACAGGTTAATTTTTACTGAACTATATGATGGTTTCCTCAGATCACCCCAATCATCCTTTGTGACTACTGAAATAACTCCATTTATGGCAGCTCCTCCAAATACACCTGCATTCACAGCTTTAATATAATCTATTCTTTCAATTATACTTCCTGGTAGTCCATTTAATCCTTCAATCCCTACAGGTATTCCATCGAGCAAAACAAGTGGAACTCCCAATGTCAAAATATAAGCAAATTTATTTGATAGTATTTGTCTTACTGTAACAGCCTCCAGATCACGAGTTATTGCCAAAGACATGTCCGGGTTAGCCGCCATGATGTATTGCCTGCTTCGGACAGCAATCGACTTTGGAAAATCATCGTGTTTAACAACTATTGTTACTTCTCCAGGATTAATAGTGTCAGACAATTTATATTTTCTCAAAACAGAATTTCTTATTTCAGTATACTTCCTATATATTATTAAGTTATTTGATATTGATTGATAAATATTGATATGCTGATTATTATCAATTTCAGAGTCTTTTCTTACACTGGTAATTGACCTTAATGACGAACTCGTGACCTCAGGTGAAGAATATTTATTTGTATCAGGAATCAGCCAACCCTGAAACGTTCCATTCTTTCCCATTACACTCGCTATAATTGTGGCTTTACCTGAAAAATCAAGACCATCTAACCGGAACCCACCTGAGTTATTAGTCAGCCCGGTTATTATTAAAGGCTTGTCTCCTGTAAAAATGGCTGCAGTTACTTTTGCTCCTTCCATTGGAACATCAGAAAACAATTTCCTTACTCTGCCTGAAAAAGTAAATCCGTTTTCAGGAGGGAAAACCATCTTTTCATATTTCCATCTGAAATCTCGCCACCCGTTTGTCATCAGTACCAGGTCAAGGTCTTCAAACCTGTTCCGGTTTGACGGATCAAAATAAAATGAAGGTTCTTCAACAAATCCCCTTACATCCGACTCCAGAAGAAACCAGGAACAGATAGTTGAAGCATATTTGTTAACGCTCACCGAAGCAGTATCAACAGCTGACAATGAAAGATATGAACTCCGCTGTGTCACTGTATCTTTGCTCTGCGATATATTTACCATTACTGAATCACGCTGTTTATATTCAGCTTTGTCTGTCCTGACCGTTATTACCAGATCAGGTCTATTGTGGATATAAACAAGCCTTTCACAAAGTGGTAAATCATTGATTCCTGATAATCTTAAACTGATAATACCATCAGGAAGATCATCAGTTTTCAGGAGAAAATAATTATTGAATGATGTCAGCCTAAACGAAACTGTCTTGATTAGAATGTTGCGTGCTGAAACACTTAAAGTCAGATCCTTTTCCCTGACCAGACTTAATGTCGGTGAATTCGTGCGTAACTGAAGTTTTAGTACCCCGGCTCCATTTTCAGATACTTCTAGCACAACTCCAACAGGAAGACCCCCTGGAAGTTCAAACCTGCGGATAATACCTTCTCCATCTTTAACAACTGCATAGAAAAGCTTTCCAAGTACAGGGGTGAATTTAAACTTGCCCATTCCCTTATGCGTGCTCCTGAACGATGTGATAGAATCCCCAGCTGATGAATAAATTATACCATCAACATCACATCCGTTACCAATAGGATTTACAGCTTTAAAGGCAACTACTGACTCAACACCATCTGTCAGCGATCCACTTTCAGGGTAAAAACCAAGTTCTATTTTGTTACTAATATATCCTGCTGAATCAGATGATAATTTATCATTTTCTGCTGGACTCACGATAAAAACGCCTTTAATGAAAAACAGGGAATCACTGGAATTCCTCATGTAATTTGTGTAAGCCCTTATCCAATATTTACCTGACTTCAGTTCTTTACCAAGAACAAAGTCACCATTGCCAAGTCCTGAGTCCATTCTGACAGTCCTGCTCAGAATAATCTTTAAATCCGGAGACATTAATTCAACATGGAGGTTGTTACTGTGATCCGTTAGGATCCTGTCTGTTGCATCGATTAGGTATGCCTTGAACCAGATATTGTCACCCGGACTATAAAAATCGCGGTCGGTATGTAGGTACACTTTTTCAATAACCTTAACGGAATCAAAAGTTGAACTGTCCTCAAAAATTCTACAATTCCCGACAGCAGCAATATTGTATAATGTCAGTAGCGCTAAAAAATGGAGAATTCCCTTTTTCATTTCAAGTTCAGGTTAGCAGGTCACGCTGAAACAGAAACAAACTGTATGCCAAGGAGTATGAATTAAAAAGTATTTCTAAGCGAAAAGAATTGTTGTAATGTAAAACATGTTATATTTTTTTTACGTTTTTTTGTATGTAAGAAATTATATATATTTAATTATCTGTCATATATAGTTTATTTTTTATAGAATTGTGGCCCAACTGGACCCACTTCAGTAAATCAAGCGCTTATGAGTTTTTAATCATAATTGTTTTTTATTTCACGCCAAGTTTTGGACAAAAATGAGGAATTTTTGTAGGGAGATTTTGCAAAATTTTTTCATGTATTAATATAAAGTGGCTTATAGACTTTCAAATATAAAGAAGATTAATCTGATTGCTCCTCTATGTAAAAAGACAATGTTTAATTCACTTGAGGAGGCTCAGGAAATGATCCAGTATATCAAACAAAATCGCAGAGTAAATGAATTACATGCATATAAATGCATGACCTGCGGATTTTGGCATTTGACTAGCAAATCCAAATAATATTATCGTGATCGATTCTTTTATTGCAGTGAAAAGGATGTTAATTAAATAGGTCTGTACTTCTGACCACCTTTGCCCGGAATAAATTGGCCACCTAAAGCCCGAGTTAAATCCTTGTTGTTTTTTCATGTATGTTTTATGTTATCAGACCGTTTTTGAAATGGTCAAAGAAGAACGGATTTTACAGTTAACGTAGAAACATATGTTTTATTCATATCGTAACGCCTCCACTGGATTCCTTGTGGCAGCCCTCCAGCTTTGCCAGCTTACTGTCAGCAGTGCGATTCCCATTACTATCAGTCCGGCCAGAACAAATATCCACCAGCTCAGGGTAGTTTTGTAGGCAAAACTTTCAAGCCATTTATGCGTTGCATAGTAAGCAACCGGTAAGGCAATCAGAAAAGCAATCACAATCCATCTCACGAAATCCTTGTCAAGCATCGCCATCACCTCTGCGGTTCCGGCTCCGTTCACTTTCCGGATGCCGATTTCCTTTGTACGCCTATATACTGAATATGCAACCTGCGCCAGTAATCCAAAACATAACAGAACAAGTGCAACAAGGCAAAATCCTCCGATGATCTTCAGCAGACGTTCCTCGTTGCCGTACATAGCATTGAATTTATCAGATATTGTGAATGCATTATAGGGTTCACTATTAAAAACTTTACGCCATTCACTTTTTATGAGTTCAATGGCCCTTCCTTCAGATCCGGGGCTGATCCTGAAAACCATGTACTGGGGATATGAATTCTCCTTGTACCGGTAGATCATGGGAGGAATAGCATTGTCAAGCGAGCCTATATTCACGTCATGAAGTACACCGATGACATTTACTTTATTATCGGTGGTAAACAGAGCCAGTTGCTTGTTTTCAACAGATTTCCAGCCCAGCTGCCTTTCTAATGTTTCATTTATCAGAATTGATTCCCGGTCGGAGGCAAATCCTTCTGAGAAGTTACGGCCTTCACTCAAGGGTAATTGCAGGACCCCTGCATAATTCTCATCAATGCCTGCCGATACGGCTGTGTAAACATTAAGATTATCAGGATTATATATGGTAAAAGCATTACGATACTGTGTACCGGGAACTGATTCCATAAGGCCCGTTTTCAGTATTCCGTTCGGTTCTGACTGATTTGATATTTCCTGCTCCAGTACGGCAGCCTTTTTCCCTTGCAATTCAAGATCATTGTCCATTGCGCTTAAATCCAGTACGTATAATCCTTTCTTGTCAAAACCAAGGTCATGATTTTTAACAAAAGAAATTTGCCTGAAAATAAATAATGAAGTCATTGTAAGCATAAGAGCAACAGAGAATTGAATAACAACGAGAGCCTGCCTGAATTTTTTCTGCTGAGGAATATTTTCTTTCCGGCCTGAGAGCAGGGTAACCGGCCTTGGCCTGAGTATCATCATGGCAGGGTACACTCCCGACAATAATGCTGAGACAATAACAAGACCCGAAATTGCAACCCATACAACTATATCTGAAAACGGGTTGAAATCGTTGATCTGCATCAGATTACGAAAAGGATTGATCAGGAGTTTTACAAAGACAACAGCAATGGCCATTGATATGATGGCTTTAAGGAAAGTCAGAAGGATAAAATTTGTTGCAAGATTCTTCCCGGTGGCTCCAAGTACTTTATGAATTCCGGTTTCTTTAAAGCTCCTTTCAGACTGGCTGATTGCCAGGTTAACGAAATTAATGCAGGCAATTACAATAATGAAAACTGCGACAAAAGCCAAAGCCCATAATAGTCTGGAAGATACAGGGGCTGTCAGGGGATTTTCAATATCTGTTCTGAAATGGGAACCACTTAAGGGTATAAGAAGGAAGTCGTAGCGGCCATTTATAAATGCAGCATTGTGACTGCCAAGGATTGTATTTGCTTTCCGTTCCAGATCGTCTTTCTGCGAATCGTTTTTTACTTTGGCAAGAACCTGTGTGCCAAACCACCACCAGTTCTTTCTCCAGTCCGGGGGATTCATCGATTCCCAGTTAAGATAAATTTCAGTCTGAAATTCACAGTTAGGCCGTGGATCCTTTACAATACCGGTGACAGTAAAAGTTTTATCACCGCTGAAAGTCCTGATTGCAAAAACCTGTCCCATAGCTTCTTTCTGTCCAAACAGTTTCCGTGAGCATGATTGTGTGATCACCGAGCTTCCCGGCTCGGATAAGGCTGTATTGTCTGAGCCTGTCAGCAGTCTGAGGCCAGTGAGATTAAATAAATTATCGGTGGCAGAGGAAGCCATGATGTCATATTTGATACCGTTTACAGTGACCGGATATGCGAAGGCAGGGGATGGGCGGCAACCTCACCGATGCCAGGAAAATCTGTCCGGATTGCATCTGCCATAGGAAGAGGATTCCCGTATGACAAGCTTCCGTTATGCCTGTCTTTTGATACCAGCCGGTAGATTTCTCCATTATTAAGAATGCCGGAGTTATATGAAACATGATACCGTAAATACCAGATAATTAGTAAGCTCATTATTATTCCCACAGACAGGCCGAGAATATTCAGTAAGCCGAAACGGCCATCTTTTTTAAAAGTATGTGCTATAATCCTGACAGTTTTCATTTTATTAAGTGGTATTATAAGTGGTATTAAAAGTGGTCTTTTTCTTATTATTCATACCGTAATGCCTCAACTGGATTCCTTGTTGCAGCTCTCCAGCTCTGCCAGCTTGCTGTCAATAATGCCACAGTAGCAGCAAGCGATCCGGCCAAAGCAAAAATCCACCAGCTTATATCAGTCTTATATGCAAAGTTCTTTAGCCATTCGTGCATTGAATAAAAAGCAATGGGTGTGGCAATTATAAAAGCAATTATTACACTTATAATGAAGTCTTTGTTAAGCATGGCTAGAATTTCCGGTATTGTTGCTCCGTTAACTTTACGTATACCTATTTCC
>CAWBNA010000029.1:0-10631 GCA_963789985.1 uncultured Bacteroidales bacterium | reverse complement strand
TTACCTCTCTAAATTGGTAAAAAATATTAGGTTATCATTTAGGCTTTATTTATAATAACAGGTACTACCACTATATGCCCCAACATATTATGAATTTGAAAATATATTCCCCGAAAAGTTCATATGTACAAGTTATTGAGTATGTATTTGAAAGGAATTGCCAGATATTTGACCATCTCCGGGGAGACGAAACCATAAAGCAGGTTGCAAATGATACGGTTCTATCTCTTATAGATTTCGATAAAAAACAAAGGAGTGGAATCAGGGATCAGGATAATCTTGCTCGTCCAATTAAAGGGAAAGTTATTGAAAGTTTGATTGGAATACCCTGTCTTCTCCAGGGTGGTACAGATGCAGACGCTTAGTCTGTTAAAAGTCTTAAAGTCTTGTAGTCATACAGTCTTTGATTCTGTTATTTGACTAGAAGTAATCAATAAGTAAAAGATTTCAAAATACAGGGGCAACCGTAGACTGCTGCTTATGAAGCAGGAATTCTTCATTTCTTGTGTTCATCTAAGATTAAGGAAGAAATGGATTCAATTAGGCCCGATCTTGTTCATGTCCAATATATGGCCCCGGGTGCACTGCCAATCGTTGCTATGGCTTTATGAGTTAAAACTGCTTGCAGTCCGCCAACCATATACAAAAGCTCATGGTAAACTTTAAAATTAATTCTAAGGATTGCCTTGTTACTTAACCCGATTTATCACTGTTTCACAAAAAACAGAAACAAAGTTGGTTCGGAAATTCCCTGTCTTTTTGAAGAGAATAAGCCGATAAAACTACAACCACATCATTTTACAATTTTCAATACCGTGGATACAGATAGAATTCACGGGATTATTCATGAAACTGACAGAGGATCGCTTCGAAATCTATTGGGAATACCTGAAGGGGTAGCTGTGGTAGGGTCCGTTTCACGCCTCCGGCATGAAAAAGGAATTGATCTGTTAATGGAAGCATTTAAAATTTTAATCAGCGAAGGTATCATTGCACACCTATTGATCGTAGGTTCAGGTCCTGATGAAGATAGCCTTAAAAATCAGGCAGTTTTCTTTGGAATTCCTGATAAGGTGATCTTTTATGGTTCAACTGATTGGGTAAAGGCCATACAGTTATATTTATAATGGATATTGTTGCTGTTCCCTCCCGGTTTGAAGGATTCGGACTTACGGCCGCAGAGGCAATGTCTGCCGGGAAACCTGTTGTTGCCTCTGATAGTT
Source organism: uncultured Bacteroidales bacterium (assembly GCA_963789985.1). GTDB lineage: Bacteria > Bacteroidota > Bacteroidia > Bacteroidales > VadinHA17 > LD21. The sequence goes on along the minus strand of CAWBNA010000029.1, from coordinate 9,408 downwards.
TCGGGTTGAAAGAAGTAGTGGTTAGTGATAAAACGGGTTTAATTTTTAGGGTCAATGATCCGATGGACCTTTCTGAAAAACTAAAACATTTGTTATTAAACCCGGAACTGTGTGTAAAATATGGAGAAGAAGGTTATAAAAGAGTCAGGTCATTGTTTGACCTGGAAATATTTTACAAAAAGATATCTGCTCTTTATGGATCTTATTGATCATAAATTAAATTAATTAAAGTTCAATGGAGAGCAGGTTTAAAATATTTTTTTCTGCATTATTATTTACTACGGCTCTTCCGTATATCCCATCTGCCATACCTTTTTTCCCCGGGCAGATATTAGGATTTAATCTTACAGGCTGGGCATGGATGATAATGTTTTTAGTCGCCCTTTTAAATTTATACTGGTCAAATTATTCTAATTTCCCTTATTTATTTTGGCTGCCATGGGTTCTATATCTTATTGCATATCTTGTTATGGATTTCAGTTTTCTTGGATTACAGCTTACTTTGCAATACATACTGCCTATTCTGATTGGAATAGTTGCATCAGGATTCAGTTATAATTATGATAATCTGAATTGGTTTTTCAAACGGTTCATGAATCTGTGCATAGCAATATTCATTTTGTTCGTTTTAGCTTATTTTTTCAGAATAGGTCATGGACCAAGCTCTGCAACTTCCGTTATGCTCTTTTCTTTTACTGTCAGTCTGCTCTCGGCTCTTTATTTTATTACGAAACAATCTAAATATTTGTGGTATATTATTATTTTATTTTTGATTCCTTTTTTTGAATTAACCAGGACAGGAATAGCTGCAACAGCAGCGGTTTTTGTTCTCCATTTTGCAAATGGAAATATAAAAAGCAAAATTATCTTTGGAATTGTTGGAGTTATAGTCCTCTTTATAATCTTCAACACAAAAAGGTTCCAAAAGGAAACTTTTAAAGGTGGCAGTGGAACAATAAATGATATTACATTTAATTATTATGAAAATTCAAAAATAAAAAGCAGCGGCCGCGTAACCTGGAAATTAGCTCTTGAACCGGGGCTGAAGGCATCTCCTGTATGGGGTAATGGCCCCAGGGCAGATAATAAACCAATAACAAAAATCACACGATTAAAATATGGGGAAGCTCACAATGACTATCTGGCTGTTCGCTACAATTATGGTTATGTGGGGCTTGGTTTATTACTTACAGGCTTTATCTTGACATTTATTTCCCTTTATCGCATTTCTCGTAAATATAAACGAAACGATTTTATCTGGCTTTTATCAACTTCTGCTCTTACACTTTTTATAAGCTTTTTAATGTTTATGTACACAGATAATATTTTAAAGTACACAATTTATTTCCCTGATTATTTTTTTGCTTTGATTGGTGCAGTTTACAGCCTTAAGAAAGATGAGGATCTCAGTAGTTATACCGTTGTACAATAAAAGAACTACAATCCTGAGAGCTCTTAATTCAGTATTTGACCAGACATATCTGCCTGAAGAGATTATTGTGGTCAATGACGGCTCAACTGACGGTTCAGAACAAATAGTGGCAAACTTGAGCCACCCTCTTGTTAAGCTTATAAATCAGATAAATGAAGGTGTTTCTGAATCCAGAAACAGAGGCATCGCTGAAGCAAAAGGCGATTGGATAGCTTTTCTTGACGCTGATGATGAATGGATGCCGGAATATTTGAAAACAATAAAACTGTTATCTGAAAAGTATTCTCAATGCGATATATTAGCAACTGGGTATTTCTTTCAACACTATTCAGGCGTAAGAAAAGGTACTGTTCTCCGTAAACTTCCTTTTAAAGGTGAAGATGGAATTCTAAGCAATTATTTTGAAGTTGCAGTTAATTCTCATCCACCATTTTGTAGCTGTTCCGTTATCGTTAAAAAAGAATCAATAAAATCCATAGGGGGATTCCCTTTGAAAATTCATTCGGGTGAAGACCTTTTAACCTGGGCAAAACTTGCTTGTCATTATGATATCGCATATTGTATTAATCCACAGGTTATTTATTATTTAAATCCGGCAGGAAATACGGATAAACGTTCATCAGGGCCACCAGAATTTGATTTGGTTTCAATAGAATTAAACAAATTAAAAAATAATTGTACAAAACATCCAAAGAAACATTTAACGCATTTTATTGCTCATTGGCACAAAATGAGAGCCTCAATATTTATCAGGATTTTGAATAAGAAATCTCAGGCTTTAAAAGAAATAAGAAAAAGTATTTTGGTTAATCCATTAAACATAAAAATTTATATTCTCTTATGCATGATAATCCTTCCCAAACGTATCATCGATAAATTATTTCAAATCAGAAATAGATGGTTTTAGTTGAATAACTACATGGCTAAATGAAAAATCTGATCCTTTTAACGACCTCTTACCCATTTGGAAAAAACAAAGAAACATTCCTGGAAACTGAAATAGAATTTCTGGGCAAAAGGTTTGATAAGATTTTTATAGTTGCTACCAAACCTGATTCTTTATTAAAAAGAGCCGTACCAATGAATACAATAGTCTATAAATTTTCAGACGAAAATATAATTTGGAGACTGGTTTTAATATTTCTAAAAAATGGAATGCCTATAATAAAGTCTGTAATATATGAAATTCCAAAGATTACTAAAATAAAAGATAAATGGATTCTAAAAAGATTTAGCTTGTTATTGAAGTATATTTTTAAAGCATTTTTGATAAAAGATTATATCCGGAAGAGAGTATTAACAGATAATTGTCAATATCTTATTTATTCATACTGGTTTAATGGTGCGGCTCTTGCTGCAGGACTTATTGAAAATACTAATCCGGATATTAAGACAATTTCAAGGTTGCATAATTGGGATCTTTATCCTGAATACAATAAATACGATTATTCCCCTTTTCTTCAACTTAAGGCTAATCTTTTGGATAGATTGTATTTTATATCAAAACATGGAAAAAATTATTTTGAAAAAGAATATAAAAAATCTGAAAAATTCAAAATATCACGATTAGGTACCTGTAACCATTCTTATGTTCCTGCGACTAAAAAATCAAGTTCATTTCATATTGTAAGTTGTTCGGCACTTCACCCGGTTAAGAGAGTTGATTTGATAATAAGAAGCCTTTCAATAATTGATGAAATAGAAATTAAATGGACCCATTTAGGTGGCGGTGATTTATTTGAAGAACTAAATATGCTGGCTTCAAAGCAACTTGGGGGTAAAAAAAATATTAATTTTAAAATTGTGGGAAATATTTCCAATTCTGAAGTAATAAATTTCTATGAAAATAATTATGTCGATTTATTCTTAAATACTAGTATTTCTGAAGGTGTGCCTGTCAGCATTATGGAGGCTATGTCATTCGGAATACCTGTAATTGCAACAAATGTCGGAGGAACGTCAGAAATTGTGAATTCATCCTGTGGTATTCTTTTAGATAAAAACTGCACGATATCCGATACTAAATCAGGTATAATAAAAATGTATAATGAATATAACAATTTCGCATTCAGAGAAAATGCCCATAATAATTGGTTACAAAACTTTAACGCAGAGATTAATTACAAACAATTTGCAGAAGAGATTTCAGAACTGATTTAGTTATTCAATCTTATTCTTCGTCATGTGAATTATTTATAGAAATTAAATACATGATACGACAAATAAAAATTTCATGAAAACCTTATAAGCTCATTTTTAATAATGTGTGGAATCGGTGGTATATATAATCCTGATGGATTTTCGCCTCAGACGGTAATAAAGATGTCTGAAACAATCCGGCACAGGGGACCTGATGATGAGGGGTATTCGTTTGTAGATTTTAAAAATGTTTTTACACCGCTGAGAGGCAAGAACACGATTAAAGAGATGGAATACCTGAAGCCGGTTAATGAGGTTGAAGGGGAAATTAAGCTTGCATTATTACACAGGAGACTGTCAATTATTGATTTAAAACCTTCAGGTCATCAGCCCATGTCTTCAATGCAAAATGATCTTACCATAGTATTTAATGGTGAAATATATAACTACATTGAATTACGTGATGAGTTAAAAAAATCAGGATATTCGTTTAAATCAGAATCTGATACCGAAGTTATCCTAGCAAGTTATCAGCACTGGTCCGAAAAATGCGTGGACCATTTTCTCGGGATGTGGGCGTTTGTGATTTTAGACATCAGAAGAAATATCTTGTTTTGTTCCCGTGACAGATTCGGGATTAAACCGTTTTATTTTATCCACGAAGGAACGAAGTTTGCATTTTCATCCGAGATTAAAGCTCTGCTTGTTATTCCGGGAATTACTCCTGAGCTTGAAACAAAAAATGCAATAGAATTCCTCACTAACGGGAATCAGTATTTTTTTGATAAAACCTTCTTCAGAGGCATAAATCAATTACCTCCCGGCCACAATTTGATATATTCTTTGAATGAACACAGGTTAAGCCTCCATTCTTTTTACAACCTATATGCCTCTGATAACTTTAATTCAATCGGATTAGAAGAAGCAATTCAGGAGTTTCACCGTTTAGTTGCTGATTCAATAAAAATACACCTGAGGGCAGATGTCCCGATTGGAACTTGCTTAAGTGGAGGACTTGATTCAAGTACAATTGTCGCAATGTTATCTGATCAAAATCTGCCATATAAGTTAAATACTTTCTCAGCCTCATTTCCAGGAGATTCAGTTGATGAAACTTACTTTATTAAAAAGCTTAAACCGTTATATAACTTCTCAGACCACTATACCTATCCGGATCCGCAAAAATTATGGAAGGAAATTGATTTATTGTTATGGCATCAGGATGTTCCGGTACAAAGTACTTCCCTGTTCGCACAATGGGAGGTGATGTCTCTGGCACAAAAAGCTTCTGTTAAAGTACTGTTGGATGGGCAGGGGATGGATGAAATACTAGGGGGCTACTCAGAATTTATCGGGGCTTATCTTCTTGGGCAAATTTCAAGAATACAGATTATTAAAGTCATTAAAAGCTTAAGATATCTCAAATCTAATTACAAAACTACTCCGGTTTATAATGAATTATCCCGGGCCTTATTTTACCTCTTCCCTCAATCATTCAGGTCTTATATTTATTCAACCAGAAGGCTTGGCCCTTCAATAATAGGGGAAAAATATAAAGATGTTTCAAAAAAAATAATCTTTAAAACAAGGATAACAAATTCCATTCGTGAAACATCAATATACAGTATTCGTAACATACTCCCTGTTCTGTTGCGTTACGAAGATAGAAACAGTATGGCTTTCTCAATTGAATCGAGAGTGCCATTCCTTGACCATCGCCTTGTAGAGTTTTGTGTCAATCTTCCTGATGATTTTAAGATTCATAATGGCTGGACAAAATATGTTTTAAGAAAATCCTCAGAAAAATACTTGCCGTACGAAATTACCTGGAGAAAAGAAAAGCTTGGATTTATTACACCTGAAAAGATATGGATGGAAGCTTTATCTGAAGAACTAAAATTATTAATTAAACGGCATGAAATTCCTGACATTATTGACAAAAAGGAACTTTTAAAGGTAATGAATAACAGAATTAGTAATAAAATAAATCTTGGAGAGATATGGAAAATAATCCTGTTTATTAAATGGATCAAAGTTTTTAATATTAAGATTGATTAAGGTCAGTTCTGCCTTAAAAATATTAGTACTTCCGCCATTTTTTATTAGCATGTTGAAAATTAATTTGCTTGGCGATCAAGCCAAATCCTACTTAGAGGGTAAAGAATTAAATAGCGGTATATCAATAGACTTAAAACCGCATGATGTAATTTCAGTTTCACGAGATAATTACTTATGCAAAATCTGTTATTTCAAGGATATAATACATTTTGGATTTGTAGATCACATTTCAATAATTGATGAGAAAATCAAATCGGATACATGGCTCCACAAAAAATTAATTTATGCTTCAAATTGTTGCTTTGGAATTGACATAAACAAAGCAGGAATAAACTATCTGAAAAACATATTAAACATAGAAAACATGTTTTGTCTTGATATTGAAAAGGACCAAATCCCTTTAGAGATAAAAGCAAGACATTTTGATTATCTGCTGTTGCCTGATGTCATTGAACATATTGGTAATCCGGTAAATTTTTTAAGAAATATCCACATTAAATTTAAAAATAATATAGATAAAATTATCTTAACCACTCCTAATGTTTTTAAATCAAGAAATTTTAAAGAAATTTTAAAAGGGAGAGAATTCATTAATTCTGATCACAGGATTTGGTTTTCGCCCTATACTATTAGTAAGATTCTGGCAGATGCCGGATTTACGATTGATGAACTAAACTTTATACAAGAAACTTTTCCGGAGAAGAAAAATATTAGATTTTTGTTAAAAAAAACCTTATTAAAAAGATATCCGTGGTTCAAGGCTGATCTTATTATTGAGGCTAAGTTTAAATGATTTAAATATTTTGCAGAAGATTACCCAAATTATTTGTTAATCAAAAAATGTTTCCTATAAAAGGTTATTTCTGTTTCAAATATAAACTGATTCATTTATTAATAAAAATCTGATAATCCTCTTGAAGATACTTCATGTTATCGACAGATTTAATCCGAACCTGGGGCAGGAGATCAATTTCATAGCAAGGAACAAAGCTACTGATTTTGAACTTACAATTCTGACTTCTACTTCTTTAAAACCCTGGCATATTGATAGTTTTAGACAAGTAGAAGTGGGGGATAACGTTTATAAGAATGATTTTCAGGTATCAATAATCAGGCATAAACCATTTTTCGAATTTGGAGAAAAACTATGGCTGAATAAAGTCATTAAAGAAATATGCAGAATAGAACCGGACCTGATTTATATCCATGGCATTGAATATATAACATTCATAAGGATTATTTTGTGGTATTCAATAAAAAGAAACAATACCTGCAGGCTGGTTACAGATACACATAGTCTGCCGGTCTTTACACAAGGCAGTTTATTCAGGACAGTTTATTATTTCTTTCTTTGCAAATTTGTAATTCCGCTTGTTAACAAACAAAATGTCATGACATTTTACACTGCAGAAGAAAATAAGACCCTTCTTGAGAATTTTTATAAAGTTAAACCAACCCTTATCAGGCCATTTATTATTGGAGCCGATTTAAAAACTTTCAGATTTGATAAAACCCAGAGAGAAAAAATACGTCTGGATTACAAAATCAACTCTGAGGATATCCTTATAATTTTTACGGGCCGAATGTGTGAACGAAAGGGGCCGCATCTTATCCTTGATGCATTTTACAGGATCTCACAAAATATTTACAAAAAAATTTTTATCTTATTTATTGGATTTCAGGATGAAATATATTTGCAAAAAGAATTTAATCAGCATCTTACGGGGAAATATGAAGTAATTTCAGAAGGTCCGAAACCTTCAGACATTTTGTTCAGGTATTATTCAGCCGCTGATTTCGCTGTCTTTCCTCTTGAGAGCACTTTAAGTTCGCTTGAATGTCAGGCGTGCAGATTACCTGTCATTATGGAATTAAATGCTACTAATAAGCTACGATTAGGTAAAGGCGGTTTAACATACGAAGCAGGAAACATTCAGGATCTTTCTGAAAAAATCTCGATTATGATTCAGAATGACAGCTTAAGGACAAAACTTTCACAGGAAGGATATAACTATGTATGCCAGAGTTATGATTATCTGAAGAATCTGAGGAATATGGAAGATGTTTTAAGGAACTAAGGATGTAATGAAACCCAGGGTACTCTTTGTTATTCACTTTCCGCCGCCAGTACATGGTCCAGCTGTTATCGGAGGTTTTATCAAAGAGAGTAAGATTATCAACCGTCCTTTTGATTGCAGGTATATTAACCTCGGGACATCAACAAGTGTTGAAGAGATAGGTAAGGGCGGATTTCAAAAACTATCAAGATATATATCAATTATCCGGCAGGTTAAAAGGCAACTTTCTGATTTCAGGCCGGATTTGTGTTATCTCACCCCTAACTCACAGGGACCCGGATTTTACAAAGATGCTGTTATAATAGCCCTTGTAAAATTATCCGGCAAAAAAATAATCTATCATTTTCATAATAAAGGTGTCAGCTTAAGGCAAGACAGGTTTTTTGATAACCTCCTTTACAGATTTGTATTCAGAAATGCAGATGTAATTCTTTTGTCTAAGCTTCTTTATACTGATGTCCAAAAATATGTTCCGGAAAACAGGGTACACTATTGTCCGAATGGAATTCCGGATTTAATAAAGAAAGGGATCAGGAATCAGGAATCAGGGACCCGTAACCTTGAACCTGGAACCTTGAACCTGGAACCTGGAACCTGGAACCTTGAACCTGGAACCTGGAACCTTGAACCTGGAACCCGGAATCTTGAACCAAATATTTTGTTTCTTTCTCATCTGATTGAATCTAAAGGAGTTTTTATCCTGATTGAAGCCTGCAGTATCCTGAAAGAAAGAAATGTCAATTTCCATTGTACAATTGCCGGCGGCGAAGCGGAACTGAACGTCCCGGAACTTGAGAAGATCATCACTAAAAAAGATTTGAACTCTTTTGTATCACTAACAGGAGCAGTAAATGACGATGAAAAAATTAAGCTAATGTCTTCAGCAGATATTTTTGTTCATCCTTCGTTCAACGATTGCCTGCCATTGGTTTTACTTGAAGCTATGCAATATTCCTTGCCGATCGTCTCAACATTTGAGGGAGCCATTCCTGATGTCGTTGAAGATTGTGTAACTGGATTCCTGGTGCCACAGAAAGATGCTGTTACTCTTGCAGATAAGTTGGAGGTTCTTGTAAAAGATCCTGAATTGCGATTGAAAATGGGTCAGGCAGGGAGACTGAAATATGAAAGGGAGTTTACGCTGGAGAAGTTTGAAAGGAGAATGGTGGAGATTCTTGAAGAGGTTTTATCAAGAGATGAGAGGTGAGATGTGAGAAGTGAGCGTCCCTGGTCCTCTGCTCCTTTATGATACACGATGCATGACCCACCACGCACGACTAACGGCACACGATTTGCCCAAATCAACCCCCCATCCCCCCATATGGGGGGCTTGTTATGAAGGCTCCCCTCCTGGGAGGGGTAAGGGGTGGGTTAAAGTAAGGACCAAAGATAAAAGTTAAAAGGCAAAAGTGAATCTCAGAGATCCCCTCCATGGAGGGGTAAGGGGTGGGTTAAATAATACAGTTGGAATGCAAAAAAGAAAAATTATTCTATATAATCAGGATCTTAAAAAACTTGCCGGGCAATTAAGAAAAAACCTGACCCTTTCTGAAGTATTACTTTGGAACGAATTGAAGCAGAAAAAGATGCTTGGATATGATTTTGACCGGCAGCGACCAATGGACAACTTCATTGTTGATTTTTACTGCAAGGAATTACAGCTTGCAATAGAGATAGATGGAGATACTCATATATACAGTT
>CAWBNA010000028.1:0-16658 GCA_963789985.1 uncultured Bacteroidales bacterium | reverse complement strand
AACAAGGGAAGTGCTGAAAGAGTATCTGAAAGTACTCGTTTCCCTGATTTTATCCATCATACCTCTCCTAAGAGTTACTAAGATGTCTTTTCGGAGGCCAGATGACTTTATACCAATTTATGCGCAATGCAAAATAATGATCCGCAAAAACACCTGAATCAAGTCTTTGACCGGCTAATTAAAGTAGTTTTTAGTTCTTATGTTTGTAAAATAAGCTTCGGAAATAGTAACGAACTTTAAAAGTAAATACTAAATACCGAAGCTTATGAATACGTTAAGTTCAAAATTATTAGATTTTACTGACAAACCTATTTTCATTGGTTTGGATGTTCATAAAAAGAGTTGGGCCGTAACACTGTATTCAGATGAATTTGAATTGAAAACCTTTACTCAACCTCCCAAGCCAGATGTACTAGTAAAATATTTAAACCAACATTATCCGGGAGCACAATTTAAAGCAGTTTATGAAGCTGGATTTTCTGGTTTTTGGGCACAAAGAGAATTGAGTAGGCTTGGAATATGTTGCCATATTATTCACCCAGCAGATGTTCCAACATCCGATAAGGAAAAGAGGCAAAAGACAGATAAGATGGATAGCAGAAAATTATCCAGGGTGTGCAAGGGAGGAGATTTTAAAGCGATATATATACCTGGTGAAGAACAGCAGGAAGAAAGAAATTTATTAAGGGTTCGACATAAGATTATTAATGACACAACAAGAGTAAAAAACAGGATAAAGTTTTATCTGATGTATCAGGGAGTTGAAACATCCTATTTTAAAAGTAGAAAATGGACAAAGGAATATGTCAGCTTTATTAAAGGAATCAAACTAACCACTCCATCAGGTACATTTGTATTGAAAACCTACATTGAAGAGCTGGAGAATCTTCAGAGACAGGCAGCGAACCTTGACTTAGAAGTTAAGAAACTTTCTAAAATGGATAAATATAAAGAGAATGTTGAATTATTATGTTCAGTTCCTTCTATTGGGTTAACAACTGCAATGATATTATTAACAGAAATTGGAGATATAACACGATTTAAGACTTTTGATGAACTTTGCAGTTTTTTTGGATTAATCCCAAATACTCACAGTAGTGGAGAAAACATGCGAGTAGGGCATATGACAAGACGCGGTAACCAGTTCTTAAAATCAATACTTATCGAATGTTCATGGATCGCAATTAGAAATGATCCTGCACTACTACAATGTTATAAAGAACTCTCTGTACGCATGAATGGTAACAAAGCGATTATCAGAATAGCAAGACGTTTATTAAGTCGTATCGTACATGTCTTGACAAAAAAAGAAAAATATCGTACAGGGATCTTAAATTGACCTATGAAATTATTGAAGCAGGGATAACGCTTGAGTCTGTCTGCAGCTATTGACTGCTATTTTTAGTTTGCACCCTGCTCCTATAAAATATAATATAAGAATTTGCAGCTTGGGACTGCTGATAGAAGATTGATTTTATAGGTATTATAATAGATATTTTTAAGCATCTTTTGCATAGGATTTTTAATGATCCTCGCAAAGACGCTTAAATAAAAATAGTCGGAGGCTTGTTTTACAACATAGAAGACAGACTCCCGTTATGGCAAATTTGGAGCACGATTTAATAATATTTGGTAAGACCAATAATTATTATGGAACCATTGACAGATCAAACAATACTTAAAGAATCCGATCACCCAAGGATACTTTTTAAGTATCGAGATTGGAGGAATAAAAATCATAGACGAATACTAACACAACGGGAGATATTTCTATCGCCTCCATCAGAATTTAATGACCCCTTTGATTGTCGAATTCCGGAAAGCTTTTCTATGTTAAATACAGAAGAGAAACTAGATAGGTACTTTAAAGAGTTTGTAATTAGAAATATAGATTATTTAAAAGCCAATAGAATTGATATTCCTAAGTACATAGCATTTTTGAAGAAAGATCTAAAAGAGAATACAGCATTCTATCAAAAAAACCTGAACCAAAGATATCTTAAAGAAGGTGATCTCTATTTTGGTATTTTCTGTACAACAAAAATTTGGAACAATATTTTAATGTGGGCTCATTATTCATCAAACCACTCCGGATTTTGCGTAGGATTTAATCGAGAAAGACTACATAGCGATTTCTTAAAAAATGCCACTGCAGCAAGTGTTATATACAGAAAGACATTTCCCCTTATTGACCCATTTGATGATTTTATCCAAAAAATGTTTCTGAAATCGCACTCAAAAGCCAGTAATTGGAAATACGAAAAAGAGTATCGATTTTATATTAATACATATCCAGATGACTTTACTATTGAAAAAAGAAAGGTAAGGATCACAAAGGAGTGTTTTAATTGTATTATGATAGGTTTGAATTTCCCAGAAAATCAGCTACCGTATATTAAAAAACTTGCCTATAAACTAGAAGTGCCATTATATCAGATATATACGGCTGATCAAGCTTTTAAACTAAAAAGAAAGAAAATTAACTTGCTATAATAGCGAGCTTTGGCAACATTATCATGCTCCAGAACCATAAGGGCGATCTAGTCTCTGAACTTTTCCTTTGTTGATATAGAATCTACCCTTACTGAAATCTTTGCCATAATCAAGGTAGTAAAACTCTTTCAAAATTTCTTTTCTTAATAGATCAGGCTGATTGATAAAACACAAGTCATTAAGGTACGATACTTTAATCGCAATTCTTTGACTACTATACTTTTTGTTATTGATTAAAACTTTCAAATCGTAAGCAGAATATATTGCGTCCAGTTTTATTTTCTTTGCAACTAAAGAATACGATTGTAGTCCAGTACCAGACAGTAACTTATATGCTTTCAAAAGATTTGAGAATTGTCCAAAAAAGAATTCGTCTTTGCTGGTAGATGATCCATAACGCGCAGGAATCATCGAATAACCGAATATTTGATATATTTTTGTTTTACGTCTCATATTTATTTGTAATACATATTGTTACATTCTATATTATAATATATCTGATATATTATTTAAAACTGTTAATAACTAATCCCATACACCATCTAATGTATTATATCTCTGATAGTTATTAAATTATTAAAAAAATATTCATATTCTTCTGGATATCAATAATTAACAAGCATTTGTAGAATATGTCAAAATTATAATATTTATCTGTTAATAACTACTTTTCACATAAAATACTGGCTATCATATCTTTGGATATATAAATATTTATCAAAGTAGTATGAAAGAAACAGTTGATGAATACAGTTGGGAGCGGAGAGACAAGTTAGACATTTCTAGAGACAGGGTAATTAAAACAACATACATTAAAGTTGTTCGTCCAAAAAAGAACCGTAAAAATATGTTCAATCATATTATCGTTGGACTACAATATCTAGTGTCATGTCAATAAAATATTGTCGGGTAAAGTCTTTTTAGTTTGATTCTGGCATCTCTGGTATTAAATTGCCAATTTATCTTAGCTTTTTTGTTATTTCTATCTTGTTGCCAGGCATCTACTTCTTCCCTGATAGTTGACATATTATCAATTCTACGTTTAAGACATTGGCCCATTAAAACATTCAGTTCTATCTCTGCCATATTGAGCCAACTGCCATGTTTTGGAGTATATATAAACTCAAATCTATCCCATAATCGTTTTGCTTCTTCCGGCAGGAAAGTCTCATATAATGCGGCAGGTTTATGAGTATTAAGGTTATCCATTACAAGTCGGATCTTTTTAGCTTTAGGGTATTTATCAGAGATTTCTTTAATAAACTGTGCCCAATGTCTTTTTGTTTTTGTCTGCAATACTTTTACAAATCGCTTTCCTTTTAATGGCTCGTTTGCCATGAAGATATGAGCTACTCCACTTCTTGCATATTCATAATCTTCTTTTGCATCACTCCCAGGTTTTCTTGGGATCGGAACCCGGGTTTGCTTTATCAATTGTTTCGGTGATTCATCCATACACACAACCGGAAAATGTTTGTTATAAGGCGTTTTATAAACATCCAGTACCAATTCCATATGTGCCACGAAATCGCTGCTCTCAAGAGGAGGAATGACCCAACCCTTTACTTTCCATGGCTTGATTTCGTTTTTTTTAGTACCCTGCGTACAGTTTCATGAGAGATGCCATCGGTGTATTTTAATTCTACCATCTTGTCAGCAAGTAAACGTAAAGACCATCTTGCATATCCCTTGGGGGCCTTGCTACAACTGAGAGCAACAAGATGCGCCTCAAAATCACCATCGGTCTTAATTGGTCCTTTGCTTGGGTATGGCTTCCTCTCTATGCAAGACTCAAAGCCTTCTTCAACAAATCTTTGTTTCACGCGTTCAACCGTTTTGGCATTTATCTGCAAGACTTGGGCAATATGCTCGCTTGTTATCTTTTTCCCGTATGGACCTTCATCGGAATTAATCAGAATACAAGCATTACGATATTCCTGGGAAGTGTGCTTCCCTTTACCTATTAAAGCCATAAGTTGGTCTCTCTCTTCTTTTGTCAGGGTTACTTTGTATCGTACCATCGTTTTTTCCGGCAAGATACAAACAATATCAGACATTATCAAGTTGACATGACACTAGTGTCATTTTTAGCAAACATCGTGACAATAAGAAATATAAAATAAAACTTGCCATAATACGGACAATGTAAGTTGTTTGTCACGGTTTTTGCTTTCCTGCCTGCCGGCAGGCAGGTGCTCCTGCACCCAAGACAAATTTGTAATGGTTCTTGCACCCGATACGCGCATCTGAACACAATTTAAATCCTGCACTGTGATAAATTTCCGGCTTCGAGACAGATTGTACCGCGACACTGCGCCAGTGCACGCCATCAACCTTGTAACCGGGGATAAATTCGCAGCTCCGATAAACCTTGTACCGCGACACTCGTAATGTTCAATAAAATTTGTACCTGGACGGCAAAAAGTGCGCCATACCCTCCCTGCCTGCCGGCAGGCAAGGCTTGCACCGTGACAATTTCGCGGCTAAAGAACCGGGATCCTGCCCAGTGCTGTCGTCGGGTAACGCAACCTCCCTTTATTGCCGTGCCGTTATAGTGCATTCGAAATCAGTTATATACATCAAATTGACCTAAACGAGCGCACTATAACTCCAGCTTATTTTATTAATTTAATTTTGCACTTCGTGATAAATCCTGCTTCAATTCCTGGCGACCGAGACAATTCTGAAAAGGTTTTTGCATCGCCATCTGGACAGTTTTATCATGACGGGACAACTTTGCACCGTTTATCGTGACTCAGCCATCTGGATAACTTTGTCTGGACGAGAAAATTTATTTCTGTTTAGCGGGATTATCCCAGAGATTAGGTATACAAAAAACTTGACTACTTTTAGATCATGAATCATCAATGCGTGAGAATACTTTTAGATAAGAAACACCCATTAATTATTGTGTTAATATTATTGATTGGATCAGGGTGTACCGACACAAATTCGGACAAAAAAGGAATTCATAGATATGACAATCAAATTCAATCAATCAATTTTAAAGTTGTAAAAACCTTCCCTCATGATACCGAATCATTTACAGAAGGATTAATATTCCATGACAATCAACTTTTTGAGAGTACAGGTTCTCCCGAAGAATATCCTAAAACCAGATCGGTATTTGGTATCGTAGACTTAAAGACTGGCAAGATTGATGTCAAAGTTGAACTGGACAGAAACAGTTATTTTGGAGAGGGGATTGTGTTTTTTAAGGACAAGATATTTCAACTTACTTATAAAAACCAAACAGGATTTGTCTATGACTCTAAAACTTATAAACAGGTTGGTTTATTTACATACCAAAATAAGGAGGGATGGGGTTTGACCACGGATGGTAAAAATATAATCATGAGTGATGGGACTAATATCATAACTTATCTGGACCCGGATAGTTTAAAAGTAGTTAAAACACTTGATATTACTTTTAATGGTTCTTCTGCTCTTTTTATGAATGAATTAGAATTTATCAACGGATATCTTTATGCAAATGTCTGGACAACTAATAACATTGCTAAAATTGATCCTCAGACTGGTAAAGTAATTGGAATAATAAATTTGTCTTCTTTGTTTATAGAGGCTAAAAAGGAGTACCCAATGTCTGAGGCGACAAATGGGATCGCCTACGATTCATCTAAAGACAGGATATTTGTAACTGGAAAATTTTGGCCAACTATATATCAGATAAAGTTCCCTCATTAAAGAAAATAATAATAAACGCACTATAACACGGACGGTTTGCTAAGGCTATAAGACTTGTCACGGTTTTTGCAAACCGTTCCTGCTGTTAATAAAATAACAGTATAAGGGGACAGCACCATGACTGCACCGCTGCTCTCAACAAAACCTGTGACAGTTAGATAGTCTTGACAGAACCCTTCACATAACAGCAAAAGAAATAATATGTACTCATATACTTGGATCACCAATTCACAATCAATTCAAAGGATAATCTACGACCAGACTGGAGAATTCGCCCTTTCAAACTTCTGAAAGTAATGATTTTAATACTTTCTGCTAAAATAAATGCTGAAATATTTTGATATAAGTAATACTTTTATTACTTTTGAACTGAGGTTTTGAATTGAAACCTTGCGTTCTTTGAAAATCTTTAAAACAGGAAAATAATGAAAGTAACAGATTTAATTGAGATCCTGAAGAAAGAGGAATGGTCACTTTTCAGAACAAAAGGTAGCCATCGTCAATTCAAACATTCTGACAAAAAAGGAATTGTAACTGTTTCAGGGAAATTGTCCGATGATGTTAAGAAAGGTACTTTAGGCAGCGTGTTGAGACAAGCCGGACTAAAATAGTTCGGCTTGTCTTAGCGCCAGAAAAATAAATCTGTAGCTTCAAAATATGTATCCAAGATTTCTAAAACAAGCTTGACAAGTGAAAAATTAATCAAAAAATTTTAAGCCACTATTTAATCAAAAGAAAAAGGAATCAAAACTTAAAAAAACCGCAAATTATGAAAAGTATTATAGTCATCTTGGAAAAGTCAGAAGACAATTATTCAGCATATATTCCTGCATTAGATGGATGTGTAGCCACAGGCGATACATTTCATCAAGTTAAGCAGAGAATTGAAGAAGCTGTGGAGTTTCATCTTGACGGAATGAAAGAAGAGGGGTTAGATATTCCTGAATTGTTTCAAAGTGATTATGATTTCGTTTATAAAATCGATGTTGAATCATTATTTGATTGGTTTTCAGGAGTATTGACCAAGTCTGGCATTTCAAAATTAACTGGAATGAACCAAAGTCTTTTAAGTCAATATGCTAATGGCATGAAGAAACCAAGCTCCAAACAAACAAAAAAAATAGAGGAAGCGATACATAGTTTTGGAGAAGAACTTCTTAGTATTCAGTTTTAACCATTTTCAATAATACAAAAGCTGTCAATTGGGGCAGCTTTTAGTACCTCAATTAGAAAGATTTTCTTGGAATATGTAAAGTTAGAACCACAGACAATCTTAGAAAATAAACCTCAATAAAAATTAATGCCGTCATAATTCACAAAATGAGCAAACCTGATATTCCCAATTTAAGAACATGGCCTCGTAACTTGAGCACAAGTCAAGGCGGAGGTCTGTCCACGTCACAATATGGCGGCATGTCAACTTCTCAATATGGAGGTGCATCCACATCTCAATATGGAGGACTCTCAACATCTCAATATGGTGGCCTTTCAACTTCTCAGTATGGAGGGCTATCAACTTCCCAAGGTGGAGGTATGTCGACTTCTTCAATAAACGTATATAGAAGCAATATTCCACCATGGCCGTACTTTGTAAGAGAACTGGAAGCAAGAGGCTATGATTGGGCATCTGTAATAATAAGACAGCATTTGCCTGAGTATTTGTGGCCTGAGAATTTTTTTCGATAGAGATAGAAAAGAATGACTTTTCTAGAGGGGACTACCCATTGCTGTAGTACATTTCCCGAACTGAAAGACTTGATTCAGGTTTAGACGATAGATTCATATATTAAGACAGTTTTAAATCTCACCCTACACATAACACGGACAATATGGGTAAGTTGTCAAGCCTTTGCTAAAGCTCCGGCTTGTGCTGTTGTCACGGTTTTTGCTTTCCTGCCTGCCGGCAGGCAGGTGTTCCTGCTACCAAGACATATTAGTAATGTCGATACCGCGACCGCGCCAGTGCTTCCTATAAAACTTAAAAACTAGCTGGTCTCATTTCTTTCGCATTGTAAACAATATTAAGCATCCATAAGTTAGTTGATCAAACTGTTCGAACCCAGCTTCATTCACATTTCTTTCTAAATCAGGAATATCAAATATTTTCATATGCGGACGAGAGGGAGTTTGTTTATATATACCCTTGTCACCATGTATTATTGTTGTGACTAATACTAAAGCACCAGGCTTAAGTGTACGTCCAACTTCTCTAAGAATACCTGTCGTATCGGAGAAAATATGTAAACTTCCACAAAAGAGGCAACCATCAAAAACACAATTGCCAAACGGCAGCGATTCCGCATCAGCACGTGCAAAATTCATATTTTTAACTCCCTCGCGTTTTACATAATCCTGACCCTTTCGCAACATCTCTAACGAAATGTCAATGCCATACACGGTACGGCTAATTCCGGCAACATGACGGCCAAAAGTCCCGGTTCCTGTAGCTACATCAAGGACAAGCCCTTCGACAACGGACATTTTTTCATTGACAGTTTTTATTATATACTTAAATGAGGGCGCATTCCATCCACCTAGAAGCTTCCCAATGACCGGAAACCATATCGGGCTTTCATAAATGGGAGCCAATAGTTTGCCGAATCCATGCAAAAACGGATTTGTGCTTTCCTGTGGCCCAATAGTTAAGAAGTCGGGTATCTCGTTACTAGACGGATAATCCCGATGGCAATCAGCACAATAAAATCCATAGGCCTGTTGTTGCAATTCCCCTATACATTTAGGACATGCATACGAATTGAGTTCATTTGTCATAATTTATCTCCTCCATTTCTATAATTAAAAACTATCATACTAACCGATTGGTATGTTTAATTTTAAAAAAAACTATATTTTTAATTCCGAATAAAAACTGTCCCAAAGTTTTAATATCTTATTTTTTATATCTATTGATTTGCCAAGCAAAATGTTCCGCATACCTACTCCATCACCTGTATAAATGAAAAATTCTGCAATTTGTTTATCAGACATACCCGATTTTATCTCTCCATTTTTTTTAGCATCGGCAATTGCTTTTATCCAGGCTTCTAATTCAGTCTGTTCATATTCCCACATTTTTTTTCGAAAATCAGGGAATATTTTCAGAGCATAAAAAGTTAAAAAGTAATAATTCTGGTCAGTTCCGATTATGTCTTTCGATCTATTTTGATTATCAGCAAGCCCTTTAAAATAATCATGGTAAAACTCAAAAAGGGATTTTGCTTTTATTTTATCGAAATTCACCTGGGTTCTTGCTGAAAACTGATTTACAATTTCGAGAAAAAGCTGTTCTTTACTTTTATAATGATAATAAAAAGCACCTTTTGTCATTCCAGCTTTATCGGAAATCTCTTGTATGGATACTTCTTTATATGTCTTTTGCAGAAAAAGATTCATGGCAACATCTAATATCCGCTTTTTAGAATCATTCATAGTAAATAATTTAATATACTAACCGTTTGGTATGCAAACATAATAATTATTTTATAATATATCAAATTATATTGGCAGACAGGTTATTCTTTTCAGAAAAAGAATTGATATCCTCTTTGAAGACAGGTTTAATGAGAAATTAATTGTCGAGTTAAAGACAGGCAACCTTCAGAGAGATGCGTTAGGTCAGGTATTGGAATATGAAGGGTTTATTCTACCTGAGAAAGATCCAAGTGCACGGGTAATGATAATTGCTAATAGGATCCCTCTTAATCTTAAAAAAGCTATGGATCACCATGGAATCGAATACAAAGAGATAACTCAAAAACATTTATTGGATTTTCTTGAAAAAAGAGATGAGTTAATAATAAAGAATTATCTGAAGTTCTCGGCTTAGAAATTGACACAATATCAAAGTACATTATTTACCATTACAGATTCGGGGGAACAGACGAATGGTGGGACAGCTTACAGTACAAAAACAATAAACTGTCTTTTGTAAAAGGTTTATACAGACAGAGATGGAGTGATACATTAGGGAATGATTGGGTTATAAATACACATACAAAAATGATTAACAATAAAACAATTACAAAAGTTGATAGCTCAATTATTTATTAAAAATAAATTACCAAACTTTGTATAGCATTTTATAGTGGATCCTCAAGTTCTACACCTTAATTTTTATACCCGATTTGTGCAAATTGGTTTGCATTCATACATTCATTATAAAACCAAAATCTTTGATATGAAACCAGGAATTCAAATCTCTCATGGGCTTTTAATAATCTTTCTTTTATTATTAGTCTCTTGTTCCAGTGACGAATCGAAATTTATACAGACTCCAAAACCGGGTCCGGAGCCCCGAATAAATGGAGCCAGAATCTTTGGCGTAAGGCCAGGAGTGCCTTTTATATTTAAGATACCTGCAACAGGTGAAAGGCCGCTGAAATACCAGGTTATTAATCTACCTACGGGGCTTATATGTGATTCGCTGACCGGCAAAATTACAGGAACGATAATCAATCCAGGTGAATATCCGACAACCTTCCATGTTTCAAACAAGTCAGGCAAAACCGAAAAACCATTTAAAATCATTTGCGGAAATACCCTTGCCCTGACACCCCACATGGGGTGGAACAGCTGGTATGTATGGGGAAGTAACATTACCGACAGCATAATGAGAGCTTCAGCAGATGCGATGGTCAGCACCGGATTGATTGATCATGGGTACATGTATATCAACATCGATGATTGCTGGGCAATCAAAACAGACTCTATGGATTCAAGTTTGACAGGTGATCCATACGATAGAGAAGGATTCATAAATTCAAACAGGAGATTCCCGGATATGGTTGCACTTACAGGCTATATACATTCCCTTGGTCTTAAAGCAGGAATATATACCTCCCCCGGACCCCTTACATGTGGTGGTTACACAGGAGCCTACAAACATGAAGAAAAAACTGTTGCAAGGTTTGTTGATTGGGGATTCGATTTCCTGAAATATGACTGGTGTTCATACGAAAAGGTTGTAGCAAATGATTCAATTTCTGAGCTTCAGAAACCTTACCTGGTTATTAGTGAAATCCTTAAAAAGCAGAACAGGGATATAATTCTTAATCTGTGCCAGTACGGTATGGGAGATGTCTGGAAATGGGGGAAAAGCGTCGGGGGAAACAGTTGGCGGACAGCGGGTGACCTTGGAGGTTCTTTTGAAGAAATCGGGACAGCACTTTTCAGGGACGGATTTGATGTCTATACGAATAATGAGTTGTACAAATATGGGGGGCCAGGAGGATGGAACGATCCCGATTATCTTCTTATCGGACTACTCAGCAACTGGAAGGGATCAACTGTACCAACACCGCTCACTCCCAATGAACAATACACTCAGGTCTCATTATGGTCTTTGCAGGCCGCCCCGCTTATCCTGAGTGGTGATATTACCCTTCTGGATGAATTTACGCTCAGCCTTCTGACAAATGATGAGATAATAGAAGTTGACCAGGACCCACTTGGTAAGCCGGGATGGTGTGTTTCAAAAAACAACGGCCTTGAAGTTTGGAAA
This sequence comes from uncultured Bacteroidales bacterium, assembly GCA_963789985.1. Classification (GTDB taxonomy): domain Bacteria; phylum Bacteroidota; class Bacteroidia; order Bacteroidales; family VadinHA17; genus LD21. The sequence goes on along the minus strand of CAWBNA010000028.1, from coordinate 4,960 downwards.
AAGCCACTTGAGGATGGTTCAATTGCGGTTGGCCTGTTTAACCGGGAGAATAATAAAGCAAAAATGACTGCATACTGGACTGACTTGGGAATTAACGGATTGCAGAAGGTTAGGGATCTTTGGCGACAGAAAGATCTTGGGCGTTACGGTGAAAGGTTCTCTGCAGCAGTAAATCCGCATGGGGTTGTGATGATACGGATGTGGTCTGTAAATTAATTCTTGTCAGAGAAAACACATGGATTGTATAAAAGTATGATTATTCCTTGGATTGTTATTTAATGCAAAAGCCGGTAGGCTTGACCACATTTGGCCGGTAAAATAAACATAATAATATTCATTTATATATCAAGAATTTAACTCCGGATTGTAGTGGTCAATTTAATCTGGCCGAGAGTGGCCAGGGGCATTGGACTTTCCACTTTAGTTGATAATTTAGTGTTCAGGATTCATTAGTTATGAGCAGAGGATTTGTCAAAGAAGACGATCAGGAAGAAGTTCCGATAGTGCCACAGAGGGCATATTTACCGGAAGGTGTAACAAACTTTGTTACCCGGCCTGGAATGGATCAGCTATTAGCTGAAAAACAGATGCTGATCCATGAAAAAGATAACGTGAGCAGCACCGATGAAAATGAGAAAAGAATTGCATTAAACTATATTAATGCAAAATTGCAGCTGTTGGACAACAGAATTGCTGAAGCCAAAGTTGTTGATCTGAAAGAGCAACCTCAAAACGAAATAAGGTTCGGTGCATTAATAACTCTTAAAACTGAAGCATCCGGAAACATTCAGATTTTTCAGATAGTAGGTGTTGATGAGGCAGACATATCCAAAGGTAAGATCTCATTCATATCTCCTTTAGCCAAAGCATTAATAAATAAAAAAATCGGAGAAAAGGTTGCTATAAAGCGAGACAGGGAAGATGTTGTTTTTAAAATTATGGATATAGCCTATAGATGATCCTGATTTCGATAGAAACAATCCTGTAAACAATAGGCTTTTATACAGCAGGTGATTCGCCAATTAATTATTCATACTTTGACGGAATCATTGATGATGTAAGAATTTATAATCGTGCATCAAATCCAACTGAAATACTAAGTCTTTACCATAAGGGGGGATGGTAATTTTATAATTTGAAATTACTACTGATGCGTTCACCTCAAATGTATCTGATGTCAAAGATAAAGTCCATAATAAGTAAATTTATTTTACACAATATTGTAAAATTTATTTACACAATTTGCAAGAATATTATCTATATTATTGTATATTAGATACAAACAATCATGGCATCAATATTGTGTTTGGTTATTAAAACAATTAAAAATCTTCAATAATTACTGGATGAAATATCATAAAGTTTCCTACAAGATATCAGAGATACTTGTTTTGATAAACAAAGACGTTGTCAGAGGTATTGTTATTTCGTTCTTCATCGCTGTTCTTGCTGCAGAATATGGAATGAATTTGAGGATTTATAGTTTTGCTACAAAACAAGTTTGAATTGGTCGATATTCTTTCTTGCAGCCATGATTACGCCGGTTATTGCCCTGTTGACCGTCAACTGGCAGAGATTGAAAGCAGAGACGAGAAATCCTATCGAGACAATCTTATATGAATGAACAATTACCATCGCTATTCTTGAATCACTAGAAAATACATTAAACATGATACAGTATGATATCAAAATGACCTTTCGCAACCTGCTGAAAAACAAAGTCTACTCCACGCTGATAATTGGCGGTTTTTCGATTGGTTTTGCCGCTTGCATTTTAATCGGGCTTTTCTATTTTACAGAAAAAAACGTGAATACCGGATTTGCTAACCACAAACAGATTTATCGTTTATATGATGTAAAAAACAACAGTTGTGACATAAATTATGACTTGAATCCCATTTTAGCATCTGGCTATTCTGAAATAGCAAATACATGCCCGATGGAGTATTATAAAGGTCTTGAATTCATCGTAAAGGATGAACAAGCCAATGCCAGTACAGTGTTTGATAATATAATAAGTACAAATAATAATTTTTTTAAAATTTTTTCCATAGAAGTTATGGAAAGTCTTTCTTCTTTTCCATTCGATGGAAAGGAATCGGTAGTTATTACCGAATCGGTAGCAAAAAGGCTCTATAAAAACGGGAATGCAGTTGGTCAAACTTTGAATATCGGAAACAGGTATGTGTCAATTAACGGAAGAATTACAGCTGTGATAAAAGATCTGCCTGAAAATTCAAGTTTTAAGGCTGAAGTCATTCTGAACAGTGACAATGAGAATTTCAGAATGTCAAAAACCTGTAACAATGGGAAATGCTTTAATCTCACCAATCAATACATACAACTCACCGAAGGGGTTAATATAGATAATTTCACTTCCCTGTTGAACAGAACGCTCAATCTCGGTCAGTTTGAGATTGCCCGGCTGGGTCTGCAAAAACTTGATGATATCTATCTCTCTTCGCCTGCAATAAAAGATATGCATAATAAAGGCAATGCCAGACTTCTCAAAATATTCATAGCCACCGCAATACTTATCTTGCTAATGTCGAGCATTAATTATCTCAATTACACAACTTCAATGCAGTATGCAAAGCTTAAGACCATAGGGATAAACAGGACTAATGGCGCAGGCTGGAGTCAATTAATATCCTTTTCATTTACAGAGGTCTCTATTGGAGTTTTAATCTCTGTTGCGTTATCGTTGATCATTACCTTTCTTTTATTACCTTATTCCGGGATTTTGTTTGGTAAAGCATTGCACCTTAATACGCTGACATTTGTCCAATTGTTTCCTGCGCTGGGAGTTACTCTTATTGCTGTCATTTTATTAAACAGCCTTGCTCCATTTTATTTGCTGTCACGATTTAATGTGTCTGATTTTCTCTTGGGGACAAAGAAAAGAAGAGGTACCCAGGCAGGTAAACAAATCATGCTTACATTTCAATTGGCTACCTCCATTGCTCTGGTTGCAACAGTTATAGGTGTCTTCAAACAATTAAATTATGCAAAACAGTCTGATCTTGGATTTGACAAAGAGATGCTGGTGCGAATTGATATGTCGCACAATTTTAAAAATCCGGAGGCTTTCAGACAGGAGATTAACAAACTACCATTTGTATCAAAATCTACCTTCAGCAATGGAGCACCGGGGAAAATAAGCCTTCGTATGGGATCTAATGCCAGGAATAACGAATTTTTTTTAAGTTGCATAACAATAGGTGATGATTATCTTGAAACAATGGGGATCAGATTACTTCAGGGACGGGAATTTCTTACGGGTGATGTAGACAAAGTATGCCTTCTTAATGAGACAGCATTAAAACGTTATGGATTTAAGAGCATTGAAGGAGAACGATTTAATAACGGGAAAGAAGGAGGATATGAGATTATTGGTGTTGTTAACAACTTTCATATAGGTCCTTTTTACGATGCTATAGAACCATTAGTGTTGATTTATGCTCCTCAGGCAGCTACTGAAATGTTATCAATTAAACTCAGACCGGGTGATATCGCACGGTATATGGATCAGATTAAGCGTACCTGGAAAAAGTTTTTGCCTTATGATGTATTCAGTTATACCTTTTATGATGAACAGTTCCAATCCATGTACAGCAAAGATGAAAAAATGGCAAAAACAATTACTTTTTTTTCAGTAATTGCATTAATAATTACCTGCATGGGAATACTTAGCCAGATTTTTTTAATCAGTCTTTATCGCACCAAGGAAATAGGTATACGTAAAGTTAACGGAGCAACAATACCGGAAATTCTAGCCATGCTTAACAAAGACTTCATTATAAGTGTAATAATTGCTTTTATAATTGCCACACCCATTGCTTTTTATTCAATGCACGAATGGCTAAAGAACTTTGCATATAAGACTGATATAAGCTGGTGGATTTTTGCTTTGGCCGGATCGCTTGCTGCTACTGTGGCATTATTGACAGCAAGCTGGCAGAGCTGGAGAGCTGCAACAAGGAATCCAGTTGAGGCATTACGGTATGAATAATAAGAAAAAGACCACTTTTAATACCACTTATAATACCACTTAATAAAATGAAAACTGTCAGGATTATAGCACATACTTTTAAAAAAGATGGCCGTTTCGGCTTACTGAATATTCTCGGCCTGTCTGTGGGAATAATAATGAGCTTACTAATTATCTGGTATTTACGGTATCATGTTTCATATAACTCCGGCATTCTTAATAATGGAGAAATCTACCGGCTGGTATCAAAAGACAGGCATAACGGAAGCTTGTCATACGGGAATCCTCTTCCTATGGCAGATGCAATCCGGACAGATTTTCCTGGCATCGGTGAGGTTGCCGCCCTATCCCCTGCCTTCGCATATCCGGTCACTGTAAACGGTATCAAATATGACATCATGGCTTCCTCTGCCACCGATAATTTATTTAATCTCACTGGCCTCAGACTGCTGACAGGCTCAGACAATACAGCCTTATCCGAGCCGGGAAGCTCGGTGATCACACAATCATGCTCACGGAAACTGTTTGGACAGAAAGAAGCTATGGGACAGGTTTTTGCAATCAGGACTTTCAGCGGTGATAAAACTTTTACTGTCACCGGTATTGTAAAGGATCCACGGCCTAACTGTGAATTTCAGACTGAAATTTATCTTAACTGGGAATCGATGAATCCCCCGGACTGGAGAAAGAACTGGTGGTGGTTTGGCACACAGGTTCTTGCCAAAGTAAAAAACGATTCGCAGAAAGACGATCTGGAACGGAAAGCAAATACAATCCTTGGCAGTCACAATGCTGCATTTATAAATGGCCGCTACGACTTCCTTCTTATACCCTTAAGTGGTTCCCATTTCAGAACAGATATTGAAAATCCCCTGACAGCCCCTGTATCTTCCAGACTATTATGGGCTTTGGCTTTTGTCGCAGTTTTCATTATTGTAATTGCCTGCATTAATTTCGTTAACCTGGCAA
>CAWBNA010000027.1:0-67661 GCA_963789985.1 uncultured Bacteroidales bacterium | reverse complement strand
ATACATCATTATAGGTAGTAAAACTTGCTTGAGTGCCATAAGCCGTTCCAGCACTATTTGTTGCATACGCTCTTACATAATACGATGTACTTGATATTAATTCAGTTATTGAACTCATAAACGCACCTATGCCAGTGCCATCTGTTGTTTTAGTATTTAAATCAACTGTAGGATTACCTGATTTATTCCAGCAAACTCCTCTAGCAATTACAGTTGCACCACCATCAGATGTAATATTTCCACCACCTATAGCGGAATTATAGGTAATGGAGGAAACAGAGGTTGTACTCAGCGTCGGAACATTAAGGGTAATGAATGACATATCACTGCCATATGTTGTTCCAATAGAATTAACTGCTTTTACTCTGAAATGATAGGTTGAACCAACTGTTAATCCCGAAACATCAGCACTTACATTGGTAATTATATTTCCAGTTACAGGACTCTGAGTGGATGCTACAGTGCTACCATAGCTTGTCGCAGTGCCATATTCAAATGTAATTGTTGTAGATAAATCATTTGCATTAACTGTACCGTTTAAGGTTGCTCCTGTTGCCGATATATTTGTTGCAGGCTGAGTCAAACTTTCAGGTGATTGTCCTAACGTTGAAAATGACATGTCAGCTCCATAAGCGGTCCCAACAGAGTTTGTAGCATATGCCCGGACATGATAAGTCGTTCCAGCAGTTAAACCATTGATGCTGCTCACAAATTGACCAGTTGTATTATCGTCAATAGTTTTGGAATCGATTGTTGATGGATTGGCATTAGTGCTCCAGCATACACCATTTGCATTTATTGTCGCTCCACCATCAGATGTTATAGTACCTCCACTTGTGGCCGTAGTTGATGTAATGTTAGTTACAGGTGTGGTCGATATAACTGGCATTTTTGCTTCCTTTTTGCAATCTGTCGTAAGGAATAATGCAATAATTGAAGCAATTATTGAGTTAATCCAAAATACTTTTCCCATAAATGTTAACATTTTTAAAATATGTATGATCACCATATTTCACATGTTCGATGGTAGCTACAACCATTCTTTTAAACCTATCAGAATAAAGAGAAGCGTATTCGTTTCTCTAAATGTCCATTCATATATAAGATATTCTATTTAGTGTGTATATAAATAAGTTATCTCTTGTTGAGTTAATGCCCTGTTATAAATACAAATATCGTCTATCTTGCCACTGTACCAAACGTTATTATATAGGCCTCCTATATTCCAAATATTGGAATTATTGCAAGCCCCAGGAGTTCCAGTCCATGCATGTGAGTCAATCAATTCCCCGTTGACATAGATCTTACCTCCTGTATCATCCGCAACAAAAACATAATGGTACCAGGTATTAAGGGATATATTTTGCTGTAGGAAAGGTGACTCTCCATAATACCCAATTATCCTGTCATTTGTACTCCTAAGATACCATGATGTCGTTCCATAACCATCATGTTCAAGTATTCCATGATTCGGAACATTACTATAATCACCAACTGTGATTTGATATCCGTTCCAGGAAGCTGCAGTATACTTACTGAAAACGATACCACTACCATTATAATCACCGCCTATTGAAGTAACATTGTACCATAAACTAATTGAAAGAGGGTATAAATTCTGATCTTGACTGTTTGGTACTGTAATATCTTGATTTCCCCCAAACGAAAAAGCAGAGTTAGTATTACCAAACCTGTCCGTTGTCAGGACTGCATTGTTTACCACGCCATTAAATCCATTTCCACTTTCGTCATTTGCATTTCCGTTAAAAGGATAATATGCGACTAAACCACTTTTGGGGGGCCAAAAGAGTGTGGTAAATGAAACCTGATTGCCATATGCTGTCCCAACGCTATTTGTGGCATATGCTCTAATATAATATGTTGTACTTGCTGATAATCCAGTCAATGAACTAGCATAGCTACCTGTACCAGAACCATCAATAGTATTATTATCTGAAACTGTTGGATTACCCTGTGTGTTCCAGCAGACTCCACGAGCCGTTACGATGGAACTACCATCAGCAGTAATATTGCCACCTGAGATAGCGGTCGAACTTGTTATGGATGAGACATCGGCCGTAGTAAGTGTTGGAACAACGGCCAAGGTAATAAATGTCAAATCGTTGCCGTAAGATGTGCCTGCGCTGTTAGTTGCATAGGCTCTAATATGGTAAAGAGTGCCTGGAGCTAAGCCGGAAATGTTACTGGTAAAAGATCCTGGCCCATTTCCATCAGAAGTTTTGTTGTTAGTTATAGTAGGATTTGCAGTTGTTCCCCAGCAAACACCTCTTGCGGTTACTGACCCGCCACCATCAGATGTGATATTTCCTCCCGATACCGCACTGCTCGAGGTTATTGAAGTAGCTGCGGTAGTAGTAAGTGTTGGTATCACAATTTGATTGGTCTTAAAAGCAACCTCGTTGCCATAAGCTGTACCAACACTATTTGTGGCATAAGCTCTGACATAATAGGTTGTGTTTGCTGTTAACCCAGTTAATGAGCTAGTAAATGCACCGCTACCGGTTCCATCGGACGTATGTGATGAGGAAACAGTCGCACCAGATGATGTGCCCCAGCATACTCCACGTGATGTAACAGCAGACCCACCATCAGAAGTTATGTTGCCACCAGAAGAAGCTGTTGTTGTTGTTACGCCTGAAATAACAGTTGTCGTCAATGTGGGTGCTCCTGCAAGGGTTGTAAATATCATATCATTCCCATAAACAGTCCCAAGGGAATTAACAGCCTTTACCCTGAAATGATAAGTAGTTCCAGGTAATAAACCAGCAATGTTTGCACTTACATTTGTACTTGCCCCTCCTGTTATAGGACTTTGGCTGGACGTAACCGTATTGCCATAGCTGGTCGAAATTCCATATTCAAATGTTACTGTGGTTGTTAAATAATTAGCATTTACTATCCCGTTTAAGGTTGAGGTGGTTGATGAGACATTCGTTGCTGATTGAGTAAGACTTGTAGGAGCAAAACCTGAGGTTGTAAACGACATATCATCTCCGTAAACTGTACCAAGAGAATTTACAGCCTTTACTCTGAAATGATAAGTGGTCCCTCCTGTCAGGCCTGAAATATCTGAACTGACAATCATGCCACTACTACCTGTGATTGGACTTTGACTAGCCATAACTGTACTCCCATATCCAGTTGTAGTGCCGTATTCAAATGTTATAGTTGTAGACAAATAATTAGGATTGACAGTACCATTCAAAGTTGCACCAGATGAAGATATATTTGTTGCAGACTGAGTTGTTCCGACAGGTAATTGCCCTAACGTTGTAAATGACAGGTCACCTCCATAGACTGTTCCAATTGAATTTACAGCTTTTACGCTGAAATGATATGTTGTTCCTGGCGTCAATCCGGAAAGTACTACATTGACAGATGAGTTTGTATTTCCTATTACGGGACTCTGTGTGGCTGTGACAGAGCTTCCATATGTTGTTGTAAGCCCATATTCAAAAGTAACAACCGTTGATAATGAGTTTGCATTTACAGACCCATTCAGTGTTGCTCCTGTTGTTGAAAAGCAACAGGCTGCCTGAGTGATGGCTGAGGGAGCCTGGCCTGAGGTTATAAATGACATATCATCACCGTAAGTAGTACCAAGGCTATTTACAGTTTTTATCCTGTAATGATAAGTGGTTCCTGGAGTTAAACCTGAAATATCGACAGATGCATTTGTGATACTATTTCCCGTAACAGGACTTTGAGTAGCTGTCGCAGTACCTCCATAGGTTGTTGTAATACCATATTCAAACGTTACTGTGGTTGATAGATAGTTGGCATTTACAGTACCGTTTAGGGTTGCTCCGGTCGCTGTGATATTTGTTGCGGGTTGAGTCAGGCCTGAAGGCGCTTGTCCTAACGTTGAAAATGACATATCAGCCCCATAAGCAGTACCGACAGAGTTTGTGGCATAAGCCCGGACATTATAAGTCGCTCCGGTAGTTAACCCATTGATACTGCTTACAAATTGACCCGTTGTATTATCGTCAACAGTTTTGGAATCGGTTGTTGAAGGATTGGCATTAGTACTCCAGCAGACTCCATTTGCAGTTATTGTCGCACCTCCATCAGATGTTATAGTACCTCCGCTTGTGGCTGTTGTTGATGTGATGTTAGTTACAGGCGTGGTCGACACGACAGGTAATTTTGCTTCCTTTTTGCAATCCGTCGTAAGAAACAATGCAAAAACTATGACAATTACCGAATAAATAGAAAATACCCTTTTCATATCTATGTATTTTTAATTCATATCTTAAAACATATTCAAAATTTTAAAATCACGGTACCGAACGATCAGATAAATGATTTTGGTTCCTGTTATATATTGTTTACATCATCACAGTTAAAATCGATCAATGCAGCGTAATGGTATCCAATTTTGAATGGACTCCATTAAACCATGAAAAATATACTACATATACAGATCCTGTTTAAATAAATCTATTTAATAAAAGATTAAAATGGTCAAGTTATTTCGTCTGAAAGCTGTCAAGGTCGTTATCTTTCCCAAGTTATAATCCAATGAACCCCAAATTTTACTCCGGCTATGGGAGTATTGTTTTATCTAATCTTTTGTACAACGGATCGAGAGACCAAAATACTTATATTGATAACCCCTAATGACAATGCCAGTAAACCAACTTATTTGTCTAGCCCAATTTGTTCCTTCATTATTTACAGGGGCGCACCACCAGTTACCATCAACTCCAACATCCGTGCTGAAGATATTGTTGTTATTGTTTGCCATTCTTCCTCCGCCGGGAAGTGCTGAAAACCCAGAAAGATTATTCGTAGATTGATCATTACCAACAGCACCTTCCGTATCAGAATTATTCCAACCTGACGTTTCAGCCAAAGCTTTCGCAATTTCATCACCGCTACCTCCGTAACCAAAACCATTATTAGTCAGGTATAACTCCAATGTGTCCCACTCTGCATCTGTAGGTACATGCCATCCCACGGGACAAACATTTTTACCTCCATTACTTGAAGGATTTACAGTATACCAAATATATAGCGCACCATATATATTTTTATTTATTATATCGTCATTATACCAGCAATAAGCTGGAGTTGTAGTTGCATACCATATACTCCCATCAGTAACATTTGGAATCGATGTGCCATCATTGAATTTTGTAACTTTTAGATTCTCTGCAAACCAGGTTTGAGCTCCTATTGTAATTGTTTTATAAACATTACCCTCAATATCAGATACAGTCCCAGTAGTTTGTGTAGTAAAGGTTATTTCATTACCATATGCCGTGCCTTCACTGTTAGTAGCGTAAGATCTTACATAATATGTTGTACCTGATGTCAATCCGGTCAATGAGCTGGTAAATGTCCCTCCTCCAGTTACATCAGATGTATGAGACCCTGAAATAGTTGGACCAGATAATGTACTCCAGCATACTCCATTGGATGTAATAGCAGAACCACCATTAGAAATTATATTACCACCAGAAGAAGCTGTTGTGGTTGTTATAATTGAAATGGGAATTGTAGTTAATGTTGGTGCTCCTGGCAAAGTTGTAAATGTCAGATCGTTGCCATAACCTGTTCCGGCACTATTTGTTGCATAAGCTCTAATATGATATGTAGTGACTGGAGCTAAACCGGAAATGTTACTGGTAAAAGTTCCTGACCCATTTCCATCAGAAGTTTTGTTGTTAGATATAGTAGGATTTGAAGTTGTTGACCAGCAAACACCTCTTGCAGTTACTGACCCGCCACCATCAGATGTGATATTTCCTCCTGATATTGCACTACTCGAGGTTATTGAAGTAGCTGCGGTAGTAGTAAGTGTTGGTATCACAATTTGATTGGTCTTAAAAGTAACTTCGTTGCCATAAGCTGTACCAACACTATTTGTGGCATAAGCTCTGACATAATAGGTTGTATTTGCTGTTAACCCGGTCAGGGAGCTGGTAAATGTACCGCTACCGGTTCCATCGGACGTATGTGATGAGGAAACAGTCGCACCAGATGATGTGCCCCAACATACTCCACGTGATGTAACAGCAGAACCACCATCAGAAGTTATGTTGCCACCAGAAGAAGCTGTTGTTGTTGTCACGCCTGAAATAACAGTTGTCGTCAATGTGGGTGCTCCGGCTAGAGTTGTAAATGTCATATCACTTCCATAAGTTGTGCCAACTGAATTTACTGCTTTAGCCCTGAAATGATAAGTAGTGTTTGATGTCAAACTCGAAATATCAGCACTGACATTTGTAATACTATTTCCCGTAACAGGACTTTGAGCAGATGTCGCAGTACTTCCATAAGTTGTCGTTGTACCATATTCAAAAGTTACCATGGTAGACAGATAATTGGGATTAACAGTGCCATTTAAAGTTGCTGCGGTTGCTGTGATATTTGTTGCAGATTGAGTCAGGCATGAAGGTGCTTGTCCTGATGTTGAAAATGACATATCAGCTCCATAAGCAGTTCCGACAGAGTTTGTAGCATATGCTCGGACATGATAAGTCGTTCCGGTAGTTAAACCGCTTATGCTGCTCACAAATTGACCAGTTGTATTACCGTCAATCGTTTTGGAATCGGTTGTTGAAGGATTGGCACTTGTGCTCCAGCATACGCCGTTTGCAGTTATTGTTGCCCCACCATCAGATGTGATGGTACCTCCGCTTGTGGCCGTGGTTGCTGTAATGTTAGTTACTGCTGTGGTTGATACAACTGGCAACTTTGCTTCCTTTTTGCAATTTGTTGTAAACACCAACGCAAAGGTCATTACAATTATCGAATAATTAGAAAATGCATTTTTCATAGAATTGTTTTTATAGTGATTTATTATCCTTAAAATTGATCTGATTCCTTTAAAATCTCATGAAATAATGAAACTTGAATTTTTTTCTATAACTTAAGTAACTGTCATATTTTGACATACGATCTGTTAACATGTTAACAGGAAGATAAATTGACTAACCATTACAATTGTAAATGAATACAAATGTGGGTTTAAGATATAACCGATATATAAGACTATGAAATCAGGTTTCCTAACGTACGATTTTGTACTATTAACGTCGGGGGAGAAATGAAGATATTGCTTATAATAAGGTACTTAATTGAGCTATGTGGAGCGTTTAAGCAGTAAAATCATTACAACTTTGGTTCCCCTGATCATTCCGTTATCATGGATATCATAAAAATTTATACCATTAAGATTTGTATGATACATCTTATTAAGCAGATCCAGTCTCTGACTGATTATTTTAAGACCTTTGCCTTTATAACCATAATTCTCTGATTTTTTTGTCTGTTCCATACCAACCCCGTTATCCTCTACAACAACTGACAGTATATCATTGGTTTGATCTAAATTAAGTCTGACGATTCCTATCCCTGGCAGGATTCTGACACCATGTTTAATTGAATTTTCTAATAACGGCTGAATCAGCATCGGCGGTATCATAATATTAGAATCCATGACATTATTCCTGAATTCAACCTTAAGCTTGTCTTTAAATCGCATTTGTTCAATTTCAACGTATTTCTTTAAGAATTCTATTTCATCTGAAAGGTTTATATACTCTTCAGAGGCATTTTCGAGATTGGTTCTTATAATGCTTGCCAATTCTCCCAAATATTTTAAGGATTCTTCCGTTTTTTTCTTTAATATAAAACTCTGTATGGAGTTAAGAGTATTAAATATAAAATGCGGATTCATTTGAATCTGAAGTGATCTCAACTGTAACTCGGAGTTACTGATTATCAGCCTGGTTTTTTCTTCTTGCTCTTTTTTTAACTTGTTAATACGCCATCGCATAAAGAAAAATGATGCTATTGATAATGACAATACAGCTATTAGTATAAACCAGATGGACATCCAAAAAGGTGGCTTGACATTAAACGTAAGTACGGTATTTAATACAGACCTGTCTTCCAGGTTTTGACCTTCCATTGAAATCTTATAATTACCTGGCCTTAAAGATTGAAGCACCACCTGGTTACCGGGAATCCATCCTCCATTGTTGACTTTAAACTTATACCTGAAGTTCCTGCTGGATGGGTATTTGATTGCACTGAAAATAAATGACAATTGTTTGTGCTTGAAGGGGAGGGATTTCCCTGATAATTTGCTTAAGTCCTCATGCCTGTCATTTATGAGCAGGTTGTTGATATAAATCTTTCCACCATGTGTTAAAGTGAAATTCGTATCAATTGATACAATTTCATGAAAGGTATGAAGATAGACCTTGCCTTTTTTATCGGTCACAGGGGAACCAGCTGAAACATAATTATATCCGTTGAGGTTATTATAGAAAAATTCAATGACCGGATTTTCAGAATCCAGGCTTTTTAGCCTGATAACATTAAGCCCCTTGTTTGTTCCAACCAGAAGATAGCGGCCGTCGAATTTAATCCACCTGCAAATATTGCCAACAAGACCCGATTTAATAAGGTCAAATTCTTTATGAATAATAAGCGAATCTGAAAATCCAACCTCATATAATTTACAGTTTGCTGATAAGCACCAGATATTTCCATTTAAGTCTTTATCAATGCCGGTAAGAACATTATCAAGAGTTGAATTCTCTTCTGAAAGCCTGTAAACAATGTTGTTTTTAAGAGCATAAAGTCCGCTGGTATTAGTCTTACAATAGACAATCCCTTCTGATTCAATTATTTCAGATACATCGGTCACTTTGCCGCCCGGTCCATCAGGGGTATGCCATCCGGATAAATTTCTAAATGAAGGATTAAATCTAAGCGTTTCGTATTTCTTGAAATAGTATGCCCCCTTTTTTTTGACGATCATGAAGGTTCCTATTTCAAAGGGAAGATACGTTTTTAAATCCGGTACAGAGATTGCTCCTGTTTGAGTCCTTATATACAGTTTGTTGTCAGTCTGGATAAAAGATACAAATTCTGAAAAAGTCCAATTATCAATAATATGGTATTTCCCATCCGGAGTTGGGTAATTTTGATATCCATACAATAATTTGTTCAACGCCTGTTTCTTAGAAACAACGGGCTTCATTTTACCTTCCTTCAGATAATAAACTCCGTTTTCAGTCAGAACAAGCAATGAATCTCCTGCAAGACCTAAATCAAGAATGGTTTCGGTGCTGTTAGTTAATGAGTATTCAAATGGTGATTCATTATAAGCAATGAGGCCATTATCCCTTCCGAACCAGGTTACCTTCGAAATTGTATCATAAAAGATTACACTGACAGTTTCAATGTTTCGTTCAGTATTTATTGGCATTGAACTGTTTTTTAAAGGATCATAAAGCACTGCATCAGCCTTAATTCTGTCATCTCCAAAACCACCGATCCATAATTTATTATCCTTATATGGCGACATACTCCAAATAAAGAGGGTAGGGTCAATTTCTGAAGGGGGATATTGTTTTTGCAGATTATTTAAGTCGAACCTGAAAATTTTGTTGTACCAACCTCCATAAAGGGTGTCTTTCAATAACAGACAAGAGTATCTGCCGTCGGGTGTTATTCTTTTTACAAAGAAATTTTCAGGTTTTTCTTTATTTACAAATATCTTGTTTATACCATGATGGGATTCTCCTTCGACACAAAAGAATATAAGCGAATCCCGGCCCGTAATTGCCAGCACTGAAGATTTTTCTCCATTTATCTCCGGAGGGAGAACAGGTACAAAAACAGAATCTTTTAGAAAATACAGGCCATAATCAGTCCCAATAAATAATTTCTTATAAAAATTACTGAAATATAATTTACGGATCCGGTTTATTCGTTCATCATGTGACTTTATTATTGTTTTTACTGAGTCATTCTTTATTAATGCAAGACCGCCTTTAAACAATCCCGCATAAATTTCATTCCCCTCTCCACATGCAAGGGCCCACGACATAGTCAGTGGAAGGCCTTTGCTCTTATTGATGTTTACAAACTTGTCCCCGTCAAATTTTGCTATTCCGTTATCGGTAGCAATCCATAAAATACCTTCCTTATCTTTTATTAAATCTCTTACAGTATTACCAGGTAATCCGTCATCTTCAGTAAAATGAATGGCTGGCCTGATCTGGGCGTACAGGGGTAAAATAAAAAGGTCAGGTACCAGCAGAAGATTGACAAAAAGTAAAATTCTTTTCAAGGCTCTAACATTTGTTTTATGGTCCGGACTATTACTGGACTTGTCCTTGCAGATACAGGGATTTTTTTACCACTCTTTAGAAGAACGTAACTTTCACTGGCTCTTACAAACTTCCTTATGTAATAAATATTGACAAGATAAGATTTATGCGTACGATAAAACTGGTCCACCGGAAGCTGCTCCTGAAGCTCTTTTAAAGGCTTTGATATAATAATTTCTTTACCAAGGTAGGTAACAATAACTGAGTAAGCCTTCTGGGCATAACAATATTCAATATTCTTTGTGTTTTCAATTAAAAAGCCGGTACTGACCTCAAAAATAATATTCTGACCTTCCATATCGGCATTGCAAACGAGGTTGACCTTATCTTCAAGTTCTCTGATATGTTGCTCCTTTTCAACCTTTATAGCTACCTTCCTGATTGATTCACGCAGTTCAAGGAAATTAATTGGTTTAAGGAGATAGTCCAATGCTGCATTTTTAAGGGCACTGATTGCATATTGACTGTAAGCAGTGACAAAAATGACCTTGAAATAAGGTTTTTCGAAATACTTAAAAATCTCCATTCCGTTTTTTTCAGGCATGTCAATATCCAGAAACACTACATCCGGCTTGGTAGAGTTTATTATTTTTATTCCGTCATCAAGGTTTTTTGCTGTGCCTGAAACCTTGACCGGGATGGTAACAAATTCACTTAATAGCTCTGATAAAGCTGTTAATGCATTTTCTTCATCATCAATAAGGACTGCCCGTAGCATTGCTAAATAGAAATTAAATCGGTTTGGTTACTGTAAAAAAGAATTCATTTTAATTGATTTTGGTTTCATATGATTTCCTAATTTCCCCTATAAAGCTGCATACTTAAAAATTCATCTGGTGTTAATGATCCAAGTTTAATATTTATTAAAAATACTGTGAAAAATTAATTGAGAAATTTCAATTTCAAATTTAATTTCTAATTAAGTATTATCTGGATTTACAAAATTATACAGTACAAGCTCATCACCTGTTACCATATGAACACATTCCATCCTGTCGAGGAAGCCATCCTCTGAAGAATCCATTGTGCTTTGTACTTTTAATTCAAAGTGAAAGAGCGCAATCAGCAGATAGAATCCATGAATGCCTATCTCAGTTAAAGGATTGTTTGGTGTTTGCCCTTTACCTTCCCGAATTTGGCTGCATCCATTCTTAAGAAGCCCTAATTCTTCATCTGATAACTCAGGATCGGGCATTCCTAGATCATCGTTTTTCCGGTATATTTTAGGTCCCATTTTCAGAAATAACCTGGCTTTCTCACTGATGTAAGCGTACATAATTTATTGCTTTAATTTATAACAGTTAACCTGTACAATATTCAAACTGCTCAAAAGAACGCAGTCATTTAATACAAATATATTAAATAGTGTCGCAAAGATACTGATCCAAGGTTCTTTATTTCAATAAGATCCATTATACTTTTTTACCATAATGCAATTTAGTTTTATATTTAGTTTTTCAAAATTGCTGTTAAAGATAAAATCAATAATAGCTCATTAACATTAACCGTACTTATTGATTGCCTTGAGAAATAGTTTTTTAATTTCCCTTCTTAGTGAATCAGGTTTTATAACCTCAACCTCTCCTCCCCATCCCAAAGTCTGAGCAAAAAACTCAAAATTTGGTACTAAGAAATACTTGAAAACATATTTATTTTTACTTTCCGATACGAGTTTCTGGCTTGAATGCAAAGGCTGGGTGATTACATATTGTGCTTGAAACTCAGTAAAAGCAATCTGAACCTCAATGGGTTTCTTATTTAGAACACTTATCCCAATTACATTTTCATAATACTTTCTGGCATCAAATCCTTTATCAATAAAGTCAATGGAGTTATCAACTTCCAAATTCACAAACCTATCTAAACTATATGTTCGTATTCCTGAAGATTTTTCATTATAACCGACCAGGTACCATCTATTTCTGTATTCTTTTAAAAGATAAGGGTGAATAATGTATACTGTATTTTTCTTAGCTGTAAAGGTCCTGTATTCTATCTTCAGGACTTGCCTGTTTTTCAGTGCATCAATAAGCGGTTCAATGTATTCTGTCCCCTTTGCCTCATCAACTATTTCAAATTCAATGAAATTACGAAAGGTATCTTCATCCATTTGCCGATAAACATTTACAGCGTCGACAAGTTTTTGAACCGAACCAGTAAATTTTTCGAAGATTTCGATTCCCTTGAATTGTTCTAATAATCTAGAAGCGAATACAATTGATTCCAATTCATCCTCATTTAAGGGTATGTTATCAATTGAGTACGACGGGTCCTCATAATAATATACACCGCGACCTCTATCCATGATGATTGGGGCATAATACCCAAGCCTTTCATCATACCGCATGGCATTTATGTCAGCATCAATAGTCCGTTCTCCAATTGGACGGATATCCAACGCCTTCTCACAGGCTTCCTTCAACTGTCGCCTGGTGACATACTTTTTATCCAGCAAGCACCTGTTTATGACCCTGTACCTGATAAGTGCTTCTTTATTTTTTGGCATTTTTTAATTAAAAACTTAATTGCAAATACACTGCGAAACCTATCGCCAAGTTTACAACGATTTTGATTGTAAATATATGATTTAAAAAGATATAATAATATTAAAGAATTTGTACTATGGAGTTAATAACGACTAACAACTATCCTTCATTTATTTTCCCACCAAATCCTACACCTCGAACAATAATTATACATTCAACTCCCCGGAAATGGCATGGATGTATCTATTTTTCGTCATATGAATCGACCGGACAAATACTTTTACTAATAAAGAATACACCGGGCGAATATGAGGGGCTCTTTTTTAAAAACCCAATTTCCATTTTTAAATCATCTAATAAATCTGACATAGAAACCAAAATAACCAATAAACTTAAATCAATCTTAAAAAATAAATAAAATCATGGACGGAAATTTAAATCAAAATTTGCTTAATCAGATTGATAGAATTTCACAGGATGCCACAAATTGCAAACTTGACTTTAAGAAATTGCTTAGAGTGCAGGAAGATATTAACAAAGTATCAGAATTCCTTGACATCTCATCTGACCAGGCTATCCTGTTTGCCTGTGTGGTTGAAATAAGTCTGCATAGAACCGTGACAATAAGAAGCCTGGCACAGCATTTTACATGCAATGAATTAAAAGTAATTAACCTCATACATGAAGTTGAGGCACTCGAGCATAAGAGGTATATCAAAAAATGTGTCAAATCAAAAGATTATTCTTACAATGACATAGCATACACAGTTCCACATCATGTCATTGAGTCCCTCAGGACAATGGATAAGAGGAAACTTAACTCAGCCATCCATTTTAGCCTACCAAATCTCCTTGAATACATGACTCATATGATTAACGGAAGAGAAGAGAATTCAATGTCAACCCAAATATTATTCGAAGAGGTGGAATTCATGATATCAAATCACAAGATGCTTCCATTCATACAATTTGTTAATGATAATGTAAAACTTACTGTAAATAAATGCATTGTTTTAGCTTTGGCTTTCTACCGCCTTAGAAGACAACTTGCCTATGACATCGATTCTCTCGCCAATTCGATTTTTGATGATTTTTCTGAACAAATGGAATATGTGCAGAATTTTTTGACAGGTTACAATGAACTCGTTAAAAAAGATATAATCAGGTTTCAAGAAACAGACTTTATGAATGATAAAGGTATTGCCTTGACCAGGAGAGCAATAGAAATCCTCTACAAACATTATCCGGAACTATATATCCAGGAAGAATCCCAGGATGGCATCATTAAAGCAGAAGCAATAAAAAGGAAACGTCTTTATTATGATGATGGATTAAAGAGACAAATTAAAAGCCTTACTAATGTTTTGGGGAAAAAGAACTTTAGTGAGTTTCAGACCAGGCTTCAGGAAAGCAATCTCCCAAAAGGCATTACGGCCATCTTTTATGGACAATCAGGCACTGGCAAGACTGAAACCGCATATCAGATTGCCAAAAAGACTGGTCGTGATATTATGATGGTCGAATTGAGCCAACTCAAAAGCAAATGGTTTGGAGAAAGCGAAAAGCAGGTTAAAAAGATATTTGATGATTATAGGCGCTTCTATAATAATAAAATAATTAAACCCATCCTTTTTATAAATGAAGCAGAAGGGATGTTCTCAAAACGCATGGGAATAACAAACAAGACATCATCAACGGACCAGACAGTTAATATTATCCAAAACATTATCCTTCAGGAATTTGAAAATTTTGAAGGTATATTGTTCGCAACCACAAACCTTAGTGAGAACCTTGACAGTGCCTTCGAAAGAAGATTTTTATTTAAAGTCGAATTTAAAAATCCAATACCTGAGATCAGTGAAAAAATATGGAAGTCAAAACTCCCTGAACTGACACCAGCACATATAAAAAGCCTTTCTTCGAAATACCAATTAAGCGGAGGTGAAATAGAGAATGTAGTAAGAAAATATACGATGGAGAAGGTCATAGAAAAAAACCAACTAAGTCTGGACAGGTTAATGGAGTTCTGTGGATTGGAAAAACCTTTTCAAAAGCAGAAAAAGATCGGATTTCGAAAGAACTAATTAACTATCGTCTTAATATGTAATAGAACATCCTTAATTTCTATTCAGCTTAAAACCCAAAATTAGAGACACCCCTATATTAAAATTACTTTTTTATTGTTTGATTGGTTTAATCTTGACTTTAACATTGTAAATTAAATATTTATCGCTAAGCAGAGGTTTAAAAACTTCAAAAAACTTATTTATTTGTTCAATCTTATCTTTCTCTTGAGAAACTCTTTCGTCATCTGTGAGAGTCAAGTCAATCTTATCTAATAAGCCCACGATGCCGTTTAAAAATTGCTCATTGCTTTTGCAAAATTTTAATAGTTCTTTGTTAAGAGGTAGTTTTTTTAATACCATAAATAGCTCTTTTATCGTTCTTGGTTTAAGATGTATTATAGCCATAGTCTTAAAGTATATTAAAGTAATCTATTAAATGCAATTTATGCTTTTATAGTCAAAGGAACTCTTCTTCTTTATATATTTATTTTTAGTAACTTGTAAATTATTTCACGTGGCTTATTAAATTATAAAGTAATGTTAGATTTACTACATCAGGCTATCAGCAAGCAACAAGAACTTCATAATGATCCAAGATGGAATGTTGAATTATTACCTTTTGCTCCACCAGTTCTATGGTTTGGAGATTTAAAATCTAATTTACCTAAAACAGTAACGATAGGAGCAAATCCATCTAGAAAGGAATTTTTAAAAAATGCGGAAGCAAATCCTAATAACTATCAAAACTACTTTGTTGGAAAGTTGCCTCGCTTCCATGTTTTCGAAAATCCGATCTATGAACTGAACATTATAGGTGACGAAATATTAAATGAAATAATTAATAGCTATAATAATTATTTTGCAAATAGTCCTTATAGGACATGGTTTGGAAAACCAAATGGAGGTAAAGTTGAAGCCTTAATGAATGGTTTAAATGGAAGTTTTTTTAACGATAATATGACAAATAGAGGAATTCACATAGATCTATTTCCATTTACTATATAAAAGATTTTAAAAAAATAGAGGAACTTTGTTACGAGACATTATTCCAAACAAACTGGGCACAAAGTTTCTTAATGGAATTAATTTCACGGATAAAACCCGAAAAATTAATAGTTTTTGGCATTTCAAATTACGAAAGCCTTCATGCTATTTTCAATTTAAATAATATATTGCCCGTAGATTTTAATTTTGAAGATAGATTTTGCTCACTGTACTTCAACCAAATTGATTTTAATCATTTAAACATTCCGTTAATAGGTATTTCAATTAATATTGGAAATCCTCCTGGTTGGACAAGAAACCATTTAATTCAGTTAGGAGAATATATTAAAAATAATCTATGAAATTATGAAAACAATAGTACAGTTTATTCATCCAGGGGGAGAATATGAAATAGACCCTAATAACTTGGACTATTATCTGTACGACCATAACCTGAATAAGGGAGTCTTATTTTGGAATAAGGGAGATCATAGAAGAAAATTTTTAAAATCCTTGGGCGATTATATCTCCAAAAATAATGAGAAATTTGGATCTCAAGAAGTCTTATTTTGGGGGGAGTGGGAAGCTCATTCCAGATTTACTCTTCTTAATGATTCACCAGCTAACACAAGACTCCCTCATCACATCCATGAACCAATATACTGCATGGAAATAGTTGGAAATCAAAATACTGATCCTTTTGTTTTTGGAGATTGCTTCTACTATTCAAACTGTCATCAACAACAATTTAGGTGGATGAAAAATCTGGATCCAGGTTCGATCATTCTTTTCGGTACACAGATAGATAAAAAACCAAAATCAACAGCTGATACAAAATTTGTAATTGATACAGTTTTTGTTATATTAAAAAAAATAGAATATCGAATTATCAATGGGCAAGTTCTTGATTTGCAGGATAAGCATATTCCCCAAATCCTATATGACTGCACACTAAATAGATTACCAGATGGTAATTGTGCTCTATATATTGGTGAAACAATTAAAAGCCCTAAAGATGGTATGTTCAGTTATGCTCCTGTAAAAAGCTTTAAAGAGAATGAGGAAAAAGGATTTGAAAAAGTCACATTCTGGACGGGCAGTAAGCATGAAAATCATGATAATATTTACTATCTGCCAGAATTAAAAATAATCGATAGAAATCAAGGAGTGGAAGATATTGGCATGAATGTAGACATTCTCGACTTTTATGAAAGATTAAAATCAAAGATATTAGATCAAGGGTTCTGTTTAGGTCATCACTTTAATTATCCAGATCACATAGACCATATTCAGCCAATACAGTAAACGAAAGGCATCTTGACATCCCAAGCCAGAGTTAAAGGCTTGTCGCTTTTTTTTATGTCAATTATTATATAAGCCTTATAATTTCCATTTAAAAAGAACAAGTCATGTTAACCAAAAAGATATTGAAGAAAGACTTAATTAATTTAATAGTAGATAAAGCGATTCATTTATTGGAAGAAGCTTTACGAAGTGATGAAAATACCTACGCCTTCAGGGATTATTTATCTGAAATGTACAATACTAGTACAGAAGGCCGAGAAAAACTGTTCAAGCAGTTTTATGCAATCTTCAAAAACTATTATGGGAAATGCCTAGATGAAAGCAAATTCAGCGACCCTGATTATTGTTTCCCTTATAGACTGGATTGTGATATGACAGAATCAATAACAAATTATATTTCAAAAAGAAAAAGACAAAAGTTTTATGATCTTCAACAGAAACTCTGGAATTGGTCTTTTGCAAATGATAAGGATGAGGAATTTTCCGATTTTTATGAAGTATTATTTTCCACTTATCATAACGACCTGTATTATCTTACAGGACTAATTTGTTATGAAGAAAATCTAGAACTCTTAAATCATAGTAGAATGTGAACTTTTTAATTACATCCATCCAAGGCTTAGGTTAGGGTGTTAATCGACAGCAACGATTTCAACCTACATGAGACATCTGCGCAGCCTTATAAATCATTTCATCTATGTAGATAAAAAATTACCTGATGGCTATAAATACTCTTTCGGAAAAGGTGGCTATACCATTAAGAACTTCCGTAAATCAAAACCAGTGATGTCCAATGATGAAATACAGAAAGTAGTTGATTTTAATGACTTTCAGAATAAAGAACAGGAATACGCAAGGGATATCTGGCTGATCTTATACAGAGCAAACGGTATGAATCATGCAGATCTGATGAGACTCAGATGGACTGACATTAAAGGGCAGTACATCGTTTTTAACCGTATGAAGACAGAGAATACCAGGAAGAATAATGTCAGGGACATAGTAGTTCCCCTTTATCCAAAACTGAAAGAATTAATCGACAAGGTCGGCGTAAAAAGCAGTCCGTTCATACTGGGGATATTACAGGAAGGATATGATGAAAAGACTTTTCGCAATAAAAAGGACTGGCAACAACAAAAAACCAACAAAAGCCTTAAATATATAAGTAAAAAACTGAAACTTTCGGTCGATTTAAGGCTTAAAACTTCCCGTGACGCCTATGCAACTACTTTAAAGCGTTCTGGCAAGTCACGGGATGAGATTGGGGAAATGATGGGACATTCTACCTCTCAGGTAACGGAACATTATCTGGCTAGTCTGGATATGGATAAAACTTGGGAAATTAATGAAGGGCTTCTATAGGCTTAAAACTCAAATTTTGATTGGACTGAATTATAGGGAAGCTGACACCAGGCTTTCGTACAACTACTAGTGCAGATTAGGATTAATTTACAGAATATTATATTTATTTTGAAAATCTATATTTGAAATTATCAATATGAAAAGAACGATCTTCAAGTCTGAAGCCTTCAAACAAGACTTTTATGTGACCTACGATAAATCCATGACGGCCTGGACTATTCATTATGAACCCTTAGACATCCGGACATCGTATGGGAAGACCCATATCAATATGTGTGGAGTAAAGGACAAACAGCCCTTGATCTTGCTTCCTACGATGACTTCTACTTCGGTACTCTGGTACCCCAACGTTTCGGAGCTTAGTAAGCAATTTCGAGTCTTCGCCGTTGACATCATGGGCGATCATGGTAAGAGCGAAGCCTCCTCGAGGCTTATCACAACGCGAAAAGAATTTGCCGATTGGCTTTGTGAAGTCCTAGATAGTCTTAAAATCGATAAGGTAAATATCGCCGGAGAATCTTATGGTGGGTTTATCGCGTTGAATACAGCCTACTATCGATCCGAGAGGATCAACAAGGTCATCGCCATCGCTCCAGCCCCGAGTATCATCGATTTCAAATTCAGTATGAAAATGTTTGTGAAGCTGATACGGGTGTTCCCTTCCTTGTTCCCCAAGGATATCAGCAAGGTTTTTCCCATGTACTGTGAGTACCCTGACAAATTGGATGCTCGTGCTAAGGATATCTTTTTTGCTGTCATGCGGGATGGCCAATCCTCCTTTCTGATCGATCCTGAGCCCTTTACCAAGCAAGAGTTGAAGGGCTTTCAAGTCCCAGTGCTAATCATGATAGGGGACCACGAGCCTAATTACAACTGCGAAAAAGGATTGAAGCGAGCTCGGTTTATCCCCAAGGTACTCACAATCAAGATATCTAACGCCAAGCATTTCGTGAACGTGGATCAACCAGAACTGGTGAATAAACACATAATTGAATTTCTTTCGAACTAATCAACTTTTGCAATATTTTTTGGAATCCTGAACTTAGTTTCTTGATTTGTGCAAAAGCCAAAGTGCATGGCCACAATCAGCCCGTCAAATTGAGCTTAACATACAAAACTATATTACTAGGATTTAACTCCGAAAATGAGGTAGTCAATATAATCCGGTCAAAAGTAGTAAAGGGCACGGGTTTTCAAAATAAACTCGATTTTTATTACTGTTTGTTGCTATTTTTGATTTGTAATTGCCTTTTGTACTTCCTGGATATGTAAATATAATTCGTAGTTATAAATCGGTTTTAAAGAATCACTCTTCTCAAGGAGCTTCAATGCTTCTTCGTATTTCCCAATCTTAAATAATCCCCAGCCTTTTGTACCAAGGAAAACATAATTGTTAGGATCTAATTTTAAAGCTTTATCGGCAAGTCTAAAGCCTTCGACTGGATTTTTGTCTCTATTGATAAGAAAATATCCAAGATTATTAAGTCTTGCCGGATTATCAGGTTCCAGTGAAATTGCTTTCCGGTAATATGCTTCTGCTTTTTTATCGCAGCCGCCCTCTTCGTAAATTGAGGCAAGGTCATTAGCAATAGCAGCATCCGACCAGAAATATTCTCGTGGAATAGATCTCCACTTCTCAATATAATTGTTAGCGGAGACTGTATCTCCTTCAGATAATGATAGTATGGCTTGCCTCCGGATAATTTGAGGGTCATCCGGAAAGTCTTTTGTCGCTTTTTTAATAAGCTCTTTTTCTTTATTGTACAGGCCGGTTTTATGATAAGCAACAATTGGCACTTCGTAGAAGCCGGAGTTCAATGGCTTTGTTTTCCAGCTCCTATATATTTCAAGCGTTTTTTCGAGTTCAGGAATTGCATTATTGTATTGATTCGATTCATAATAAGCACTTCCTACAACCCAGTGACGGAGAGGGCCATGGTCATCAATTTCCAAGAGTTGTTTTGCGTAATTTATTTCCTCATATATTGATTTTTCATGATATCTGGCATAAATCCAGTTTGCCCATATTTTTTGCTCAAATGGCAATTGCTCCCTTTTGTCATATACTTTAATACACCATTTTTCTGCCTGGTCGTATGAACCTAGGTTCGCATATGACAAAGAAAGCCAGATAAAAGAAGGGATAAACGAGGAGTCGGATTCCAGGGATTGCGCAAAAAACCTGATTGCTGATACATTATCATATTTCATCATTGCCTTGTACCCTAGAAGAAAAGATTTGAATGCCTCAATTGAATTAGGTAAATTAATTTGAAATTCAGAAGTTATCTCTTTCCTTAGAGTGGAAATAACAAGGTAACTCTTTATCAATGATGAAATTGAGTCGGTGATTAGCAAAATCTCATTTATACCTCCATCTAGCTGAAAGGATTTAAAAATTTCTTCTGTTTTTGAATCAATCAATTGTGCACTTATTCTTATTTTCTCTCCTGCTCGATTTATGTCTCCATAAATAAAAACATTAGCGTCCAGCTTCTGTGAAATGTTCCTTGCAACGGATGACGTTATCTGGGTATAATTGGCATAGCCTTTGCTTTGAAGGAGATTGTTTGTTGATCCTGTTTGCGTTACTTTCAGGTCAGAAGAATTAGACAGGGATGCAATCATATCATATTGTATCCCATCCTGCCAGATATTAAGGGTTGAGTCATTGGTCATATTCCGGAATGGCATAACTGCAACTGAAATCCTTTCACCTGAAGATCTCAGTTTATCCAATGTTTCATGTTTGAATAATTTAGGCCAGACAAAAACAGCTAAAATTAATAATGTCACCAGAACCGCAGTTCCTGATAGCACTTTCCGGTTTCTTATTATGGCAAATCCTTTTTTATCGCTCTTTTTAACTTCTTTATCGATTTCTCCGGATGGCCCACTAGCTTGAACACTGACTTTCACAAGTGCGACAGTATCACTTTTCAATACCTGGATTATCTCTTTTATAGCCAGGGCTACTTTGTTTATCTGATTACGATATATCGTACCATTCAGATTCTTTCTTTCATCATCTTTTTGGGTTAGAGACCTGTTAACTCCCGGCTCCTTATAAATGAATTCCACTCCACGAAGAACACTTCCCAGGATTGATTCACACAATTTAATATCTTCGGTCTCCAGATCATGGATCCTGACTGGAAGTACTCTGTTTGCTACATTCCCGTTTGCCAGTTTGATCTTTAAACCATATTGATCGTGGGAAGCCAGATCAATAAAAGCTTTGAATTCATGTTCCCAGGCAAATGATTGTGGATCGCAATAGGTACGAGAGACTATTGGAATAAAAATCAGACACCTTAATTTCTCTTTCAAGGAGGCGTCAACATCATGAGTCTCTAATAATCCGTCATGTGGGTTAATATCAAAGTAAACACTTATTTCTTCCTTGAAAGTTGATTCCAGTTCTCCTTTCAGATTCTTTACGAATTCGGTCACCCAACCATCATGTTTGTTATCTTTCTGACGGTAACTGATGAAGATGTCGTATTCGTATCCTGGAATTATACTTCCCATGGAGCAGGTGTAACCTTATTCGAGATTCAATTGCATGATTATATCTCTATCAAAATTAATTGTTAAATTGATTTGAACAAATATGATTATATCAGTTTCAATACTACTAAGTGCATTCAGACCTAATAATTTAATTATTAATCACTGTCCAAAGTATAAAAGGCAGTTAAAAAATTGCAACTTTTAGCGGTTCGGGGACCCCGAACTGGATAAATTTTAATTCTGGTTCTTCTTATATTTCATTAGGAGTTTGACTTCCTCAATGTGAAAGGAAGTGAACAGATGATATCTTGAGGTCTTTCAAATTCAATTCTGGTCAAATCTAGGACATTTTTATCTGTTCAAAAGGTAAATCATTGGTAAGTTGTGATTTCTCTTAAAAACACATTTAAAATTGGCTCAGAACAATCTGATAAGTGATATGACCACTATAACTGTCAAACTGCTGCAAAAATTCTTAAGGCCGCATAGTTTCTGGCCTTCAGAACCAAGAAAACCTTACTTTTGGCCCCGTTTTTTTGATTTGAAATTTCTTTTTAAGGATTTTTTTCTAATTTTTTAATTACCCTGTGTACAACGGTATAAAAGGATATAAATCAAAAAAACATGGAAGAAAATCAGTTTTTAGATGTTCCGGAACTAGAACAATGCTACGAAAGCAAAATCCCATATTGAATAATTACACCACCTTTATTAATGGCATCACAATTTGTATAAATTGTTTTTGGGGAATTTTGTCTGTTTTCATGATTCCTCAAGTGTAAACTTTGCAATGTTTTTGCGCATTTAGTCAACCTAATTCCTATTCTCGTATCCATGGTTATTACCGCCTTTTATTTTTTTAGAAACTCAACCACCTTACTATCAACCTTATCAGCTCCGTGACCGAGCGTCATGTGACTCCAAGTAGGTGCCTCCCATAATTCGGATCCGGCGATATGAGCATGGGAATACTCCGCCGACATAAATGGGACTGACCCATCTTCTCGACTATGCACAATCAAGGTTGGCGCTTTAATCGAGTCCAGTACTGAATCTTCCGTGCGTTGCTCCAGGTCGTTTGAAGCCGCTTTGTTCCAGGAACCTCTCCATCGAAGGTAGAAATCACACAAACCATTGATATCTGCTTTGCTCATCTCTTTTATGGCCTCATCCGGATTATGAGCTCCGAAGATCTTCATCGTGATACGCGCCAGGGTTTTTGGCGCCAATTTCGCCATCATTTTCAGCATTGGAGAGGTATACCAGTATTTCGAAGCGTAGAAATTTCGCACCGTTTCATAATTTTGCGGATTCAGATCTTTCGCGTACTTTGAGACAGCTTCCTCCAGAATTAATTTGCGAACCCGGCCTGGATGTCTGGCCGCTAGATATAGTGCCGATGGCCCTCCAGCCGATTCCGCAATCACATCAACTTTTGATATATCCAATTTATCCATGAGAGAGACCATAGCATCTGCAGCTTCTGGCGCGGTTTTTCCTACTGATAATGACGTTTTTCCGTAGCCTGGCCTGGAAGGGGTCAATATCGAAAAACCTGCCCCTAACAGGGTTGCATTTCCTCCGGTGGATTCGCAGTCCTCCATTGACCCAGTAAGCTTCAGGACGACTGGACCTTGCCCTTGCAGAGTATATTCAATCTGCCCTGCCTTGGTCTGAGCAACACTTTTTGTATAGTTGCCCACCTTTACGACCTTCGCATGAGTACACCCAAGAAGCACAACAAGCATGATAGCAGCTGTACCTGCTAACAATACCAGAATCTTGGTCTTTACCCGAACCTCTTTTTGAGAATATGTTCTAAAGATAGATGATCCAATACCCATATTGGGGAAATGTGTACCAATGATTCTGCCTTGAAACTCACCAACGACTGGTATATGTTTTCCCATTCTTGACTCTTCCATGACACTTTGTCCTAAATTCAGGTAATTTTTCCATTTCTTATATAATGACTTTCTTTTTGCCGCAATGCCGCATCTCTCAGGTTGAAAATTAAAATGTAATTATTTTCAGGATATCTTGACCATATCTGGATAAGCCAGTTGCCTTGAACATATATGCCCAAATCTTAGTGCCCACTAAATGTTGGAATTAAGTGCTTCTATTTTAGTAATATGTAACAAATGTATTTTGACTGGCTAAATATACTCAAGATGTCCGGCTTATGTATCGCCATTGATAGATCATCCTCAGCCAAGATCTTTCCCTTTAAAACAATGCTAAACTCTCCCAGAATTAACCAGAATCGACCTGGTGAGGTCTAGTGATATAATTATATAAACACATCAATGGGTTTATTGTTACGTAATAGGTTTTGAACAAAAATGGAATGTTCTTTGATAGATTTACTTCCTTTCCGGTATATGAGGTTGGAATTTAGTGCCAAAAAAATGACCATTCATGAACAGAATCAGATATTTGTTGCAGATTTAAATGTTTGTGTTATTTGACCGGCCAAATACAGTCCAGATATTCGGTTTTTTCAAAATAGCAACTGATCGTTTTAAGCAGGCCATTTTTAACTAAAATCATCATCTTATTATCAGCCAAATACTAAGCGACCTATAAATCTATTTGTAAGGAAGGCTCATCTTCCTTGCAATCTCTTGAAATTGTGGGTCTTCCCTCAAGTTATCATATATTGGCATAAGGAGATAGGGAAGATTTGGGTCGTGTACTTCAAAGGCCTTTTGCAGCCATTTAATAGCTTTATCATTTTCACCAGCCATTGCATAGGTCTGTGCAATATTCGTTGGATTCCAATATGAAGTTTTTGATCTCAATTCAGCTAATTTGTTGTAGGAAATCATTGCTCCCTTAAATCCCCCTTCAATGTAACCTTGATCTAAGGTTTTAACAAGTTCAGGATCACTGGTACATGCTGATTTAAAACATTCAAATGCTTCCTTATACTTTCCTTTCACGTAAAGAGCGTCTCCAAGATTTCCCATGGCCAAACCATACCCTGGTTCAACTTTTAATGCATCATTGTATGCCTTGATAGCTCCATCGTACTTGTGAATCATCTCGAGATCGACTCCATAAAATACTATTATGATAGGATTCATCGGATCAAGCTTGAGAGCTATCTCAATCTGTTCCATTGATTCTTTCGGTCTTCCCAATATGTTCAGAAGATGGGAATAAACTGCATGTGTTAATCCATGATTGGGATTAATGGAAAGAGATTTCTTAAAACCCGCTTCACCACCCTTCCAATCCCATAATCCCCATGTCTTTTTATGGGCTAATGAATACTGAACCTCTGCACTGGAACTGTCAAGTTCATAAGCTTTCATGACAGCTGTTATGGCATTGGCGTTACCTTCAGCAGGTGAAACAATCCCCGATTGCTGGCGGTAAGCCCATACATCACAAATGCCAGCATAAGCAAGGGCATATTTTGGATCAATTTCTTTTGCTTGTTCAAAATACTCCATAGCAGTATCCAGGTCATTTGAAGTAAATTTTCTCAGGTAGAATTGGCCCTTCAGGTAAGCCTCATATGCTTCCAGATTTTCTGTCGGCATTTTCTCAATAAGATTTTTTTCCTTAGTCGTGATGGCTACTTCCAGTTGTTCTGCTATTGCCTGTGCAATCTGGCTTTGTATATTAAAATAATCTTTAGCTTCAGGATTTTCCTGCTCATAAGACTTTCCCCAGAGATGACTTTCTTTAAATGCCCTGATTAACTCTACCCTAAGGCGGAATTTATTCCCGGATTTTTGTCCGCTACCTTCCATGATATAATTTACACTCAGCTCCTTAGCGATTTCAGGGATGGATTTGGTTTGTTTTCTGTATCGTTCAACGGATGTGCGGGAAATAACCCTGAGATTCTTAACTGTTTGCAGATTTGTAAGTATCTCATCCATGACCCCATCCATGAAGTAGGTAGTTGAATCACTTGAGCTGTCGTTCATAAAAGGTAGTACTGCAATAGATTTCTCAATTATTTCGTGGGATTTAAGTAATTTAGGAAATAAGAAATACCCAAGTGCAATAAGTGCCAAAACACAAAAAGACGCAATAATAACTTTTGAGTTAATTTTTTTTGGATGGTCCGGTTTTTCTTTGACAACCTCTTTTGGAACTTCTCCTTCATGTTGATCATATCTTTTTATTGCAGAAATAACTTCTTTGACTGCGTTTGCTACCTTGTTGATCTGGTTACGGTATTGTATCCTGTTCAGGTTTTCTTTTGCATCATCATTAGGATTTAAAGGACGGTTCACCCCTGCTTCTTTATAAATAAACTCCACTCCTCGGAGCCCTCCTCCCAATTCATTTTCAAGAAGGGTTTTATCTTCAGCCTCAAGGTCATTAATCTTAATAGGTAAAATTCTGCTGGCTACATTTCCACTTAAAAGTCTTATATCTCTTCCAAATTTATCTTCCTTAGCCAATTTATTAAACTCAACAAACTCATGTTGCCATGCAAAGCTTTTTGAATCACAATAGGTTTGAGATATAATTGGAATAAAAACCAGGCACTTCAGTTTCTCCTTCAGTGAGGCATCTACATCATGTGTCTCCAAGAGTCCGTCATGAGGATTCTCGTCGAAGTATATCGAAATGTCTTCTTTAAAAGTTGCCTCAATTTCTTTCTTCAGATGGTCAACAAATTCTGTTACCCAACTATCGTACTTATTGTCTTTCTGGCGGTAGCTGATGAAGATGTCATAATTATATCCTTCAATTAGGCTTGACATCAGAGGTCTATTTTTGTCATTATCAAATTTAAATTATAATAAAGCTAATCGCAATTTTATTTACCTGAGTCGGAATGTTAACGGTCTTGACCATAACTGGCCGGAATAAACTGACCACAGGGAGACGGACCTAGATCCTTGTTGTTTTGCCATGTAAGTTTTGAAGTGATCATTGAATGTCTAATTTCCCATTTCCTTTCAGGTTAAAAGAATGTCTGTTTAAATTAAAGTGTATTAATACTTCCTCAATAGATTTCTCATGTAATTGGGAGATAGAGATAATTCAGCGAGCCTTTTATGTTGTTTCTCCAACTCAAGATTGAGTCTCTGGTCAAATAAATTGATAAAATTCTTTTCATCTTTAGAAATAAATGAAAAGAAAAATTCATTTCCATTATAGACATCCCATTTATACTGAGAACTGCCATGTTCTATCTTCAAATTCAGGTTATATACTTCATTCAATTTGTAGGAGATAAAAATTGAATTGATGGATGATAAAGATTGGGAACGCAATGAAGTGTTGAATTGTCTTTTTGTCCAAAATTCCTGATTAGGTTCTTTAGAACTTTGATAATTCACAAGGATGGAGACTATTTTAAGCTTAGTTTCCATTATTTTGATTTTACTTTGCAAGGTAACAAAAATCTGCTTCAGACGGCTGGGTTTCTTGTTCTTAATATCAGCAATAAGTTCAGTTAATGACAACCAAAAGCACAAATTTTATATTATAACCAATATTATTCCTTTCCTGTGTCAGGTTGTACTTTCAGATTCTTTCTTGTTTAAAAGAATATAAATAATTGGTAAAATTCCAATTGTGTTAAAGATGAAGAAGCATATAAACCATGCTAATTGACCGTTTCTTGATGCTCTCCACATTGCATTTATTTCCATACAACGTCCCATATTTCAAGAATAATAATTGTCGGTAAGAACCAATTCATCACAATGGTTGTTGCATTAAATGAAGCGATTATCGGCCCTGGTAATAATCAACTTACCGGGGATGTTCTTTATTGGCCTAATTGGTGAGTCAGTATTAACGATCCTTGGTCCGGTGGATGGCTGTACATTAAAAAGCGGATTGTTTAGACGGTTCAAAGACGATTTATTCCTTCTTAAACTGGCCAAAATGAATAAAAAGGAACTTTACAATTGTCAAAAGGAAAAAACTACATGCAGATAGTAAAAGATTTGTAAAATGATGAGCAACAATTACCCGTCCGAGAATAACTGAAATTGCACCTAATAGCAAAAATATCACTCCTATTCCTGAAGAAATCCATTCAAGCCAGTTTAATTCTTCTCTGAACCATTTTTTTTCATTTGTTAAAATTGAAATTAATACTTCAAAATCATTCTTTTATCAAAGTTGAGAAAAAACTTATGACCAAGCAAAAAAATAATTAGGTGTATTGTGGTATATTGTATGTCTTCAGACCAATTTGCACCAATAGGGTTTAAAAATTAAGGTGTAGTTCTTCAAAGATAATTCAAAGTATCTCATAAATCATTTTCAGATTTTCATTTATAAAGTTCTGCCTCCTTTTCTGAAGAGTTTTTTTTGTCTGAGCTCGTTTTTTTAATTTTTCTTTGTCTTTTCCATAATATACATCTGCAGGGGTAAGATTAGCAAGAGACTCATGATAGCGCTGATAATTATAATGTCTTACAAAGGCTTTAATAGCCGTTACCAGGTCTTCAGGTGAGTAATAATTATCCAGCTTTATTACATTCTTCATAGTACGATGATATCTCTCTATCTTTCTCTAGGTCTGAGGATGACATGCCTTCCCATTGATGGGTCTTATTCCTTTTCCCTGAAGGAACTCTTTCAGCTCCTGGGACAGGTAACATTTTCCTGTAATTCTTAATGAACTACTCCGCAGCAACCTACGGAGTATCTTCGGAACTTATTTTTTACTCGCAGCAAGCTGCGGGGAACTAACCCCGAAAGAGATTAGAAGGTTCCAATAATTTCCTATACTTTGAAAGTAAGTCGTAATTTCAGAATCCTTTCTTAGGCATATTATCGATATCTTCTTTATTACTGGTAAATCGATTTAATGTTTTACCTGAATTAAACGTATAGGTGAATTTCAACCCGAAAGGGACAGCCGACAGTCTTATATTTCCTTCGGAATAACAATAGAAGTTTTCTCCTTTGATTTCCGACCCCTGATAAGTGAACATCCTTGAACCCGGAAGAACACTCCAAATCCCAACCTTGAATTTTTGTTTAAAGGTTTTTTCCAGCGAAACTGTATATAGTGCATCACTAAAGGATACAGTCTGAATTTGCATTAAAGGACTGGTGTACTGGAATTGTAATGACGCCACAATATCGTATTTAAAGTTCACAATGGCTGGCAGGCCTAATTCGAACGCCATTTTATGTCTGTTATTTATATTGTATTGTTTTGCAAGATTATTACATGTTGTATATATATCAGTTAGCTTAAGAAATGGATTTATGGCAATAATATTGTGAAATTTCAATACTCCTGCAATCTCAACACCGTATCCTTTAAAATAGCCAAGATTGGCCACTCTGGTTTCAAAAATACTGGTGTCATTAATAAAAGTATAGTGATTAATTGCATCTGATCTGTCTAAATAAAACAGTCTTAAAGAAACATAGTTATTCCCAATGTTTTTCGAGTAATCGATTGACACATTTTGCTGGAATTCGGATTTCAGATCAGGATTTCCGCTTTGTACACTATAAGGATCATCCCTGGATGTATAAGGATTTAATTCGTATATATTGGGACGACGTATTGTACGATTGTATGAAAGTCTAATATTTTGTTTTGACGTGAGTTTATAGTTGATAGTCGCATCTGGTAACAAAGCAAAAAGATTATTATTAAAACTATTTTGCTGACCCGATGTTGATTTTTCGGCTCGCAATCCTGCGCTTAAAGTATATTTTGAAAAACTATATGAAATAGCTCCATACACAGAAAAAATGCTCTCTTCATATTTGAATTGGTCAGATTGTTTGTCCTCCAACAATTGTGATTTAGCTTTAATCCCAGCGCCAATTTTGAGTTTTTCGGTAACTGGTGAAGTATAATCAATCTTGAAGATGACCGAGTTTTGAACTGGTTTTACAGTATTTACCTGCTTTGCCGGAAAATTACCTGCAGTACTATCTTTGTTGATATAAGTTGTACTATTAAATGCTTTAAAATTGAAATAGCTTAAATCTAAGGTTATTTCTCTGCCTGACCTATTAAAAACATGTTTGTAGTTAAGAGTGTAAAATGCGGAATAGTTAATATCTGTATCTTTCTTCAATGCTGACCAATTCAAATCACCAGCTTTATTTTCGCTTACCTGCATCGCAACATTACCATTATGCTCGCTTGAATAAGGATTGTAAAAAGTATATAAGTTAAGTTGGTTCCTTTCATTGAAATTATAATCTAATCCAAAATGAAAACTATGAGACCAGTATTTTTGACGAACAACCTGGTCAGAAGTAATATTTGTGATCCCCCTGGTGTCTTGAAAATTACGATAACTATTTTCAATTATATTAAAATAACTTAAATTACCATTGTAAGAAGTATATAAATTAACCTTACCGAAACTGTAATTAAAGCTGTAATCAGGGAAAATATATATTTCCGATCCAGAAGTTGGCACTTCTAAATGAATATGTCCATCAATTCCTGATGCTTTATCTTTTTTGAGAATTATATTAATGACTCCTGTTACATCAGCATCGTATTTTGAGCCAGGTGCATTAATAACTTCCACTTTATCAATCTTACTAGCATTCAGCTGACTCAAAAAATTACTCTCACGTTCTTTCCCATCCACAAGAATAACTATATGCTTACTACCTTCAAGTGAAATGTTTTTCATTA
This sequence comes from uncultured Bacteroidales bacterium, assembly GCA_963789985.1. GTDB lineage: Bacteria > Bacteroidota > Bacteroidia > Bacteroidales > VadinHA17 > LD21. Next base: position 37,171 of record CAWBNA010000027.1, on the reverse strand, counting down.
TGTCTACCTGTATACCGGGAATATAGCTTAATATATCGAGCCCATTATTTGAAGCATCGTACATTTTTTTATTCATGAAATATGTGGTTTTATCCGCTTCAGCTTTTGCTTTCAATCGTTCGCCAGAAACAACCACTTCTCCGAGAACCATTGATTTAGGCTGCAAAAAAATAACACCAAGATTATAGTTGTCTGTCATATTAAAAATCTTTGTTACATGGCCATAACCTAAGGCACTGATTACTATGCAATAGCTACCCTTATCTATGCTTTCGAGACTAAATTTACCATCTGGATTGCTAGAGGTTCCTGTTATAAAGGTCGAATCTGAGGTTCTTCTTAATCCTACAGTAGCGAACGGCACAGCCTGCATATTTTGCTGGTCTTTCAACTGACCTTTGATGGTTAGTTTTTGTTGTTTTTCCTGCCCTTGTAATAGAGCAAGACTTGTTATAATTGAAATAAAAAACAGCATTAACTTTTTAACTTCTTTTTTTCTAAAGAATGACTTCATAATTCTTTTATTTTATAAAACCTATACATAATTTACGACCGTAAATTGAGACAAAAAGATGTTTAATTCCAACAAATTGGGATAGATGGTATAGATTTGTTACCAGTTGTAAATGCAAGACAAATAATTGGATTATATCTGTTACAGACAGCAATAATCTGTGACGAGTTGTATCTCTCTATGCGTGATACATAGTAAAAAGTCTGTTAAAATTTTTTGTATTATTACGTGAAACAGGAATTTTGACTTCAATACCGTTCAGTTTTATTAGGTAACCTAAACTGTTTCCCTGTTTACTTCTGACTTTTTTTAAATTAACAATGAATGCACGATGCGTCCTAAAGAAATAAGGGATTGGTGATAATTGTTGCTCAATGTTGTTTATGGAATTCCGGATAATCTCCTTCTTCACAAGTTTATTTTGGTTAAGATAAAAAATTACATAATTCTCATCTGATTCAGCATATAAAAATTCACTGGGATAGAAGTTTAAGTCTTCTTTTTTTAGTTGAGAACTGATCCTTATCAGATCTTCGGGATATATATTTTCCGATCCTGTTATTGTATTTTCTTCATTAATAATTGCAGCTGAGAATAAATTACGATAATTAATAACTGTGAAAAAAGTAAAAGGAATAATGCCTGTCAAAAAAGCAATTTCACACGAATTCAGGAAGGTCAAAATATTCCATCTGTTATTTGAACCTTCAATTAAGAAACCGAGAGTATAAATAGTAATACCCTCTACAAATAAGATAATTAGAACAGATAAAAACTCTTTTAATATAGTCCACTCCTTAATACTTGAGAAGTATTTAATGGTTTTTAAAATCTTAATTGCCATGTATATGAAAATCCCCGATAAAAAATCATAAAGAGCCATAGTTGATCCATAACTAAGTGCTCCTGCTGAATGCGAGTTAAAGGGTTTATATAATAATAAGAATCCAAAAATGAATATTACTATTATTAAGGTTCCTTTAAAAGGATTCCTTAAAATGTAATTCTGAGGGTAATTATATTTCAGCCATTTATCAACGCGACCTTTCATAGAGTAAATCCAATTCATAAGGCATGAATATATGTCAAAAATAATTAATATTATTTATTGTCACTACTGTATGTTTGTTTTGAAGATCTTTGCAAAAGCCAACAGCCATGACCACATTCAGCCGGTCATATTGTCTTTTACATACAAAACTATATTACAAGGATTTAACTCAGACTTGAGGTGGTCAAAATAATCCGGTCAAAAGTGGTCAGGGGCAATGGCTTTTACATAAAACAATAATTCTTTATAAATCATCAAAGAAGATATATTTAATGTTGTCCTTCCTTTCCCGAGGGAGACTTTTCTGTATCTGTTCTCATATCATTTATTTGTAAATATTTCTTTAGGTTATTCTCTCTAATTAAAATAAGTCTCCCTATACTCTGGCTCTTTATTCTACCCTTTTTAATATAGGCTCTTACTGTCTGAGGTGTAACGTGGAGAGCCTTAGCTGTCTCTGAGATGGTAAAGAATCTTATCCCCTCTATAGTTGTGCTCATTGTATTTCCTCCTCTTTTAATTTCTTAGCTACCGTTTTCCAGTTAATTGACTTTAAGGAACTATTTAATAGGTCATTATAGATAGTAAACTTCTTTGAGAGAGGGTTTCTATCCTCAAAATAAGTCTGTAACTCTTTTGAAAGCTCATCTTCTGGTAGAAATTTCGATTTATATCTCCAGTAATTTTTTAGACTCTCGTCAGTATCTAACCAAATAACAAAAGTCCAGGTAGACTTATTACTGTATCCGCCATATTTCTTCATAGCTTTTATTTATTATGAAATACCATTAAAGCGAAATCACTTCTGAACGGCAACAGCCTTTGTTGGTTTCAGCAGATGAAAATGTTGGGAAACACATTCGCTCTACGGAATGAGATTATTAATGAACATCGGCAAGCTCTTTCTTCTTTTTGTAGTGACTTATAACAAACAAAATGCCAGCCAGAACAAAAGGGATGCCAACAATTAATATATCCAAGAGACTGGTCGCAACTGAATGTGTCCTTTTATAATTCAAGATAAAAACAAAAATACACCAGGCAAAACCAATACTAGTTAGGATTATCCCACCAACTTTTTCCCATTTCCATGCAACTATAAGCACAACAAGCATTACAATTGATGGTATGAGATGAATCAGGAAATCACCTAAATTTTGCCAAAATGAGTGCTCAGATGAAAAAGAATCCAAAGCAAATAAGCTTATAAAAATAATAGCGAGAATGCAAAGGATCCGTGGAGTCCAAGTAAGAGCTTTAGTGGATGTTTTCATATTGAACTGGATTAGGTTTTATGCAAGTTACACCAGTTAGTAAGCGAAGTCAAATAAAACTTAAATGATTGAAGTCTTTTGCTACAAAAACTGGGCACAATGCCCACATTTAGCCGGTCATGTTACAATTAAAATACCATGCTATACTACAATTATTTAACTCCAGCTATTGATGTTCAATTTTCACAGGCGAGAAATAGACAATTGCAAAAGCCGGAGAGCATGACCACGCTCAGCCGTTCAGATTGTCTTTAACATACAAAACTATATTTCAATGATTTAACTCCGACCTAAAGTGGTCAATAAAATCCGGCCAAAAGTAGTCAGGGACAATGGGTTTTTCATTCGGGAGAAGAATTCAAAAAATATGTTCTAATTTTGATTGGACCGAATTATAGGGAAGCCGACAGATCAACCAGATCTTTAACTATGAATAATTTATCCTTCAGGGTATGATTCTCAGGAACTCCACAATAAAGATTAAAGAAATTATCAAGACTCTACCGAAGAAGATGAATACCCTAATGGTTCTGGAAGAAAAGTACATTAAACTTTTTTTAGGTTACCTGCGAACTTCCGAAACAATTTTCCTGCTTCTTTTTGCCAATATAATAGGAGTCGGAGCAGGATTTGGTGCTATTGTTTTTCGATGGATGATCTCCTTTTTCCAGAATATGTTTTTCGGTCAGGGACGACATATTCTTTCATTCATGGGATCATATTATGTAATAATAATTCCTGCCCTTGGAGGAATTGTCGTAGGCTTGCTTGTATATTTCTTTGCAAGAGAGACAAAGGGACATGGAGTACCCGAGGTAATGCTGGCCGTTGCTACTGGAGGAAGTAAGATAAGGCCACGAGTGGCAGCTATGAAAGCTCTTGTCTCTTCGATATGCATAGGTTCCGGTGGATCAGTGGGAAGAGAAGGTCCGATAGTGCAGATCAGTTCGGCATTAGGTTCGACTCTAGGACAATTATTCAAACTGTCCGAAGACAAGAGACGGATTCTTATTGCCTGCGGTGCAGCAGGAGGTATTGCCGCCACATTTAACGCTCCGCTTGCCGGGATCTTTTTTGCTCTTGAAGTTATCCTGCGGGAATACGGTACACGCTATTTTTCTTCAGTCGTACTTTCAGCCGTTGCAGCTACAGTTATTTCAAGGACTTTCCTTGGAAACAATCCTGCTTTTATTACGATTCCTTATCAACTTCTGAGCAGCTGGCATGTACTTTTTTATTTCGTTCTGGGATTTATTGCTGCCATTACGGGCTGGATTTTTATCAAGCTCCTGTATAAATGTGAAGATATTTTTGACGCAATTAGAATTCCATCTTTTATTAAGCCTGCATTAGGTGGATTAATCATTGGCTTAATCGGTTTATATTTTCCTCAGGTTTTTGGCGTCGGTTATGAGTCAATTGAAAAGACTTTGAACGGGCAGATGGCTCCTTTGCTGATACTAGGTCTGGTGGGATTAAAAATTCTGGCAACCTGCCTTACTCTTGGGTCAGGAGGATCCGGTGGCGTTTTTGCACCTTCACTTTTTATTGGTGCGATGCTTGGAAGCTCCTTTGGTTCACTTCTCCATTTAGCTTTTCCGGAAATTCCTGTATCTACCGGCGCATATGCCCTGGTCGGAATGGCTGCAGTATTTGCAGGAGCTGCACAAGCTCCAATCTCGGCAATCCTTATTTTATTCGAGATGACCGGAGATTACAAGATAATTCTGCCTCTAATGATCGCCTGTGTGATCTCTACTCTTGTTTTAAAGAGTATCTCAAGGGATTCAATCTATACACTGAAACTAAAAAGAAGAGGAATTGATATTCTTAAAATAAAAAAGAATGACCTGATGGAGAGGATAAAGGTTTCTGAAGCTATGATCAGTAATATAATTACCATAACTGATTCAGCATCAGTAAATGAGGTAGAATTGTTGTTAAAATCTTCTTCCCACAAGGGTTTTCCTGTGGTTGATGATAATGGTAAACTTAAAGGGATAGTAACACGGCAGGATCTCAACAATGCCTTAAATAGAGGAAAGGGAGGAATGAGCATTGCATCGATTATGACGGTTGATCTTATTTTATGCTACCCGGAAGAAACCCTCAAGGTTGCTCTTGAGAAACTGGGAGAGAGAGACATTGGGCGGATACCGGTTGTCGATCATAACGATACAAGTCACTTGATTGGCCTGATAACCCGTAAAGGAATCATTGCTGCATATAATTTAGAACTCCAGAAACAATCGGGACAGGAGAAGGCATGAATTTATACCAAAATTCTTAAAGTGATTTTCCGGGGACTGAGTGTTGCCCTTGAAAATACTCAATCTACCATCGATTTCAATAGATTTATGGGCTTAGCAATTATTTGTCAAGCAGGAAAATTGTTTTTGATGCCTCATTTTTGTTTTTTCTTATTATCTAACAAAATCCCTATACTTGCACCAATTGACATTCCTGCAAAATCCGGAGAGCATGACCATATTCAGCCGGCCAGACAGTCTTTAACATACAAATCTATATAACAAGGATTTAATTCCAACTATTGATGGTCAGGTTTCTCCGACGAGAGGTGGCCATGGGCACTGGCTTTTCTAGCTTGAAGTTAGTGCCAGAACTTAAAATAAGATGTCCTCACATGTAGACAAGAGGCTTGAAATATCTGACCTTGATTTAGTCATAGATATTGCTAGAATTGTTCAGATTGAGTAGGTTCCCAGAAAAATTAAACAATTAACCAAAATTTTTAATTTTAATATAAGCGGTAATAATTTATTCATCTGGAGCAGTTAATGAACTGACTTTTGTCTGCTTTTCTTTTCATTTTATTATCTTTCTCATAAATTAATTGTTCATGAAACTCCATAGTATAATATTAGGAATTTTGGGGGGATTCTTAGCATTATGCCCATTTCAACAAAATTTCTCACAGGAGCTTACTGCGAAAGAGATTGTCAAAAACGCCGACGACAAAGGCCGAGGACAGACCAGTCAGGGCGTAATGACACTGATAATTGTCCGCCCGGACTGGACAAGAAGTATTTCCTTGAAGGCATGGACAAAAGGTACAGAATACTCATTAATATATATTACAGCACCAGTTAAAGAAAAAGGCCAGGTATTTTTGAAACGACAGAATGACATGTGGAATTGGGTTCCATCTATTGAACGAATCATCAAAATTCCACCATCGATGATGATACAGTCGTGGATGGGCTCTGATTTTACCAATGATGACCTGGTTAAAGAATCTTCAATCGTGGTCGATTATACCCAGACACTATTAGGTAAAGAAAAAGTAAGGGACCAGGAATGTTATAAAATAGAGCTTATTCCACTGCCCGACGCACCGGTTACCTGGGGAAAGGTAATTACATGGATTACAGTTGAAGGATTTAATCAGTGGGAAGCTGAATATTACGACGAAGACTCCACCCTAATCAATATAATGAATGCTTATAATATAAAGAGAATGGGGGACCGCGATATACCGACAAGACTGGAAATGACCCCGATGAACAAAAAAGGTAATAAAACAATCCTTGAAATCAACAACATCATCTTCAATCAGCCCATTTCTGATAATTTCTTTTCACAACAGAACATGAAATCTGTAAAATGATCAACTCATGACGATTTATGAAAGACTACGTTAAACTGGCCTGGCGCAATTTATGGCGTAATAAACGGCGGACACTTATAACTACGGCATCTATTTTTTTTGGAGTAATATTATCAGCTTTTATGAGCTCCATGCAGGAAGGTTCATATGCCCAGTATATCAAAACCATAGTGAATTCTTATTCAGGATACCTACAGGTTCATTTGAAAGGCTACTGGAGTGAGAAAGTAATCAACAAATCATTGAAATATTCTGCAATCAAACCAGAATTGACGTTGGTGAAAGGTATTAAAACAACCACGCCACGGCTGGAAAACTATGCATTAGCTTCTTCAGAAGAAATTACAAAGGGCATAATGGTTATAGGCATGGCTCCAAAATCAGAAGATGGAATCACAAATCTTTCGAAAAGAATAATAAAAGGAAATTACCTCATTCCTGGTGATGCCGGAGTTATTCTGGGCAGCGCACTTGCAAAGTATTTGAAGCTTGATGTCAACGATACTCTTGTACTGTTAAGCCAAGGGTATCACGGGGTCGAAGCTGCTGGTAAATATCCTATCAGGGGTATCATCAGACAGCCATCACCGGAACTGGACAGAACTGTGGTATATATGGATATAACCAATTGCCAGGAACTGTTTTCAGCCCAGGACAGACTTACTTCCATTGTCATAATGGTTAACAACATCGACGATGTGCAGCGTGTAAAGAATGAGCTTACATCTGAACTTGGAAGTGATTATGAGGTGATGGACTGGAAAGAGATAAACAGCATACTATTGAAGCAGATCGAAAGTGATCGTGCTTCAGGTATGATTATAAAAGGAGTACTTTATATGATCATAGCTTTTGGAATATTTGGAACGGTCCTGATGATGATGGCTGAGAGAAGAAAAGAATTTGGGGTAATACTTGCAATTGGCATGCAAAAGTTCAAACTCAGCTATGTCCTGATTTTTGAAACTGTTCTGTTGGGATTGACAGGAGTTCTTGCAGGAATTTCAGTAAGTATCCCAATTACATGGTATTTCACACTGCATCCTATTCCTTTGACAGGGCAGGCTGCAGATACCATGTTGCAAATGGGATTTGAACCTGTCATGTCTTTTTCAATGTTGCCATCAGTTTATTACAACCAAGCAATTACAATCTTAGTATTTACCCTGATAATAGGCATATATCCTATTTTCAATATAAACAGGCTTAAAATAAATAAAGCCTTACATGGCTGATTTTTAAAATATAACCAATGATCTTTTTAATTGCCTGGCGAAATTTATGGCGTAATAAACTTAGAAGCTCCATCATCATTGCTGCTATTACACTTGGAATTTTTGCAGGAATTTTTCTCACTGCATTTACTAATGGGATGGTTAATGATCGTATTCAATCCATTATAGGCAATGAGATATCTCATATTCAGATACATCAGCCTGGATTTCGGGACAATGACCAATTCTCCCTTCTAATAATAAACGCAGACAGTATTGTTGATCTGGTAAGAAAAATATCAAATGTGGTTGCTGTGAGTAAAAGGATAATTATTAATTCAATGGTAGCATCGGCAGAAACCAATACGGGAGTGATAATAACCGGCATTGACCCGGAAAATGAATGCAAAGTAACAAAACTCAGTTCTGAAATCATTGAAGGAAAATACCTTGATGGAATGGATCGGAACCCTGTTGTAATAAGTGAAAGACTATCTCAGAAATTAAAAGTCAATTTGAAAAACAAAATTATTATTACAGTTCAGGATATTAATAAAAATATTTCCGGAGGGGTATTTCGTGTCAAAGGTATCTATAGAACCGACAATATGATGTTTGATGAGGCTAACATATTTGTGAGAAATAGTGACATAAGCCGATTGACCGGTCTTAACGGGACAGAAGGACACGAAATTGCAATTTTATTGGATAAGAATGAAAATACAGAAAAAACTACAAAAATCCTGTCCAGCAAATTTCCTGGCCTCGAGGTAAAAAACTGGCATCAACTGAGTCCGGAAGCAGGATACCTGGTAAGTGCTATGAACCAGTACATGTTTATATTTATGATCGTAATCCTGATTGCTTTATGTTTTGGAATTATTAACACCATGCTTATGGTGATCATGGAAAGGGTACATGAACTTGGGATGCTAATGGCGATTGGAATGAACAGGCTGAAGGTCTTTTACATGATTATGCTTGAAACAGTCTTTCTGTCCTTCACTGGTGGTATCATAGGGATAATTATAGGATATACTGTTACTAAATATTCTGAAAAGGCAGGTATTGATCTCTTCTTTTGGAAAGAAGCATTTGCAGAAATAGGTTTTTCCTCATATGTGCATCCGTTTATTGATTCGGGAACAATGGTCATTACAGCCGTAATGGTCATTATAGCTGGAATTATTTCCGCTTTATATCCAGCTTATAAAGCATTAAAACTGAATCCTTCAGAAGCAATCAGAACTCAATAGGAATAAGAACTTTCAAAAATTAAGATATGAGCATTATTGAAATTAAAGGTTTACACAAAGTCTATGATGAGAAATCATTACCTGTGCATGCTGTGAATGGGATAAATCTTACCATTGAAATTGGTGAGTTTACGGCCGTGGTAGGGCCATCCGGGTCAGGCAAAACTACTCTGCTCAATATTGTGGGTGGTTTGGATAATCCAACCGCAGGCGATGTAATTATTGATGGCGTAAAAATAAATAAGCTTTCAAGCCGGCAAAAAACAGATTTCAGAATGAAGAATATTGGTTTTGTTTTCCAGGCGTATAATCTTATTCCTGTTTTTACTGCTAAAGAAAATGTGGAGTTCATCATGGAACTGCAAAGTATGCCTAAGAAAGAAAGGGAAATAAGAACGCATGAACTGCTTGAAGCAGTAGGGCTAGCAGACAAAATAGGAAGTCGTCCGAACAAATTATCGGGGGGTCAACAGCAAAGAGTAGCAGTGGCCAGGGCATTAGCATCAAAACCAAAATTTATTCTTGCAGATGAACCCACGGCAAATCTCGATTCCGAATCAACTGAAAACCTTCTTGATATAATGAAAAAACTCAATAAAGAGGAAAATATGACATTCATTTTCTCAACCCATGACCAAAGGGTGGTAAACAAGGCAAAAAGAGTAATTACTCTTCAGGATGGAACAGTCATTTCAGATATCAGTAAGTAAATATTTGAAATGGCCATTATATTTAATGATGCTGGTTTCTTTAAGGTTGTCCGGACAGGATACCATTCAGCCAAACTGGTCACTAAATGGTTATATTACAGACATGCCGTCATTCATGTTCCAATCATTTGATGGGGACTGGACCACTGATAACCTGATTCATAACAGGCTCAATTTCAAATGGCACAATACAGCAAATAGTCTAAACGTATCACTGGAACTGCGTAACAGGCTTATCATAGGGGAGTCCGTTAAAGATAACCCTGATTATGCATATATGATTGGTAAAGATGATGGTTATATAGATTTGTCAGATAACATTCTGCCAGGGAAATCTTACATTTTCAATTCTAGAGTTGACAGAGCATATATAGATTATACCAAAGATAAATTCCAGCTAAGAATTGGCAGACAACGAATCAACTGGGGACAATGCTTTACATGGAATCCTAATGATCTTTTCAATACTTATTCTTTTTTTGATTTTGATTATGTTGAAAAACCGGGAAGTGATGCTATGCGGATTCAATATTACAGTACAGGTACGTCAACTTACGAATTTGCTGTCAAGGCCGATAATAACCATAAGGTTACCTCTGCAGGTCTTTACCGTTTCAATAAATGGGGTTATGATATACAATTCTTAGGAGGAATATTGAATGATGAAGATTATGTCGTCGGTGCCGGCTGGTCAGGGAATATAAAAGGCGCAGCTTTCACAGGGGAGATCTCATATTTCCGGCCAAAAAAAAACTTTGCAGATACGACCGGTCTTTTGGTGGCTACATTAGGCACTCAATATACATTTAAACGCTCTTTTACGCTCCAGTTCGAAGTATTGTATAATCAGAAAAAGGGTCCCGGAATTACTAGTTTTATTGATTTTTACAATATGAACTTATCAGCTAAGAACCTTTCGTTCACAACAATTTCTTTAATGCTCCAGGGCAGTTATCCCCTAACACCGCTGTTTAATGTTTCCCTGACCGGAATATACTTTCCAAAAATAAGAGGGATTTTTCTTGGCCCATCACTAACTTACTCATTGACAAACGATATTGATTTTTCACTAATTATCCAATCTTTTGGAGGGCAATTGATAAAAGGATGTACACAATATTATTATTTTGGGTTCTTACGGCTTAAATGGAACTTCTAATCGGCCCTTTCGAACCAAAAAAACTTTACTTTTGGCCCTATTTTTTGATTTGAAATTTCTTTTTAAGGATTTTTTTCCTTATATTTTTATTACCCGGTGTAAAAGGGTATAAAAGTCAATAAATCTGTAAAAATGGAGGAAAGTAAGTTTTTCGACGTGATGGAATTATCTAAGTATCTCCACCTGTCTAAGTCAACAGTCTATAAAATGGTAAGCAACAAAACCATTCCACATCATAAAATAGGAACCAGAACTCTTTTTGACAAAACTCAAATTGACCAATGGGTCTTAAATGATGGTATGATTGTAGAAGACCTCCCTTCAGTGCCACAATTAAAAACGACATTCAAAGACCAACCTCAAGTATCATCACACAGATATGGCAACTTTCCACTTAGAGCTTGATAAACGGGTCAAGTTAAAAAACGATAAGTACAACCTATGTGTCCGTCTGGGGATGGGAAACGATATCATGTACCTCAAAATAGTTCCCATGACAAAAGATCAATACCACCAGGTTTTTGAAAAAAAGGCTTTAGATCCTAAAAGTGTTGAATTCCGTAAAGAGTGCAATGAGTTCCTCACAAGATGTGAAGAGTTATTCAACGGTTTGAAACCATTCAATAAAGACAAGTATCGAAAACTGGTTTATTGCAAAAAAGATCCCACTGAAGAATTTAAGGACTTCCTCCTACTGAAAGACCTCATTACACGATATCTTGAAGCTAATCCCAGAAGCAAGCTCAAGACAAAGTCAATGTACCAAACCGCATTGAATAGTTTTGCGGAATACCGGGAAGGAATCTCAATAACAGACATCACACCAGACTTTCTGATGGACTATGAAAAATCAAAAAGAGAAGATGGTTACTCGACAGCTACAATTTCAACCTACATGAGACATCTGCGCAGCCTTATTAATCATTTCATTTATGTAGATAAAAGATTGCCTGATGGCTACAAATACCCTTTCGGAAAAGGTGGCTATACCATTAAAAACTTCCGTAAATCAAAACCAGTGATGTCCAATGATGAAATCCAGAAAGTGGTTGATTTTAATGACTTTCAAAGTAAAGAACAAGAGTATGCAAGGGATATCTGGCTGATCTTATACCGGGCGAATGGTATGAATCATGCAGACCTGATGAGACTCAGATGGACTAACATTAAAGGGCAGTATATTGTTTTTAACCGTATGAAGACAGAGAATACCAGGAAGAATAATGTCAGGGACATAGTAGTTCCCCTATATCCAAAACTGAAAGAACTAATCGATAAAGTAGGTGTAAAAAGAAGTCCGTTCATTCTGGGATTATTACAGGAAGGATATGATGAAAAGACCTTTCGCAATAAAAAGGACTGGCAACAACAAAAAATCAACAGAAGCCTCAAATATATAAGTGAGAAACTGAACCTATCAGTCGAGCTAAGGCTCAAAACTTCACGTGACGCCTATGCGACTACATTAAAAAGGTCCGGTAAGTCAAGAGATGAGATTGGGGAAATGATGGGCCATTCAACCTCACAAGTAACAGAACACTATCTGGCTAGTCTGGATATGGATAAAACATGGAGAATCAATGAAGGGCTTTTATAGACGAAACACTCTAATTTTGATTGGACCAAATTATTAGGTGCAAAGGCCGGGCATCCTGACCACATTCAGCCATTCAGATTGTCTTTAACCTACAAAACTATATTACAAAGATTTAACTCCGACTTGAGGTGGTCAATATAATCCGGCCAAAAGTGGTCAGGGGCACGGGCTTTTCCAATAAGTTCGAGAATTTTTCAATAGAGATAAGTCTTTAACATTCCAGACCTTGAAGTATGCTTCAATCTTCCAATTGCCTTTACTTTGATTTGTCTGACCCTTTCTCTCGTCAAGTTTAATTTCTCAGCAATTTCCCCGAGTGTATGAACATATTTCCCGTTTACTCCAAAAAATAATCTGATAATATCCGCTTCTCTTTGGGTCAATGTATCAAGGGCCTTATTAATATCTTTTCTTAATGAATCTATTAGCAATTCTTTATCAGGGTTGGATTCATCCTCATTTGATAAAACATCGTACATATTCTCTTCTTCATCTTGAATGAATGGGGCATCCAGCGAGATATACTTCCCAGCGTTTCTTAATGCTAATGTTACGTCATCAGGAGTCATATCCAAAGCTTGTGAGATCTCGAGTGTTGTTGGTTCTCTTTCATACTTTTGTCCCAACAATACACTATTTCTTTTAATTTTATGGATATTACTAATTACATTTAATGGCAGGTGTACGATTCTTGCCTGTTTAGCCAGTGCTTGTATGATGGATTGCCTAATCCACCAAACAGCGTAAGATATAAACTTAAAGCCTCTCGTTTCGTCAAATCGTTGTGCAGCATCTATCAAACCAAGATTCCCCTCATTGATCAAATCAGGAAGACTCAAGCCCTGATTCTGAAATTGCTTTGAGACAGATATGACAAATTTAAGATTTGCAGTTATTAAACGATTCCGTGCATTCAGATCTCCCTTGTGTATCATCCTGGCGAGGTCAACTTCTTCTTCTGCAGTAATTAGCTTAATCCTGATTACCTCACTCATGTACTTGTCCATGGATAAGGAATCTCTGCTGGTAAACTGCTTAAAGATTTTCAATTGACGCATTTAAAGGAGAATTTGGTATAGTGACTTATATTCATAACACTTATAAAGGTACCACTTATTAATTGGATAAGCCAGTGTTCTTGACCATATTTGGCCAGACTAAATTGGTTACCCATAATCGGAGTTAAATATTTGTTGTTTTGTTATGTATGTTAAGTGTTATCAGACCTGTTTTTGAAATGGTCAAAGGAGGACGGATTTTTTGTGAGTAAATGAGAATATCATTACAGCAGGGAACAAAGATGATATTTTCATGAGATTGATTTTTTAAAGCATTTGTGTCTAATGTGGCAATCAAGTTGGAAATGCAACAGATTAAGCTCTCGGACCGCTCCAGGTATTTTGTTAAATAAAATTGACTTTGTCTTATATAGAGTGTAACTTCGTCTACAACTAACTCTAAGAGATATTTAATTCTAAAAAATACTACCATGAAATGCTTTTTAAAAATCATTATCGTTTTTTTTATTTCCGCAGGTTTTATAGAAACAATACAATCCTGTAAGAAGAAAGAAACGATACCTTCTGTGACAACTGTAAGTGTTTCGGGAATAACCCAGACAAGTGCAGTTTCAGGTGGAAATGTAACAAATAATGGGGGAGATGAGGTGACTGCTCGTGGCGTCTGTTGGGGCACTACTCAGAATCCAACTACAGGTTCAAATATAACAAACGATGGTACAGGTACTGGCGCTTTCACAAGTAATATAACTGGCTTAACGGCTAATACTGCTTACTATGTTCGAGCTTATGCCACAAATAGTGAAGGGACAAGCTATGGCGGTCAGATGTCATTCACAACAAGCCAGATAGTAACTGCGACTCTCACAACAGCTGCAATTACTTCAATTACTTCAACAACTGCAATATCCGGTGGAAATATAACAGCTAACGGAGGCGGTGCAATAACATCAAGAGGAGTCTGCTGGAATACAAGTACTGATCCAACCACTGCAAATAACATAACTACAGACGGTACAGGAACTGGCAGCTTTGTAAGTAACCTGACAAACCTTCAGCCCGAAACAACTTATTATGTAAAAGCTTATGCTACTAACAGTGCAGGAACTGCATATGGAAACGAATTAAATTTTATTACTCTATGCACAGCACCTACAGCGACAACAAATGCTGCTACCAATGCTGGCACTTCAACAGCAACACTTAATGGTTCAGTAAATGCGAATGGTTTTTCAACAACTGTGACGTTCGAGTATGGCACAACAACAAGCTATGGCAGTACAGTGACAGCATCACAAAGTCCATTAAGAGGAAGCAGCAATACAGCTGTCAGCGCAGAAGTCACAAGCTTGGCTCTAAATACTACATATCATTACACAGTGATTGTAGAAAATTGCGGAGGAACAGCTAATGGCGGTGACGAAACATTTACAACATCAAATTTAATAGTAGTAGGCTCTAGTTATCAGGGCGGAATAGTAGGTTATATTTTACAGGCTGGAGATCCTGGATATATTGCAGGACAAACACATGGTTTAATAGCCGCACCAAGCGACCAAAGCACAAATATACATTGGTATAATGGGAGTTATACCACAACCGGTGCAACAGGAACTGCACTGGGCACAGGAATGGCAAACACAAACGCCATAGTTACTAATCAGGGAGCAGGAAACTATGCAGCTGAATTATGTAAAGATTTAGTATTAAATGGTTATAGCGATTGGTATTTACCCAGTAAAGATGAATTGAACCAGCTTTACATAAACAGTGTAGCAATTGGCGGTTTTAATGTTGGCTACTATTGGAGTTCTACTGAGATCGGTAACAGCACCGCATGGATGCAGAGCTTCGACGGTGGCCTTCAATACAGCAGCTATAAGAACTTCACTAACTATGTGCGTGCTGTTCGAGCTTTTTAGACGGATTTTTTGTGAGTAAATGAGAATATCATTACAGCAGGGAACAAAGATGACATTTTCATGAGGTTGATTTTTTAAAGCATTTGTGTCTATTGTGGCAATCAAGTTGGAAATGCAACAGATTAAGCTCTCGGACCGCTCCAGGTATTTTGTCAAATAAAATTGACTTTGGTTTTTACAGAGTGTAACTTTGTCTATAACTAATTCTGAAAGATATTTAATTCTAAAAATACGACAATGAAATGCTTTTTAAAAATCATTATCGTTTTTTTTATTTCCGCAGGTTTTATTGTTACAATACAATCCTGTAAGAAGAAAGACATTATTCCTTCTGTAACAACTGTTAGCGTTTCGGGAATAACCCAGACGAGTGCAGTTTCGGGAGGTAATGTGACAAGTGATGGAGGAGCTGAGGTGACTGCCCGGGGCGTCTGCTGGGGGACCTCTCACAATCCGACGGCCAGTTCTAACGAAACAAACGACGGTAGCGGTACAGGTTCTTTTATCAGTAATATGACAGCCTTGACAGTAAATACTACTTACTATGTACGTGCTTATGCTACCAACAGTGCAGGAACTGCATATGGAAACGAATTAAATTTTAATACTCCGTGCCCAGCACCTTCAGTCACAACAATTGATGCTACTAATGTTGGCTCCACGACAGCTACGCTTAATGGTTCAGTAAATGCTAATGGCTCTTCAACTACAGTGACGTTCGAGTACGGTACAAGCACAAGCTATGGCAGTACAGTGGCAGCATCACAGAGTCCAGTACTAGGAAGCAGCAACACTTCTGTCAGCGCAAATATCACAGGATTAACTCCAAATGCTACATATCATTTCAGGATAAAAGTAGTATTTTGTGGAGGGACTGCTTATGGAAATGACCGGACCTTTACAACTTCTTGTACAGCACCTACAGCGACAACAAATAATGCTACAAATATTACCAGCACGACAGCAACGCTCAATGGTACTGTAAATGCGAATGGTTACTCAACTACTGTAACCTTTGTTTATGGTTTGAACTCAAGCTATAGTTTTGTAATAGGAGCGTCACAGAACCCTGTGACAGGAAGCAACAATTTAGTCAGCGTAAGTATTACCGGATTGACTCCAAATACTACATATCATTACACAGTAGAAGCTAAAAATTGTGGAGGAACGACGTCATTTAATGATATGACCTTTACGACATCAATATCAATCGGCGATAGTTATCAGGGCGGAATAGTAGCTTATATTTTGCAATCTGGCGACCCCGGTTATATATCAGGAGAAATTCACGGATTAATAGCCGCACCAAGTGACCAAAGCGCAGGTATACAATGGTATAATGGAAGTTATGTGATTACAGGTGCGACAGGAACAGCGTTAGGAACAGGAAATGCAAATACAAACACTATTGTTGTTGCTCAAGGAGCAGGAAGCTATGCGGCTAAGTTGTGTTATGATTTAGTATTAAATGGCTACAGTGACTGGTTTTTACCAAGCAAAGATGAATTGTACAAAGTATTTACTAATAGAGATGCGGTTGGTGGTTTTCCAAATTATTCGGTTCGTTATTGGACCTCTTCAGAGCATCCTATTTATACTGATAGCGCATGGATTACAGACCTCTACAATGGTGGTCAGGTTTGGTTCAATAAGAACGAACCATACTATGTTCGAGCAATTAGGACTTTTTAACTTTACAAAATAATTTATTTCATAATATAATTTATCACTATGGAGCTGGAACAACACAATAAGCCAATCGCTGACCTAGTTAATAAAAATTCTACCTTAATTTTTAACTCAGAAAAGATTACTACTTCAATACTTATTATCGGTATATTCCTTTATCTATTTAAAATTAGGGAGACAGATATAGTTTTAGTAATTGGTGCAATTAGTTCAGCAATACTTTATTTCTTTACTGCTTTTATTGTCTTTGGAACGGAGAACCATGAAACAACAGGATTCCTAAATAGCATTCCTTTCTTAAATTTTATCTATAAACTAACATACTTGGGATTAGCAATTACATGTGCTTGCCTAATATCTTTGGTATTCCCTTTTCGCAGTGTAATTACACTTTGCTTTGTATGCTTCTTTACTTTAGGATTTGTTTTATTTTTGAGCCTAATTACAAGATTAAATGATAGATCATATTTTTATAATACAGCATTTTACTCAAGAATTATTTCAGCACTTTTTATTCTTTTTTACATTTTAAATCTCAATTTTCATTGGATCAAATTATAGTTGAACAGAAATATTAAATTCTAAGTCTAAAGGGGGCTATAAAAGGCAAAGACTCGCTTAAAACTTTCTAAACCAAGTTATTTTTTAGAAAGATATCTGGTAAGCATGGAATAATTATTAATTTCTTCTGAAGTTTTAAATAATGAATAAAATTTGCCATTTGAAAAAGACGACAATGCTTTTTGTTGCAATGAAAATGCTGTTTCCTGAGGAGCTTTACCAATTTCGTATAATAATTCAAAGTATTTTTGAGTTTGATCCAGAGTGCTACCAAAAGTTGGATTAACTTCAGTTTCATAATAATAAATGGTTGTAGTAACTGTCTCATTATTTCCCTCGGAGACGTATGTTTGTGACTTTAACTCATCCCTTACATCGACACCCGGCATTTGTCGTAAAGAGAAGCCTTTTTTTCCTGATATTACTGAAAAATAGATTTTTATTCCATTAGTATCACTTAATTTTCCATCATTAAACTTTTTTACTGAAGCGTTGAACCATTCATCCCATTTGGATTGTAGCAATGAATCTATTTTTTCTTTTGAAGTTATATTAAGATATGCAGGATCTAATTCAAAAACCACATTTAGAATAGTTTTATCAGCGGATCGCTTCATCATTGCAAAATCAGAAAAATTTATAGGTTTCTTGCTGTTCCTTAAAATAAAGTCATTAAGAAAATCAACCATAAAAGAAGATATGGATTTCTTATCATTTTCAGAGAACAGTTCTTTTTCCGTTTCCGGAAGAATAATGAATTTCTTTCTCTCCATTTTGATTGTTAGATTTTCTGATTGAGGAGAAATTTTTATTATAGTATCATAAAATCCGCAAGAAGACAACCTTAATTTTAAAATGGAGATATCGCTATGGAAATTAAATTTTTGATTAAATGGGGTATAACCCAGAAATTCTGATTTCCCTGAGATATTTGAGACAAAAGCACCATCTGGGACAGAGTTTATGGATATTAGTTTTTCGACTTGAGAAAACAATGATGTTGAAATTCCAACAAATCCTGTAAATATCAGGAGCTTTAACATAATTAATTTTATATCACTTCTGAAGAAGATCTGTTCTCATAAATGACATAATTCTGTCAAGATATTCATCATCATCCGGGCTCCACTTTAAAGCTGCACTTTTATTAGCATTTGAGTTTCCTATCGCTGTAATTGGAATAAAAATTGCTGGCCAGATTACACTGAAACCTATTGCATTGGCTGGATAATTTGACATTGTTGCCCAGCCTACGGCTGCCATTGCTACAGAGGGCAAAATTACATAGGGAAGCCATTTGATGTATTTTGCACTCTGTTGTTGTTTTGAGTATACAGAAACATTGCATTTTTCAGCTCCCTCCTCTTTAATTTTTACTAAATAATAATACTTTTTCGTAAACCCTTTAACAAGGACTGATCTTGTCCCATATAATATTCCTGCAGTTTGATTACTCTCCGACACATTAATCTGGGCAAAACTCAATGCCTTTTCTGCAGATGCAAATACCTCATTGAAAGTATAATTTAAAACAGATTGCCTAAAAGCAGTAGCCCCAGTAGTTATGTTGTTACCCAGAGAGCCCCCAGGATAAGCTTCTTGTTCTGTTGTCCAATTAGTAGGAACAGTTACTGCACAACTTGCAGTGAGAAATGCTAAAAGAATAAGAATAAAATTTTTCATAATAAAAAGTGATTTATTTATATAACAGGTTATAAATGTGCCTTATCTTATAATTTTTTAAATATTAATATATCTATTATAAAAGTAATCAATATTTATCAAGATAAACAAAAAAGAGTAAGTAATCCATTAACATTTTTTACATATCTTAAAGTAGAGAAACCTTCTCCCAAAGTGTTCTATTCTTACAGATTAATGTTAAAATTGGAAATACCCCATTTTTTAACCAAATCCAAAACTTAGTTTGTATCATTTTCTATGTATTTCATGAGCTTTCCAGGGTAACGGGAAAAAATATTACTGAGTCCATCACCAAGTTGAAAAACCGGTAACCCTGACCACCTCTCGCAGGATACGATTGACCACTTAAAACCGAGGTTAATTCTATGATGTATAGATAAATACGAATATGTCAATAAGACTGGCGGAATGTGGTCGAGACGACCGGTTTATACAACAAGTGACCGAGGGCATACGAATAAGTCATTGTCATCAACATTTAACTAATTCTTCAAACAGCGAACAGAAAGTCCTTCATCATTTAACATGCCGTTAAAATAAATTGAACCATCATTGTAAAATAATTCTAATATATAGTAACCCACCGGGTCATCATAAGTCGTACTCCACCAGTCACCAAAGGTGCCAATCCAGTTACCTTGTCCAAAGTCTGCGGTGACGTCACGGGCTGCACCGGGAAGACCAGTAAAGCCCGATTCATTTGTTGCATCCCCGTTTGGGGTTTGCCAATGAGTAGTACCGGTTTCTTTCAGCTTACCACCGGCAACCTCAACCCCGCCAAGATAGGTCACTAATGTGTTCAACTCACCATATGACGGAACATGCCACCCTGCAGGGCATAATTTACCTGTGTTTACTGTATACCAATTATATAAAGCACCATAAACAGCTTTGTACGTTGAAGCATCATTAAGGCACCAGCAATATCCCGGGGAAGCAAGGGTGTCCCACGAATTTAAATCGGTGACATTAGGTATAGAAGTGCCATCATTATATTTAGTTGTTTTGAGGTTTTCTGCCATCCATGTCTGAGTGCCAATCTGAATAGTCTTATAAATATTCCCATCAATATCTGAAACAGTGCCATATGTCAAATTAGAATTAAAAATAATTGCACTGATTCCTGTGGTCGTAAAACTCACCTGGTTCCCATAGGCAGTTCCTGCATCGTTGGTAGCATAGGCCCGTACATAATAAGTTGTATTTGCAGTTAAGCCAGTTATAGTGCTATAATAGCCACCTGATTCTGATCCATCTGTCGTAAAATTATTGGCTATTGTCGGATTTTGAGTTGTGCTCCAGCAGACACCACTGGCTGTGATTGTTCCGCCCCCGTCATCTGCAATATCTCCTCCTGAGGATGCTGTTGTAGGCGTTATTGAAGTCACATCAGCTGTTGTAAGTGTTGCAAGGGCTATCGGGCTGGTTGCAAATGAAACCTCATTTCCATAAGCTGTCCCCTGGCTGTTGGTGGCATAAGCACGTACATAGTAAGTCGTATTTACTGTTAAGGCTGTCATATTACTGGTAAAAGAACCTGTACCGCTGCCGTCGTCTGTTTCGTTAGAGTTAGTCGCCGGATTGTGAGAGGTTCCCCAACATACTCCTTTGGTAGTCACCTCAGCTCCTCCATCACTTGTCACATTACCTCCTGAAACTGCACTCGTCTGGGTTATTCCCGAAACACTTACAGTTGTTACAGAAGGAATAGTGTCTTTCTTCTTACAGGATTGAATTGTTATAATAAAACCTGCGGAAATAAAAAAAATGATAATGATTTTTAAAAAGCATTTCATGGTGGTATTTTTTAGAATTAAATATTTCTCAGAGTTAGTTATTAACAAAGTTACACCCTTTATAAGCTGAAGTCAATTTTATTTAAACAAATCTCCGGAGCGATTCCGAGGGCTGACAATAAGTTAATGATCCTTTTTATTTCAGCATGCGCATCCATTGTCAGTAAGTCAAACTGGCCATTAACAGTCAACAGTAATCCCTCAGGTGCTAATATTATAATTACAAATATAGATGGCAAAAGTGTTTTTAGTGGCACAACACCTGCAACTCTAAAGCTAAAATCTGGAGCTGGATTCTTTAAGAAAGAATCTTATAAAATAAAATTCCAATTGACTGGTTACAATGAAATGGAAATCCTGTGGAATGTGAATTAAACGGTTGGTACTGGGGAAACATCTTATTGGGCGGAATAATTGAAATGCTAATTGTTGATTCTGCCACTGGAGCTATGTATAAACTAAGTACTGAATCTATAACTCAAATCTTGACTTTAAATACTGGGGGAATTATTGAAACAAAATCTCAATTGATGATTTATTCAATAAATGATTTACCAGTGGGTTTGAAAGAAGATTTGATTCAAATAAACTAATTGTGTATTAGACCACTAATAGTTGACCAGGTTCATATATAGAAACCAATTATGTCGAAACTAGATTTCAAATATTTTTCGACAATTAAAACCAAGTTTATAAAAAATTTAGAAAGAATAAAAATCTTGCTAGGTTTCTTGCTAGGTTTTAAGGTTAATAGGTATTAAATAATGGAAATATCAAGATTTTGTCTTTATAACTTAGTATTGATAATCAATGTGTTAAGATATATATATTATATTCTTGTATAACTCTGGATCAGAAAAGTTCAGGTTCGAGCCCTGACAGAGCAACCAGAAAATCAACCACTTATCAGTGAAATCAGGTAAGTGGTTTTTGTTTGTTGCTAGGTTTTTGCTAGGTTTTTAGGGGATTTTCACTTAAAATTTATAAAAGGTCGGTGGAAATTTCCACCATTCTGGTCTTCATTTTAAAAACTGGATTTATCGTTTAATTTAGGCGAATTGATAATATTGTTACTTCGTTCCATTCCAATAATTCCCTAAGAAAATAATAGAATTTACATTTAAGGATACTTACAAACAGAGTATAATGTTTGGTAAGACTTATCTACCAAGATGGCTAAAAATTCATTGTTCACCATGCAACAGGATATTTAATTACATATACTGTTTAAACATATCAAAACTCATAAATAGTTCTGTAACTTTAGTTATATCGTTCATATTCTGTTTAATACAGTATTCTTCATCAGAAACCGGAAATGGTGTTATACATTTATTACAATAATCATTAACACTACATTGATTGCATTTTCTTTGATTTGAAATCTTATTCTGGTATGATTCGAGATTCTTAATTATTTCTGTGTATGATTGCCCAACTTTTCCAATCTTACTGCCGTACCAGCATAATCTTATTTCCGATAAGTCATTAATAATTAATGTATTCCTTTTCTGACAGTTTGAAAAATCTTTTGTCCATTTACATAAATTTGCAAAATATGGAAAAGCTCTTCTATTAATCAGGTAACTAAATAAATTCTTTTCCTTATTTACTTCACAAAAATAATCATAGGCTGAGATTGCATCATCAAAATCATATTCTTTACAGAGTATTTTAAGAAAATCAATCTCAGGATTAGTCAGATTTGACCTGACAAAACTAAAATCACAAATTGAAATGCAATCTTCTTTATTTTCTAAATCTAAGAGTGAGTGAAAATAGGAATTCAATAATAATAAGTTATTATATCTTTCTAAATAATAATTCTGAATTTTGAGACTCGGAGTAGAATTTCTTACGAATTTTTCATAGTTATTTCTTAAATGACTAAACAACGCATCTCTATTTGAATAGATTTGAACGATAGTGCCATTAATTGCCAGAATTTTTTTTAACCAATCAACAAAATGCCCGTTTAAAGTATCTGATAAAACAATAATATTATTAAACCATCCATAATTAGTATTTTTTTCAGGTACCAATGATAAAATCTTTAATGTATTATTATCATTGGCTTTTTGTGTTCTGTGAATTTGGGACTTTGAGGAAATATTTACCTTTTTGACTATTTCATTGGGATAAATTGTTTTGCTAAAAATTGGATTATCATCAATAAATTCTACTTTATAACCATATTTTGGATAGGTGGAAAAAAGAGGTGTGCCCTGATAAATATTTAAGAAATTATGTGTATAAAAATCTATATTGACATAATTATCAATTGTTTCTATTGTTCTATTTGCTTCCTCGACAGTTTCATTAGGCAGTCCTACCATTATACTCGCAGAAATATTTTTTATACCTATTTTCTTTGCATATGTAGACATTAATCCCAGCTTTTCTATAAACAGAATTTCTTTCTCTAATTCATCTGATGGGTTATCTTCGGCTTTATGAACCTTGCCAATGATTCGTAAAGTTTTTGGATTTGCACTTTCCAGGGAAAACCCAATTGAAACAAAACCTGCTTCCATCATCAGATCAAGTAATTCTTCATCAACACAATCACACCTCGTAATACAGCTCAAGGGAATTTTGATTTTGTTCTCTATTATTGCCTCACAAATTTTTTTTGCTCTTTGCGGGATCAATGAAAAAGCATCATCAAAAAAAGTCAAAATCTGGTTGCTGGTAGAATATCTGGATATGAAATCTATCTCATTGATAACTCTCTCAACAGAATGAGTAATAAATCTTCTTTTTGATAAAACAGCACAATTACAATATACGCAATTCTGATTGCATCCCCTTGCTGTTATTAATCCGACATTAAAAGCATCAGGACCAGATATGATAGCACTCAGATAAGGTGATGGGTATTTATCGAGGTAGTCTGTAATTTTAGAATTTTTGACCAGAATGTTACTTTCAGGGTTTTTGCATATTTTATCTCCATTTCTAAATGAAATCCCTTTTATTTGCCCCAAATCAACTCTTCTGTAATCAAAATGGTTATCAGATAATTGAGTAATGAATTGCAGAAAAATCTCTTCACTTTCATTTCTAAAGCAGACGTCAACAAACTGATACTTACCTAGTATAAATTCAGAATAAGTAGTAGCGGTAGGGCCGCCAAAAACAATTATAGTCTTAGGTGATATTCTTTTTAGCTGTTCTGCAATTAAAATTGAAGTTATAAAATTGGTATTGAAGACAGCAAAGCCAATTACTTTAGCATTGTACATTAATATTTTTTTTACACAATTCTCAAGGTTAATAAAATCATTATAAATAAACTGCTCTGCTGTATAACCATTTAGCCTTAAAAAAGAAATTATATAAGCACTCCCGATATGATAATAGAAATAATTATTTGCATTTTCACCACCAGGGGAAAAAATAAAAAGAGAATCCACCTGATTCCGGGATATCTTACTCATAGTGAAAATAAAGGTGACTTCAAATAATTATACTAAAGATTCATATTAAATAGGCATCCTTAAATCTTTAAAGGTTCAGTTAATGGTTCATTTGGATGGCTATGTGAAGCACTGACTTGGGTTGCAAATACTGCAAATTTTACTATTTCAGAATTAAGATCAGGAATTTCTTTGATTGTACGATTAGCAAAATCTTTTAATGCCTCACCTCTGACTCCATTATCATATTCTTTTTGAATTTTTGCAAGGACATTCCTGGCATTTTTTTTTCCTAGCAGGCTGTCAAAAATGTCTTTAATTGTCATGTCTATAATTTTCTTAGCTGCCATATTACCTCCTGTATTAATGATTTTGGAACTATAATTAAAATCTTTATCTAGGTGTAAATATTTAATATAATCTAAGACATTCAGTATTAGTCAAAAGAAAGATATTAAAAATATTGATAATTAAGAGAGTTTATGAAAAATATATTTTACAGCAACTAAACAAGTAGTCGTTAGTTGACTTGAAAAACCAGCATCCTTGATCACTTCCGGGCAGAATGATTTGATCACCAATAGTTGCGTAGTTAAATGCTTTTAGTTTATTGATGTATGGCATGTCCTATCAGACCGGCCAAGTATAGTCATCAAGACCGGATTTTGAAATAACTCATCGATCCGTTTTGTCATGTTTCGTTTAGAATTATGTCAAGGTAGGTGATAGTTGACACTATTCTTTTCTTATAATAAAACATGATATCAATGGAATGTCTACTCGAATTTGGAAACTTAACCTTATAATTAGATATTGTTTAATATCCTTAGAATTATTCAAAAAACTGAATATGGTATAATAATAATAAACCCCAGGATGCTGATTTAAGAGGGTGACAATAGATTATTGTCATAAATGGTATATAGTCCTTTCTATAGCATCCCCTGCTCTTCAAGCCATTTCCTTACTCTTTCATGCTCTGCCTGGTATTTTACCTCAATATCCTTAGCAATCTGCTGAAATTCCTTTTCATTCCTGATACTGTTGAATAAAGGATCGGTCTTCATTAGCATCGGCGCCGCTAAGTTTGTCCGTTGTATTTGATTAAAAATTCTTAAATTCTTATAAGCTTTATCCTTCTCTCCCCTAAAAGCATATACACCTGCAAGATCATAATATGCATAAAAGCCTTGCCCCCATGATCGCTTCAACTCAATCATCTTGTTGCAGTATTTTATTTGTTCATTAAAAAAGTATTCCGCCTCTTCTTTATAGCCATTTTGCCAGTAGACATATCCTATGCGGTGCATACCGTTAAAATCAATTTCTCCTTGAGCTTTTAATCTCTCAAAATACTTTTTATAATATTTTAATGATTCTTTATACTGCCCAAGCCATGCGTAACCTATTCCTAACCAAAATACATTAGCTGAATCTACTGCCTTAACTTTTTTGGCATATTCAATAGATTTATTAAAATTTGCAAGCCAGAATTCATCAGCAGCTAAAGAAGAATAATATGATGATGAATCACCATCTAAATTCAATTTGTTCTGAGAGTATAGCTTATTTTTCTCAGGAAATCCAGCCCATAAATATGCAGACCCAATTTCTCCTAATAAAGAAGGTAATTCTGGTCCACGATTAATGGATGCAGCTTTTTGAAGATAATTAATATTATTGACAAAGTCGGTACTATAATAGAATTCACCTTTTTCATAATAAGCCATCCAATCGTTTGGATTAAGTTTTATGGCCTTATCAAATTCTTTAATAGCTTGTTCAGGTTTCCCGGTTTCACTATAATATCTCCCTCTTAAAGTATATGCTTCTGATAATTGATCATCTAAGGAAAGAGCAATCTTTGTAAGGATCAAAACAGAATCCATAAAATTTTTTAAAAAATATTCTTTCCAAATGTGTTTGTCCCAATATACTTTTGCCAGACCTGAATATGCCTGAGCGAATGTAGAATCATATTTCAATGATCTATGATATAAATCTTCGGCTTTTTGAAGCGCTCTCCTATTATTATTATTATTCCAATATTTTGTATGTTCTTCTCTTCCCTGCTGATAAAAATCATAAGCTGTCAGGTTGTTAGTTGATATTTTATTAATTAGTTGTTTTTCCTCTGGAGTTATTGTTGCTTTTAATGCTGAGGCAATAGATTGGGCAATATTGCTTTGTGTACTATAAATATCTTCTGTTTCCCGTATTTCCTTTTCATAAGATTCTGCCCAGAGATGACCTTCTTTTGCTGCTTTAATTAGTTGCACCCTTAAACGGAATGTATTACCATATTTTTGTCCCTCGCCTTCAACTATATAATTAACTCCCAGCTTTTTTGCGATCTCAGGCGTAGATTTGGTAGTATTGTTTCTGAATCGTTCGACTGAATTACGGGAAAGTACTCTGAAATCTTTTATTTTTTGCAGATTATTAAGGACTTCTTCCATCAACCCATTGATAAAATATGTTGTTGAATCACTTGAGCTGTCATTCCTAAAAGGTAATACTGCAATTGATTTTTCAAGCTGTTCTTTTGTATTAGTAAGTGTTGGGATTAAGAAATACCCAAGAATTATCAATGCAAATAAAATGATTGATCCAATGATGATTTTTGTTTTGTTGCTTTTCCGGGGGACAATTGCCAGTCTATTATCTTCCTTTGATATTCCTTCTATTTGTGGAATATGTTGTACTATTGAGGTTATAATCTCTTTAATGGCATTGGCGACCTTGTTTATCTGGATTCTGTATTTGGTACTGTTTAAATTCTTCTTTTCATCATCGTCAGTGGTAAGTGGTTTATTTACTCCCGGTTCTTTATAAATGAACTCAATTCCTCGTATTACTCCTCCTAAAACTGATTCACATAGTTTAATATCAGCATTATCCAGGTCATGAATACGAACTGGTAATACCCTGCTAGCAACATTACCGTTTGGTAGTTTAACTTTCAATCCGAACTGATCCTGAGAAGCCTGCTCCACAAATGCTTTGAACTCATGTTCCCATGCGAAGGACTTGGGATCACAATAAGTGCGGGAAATGATAGGAATAAAGACCAAGCATTTGAGCTTATCTTTCAGGGAAGCATCAACATCATGTGTCTCCAGAAGTCCATCATGAGGATTGATGTCAAAATAAACGCTGATCTCCTCTTTGAATGTTGATTCAAGTTCAGTCTTCAGAGCCTCGACAAACTCACTGACCCACCTGTCGCCTTTGTTGTCTTTCTGGCGGTAGCTGATGAAGATATCATAATTGTATCCTTCTATGATGCTAGACATCTGAGGTCTATTTATTTCATTATCAAAATTATAGTTTTATCGGTCCAAATGCAAAATATTTATTCCTTCCTGTCAGTAAGAACATCAGAAGCACCATTTTTGCTTTTCATTCCTTCGTTCGAGACATGAGGACATTAACTGTCTTGTTGACAAAACCTCCTCCATCTCATTTATGTTATTTATGTTCTTAATCAGATCAAGGTTGTAAAATAATCTTTTTTACTTCACAGGTCCCAGGTACTTATCCAGCCATGCCAGGGTCTCCTTGATGTATTCGACCCTGAGTGGAATATGATCAGTCTCGTAGAAGATCTGGCGCTTGTTTTCCAATGGCGTGCCAAGGAGGTCAAACATTAGCCGTGAAGAAGTCTCAGGAGGGAATATGTTGTCGTAACGTCCATTTAGCATTAGGGTTGGGGTTCTTACTCGTGTAATATAATTAATAATATTTGCAGGAGGAAGCGGTGGAGGAGTTACAAATGAATTCATGCCCCCGGCCAAAAGGATGCTGACATTGAGTCGCTCTTCAAGAGCTGGAATTATAGCTCCCAGCGTACCTCCCCAGCTCATGCCGTAATATGCCAGCTTATGTTTATCAATGTCAGGCCGGGTTTGCAGGTAATCGATGGATCTCTTGAAGTCTTTGACCAACTGGATGAGGAACTCTGTATAAGCATGGGTATTGGCTCCTTCATGAATCGCAGACAAGGCTGGGTCCCCTCGTTCGAAAGTCCCCTTGTAAACGGGATAGAGTACTGCCCTGCCATTCCTTACCAGATATGATAGAAACATTGTAAATTCATAGTAGTTTTCCAATTTATCGCTGGAAGGCGTCCAAACGGAAGTCGACCCGGGGAAATAAATCACTGTCTGATATGGTGGTTTGACATTGAACGGTAAGAAGAGATGAGCCAGGATTCTTTCTTTTCCATAGGCAGCGTTGAAAGAAACTATTTCGTGAATCCAACCCTCAGGATTTTCTTTCCAGGACTCGACTTTGGGATTCAATTCCCCCTGATCATATGTGAACTGCTCTTTATATTCCTGGAAGATGGCATCAGAGACCGGCTTTTGGGAACGGTAATCAACTCTGATATCAGGGGTCCGTAATGCGAAGGCTGCCCTGGGTACTGCTCCTGTATCCTGATATAGCGCCAGACGAAAACCATTCCTGGGCGATCGATCCATGGGAGGCGCCTGTCGCTCATTGCCGAACTCGTAAGTATTATCCTGCCAGCTACCACCACGGATTACTCTGCCATCCTTGGCTTCGTTCCAACACCATTCCCTTACGTTCCCCGCCATATCATAAGCGCCATAAGCTGTAACTCCGGGAAGACTTCCTACCTTAACGGGTCCTTTGTCCCCGAAGTTGCTGAATGTCGATACTATGGTGAAGCCCCCAAACATGGGCCACTGGATCATAGGCGTATAAGCACCCCGCGCTACATCCCAATGGATGGAAGTGGGGAGACTCTTTCCGGCCCATTCAGCGCAGGCTGCTGCTTCGTACCAGCTTACACCTGAGACAGGGTAGTCACCCTGACCTTCGGGGTAATCTCCTCCAGTCCATGTGGCTGGGCCAGGTCGCCCAGTTTGATCCACAAACACTCTCAAGGCTTCCTCCCAAGTCAGTTTTTGACCCGCTTTCATGAAAGGGTGCTTCCAGTACTTCTGCTTCTGATATCCACCATCGTCCAGGAATTTCTTATATTCCCTGTTCGTGACCTCGTATCGTCCTATAAAGAAATCTCCCAGGCGTCCGACCTCCGTTTCCGTAGCCGGTACCCGTACCATTCCCACAGGAAAGCTGTCTTTTTTATCCAGTGTCCTCACTAGATTGTAACTACCACTACCTCCTCCTGGGTCCCAAGAGTAATTGGCTGCCAAAACTGTATCATACCCTTCTTTCTCAAGTTTCCAGCGGAATATCCCAATTGGCACACGTACCTTCTTCAGTGGTGTTGTTCCAAGAAAGGACCACACAGTATCAGGTTTCACGTATTCCTTCATATAGACTTTGGCACCGGGAGGATTTGTGAGAATATCAATATTCCGTGAACACTGTTGAAAGAGAGCCGCCAGAGTAGTGTCCCTGCCAAGTATGGTCTCTGCCTTGACAGCCAACTGGTAAGGCTCCGCCAGGTTCCGCCAGAAATCATTATCACCTATCATCCTCTTAATCTCAGGAAGTGCTACCTCCCTTGCCCACTTTATTTTTTCCTGCCGTTTAAAGAACCAAACTGAACCAAGTATGATAACAATAAGAATTGCAATGATTGCCGGGATGAGAATCCTGGACAGTTTAAACCTCCTGACAGCTTTTTCAGGTTCTGCCTGTTTTATGGCTTCGGTTCCGAAAGCTTTTTTTATATCATCATTGTCAATCACATCTATCGTCAGAAGCATCTTAATCACCTCGCATAACTTGTTAATATGTTTCTCAAGGGGAGGGGTTAAAGCATCCAGCCAATGGACATCACTGACATAATACTCCAGCTGCTTTGACATGGGAATATCCTCCAGGCGAAGGGGGATGATTGCCAGACCATGATGGACGGCCCGGTCCACTTCTTTAATAACCTGTTGAGAATGATTTGAGTTTGAGGAATATATAAGGACAAATACTTTAGATCCTTTTATGCCATCGATGATAGCCTCTGCAAAGGGAGCTCCGGGGGTTATATCACGGGGTGCAAGCCAGCAGCGGATATCGTTATTCTCAAGTATTGAACAAACGGCATCAGCAATATTTTTATCCTTATGAGAATAACTTATGAATACATCTTGGGCCATGCCTGTATTTGTAATTTCTAAGTTGATCTTTTAATTATCCTGATCCAACTCCTTGTTTATCAATTTTATGAAATGCGATCAGACAAATTACCCCTTTATCTGATGAATACATTGTACTTTTTACCTTTCTGCCCAATATTGATAAAGACCTGCCTGCCGCCTGCCTGCCGGTAGGCAGGGCAGGCAGGTGTCATAATTATATCCTTCAATTATGCTTGACATCGGGGGTCTATTTATGTCATTATCAAAGTTAAACTATAATATAACCTAAATCAATTTTATTTTAACGATGAACTGTAATTGGAAATATGCCCAGTGGATTGCTGGTCTGATTAGAGAATTGCCATATTATATTTTTATAAAAACACAAACCCCTAACTTTCGTCAGGGGTCACGCTGCGTCTCAGGATGTTTTTGATTTCACCCCGAGTGCCGTTTTATTTTTTCGGAATTATTAAGCTATCTGGACAACTCAAATGTTCAAAATGCTGTAAACGTCATGAATATATATTTCACGATAACCAATTCACGCTAAGTTTGATTTCAGTTCCTGTTGGCTTCAAAGGACCCTCTAAAGTAATTGTTCCTCCAGTCGTTCAATTATCCCAAAGTTCGGGAAATACCCCTACATAAGATGAAAATCTACTAAGATGGAAGAATTTGGATTGGAACAATCCTGATGGACCGAAAAGATGGGTTGAAAAACATAGTTATTCATGGAATCATGAAGATTGGCTTCATCTGTTAGAGAACTTAAGAAAAACTCCCTACTGGCCCATGAATCCAGACCAAGTTGGAGCAGTTTTAGAAGAATTAAAACATTAAGCGAAATAGTTCTTTTTACTTATACATTTGATCTAAGCGGTATCTCCTTCTATTGGTATTCACAATAATGCTTGACATTGCGAACTTTCAATCAGGATATGCCGCTTTTAACAAGAAGCCCCCGAAGTTGATTTCCGAGGGCTGGCTGTTGCATCTCCTGGTTGTGTAAAATTAATTTCTGAATGTCTTTAAAACCTCGTATAAGCAAGGGAATGACGCTAAATGGTAAAATCCCCCCGAGCTCATTCCGATCACGAAAATCAGACAATCATTAGGGCTATAATGAGTTTAATTTTAACTGAGAAAATAAGCACAAGCCTTCTAATAATCAATCCCTGTTTTGGTCTTGATTACAACAGCCCCGCCCAATCCTCTTGTTCCATAAATTGCAGCTGACGTACCTTTAAGAACTTCAATTGATTCAACTGTTGATGGCAAGATGTCTTTAATGGTATTAACATAAACGCCGTCTACTACTAATAAAGCTGGGATTAAACCAAAAAGGTTTTTTGAATCCTGTATTATAATGGTTTCTCCATAAATCTTAACTCCGGAAACTTCTCTTTCTATCGCATCAAAGATTGAATTATATTTATAATATTTATTTTGTGTTAAGTCGATCCTGTTTATATCGGTAGTCACATATTTCTTTTTAATATGATCATAACCAAGGTTGACTTCTTCTTCTCCAGTTGTATCATTTTGGGAAAGTAGTTTATCAGATACATATGTACTTAATTTAAAATTTATCTCAGTCCTTCCATTTATTGCCTCTTCAATTAAACCATTCCCAAATGCGTATATTCCAATCCTTGTTGCATTTCTGTTTACTTTGACCTTAAATTCTCCATTTGAATCGGTCAATGAATTAGTTTTCTGGCCATCGATCATTACAGTTGCATTCTTAATCGGGCTCTGGTAAACATCAAGCACAACACCTGTTATTGTAATCTTCCTGTTGTTTTTATTTGCAGTCAGACAGTTAAAAAACAAAACAGATAACAGAATTATTAAGAATATTTTTATCTTCATTTTGTCTTTACTATTTGAGATTTAAAGATTTTAACCTTTCCCTAATGATATTAAATTCTTTGACAAAGTTACACCAGCAAAAAGCTGAAGTCAATTTTATTTTAAGGGTAACTATACCTGGTAATATATATGCCCAGGAGGACAGGGTGGTTGTAGGATATAAGAAAGCACTCAGGCGAGGGCATGCTATCATAATTTTATAATGATCGGTCCACTGGAGGAGTGTAAGATAACGCTTGCTAAGCGGTTCAACTATTTAGACTTAATTATTATTCTCAGATACATTTGGCTTATAATCAAATTTTCCCTTACTTTGATTTTAAGGGGAACTATATATTGAATTTCATTGTTGGGGGGATCAAACTTTTAACTTAAAGGAATGGCGTTAGGCGAAATACATATTTTACCTACTCATAATACTCCTGAGTTTATTCTCAAACCAGAAGGGATTATAAAGATAAAAGGACGTGGATTGATTGAGAATAAAGCGGAAGTTACCGAACAAATAATTAATTGGATTGATGAATACCATAACAATCCGGCAGAGATCACTTATTTCATAATAGGATTTGAATACATAAACAGTCTTTTTACCACAGTTTTGGTTTCTATCATTAGAAAACTTTCACAAGTTATTCTGCGATCAGGAAAGCTCGTTATTCAATGGTATTACGAAGAAGACGATGAAGATATACTGGAGCGTGGAGAATATATTTCATCAACTTTTAATATCCCCATTACATTTGTAGTGGCCAATGATATTAAATTACTTTGAGTTTGGCGGCATCTCTTTTTTTCAAATTACAAGCTCGGAACAAGTATGTCAAAAATTCGACCAGGAGATGCCGCTTTTAACAAGAAGCCTCCGAAGTTGATTTTTGAAGGTTTGCATTAAGGCTTTATTGTGCAGGAACCATTAAAAACTCCAAAAAGGTGTTTGTTATGGGAAAATGATTGTAGGGCTGACTGCCATAATCAGATTGATGGATTAAACCGACTTCAAAGTTTTGATTTAAATTCTTGTTGTTTATGAATGTAAGTTATTAAGAGTAATCCGGTCAAAAGTGGTCAGGGGCACGGGCTTTCCCAATAAGTTCGAGAATTTTTTAATAGAGATAAGTCTTTAACATTCCAGACCTTGAAGTATGCTTCAATCTTCCAATTGCCTTTACTTTGATTTGTCTGACCCTTTCTCTCGTCAAGTTTAATTTCTCAGCAATTTCCCCGAGTGTATGCGTGTGTTTCCCGTTTACTCCAAAAAATAATCTGATAATATCCGCTTCTCTTTGGGTCAATGTATCAAGGGCCTTATTAATATCTTTTCTTAATGAATCTATTAGCAATTCTTTATCAGGGTTGGATTCATCCTCATTTGATAAAACATCGTACATATTCTCTTCTTCATCTTGAATGAATGGGGCATCCAGCGAGATATACTTTCCAGCGTTTCTTAATGCTAATGTTACGTCATCAGGAGTCATATCCAAAGCTTGTGAGATCTCGAGTGTTGTTGGTTCTCTTTCATACTTTTGTCCCAACAATACACTATTTCTTTTAATTTTATGGATATTACTAATTACATTTAATGGCAGGTGTACGATTCTTGCCTGTTTAGCTAGTGCTTGTATGATGGATTGCCTAATCCACCAAACAGCGTAAGATATAAACTTAAAGCCTCTCGTTTCGTCAAATCGTTGTGCAGCATCTATCAAACCAAGATTCCCCTCATTGATCAAATCAGGAAGACTCAAGCCCTGATTCTGAAATTGCTTTGAGACAGATATGACAAATTTAAGATTTGCAGTTATTAAACGATTCCGTGCATTCAGATCTCCCTTGTGTATCATCCTGGCGAGGTCAACTTCTTCTTCTGCAGTAATTAGCTTAATCCTGATTACCTCACTCATGTACTTGTCCATGGATAAGGAATCTCTGCTGGTAAACTGCTTAAAGATTTTCAATTGACGCATTTAAAGGAGAATTTGGTATAGTGACTGGAAAACGCGGGTATATTGACCATGTATTCGCAATGCAAAGTGACCACCGGATCGCAGATTAAATTGACCACCCCTTCTTCGCTCTTCCTTTAGTAATTCTTATCACAGTCGTTTGGGTTTAAAACAAATTTACATATTTTCTTCTACGTTTTGATATTCCTTCTGATTTTTAAGTGTTTGTTTACGTCTTAATGACTCTCCCATAAGTTCTATCCTGTGTGCATCGTGGACAAGACGGTCCAGGATTGCGTCAGAGATTGTCTTTTCTCCAATAACATCATACCATTCTTTAACAGGTAACTGTGATGTAATGATGGTAGAGTGTTTCCCGTGCCTGTCTTCAATGATCTCCATGAGGGATGATCGGCTCTGGCTATCAAGCGGCTGGATTCCGAAGTCATCGAGGATAAGAAGATCCTGCTTTTCTATGCGTGCTATTTCTCTTATGTAAGAACCATCAGCTTTTGTCATCTTCAGCTTGGCAAAGAGTTTTGTTGCATTCGCGTAATAAACCTTGTAGCCAAGCGTGCATGCCTGATTACCAAGTGCTGAAGCAAGATAGCTCTTGCCTATTCCTGTGCTCCCGGTAATAAGGATGTTTTCTCCGTTATGGATGAACTTGCATTCAGCAAAGCGAAGTACCTGATTTTTTTCCAGGTTGCGGTCCACATCGAAGTGAAGCTGCTCAACACTGGCATTGTAACGGAAGCGTGCGTTTCGTATTTGTCTCTCGATACGCCGGTTGTTGCGATCATCCCATTCTGCTTCGATAAGAAAGGATATCATTTCATCGGCAGTAAGCTTCGCCAGCCGGCCGTTTTCGATACTTAACCTAAAAGCATTGGCCATTCCATAAAACTTGAGTTGTCTCATTTTTTGCAAGATTGTGTCATTCATTTCGTTTGATTTTTTAGTTTAACAAGTTATAAAGGATCACCCGCCGTGGTGCCATGGCAGGAGATCCTGAAGTGAACTATTTGTAATATGCTTTCCCGCGGATATTACCATGCAGGGGCATTATCTTTCCTCCCTCCTCGGTATCGTCAGGTAACTGGTCCATCTTTCGTTCTATGATAGTTTTAATGGTCATATAGCTATAGTCACGATAAAGTAATGCTCTGCGACATGCTCTATCCAGACGCTCATTACCTACCTTTGAGGCAAAGTTCAGTATCCCCTGGCAGGAACGATAAGCCTGTTCCGGGTGCTGTCGTTTTTCAAGTAAATTAATGATGTACTGCCGAGTGTCTGCTCCTACATTTGCAGCTCGTTCGATAAACTTCTCCGGTGTCCAGTCAGTCATGAACCGGTTTTTATAGGCCATGTGTTCATCCACGGTGATATACCTGTAGGGTGTCCTGTCGCGTTTATGATGGGCAATGCGCTCATACCTGTAAAACACCTCTACGTCTGTCTGGCTATAGAAGATATTTACCTTTTTCCCAATATACGAGTAGGGTACACTGTAATAGTTCTTGTCTTCTGCCAGGCATACATAGTTGTTTTTCATCACTGTTGCCACCTTTTTCCGTTTCAGATCATAGCGTCGCAGTGGTAATGACTGAAGCTCCTGCTTTTCAACTTCTTCAAACAGCTGGCGCCTGCTATATGGCCGGTTCTTCATAAGCCGGTTATTATGTTCTTCCAATGCCTCCAGTATCGCGTTGTTTAGTTCTTCCAGGGAAGTGAATACCCGGTCACTAACTGCTGCATAAATGGTCCTGTAAATGATTTTAACTGCACCTTCTACCAATGCTTTATGTTTTGGTTTATAGGGGCCTGCCGGTAAAGCCGCCATGTTGTAATGCAGGATAAAGTCACTGAACGCTTCATTAAGAGTTGGTTCATACTTACTGCTCTTTATTACTGCGGACTTTAAATTGTCGGTCACGATGGCCTGCGGTGCTCCACCAAAGTAATGAAGCGCATTCTCACAGGAGGTGATGAAGTCTTCCTTCTGCTGTGTGTAGGATGCTTTCCCATAGGTAAGCTGGCTTGCCCCGAGGATGGCAGTAAATACTTCCATATTCTTTATTTCTCCCGTAGCATCATTAACTATCTGCAGATGTGCTCCTGCATAATCCACATACATCTTATCCCCGGCCTTGTGCTCAACGTGCATCACCGAGTTCACATGCTTTGACCATGCATTATAATGGTTCCGGAACTGCGTTTCCCGGTAGCCATCAGGATGCGTTTCATAATATCTTCTCCATACGCTCTCCCTGGTTACCCCCTTACGCTTAAGCGCCTTCTCCACTTCCGGGAAGATCGCTATCAGATCCTGTAGGCGCTTTACTGGCTCTTTCTGCTCCCTGATTGAGAACAGTTGCTCCAACTCGCTGTCGCTCATTTTTTCCAGTTCTTCCAGCGGCCTGTTCATGGCAATATACTGCCGGATGTACTTCTTTACCGTGTTGCGTGTTACACCGGCCTTCTCGCTGATGGTTCTCTTGCTGACACCCTGGGTGTACAGACGAAGAATGCTTTTGATTTTTGTCATTTTTATCAAATTATTTGACATGATTAAAAAATATTGAACAGGTCAACATTAATCAATCATGTCCATAAACGGCTTGATAAAAACTATAAAAGAAGGTGGTCAAACTGTTCCGCGGAAGTGTGGTCGGTTTACTCCGCGTAGGCGGGTCAGAAAACCCCGCGATTAGGTGGTCTTTTTAATTTGCGATTGGGTGGTCAATTTGTCCGTTT
>CAWBNA010000026.1:0-45368 GCA_963789985.1 uncultured Bacteroidales bacterium | reverse complement strand
CCTTCATCATTGCAAAAGCCAGAGTGGATGACCTCATTCAGCCAGTCAGATTGTCCTTCAAATACAAAACTAATATTACGAGGATTTAACTCCGACTTGAGTTGGTCAAAATAATCCGGCCGAAAGTGGTCAGGGGAACTGGCCTTCCCATATTTTATAACATATTGTTTTCTTCAAGCCATTTCCTTACCCTTTCATGCTCTGCCTGATATTTGGAATCTACTTCCTTGACAATTTGCTGAAACTCTTGTTCATTTCTTATACTATTGAATAAAGGATCAATTTTTATATAGGTAGCCATCCATTTGGGTATCTTTTGCATCTGATTAAAAATTCTTAAATTTTTATATGCTTCATCCCTTTCTCCTTTGAAAGCATATATACCTGCAAGATCATAGTATGGATATAACTTCTGCCCCCATGATCGCCCCAATTCAATAGACTTGTTACAAAATTTTATTTGTTCATTGCAGTAGTATTCAGCCTCTTCTTTAAAGCCATTTTGCCAATAAACATACTCTAAACGCTGGAAATCGGCTATAGGGTTTTCATCCTTAGTTTTTTTTCTTTCAAGCCATTTTTTATAGTATTTTAACGATTCTTTATACTGACCAAGTAATTCGTAATTTCTTGCTAATCCCTTCAGTATGTCGTCATTGGTTGAATCTATCGTATAACCTTTTTCTCCATATTCAATAGATTTATTGAAATTTTCGCTCCAGAATTCAATATCAGCAAACCAAGAATAATATGTCAATGAATCTCCAACCAATTTAAAATTGTCCAAGAAATATTGGTTTGCTTTATCAGGAAATCCAGCGCAATCATATGCATTCGCAATATAAAAGAGTAAACCGGGTAATTCTGCTCCCCGATTAAGAGATGCAGCTTTTTGAAGGTAATTTATAGCATTGACAAGGTCTGTATAAAAATAGTATCCTCCTTTTTCAATGTAAGCCATCCAATTGTTTGGATTGATTTTTATGGCTTTATCAAATTCCTCAATAGCCTGTTCTGGTTTCCCATTCTCATTATAATATCTTCCCCTTAAAAGATATGGCTCAGACAAATGATCATCAAAGGAAAGAGCAATATTTGCAAGGATCAAGACAGAATCCATAAAATTTCCTGAGAAATATTCTTTCCAGTAGTGCTTGTCCCAATATGCCCACGCCAGACCTGAATAAGCCATGGCGAATGTAGAATCATATTTCAATGCTTTATGATAGAAATCTTCTGCTTTTTGCAGTAATGCCTTATTTCTATTATCAATCCAGTATTTTGTATGTTCTTCTCTTCCCTGCTGGTAAAAATCATATGCTGTCAAATTAGTAGTTGGTATTTTATTAATGAGTTGTTTTTCTTCAGGAGTAATGGCGGCATTTAATTCATCGGCAACTCTTTGTGCCACCTCACTTTGAACCTTAAAAATATCACTCCAATTCCTGTCATAATCATTCGCCCATACATGACCTTCCTTTCCTGTTTTAATTAACTGGACAATCAACCTGACATTATCTCCAGATTTTTGAAAACTACCTTCAAGGAGATATGAAACACCCAGTTCCTGTCCAATAGCTGTTGTAGTTTTTGTGGGATTACGGTATTGTTCAGTTGAGGTTCTTCCTAATACTCGCAATTCTTTAATTTTTGATAGATGAAGTGTTATTTCATCCATCATCCCATCTGCCAGATATTGTTTATCAGGCTCATTACTCAAAAGCTTAAATGGCAAAACAGCAATTGATTTCTCAAGCTGCTCTTTTGGCCTTGTCAGTTTTGGAATTAAGAAATACCCAAAAATCATCAATGCCAATAAAATGATTGATCCAATGATGATATTTGCTCTATTGTTTTTTCGGGGAATAGATAACGGTTTAAAAACTTCCTTTGGTACTTCTGCTTTTTGTGGAATATGTTGTCCTATTGCAGTAATAATCTCTTTTATTGAATTCGCAACTTTATTGATCTGATCTCTATAATATGTCTTGTTAAGATTGTCATGTGGGTTATCCGATGGGTTTAGCGGTCTGTTCACACCTGCTGACTTATATATAAAATCAACACTACGAAGCACACTTCCCAGAATGGATTCGCATGATTTTATATCTTCAGCATCCAATTCATGTATTCTTATCGGGAGAACCCTGCTTGCTACATTGCCATTTGGCAGCTTTACCTTTAATCCGAACTGATCCTGAGAAGCCTGTTCAACAAATTCTTTGAACTCATGCTCCCATGCGAAGGACTTTGGATCACAATATGTTCGTGAGATAATTGGAACAAAAATCAGGCACTTGAGTTTATCCTTTAAGGAAGCATCAACATCATGGGTTTCAAGGAGTCCGTCATGTGGATTGATGTCAAAATAAACACTGATTTCTTCCTTGAATGTTGATTCAAGCTCACCCTTCAGGTTTTCAACAAACTCAGTAACCCATCCATCATGTTTATTGTCTTTCTGGCGGTAGCTGATGAAGATGTCGTAATTATATCCTTCAATAACACTTGACATTTTATGTTTTCAATGTGAGTTCAGGTTATATTATAACATGTTGTTTTCTTCTAACCATTTTCTTACTCTTTCATGCTCTGCTTGGTATTTTGCTTCCACATCCCTGACAATCTGCTGAAACTCAGGTTCATTCCTCATACTGTTAAATAATGGATCATTTTTTATAGTTGATAACATCCATAAAGGCTGCAATTTCCTTTGATTAAAAATTCTTAAATTCTTATATGCTTTGTCCTTATCTCCCCTGAAAGCATATACTCCAGCAATATCATAATATGTATAATACATTTGAGACCATGGACGACTAGATTTAAATAGGTTATTACATTCCTCCAATTGTTTATTGAAGTAATATTCCGATTCTTCCCTATATCCATTTTTCCAGTAAGCATATCCAATACGGTGATTAATTGCACCATTAAAAGGATGCTCCGCTCCAAGGTTTTTTATTCTGGTAACAAATTCTTTACAATATTTCAAAGACTTTTCCATTTGCCCTGCGAACCCACAATTTGTTCCCAGTTGACCAAGTGTAAATATATTGGTTGTATCTAAATCATAACTCCTTTCCAGAAATTCAACAGACTTTTCGTAGTTAGCCAATTTTTGTTCTAAGTATCCTAATTGGTTAAAGTATTTAACAGAATCTCCATCCAATTTAAAAGCTTCAAGAGCATAATAATTGGCTTTCTCCGTGAATCCGGCATCTTGGTATCCGTAAGCAATAGCCCTTAAAATATCAGGTAATCCTGATCCATGATTAAGGGATGCAGCTTTTTGAAGATAATTAATGTAATTAACAAGGTCAGTACTATAATAGACTCCTGCTTTTGCTAAGTAAGCCACCCAATAGTTTGGATTGAGTTTTAATGCTTTATCGAATTCTTTAATCGCTTGTTCCGGAAGACCTTTTTCGTAATAATAATTTCCTCTGATCGCATATGCTTCATCCAATTGATCATTATAAGAGAGAGCAACCTTTGTAAAGAAAAGAACCGAATCCATAAAATATTCTGAAAAATATTCCTTTTGATAATGTTTATCCCAATAGACCTCTGCCAGACCTGAATATGCCTGAGCGAATGTTGAATCATATTTCAATGATTTATGATAAAGGTCTTCGGCTTTTTGCAGAGATGCCTTATTACTATTATCAATCCAATATTTTGTATGCTCTTCTCTTCCTCTCTGGTAAAAATCATATGCTGTAAGGTCAGAAGTAGGTACTTTTTCAATAAGTTGTTTTTCTTCAGGAGTGATGGCGGCATTTAATTCATCGGCAATTTTTTGTGCCACCTCACTTTGAACCTTAAAAATATCACTCCAATTCCGGTCATAATCATTAGCCCATACATGACCTTCTTTTCCAGTTTTAATAAGCTGGACAATCAATCTTGCATTATCGCCAAACTTTTGAAAACTGCCTTCAAGTAAATATGCAACATCAAGTTCCTTACCAATAGCATTTAATGTTTTGTCTGTTTTACGGTATTGTTCAGTGGAGGTTCTACCTAATACTCGCAATTCTTTAATTTTTGATAGATGAAGCGTTATTTCATCCATCATACCATCTGCCAGATATTGTTTATCCGGCTCATTACTTAAAAGTTTAAATGGTAGTACAGCGATTGATTTTTCAACCTGTTCTTTTGGTTTAGTATGTTTGGGGATTAAGAAATAGCCAAGAACAATCAATGCCAATAATATGACTGATCCAATGATGATTTTTACTTTATTACTTTTCCGGGGTGCAGATACTGTTTTAAAAACTTCCTTTGATACTTCTTTTTGTGGAATATGTGATCCTATTGATGTTATAATTTCTTCTATCGAATTTGCAACTTTATTGATCTGATCACGATAATATGTCTTGTTGCTATTGTCCTGTGGGTGATCCTCATTGGCTCTTAATGGTCTGTTGACTCCAGCAGATTTATAGATAAAGTCAACACTACGAAGCACACCTCCCAGAATGGATTCACATAGTTTTATGTCATTAGCGTTCA
The DNA here is from genome assembly GCA_963789985.1 of uncultured Bacteroidales bacterium. Lineage (GTDB taxonomy): Bacteria > Bacteroidota > Bacteroidia > Bacteroidales > VadinHA17 > LD21. The sequence continues at coordinate 40,847 of CAWBNA010000026.1, read as the reverse complement.
AGTCATATATACGAACAGGTAATACTCTGCTAGCAACATTACCGTTTGGTAGTTTAACTTTCAATCCGAATTGATCTTGTGATGCCTGTTCAACAAATGCTTTGAACTCATGTTCCCATGCAAATGATTTGGGATCACAATATGTGCGAGAAATAATTGGGATAAAGACCAGGCACTTCAGCTTATCTTTCAATGAGGCATCCACATCATGTGTCTCCAGAAGTCCATCATGTGGATTGATGTCAAAATAAACGCTGACATCTTCTTTGAAGGTTGATTCCAGTTCCGTTTTCAGAGCCTCAACAAACTCACTGACCCATCTGTCGCCTTTGTTGTCTTTCTGTCGGTAACTGATGAAGATGTCGTATTCGTAACCTGGGATGAGACTTGCCATGTTAGTTGTTCATTGTAATACAGTATCAGAGACGAGCATATAAAATTATTGATATAAAGACCTATATAAAGCAGGTTGTTTATTTTTAACTAATCTTTATCAAAATCGAGGGCATATTTAACAGCAGCATCAAACCCCATATTTCTACCCTCTTCTTCATACTTCCGTGTCAGTTCTTCCCCAAGCTTTTCCCTGGCTCCTTCTATATAGGTATCAAAAAATTCATCCCAGAATTTTATTAATCCGTGTATGTTTAGTCCCATTATCCTGTAATTCTCACGTGCTGCAACATCTAACCTGATTGCCTTGGCCCATCTTGACTGCCCTGAAACCGAAAAGGCTATACCATGAAGGTCGTTGGTAGCAATAAAAGTACTTCCATATTTTAATGCTGTTTTCATACTAAAAGCATATCTTTTTTCAGCCTCCTTAAAATTTCTCAAACCCAGGGTACAATCACTTTGATAATGTCGTGCGTATAATATTCCGAGTGGTTGTTTTAGCTTCTCGGAGGAAATTAGCAACTCTTCAATATATGGGATAGCCTGTTCCCATTCTTTTGAAAAAACGAATCTCATACATACTGATATCAGACAATAATTAATAAGACCCGGATCGCCAGTCTTCCTGGCCGATTCCAGGCTTTGTTTACCGCTTTTTAATCCTTTTTCATAATCACCACTTACAGAATATTGTCCACTTAGCCAACATAATATAATTGCTTCTTCCCAAGGATTGTTAAGCTTATGCCATATCCCAAGACTTTCTTTCAAAAGGCTAATAGTCCTGGGTACATCTACTGAAACATATGTTATTATTCCCAGACCAGATAATACGCGGGCATATGCTTCAGATTTACTGATATTTTTTGACAGGGCCCTTTCCAGATAATCCTTACCTGTTGAATAATATGAATGTGCTTCCCAAAACCAGCCAAGGTAGCCTGAAAGCAGGATGAAATTTTCACTGGATTGAGTGAATGACCAATTAAGTGCGGAAATCAGGTTATCATACTCCTGTTCGAGCTTATTCAACCATTTTAGCTGTAGTCTGAACTGTTCTTTATATGCCTGTTCTACCACCTTTAAATAGTATGACAGATGCTGTTTCCTTAGTTTTTCTTCTGCTCCGCTTTCAATGAGTTTTTGAAGACTGTACTGACGAAGTGGATACAGACATCTGTAACGTACAGATCCATCGTTCTGATCTTCAGTAATAACTAAAGATTTATCAACGAGCTGGGAAATATATGTAATGATATCTTCTTTTTTTATCTTTATATCGCTGCAGACCTCTTCAACTGCTTCGAGGCTGAAATCTCCTGCAAAAACTGATAGCCGTATGAACAACAGTTGCTCCTGTTCTGAAAGAAGATTGTAGCTCCAGTCAATAGTTGCTTTCATGGTTTGCTGACGTTCGGGAACTGTCCTGTTTGAGGAAGATAAAATTTTGAACTGGTCTTGGAGCCGCTCAAGAATCGCTTCCGGGCCTAAATGTCTTATCCTTGTCGCAGCAAGTTCAATAGCCAGAGGAATCCCTGAAACGCTCTGGCAAATACCTACTAATGCGGAAAGATTCTGAGGATTCAGCGTAAATCCTGGTTTACCTGCCCCTGCACGGTCTATGAATAATTTTATTGCCTCATAGCGTTGAACTTCATCAATATCTTTTTTTGAAACTGAATCCGGGAAGGTCAGCAAAGGTATCCCCCAAACAACTTCTCCGGAAACATTCAAAGCTTCGCGACTGGTTGCAAGTATCCTTATACCTTTGACAGACTGTAATAATTTGTCCGCAATTTCAGCACATACCTGTATAAGATGTTCACAATTATCAAGCAGAATGAGGAGTGACTTATCTTTTATATTTTCAATTAGTGTGTCAATGATCGGTTTATTTGGTGCCTCCTTAATACTTAATACCCCTGTGATTGCCTTTGCGACAAAGTTGGGATCCGTCACTGGAGCGAGATCAACAAACCAGACTCCGTCTTTATATTCTTTAACTAGAGTTAATGCTATTTCTCTTGCAAGCCTTGTTTTACCGCAACCTCCTGCACCTGTCAAGGTAACAAGACGACTCTTTTGAAACAGATCCCTCACTTCCTTCATTTCTTTTTCCCTGCCGATAAAGCTGGTTGTGGAAATCGGAAGGTTATGTTTCTTTATTTCAGGAGTTTTATCCTTAGCAAGCCGCTCTTCAATATCAGCCTGGGTTTCCCTGTCTGTAACCTGTCCGGGGGTAACAGGTACCTTCATACTTTCAATAATATCTCTTACTGCAAGAGCTACTTTATTTATCTGATCACGGTAGATTGTACGATTTAAATTATCATGAGGGTTATCTTCTTTTTCCCGTAAAGGTCTGTTTACCCCAGGAGACTTAAAAATAAATTCAACTCCACGCAGATATCCTCCCAGCACTGATTCACATTCCTTAATATCGTTATTATCCAGGTCATGGATTCGAACAGGTAGAACACGATTTGCTACATTACCTCCAGGCAAATTTACCTTTAATCCAAACTGATCTTGGGAGGCTTCATTAATAAAAGCTTTGAACTCATGCTCCCAGGCGAATGATTTGGGATCACAATATGTACGGGAAATGATCGGAATAAAGACAAGACATTTAAGTTTATCTTTCAATGAGGCACCTACATCATGTGTCTCTAATAATCCGTCATGAGGATTTATATCAAAATAAACACTGATCTCTTCTTTAAAGGTTGCCTCAAGTTCCTTCTTCAGATGGTCAACAAATTCTGTTACCCAGCCATCGTATTTATTGTCTTTCTGGCGGTAGCTGATGAAGATGTCATAATTATATCCTTCAATGATGCTTGACATCTGAGGTCTATTTATGTCATTCTCAAAATTAAACTATAATAAAGCTAATAGCAATTTTATTTACCTGAGTTGGGATGTCAATAACATTGACAATAGTCGGCCGGAATAAATTGACCACCGATTGACGGAGTTGAATACTTGTTGTTTTGTATTGTATGTTTAGGATTATCAGACCGGACAAATGTGCTCAATATCACCGGATTTTACAGTAACCAGCTGAATTATTGAGAAATCAGCTTATAATGTGATGAATTAGTATATAGTAAGTTGTCGACAATTCATGACAAGAATGAATAGATCAGGCTAGCTTTATCTGTTTTATTTTATCTCTCCAGCCTTGAAAGTTGTCCAGGGCTGAGTTGGACGGTCTTTAAGTAAACCTTTTGCCCAATCGAATTGTGGATGTTCTTCAAGGAATATGTTTGCATAAAATGGCGTCCCGCATGGTGATCCCCAACGAGCTACAAATGACATATTTTTAGCCATTGTTTCGTCAATGACTTTCCCATCGTATGCTCCCAGCGGTCGAAATGGTTCCCAAATTCCGATTGCTTGCGAATCAAGCTCACAATGACCACAAATAGTACGTGAGTCGGGGATTGAAGTGTTCAGGTAAGTATCGAAATGATCTGAGAGAAATGCCTTACCTGTCTCAACGTCAATATTGCCAGCGTACTCCTTCATCAATTGCTTCCATCGTACTCGCCGGGCAACACGCGACATTTTGATATTTAATTCATTGGCTCTCGTTTCACGGCGTAATATCTTCAAGTCCTCAGCTAAATTTGATCCTGAGAAATAACCATCTTTCTTCTTCTCAAATCCGATATATTTCAATCCTAATTCCAGTCTTGCAATTTCGTTAGTCTTGATGTCCCCAAGGAGCCAGGAATTTGCATATCCTCCATTGTTTCCTTTCTTCATTATATCACACCACTCATCAATCGACGAAGCATCTTGCATAGCTCGACGCACACGTACAAATTCGGGGATTCCTGTCGGATCGAAGGGGAAGAATTCACCAATAGTCGTCTCAGACCCAACAAGTCCTGCATCGGTGACAAAAAAGTCTGTTCCACTATGTATAAACCCGGGAGAGGTTTGCATTAGCATCCGGTGACCCTTCGTTGGAACTATGTCAATAACGACATTAAAGTAAGGATAGTAATAGTCGCTCCAGGAGTTATGCCCGAGAACAATCTGACCGTCAGCTGTCATATTTCCTGTAGCAATAAATGAGCTGCATGATTCCTTCACAGGTTCCGGTGAATTAGGAGAAATAGAGTCTTTTACTGTAGGCCACCAGTAACCTATCAGTTCCTCCCAGTCATTATAGGTCACAATTTCATCCCTTGTCGTGGAAGCATTGGCTGCCTTTATGCCTTCCACGATTCCATTGATCTCTGCCAGGTTTTCAGAATCTACTTTTGTTGTGAACATTTTTGCAGTCTTCTCTACAAGCCATGACCATTCTGTCGCCGTTTGGTACTCCCAAATCTTCTTCATTGCACTCAGGGATTCTTTGATTTCGCTGGAAAGTAGATAGCCATGTTGAAAGCCTCTCTCCCTTGGAGTACCTTCAATATGCAAATAAATCCATCCATTTTTATCATGGCGATTTGCCTTTGAAAGCCATTCTTTCTGCTCATTTGTAAGCTGCTTGGTAGTCTGACTATGAACCAGTGTTGAACAAATGAAAACCGAAACAAAGAGAATTACTGCTTTTTTGTTCATAGCAAGAAGTTATTTAAGTTATGAAAGGTAGAACCTTTTTATCAATTTCAAGAGTCTTACCACACCTGTTTTTCATGCAGACAACTCAGTTATATGCTTTTTAAAGGTGATCGGGAAATACTATGACTCAATTCATCAATATTTGAAAAAAATGCCAAAAATTTTTGAATCGGATTTTTCAAATCAAACAAGTTTTTTAGATTTCACGAAAAAATTTGGCAAAATTTTTATTGAGGTATTGACCCCTTTTTTGGACATTACTTTTCCCCTATTATTAAGGAAAGATACCCAAATAGGGGGCTAGGGGCATGGGTAGGAGGAAGGTTTCCCATGGGAGTAAAACACATAAACTCAGTTTAAGCGGAATTAAAGGTGCAAGCTATCGTAGACATCGAGAATTTCCTGCTCACGGAGGCCGAGATATCTTTTGGTGATTGCGGGAGAACTATGTCCGAAAAGCTCCATCAATAAAATCACTGACTCATTGGAATAGTTATTTAACCTGAGAACCCTGTTGCCAAGTGTTTTTCTGAACAAATGACTGCTGGCGTTACCTTCCAGTACAATGTCATATCGCTTCAGAATATCCTTTAGCTTCACATTCACATAACTCTGGTCGATAGGTTTAGTCCCATATTTGTTAAGAAAGATGTATTGATCAGTGTCAGTTACCACCATTCTACCCTTCACTCGTTGGACAATTTGTTTAAGGTCAGGGTTGATTTTAATCCGGCGCGTCTTCCTGGTCTTTTGTTCCAAGATGGTCAAGATATCTGTATTCTCAAACTGACTGAATCTAAGCTGAAGCAGGTCGCTGATCCGAAGTCCTGTAAAAACTCCAATAGTAATTAAAAGACAAAATTTGTATTCACCATCCCGCTCTAATTTTGAGATTAAGGATTTGAAGGTGTCCCAGTCCATACTTGTTGTTGTCGTTCTTTGGCCACGTAAGCTCATAATGATAAGATTTTGATTCAGGCTAACATACGGCGAAAATATTATACTTGCAGCATAATTCGACAAAAATATAATCTCATTTCTAGCATTTTATATGCCTTTTAGCATAAGGCGTTGGGGACCAGGGAACTTTTAAAAAGGATAAACTTATACTAAGCTACAAAGTATAAGTTGTAGGAACTTCCTGTAAGATTACAGGAAGTTTAAATCTAATGGAATTCGGTTTCGGGGAAGAAAATCAATCGGCAGCATCACATGAGACCCTGTCTCGGTTTGAGTGTCATTTCAAGGGTTCCACGGAGATAATTCCGGCGAAAATCTATCGGCAAATCGAGTATTCGTTTAAATTTAAACAAACTGGAAAAAACTTATTCCTTGTTAGTTCTGCCGAATGAGTTTTGTTTGAACCGAGACAACTTCCAAGAACTATTTGGATGTTCTCTCCCAATCCTCTATCAGGGTATAAACAAAAAAGGTAAGAGCTTTTACGCTTATTTTATCCAGATTAATTTCCTTGCTGTCGTCATCTTTAACAACCAACAATCGATTCTTGATAAAATCCTCAGCAAATTCAATTTTCTTCGGATCAACCATCAATGGAATAGCCAATTTTAAATACTCATCCAAATCCATTAATTCATGTTTTTTCTTCATACTGTTTTGTTGTTTTTAAAGCTTTTATTTTGATCCTGATGTTCAGATATTGCAACACGTCCATCAAGATATCCACATAATAAATCTCTGATTATTGATGATATAGTTCTTTGTTCAATTATTGCTGCCTCGTTCAATTTTCTGAACTGTACTTTAGTAATCCTTATCCGTAAATGTCTTTCAAATCTATCCATGCCTATAAATATCTGAAGGAGTATTACAAATTCTATTTTCTTTAAATTAATCTTTCGCCCGATGAAAATTCTATAAATAATGGCCGGATCTGTTGAAAGGGTCAATTATTTAATATATGCCAGAAGTTCTGTTTTTTAATGTATTACAGGTCAGTTTGTTGGTTTATTATAGCAAGACATGGTAAAATAAGAAATCTACTGTTGAAAAAGAACAAATAGTCAGGAATTAAAGAATATAGGTTCTTTACGGCAAATAGATATTCAGAAATCTAATAAAAGGTTGGTAGCATTTGATACCGATCTTTTAACACTGTTCAATCAAACAATGTGTTAATAAGAAATAAAAGCAACTTCTCTTTATTCAGGCTTTATACAAGTATTCCAAACTTCCTGTAAGATTACAGGAAGTCTGCGGTCAAAAAAATCCATTTAAAATCTTTTGCAACAATCAATAAATCCTTTCCCTACTTCACTTGAAATACAGAAGAGAGCGATATAATGCCGTTTAACACTTGATTTATTCATTAAAAAGGTTTATATTTTATCATGGAGCCTCACATTATAATCCCTAACGACTTTTTAAACCCCTCTCGTTGAAGTGAAGTGAGGCTCACGGATACGATTGGGGTTTATATTTAAAAAAATGAAGTATATGGAAAAACGAACAGGTATCTGGCTACCTGTTGAACTTATGGAAAACAAAGAGTTGGACTGGACGAATAAGATTCTGCTGGTTGAAATTCATTCACTGCATGAGCTGCCGAAAGGATGTATCGCATCCAATGAGTACTTTGGTGAACTGCTAGGGATAACAAAAGCATCAGCGTCCAAAAGGATTACTCAGCTGACAAAGTTGGAATATATTGAAACAAAGAATATCTATGAAAAAGGAATGTGCATTGGACGATTAATTATTCCAACGGAGAAAAAGAATAATAAAGATAAAACGAAAAGCATACAAGAAGTAAAAAATGGTAGTTCTCTGAAGAACCATGAGGTAGTTCCCGGACGACAAGGGGGTAGTTCTCTGGAGAACCACGGTGTAGTTCCTGGACGACCAGGGAGTAGTTCTTCAACGATATCAGGGGTAGTTCCCGGACGACCAGGGGGTAGTTCTCAAACGACTAGGGGGGTAGTTCTTGAACGACCAGGGGGTAGTTCCCAGGAGAACACAACTAATACAAGTACTAATAAAGAAGAAGAAAAAGAAAAACAATTACCAGTACAGGAAGAAATATTAAAACAATTACCAGTACAATATACTGGGGAAAACTCTGAAATTTCTATTTCAAATAATAATCAAAACGGAGAAATATCTGAATTAAAGAAGATGCGAGAAGCAATGAACGAATGGTTTGATGACTATCCAAATTGGGAGAGCGATCTTATGAGACTGGGAGTTGATAGCTTTATCTGGAAAACAGCTAAAAAATACGGTACCGGAGATCCGGAAAGTATTGATATCATAAAATATTTCCTGACATTGTAATCTCAACCGAACGCAGTGAGAGCTGGGCCAGCAGGGAATTTTTTCTTTTTCATTTTTTTACCTGTGCACAGACACTAAAGGAAACAATTCCAACCGAACGCAGTGAGTAACCTTCAACCAGTGCTAATACCAGAAAACCGGACAAAAACAAATTTCTTTTCCAGACTGGTTTTAATCAAATCTGGGACACTTTGTTTAGAATTAAATAATCCCCTTCAACCAGATATTCCAGCTCAACCAGAACCTTTAAAACTATCTTAAATTGAATATTTAACTGGCAGGAACTCAACCGAACACCGGTGAGAAATCTGCATCTGATGCTGGGCCCAGGATACTGAGTGCTTCAAATTTCTTTTCCAGTATGGTTTTAAGCAAACCTGGGACGGATATCCGCCCTCGGTATAAATCAGGTTTGTCGCCAGACCAAATATTTGATTATGATTTAGCCATATGCCATTCAGGAACTCATCCAGGACTTTTATCCTTTTTCGGGCCGTCTCGAAATCAATTTTTACTTTTTTCGCCCCTTGTACCAATGTAGGTTGTGTTGTGGCTGTACCGTGGTTTTCTGCCGAAATCCGGTCATTTCTATATATATAATATAGAAATGTTGGTTTTTCGGCAGATTTCAAGCCAGTATGCAAAAGCCGGGGAGCATGACCACATTCAGCCGGTCAGATTGTCTTTACCATACAAAACTATATTACAAGGATTTAATTCCGACTTGAGGTGGTCAATATAATCCGGCCAGGAGTGATCAGGGGCTCTGGCTTTTCCACTCAGTTACAGGGTTCCCGTTCTTGTCAGTTACTTTCAATGGAACTCTTTTAACAAATTTCTTTTCAACTCTCCTTGTTTGGTCTCTATTCGCCACTTGGGGGGTGAATAAGGTACAGATACTTATAGGTATAGTTACACTACTGGCTTCAAAATCAATTTTATGATTATCTTTTACAAGTTCAGGAATTAACTTGACTTTTCTGATGCTTAAATCTTGACGGCATTTTGTTGAAAGCAAAGTAAAAAACCGGATTCCAATAGCTGGCGAAATAAGTGTGAGAGTGATAAATAGTATACCAAAATGATTAGTTATGGCCAGGCGGTACGGTGCCACCGAAATGATAAACGGTCCAGCCCCAACCGAATTTGCAATGTTGCTGATGCTCAAGTTTCGTTATCCCATCCCGCACTTTGCAAATGCAATGTTGTGAGTTCGTTCCCCTAAGTCTTTAATTAGTTTGAAAAATAATTGTTTCTAACTCAGGAATGACAGAAAACCGCTGATTAGTGTTTGAATGCCAACTATTATTGTCAGATGCTATCAACTGTACATTTTGTTACTTTAAGGATATTGTATTGAAAGCCAATCTGTAAATCTTTCTAACCATGTATCACACGGAAGATTTTGCTTTTTCATTATAAACCCGTGCCCTCCTCTTTCGTACATATGCAATTCAACAGGTTGATTAGCCTCTAACCATTTGGAATAAATTTGAATACTTTGGGCGGCAAAACCGAATTCGTCATCACTGGCACAAGCAATAAAGATGGGTGTCTTAACAGATGGGACTTTGGAACCGATTATAGAATTGGCATAAGCATAAAGAACTGATACAAAATTTGGGCGGCTCTCTTCCAAAGCATTGTAAATGACTGACATCACAATAGTTCCTCCAGCAGAAGAGCCCATGAAGCCTATTTTGTTAGAATCAATTTTGTATTCTGCTGCATGTTGGCGGACATACTTAATAGCCGTTAATGCATCCTGAAGTGCGAGTTTTATTACAGGCGCACTCACCGAATCTAGCATTTTAAAATTCTTGGTTTCCATCATTTTGTTATAGTAGGGATGAACGGGGTCTTCGTGCACCAACCGATATTTTAAAACGAAAGCAGTTATTCCTTTTTCATTTAATTTTTTTGCTACGGCAGTCCCTTCAAGCTCATAAACGAGAAAATGAAAACCGCCACCCGGTGCAATAATAACAGCAATACCATTTGGATTCGAAGGAACAAAAGCCGTTAAAGTCGGATCCATTACATCCTTTAAAAAACCTCCCATATTTTGCTCTTTCCAATTCCAGTTTTCCGAACCAGGAGCTTTTCCAGAATACAGGCGGATAACTTGCTGTGCTTGCAACTGTGCAAGAGCGATTAGAAGGACAAGAACTGTCAAGATAAAACATTTATTCTTCATATATAGTGATTTTGAATAACACACAACAACCCGGCTGTTTAACTGAGTTGCCAGACCATAATCACGGTGGCGTGGTTTTTGCAAGGCCCAGTAGACGGCAGTGAAATTTCGCATCATGATTAAATTGTCTCGGGTGCAAAACCATGACACAATGCGCGTCGGCCCGCAGCCCATGTAGACTTTGTCCCGGAAGATGAAACTGTCGCGGTGCAGTAAAGCTAATAAATGGCACAAAATTTTCTCTCATAGACTTTGAGGGCTGACTCTGAAACAGTCCGGGTTGCATTTACCATTATGCAAAAATACGAAATATTACTTTGTAGCGTAACTTTATTAAAGCATTTCGAGCGTTTGTTTTGGTTTCGAAGGGGCCCATGTATGTAGAGAGGAACCTTACCATTTAAAGGTGTTCAGATTGTTCAGCTTTTGCAGGTTTCTAATGACAACATTTATTAACTTCGTTTTTCTGAATTAAAATTTGAAAACATTACATGACCACTATGGCATTCTTTGAACGGCTAATTAATTTTAATAATAAAGGAAACCGTTTTAGCATCTCATCAGAAAAAGTACTCGTATTCTCACTCATGTGTGCCACCATTTTGTTTCAATTTCTGCATCGTGAGTATGGGTATCACCGTGACGAGCTGTTCTATATCGCTATTGGTGACGAATGGAGTTTCTCCAACCTCGACATGCTTCCCCTTTCACCATTATATCTGAAGCTGTTTACTTTTCTTTTCGGATATTCTCTCAAAGTAATTCACCTGGCGTCTTCGTTGGGAAGTGCCTGTACGCTTGGTGTTGCCTGCATGATTACTAAGGAATTAGGTGGGAAGAAATATGCAATCCTGTTGACAGGTACTTTCCTGCTGTTCATTGGAATATTAGGGGCTGAAAAAATGTTCACATATAATATTCTGAATGACTTAATCTGGGTCGCTGCACTCTATGGGTTGGTAAAGGCCTTGAAAAACAACAATCCCCAGTGGGCAATTTTCATTGGCATCCTTGTAGGTATAGGAATGCTGAACAAAGTGACTGTTCTCTTCCTCCCTCTGGCAATTTTGCTTTCATTGCTGCTTGTTCCTCAAAGGTCATGGTTCAGGAGTAAGTGCATCTGGATCGGAGGTGGTATTATTATTTTATTCACGTTTCCATTTTTACTATGGCAATTTAGTCATGATTGGTATTTGCTGGATTATGGAATTAAGTATTCAGGTGAATTGTCATACAAGGCTTCGTTCCCAGCTTTCTTGTGGAATCAGATTGCACCTAATAATGTACTTTCTTTCCCTGTTTGGTTGACAGGCCTCCTTTTGCTCCTGTTCTCTGCTAAATGGAAAACCTATCGTCTGCTTGGTATTTGTTATATATTTCTCTATCTGACCTTCTATCTTCTTCATTTCCCTAACTATTTCTTACAACCACTTTATGCTGTACTGATTCCTGTCGGGACTATCAGTATTGAGCAATTCCTTCGCCGGCATAATATAAAAAAACTGACAGTAAAGATTAGCCGGGCAGCAATTCCGGTTGTCTATATTCTGGCCAGCCTTCCGACCCTCCCTTTTGCGATACCAATCCTGCCGGTCGGACAGATGGCAACTTATTTAGCCAATTTTGGTGTTGATGCTGGTGTGAGAACCACCAGTGCTGAACAAAGCGTTTTACCTATATACTATGCCGATTGTTTTGGATGGGAGGAAATGGTGAAGGAGATTTCTGTTGTGTATCACCAAAACTCTTTAATTGAGAATAAGGGGATTGGCATTATAACAGGAAATTATGGTGAAGCGAGCGCTGTTCATTTCTATAAATCAAAGTATGATCTTCCTGAAGCCATATCAACAAATGGCTGGTATTATTATCACACCCTGCAGGTACATACATTCCAATCAGCATATGTCTCCATAGGTGTTTCTGTGGATTTTCTCAGAGAAATGTTTTCCAGGGTGGAGCAGAAAGGCCTCTTTTCAAATCCTTACTGTATGCCATTTGAAAATAATCAGTCGGTGTATCTATGTACGAATCCGAAATGTGACCTTAAAAAACGCTGGTTTTTAGAAAATCAAATGGACCCCCAATTCAAAGCTTATCTTGACAGTGCAGGAGTTCTTAAAGCAATTGATTACTTCCATAAAGTAAAGAAAAGTGATTCAACTACACTTTTGTTCACTGAAATACAGATTAACACGCTTGGCTACAAATGCCTGCGAAAAGGGAGGACTGACGAGGCTATAGCCCTTTTTGCACTTAATGTTGAAGAACACCCTGAGTCTTCTAATGTATATGACAGCCTTGGCGAAGCATATTTTACAAAGGGTGAATATGAACTCTCTGCAAAATACTACAAAGAATCTCTAAAACGAAATCCAGCCAATGCCAATACTCTCACAAATTTCAAGAAACTGCAAAAAGCTACCGGCTGGAAAATAAAGTGACCACTTCAATATTTATCCGGAATAAATTGACCACCCTTTAAAGAGGAGTTAAATCCCTGTTGTTTATTTATCTTTGTTATGTGTTCTCAGACTGTATTTTGAAGTGGTCAAAGAAGGACGGATTTTCAACTTCCTGTAAGATTACAGGAAGTTAAGTCAGTAAAAGATAATTGATTACCTCAAACTAGAGTCAAATTCTTGTTGTTGAGTTGTGTATGTTCGGTGAAAGCTGACCGGATTTTGAAGTGGTCAAACTAGGTTGGATCTTTTAACCTTTCCTGATATCAGGAGAGGTTATAAGTATTATTTTACCTTTTTAACGATGTTTTAAGATCGCCAGTGATAGATCATCTTCAGATAACCTCCTTTCCTTTAAAACCATGTTAAACCCTGCCAGAACTAACCAGAATCGGTCTGGTGAGGTCTGGTTAATTGCCCCTCAACAGAAATAATTTTATTTGATTATCAATAAGTCAAACAAATTGATTTACAAATAGAGTATAAAAATCTCTCAAATTTTATACCTGAAATTATAAGTTTTTAATTGATAATAAATTTTCTATTAATAAAGATCGAAAGTGAATTGTTCCAATTGAGGAAAGGGTTTTCACTTATTTTTTGGCGGGTCCTTTACACACCTTACAGAATAGCCAACCCCACCAGATCCAGCGGTATTTAAATATGCATAAGTATCATCATATTCCAAAAAAGTATTCCCTCCGGTAGACCACCACCAGTATCCCACTTGACCTTCATAGTCAAAATATTTTTTGGGATGGAAATCATCCGGAGCATCCTGCCGACCTCCCGGTAGACCAGAAAATCCGCTTTCATTGGTAGCACCAGTATTGGGGGCCTGCCAGAGAGTACCTGTATCCTTTAATTTTCCACCAGCAACTGCTGGACCACCAAGATACACAACCATAGTATACCATTCATCATGGGTAGGTAAATGCCAGCCATCAGGACAGATACCCTGAGTTTTACCTATAATTCCAGCATCACCAGGATTATACTGCATCGCTTCATACCATTGGTACAATCCCCCATAAATATCACAATTCTTTGTGACATCATAATAACAGTATTTTTCGATAATACCATTATCTATCTGGTCATTTGCAAGCGGAATTTGGGAACCAACGTTAAGATTCTCTGCCATCCATATTTGCGTGCCAATCTTCACTACTTTATAATAATTTCCATCTTGGTCTCTTACTCCGTTCAGATAAACCGGTATTAAAATATTCGATAACAGATCCTGGCCAGATAAAGAGATTACTTTAATAAATTCTTTATAAATACTATCCGATAAACCTGTTTTGTTAATAGTCACAGTAATGTTTTCAGTTTCGCTGGTAATATTACCGTAAGCTGGAGATATATTAATCCACTCCTGACTTGGTGCAATAATATATGTTAAATTGCCTTTCCCAACTTTTGAGATGGAGAATGATAGTGTGGTTGAATCTAATCCAAAATCTAAAAATGAAACTGAGATATTTGGTATCGCAATCTCTCTTAAATGGATGTCGATTTCTTTTGTTTCAGCTGAAACTATTGTTACATTCTCTTTATAAGGGGCATAAAGGTATTTTGAAGCCTGAATATCATAACTGCCCGGAGCAATGTTTTTGAACATGTAAATCCCGTCACTTCCCGTGCTGGTTGTATCATTTGTATTAATTAATTTGACTGAAGCGGCCTGGATAGGTGTAGTAGTAGTGGAATCAGTTACCTGCCCTCTAATGTCGCTATGAAGGATGATCTCCTCTGTTTTGCAGCTAAACAAAGAAATACTGGCAATAAAAACAAGAAGGATTCCTGAGAATTTCATAAATATAGTTATTAATCAACCTGTTTCTGATATTTTTATTTTACAAAAGTTACAAGTTTTTTATTAAACTGAATTAGTTTAACGATAAAATCTTTAAGCTATCAAATCATACTGGTAGATGCTATCTGGCTATAGGTATCAGTTTACAGGCATAAGAGAAGCCCCACTTTACCTTTCGCCCCACTTTACCTTTCATCCGTCGCCTTATTTGTTCTCCTTCGATGTTTGAAATATGGATATCTCAATATATCGACCAGCATGAGCAAGATTTCGAGACAAGAGGTTTTTCTTTCCAGGTTCTTAAATAAAAACGCAAATTATCCCACGATAATACATTAATTTTGATTAACGTATTTCAGACATTGACAGCACAATAAAAGAAAAATCAAGATTGCCACTTGCAAATAATTAAGAAAAGATAAAATAATTATAACTTTTAACGAGAAATCCATTTTTCTATGAACACAATTAAACTGGAAAAGGGAATAATTCACCTCATGCTTCCTTTCTGGCTCGATCCAGGTTCATCTTTACATTCAATCATTGAAAATGAGATCTGGGAAAAAGCCAATGAAGATAATCCCCGGCTTGAGTTCCTGCTTGAACATGTAAGGGAGTTTTTCACAAAAAATAATGGAAATAATCCGGTGGATGAAACAGCCTGTTTAATCCTGAAACTAAAAAAAGATGCCCTTCCGGTAAAAATGTTCAATAATAAAATTTACTGGCTTTCCAATAAACCTTTTGATGAAGAAAAAAAAGCTAAAAACCTTATTAAATTATCTGTTACTCTCGATCCCGGTTCTTTCAGAATAATTTACCATCCCTTTACACGTATTGCCCTACTCCTATACAGCGTTGAACTGATCAATACTGATAAAACAAATGATGAGCAAAGTCTGTCTGATTTTATCAGGATGAATTACCTGCTTCGTACCTTCAGCCGGCAGGATGAAGCATTCTTTATTTCAAGGAATGAGAGAACTGAAGAAAGGAGCAAAGCCTCTCTTCTTCTCAAAACAGGCAGTCCGCCTATGTTCCCTAAAACTAACACCGGGAATATTGAGATGACAGGATGGAGACCGGGTCAGCTGATAAACTACCTGCTTTGTGAAATGAATAACAAAAACAGGATTCAGTTTTTCAATCCGTTTCATTTTGTACCTTTCAGCTATTTCCAGCCTTCTGCTGAAATAAAGGATGAAAACAAATTGTCTGAGGCTTTGTTCTTCCTGAGAAATGTTTATGATTTTGACTATACAACTTCAACCTCAAATCTTAAATCTGAAAAAGAATTTCTTCATCCTTACAAACAGATATATTATGCTGCAAGCATTGAAGGAGCGGCTATCTTTAATAATTCAGGTGAATCAGATCCGGAATTCATACGTACATTTTATTCCGGTTCGTTTAGAAACAGTCTGTGGGTGGCTATCCTGGGTTTGATGCAGCGATCAATTTTCCTTCAGCTTATGAAAGAAGTTTCTGACGTGGATCCGGATGACCATAAAAAGATAAAAGAATATCTGAGACGATATACGAGCATATCATTAAAAGCTCTTTTTTCAAAGATCTCAGTCTATCATCAGCATAATGATTTTTATGACCTCATCATACAGCAGTTACAGATTAATGAGTTGCAGACGGAGTTGAAAGATGAACTAAACGGATTAAATAATCTTCAGCGGCAGTTTCATGAAGATGAGGTGGAACGGCATGAATTGATTGAGAAACAATATGAAAAAAGGCTGAACATTATTCTGTTTGCACTTTCGGTATTCAGTCTTGCACAAGTGACTTATTCTGTTCTCGGAAATCCATCTATGTCAATTATACGTCATTGTCTGGCAATAGGAATACCTGTAATGCTTGGATTTGTTTTCTGGGAAATACTTAATATCCGAAGAAAATAGTTACCCGTGATATCTCATAATCTGGCTTATAATACTCTGTAGCCTGTTGCTTGCTTTTTTAAGGAAAATACACATTCAGCCTGATATTTATTTGTTTATCTTATGACTGATCCAATTATATTGTCTAAATTTATATAAGTTTTTGCTATTCTTTAACTTTCCTACTTATGGACCGGCAACTAGTAAGAAGAATAGAAAATGATTATCCTTATCCGATAGCTCTTGAATTCAGGAGACTCAATACTAAAGAATATCTTGCTACCGATGAAAACAGGTTAAGGCAGATCTTAAAAATATCAGAGACCACAATTCATCTTCTGGCTGCAATTTCAATAATCGATTTGCTTGAAAAATGCACCAAATCAGGTCTTAAAATTCCAGAAGCCTTTAAAAAGGAATTCCCTGTTTTGTTTACAAGAACAACCTTCGGAAAATGGATCGCATTAGCCAAAGAAAGCATCAGAGTTTTCCAAAACAATAATATTCCAATGTTCATTGGAGAGATGCCTGAATATTTCATCGATAAAAAAGGCTCTGAAAGCAATTCGCTGAAAGCATTTAATATCCTGACCAATATCAGAAATAAGCTTTCCCATCCTGAAGTTACACTTACAAATAAGTTAATTGAAGATTTCTGTTCCGAAACTGAGAAATTACTGGAGACTATTCTATCAGGTTTGGAATTCCTGACGAACTATCCTTTTCTGTATGTCGATCATATTTCAGTCAGATACAGGAAATGGTGTAATCCTAGTTTTTCTCATACTTTTTCTGAAGTTGTCGGAAACAGCTCCGAATTCAATGCTTATAATAAAATTCTTTCAGACCTGGTAAATACACCTGCAATAATTATCATAAAAGACAAAGAAGAAAAAGATTACATCAATCTGGACCCTCTGCTTATATATTCAAATGAAGGAGAAACGCGTATTGCTGATATCTTCATGTATATCGATTGGGACAAGGACCGGTCGGTCAAATATAAACCGGTATGGAACGGAGGAACTTTCAACCTGTCAGGGACAACTATTGAAATGGAAACTGTCAATTCGTTGTTAAAGTTTTTTGAATTTTTTTCTGACCGGGATTTATACCTTGGTTACAAAGCTTCAGTTGAGAAACTTGGCGTTAGTACTTGATTTTAATTTAATTCAAAACTAATTCTTCATGACTTATTACCTGCAAGAGGTTAATCCGGGTTTTATTAATAAATAACAATGCCTGACGAGAATATAAATAACGAACTATCTCTTGATGATATATTTTCAAGAAAAAGGAAAGAAGCTGACTTAAAAACAAAAGTTATAGGCCTTCCTTTCAAATTTCTTGACTCCTATAAAAGAGAAGATAAAAATATTTTCTTTGGCAGAGACTTCGAAACTGATGAAATATTCAGGAAATTCTATTCAGGGAAATTGTTACTGGTCTATGGTAAATCGGGAACCGGAAAATCATCCGTAATAAACTGCGGTTTAATCTCAAGGATACCGGAAGAGGATATTTTCGCCATAAACATACGCTGCGGGAAAAAAGCATACGATAATTTTGTTTCTGAAATAAAGAAGTATTCAGACTCGACTCTTGATAATCCTTTGGAAATTCTGGAGGATATCTTTTATGAATATTCTAAACCCGTTGCATTGATACTTGATCAGTTTGAGGAGATATTTATCCTGTCGGATGAGGAAGAGAGGGAAAAACTTGCAAAATCGCTGAATGAAATTCTGAAAAGCAGGCTGAAAATAAATATTATTCTTGTTATCAGGGAAGAATATTTTGCCAGCCTGACTGAATTTGAATCATTCATCCCGGGATTATACGGAAACCGCATCAGGGTTGAAAGAATGAACAAGACTGGCAGCAATCGATGCAATAAATAAACCTTGCAAAGCATGTAATGTCGGGATTGAAGACGGACTGGCTGACAAGATAATAGAACAACTGGTATGGCAGTCCGAAGGACTTGAACTGACGTGGCTGCAGATTTTAATGGACAAGCTGTACCGGACTGCAATAAAAAATGATCCGGGGAATCCTGTAATTAAACATGAAGATCTTGAAAAATTAGGCAGGATCGGAAATGTATTAAGCGATTTCCTTGACGAGCAGCTTCGGTCAATGCCGCACGGGGACATGGGTGAAGCACTCCTAAAAACCATGGTTTCAACCGACGGCACAAAAAAACAGCTGACATTCGACGAAATATCAGAATCTCTCAGGGCTACAGGGAATCCAATGGACAAAAACCTTGTTGAAGAAATCCTGAGGCATTTCATTAATGTAAGGATAATCACCGATAAGGATGAGCAGGGATTCTATGAATTAAGACATGATGCTATTGCAGCCAGGATTTACGAAAGAATGTCTGCAGTTGAAAAGGAACTGATTGAAGTTAAGGCTTTTCTGGATAACAGTTATAAGATCTATGAGCAAAGAAAAGTTCTTTTAACTGAAAATGACCTGAAATACATTGCATTATTTGAAAACAAGCTGATCCTCAGCAATGATTTAAAGAATTTTATCCAGACCAGCAAAAAAGAAGTTCAGAAAGCAAGGCTCAGGAGAAGATATATAGCTATTGCAGCTACAGTAGCTCTGATCCTGGTTTTGTCAGGTTTCAGCCTGTGGGCTTATATTGAAAGGACAAATGCCCTGAAGCAGACCAAGCTGGCTGAAGAGCAGAAGAACGAAGCAATAAAGGCGAATAAGGAGGCTGAAACTGCAAGGATAATGGCCCAGGATGGTGAAAACAAGGCAAAGGAAAATGAGGGAAAAGCAATTGAACAGCAAAAGATTGCAGAGGAACAACGACAGGTTGCATTAAAAGCAAACAATGAAGCGGATAATTCGAGGAAACAGGCGCTTGAAGAAAAAAATAAAGCAGTAGAAAATGAAAAACTGGCTCTTGCTGCAAAACAGGATGCTGAGAAGGCAAGGAATGATGTTATCAGGGCAAGCAGCCAGGCACAGTTTTACCTGTATCTGTTTAACGGTAAAGAGCTGGCCGATAAATCGCTTACGATGCAGGAAAATGATACCCTGAGAGCATTGCTTGCCCTGTCTGCTTTTGATCTGGTCACTTATGGCTACCAGAATTTCAGCCAGGATAAGACCCCTTTAAAATATGACGGAGAAATTCTTAAATCACTTCAGAATGCATTTTCCTTATTCGAAAATGATTCACTTGCCGGCGGAGAGATCTGGGCTGTTGCTTCAAAAAATAATAAAACAGTTTACAGCAATAAGATAGGACAGCTGACAATTTCAAAATTTGAAAATAAATATCCGGCAAAACTGCCCATCCTGTCGACAGAATCAACCATTACCTTACCGGTGTACTCTTTGGTACGAGCCCTGGCGTTCGATCCTTCATCGGACAAACTGGCTTGCGGGACAATAGATGGTAACGTTATTCTTATCAATAATTTAGATTCAAATTCTCCGGAACAAAAAGTAATTTACAACCATAACAATAACAGAGTTCTGCATCTGGAATTTGTTCCTTCCACGGAATGGCTTATATCCTCTTCGACTGATAAAACAATTCGTATCTGGGACATTGCAGGACAAAAGGTTATTAAGGATCTTAAGCTTAATGAACCCGTGCAGAAATTTGTCATCATAGATAAAGATCATCTTATTTTTGCAAATTCTGCCGGACAGATCCTTCTCTGGCATTTTGATGACATTGGCAAGGAGCCTCAGATTATTTATACAAGCGATCGCCAGCCTTTCCAGACGCTGGCCTATAACCCTGAACATAAATGGCTTGCAGTTTCAAGCTCCGGGACGGTTCTGATATTCCTTATCCTTAATCCTGATAATCCCGGAAGTCTTAAACCAGAGCAGTTTACATTAAAGCATAAAACAGTTGTGACGCACATGGAATTCAGTACGGATAATAACTGGCTTGCGACAGGAAGTTCAGATGCATTAATGCTATGGGATTTAAGGGATATCGGGACAAAGGAAGTCGATAAATTCGAACCCATTGTCATTGATAACAGCCGGCAGATATTTTCGTTGGCATTTGACGAATACAGCAGATATCTTTTATATGATGACAGCAAGATGATGCATATCCGCCCAATCGATATTAAAGATATCTATACCAGGCTTAAACTAAAGATGGGGAATAAGAAACTTAATGACAAGGAGTGGAAATACTATGTGAAGGGCGATCTTGTAAAGCCTGATTTAAAGTGATCTGGCATTTCGGATAATAATTCAATAACCTGTTTAATATGAAAAAAGCCGCAACTATTACGCTCTTTATCCTGATAGCCATTTTATTTAAACCATCAGGCACTATAGCCCAGATTACGGATTGTTCCACCAATTATGAAAAGGCGTTATTATTATATAACGGAGGAATGGCTGATTCTGCCCTGAGAACTTTGAAACCATGTGTCGAGAGTAAAGAAGCCCTCGGTAAGATGTCGAAAGAAACCCGTGCCAGGATTTTCAGACTTGCGGCTTTGTCAAGCATTATGACCGGCAATCCGGGGGAAGCTGAAAAATATGCAAGGAAAATGCTTATAAATCAGCCTGATTATAAAACCAAGCCGAACAATGAAGATTTGACCGAATTTCGTTTAATGTTAGACAAAATAACACCTCAGCCTTCCTTAAAGGTGGGCATTACAGGAGGAATTAATTTTCCTTCTGTAAAACTTCAGAAGGAATATTCAAACTATGATTTACAGTCAGGGAAATATGATCTCAAAAGTAGAATAGGATTTCAGTTAGGAATAATCGGAGAGAAGTCGCTTTCAAAAAGCATCTCACTGGAAGCGGGAGCCGGAATAAGCCAGATCATTTTTAATTATAACATTTCCGGTTTTGATCTGTTGAGTTATAAGAATGTAAATTACATCTATGATCAGAAAATTACCTGGGCTGAGATACCTGTTGTGGTGAAGTATTATTTTAACCTGAAATTTGCAAGGCCTTATGTTGAGGGAGGCATTAATGGCAGGTTGTCTCTTAATTCAATGGAAAAATCAGGCACATTTGGAAGATACTGGTTAACAAACTCGTCCACTTCTGATAAGATACTTACGACCTTTCTTTCAGATATCGAAAATTTCGGAATTCTATTAGGCGGAGGGGTTTGCCGCGATTTTAATAAATTCAGCCTGAGGCTGGGTATTCGGTACGATTATAATATTAAGAATTCAGCAAGCTCTTCAAAATTTAGTGACGTGAATAGTTATTCTGAGATTCCGGAAACAGAGGAATTCCATTATACCGATGATATAAACATGGTTTCATTCAGAAATCTACAGGTCTCAGTAGGTTTGGTATATAACCTGAGTTATAAAGTTTTTTAGATAGGATGACAGGATATATTATTTCCGGACGGTTGAGTCCTTAACGCAACGAACAGAAAATGAATATATAAAATCCTTCTCCTCAAGCATTATTAAAGTCTGAGAATTAATTATTTCATATGAAATTTTGGAATACGGATCCTCATTATTATTATGATTTTCAGACCAGAGATATGCTTTACTGTCCAGGCCGGGAAAGCTATTATAAAAGAGTGTCCCCTGATGGTAATGCTGCAAAGCCAATCTCATTAGGGGCATTTTTCGGTTATTGATCAGAGACTTATTCCCTAAAAAGCGAAAGTGAAATGTTCCAACAGAATAAATTGTTTTCACTTATTTTTTTGGTGGGTCCTTGATACAGCGGACTGACTTGCCACAGAGGTCACACCTGCCAAGAGTACTGATAAAAATTGTGTCGTCGAAAACTAAAAACCAAGCCCCATTTAAATCAATACCAGCACTCCAAAATAAAGCCCATTCTCCAACTAATAAAAGTTCATTATTTCCAGGATTTGTCTGATCACCATTGACATAATCTGTATTACCTCCAGGTAATGCTGTAAAACCTGTTTCATTTGTAGCTCCAGAATTTGGCGTCTGCCAATGTAATGTCCCTGTCTCTTTTAGATTCCCTCCTCCTTCAGTTGATCCTCCTGCAAAGGCCTGAAGTATTTTCCATTCAAAGTGTGTTGGTACATGCCACCCTGTTGGACAGATTCCCTGTGTGGTGCCTATTTCAGCAGTATCAAAAGGAGAATAATTCATAGCTTCTCCCCAGGTATATAACCCTCCATAAGTTTTACAATCAGCACACCACTTCTCAATTATTCCGTTATCAGTTTGTGCCGACTTAACCGATATCTCTTTGCCAACATTAAGATTTTCTTGCATCCAGGTTTGAGTTCCTATGGTGATGACATTATAATAATTAAAATCTTTGTCCATAACACCGTTCACTAAGACATAAACAGTATCTATTATTTCATCCAGCCCAATATGTGAATCAACCTTGATAAATTCAATATGTTTCTTATCAGTTAATCCGTTTCTGTTAATAGTCACCTTTATACTATTAGTTTCGTTTATTGCTTCACCGATATCGGGAGAAACGGTTATCCAATCCTGACTTGGATAAAGAGAATATTTAAGCTTTTCTGTCTCAATATTTGTAATTGTAAAAGATTTTGAGGTCGAATCGAATCCAAAGTCCAGATGCTTGTCAGAAAATATAGGGTATGGAATTTTACGTAAGGCAAAGTCTGTTTCAATGGTCTTTGCAGAAGCTACTTTAACAGCCTTTTCAGTTGTAGCATAAGGTGCCTTTGATACCTCAACAATATAATCAGCTGGTGTAAGACTAATAAACTGGTATTTCCCATCGGTCCCTGTACTTGTTGTATCATTTATGGGATTCAATTCAACTTTTGCTGCCTGAATCGGTTGGCTGGTTGTAGTATCAGTTACAAGACCTCTTATCTCTCCATGCAGGATGATCTCCTCTGTTTTGCAAGAAAAGAGCATTATAACAATAATACCAAAAACAAATATTAAAGTAGTTTTCAAGGCTTCCAGAATTAATGAAAAACAATCAACGAAATACTTACATAAAGTTAGACTCTATTTAAGTCAAAGTCAAGTTTTTTTTAATAAGTGGTACCTGGGAATATGCCTAAGGGGATCAGTGCTTGTGAGGGAAAACATAGAAACCTTGACCATAGCTGGCCGGAATAAACTGACCACTGGGATAGGGAGTTAAATCCTTGACGTTTTTTATGTTCGATGTAATCTGACCGGATTTTGATGTGGTCAAAGAAGGATGGACCTTTTAACCTTTCCTGATATCAGGAGAGGTTATAAGTATTATTTTATCTTTTTAACGATGTTTTAAGGTCGCCAATAATAGATCATCTTCAGATAACCCTTTCCTTAAAAACCGTGCTAAAGTCTCCCAGAATTGACCAGAATCGGTCTGGTGAGGTCTGGAGACATTATTTAAGAAAAACTTATGCAAAAACCCATATATACGCTGTAACAGCTTTTTTGCTGCTCGGAATGGCAAGTAATAAATCTTTAAGGTTTGTACGGAAGGTTGATCTTATGAAATAGATTCTGAAAGCGAGGCTCATCATTAACAAATTCATAGATAGGGTCTCTTAGTATAGAGGGTAAATTTGGATCGTGAACTTCATAATCCCATTCCAGCATATCTAATGTCCGCTCCTTATTACCGGCACAAGCATAAAATTGTGCAATTTCGACAGGCAGAATAAATTTTGTATTTGACTGTTTTACAAGGCTGTCAGCCTGAAGATTCAATGCACCAGTTATACCTCCGTTAGCATAACCCTGATCAAAAACATTTGCATAGCCTTTTAAATAGGTGCTGTATTCCACTTTCCATGCTTCAAGTTCTTCACTATACCTTCCAACCTTATGAAGTGCAAGTGGAAGATTATCTAAGGCTAAAACATCACCCGGATTAATTTTTAGTACATCCTGAAATACCTTTATTGCTTCATTATATCTACCTGCATAATACAATCTAAACCCATAACCTGAATTCCAATCTTTATTCATCGGGTCAAGTTTTAAAGCCAGCTCATACTGCTCCAATGCTTCTTTATTGTGACCTAAAGCACCCAATAAAGATGAATATATAACATGTACGTTTGCATTGTTGGGAATAAGTGAAATACTTTTTTCTATAGATTTCTCAGCACTTTTGAAGTTCCAGTCAAAAGACATTTGAAATCCCGCTAAAGTAGCATATGCCTCCGCAGAAGTACTATCTAATTTAAAGGCTTTTGCTAAGTTTGATTTTATCATTGTAGTAGCCTCCTCTGGAGTTGTCAATGACCATCCAGCACGCATCATCCAGTTCCATGCTATCCAAAGATATGCATCCGCATAATCAGGGTCTATTTCTATTGCCTTTTCAAAGTAATTCAAGGCAATATCAAAATCTTCTTTAGTGGATTTGTCCTGATGATTCAAACCCAAAATACAATTTTCATAAGCAGACAGGCTTGATGTTGGTGTTTTTTCAATTTGTTGCTTTTCCTGTGGTGTTATTGCCGCCTCTAATTCTGAAGCTATTGATTCGGCTATCTGGCTTTGCAGTCTGAAAATATCCGTTGCATCATTTATCTTTTTTTCGTATGTTTTTCCCCATAGTTTAAGCTCTTTTTTAATCGCTTTGAAAAGGTTTACACTCAGGCGGATACTGTTGCCGTACCTTTGCATATCCCCCTCAACAATGTAGTTTACACTCAGCTCTTTTGCAATCTCAGGAATTGATTTAGTTGTCTTTCGGTATTTTTCAGCTGAAGTTCTTGATATAGGGTGCAGGTCTCTTATTGTCTGAAGATGATTCAATACATCCTCCATAAATCCGTTTATGAAGTACTGATTGCTATCACTTGGGCTGTCATTTAGGAATGGCAGAACAGCAATGGATTTTTCTATCTGTCCTTTTGTCTTATTAAGTGTTGGGATTAAGAAATAGCCAAGAACAATAAGTGCAAGTATTATAACAGATGAAACAATTGTTTTTGGGATTAGCTTTTTTGCCTTTTCAGGTTTTGCTTTGACAACCTCTTTTAAAATCCCTTCAGTCTTTTGTCCGGGATGTGCCATTGCAGTAATAATCTCTTTTACTGCATTAGCAACTTTGTTTATCTGGTTCCGATAGAAAGTTTTATTGAGATTATTATCTGGATGATCTTCATTTGCCATAAGGGGTCGGTTAACTCCGGGTTCCTTATAGATGAACTCAATACCCCTTAAGAATCCTCCAAGTTCACTTTCAATAATCTTCCTATCTTCAGCATCAAGTTCATGTATCTGAACTGGCAATACTCTGCTTGCAACATTTCCGTTTGGAAGTTTTACCTTTAATCCAAACTGATCGTGAGAAGCCAGTTCAACAAATGCCTTGAACTCATGTTCCCATGCGAAGGATTTTGGATCGCAATAGGTACGGGAAATGATTGGTATAAATACAATGCATTTAAGTTTATCTTTCAGTGAGGCATCTACATCGTGTGTCTCCAGAAGTCCGTCATGAGGATTAATGTCGAAGTAAACACTGATTTCCTCCTTGAATGTAGCTTCGAGTTCCCGTTTAAGATGGTCAACAAATTCTGTTACCCAGCCATCGTATTTATTGTCTTTCTGGCGGTAGCTGATGAAGATGTCATAATTATATCCTTCAATAATGCTTGACATCTGAGGTCTATTTATTTCATTTTCAAAATTAAACTATAATAAAGCTAATAGCAATTTTATTTACAGGGGAGGGGATGTCAATGACCTTGACCATAATTGACCGGAATAAACTGACCACCGGTAGACGGAGCTTGATTCTTGTTGTATTGTTATGTATGTTAATTGTAAACTGACCAGGTTTTTAAGTGGTCAGGACGTCCGGCTTTTATATACAACAGTTCTATATGAAATATAGTAGCTGTTATATCCGGTTATTCTATTTAAAATGCACAGTAAGCATGCTCATTCTTGTATATATATTTGACATTCAATACTAAATATTATATATTTATATATCCTTAATTTTAAAATTTAAGAACAAAATACATTATGAAAAACAAAATATTTTCGGGTAAACGATTGATAATGTGGATAGCTCGTATTTTGGGCCTTATGCTCATTCTCCTTACCTTGTTTTTCGCTATTGGTGAGGGAATTACAGAACACCATCCAAATGCAGCACCTACTCCAATTATAAATTATATAGTTGGAGCCCTTATGCTTGGGGGGCTAGGTCTTGCCTGGAAATGGGAATTGATTGGTGCTTTAATCTCTCTTGTTGGTTTCGTTGGAGTAATAATTGTGAATCCCAATTCACTGACTATTCCTATGATGTTCCTCTTTGCGGTACCACCTATACTATTCCTGCTGCACTGGTGGATGAGTAAGTCACAACGACCAACAGAAAAAAAAATCGAATAAAACAGTTAAATGGGGAAATCATAATCTTAACCATAGTTGGCTGGATCAAATTGACCACCCAAAGTCAGAGTTGAATACTTGTTGTTTCCGAATGTATGTTTGGTGTTCTCAGACTTTTTTTTGAAGGGTCAATGAAGGACGGATTTTAAACTTCCTGTAAGATTACAGGAAGTTAAAAGTCAGTAAAAGAAATCAGTAAGAGAAAATTAACCACCCAGAACCAGAGTTAAATCCTTTTTGTTTTGTATTGTATGTTCGGTGAAATCCGACCAATTTTTATTGTGGTCATTTAAGGATGGATCTTATAACCTTTCCTGATATCAGGAGAGGTTATAAGTATTATTTTACCTTTTTAACGATGTTTTAAAGTCGCCAGTGATAGATCATCTTCAGATAACCCCTTTCCTTTAAAACCACGCTAAACTATCCCAGAATTAACCAGAATTGACCTGATGAGGTCTATTAAGCATTAATACCTGTTTGCAATTATCAATATAAATTCAGAAATTTGCTTGAGCGGTACCTCCTTCATTTGGTATTCACAATAATGCTTGACATTGCGAAATTTCATTCAGGAGATGCCGCTTCTTATTTAAAAGCCCCCGGATCCGATTTCCGAAGGCTGGCTCACTAAATGTTTCCTATTTTTGACTAAAGTTTAATTATTCTTCTGCCCCGCAACAGACTTTTTGCTGCTCGTAATCTTTAAGGTTTTCACGGGAAAATCTTATGAATAAGATTCTGATAGCGAGGCTCATCATGAACAAATTCATAGATAGGGTCTCTTATATTACCGGATAAATTTGGATCGTGAACTTCATAATCCTTTTCCAACATTTCCAATGTTCGCTCCTTATTACCGGCACAAGCATAAATTTGAGCAATTTCGATAGGCTCAATAAACTTTGTATTTGACTGTTTTACAAGGCTGTCAGCTTCAAGATTCAATGCACCAGTTAGACCTCCGTTAGCATAACCCTGATCAAAAACATTTGCATAGCCTTTGAAATAGATGCTGTAAACCACTTTCCATGCTTCAAGTTCTTCACTATACCTTCCAACCTTATGAAGTGCAAGTGGAAAAATATCTAAGGCTCCATAATTACCCGGAGCAATTTTTTGTACCTCCTGAAATACCTTTATTGCTTCATTATATCTACCAGCATAATACAAAAACATCCCATAAGTTGCTTTATTATAGTTATTCATCGGGTCCAGTTTTAAAGACATCTCAGAATGCTCCACTGCTTCTTTAGGGTGTCCTAAAGTAAGCAATAAAACTGCATAACACACATGTACATCTGCATTATTGGGATTAAGTGAAATAGCTTTTTCTATAGATTTCTCAGCACTTTTAAAGTTCATGTCAAAAGACAAGTGAAATTCCGTTAAAGCAGCATATGCCTCCGAAGAAGCACTATCTAATTTAAAGGCTTTTGCTAAGTTTGATCTTATAATCGGAGTAGCCTCCCCGGGAGTTGCAATTGAGGCATCTGTACGCTGCATCCAGACGGCTGCTATCGAAATATATGCATCCGCATAATCAGGGTCTATTTCTATTGCCTTTTCATAGTAATTCAAGGCAATATCAAAATCTTCTTTAGTTAGTTTGTCCTGATGATTTCTGCCCAAAATATAATTTTCATAAGCAGACAGGTTTGATGTTGGTGATTTTTCAATAAGCTGTTTTTCCTGAGGTGTTATCACTGCTTCCAATTCTGTAGCAATTGACTGGGCTATCTGGCTTTGAAGACTGAAAATATCCGTTGCATCATTTATCTTTTTTTCGTATGTTTTCCCCCATAGTTTAAGCTCTTTTTTAAGTGCTTTGAAAAGGTTTACACTCAGGCGGATACTGTTGCCGTACCTTTGCATATCCCCCTCGACAATGTAGTTTACACTAAGCTCTTTTGCAATCTCAGGAATTGATTTAGTTGTCTTTCGGTATTTTTCAGCGGAAGTTCTTGATATAGGGTGCAGGTCTTTTATTGTCTGAAGATGATTTAATACATCCTCCATAAATCCGTTAATGAAATACTGATTGCTGTCATTGGGGCTGTCATTTATAAATGGCAGAACAGCAATGGATTTTTCAATTGGGTTGGAGGATTCAAGCAGTTTCGAAAGAAAGAAATACCCGATAATAATAAGAGCAAGTATAATAACAGATACTATTTTGCTTTTTCTTTTATTATATTTCCGAGGTACTGATATTGGTTTAAAAACTTCCTTTGATACTTCCTCTTTTTGTGGAGAATGTTGTCCTATTGCAGAAATAATCTCTCTAATAGCATGTGCTACTTTGACTATTTGGATTCTGTATTTTGTATTATTTAAATTCTTCTTTTCGTCATCTTCAGGAGCAAGTGGTTTGTCTATTCCTGATTCTTTGTAAATAAAATCAATACCACGAAGTACTCCTCCCAGAACCGATTCACATTGTTTAATATCAGCATTATCCAAGTCATGAATTCGAACAGGTAATACTCTACTTGCTACATTACCGTTAAGCAGTTTTACCTTTAATCCAAACTGATCCTGAGAAGCCTGTTCAACAAATGCTTTGAACTCATGCTCCCATGCAAAGGACTTTGGATCACAATACGTACGTGATATAATTGGGATAAAGACCAAACACTTCAGTTTATCCTTCAATGAGGCATCCACATCATGCGTCTCCAGAAGTCCATCATGTGGGTTGATGTCGAAGTAAACGCTGATCTCTTCTTTAAATGTTGATTCCAGTTCCGTTTTAAGTGCCTCGACAAACTCACTGACCCACCTGTCACCTTTGTTATCCTTTTGACGATAGCTGATAAAAATGTCGTATTCGTATCCTGGGATGAGACTTGCCATCGTTATAACATTTTATTTTCTTCAAGCCATTTCCTTACCCTTTCATGCTCTGCCTTATACTACTCTTTCTTTTGATATTCTGATAATCCCATTTTTTTAATGATAGCCTCAAACCTTGGTTCTGAAAGCAGATTATCAAAATCGGGATCATTATTGATTCCAGGCAATCCACCGCTATTATCTTTCAAAGCTTTTTCCAGCTGCATTAATTCTTCCTCTTTTTTGCCAAGCTTATAATAAAAGATTGATAAAAACCGAAAATCGGATTTATTAACCTCAAATTTAGTTATCCAGTTAAATATTCCGTTTATCCCTGACTTATTGTAAACCTCTTTTATTGTCAATGTATCACCAAGATTTAACTTCTGAAGTGCCTCAACAGCTTTTAAATCCTCCCCATATCTCAAATAAATACGGAAATATAGGTAATACACTAATTGATGATAACTCGAATCGGATTCAACTAATGTGCGGCAAGCTTCAAGAGATTCTTTTAATTTGCCTTCATTGTAATAAAACAGTACATTATCACAGTTCATTGCAAAGGATAGGGGATCGAGTTCCAATGCCAGGTTAATTTGTTCACGTGCTTCTTTATCTTGCCTTAGAATATCCAACAATTCAGAATAATACTGATGAGCATTTGCATAGTTAGGATTTAACTCAGTGGCGAGTTTTAATTCCTTCCTGGCCTCCTCCCATTTCCATTCACTATAACAAAAAAGGACTCCTAGTGCTGCATGTGCTTCTGCAAGATTTTTGTTAATTTCAAGTGCCCTCAATGCAAATCCTTTGGCTTTGATATACCCTTCCGGTTTGGGCAACCATCCATTCCATGTAAGTATATAATATGCGTCGGCTAATCCAGTATAGGCTAATGCATAATCCGGGTCTATTGCAATTGCTTTTTCAAAATATTCAATACTTTTCTTTTGTCCTTCTTCAGATCTCTGATTCCAGAAAAAGCGTCCCCGCAAATATAAATTGTAAGCTTCCACATTGTTAGTTTGATTTTTTTCGATTTGTCCCTTCTCTTTTGAAGTCAATGTTGCTTTTAACTCCCTGGCCACGGTTTGAGCCACTTCAGATTGAATTGAGAAGATATCCGAGATGTTCCTGTCATATGTTTCAGACCAAAGGTGTACATCAGTTCTTGCGTCAATAAGCTGTGCTGTTATCCTTACATTGTTCCCGATTTTTTGTACGCTGCCCTCCAGAATAGAGGAGACACCTAATTCCCTGCCAATTTCCTTTACTGAGAGTTCTGTATTTTTATATCTTTTTGTTGATGTACCGGATGTTACCTTTAATTCACCTATTTTGAAAAGATGATCCAAAATTGCCTCCACAATGCCATCACTGAAATATTCCTGCTCAGGATCATTACTAAGGTTCGTAAATGGCAGTACAGCTATGGACTTTTCAACAGGTTTGGAAAAATTAGAATGCTTTGGAATGAAGAAATACCCAAGCACAATCAGAGCCAGTATTATTACAGATGCTAAAATGATTTTTGTTTTATTATTTGTCCGCGGTACTAATATTGGTTTAAAAGCTTCATTTGATACTTCTAATTCTTCTTTTTGTGGAATATATTGTCCTATTGCATTTATAATATCTTTTGTTGAATTAGCAACTTTATTGATCTGATCTTTATAATAGGTCTTGTTAAGATTGTCGTGTGGGTTATCTGACGGGTTTAATGGTCGGTTAACTCCGGCTGATTTATAGATAAAGTCAATACTCCGTAGCACTCCTCCAATTACTGATTCGCATAGCTTAATATCGGCACTGTCCAAGTCATAAATACGAACAGGTAATACTCTGCTTGCTACATTTCCATTAGGCAGTTTAACCTTTAATCCAAACTGATCTTGGGAAGCCAGTTCCACAAATGCTTTAAACTCATGTTCCCATGCAAATGATTTTGTATCACAATATGTTCGTGATATAATTGGTATGAAGACTAGACACTTGAGTTTCTCTTTTAACGAAGCATCCACATCATGTGTCTCCAGAAGTCCATCGTGTGGATTAATGTCAAAATAAACACTGATTTCCTCCTTGAATGTTGATTCAAGTTCCGTCTTCAGAGCCTCGACAAACTCACTTACCCACCTGTCGCCTTTGTTGTCTTTCTGGCGGTAGCTGATGAAGATGTCATAATTATATCCTTCAATGATGCTTGACATCTGAGGTCTATTTATTTCATTTTCAAAATTAAACTATAATAAAGCTAATAGCAATTTTATTTACCTGAGTGGGGAGGTCAAGAACATTGGCCATAGTTTGCCGGAATTAACTGGCCACCAGTAGACAGAGCAAGATATTTGTTGTTTTGTTATTTATGTTTTGTTTTATCAGACGGGATTTTGAAGGGGTCAAAGATGGACGGATTGGAATAAGGAAATAAATCTGCTGCAATGTCCAAACCTGTTGCTATTTAGTACATTATTTGCAGGTTGTCAATCAGGGAGTTTTTGGAGTCCAGAAATTAATCAGCCTACCGCTTTGTCATAATTTTGTTTTCGTAAATTGAATACAAAATCGATATTGCCAGCGTTGCCAGGATAACAGTGAATGACACCCATGAATGGTTTGAGAAAAACATACTGACAGAATCAATCCCACATAGTATCATTTTGACACCTACAAAGAACAGGATAAAACATACCCCCGTTTTAAAATATTTGAATATTTTCAAAATTCCGTTCAGAGCGAAAAACAGCGAAACAAGCCCCATGCATGCAAAAACATTGGATGATATAGCCAGGAAATTGCTTTCATTCAAAGTCAGAATTTGATTACCTTCCTGAATTACGCCGATAACGGCAGGAACAGAATCAACTGCAAACATCACATCGGTCGATCCTATCAACAAAAATGTCAGTAAGAACGGCGTAACCGCTAACCTTCCATCAACATGGGAATGAAATACGGGTTTATGATTGTTTACATCAACTCTAAATATTTTTTTTGCTGCCCGGACTAATAAATTTTTTTCCGGATCGATTGATTCTTCCTCATAACTATTTGTGGCCATCTTGAAGGTCATGAATATAAGGAAGGCTCCGAAGATGTAAATCAACCATTCAAATCTGTTAATAAGTCCCATCCCAACAAGAATGAAGAGGCACCGGAATGCGATTGAAAGTAATATTCCAAACTTCAGCAAGATTGGCTGAACTTCCTCTCGCACATTCATCATAGCAAATATCATAATGAAAACAAATAAATTGTCAATAGAAAGCGAATATTCAGTCAGATAGCCTGAAAAGAATTTCATTCCCATCATGCTTCTGGTGGTCACCTCAGAATTTTCATTTTGCGGATATAAGAAATTAATAGCCAAACCAAACATAACTGCTATGCTGACCCATACCCCGGTCCATTTTAGTGCTGTCCCAATATTTTCCTGTTTATGTCTGTGTTTTGTAGCCTGAATATCCACAATAAAACCTAAGAAGAAGATTAAAATAAAAGCAATCCAAAACAAAAATTCCGGGTTCATAATTTAATTTATAATTAAAGACAGAGTCGTATCATGAAGGTTTGGCTTTTTATCAGCAAATGATATTTTGTTATTTATTCAGGCTCAATGCTTCCGATTCACTCTGGTGCTAAAATAAGCAACTGATCCGTAAAAACAAGTTACATTCTTCATGTGGATAAGCAAGTGCTCTTGAACATATTCGGCCGGATTTCATTGGCCACCGGAGGCTGAGCTTGACCCTAGGTTTTTTAACCCAATTCATCAATTTTTGAAAAAATACCAAAAAATTTTGAAATCGATTTTCAGATAAAATGGATTTCTTAGATTTCCAGAAAAAATGCTGAAAAATTCTTTTTGGGTATTGACCCCTTTTTTGGACATTACTTTTCCCCTATTATTAAGGGAAGATACCCAAATAGGGGCTAAGGGCATGGGTAGGAGGAGGGTTTCCCATGGGAGTAAAACATATAAACTCAGTTTAAGCTGAATTAAAGGTGCAAACTATCATAAACATCGAGAATTTCCTGCTCTCGGAGGCCGAGATATCTTTTGGTGATTGAGGGAGAACTATGTCCGAAAAGCTCCATAAGTAGAATTACTGACTCATTGGAATAGTTATTTAACCTGAGAACCCTATTGCCAAGTGTTTTTCTGAACAAATGACTACTAGCATTACCTTCCAGCGCAATGTCATATCGTTTCAGAATATCCTTTAGCTTCACGTTCACATAACTCTGGTCGATAGGTTTAGTCCCATATTTGTTAAGAAAGATGTATTGGTCGGTGTCAATTGTCACCATTCTACCCTTCACCCGTTCGATGATCTGTTTAAGGTCAGGGTTGATTTTAATCCGGCGCGTCTTCCTGGTCTTTTGTTCCTGGATAGTCAGAATGTCGGCGTTTTCAAACTGACTAAATCTAAGCTGAAGCAGGTCGCTTATCCGAAGTCCCGTAAAAACTCCAATAGTGATTAAAAGACAGAATTTGTATTCACCGTCCCGCTCTAATTTTGAAATTAAGGATTTGAAGGTGTCCCAATCCATACTTGTTGTTGTCGTTCTTTGGCCACGTAAACTCATAATGATAAGTTTTTGATTCAGGCTAACATACGGCGAGAAACTTACACTTGCAGCATTTTTCGAGGAAAATATAAGCTCATTTCCAGCATTTTATATGTCTTTTAGCGTAAGGCGTTGGGGGCCAGGGAACTTTTAAAAATGATTAACTTATACTTTCCCCCAAAGTATAAGTTAATAGCACTTCCTGTAATTTTACAGGAAGTTCGAATTCAAATATGACAGGAGTCCGTGAAAAATAAATCAATCGGCAACATAACATGAGAGCCTGCCTCGGTTTGAGTATCATTTCAAGGGTTCCACGGAGATAATTTCGGCGAAAATCAATCGGCAAATAGAGTATTCGTTTAAATTTAAACGAACCGGAAAAAACTTATTCCTTGTTAATTCTGCCGAATGAGTTTTGTCTAAACCATGACAACTTCCAAGAACTATTTGGATCTACTCTCCCAATCTTCGATCACTGAATAAACAAAAAATATAAGGGCGTATTTGCTTATCTTGTTTATTTGAATCTCCTGACCACCATCGTCACTAACAACGAATAGTCTGGTATTGATGAAGTCCTTTGCAAAATCTATTTTTTTCGGATCATTCATCGATTCAATAGCTTGGTTTATATACTCATACTCATACAATGATGGTTTGTCGTGTTTTTTCTTCATGTTGCTTTGTTGTTTTAACACTTTTATTTTGATCCTGATAGTCAGTTTTTGCAACAGATCCATCAAGATATTCACTTAATAAATCTCTGATTATTGAGGATATTGTTCTTTGTTCAATTATTGCTACCTCGGCCAGCTTTCTAAACTGTTCCTAAGAAATCCTTATCCGTAAATGTCTGTCAAATCTATCCATGCTTATAAATATCTGAAGGAGTATTACAAATCCCATTTTCTTTAAATAAATCTTTCGCTCATTATAAATTCTATAAATAATGGCCGGATCTGTTTAAAGGGTCAATAAATTAATACCTGCCAGAAGTTCTGTTTTTTAATGTATTACAGCTTGGTTTGTTGGTTTATTATAGCAAGGCATGGTAAAATAAGAAGCTAACTGCTCAAGAAGAACAAATAGCCAGTGATTAAAGAATATAGATCCTTTACGGCAAATAGATATTAATAATTCAAATCATTAAAAAGGTAGGTGTACATTTACACCTACCTTTTAACAATGTTCAATCAAATAATGAAGCAATAAGAGAATAAAAGCAACTTCTCTTTATTCGGGCTTTATACAAGTATTCCAAACTTCCTGTAAGATTACAGGAAGTCTGAGGATAAAAAATCCGGTTAAAATCTTTTGCAACAATCAGTAAATACTTTTTTCACTTCTCTCGAAATATAGAAAAGTGCGATATAATGCCGTTTAGCACTTGATTTATTCATTAAAAAGGGTTATATTTTATCATGGAGCCTCACAATATAATCCCTAACGACTTTTTAAACCCCTTTCGTTGAAGTGAAGTGAGGCTCACGGATACGATTGGGGTTTTTATTTAAAAAAATGAAAAATACAGGTCAAGTAGTAAGAAAGAAAAAAAGCGGAGGTACTGGATATACTTGCATTTCTAATGAAATTTTGCAGTCGCAAATATTAAAGTCTGACGAGAAATCCGTTTTGGTTCATCTGCTGTCATTGCCTGAAGACTGGGTTGTTTACAAAACGACTATTTGGAAGAAAATGAACATTGGAAGAGATAGGTTCTACAAAGCCTGGGATGGACTGGTCAAGTTGGGATATATTGTTGCGGACAAAATAATTTGATAAGAATTCAAATTTGATTGTAGGGTACAACTACATCGTGTACGAAGAACCAGTAAAACTGATTTCGGACTTACTGGTTTCCGGTCTTACTGAAAATCAGATTTCCGGGAACCCAGTAAGTATACAAAGTAATAATAAACAAAGAAAGAAAATACAAAACGGTGGTCCAGGAATAGAAAATGATACTGGGCCAGATAATATTACTGGTATTAATACCGGGCCAGCTTCTGGGCCAAAAGCGGAAAATTTGAATAATAATGGGATTTCAACTGAAAAATCCAAAAACAAAATAATTGAATTCGAGAATGCCAGTTCTTGCTCAAATACTACTGCGGTTGAAAATCAAGAAATTTCTACAAACAGTACTGAGAAGAATAAAAAGATTTCTCCAATAGGGGAAATGAGAGAGGCAATGGCAGAATGGTTTTATGACTATCCAAATTGGGAGAGCGATCTGTATAGACTGGGCCTTGATAGCTTTATCTGGAAAACATCTAAAAAATACGGTACCGGAGATCCGGAAAGTATTGATATCATAAAATACTTCTTGTCTTTGTAATCTCAACCGAACGCAGTGAGAGCTGGGCCAGGAAATAGGCCCATATACTGGGCCAGCAGCGAATTTTTTCTTTTTCTTTTTTTTACCTGTGCACAGACACTAAAGGAAACAATTCCAACCGAACGCAGTGAGTAACCTTCAATAGATGCTAATACCAGAAAACCGGACAAAAACCAATTTCTTTTCCAGTATGGTTTTAATCAAATCTGGGACACTTTGATTAGAATTAAATAAATCCCTCCAACCAGATATTCCGGTTCAACCAGAACTTTTAAAACCATCTTAAATTGATTATTTAACTGGCAGGAGCTCAACCGAACACCGGTGAGTTAACTGCACCAGATGCTGGGCCCAGAATACTGGGTGCTTCAAATTTCTTTTCCAGTATGGTTTTAAGCAAATCTGGGACAGATATCCGTCCTCGGTATAAATCAGGTTTGTCGCCAGACCAAATAGTTGATTATGATTGAGCCATGTGCCATTCAGGAATTCATCCAGGATCTTTATCCTTTTTGGGGCCATCTCGAAATCAATTTTTACTTTTTTCGCCCCTTGTACCGATGTAGGTTGTGTTGTGGCTGTACAAAGGTTTTCTGCCGAAATCCGGTCATTTCTATATATATAATATAGAAATGTTGGTTTTTCGGCAGATTTCAAGCCAGTATGCAAAAGCCGGAGTACATGACCACATTCAGCCGATCAGATTGTCTTTGACATAAAAACAATATTATAAGGATTTAATTTTAAATTGAGTTGGTCAATTTATCCCGGTCAAAAGTGGTCAGGGGCAGTGGCTTTTCCAGCAAAGAGGCAAGTGAGAAAATTTTCCGGTAATTATTTCTCTGGTTTATTTTGTAGAATCAGGGGATATAAAATAAACATGCCCTGAAGAAATGTATCTCAGGGCATTCAAGTAACATTAGGAACTACCTTTAAAAAATAATCATCTATTTATTTTGCACGATGAAAAGTATAAGTTCCAATTGTTTTGTTATCCTGTGTATCAGTCTCCGTAAATAAATCAGCTGAC
Source organism: uncultured Bacteroidales bacterium (assembly GCA_963789985.1). Lineage (GTDB taxonomy): Bacteria > Bacteroidota > Bacteroidia > Bacteroidales > VadinHA17 > LD21. The sequence continues at coordinate 3,103 of CAWBNA010000026.1, read as the reverse complement.
TTGAACTCACATTTTGATACAAATGAAGCTTTATCAGGATTGGAAACATCTTTAAAAAAGATTTCAGTGAATTTATTTGATGACGTGAACCACATTGAATAAAGTGTAATTTCTGATGTTGTTTTGTTTATGTCACACTCGATGAGTTTATCATTATTTTTATCATAGCCCATCAACGCTTTGCCTTCCCTTACAACCTTATCTTTAACCATTGTCTTAGAAGTCCATTCCAGTCCTTTACCATATGGTTTACATTCTCCTATCCATACTGAATCCTGAAAAGGATCAGATTTCCAATTTCCAATTAACTGCTTCATCAACTCAACCTGATTGAGTTTTGTCTGCGTTGTTTGTGCCTGTATCCTGTTAAAACAAATTAGCAGGAATACGGCAATTGCGATTGTTAAGTAAGTTTTTTTCATTTTTTTTGTTTTGGTTAATATGTAAGACTAAAAAAGAGATAATCAAATAATTAATGCAAGTAACACCAGAATATAGCAGAAGTCAAATAAATATTAATTGATTGAAACATTTTGCTTTGAGAAGATGCATGAACTATTCTTGGAAGATTTGTTGTCAGTGATCAAAACTGCTGCCGGCAGCAGATTAAAGCTATCCTCTCTTTCGCACTACCAGCCAGACTACTGCCATTTATATCAAAATGGGGATTTTTCTGCACTATGGACTATTCTTGTTAATTTCTATTCTATTTGGATATATTCTCAACCAGACTTCACCAGGTTCGCTCTGGGACTTTTTATTGAGACTGGGAAGCTAGAGATGTAATGTCATCGCCTCTTAAAACGACCCAGAATAAAAATTGACATATTGACTGGATTTCATTTTATGGTTAAGCCTATGATTTAATCTAGCTGAGTCAAGTCTTGGTAAATGGATTTTTATTTGACTTGCACTGTTGTCTTTCGTAACTTTATCACAATGAATAGCTATAATGGCAGGCATAATTCCAGGTTACGCATATGACATCTTCATCAGCTACCGCCAGAAGGACAACAAAGGCGACAGGTGGGTGAGTGAGTTTGTCGAGGCACTGAAGACGGAACTTGAATCGACATTCAAGGAAGAGATCAGCGTTTATTTCGACATAAATCCTCATGATGGACTTTTGGAAACACATGATGTAGATGCCTCCCTGAAGGATAAACTGAAGTGTCTGGTCTTTATTCCTATCATTTCACGAACATATTGTGATCCAAAGTCATTCGCTTGGGAGCATGAGTTCAAAGCCTTTGTGGAACTGGCTTCTCAGGATCAGTTTGGATTAAAGGTTAAACTGCCTAACGGTAATGTTACAAGCAGAGTGCTCCCTGTTCGTATAAATGACCTGGATATTTCTGACACAAAACTTTGTGAATCAATATTAGGAGGAGTATTTCGTGGGATTGATTTTATTTATAAAGAACCAGGAGTAAACAGACCACTTCGTTCAAATGAAGATAATCCTCATGACAATCTGAATCATACCATCTATCGCAATCAAATAAATAAAGTCGCACTTGCGATAAAAGAGATTATAACAGCAATAACACAATATGGACAAAAGCATGAAGGAGTTTTAAAAGATGTAGTTCAGGCAAAACCTGAAAAGCCAAAGAATCTGCGAACAAAAATCCTTATAGGATCTGGAATAATATTGGCACTGATTGTCCTTGGATATTTTTTCATTCCAAGATTGTTTAACTCTTCCAAATCAATTGAAAAATCTATTGCCGTACTCCCTTTTATAAACGACAGCTCAAATGATTCAACCATATACTTCATGGATGGCGTTATGGAAGAGGTGCTTACCAATCTACAGACAGTTAAAGATCTTAGGGTTCTTTCACGCACATCTACTGACCAGTATAAGGGTCCAAATAAACCAACGATTCCAGAAATTGCAAAAAAACTGGGGGTTAATTATATAGTTGAAGGTGAGGGACAAAAATCCGGAAATAAATTCCGTCTAAGGGTACAATTAATCAGGGCATTAAAAGAAAGTCACCTCTGGGCGAAATCTTATGAGCAGGAAAATCCTGAAGCTAAAGATTATTTCAATATACAAAGCCAGATTGCACAGGCAATAGCAGAACAATTAGAAGCATCAATCACGCCTAAGGAAAAAAAGCTTATTGAGAAAATCCCAACGAAGAATATGGAAGCTTACAAGGATTATCTTAAAGGTAACTTTTACCTGTTCAAATTCACTGCAAATGATCTGGATACAGCACTACATTATTTTAACTTGGCAAAAGAAATAGATCCGGGATATGCCCTTGCATATGTTGGCATTTGTAATGCATGGGGTTCCCGTCAGCAAATAGGACTTGTTCCACCCGCCGAAGCCGGCCCCAATGGAACGACAGCAATTATGAAAGCCCTTGAACTGGACAGTACAAATGCTGAGGTTCAACATACACTTGGGGGCGTAAAGACATGGTTTTTATGGGATTGGAAGGGTGCTGAGTCATCGTTTAAGAAAGCTATTGCACTTAATCCCAACTTTGGATTAGCACATATGTCTTATTCACATCTTCTGAACATATTAGGAAGACCGAAAGAAGCGATGGAACAGATTGATATAGCCCTCAAGCTTGATCCGATGAATCCTTGGATAATTAACTGGTATGCAATTGACTTATGTTTTGTGCGCAGGTACGATGAAGCTATCAAGGCATGTCAGGATGCATTGAAAATTGAACCAGGGAATGTTATGGCCATAGGCGGGCTTGGGAACGCTCTTTACATGAAAGGAAAATATAAAGAAGCATTGGAATGTTGGAAATCAACATGCAAGATTAGCGATCCTGAACTTTTTAAAGCCTTAGAACAAGGTTACATTGAAGGGGGATTTAAGGGAGCGATGATTTCATACAATAAGGTAGCTGAATTAAGATTTAAAACTTCATATTGGAATCCATGCGATATTGCACAGACTTATGTACAGGCTGGTGAAAATGATAAAGCTATTAAATGGCTGCAAAAGGCCTTTGAAGTACACGACCCAAATCTTCCCTATCTCCTTTTACCATTTTATGATAACTTGAGGAAAGACCCACGATTTCAAGAGATTGCAAGGAAGATGAACCTTCCTTACAAATAG
>CAWBNA010000025.1:0-64386 GCA_963789985.1 uncultured Bacteroidales bacterium | reverse complement strand
ACAGCCCTATCTTGTCTACCTCTCTGACCAATGTCTTCTTCCGTAGATTAGGCCTATTGGGTCTTTCTGACTATTACTCTAAATCTTTATCTTTACGAACCGCCGTATGCCGAACGGCACGTACGGTGGTGTGAGAGGACAGTGAGTGAATTAATCACTCACTTCCTACTCGATTAAATTTAAACGAAACTTGAAGTAGCGGTCTCTTTCAAGTTGAAGTTTCTTATCAAGTTGTGCAGTAGTTTTGCTGATATTTAATGTGTTCACTCCACTAGGAGACACTCTCCTTCCCTCTATCCCCCTATTTGAGTATCTTCCCTTAATAATAGGGAAAAAGTAATGTACAAAAAAGGGGTCAATACCTCAAGAAAAATTTTGCAACATTTTTGCGGGAAATCTTGGAAATTCATTTTATCTGAGAATCGATTCTAAAATTTTTTTGTAATTTTTTCATTCATTATTAAAATAAAGTATATGAAACGTATAGCAAAAGCACACTGGTCTGGTAACCTAAAAGAAGGTAAAGGGACACTAACCACAGAAAGTGGTATTTTAAACAATGCAAATTACAGCTTCAAAACTCGCTTTGAAGAAGGCGAAAAAGGTACTAACCCCGAAGAGCTGCTTGCCGCTGCGCATGCAGAGTGTTTCACTATGTGGGTCACCTCAATTTTAACTCAAAAAGGACTTACTCCTGGATATTTGGATACAAATGCAACAGTAACTATGGAAGATCTAACTATCAGAGGCGTCCATTTATCTATTACAGGGTCTGTATCAGGAATAAATGCTGAAGAGTTTAAAGAGGTTACAAAGGACGCAGAAAAAAATTGTATTATTTCAAAAGCATTAAGCGTAGTTATTACATCTGAATCTCATTTTGTTATTTAAAAATTATAAAAAATACTAAGTTTAAAAATGAGTGAGATAGATTAAACAAAAAAATATGCAAGAATTGTTTAAAAAAGGTAAAGTGCTGAATCTGGAAGAAATGGTAGAATATTCATCCGGAGGTGTTATCAGCAAACAGGTTTTAAAAAACCAGGCAGGAAATATCACGTTATTTTCTTTTGATCAAGGCCAGGGATTAACTGAACATACAGCCCCGTTTGATGCTGTGGTACATATCTTGGACGGTGAAGCACAAATTACTATTGGAGGAAATTCCAATTTGGTAAAAAAGGGAGAATCAATCATTATACCTGCAAATGTAACCCATGCCTTACAGGCTGTTGAACGGTTCAAAATGCTGCTGACGATGATTAAAGGCTAATAGTATACAAAATTATTAAGTTTCCCTTTTGCGAATGAAGTTAGGTTCTTTTATAGAATAATGTTAGACATGACTTGCCCTGAAATAATGTGTATTTAAATTAATAAAAATAATATGAAAGAATACAAATTATTTACTCCAAAAAAGGTCGAATCTGTAGAGGTTGCAAATCGAATTGTGATGTCGCCTATGACAAGGTCCAGAGCAATCGGGAATATACCAAATGAACTGATGGAATTATATTATAAACAACGTTCTGGAGCAGGATTGATTATAACGGAAGGAACGGCGCCATCACCTAATGGATTGGGTTATGCCCGCATACCTGGAATATATAGTAAACAACAGGTTGAAGGTTGGAAAAAGATAACTTCTGCTGTGCATGAACGTGGGGGGAAAATATTTGTTCAGCTTATGCATACCGGAAGGATAAGTCATCCTCTTAACATGCCTGAAGGTTCACAGGTAATTGCACCTTCTGCAGTAAAAGCAGCAGGACAAATATGGACCGACTCGAAAATGTTGCAGGATTTCCCGGTTCCAAAGGCAATGACAGCAGAAGACCTTTCAAATACAAAAGCAGAATTTGCTACCGCAGCAATAAATGCTTTGAATTCATATTTTGATGGGGTGGAGTTACATGGGGCGAACGGTTATCTTCTTGAACAGTTTCTGTCGCCTGTAAGCAATATACGTAAAGACAATTATGGCGGCAGTGTTGAAAACCGTGCCCGGTATGTTCTTGAAGTAGTAACTGCTGTAGCGGACGCAATTAGCAATAGCAAAACAGGTATCCGTTTATCGCCTTACGGGGTGAGCAATGATATGCCATATTACCCCGAAATAGACGCTACCTATAAATACCTTACAGAACAACTCAATAAATCCGGTATAGCTTATATCCACATTGTTGATCATTCAGCAATGGGGGCTCCTGAAGTTCCAATTGATCTTAAAAAACTCATCCGGGCTAACTTTAAAAACACTGTTATCCTGTCCGGTGGATATGATAAGGATAGGGCAGAAGCAGATATTCAAAGCGGACTTTGTGACCTTGTTGCATTTGGACGTCCGTTTATTAACAATCCTGATCTTGTTGAAAGGTTTAAAAATAACTGGACTTTATCACAGGACCTTAAAATGGATCTGTTTTATACTGCCGGTGAAAAAGGATATACCGATTATCCACTCTATAACATCTGAATTTTATCTTTATGATAATAATAATATAATCTGTAAAATCATGAAAAAAGCAATTACATTGGAAAAGCCACTGCCCCTGACCACTTTTGGCCGGATTATTTTGACCACCTTAGGTCGGAGTTAAATCCTTGTAATATAGTTTTGTATGTTAAAGACATTCTGACTGGATGAATGTGGTCATGCACACCCGCTTTTGCAACAACATACGATAATAGTGAAAATCTTAAGATTGGTTGACTGGGGAAAAATAAAGATTTACCTTTATAAATAATACGTTCTGAGGAACAATTTATATAAATCATGGAACTAAGCGCTCGTAACAAAATCAAAGAAAAAATAAAGGACATCAGACTTGAAGGCCGTATTTGGATAGAAATTGATAATAAAACTTTTATAGGTGTAGGCAAAGCAACCTTATTAAGAAAGACAGCTGAACTGGGATCCCTTCGTAAAGCATCACTAAAGATGAAAATATCCTACCGTCAGGCCTGGTATAGCATCAATCAGATGAATAAATCGGCCGGCGGACCTCTTATTTTGCTCCAGTGTGGAGGGAAAAATGGCGGGATAGCTCAAATCACTGAAGTCGGGAAAGAAATTCTCAATATTTTTGAAAAATCGAATTATGAATTCGGGAATTTCTTAAAGAATCAAAGTATTATCTTAAACACTCACGACTGAACATCCAGTCTAAAAAGCTTTGTTAACGTAATTACTTTCTTATCTTTACTAACGTTATTCCTATTTTGAATAACGATAACCCTTAATCTCCGTTTTACTAAACGATGTCAATATGAATAAGTTCTTTACGCTAGTATTTTTATTACTGACCGGATTGGAGTGTTTTTCACAAACTGAGGCAGATACCTCTTCAATTTTTGAGAAAATATACACCTTGGGTGAAATAACGGTAAGTGCTACGGTTGACAAAACGACCATCGATGCTATTGCTATGCAAAAATACGATGCAAAGGATGTAAGCGAAGCACTTCGGACTCTTCCTTCCCTGATATTAAGTGAAAACGGTCCACGAAACGAAAGCACTATTTATCTTAGAGGATTCGACATCAGAAGTGTACCGGTATTTATGGACGGCATACCTGTTTATGTGCCGTATGACGGTTATGTGGATCTTGCCCGGTTTACAACCTACGATCTGGCCAGGATCGATGTCGCCAAAGGCTTTTCATCAGTGACATATGGGGCTAACACCATTGGTGGTGCAATAAATCTGATCGGGATGAAACCAACTCAGAGGCTTGAGCTGAGCGCCAAACTGGGTGTAATGAGCGGGGAAGGATATGAAACTAAAGTTAACTTAGGCAGTAATCTTGGTAAAATATATATTCAGACAGGTTTTTCGATTCTTCAGAAACAGTTTGTACTACTTTCAACTAATTTTGATACTCTGAAACTGCAGACAAATCATCATCTGGATAATTCGTACGGGAAGGATATTAAAAGCAGTCTTAAAATAGGATACACGCCCAACACCACAGATGAGTACAGTATCAATTATCAGTATTCCCACGGGGAGAAGGGAAATCCAGTTTACCTGGGAACAGATAAAAACACTCCGGTCCGTTACTGGCAATGGCCATACTGGGATAAACAAAGCATTTATTATATTTCAAAAACAGCAATCGGTAAGGAATCCAACTTAATAGCCCGTGGCTATTATGACCAGTTCAAGAATGAGCTCAGGAGCTTTGACGATGAAACATATTCCGCACAGAAAATGAAATATGCATTCAACAGTTTATACAATGATTATACAATAGGCGGTAATCTTGAATTTGCAAGCGATTGGAATGACAAAAACTATCTCAGGGTTTCATTTCATATAAAAAACGATAATCACAGCGAACAAAATATTGGAGAGCCGATCCGTCATTTTGCTGACGATACCTATTCTCTTGGTATCGAAAATGTATATAAGCCGGGCAGCAAGCTTAGTTTCATTCCCGGCCTTAGTTATAATTTCAGAAAAAGTCTCAGGGCCGAAAACTATAACTCAGCCGATACCACCATTAGTAATTTTCCCAAAAACCAAAATGATGCACTTAATGGACAATTAGCATCTTATTACAAAATCTCCAATTCCCTGAACCTCAGTTTTAATATTGCTTATAAAAGCCGATTTGCCACTATGAAGGATCGCTATTCATATCGAATGGGTACAGCAATCCCAAATCCTAACCTTAAATCTGAAACGGCTCTCAATATGGAACTGGCATCTTCAATTGAAATTGCTGATAAATTGAATTTACGTCCCGTACTTTTTTATAACCACCTCTATAATACCATACAAATGGTAAGCAATGTTCAGCCTGGTCTTTCCCAGATGCAGAATACCGGGGAAGCAGTATTCAAAGGAGTTGATTTAAGCCTGGTTTATCACCCGGTTAAGGTTTTGAATATATATGTGGCTTATTCATATATACAGCTCAAGAATATAAGTAACCCTGATATTCTCTTCACTGATGTTCCCAATAACAAATTGTTTGCCTCGATCGAAAACACGATCTTAAAAAAAATCATTATAAATCTTTTCGGAGAATATGATTCCAGGCGTAACAGTGCCAGTGACGGTACAAGGATTTCTCCAGGGTATTTTTTAATGAATGGTCAGGTGACATATAGTTTTATGCAATTTTTAAAAGCTGAAATTGGAGTCAACAATATTTTTGATAAAAATTATACTATTGAGGAAGGATATCCCCAGGCAGGAAGGACCTTTTATGTCTCTTTATACCTTAATCTACAAAAGAATCCAAAGTGATTATTGAACAGACATTTAATCTTTTAACATGTTGTACGGTTGAATATAAAATATAAAATCATGATTCTACAAGACACAATTGATTTAAATAGTTAATGATTTATTCAGTATGTTTCAAAAGCCGGACCACTTGATCACAATCAGCCGGTCATTTTATAATTAATACACAATGCTATAATACAATTATTTAACCCCGTCCATGGATGGTCAATTTACTCCGGTGGGAGGTGGTTATGACACTGGTATTTCCATTTGAGGTCTTAAACCCAAATAAACGAACCTTTATTTGATGGCTGAAATGCAGGCGTAGAAAAGCCAGTGCCCCTGACCACTTTTGGCCGGATTATTTTGATCACCTCAAGTTGGAGTTAAATCCTTGTAATATAGTTTTGTATGTTAAAGGCAATCTGAACGGCTGAATGTGGTTATGATCTCCGGTTTTCCACTTATTTACTAAACTGAAAGGGATAGTTTTATTAAACTTATCAGGGTTTCATAGCAAATCTTGATTTGACTGTAAATGCATTATGAATGCTTCAGCCAGTTTACAGCCGCATTCAAGTCCTCGAAACCTTGATACTTGTTCCTGAAGAGCATAGAACTTATCAGGCGATTGTGATGCATGAGCAAAGCATGCTTTTTGTTTACGCGATTCCAAGGCAGTAATATCGACATAATATGTTGGAGAAAACATCAATGTATCTTCACCATTGGAAACCTCATAATAATACAAAATTGGCTGGCTGGAAGACTTTGATTCTTTTAATCGCAACCATGCATTATAAACCAGGGTTGATAAAGCTCTATGGTCAGCATGATTGTCTATCGGCCATTGAGTGAAAATGATATCCGGTTGCTCCTCTGCCAGAATCTCATAGAACTCATTATAACGAGCTGCATCTACAACTGATTGCCCATCTATCTGTGTGGCGAAAACCGCCCGCGCTTTTAGAATCTCACATGCCTGCATTGCTTCGGTGGTCCGTATTTTGGCAGTCTCTGTGAATGACTTTCCGTTTATTCCTGCCTCACCACGGTTCAGATAAAACAATACCACTTCATGTCCCAAGTCAGTATACCTGGCGATAGTTCCGCCACAGCCATATTCGGGATCGCCCGGATGTCCGCCGGTAACTACAATTTTTAGTCTCCTGGTGGCTGTCTTCCCCATAATATTCTGATGTGCATACTTGGTTAAAGCTACACCACCAGTCGCACCCAGGAACGCTATTCCTCCCATTGTCTGGTTAATGAATTCACGTCTTGACCTTGTTTTGACAGTAGCTTTATTTTCTGAAACGATCTTACCGCTGATTGACATATTCCTGTTATTTTCTGACAAATATAAATTATTTTCTATCGGTTATCAGACTCCCTGATTTTTCCGATCAGTCCACGTTCAACATTTAAAAACAAACGTTTAACTTCGACTTGTGAACAGGGAATAAAATACTTATGAAAAAAATCATTATTGGTATCATGATTTTGGTCAATCTGTTGTCTGCAATTCCATTACAGGCACAAAATGGTAAAATCAGGGTTTTAGTAGTTACTGGAGGACATGATTACGACAAAGAATCATTCATTTCAATGTTTTCTGACATGAGCAAGTTTATTTCCTTCGAAATAATGGAATTTCCCAAGGCGTATGAGATGTTTTCACTCGAAAACACTGATAAGTACGATGTTTTGGTTTTCTATCACATGTGGCAATCCATTTCAGAAGAACAGAAGAAAGCATTATCTGATTGTATTTTCAATGGAAAACCATTAGTGGTACTACATCACAGTATATGCGCCTTCGATAATTGGGAAGAATATACTCACATTATCGGTGGTAAATATTTTCATCAACCATCTGTTCTGAATGGAAAAGAATATCCTGTTTCATCCTATCAACATGATGTTCATTTCTTGGTTAAAGTTGTGGATCCGAATCATCCGGTGACCAAAGGCTTAAAGGATTTTGAAGTATTAGATGAAACTTACAAGGATTTTTATGTAGAGCCGGATGTAAAACCTCTTCTTCAAACTGTCGAATCGTCAAGCACTCCAACAATCGCTTGGGCCAAACAATATGGTAAGGGACATGTAGTGACAATACAATTAGGTCACGGCACTTCGATTTTCGAAAACCTCAATTATCGAAAATTATTATTGCAAGCCATAGAATGGGTTTATATGGCAAAATAACACCTATGTGCAAGATCTTAATATTACATGGAACAAGGGACGATATAGGAAGGACTTTATACCATTTGATAACAATGATAATATTGTCTTATTGCAAGCCCTCGGAAATCCGATCCGCGGGCTTTTTATTTAATAGACACGAAACGTCTAACCTATGATCCAAACTCGGCATATTGCCGAGTACAGTTACAATTAAAAATTAAATTGACTTTGAACTAAGTAAAGTGTAACTTTATTAACCACAATATAAATGTGTTATTTGGTAATTACTTCTTCTTATTTGTAAAAACTATGCAAATCATGAAATCAAAGACATTTCTGTGTTTGTTTGTAGCTCTTGTTATCTCCTTATGTGATGGAAATGTATTCGCACAACAAAAATACGAAAAGCCGCCCCAGGAGATTCTGAATGTCCTTAACGCTCCGCTTCCGCCAAGCCTTTTTATAAGCCCTACGCACGATATGATAGCTTTCGCACAACCAATGATATATCCGGCTATTTCTGACCTCGCTGAACCGATGCTTCGTTTGGCTGGTGTGCGCATCGATCCGCGTACAAATGCAGAACGCAGTTATATATATTACTGGACCAGTCTGACTCTTAAAAGGATCTCTGACGGCAAGGAGATTCCAATCTCCTTGCCTGCTGATGTTCGGCGCATCGGCCAGCCCAGATGGAATGCCAATGGGACAATGTTTGCGTTTACAAATGAGGCATCCAATGGAATTGATCTGTGGGTAGTGGATGTTGCCACCCAAAAAGCGCAGCAGATTCCCGGGTTGCACATCAATCCCCTTCTGGGATCTGCGGTTCAGTGGATGCCAGACCAAAAGACGCTGCTTGTAAAAACAATACCTGTTGAGCGTGGTGCGCCTCCGGAGCCGCCAGTCGTCCCGCCAGGCCCAAAGATACAGGAGAGCACGGGCGTTTCAACAGCAAGCAGCACTTATGAGGCTCAGGATGTTCTGAAGAATCCCTATGATGAAGATCTATTCGACTACTACACTAATTCCCAGCTTGCGCTTGTTAATATGCCATCTGGAGAAATTACCCGAATTGGCAAGGCTGATATATTCGGTCAGGTTGAGCCAGCGCCAGGAGGGAGTTACTTGTTAGTGGAACGCATCCACCGCCCTTATTCATATCTGTGTGCTTATTACCGGTTCCCTAAAGAGGTTGAGGTATGGACGACAAAAGGTGAACTGACCGAAAAGCTGGCCAGTCTACCGCTTGCCGATCAAGTGCCAATCCATGGTGTACCAACCGGTCCACGAGATTATATGTGGCGTCCTACTGAACCTGCCATACTTGTCTGGGCTGAGGCTCTCGACGGTGGCAATCCAAAGACGAAAGTGCCATATCGCGATCGCATTTTGCTCAAACAGGTTGGAATGACCGCCGTAGAACTCTCTAAAATAGAGCAGCGGTTCGATAATCTGCAATGGGTAGATAAAGGAGGGCAGATCCTTATCTCTGATTATGATCCAGATCGCCATTGGACTCGTACTTTTGTTCTCAATGCCGATAACAGATCAGCAGCTCCTCGGTTGCTTTGGAACACGAGCACAGACGAAAGGTATAAGAATCCGGGCTACCCTGTTTATCATGAGTTACCGACAGGGGCCTGGGCAATTCTACAGCAGAATGGATGGATCTATCTGGATGGTGGTGGCTCTTCCCCGAAGGGAGACCGCCCTTTTCTTGACCGATTGAACCTGCAAACATTTAAAACGGAACGACTTTTCCGGTCGGATAGTTTAAGCTACGAGTATTTCGTCACGTGGCTGAATCCAGCATCCGGGACTTTTATCACACGTCACGAATCGCCCAGTGATCCTCCTAACTTTTTCACCCGGACACTGGCAAAAAAACCTTTAAAGAACGTACCGCAAGGAGAAGCATCATGGTCATCCACCCCACAAGCAATTACGAAGTTTCCTAACCCGACACCTCAGCTCAGCGGCATAACGAAGCGCCTCGTAACCTACAAGCGTGCAGATGGTGTCCCTCTGTCATTCATGCTTTATTTACCATCAGGATACCAGCCGGGAACTCGACTGCCTACCGTCCTTTGGGCGTATCCACTCGATTACACTGAGCAGGGAGTAGCAGGACAAATAACAGGATCTTCCCGGGTGTTCACTACTATCCGAGGCACTTCTGAACTCTTCTTTTTGCTTGAGGGCTATGCTGTTCTTGACGATGCTACTATGCCTGTTATCGGTCCTCCTGAGACAGCTTATGACAGTTTCCCGGAGCAAATCGTAGCAAACGCTAAAGCTGCCATCGATAAGGCGGTCGAACTGGGAGTAACCGATCCTGAACGTGTCGGTGTTGGAGGCCATAGTCACGGAGCTCTGATGACAGCCAACTTGCTTGTGTATTCGGATCTCTTTCGTGCGGGCATTGCCCGCAGTGGGGCTTATAACCACACGATTCGCCCCTTTGGATTTCAGAATGAAAGACGTACTTTATGGCAAGCGCGTGATACATATATTAAGCTCTCACCGGTCCTCCAGGCAGACAAGATTAATGATCCATTGCTCTTGATCCATGGTGAGCTGGATCAGAATCCAGGTACTGTCCCAATGCAGTCAGAAAAGCTATACGAAGCTCTTCGAGGACTCGGAAAGACAGTAAGGCTTTGCATACTTCCATATGAGAGCCATGGATACATAGCGTTGGAATCGACGGAACATGTGCTTTATGAAATGTTGTCCTGGTTCGACCGTTATGTAAAAAACGCCACTCCGAGGGTAACACAGCCAGCGACCGAGAAAAAGTAAAGCAAAACTACTTATAATGAGGATACTTAAAATAGGAAATCCAGGGTTTCAGTTACTAAGGATTAAGGAAAATATGATATCAGTTAAAATACCAGGCAGTGCATAAGAGAGTAAGAAAATGGCTTCAAGGGCATGGGATGCTGTAAGCAGGACTGTAAAACCTATTTCGAAATTGGAAGCAGAAGACGAATCAAATCAGTGCAAGAATTTGCAAACAGAGAAGCCCGATTCACAAATGAAGTCGAAACAGACCGTGGAATCAGCTGCTTTATGCTTTCTGAAGGTACAGGCAGAAGTGAAGAAGTATAAGCGGCTTGTGAAATCCATGGCAAAAATGATAGCACGACTCAAGGACTTGGATTTTAACTCCTTTATTGAAGAAGCTAATGAAAACGGAGGGTTTATTAGAATGGAGCAACTGGACAAAGCAGCAGATTCAGGATTAATTGACAAAACAGAGTTACAAAATTATAAATTAGATATGTAGAAGGGGTTTGAAATATCCATAAAAGACTGGCAAGCGCTAATCAAGGACGAAAAGTTTAAAGTCTTTTTTGAAGACAATGGAGGGTTTAGATTGGAGCACTTGGACAAGGCAGTAGAGGAAGGATTAATAGATAAGAATGATTTGGATTTATATAAAAAATATCTAATAAATGAAAACGATGAATGAGAACAAACATAAAGATGACGGACAGTTTAAGAAGCCCCATTTAATAACTGATTCAATAGATATTATTTCTGCCAAATTTCATAAATTTATATTCTAGTGTTGAAAATCTCTTTACAAGATTAATAAAATGAACAGTTTTGTTTACCTTTACCAAATGGGAGATTCTACAAGAAGATCTGCTTATCCGGGTCATAGTATGGGCATTATAACCTTCATCTTTATATTTGCTATCCTTTTTTATTTTATAATTTGGCCGGCAATTAAAAAGCGGAAGAAGAACGGATCAAAAACAAAAAAGTAGGTGCAATTTTGTGGAAATGCAGTGCTGGAAAAAATGTAAGATTTCCTAATAGGTGTACCTGCTGCCATGAACTTTTCCCATCGAAATTATTAAAATTTAAAAGTTACAGTTTAAAAAGAAGGCCAGCCCTCGGATATCAGTTCCAGGGGCTTTTTATTTTGAATACTCCCTGAGCTATGATTCATTTCTCAACATATACCCAGGCAATATTGCTTTTTAAATATAATTGACTTGGGCTTAAGCAAAGTTTAACTTTGATAAAAAATGGAGAGACATATAGTTATCATCAGATAAAATTGAATTAGACAATTAGGTAATAATTCTTCAATTAAACTGACATGAATACTAAAAACAAACTTTTGATTTACCAATTAATACTAATAGGGATTATATTAATATTTGCCAACTGTAAGAAAAATGAAACTGCTGTTGTCACTGACTTTGACGGTAATGTTTACGATACAATAACCATTGGTACACAAGTATGGATGGTTGAGAACCTGAGAACCATTCATTACAATAATGGTACCTATATTCCTAATGTCACTGATTCAACCTGGCAGAAACTTAGCACTGGTGCATATTGCTGGTACAACAATAATGTTATCTTCAAAGATACTTATGGAGCATTGTACAATTGGTATGCAGTAAACACTGGCAAATTATGCCCGACTGGTTGGCATGTACCCACCGATGACGAATGGACAACACTAACTACCTATTTAGGAGGGGAGAGCGTAGCAGGTAGTAAACTGAAAGAAACAGGGACAACCCATTGGGAAAACTCCAATTCAGATGCCACGAACGAAACGGGTTTTACAGCTCTTCCAGGAGGCTACCGTAATGGCAATGGTGTTTTCGTCCTCGTTGGTAGCAACGGAGGCTGGTGGACTTCTACAGACGTAAGTACAAGCGATGCCTGGTACCGGTTCATGCTATGCTATTTCAACACTGTAGGCAGAAGCTATTACTATAAGCAGGATGGCTTTTTTGTTCGTTGTTTGAAAGATCAGTAACTATTTATAACGTGTTGTGCGGTTGAAAATAAAAGAATAAAGTTAATAACTATAATGAAAAAAGTTATGCATAATACTGATATACAGTATATTAGAAGTATAAATCATCACAAATACGCCTCAAATATGCATAACTTAAAAACAAATTTCGACAAGTTCTTTTTAACATTACCAAATCGGTTTTTAAAGATCGTTTAAATGAATCTGATAATTTCTATTTCTATCCAAACAAACCAAAACTATCAGATTGTGAGATAATTGCTTTATCTGTCATAGGTGAATCAATAGGTATTGATAGTGAAAATTACTTTTGGGGAAAACTTAACAGTGACCATAAAAATGATTTTCCAAAACTGATTCATCGAAGCAATTTTAATCGCCGACGTAAACGTCTTCATCCCTTTATTGAGCAGCTAAATCAATGTATAGCTGGTAAACTCAATGAGTTTGAAGATGTTTATATTGTTGATTCCATACCTGTTCCTGTTTGCCAGATAGTAAGAGAGAAATGGAGTAAAATATGCAAAGAGTCCTTTGACACATCTCCGGATAAAGGTTATTCCGCAGTAAGCAGATCCTACTATTACAGATACAAGTTGCACCTGGTAACATCAGTCAGAGGCATTTTTCAAAGCATGAATTTGACAAAAGCCAGTGTTTCTGATATCCATTATCTGTCAGAAGTGAAGAAGTCTGGACTGTCAATGTGCACACTTATTGGTGATAAAGGCTATTTATCTGCCACATACCAGTTAGATCTATTTAATTCCTGCCAGATAAATTTGCAAACACCAAAAAGAGTAAATCAGGAAAGACAACCATACCCTGCAATATTTAAGAGGATGAGAAAACGTATTGAAACTTTATTTGCACAATTATGTGATCAATTCATGCTAAAACGCAATTATGCAAAAACAATTTTGGGATTATCAGTCCGTATCCTGTCAAAGATTACAGCAGTTACTCTCTTGCAATACATTAATTCAAAGAACAATAAACCTTTAAATCATTTAAAATATGCGTTGGCAGTTTAACCGCACAACACGTTATTTATAACAATAACTTATTACCAATCCCCGGAAATCAGCTCCGGGGGATTTTTGTTTCGGTGAATCAAGCTATGAATGTAGCGAGTGCCCGCCTTGTTAAAATAAGCACTTATCGGGACTTTTTACTAACAGGTACAATTCAGAGTATCAGTTCAAGGATGACCTATTCTTTTTTAAACTGGCCAAAATGAATAAATAGAAACAATACAATTGTTAAAAGGAAAAAGCTGTCAGCAACATGAAAATAATTTATTATCTCCGTACTGGGACGCAATCTCCCAAAAACCACTTGAATTAGTCCTAATATAATAAAAACAACTCCAACTACACCAGAAATCCATTCAATCCAGTTTAATTCTTCTATGAACCATTTTTGTATTTTCATAAGTTAAAATTTAAATTAATACTTCAGAATCATGCTTTTATCAAAGGTCATCAAAAAACCAAGACGAAACAAAAAATAATCAGATTGTACTTAGGAATCCACTTCAATAAGAGATGTTGTGAAGTATGGCTCGGAATCAGCTCCAGGGACTTGTATTTATAAAACACATATATATCCTCAGAATATTCCCATGTCCAGTAAATGATTAAAATAAAATTGATTTTGGATTGAGCAGTGTTTAACTTTGAATAATCCGGAGAAAGAGTTTTGTAGTTATTTCCATCGGGTAATTTGATATTTTATGGGTGCTATCAGCAAGAAAAAAATTAACTGCATCATTATGTATGATATAATACTTTAAATATAACTTACCATGAAGAAATCAGGATTTCTTTTTATAAGTTTCTTAATGTCTCTTAGTATAGCTACATTATCTGCCCAACAATTTGTTGCCAATTATGATGAAGTAAAAGTTCCTGCATATACTTTGCCAGACCCGCTGGTTTTTAATAATGGAGATAAAGTTCAAAATAAGAAAGATTGGGACAAACGACATGCCGAAATACTTAAAATATTTGAAAATGAGGTGTATGGTATCAGTCCTGATTGGAAAGGAGAGATTATTCCCACCGAGTTATCCTCGAACTTGAATGCCTTAAATGGCGCTGCAATACGTAAAGAGATTAAGTTGACCCTTAAAAATGGATCAAAAGAGTTGTCCATGGTGATGCTCCTTTACCTTCCAAAGTCATCAAAGCCAATCCCGGTTTTTTTAGGATATAATTTTGGTGGAAATCACTCTGTAACTGAAGAAACTGGTATTTCCATAACAAATTCATGGATGAGGAACGATTCAGCTAAGGGTGTAATTAATAACAGAGCATCGGAAGCTGGTCGTGGCAAGGCCGCATCCAACTGGCAGGTCAGAGAAATAATTTCAAGGGGTTATGGACTTGCGACAATTTATTATGGGGATGTAGACCCTGATTTCGATAACGGATTTAAGTATGGTGTACATGGATTATACGACCAAAAGTCCGATAGTACTTCATGGGGAGCTATAGCAGCATGGGCATGGGGCTTATCCCGTGCAATGGATTACATCGAGGCCGTTTCCTTAATTGATTCAAAAAAAGTGATTGTTATAGGTCATTCAAGGCTCGGAAAGGCTGCTCTGTGGGCAGGAGCAACCGATAAAAGATTCGCTATTGTAATATCAAACGATTCAGGATGCGGAGGGGCTGCACTTTCTAAAAGAGTGTTTGGAGAAACAGTCGGAAGTATAAATGCAACATTCCCTCACTGGTTCTGCAAAAATTTCAAAAAATACAACGAAAAGGAAGAATTGCTACCAGTTGATCAGCATCAACTGCTTTCATTAATTGCACCAAGACCTGTATATGTGGCCAGTGCTAAGGAAGACCTATGGGCCGATCCCAAAGGGGAGTTCCTTTCTTGTGTCGGGGCATCACCAGTTTATGTTTTGCTTGGAGAGAAAGGATTTCCGGCTACAGAGATACCCCCTGTTAATTCACCTGTCGTTGGCTCCATAGGTTATCATGTCAGGACAGGAGGTCATGGCATTACATTATACGACTGGCAGCAATATCTTGATTTTGCCGATCTGTATTTGCGTAAGTAATTATAGAACAAAAATATATAGGATAAGTCACCAAATTGATGTCAGGGCTATAATTTTTGAAGAAAATCAATATTATAGAATGCCCGTCTTAGGTAAAGCATTCTTTAATTTTACCTGAAAATAATAAGCAATTGAACTTTTTCTTAAGCGATAATAACTATGACAATATTTTGCCTAATGTATACCTGATATAAGGGGTATATATGGACATAATAGACTTGAGTAATGATATAGGTTCACTTTTTATATATGCCCTTATATATGGCCTATATACATGACACGTGGCATGATTTTAAAATAAAATTGATTTCGGCTTTGGCAGATCGTAACTTTGAATATGAAGAATAAGAATAAATGGTGTTTTTCTCTAACCTTTTTAAATAGCTAATTAATTAAATCAATGCTTAAAACTATGGCAAACCTAAACAACGAACAGGCTCAGGAAGTAGTTAATAAACTGGCTTCTATTGAAACTTCAGAAATGAGGAACTGTCTTAAAGAAATGTTACTCAGTTATCTTGTCCATGAGGACGAAAAGCTCCAGAGGGAGAAAGCCTATAATGTTTTCCTGACTATAGACTCAGCACTCAGTAAGATATTCTAAGAAATAACTGTAAATAGGATAAATAGGAAAATAATATTACGATTTATCTTTCTGATAAATGGTTCAGGTCAATATTATCCGGCCAAAGGTGGTTAAGGCTAATGGCTTTCCCAGTTAGTGAGAATTAAACCAGGATTTATGGTTTTCGCAATGAAAATATTAATAATCCATTGACTGATTTGGGAAAGACAATAAATAAAAATTAATTGTTTGTATTATTAGCCTTCTTTTTTCTTTTTGTTTAATGGAATTATTCCTGCCATTTCTCCAATGATATTTGCCAATTCGGTTCCAGCTGGAACTACAATTCTCGCATTATTCCCGAGTGAAGCTTCAAGAGCCTCCAGTTTTCTCAATAATTGGGCATTTCCAACAAAATATTTATCTGCTGCTTCGTTTACTAGTTTAATGGCTTCAGCTTCTCCTTCAGCATGCAAGATTTTCGACTGCTTATAACCTTCAGCTTCTTTAATTTTAGCACGTTTTATACCATCAGCAACGGTTTCAGCAGCAGTAGCGGAATCAATTGCCGCAATTTTTTCATTTTCAGCTTTTACCACTTTATTCATGGTTTCCTGCACATCTTTTGGCGGGTCAATCTCTTTCAACTCTGTACGCACTATTTCAATACCCCAGGTTTGAGTCTCATTATGCAGTGTTTTATAGAGTTCAGCATTAATTTTCCCTCGTTCGCTGTTGGCCGATTTAAGAGTAAGCGTACCAATAATATTACGCAGTGTAGTGCGCGCAAGATTAACAATCTGCCATTTGTAATTATTAACATTGTAAATTGATCCCTTAACACTTTCTTCATCAGATTTTACCCTGAAATAAACCTGTGCATCGACGCTTGCGTTGAGATTATCGTTAGTGATTATTTCCTGTGGCTCAGCATCTACCATTTGTTCGGTCACATTTACTATATATATTTTGTCGATAACAGGAATAATCCAGTGAAATCCAGGCTTGGCAAGATAGAAGTACTTCCCAAGCCTCTCGATTAAACCACGTTGAGTAGGACGCACAATTTTTATTCCTACTAAAAATATTAATACAACAGGAATTATTAAATACAAATAGTTCATTCCAATTTCCTTTCTTTTAATTAGTAATTATGTCCCAGAGGTAAAACAGCAAGCTCACAAGCTCGGGTGTGTTTAAAATAAAATGTTTTAACTCTTTAAAAATGACAGATTTATTATAACGTATAAAAATATTCAAGTTGTAATGCAATGATTTTATTTCTCAAGGCCTATCGCTTCTTCGAATGCCCTTTTAAACCTTATTAAACAAGGTTAAATATCTAAGATCATCCTGTCAAAATCTTCAATAGCTATAGCTTCAGATGTTGTGAATGCAATTCCTGTTAATTTGTTTATGGCTATAGAAGACTTCACTGCCTGCTCTGTATCTGGGAAAGTGGCAATAATAACAAGATCTTTTTCACCTAGTAATGCATAAATCGATTTGATTTCTCCGCCATGCTTCTGAATAAGTTTGTTGGCCTTCTCAGTCCTGCTTGCGCTAATACCTTTTGTCGCATCAGAGGAATATTTCCCAAATAAAAAATAAGTTGCCATTTTTCAATCTCCTTTAATTAATATTTAATAGTATTTAATAAAGACAAAAATCTATATATCATATTTCTTATAAAGATAACTAATAATTATCTGAAAGTCAATAGGTATTGATTGGGATATAACTGCAAAATCCGGTCGTCTTAACCACATTTGGCCAGTTCATTTTCAATTAACATGCATTGCTTAACTACAAGCACTTAATTCCGGCCAGAGATGGCCAATTTATTCCGGCCAAAGGTGGTCAAGGCCGCTGGCTTCTCCAGTTTGACCATATTTTCCACTATTTCAATTAATTCTTTCATCCTTCCTGAGCTGTTCTAATAACAGCTGGTTTGTCACTTTCCATTTAAGTAAAGCGTCAGCAGGCATTGTATGTGGAATTTGAAATTCCAGCCGGTTGTGTACTACAGCAATGGTTTTGTCACATACTACGGTAACGGTAATTTGACCGTATCTGGTGTAGAATATTTTCTTGTTCATTGTTGTAAGATTTTTATGATATTCGTATTTGCGTTTCATGATTGTGGTTTCATATAATATTTTCTCAGTTCTTGCCGGGTTGCATGTTTACCTTTGTTAAAAGTTGGTCTAACGATTCTTCAAACGTTCCGGGATATTCTAAAATATTACCAATACCTTCATCAATCATTTCCCACGACTCCCAACCTTCAATAGTACGGATAAAGCTATAAGATGAGCCATCTGTTAACCAAACATTAGCCGTAAAACCGAGCTTGAAGGAACTTTCCCCAAACTCGCGGACTTCGTCAATTGTAAGTTTAAAATGCCCACGCAGGGGTGAGCATGGATGTTCAGTTATTAAAATCTGATCTATTTGTATCATAATTGTGTGTTTTATGATTCTGGTTTTTTGTTTTAACCAATTTCACTAAGTGATTTTAACAGAACATCCATCTCATTTATATCATAGATGGAGCTGCTTAATTTGTAGATTTCACGAAGAATGTTAGATTCTGTTGACTTCCCTTTCAGCGCTTTGAAAGAAGATTCATTATCATCAATGTAGTCATTTACTTGCTCCCCATAATAACCCTCGTTATAGAAATGAAGAAGACCTTGTTTTAATTGAACTTGTGTTTTCATAACTTAGTTATCAAGTATTTTGTTGTTTATCTCTTCATTTTCCTCCGGCATAATATCAGCATACAAAGACGTCATATTCAAACTGGAATGACCTAATTGCTTTTGTACTGCTCGCAAATCCTTTGTTTTGTAGTACAATAAGGTTGCGTAGCCATGCCGAGCAGAATGGATGGTGAGATCATTACGAAGGCCTGCTTCCCGGACAGCCTGTTTGAAACTTATGTACAAGGTTGTTGTGGTCGAATGCTGACCTCCCTGACCGGAAAACAGTGGAGCTTGTGGCTCTATAGATTGATTCCAGTTTTTCTTCTGAAGGATGAACTCCTGCAAATGCTTGGTTAACTCCCGGTCGATGTAAACGTCACGGGATTTTCCACGCTTCCCGTTGCGGACAAAGATGTACGGTGGTTTTATCGAGAGGTGTACGTCCTGAATTTTAAGTTTGGCAATCTCTGAAACCCGCAAACCAGAATTCAAAGCCAAATGCACCAGCATGTAACGAATTGGCCAAGTCATACGGCCTTTCTTCTTGTCAGCATTGGCACGGTCTTCAGAGGTCTTCAGAATGGCCTTGCGTTCCTGGGTATCAAAGAACTTATCCCTGGTGATTTTGTAGTCTTTATTCATTGTAGCCTTCTATTTTAGTTAATTATTTTTAAGTAATTTTAATTTATTTTTATTAAAATGCCAAATATAAAGGATAAATATTTAAGAAAATTTTTAAAACAGTTCCTATTTCAATTAAATACGTGGTTAAATGCAAAAGCCGGACACCTTGACCACATTTGGCCGGTCTGACTACAATTAACATACATAACTCTTATGTAATTTCTTTTTCAAGTT
Organism: uncultured Bacteroidales bacterium; assembly: GCA_963789985.1. Classification (GTDB taxonomy): domain Bacteria; phylum Bacteroidota; class Bacteroidia; order Bacteroidales; family VadinHA17; genus LD21. The sequence continues at coordinate 44,951 of CAWBNA010000025.1, read as the reverse complement.
ATTCTTTTAGGGGCTTTATTGCCCAATGTTGAGAGACTAAACAACAAGTATTTAACTCCGGCTTTTGGTGGTCAATTTATACAGCCAAAGGTGGTCAGGGTCACTGGCTTTTACAGTAAGCCCTGAAAGAGGCTGTTTGATAGGTGCTAGCAATATCAAATTTCATTAAAAAACTATTATTAAAAAATAAATTTGTTTTCAAAATATTTATAGAATAACTTTGATTTGGTTAGTAAGTCTTAATAACTCTAATTACTATAGAAAAAACCTGATTTGCAAAGGCCCCCGACATTTAGCCGGGGGTTTTTGCTTCAAATGAAACCGGCAACCTTAATTCTCTTAGATGGCAAAATCTTTTAACAAAGACATTTCGAATGTTGCCGGCAATATAAAGATAAAAACAAGTTACTTAGAATCATTTTAATAGCAGAGGCAAAATAAAGCGATTTAAGACACGATCTCTTGTCAAGTAATACCCAAATTAAACAAAAACCCCCGGACAATTATTTCCGCGGGCCAAGTAATTCCTGTTTCCCCTTACAGGATTACTTTAACATTTATTAATTAAAATCTAAAGTCTTATATAATCCCTCCTTCCTTAAATGTCGAAGATTGTTTTGCTTTTAATCGAATTGTTTCTCCTTGGCATACCAAAACTACGAAGTTATAGGCTTTTTGCCCTTGGAGTTGTTCCACAGTATCAAGGTAAGGGTATTGACAGTCTTTTGTATCGAGCTCTGTATGATTCTCTCTGTTCACCTGAAACCTGGATTGAAATCAACTATGTTCTTGAAGATAATGCTCCAATGAATAATGCTATTTATAAACTCAATGCAAAGCCACTGAGGAAGTACAGGATCTTTGAGAAAGAGTTATAATGGGGAAAACATTTGCTTTAATTATCGGACAGAGTAATTTGACCATCCATGGATTACTGGAATCAAATATCATAAATATTAATTACTTTGGACTGAACTGTTTTATCAAACTAAGGATTTTACAACATGAAGCAGACAAATTTTAAAGTGTATGGTTATCGTTGGATCATGCTGAGCACATATATGTTTATTGCAGCAGTTAATCAACTTTTATGGATCACTTTTGCACCAATCACTAGTGATGCGACCAGGTATTATGGTGTTTCAGACCTAAAGATTGGAATTCTTTCCATGTGTTTTATGATCGTTTACATTGTAGTTTCACTCCCGGCTTCATGGGTTATAGATAAATATGGAATCCGAATAGGTGTTGGAATCGGTACAGTATTTACAGGTGTATTTGGATTATTACGTGGATTGGTTGGTATTGATTACAATATGTTGCTCTTAACACAAATTGGGATTGCCATAGGTCAGCCATTCATTCTCAATGCAACTACAAAACTGGCTGCCCGTTGGTTCACTATAGAGGAGAGGGCTACAGCGTCGGGCCTTGGGACATTGGCAATATACCTCGGTATTTTGGGAGGGATAGCGCTGACACCCTATCTTACTATTGGTTTTGGTATAGGTGGAATGCTCAATATTTACGGAATTATTTCGGTTATATCCGCAATTATCTTTCTTATATTGATGAAAGAAGGCCCACCTTCAGCTCCATGTCCTCCTGATCAGGAGGAACGTTTCATGGTCTTTGATGGTTTAAAACATGCCCTGAGCACAAAAGATTTTAAGTGGCTTATGCTCATCTTTTTTATAGGATTGGGCATATTCAATGGTGTGACTACCTGGATTGAGGAGATTGTGAAGCCAAGGGGTTTTTCGGCCACTCAGGCCGGAATTACCGGTGGACTTATGATTTTAGGGGGTATTTTAGGAGCTGTTATTCTTCCTATACTTTCCGACCACTACAGGAAAAGAACACCATTTATCATTATTGCTGTTGTCGGCGCTACCTTAGGCCTTACAGGAATTACTTTTTCTACCAGCTACTGGCTTCTTCTTACCTCCGGATTGATACTGGGATTCTTTCTGCTTAGTGCAGGTCCGATTGGATTCCAGTACGGTGCTGAAATAACCTTTCCAACTTCAGAAGGTACCTCTAACGGTTTACTTATTCTTATGGGACAGATTTCTGGAATTATTTTTATCTTTTGTATGGACAGCTTTAAGTCATCATTGACTGGTTCCATGACAAGGTCTTTGATTTTACTTATAGGCTTTATGATTCTATGTATTTTCCTTTCTACTCGACTTAAAGAATCAAAACTTATAAGCAAAGATAAAGATCAAAAATTGAGTGATAAACAATTATCTGATTCACCTATAGTCTAGTAATCTGATGATAAAAATCCAATATAAAATCACGCTGTTATTTGTGGTCAGTATTATGATTCTGTCGTCGAGAACAAACCTTCTGTAATCTGAAACTAAGAAAAAAATTAGGCTCCCATTATATTATTGGAAAGATCCGGCCTTGTTTACCATATTTGTCCGGTCTGATAACACAAAACATATATAACCAAACAACAAATCTCTAATTCCGGATTTGGGTGGTCAATTTATTCCGTCCGAATATAGTCAAGGGCATCGGTTTTTTCAGTTATTGCTTCCATTAACGATAAAGGACGGTAATTATCCCTATATTTGACTAATTATAAACACTACTGTTAAAAGTTGTTGCTATATTTTGTCCATGCCCATACTTTTTGTACTTCCCGTTAAGACAATAAATAAAACGAAAGAATTTTATTTAAAGAGTTCGGCGTCAGATTCAAGCGAACGGAGGAATTTCTTTTAACACTTCATATACATTGGTATAGATCTATCTGACCAGAAACATCTTATGATGGCTTTGATATACATACGATCCCCTATTAAAGTAATTCCCATAAAAGGACAGCAGAAGAAAAGAAATTTAATTTATTGAATGAAGTTAGGAAATGCAAGAAAAAAAGCAAGTCATTTTTAAATCGCCTGATATTAGCAAAATGCAGGTAGTTGTTATAAATAATAACACAAAAATATATATTGCGGTTGGAGCTGATCCCGAAGAAGCCAGAAGTCGTTATTTGAATAGGCCGGAGTTAAGGGGTAAATCAATTTTTGCACATAAAAAACCAGCTTTGACCTGAAGTAGGAAAAGATTCTTCTTCAAATAACTCTTAGAATTTTTTAGCATTGCAATCATATTTTGGAGATGCAGAGATCAACACCCTCAGATATCTTCATTCTGGAGGATAGTCTGATTTTAATCAAAATACATAACAAAACAACAAAGATTTAACTCCCCTTTAAAGGGTGGTCAATTTATTCCAGACAGCTATAGTTTATTCTAGACAGCTATAGTCAGGGTCACTTGCTTTTCCAGTTATCTTAGCCAAACCATCATTTAAGTTAACTATCTATTTATAATGAGTAAATTTACAGGCAGAACTAGAAACAATTGATTATGGATCACAGAAAAACTACCACTGCGTTTGAAATTAAAGGGTACAGCATTGTCAAAAACTTGGGTGTTGTAAGGGGAATCATTGTACGATCCCGGTCAGTATTCGGCAGGATAGGCGCCGGCCTTCAGACCATCGTCGGAGGTAATATTTCTATTTTGTCAGAACTCTGTGAAAAAACAAGGGAAGAAGCATTTGATACTATGATGAAACATGCTGAGACTCTTGGAGCAAATGCAATTATTGGCATCAGGTATGAATCTACTGAAATCATCCAGGGTGTTACCGAGGTGTTGTGTTATGGAACGGCAGTAGTCGTAGAATAGCAAAGGGAACAATAAAACAATTTTCTCTTTCAAATTTTATATTTAGCAGGGTGCAAAAGCCTGGCTCATTGATTTATTTCCGGACTTAAAATGGAAAATCCGTTCAGGCTGAGCACCCAAAACCGGCAAAACATAAGCATATCATTCTGATGTTCGTTGAGCATTTGATTCCGGGACATAAGTATCTCAATATCAACATTAAACTATTTTTGAATTCTCTTGACGTAGAATTGCTCTATGTAAACCGGAATGAGTTGCTCATATATTCCGGAATTTTCACTAAAATCAGGTGCAAATATAAAAAATAGAAGGGGCGTTGCATCCCTACGAAATCATTTTTGTTTTGATAAAATTTTACATCATTCCCGGCATTCCGCTGCCCATTCCCTGAGGTGGCATTGGAGGATGTTCTTCTTTCTCTTCTACAATAACAGCTTCTGTTGTCAGGAACATTCCTGCAATTGATGCTGCATTCTCCAGAGCAACACGGACTACCTTAACAGGATCAATGACGCCTGATTTATTAAGTTTTTCATAATTATCAGTCTGTGCATTGTAACCGTAATCGCCTTTTCCTGATTTTACATTCTGAGCAACAACTGCACCTTCTCTGCCTGAATTGACAGCTATCTGACGTAAAGGTTCTTCAATTGCACGTTTTACTATTTCAATTCCTATAGTTTGATCTTCATTATCACCTTTCAGCCCTTTAAGAGATGCAATTGCACGAATATATGCAACACCGCCTCCAGGAACAATACCCTCTTCAATTGCAGCCCGGGTCGCATGTAGAGAGTCATCGACATGGTCTTTCTTGTTTTTCATTTCAACCTCAGAAGCAGCACCGATATAAAGAACTGCAACACCTCCTGCAAGTTTAGCAAGACGTTCCTGCAACTTCTCTTTATCATAATCAGAAGTGGTTGTTGTCATCTGTTGTTTGATCTGACCTACACGTGCTTTGATCATTTCCTTGTCACCGAAACCATTAATTATTGTAGTGTTTTCCTTATTGACAGTTACTTTCTCAGCAGTACCAAGCATATCAAGAGTTGCATGTTCCAGCTTAAGACCTTTCTCTTCTGAAATAACTGTTCCACCAGTAAGAACGGCTATATCTTCAAGCATCTCTTTCCTTCTGTCGCCAAAACCAGGAGCTTTAACTGCACATACCCTTAGTGAACCGCGAAGACGGTTCACAACGAGTGTTGCAAGTGCCTCGCCTTCAATATCCTCAGCAACAATAAGAAGAGGTTTATTGGTCTGGGCTGATGCTTCAAGAATAGGAAGCATATCTTTCATTGAAGATATTTTCTTGTCATAAATAAGAATATAAGGATTTTCCAGTTCTACCTCCATTTTTTCCGTGTTGGTAACAAAATATGCTGAAATATATCCACGGTCAAATTGCATACCTTCAACAACATCAACATGGGTGGTAGTTCCTTTTGATTCTTCAACAGTGATGACTCCTTCCTTGTGAACTTTACTCATAGCTTCAGCAATAAGCTTTCCTATTTCCTCATCATCATTGGCAGAGATCCTGGCAACCTGTTCGATTTTTGCTAGATCATCACCGATCACTGTTGCCTGTGATTTCAGATGTTTAATGACATTTTCAACTGCTTTATCGATTCCTCTTTTAACATCCATAGGATTTGCTCCTGCAGTTATATTTTTCAATCCGACAGTAATTATTGCCTGTGCCAGCACAGTTGCAGTTGTTGTACCATCACCAGCGATTTCACCTGTTTTCGAAGCAACTTCTTTCACCATCTGAGCACCCATATTCTTATAAGGATTTGACAGCTCGATATCCTTTGCAACAGTAACACCGTCCTTTGTTATCTGGGGAGCACCAAATTTCTTCTCCAGGACAACATTACGTCCTTTCGGGCCAAGGGTCACTTTGACCGCATCTGCTAATTGATCAACTCCTTCTTTAAGAAGGGTACGTGCATCAATATTATACTTGATCTCTTTTGCCATATTAATTAGTTTTAAATGTTATTAAATTAAGCTATGAAAAGAATATCCGACTGTGAGATAAGCAGATAGTCTTCACCATCAAGGGTTAGTTCCTGCCCTGAGTACTTGCCATAGAGGACTTCATCTCCTTTTTTGACTTCCATCTCTTCGTCTTTTTTTGCTGCTCCCACCAGAATTACTTTTCCCTGACGTGGTTTTTCTTTTGCGGAATCAGGAATAATGATCCCACTGGCAGTTTTAGCTTCAGCTTCATAAGGCTTTACTAAAACCTTTCCTGCCAGAATTTTACCTTTTAATTGTGCCATGTTAATTATTTCTAGAGTTAAATAATATTTTCCGACTCCCTTAGCGATCATAATCTGTGCCAAACAGCGGAATATGACATTTTTAAACAAAAAGTGTCAATTGGATGACAAACTGACACTTTAATAATATTCTTGGCATGCTGATACTATTATTCAGGTTGTGGTTCAATTTTAGTTATTACGTCCTTTAAGGTTTCTGATTATAAGAAATACTGCTTTCAATCATAATAAAAATACTCTTTTTATCCCAGCATTTCCTATCAGAGTTAGCAATACAATCCTGAGAGTTTAAGCCTACATTATAAAGAATGTGGACTTGAATCTACCATATTGTGTCATAATATTTTTTCTTTCAAATAAAAGTATGACTTTTGATACTGTTTTAATAACACATTAATAATTGAATTATGAACCTTTACGTCGGAAGTCTTCCTTATAAAATTAGCGAAGCAGAATTGAAAGAACTATTTAAAGAGTATGGCGAGGTAACATCCGTAAAAGTCATTATTGACAAATACTCTGGGAAATGCAAAGGATTTGGTTTCATAGAAATGCCTAATGAAGTTGAAGCTAGAAAAGCTATTAAGGAACTTAATGGTGTTGAAGTACAGGGAAGGAATATTATTGTTAAGGAAGCCATTGAAAGAACTGAAAGAAGAAGTAATTTCAGAGGAGGAGGTGACCCCAGAGGCAGAGGAGGAAATAGATGGGACAACAGGTAGGAAACAAAAACCCAGACTATAAAAGGTGTTGTTAAATGATATAACATATGTAAAGGTTATGGATTCTTACAGACTGAAGACAATAAAGACATCTTTGTCCACCGTTCAGGAATGGAGGATTCACATGTAGAACTTCAGGCAGGCCAGGAAGTTGAATTTGAAGTCGAAAAAAGTGATAAAGGTCATGTCGCCATCAAAGTAAAAAAAATTGAATAGCGTTATTCATACCTCGACTACATTTAATAATATTATAATTGGACCTCCAGGAATTGTTAATTTCACTCATATCCTCGAAATTTTAATGAGACTAAGTTCTTTATTATTTCATTCGTAATATGGAGAATAAATCTTATCTTGATAAATTCGTTGAGGGAGGTATTTAATAATTAGTCCAATGAGAAAGATTATTTTTCTTATGGTTTTTTGGGTTGCATTTAGTGATTACACGAAAATAAATACAATCACGCCTTTAAAAGGCTTAATTGTTAATACAACGACCAATAAGCCTAATCATAATATTGCTACAGAATGGGAAAATTATTTTAGTACTAATGCAAAAACACTGACAATAGGTGATTATTATAAAGGTGGGGAAATAGCTTATATTTTACAACCTGGAGATCCCGGGTACGATGCAAATGTTCAACATGGTTTAATAGCTGCTCCGACTGACCAGGGCTCAGCTATATGGGGTTGTCAAGGTACAAAGATATCAGGTGCAAATGGTATAGCCATAGGAACAGGGAATAAGAACACAATAGATATTACAAAAGGTTGTTCAACAGTAGGTATAGCGGCAAGATTGTGTAGGGATTTAGTATTAAATGGTTATCACGACTGGTATTTGCCAAGCAGGGATGAGTTGAGTAAGCTTTATGTTAAAAGGGATGTTATTGGCGGTTTTGAATTATTCAACTATTGGAGTTCTACCGAGTTAAATAGTAATAGCGCATGGGCTTGGAGCTTTGACCTTGGTTACCTTTATGCTCCTATTAAGTCCAGTAAGGGTCATGTTCGAGCTATTCGGGCATTTTAACAATCTAACTATTAATAATTCATTCCAGAAATACGGTTTTGAAAATATAGAAACTACCAACCTTTGGAAATCAGATCCAGGGGTTTACTGTACTATATAACAAGTTCAGTTTCTTGAATGATCCAAAGAATCTTAAACTATATAAAGAACTATTTGGTTGTGTTTCCAGTTCGGTTAAGACATTTAATTAATATGACATCCGATAATAAGAAAAGGTTGGTGTTAATTACCACCGACCTTTGTTTAAATTTAAACGGATTGTCTTTAAGTTATAATGAAATAATAGGACCACACCTCACCAGACTGATTCTGGTCAATTCTGGGATAATTTAGCGTGGTTTTAAAGGAAAAGTGTTGGCTGAGGATGATCTATGGTTGGCGACCTTAAAACATCGTTAAAAAGGTAAAATAATACTTATAACCTCTCCAGATATCAGGAAAGGTTAAAAGATCCATATTGACGTGACCACAAAAAAAATCGGTCTGATTTCACCGAACATACAATACAAAACAACAAATATTTGGATTTGGCCTTGAAGGGTTAATGGGATTGGGAGGACTATGGCCAAAGTTTTTGGTGTTCCTACTCCAGTACAAATTCTCCTGGGCACATTACGAAGTACAGGTCACTGTTAAAATAAAATTGACTTCAGCTTTTTGCTTTCGTAACTTTAATTCATAATTAACTCATTTAAATAACTGTTAAAACATGTGATTATGAAAAAGATTGCCTTTTTAAGTTTGATTTTTTTACCACTGGCAGCCTTTGGACAACAGGCTGAGAAGAAGCAGGTAGATTTAAAAACTGAGGAGCAAGCTGTTCGCTCAACCTCGATGAAATGGCTTGAATTAGTAAAGAACCATGATGCAGCTGGCGAAGCTGCACTCTTTGCCAATGATGGAATAGAGTATAATGAGAATCAAGAGCCATCTGTCGGCCCAGTTGCGATTCAGAAGTCGCTTACTCAATCTCAGAAACAGAATCCTAAGGAGGTTGTAAACTGGACCACTGATCGAGTCGAGATTGCTGCATCCGGTGATTTGGCGGTTGAGTATGGAAGTTATACTATTACAGGTTTAGGCCTGAACGGAACGGGAACTGACCATGGCAAGTATGTCACCGTTTACCGTAAAGTGAATGGTACATGGAAGGTAGTTGCGGATATTGGAAGCAGTACCAAACCGAAGGAACCTTTAAAGTGATATTGGATATTGCATTAAAAAGCCGCCCAAATTAACTTTTTTTGATAAGATATTGCTGAATTAGTTCCTATTCCAAAAATTCGATATAACAGTATTTTCTTCTATTGGTATTGCAGACATAGCACTCATTTAGGCAATTTTCGATCAGGAGTCGCCCGTTCTTTTGATGGATTATGACCTCGGATCCCGGCGGCTTTTTTATTCTCCCACGAGCACTGTCCTCCTGGGCATATTTTCGAGTACGGTTACTGGATAAAATAAAATTGACTTTGGCTTAGCAATGGTAGCACTTATTAACGATTGTTTGATACCAGCCTTAACTTATCCTGTCGTTCACGGTTTACTTTAACTTAAAGTACCTTTCAGGTATGAATACTTCAATTGAAATGTTATTCTTTAACAAAGTTATTAAATCTTTGAGAAAGAATTGGATTTTAACCTTAACAGTATTCAAAAAACGAAATGAAGTCCTTATACCAGCACTGTCCTTCTGGGCATTTTCATAAATATGGTGTCATGCTAAAACATATTTGATTTCAGGTTAATCAAGACTTAACTTTGGTATTAAAGAATTAAAAATCAATATCATGAAGAGAGGTATCCTATTATTAATCTGTATACTCTTTATAAGTTCGTTAGTAAATTCACAATACCGTATTAATAAGAAGAAATATGATTATCATTCCTATACTCATCAAAAAGATGACCTTTATCATCCTGCCGTTGCAGGTGGTGCATCAGTTCTTATTCCAGGATTGGGACAAATGCTGTCAGGTGAATTTTTAAGAGGTATTGCTTTTACAGGAGGGTGTATCGTTATTTTCTGGGGTAGTTTATATATTGCCAAAGGGATTAATGAAAGTCCAACATATAATAATAAAGATTTTTCTCCGCTTCTTATTATGACTTTGGGAGTTGTTGGTTGGGTTTTTATTGATATCTGGTCAACTGTTGACGCCGTCCGTGTTGCCAAAGTAAATAATTTAAGTTTCGCAAGTGATTTTAGGCCACTTGCCTGAGTTCAAGATTATCAATATTTATAAAATGTTCGAATGTTTCACTTCTGTTAATAAGCGCATCCATTACTCTTTCATCATCGATTCCGAATGCTTCAGCAATGATGTTGACCAGTTCCTGAAGGACTCCCCAGATCCGGTCGGTTACAGAGAGCTGGATTACTCCATCCGTAGCTTGATGGAACAGTCCTCCAATAGTTTCATAGGATGTGAAACGTTTAACCGTTCCGAGTATGTTGTATTGGAGTATTGCAACAGATATACCTGCAATCTGGACAGCAAAGTTTCTGGACTGGGATTTCCCCAGTCCGAGCAAGTTTTTGGCTTCTTTGAAAAAAACTTCAATTGACCATCTCATAGAATAAATATGGTAGGCCTCGAAGAAATCAAGCTTAATGTTTGTGGTCAACAATCCATTCCAGTCAGCATTTTTTGTTCGCCGGCAAAAGAAGAGTTTGACCATTATACCGGCCAATTCCACTTCCGCTTGCCCATAATAGCAGTGCAGACGACGACTGTAACGGATAACTTTTCTTGTTTTAAGCAGTTTTACCAGTTCCTTTGCGCTTATGAGCTTTCCTTCAAATCTGTACCTGGTCCTGGACATTTTTATCATTCCAAGGTAATGGCATCTGATATGTCTGGATTTGATGAATCTGACGATATCAGTGCATGTAAACCAGCTGTCAGCCAGCAGATAATCAAAGCGGATGCCTTCTTTGATGGCACACTTTACCATATCTATGGCCTTCTGGATTTTGTTCTGAGTGTACTCATTAATGCGTCCAATTACTGCTTCTGTTCCTTTGCGCTCCCTGGAGTATTGCCTTTTACGTTGCTCCCTTGTCATTCCAAATGGCTTGTCCGGCCGGCTCCCTTCTTCTCCATGAAGCGAGAAGTCCAGAACAGTTTGGGTCTTGCCGTCTGTGCGGCAAAGAAAGAGAGCCTTGAAACCAAGTATTGAAGCATGAGTGACATGAGAAAATATACGGCCTATAAACTCCATTCTCATACCGGTCTTGGGAAGGTCAGAGTCATCAATAATCAAACAGACCGGGGCCTTGCTGCTTTGGGAATCGCTTCGAACGATAATTTTGCCGATAAGTTGCATATTGATCCGGTACAATATTTTACGCCAGTCTATGGAACCGTTTTCCAAAAAGCGGTAAAAAACATCCTTCTTGCAGGGAAGAACCTTGGACAAAACGGAATCTGTATAATGGAAAGCGTTCTTAACCATGAATAAAGGAAACAGCAATAATAGCTGGAACACTTGTAGCCGTGAGAACTTGCAGTTCTCACTACTCTCAAGTGACAGGGTTTTCCCGGCTATTTTCACATGCTGTGCAATATCCATGATGCTATTAATTGCTTTTCTGTTATCATTCTCTGGGAAAAAACTATTAATCTCTGAGAAAATATTTGTACATTTATTACTAAGCATTGGGTTCAGTTATTTAATGGTTAAGCACAATAAATATACTGATTTTCAGCAATATCTGAAAAGCCCATTGCTTTTTTTTATAACATATTCTTAACTTTTTCTTACTTGCGAAACTTCAATAAATAATCTTGCTTTTCGTGATAAAAACAAAACTTTATACACCCTTCAAATTCGACCCTATATTAACACCTCTTGTTATAATCAAACCGGATCTATTCCTATTGGAGTAGCTTTACAAATCAAGTTCTGATAATTAATTGAAAAATCTTCCCATTGATGCAGAAAGGTAAGCCCTCGGATACCAGAGCTTTTATAATCCTCCCATATTCACTGACTGCCTGGTCAGATTCCTATATACTATCGCTGATTAAATAAAATTGACTTTGGCTAATTCCTGATGTAATTTTGTTAACTGATCCTTAGGTTCGAAGGGTAACTTAACTTTAAATAAAGAGATTAAGATATTTATAGTATCATGGTATCTATACCTAAACGATATGTATATTCTGATAGTAATAAGAAAGAAATGCACTGAATAATACAAAGTATTATGAGACTAACTCGGTTATTATTTCTGATTATGATCTTTGGTGCGATAACTAATCCGATCCAGTCTCAGAAGGATAATACTGTAATTCGAGAGCAAAAGTCATCTTATTTATTTTTCAATTCCGGCTTCGGATACGGGACAGGAGGCGCGACATTCTGTATGGGTTTGGTCTGTTTCTCTTCAAATGGTTGGGGCGGTAGTCTGAGTTATAAACTAAACATTAAAAAAAGCAAAAATGTTCCCTCTGATTATTACGATAATGGAATGCGCACCATTGTCCCAAAAGACTATTTGACTTTAATTTCATTAAACTTTGTAAAAGAGTTTCCATCCTCCAATGTGTCAAGGAGATTTGGTATTGAAATAGGTCCTGCATGGGTCAAATATAACCCTGTGGGATTCAAGCTGAATCCTACATATGATCCAAACAATCCGCCCTGGATTGGGAATCTCTACAAGTATTATAAAGCCCGTAATCCAAGGCAAACTGTTGGTTTAACGCTTAAAATGAAGGAAGAATTTTTGCTAACCCGCGTCTGCGGACTTGAATTAACATTCTTTGGCAATTTAAATAACGCTCAATCGGCATTTGGCATAGAACTTAATCTTAATCTCGGGAGAATCCGTAAGTAAGACGTTATTAAAAATGATTTGGTTTAATAATTTTTATATATCTCCCTGATCATAAGCTTTCTAAAAATGAGGGGAAATAGTATTTCTGTTATCCACATAACAGGATTGCAAAAGAAATTCCAATTTTTAAAATTAGTGGCAGTGACTGTCTGGTAGTGTGAAAGAGAAGATTGCTTTAACCTGCTGCAAGCAGTAGTTTTGATTACCGACCCTTAATCTGCAGGGGATCTATCTTACATCTTCTTAAGACAAAATGTTTCAATTAGTTAAGATTTATTTGACTTTGGCTTTATGCTGGTGTAACTTTGATTATAGATTATTTTATAAACAAACAACTTAATCCTATGAAAAACAAACGTTTATTAATTTGTACCATTGGAGGAATTATTGCTGGCTTAATATGTTCTGTTGGAGGTCTCCTGAGCGGTAATATTGCAGAGTTTTCTTTCTTTGCTATAGCCAGCACATTTTTTAACAGAATAATGCTGGGCTTCTTTATTGGAATAAGTTGCTTAAAGATCGATTATTTATTACATGGGATGTTGATTGGATTCCTTGTTTCCTGTATTAATTCAATCTCATTCCTTGAGAATAATGTAAAAGGTTTTTTATTCTTTACCATCGCCGGCATTATTTATGGCCTGCTAATAGAATTATTTGCCACAAAAGTTTTTAAAGCTAAAATTGAAGAATAAAAGCAAAAATCCGCTTTAGCTTTTTCTTGCTGTTCCATTAAGGAAGTCTAACATGATTACAACATTAACCAAAGCATGATTTATGCCTATCTTTAAATAAAATAAATAATGAATATAGACCAATGAATCTATCACAGAAAATTTTCTCGTGTCTGCTGGTCATTCTTCTAATAATTTAAATTGATAATGAAATAAATAGACCTCAGATGTCAAGCATTATTGAAGGATATAATTATGGCATCTTCATCTGATACCGGCAGAAAGATTAAAAGGACAAGAACCTTGCACCCAAAAAGTCCAAAACAGTTCAATTTATCAGGAATTTGGCTACTATGAAAACAATAATCGAATTATTGGAAAACAGTTCAAAGAATTATGAGAACAATCCTTATATTCTTGAGAAGAAAACTGACAAATATGAAGCTCTCACATACAGGGAAACCAAAGAGCAGGTTTACAAAGTTGCAGCAGGACTTCTAGCTCTGGGAATAATGAAAGGCGACCGTGTTGGATTATTATCTGAATCACGCATTGATTGGGTTACAAGCGAACTCGGAGTATTACATGCGAGGGCAATAAGTGTTCCACTTTCAATCATGCTTAAAGAAGGTGTAGACCTTAAATTCAGGCTTGAACATTCAGAAACAAGCTGGATAATCTGCTCAGGTAATCAGATCAACAAAATAAATTCCATTAAAAAAGAGTTGAAAAAGCTTAAAAAGGTAATTCTTCTTGATCCTGAGGAAAGCTATGAAAATAACGAAATTTATATGGGCGATCTGATAAAATTGGGAGAAGAATATCTAAAAAACAATTATGATAAGTTTCTTGAAATAATCCATTCTGCAGGCCCTGATGATTATGTCAATATTTGTTATACCTCAGGAACAACTGCCGATCCCAAGGGGATCATATTATCACACAGGAATTACACGGCTAATATAGAACAAACCCTCACTCTTATGGATGTTCCAGAATGGTGGACCACTCTTCTTGTTCTTCCATGGGATCATTCTTTTGCGCATACTGTCGGAATATATTTAATGATGGCTGTTGGAGCCAGTTTTGCTGCCGTACAAGGTAAATCCTACATTGACTGCTTAAAGAATATTGGGGGAAACATCAAGGAGACCAGACCGGTATTCATGCTTAGTGCTCCAGCTTTAGCAAAAAGCCTCCGCAGAAGTATTGAAAAGGGAATAAGAGATAAGGGTGCAACTACCGAAAAGCTTTTTAACCATGCAATGAAGATTGCCTATCGGTACAATGGAATTGGATGGGACAAGGGTAAGGGACTTAAAATACTTCTTAAACCTTTGTATAAACTGTATGATATAATTCTTTTCAAAAAAATCCGGGCAAACTTTGGCGGAAGACTTAAGTTTTTCTTTGGAGGAGCAGCGCTTCTGGATATAGAGCTGCAGCGATTCTTTTACGCAATAGGCATACCAATGTTCCAGGGTTACGGAATTTCAGAGGCATCTCCCGTTATTTCAGGAAACACAGAAAAGAAACATAAACTTGGATCCTCTGGAATTATTGTAAAGAAACTCGACCTGAGAATCTGCGATGAAGACGGGAATGAATTGCCTATTGGAGAAAAAGGTGAAATAGTGGTGCGTGGGGAGAATGTTATGAAGGGATACTGGAAAAACGAAAAGACAACCATTGAAACTATACGCAACGGTTGGCTACATACAGGCGATATAGGATATGTTGACAGTGATAGTTTCTTATATGTTCTTGGCCGGTTTAAAAGCTTACTTATAGGTGACGATGGAGAAAAATACAGTCCTGAAGGGATTGAAGAGACAATAACAGACAGATCAAAATTTATTGAACAGTTTATGCTTTATAACAACCAGAATAAATATACATCTGCAATTCTGGTACCAAATAGGGAAGCATTGTTAAGGTGGGCAAGAAATAAGAATATTAATCTTTCAGACGTTAAAGGGCAGGAAGCAATCTTGCATGAGATTGAGTCAGTGATTGAACAGTATAAGCAGGGCGGCGTATATGATGATCTGTTTCCATCCAGATGGCTGCCTTCGGCCGTTGCAATAATTGATGAATCATTTACTCAGGATAATGCACTTATTAACTCTACCGGTAAAATGGTAAGAGCAAAGATTGTTGAACATTATAAGAATAGGATAGATTATTTATACACGCCTGAAGCCAAGAGTATTGTGAATCCGAGGAATATAGAAGCGATTAAAAAAATCTTCAATGTAATGTAACTGAAGCGAGGTCCTCCTGTTTTTAGGGAAGTTCTAAAGTAGAGTTTTTCGGGTCTTGAGGCTTTCGACCCAAATAATCTAAAGATTTTCTAAAAGTCAATAAATAGCTGAAGATTATTCAGTAATTATAATTTTTTTTGTTTTAAGATTTTTAAGATAGATCATCTTTTGCTGACTTATAGTCCGTCTAAAGTCAACAAACTGTCACAGGAACAGCAAGAATCAAACTGTTTACATTTAGTGGTAAAATAATATGATGAATCTATTCTGAGAGAAGAATAAAACCTCCTCTAATCTGATAATAAGGGTAAAATGTGTCCTTCTTTGACCACTTCAAAACCCGGTCTGAGAACACATAACATACATAAATAAACAACAGGGATTTAACTCCTCTTTAAAGGGTGGTCGATTTATTCAGGTTAAATATTGAAGGGGTCACTTTATTTTCCAGCCGGTAGCTTTTTGCAGTTTCTTGAAATTTGTGAGGGTATTGGCATTGGCTGGATTTCGTTTTAGAGATTCTTTGTAGTATTTTGCAGAGAGTTCATATTCACCCTTTGTAAAATATGCTTCGCCAAGGCTGTCATATACATTAGAAGAATCAGGGTGTTCTTCAACATTAAGTGCAAAAAGGGCTATAGCCTCGTCAGTCCTGCCTTTTCGCAGGCATTTGTAGCCAAGCGTGTTAATCTGTATTTCAGTGAACAAAAGTGTAGTTGAATCACTTTTCTTTACTTTATGGAAGTAATCTATTGCTTTAAGAACTCCTGCACTGTCAAGATAAGCTTTGAATTGGGGGTCCATTTGATTTTCTAAAAGCCAGCGTTTTTTAAGGTCACATTTCGGATTCGTACATAGATACACCGACTGATTATTTTCAAATGGCATACAGTAAGGATTTGAAAAGAGGCCTTTCTGCTCCACCCCGGAAAACATTTCTCTGAGAAAATCCACAGAAACACCTATGGAGACATATGCTGATTGGAATTTATGTACCTGCAGAGTGTGAAAATAATACCAGCCATTTGTTGATATGGCTTCAGGAAGATCATACTTTGATTTATAGAAATGAACAGCGCTCGCTTCACCATAATTTCCTGTTATAATGCCAATCCCTTTATTCTCAATTAAAGAGTTTTGGTGATACACAACAGAAATCTCCTTCACCATTTCCTCCCATCCAAAACAATCGGCATAATATATAGGTAAAACGCTTTGTTCAGCACTGGTGGTTCTCACACCAGCATCAACACCAAAATTAGCTAAATAAGTTGCCATCTGTTCAACCGGCAGGATTGGTATCGCAAAAGGGAGGGTCGGAAGGCTGGCCAGAATATAGACAACCGGAATTGCTGCCCGGCTAATCTTTACTGTCAGTTTTTTTATATTATGCCGGTTAAGGAATTGCTCAATACTGATAGTCCCGACAGGAATCAACACAGCATACAATGGTTGTAAGAAATAGTTAGGGAAATGAAGAAGATAGAAGGTCAGATATAAAAATATATAACAAATACCAAGCAGACGATAGGTTTTCCATTTAGCAGAGAACAGGAGCAAAAAGAGGCCTGTCAGCCAAACAGGAAAAGAAAGTACATTATTGGGTGCAATCTGATTCCACAAGAAAGCTGGGGACGAAGCCTTGTATGACAATTCACCTGAATACTTTATTCCATAATCCAGCAAATACCAATCATGACTAAATTGCCATAGTAAAAATGGAATCGTGAATAAAATAATAATACTACCTCCAATCCAGATCCACTTACTCCTGAACCATGACCTTTGAGGAACAAGTAGCAATGAAAGCAAAATTGCCAGAGGGAGGAAGAGAACAGTCACTTTGTTCAGCATTCCGATACCTACAAGGATACCAATAAAAACAGCCCCTCTGGGATTGCCGTTTTTCAAGGCCTTTACTAACCCGTAGAGTGCAGCGACCCAGATTAAGTCATTCAGAATATTATACGTGAACATTTTTTCAGCCCCTAATATTCCAATGAACAGAAGGAAAGTACCTGTCAACAGGATTGCATATTTCTTCCCACCTAATTCCTTAGTAATCATGCAGGCAACACCAAGCGTACAGGCACTTCCCAACGAAGACGCCAGGTGAATTACCTTGAGAGAATATCCGAACAGAAAAGTAAACAGCTTCAGATATAATGGTGAAAGGGGAAGCATGTCGAGGTTGGAGAAACTCCATTCGTCACCAATAGCGATATAGAACAGCTCGTCACGGTGATACCCATATTCACGATGCAGAAATTGAAACAAAACGGTAGCACACATGAGAGAGAATCATGATGTACTGTTTCTGATGAAATGCTAAAACGGTTTCCTTTATTATTAAAATTAATTAGTCGTTCAAAGAATGCCATTGTAGTCATGTAATGTTTTCAAATTCTAATTCAGAAAAACGAAGTTAATAAATGTTGTCATTAGAAACCTGCAAAACATGTATAATCTGAACACTTTTAATGGGTCAGATACCTCTCTACATACATAACAAAACAACAAGGATTTAAATCAAAACTTGAGGTCGGTTTTATGTTGCATCTGAAATTTTATATATTTATCCACGGGTTATTTTGCCCAACAATAAAAAAATAATACGATTATAACCCTTAAACAACAAGTATTCATTAATTTACTTCAAAATGAAAAAACAATTCTTTATTCAGTTTGTAGCGACGATGTTGCTTTGGACAATGTTTCTTACAAGTTGTGCAAGTACGACCATGCTTCAATCCACACCTCCTGGAGCAAAACTTTACCTTAATGGTGAAATGGTTGGGACTACTCCTTATAATTATTCAGATACCAAAATAATTGGAGCAAGCACACAAGTAAGATTAGTAGCCCCTGGCTTTAAAGAATATAATGGTATGCTACAAAGAAACGAAGAGGTCAGTGTTGGTGCGATAATTGGCGGAATCTTCTTACTATTCCCTTTCCTTTGGACGATGAAATACAAACCAGTTCATAATTATGAACTCACACCTTTAGACCCAAACAAATGACTATATTAATTTCCTACAGGGGGCAAATATAAATGCCCCTTTTTATTTACCGAGTCTACAATGCAGATATTTCTTAAACTATAAGCATGAGATTGGCACAGATTTCTATTTACAAGCTTGGTCATAAGCAAATACATGTAGGGCAACATCATTCCACTCAATTTTTTTAGCCTGAAAGTTTGATACCATGGCTGGGCAATCTGAGTATAATTCTTCAAAGTTTTTAGAATAACTTCCCTTTTTTACCTCTACAGACTTTTCCCTGCCTTTTACAAACAAATAGGCTCTGGCCTCTCCTCCAGTTAATTGAAGTCCTCCTACATTTAAACCACCAGTCTTCTTACTGGGCTCTGCAAAAACTTTTATTTTGCTGTCGAACCCTGGATTTAATAATTGCATGAGTCTGTAAGTATCAGATTTTTTTGCTGTAAGTGCGGTTTCAAATATTATATATTCACGATTCACAATTCCGTTAAAATCTGTATGTACCATTTGTGCAATTGATCCGTTGGATTCTGAAACCATGCTCAATTTCAATAGGGCAGAAGCCTTTATTTGCAAGGATATAACCTGCTCAGGCATAAATTTGGCCTTTTCACCATTTTCGAGTTTTACAGAGATTTTATTAAGCCCGTTTGCGGAATATGTTCCACCAACAAACTTTCCATGAATCTCTTCACCAGATTCAAGTTTAATTACGCAGGCGTTCCCATATAAAGCTGAAAGTCCTTCACCTTCTAAAACTGCAACGAAACCCTGACTATAAACTTTCCCAGTAATAAGCAGTGCTATGGTAACAAAGCAAATGGATAAAAACTTTTTCATATAAATTTTAAAATTAGGTTTGGAAATTAAGATCGATACTTTAGAAGATAAAACATAATGAATTATTTACTGTTAAAATTAAACTTAAATTTAGCTACAGTCAATTTTATTTTAACGCTGTCCTTCCCGCTTTATCTTTATTTTGTTACCCTAAAATAAAGTGTAATAAGCTTTTGTATATTGATTGATGCATTAATGAACTATCGGAGGTTGCCGGGAATGCCAGTAATTAATCCATTCAATCTCTAATTTTTTAACAAATCTATGCCTTTTCAGGGTTTTCCGGTTTCATAATAGTTGCCTTCCTTGACTCATCTTTAATCAGTTTCCAGTAAACCAGGTACAATATTGAAGGTATGGAAAAGATAAGAAAGATTGTAATAGCATTTCCCCTCATTGAAGCTTCCTTGTTGAATAAATTCAGAACATATACCAGGATATAGCTGACGAGTGATATGCCCCCTCCAAGGCCTTCCTTCCATAGTGCCAGGATAAGGCCGGCAAGGGCAATGCCCCAGATAACGAAAATTATCAATATAAGGGGGGTGTATGAAGCCAGTGCAGATCCATCGTGCCTCTGCTGACCTTCAAAAACTTCTCCGATGAAAAAAAATAGCGTGAATGCTACAATCAGAATGCCAGTGATTCGGGCTATCCATCTAAGCCAGTTGAAGTGATTTCTACTGTTCATGGTTAAACTTTTGATTCGATAATAAAACCTGTCGATCAAATTTAGACGAAAGTAAGGTTAAATACAACAATTTGTTTGCCAGGGAAAATCAGTGTCTGATAGTGTGGATTTGAAGAGTCAAGGTTTATTATAAAAAGAATGGTGTTATTTCCACTGACCTTTGTTTAAATTTAAACTGATTATTAAAAAATCCATCAGAAACCTAGCAAAAACCTAAACATTAAATAAAAAACCACCTGATATGAAAACCATTGTTTTCGAATTTTTAGGATATTATAATAAAAATTAGAAAATTCTTTTACAATAATAGGAAACATTAACGGAGAGACATTAATGTTATTTCTTTGGATTTTTATGCCCTCCTAAATAAGTATGGAATCCCACTTTGAAACCAATAGTTCCAAGAGTTGATTTACTGCCACTTTCCTTCATAGTGGTTGAAACATAACCTCCCATAATGTCGAAAGAAAATTTGTCACCAAGAGGTATGGCTAGGCCAATGCCACCTAGAAATGAAGTAAGGTTCGTTTTTGAAGCAGGGGTATCATCATATTTATCACTTGAAGATCCGAATGAAGCAGCTGCTTCAACAAAGGGAGCAACTTTTTTTGGAGATATATAATATCACTGTTATCCGATTAATAATTTAGATTCGTAATTGACTCCCATAAGTATCTGATTATCAATCATCATATCTTTCATTTAAAAATTGACCCCCTGCATATTAAAGCATAATTGTAACCCGGGAGGGATTGGTTTACTCTTAAATCTTCTTTTTGTGCTCCGCAGCAGCTCCTTAACATCCAGCATGCTTATTAAGTGTATCCGGACCAATGATGCTACCACTGAAAAGGCTTTCTTTGCCTGCGCGATCTTTTGAGTCACAGTCAATAGCAGTTGGGCTATTAATGTGCACCAGACCTGAGTATAGATGGCATTTTCGTTCTCTCCGTAAAAGTAATGTAACTGGAAGTTCTGTTTCATTTTCTTGAACAGTATCTCAATACCCCATCTTTTCTTGTAAAGTAATGCCACATCTTCAGCTTCAATATCAAAGTTATTTGTCAGAAAATCAAAATATCGGTTCTGTTCATCTTGATAACTGACCTTTCTCAGTTTCATTTTGAGTTTGGTCTTAATATCTTGCTTGCCGTCTTCTTTTTCAGGATGATATTCCAGTTCGATGATCTCATCCCTTAACACTTTTGCCTGCCCTGCCTTACGATAATGAACTCGTTTAACCTCTTTAACCGTAAATACAGCATTCCTTTTCATCCGGGTGACAAAATATACCTGTTGTGTGGTCCAGAGCGTAAACTGTTGATAATAATTATAGGCTTTATCAAAGACTATCATGCTGTTAGATATCAGTTCCAGGCTTTTTAAGAACTTTTGATCATTGACCTTTGCTGCTGTCATTTTAATAAACCTACCAACCGATTGAACCGCATCAATAAGCATATGGACCTTCATTCCGCCTTTCTTCCTGCCATCTCCTTTGGGATTACGGCCAACTCCCTTTAATATGTCACTAAATAACCGGATAGTCGTTGAGTCGATAATAAGTACCTCTTTAAAAGTCAATCCAAATGTCCGGCTGTCCGATAAAAAATTCTGATAATGTTTTATCAGGCTAAAATACAGATCTTCAAAAAACTTGCTGCTCCTGTTGCGTAAACCATCACATGCCGTACTCTTAGCTGGTGCCTGATCCATACCAAGATGATTAAGCTTGCCGCCCATTGCACGCAGACCTTCGCAGACTTCAGTCATCGAATCGCACCGGCTTAATATCCCGAACAGCATCGTAAAAAGGTGAGTCCGCGTTTTAAATGACTTGTAATAATAATCACTCTCGTGCTTCTTAATCAACCCCTTTATATTGACCTTGTCAACTAAATTCATTATCTGTTTGAAAATCGGCTGTCCGACTAATTTTATTTCTGTAATTTTACCCATGTTGTACTTGATTTTATGCAAAGACCAAATTACAACATCGGGGGGAACCCTCATGGGATACCCCCGTTTTTATTATTTTAGTCGGACACTAGTGATATAATATCTTATAAAAGGTCCTAATCCAAATATGCTATTGGTTTCTTTATTACTACCTGTTCCATAACTCAATAATGAGTAATTTATGTCAAGTCCTAATGCCAGGTTTTGTACAAAGAAGTAACCAATTCTGGGAGAAAGATTAAAAGTAGTTGCATTTTCGGATGACCCATTACCGCTGACTGTTGAAAATCCAAGCTGGAAGAAATTAGCCGATCCGCCTGCATACATGGTGGCAACATTGTTAGAAGAGGATGAAATTCCGAACATTATTTTACCAGCATCAAATTGTGCTTTCAGAATAAACGTGCTTATGAAGCACAGAACCATGCTAAAAATTAGACGTTTTTTCATGATAATGTAAAGATTAAATTAGGTTAGAAGGTGTTGAATCAATCAATAACAAAATTATCACAATATTATGCCAAAGTCAATTTTATTTTCACACTCATAAAAAATCCACTAAAAAGGTAAGCCTGATGGAGGTTGAATTAAAAATTGTCAGCCAAAAGTTTACCAGTGATAGGCAAAATATAAAGTTGGGTATTGATGAGGCTTTATTCAACAAATTGAGAAGCAAGGACATTTTTTGGTCGGGGTCCTTTAGTTACCACCACCCATTAAATATTTCTGAACCGACAGTTGACAAATCCGGTAGATAGGTCATTTCAAAATCCGGCCTTGATGACCATATTAAACTCCGGTCTGATTACCCTTAACATACATAACAAAACAACAGGAATTTAACTCCTGATTTTGGGTGGTCAATATATTATGGTCAACTGTGGTAAAGGTCTCTGGCTTTCCCAATTTCGGAGGATTTCAATAAGTTACTTTTAGTTAGCTTAGCGAGTTAATTCTTTACACAGCGAACTGAAAAACCTGCTGTCTGGTTATCATATCCTATTCTGAAATTGGTGCCATCAACAACTAAAACTCTGTTTATAGCCTGCGTAAGAGATGACTGGTCACTGCTCCAATATATTGCATAGTCACGAAGATTGTAAAAGCTACCATCTGTTCCAATGCGATCACCCGAGGGTAATGCTGTAAAACCATATTCATCAGTCGCTCCTGTATTTGGAGAATTCCAATGCGTGTAGCCAATTTCCTTTAGTTTTCCGCCAGCAACACTTTCGCCACCAAGAAAATCAATTAAGGTAAACCATTCGGCATCGGAAGGTACATGCCATCCTTTTGGACATAGCTTCCCTGTTTCAACAGTAAACCAGTTGTACAAGGCACCATATGTACTTTTATTTGATGATGCATCATTATTATACCAACAATATGCAGGGTCGATCAGAGAAATCCATGCCGCATTATCTGTTTCTAAAAGTATGTTTGTTCCATCATTTAATTTTGTGACCTTTAGGTTTTCTTTCATCCAGACTTGGGTTCCTATGATTACAGTATTGTAAATATTACCGTCAATGTCGGCGATAATGCTATAATCATACATAGTCAAACTACCTTTGAAATAGCAATCGATGATTTTGTTGTCACTGGTTTTACAGTTAATTGTTATTTCATAAGTCGACGCTGACCCTTTAACAGTTACAGAGCCGGATGATATATAAGCAATTGTTCCTGAAAAGGAGTCCATATTAAAGTTGATTCCGAACATTCCTATGTCAAATGTCCCAGCGTTTCCTGTTAAATTAGCATCAAAAGTATAAGTTCCTGTTGCAAGAGACGATGAGGCGGAATACATTTCAAGATACAATACGTTACCTGTACCTCCTAGAACTGAATCAACTGTATTGAAGGATATTCCGGATGAATACAAAGTGAGGTCAAGATTATAGACACTCTTAACCGATCCATAATTCTCAATAATACCTTTGTCTAGTGGGTAATTACTTCCGTTGTATGTTAAATGATTCTGCAAGACTGCATTATCCTTGCTACAACCCCATCCTGATAATAGAAGCAAACTCATCCATACTCTAAAAAAAATCACTTTCATTTTCATTTCAATGGGGTTTTATAATTGGATTGAATTAAAAAAGATGATGTCTTTATACAGATGTAAGTTATAAAAGCAAAACGAAAAGGTCAATTTTTTTTAACATAAGTTTTTGATTTTGTTCAAAATCCGTCCTTCTTTGACCACTTCCAGGTTAAGTCTGATTGCACAAAACAAACATAACAAAACAACAAGGATTTAACTCAGGGTTTGGTGGTCAATTTATAACGGCCAAAGATAGCCAAGGCCATTGGCTTTTCCACAAAACCAAATAAGCAAATAAATATACATGCAATCACCTTATAAATAGATAATATAAAAGGTCACTATTCTCTCGCAAAAGACCCTTTCAAAAATATTTTTTGTTTGCGTCTATATCTTTCATAATTTTATTATAATATTTTAACTCTAAGGAGATTATAATTTTTAGAAGTATTCTATTTACAACATGGAAATAATAAGAGAAGCTCTCTTAACAGATAATGCAGGCCTTTTACAGTTAACCTCCATGACACCAATGAAGGGAAGAATTTCACTTCGGATAGATAGGAATCCTGATTTTTTCAGCTTGCTCAGTAAAAGAGGCCGGAGTGAAGTTTTCGTCGCTGAAAAGAACGGGAATTTAGTGGGATGCTTCTCAGCCTCAGATACAGAAACCCGTGTAAATGGAAATTATGAGAAAGTATATTACCTAGCCGATCTTAAGATCCATCCATCACATGGAGGAAGGACATTAGTCAGATTGCTGAATATAATGTCAGATTATATTAGGCGATGTGATGCAGACCTACTTTTTTGTACAGCAGCTTTTGGCAATGAAAAAATAATGCCTTTATTTAAAGGGAGAGCCGGCTTCCCGGAATTCCTTCCGGTTGGGACATTCAAAATATATCAAATTATTCCGTTAAAAGGGAAAATAAATCCGGAGAGATATTCTATAAAGGAGACAGAAATAAATGATAGTATTATTGACCTTTATAACAGGTTTTATTCCAAGTATGAGGTCGCCCCATTTTATTCTATGTCTGCATTCCAGGGAACACTTACCATCGCAGCAATGGAGAAAAACGTGATTAAGGCATCTGTCACTCTAACTGACATTAGCAACTCAAAGCAAAATGTTCTTATTGGACTTCCTTTCATTCTAAATCTGGTAGTTAAAATTCTTAGGATACTGAACAGGATTGTTCCGTTTATTAATGTGCCTGAAATTGGAAAACCAGTAAAAGTACTGTACATTAAAGCTTTCGCATTTGAAAATGGATATGAGGATGGTCTGGAATTTCTTATCCGATCGGCAAGGCAACTTGCGTTTCGTGAAAGATATTGTTATCTGACCATAGGCATTCATGAAAGGGATCCATTAGCAAGGCTTTTTAGCAAATACCTTCACTTTACTTTTCAATCGCTGGGATTTATTCTAAGCATGCACGGGAACAATGAAAAAATAAATAAGATTCTCAAGGGAATCCTTTACGAGGATTATTCTCTGGTATGATAACAGAATGCATCTTTTAATATGGATTTCATTATAAACAACTTTATGGGAAAACATAAAAACCCACAAATATGAAATCAGGGAAGACAGATCAAGTTAAGTTATTTAAATTAATTTTTACGTTAAACTGGGAAGATCCCGAAATGGATCGCTTAGCTTTAAAGCCTTTGCCGGGTGAGACTATGATGACAATAACCTCGGGAGGCTGCAACACCCTGAGTCTTCTGTTACAGGATCCGTCAATAATCTATACAGTTGATATTAACCAAAGTCAATCATATGTGATTGAAATGAAAATCGCTGCAATGAAGTATCTTAATTACCAGGAATTCATTGAATTTCTTGGTCTTACACCTTCGATAAATAGACTTGATATTTATTACAGTTTCAGGGACAATATGAGTAAAGGGGCAATTGCATTCTGGGACTTTAATTCTCCGGTTATTGGAAAGGGTTTCCTGATAAATGGCAGGTATGAAAAATTTGTAAAGCTCGTTGGTCGGTTCGTACGTCTAATAGAAGGTAATAAAAGAGTGAATGACCTGTTTGCTGATAAAACGCTAGAAGAACAAAAAGCGTTCTGTTCGAAGGAATGGGATACATCAAGAACACGGTTCATCTTCAACACCTTTTTCAATAAGTATGTACTTGCGAGACGCGGTTTGAAAGCCGATTATTTCACATTTGACGATGGTTCCAACTCATTTGCCGAAAGTTTCTTTAAAAGGTTCAGGAAAGTTATCTACGATGTACCTGCAGCTGATAATTATTTTCTTCATCTGTATCTGAAAGGCTGTTATAGATCTCTTCAGGAACTCCCCGATTATTTGCTGGAAAAAAACTTTGATACAATTAAAAGCAGGCTTGACAAAATTAAGATAATCACCATGGATGCAAAAAAATGGTTGACTGAGATGCCTGACCACTCTCTGAACTGTTTCAGCTTATCAAATATCTGTGAATTAATGAGTCTTGATGATACTTTGAAACTTTTTGAAGAAGTATATAGAACTGCGATTCCGGAAGCAAGGATCTGTTTTCGCAATCTGGTAATTCCCAGGGAGGTTCCAGAACTGTTGGATAGAAAAATTATAAAGGATATTGAATTAAGCAATGAAATATTTAATAAAGACCGTTCATTCGTTTATTCTAAAGTAGCGGCATACAGACTGATAAAATAGTGGAGAATTTTCAGACACAAATACAGAAGGTTAGCAGATGGATTGTAAATCTACGTTATGAAGATATTCCTCAGGGAGTAATTCATTTCGCGAAACTTCAATTACTTGATTGTGTTTCAGCAATTTGTGCTGGGTCCCGGTCGACTGTGGGCTTAAGGCTTAAGAATGCATTAAAATCCTGTGAATACGGAGGGCCCTACACATTATTACCAGATGGCGAAAGGTGGTCACTTGATAATGTTCTATATTATCATGCTGCTATGATTAATGCACTGGAACTTGACAATTTTGTGTTTATGGGACATGTTGGACAATCGGCAATATCTGTTCTTCTTGCCATGAGTGAAACCGATGATTTCCAGGGACGTGAATTGCTTTTGACATTAATAACCGCGGAAGAGGTTGCGGGACGATTAAGTGCTAATCTTGTAAGTGGCCCGCATCAGGGTCATATGCGTGCTTTTATTCATAGAATCGCAAGTGCAACTGTTGTATCAAAACTACTTAAATATGATGAGAAGACGACGGCAAAAGCTATTGCAATTGCTTTATCAATGCCGGAATTTCCACTTTATCCTGCCAGCTTTTCTGCTGACACAAAAGTTATCTGTACCAGTTCTCCGACAGTAGAAGGAGTTAAAGCTTCCTTCATGGCCAGGGAAGGAATGGATGGGCCTCTGGACCTAATTGAAAACCCTATTGGATTTTTCGCATATTTCAGCTATGCAAAACTGGTTCCTGATATATGGAAATATTTAGGTACGACATGGACAATGCACACATTGTCAATTAAAAATTTTGCCACATGTGCTTATGCACAAGGTCCTGTCTCATCTGCAGTCGAGCTGAAGAAGGCTTTTAAATTTTCTGAAGACGAAATAAACAGAATTAATATATATGCTCCTATTGTATCCATAATAATGGAAAAATTTTCAATTCCACATTTCGGGGCATCAGTTACACCTGTAAATACGCAGTTCTCAGCTATCAGGAGTGTTGCAGCAGCTTTGAGCTTTGGTGAATTGACTGGTGAGTTTTACAGGGCAGGGAACTTTGAACAAAAAACGAATATTATCAACAATTTAGCTTCCAGAAGTCATCTTTTTCATGACTGGCAAATGACGATCGACCTTCTTAGGGGGATGGATTCTGGTCTTGAAAATCCAGGCAAGCCAGGTTTTTTAAGTCTGGGAAACAGTCAGAAAACTTTCAGAAGGTTTAAAAAATCTTTTGGCAGCAGACCACTGATAGGATGGGATGATTTTTATAAAATCCCAAGAATGAAATTAGCAGATCAACTATATTTTTTGAGGAGACTTGCCAAATCTATTTCATTATTTCCAAACGATGGGAAATTTAGCAGAAACAAAGACCAGGCTTTTTCTCACGAAGGTGACCTGAGTAAAATGATTTTTAATTTGTCAGGAAGAGTAGAAGTAGTACTAAAAAACGGGAAAAGAATTGATAGTTATTGTAAGCTACCTCCAGGATTTGCTAATGATAAAGATAGGGAAAATATCATCAAAAATAAATTTATGAGAGAGTCAAAACCTGTATGGGGTGAGGACAAAGCAAAAACAGTTGAAAAAATTATAATGAGTTTTGAAAAGCATAAAGGAAGTGACCTGTTAGCTGTTATCAGGGGAAAATAATTCTGAATTTTGAACTGGTTATAGTTTTATTTTGTACCATACTGATTCATTACTCAAACGAAATTAATACAATTATCATGAAAACTGAAGCAACTTTAATTGAATCGAAACTGACAGCAGAACCTAGTGCGAATAGGCAAAAGATTTTATTCACTTCTTCTTTATACCCTTATCCGACTCTGCCAAATGATACTTCGCTGACAGATGCTACGGGAGCTCGTTTCACCAGAGCCGATGGACTTTTTTGTCTGATTTCGCATTCTCATCATTTTGCAAATCATGTGCTGGCTCAAAACATCAATAATCCATCGGTTATTCTGGAGTATCCGCGATGGAATGATTTTACGGAAGAAGTTAAAAAAGGATACGATATAATTGGGATCAGCGCTCTTCCCGTTCACATGGATAGTGTTTTAAAAATGTGCACCTATATCAGAGAGCATTCGCCAAGAACTAAGATCCTTCTTGGATGTTATGCAGGCCTTGCACTTCAGGCAGTATACCCTGAAGGGGGATGGAAGAAATATGTTGACGAAATATGTCATGGTGAAGGAGTTGAATTCATGCGTCGTCTATTGGGGGAAGAAACAAATCGTCCCATTCAGCAGAAGTTAATGCCCAAAGGAGGGGGATCTCCAACGTTCATTTCAAAATTCCCTAAAGGAGCAATTGGTTTTCTTGTTTCTGGTCTTGGTTGCCCCGGAAGCTGTGATTTCTGCTCTTCGACATCATTATATGATCACAGGCGTATTGAAATGTTGTCACCTAAGGATCTTGTTGAGCATATGTACCTGTATAAAAAGAATTTCCAGGATGTGACCAATGTATTTGTTATTGAGGAAGACCATTTCCGCTGGCCCGACTATCTCATAAAGATAAAAGAACCATGGGAGAGTCATCCGGATATGATAGAATCCATTGACTGGTTTTCGTTTGGCTCTCTGGATTTTATTGGTGCATTTGTTGACCGATACGGCTGGGATGCAATAGCGGAAATTGGAATCGGAGTGATGTTTATAGGAGTAGAATCAAAATTTGCCGAATTGCTGCATTACAAGAAAAGAAGTAAAACTGATCCGCGGGAGGTTTTCAGCCATCTGCATAATATGGGTATCAGGACAGTTGGTTCATGGATATGTGGTTGGGATTTTCATAATCATTCAAATATAGAGGAAGACCTGAATTATTTTGTGTCTCTGAATCCGACTTATCAACAGCTTACAAGGCTTTCTCCATTCCCAGGGACAGCATTATGGTATCAGTTAAAGGAAGAAGGCAGATTAAAAAATGTACCCTGGGATGATGTTCATTTCTGGAGCGGTACTCAAAAAAACCTGGGTCTGGAAGAGCATGAAACTCTTAATTATGTTGAACATGGATATGATCTTCTTTACAGGACGTGGGGTCCTTCAATGTTGCGCAGGCTTGAAGTAGAGCTGAATGGTTATGCATACTGCATGAAATCGTCAAATCCAATGCTTCATGACCACAAGTCGATTTTCTTCAGGAAACAATGCGGTATGGTCTGGACCCTGCTGGACGCCATGGAGCGTTTTGCACCGAATGGCATAGTGAGGAGGAGAGTTAAGCAGACCGCTAAAAGATACCTTGAAATCATCGGGGAGCCCACTCCTATAATGCAGTACCTGTCCAAAAACATATTAAGGCTCGCATCGGATGAATATCTTAAGCAGCTAAGCAATCCATCCTTTTACCGGCCCAAGACTGAGCCCTATAAAAAGTATATATATCATAAGTCTTCAAACGGAGATCAGGATATTCCTTATACCACTGAATGGCCTACACCACCTTCATTCAAAGTAAGGAAGGATATGATATCTGAGAATTTAAGATATTTTGCTCTTGAGCAGATGATGAAATTGAAACGTTCAGCCTCAAAAAGCAAATCTGATTCTATTATAGACGATTACTTGATGGGTATGGTGAATCGTCGCGCGTTTGGATTCGGACTTTAAAATAGTGGCATTTTAAAAGATATTTCCCTGGTAATTAAAGATTTCCCTGTTCTAAGATTCCATCACGCAGGTGCAATGCCCGATCTGCATATTGTGATATTCTTTCATCATGACTTGCTATCACAACGCAACGACCTTCTGCTTTGCAACTCTTACTTAGAAAATCCACAATTTGCATACCTTGTTGTGTAGCCAGACTTCCGGTAGGTTCATCAGCAATAATCAATTCTGCACCGGTCGACAGAGCCCTTGCAACTGCAACTCTTTGCTTTTCTCCCTGACTGAGAGTCCCAGGAAAAGCATTCATCAGATGTTTTATCTCCAGCCTGTCAAGAAACTCAATTGCCTTTTGCCGCGCCGTATCTTTTGTAATTCCTGCAAACCTCATTACCAATAGTACATTATCAAGTACATTAAGCGAATCGAGAAGGCAAAAAGTTTGAAAAATAAAACCAATACGAGAAGCACGAATTTGTTGAAGCTCTTTAGTTGAGAACTCTTGTAATTGCCGGCCAAAAAGATAAACCTCCCCTGAGGTTGGTTTTTGCAAACCTGCCATAATTGTCAGCATGGTGGTTTTTCCACTTCCACTTGGACCAAGGAATAATACAAGCTCTGAAGAATAGGCTTCAAATGAAACCTGATGTAGCGCAGTGGTTTCCCCTCCTGACCTGGAATAAATCTTAGTCACATTAATCAGCCTGGTAAGATAAGTCGTTTTTTGCATTATTATTTAAATAATTCAAGAGGATAAATGTGTCTTAACCTTAAGATTGGGAAAAATGAGCTAATCAAGCTGATAATCAGTAGTCCAGCAAAAACAACAAGTATCTGTACAATAGAGGATTCTGCTGAAACTTCTGGTGTAAATATTTCCACAACTTTTATGAGGGGGAAGAATAAAATAACTGCAATTGCCATTCCTGAAGTAGCCAAAATGAGTGCCAGTCTAATAACAATTCCGGGAATATAACCAGCAGGTGCACCAAGAGCCTTAATGATTGTATAATCTCTTCGTTGTTCAAGAATATAAACAGATAGAATCAGGCTAAGAATAGCTGTGAGTACAATGGCTCCGATAAATGCAATGACATAAAGCATTGGCAGAAAACCAGCTTCCATTTCATGTACATTGTTCTGTAAAAAAGTATCTCTGTCAAAAACTGCTACATCCGATACACTGGATCTGATACGTTCAGCAATTATCAGGGGATCTGCTCCTTTTTCAACCTTAACCTGGAAACAAGAAACAATTCCAGGAAAACCTACAAGCGAATTGGCCTTTTTCAGAGTAATAAAAGCATACTGATAAACAAACATGTTTGTACCGGAACTTAATCCTGTAACTATCAGGGTGTCATCCTTAATTGGAATTTTATCTCCTAAATGTATCTTGTACTTAGCAGCAAATGAGTGATCAAGAATGATCTGGTTGTCATCTTTCAACTCGGTTCCCTTAAATATTTCAGGGGGTCCTCCTTTTCCGAGTTTAATATCATATCCTGTAAGATGAACTGTAGCTGATGTATTGGGCATCTTTATAGAGGCGCTAAAAAATAATATAGGGGCGACCAATTTTACTCCCGGAATTTCCTTTATGATATTCTCTTTGCTCATCATTAGCAGAGAAGTTCCTCGTAAAATATTTGAGGTATGTCTTTGAAGTATCCAAAGATCAGCATCACTATCACGAATATATCGAACCGAACCATCCGCAACACCTTTATAGATCGCCAACAGAAATAACATCAATATAATACACAGAGCAATACCCAGAGAAGTAATCACAAACCTTCCGCACTGATTTAGAAGTGTTTTAAAAGTGTACATATTATACGGTTGAATTAATTCAATATTTTGTTCAGGCTAGATATTTCTTTAAATCAATCATTTAAATAAGATCCAATCTGGCAATCGCCGGTCAAATACGTTATATAAGAAATATAAACAATATTTTTTATCTGACATACTTTAAAAGAAGAAATAATATTAAAAAGGTCAACCATATTCAGGCATTGACTTTCTTATTGGCTAAAAGTGTTCATCCCTTCGACTTTTGCATATATGTTACTTTGTCAAGAAGTTATTTCTATTTGTCTATTATTATCTATCTAAATATTTGAAATAGCTTATGAATTTAAACGGTTAGTATTTGACTATCAGTATCATAAATATAACATCATTTGATTATTCATTAAGAAAGAATGGTAGTAACTACCACCAACCATTGAATAATTATGAACCAATAATCGTAAAATCCATCAAAAACCTAGCAAGAACCTAGCAACAAACAAAAACCACTTATCTAATTTCTTGGATAAGTGGTTGATTATCTTGTTGCTCTGCCAAGGCTCGAACTTGGACTTTTCTGATCCAGAGTTATAATAGGATATAATATTCTTATCTTAACACATTGATTATCAATACTAAGGTATAAAGACAAAATCCTGATATTTCCACTATTTATCCTTATTTATCCCCAAAACCTAGCAAGAAACCTAGCAAGATTTTGTAAAATTCGGAATAAATCCTTGAAATGGTGGAATATGTGATTTTGGTGTTGAGGGAATATAAAATAGTAATATGTTTTAACAATAGTGAGTTCCGCAAAAACTGTACTCAAACAACTACCTATGGCTGATTATTATAAGCTGAATTTATCTTTCTTCAGCCATCTGGATCAACTCTATGTTTTGGTTTTCTAATCCAGTCAGAAAATTTGATACATCCTGATGTTGTCCTTTGTACCAACGTTGTTTCTTAAAATAGTAATCTAAATCTCCATTTGGTTTAAAAATGTACCCATAACGTGCATAAATCTTGTTACACATTATTCGCAAATCTGAAAGTGTTGTATTTAATAATTCGTCTAGTGTTAGCTCTCTCCATGATGCATAGGAAAATCTCCCAGTAAAATGTTTCTTTAGTGAAGTACTTACAAAGCCAATTTCGTATTCCCCTTTTTTTGCAACACTTCTCCAAGGTTTATATATGATTAATCCTTTTCTGCTTTTATATTTAACAAACTCTCTGTTGGTTTTGTTGGAATAGAACTTGTTTCCAATGATTATTACATTTTTTAAGTTTTCAAAATTCCAAATGAAATCTCTACCGCTCCCTGAAAGCTCTCCTGATTTAATCTGCGCATAGCATGAATCATTAGAAATAATTATTATAAAATATGATTCATGTTCTGAAAAACAAAATGATATTCAGATTGAAAATCCTGGATCTGTTTTGGAATCCATGGCTTAACTTTTGAGGCATCAATTTGTTTATTACCATTGATTATTTGTCCTGACGCAAAATACGGAATCAAGGTCATTGTTAAAAGAAAAAGTATGCCTCTCATATTGTGTTGTGTTTAATCCTTTTTATTGAAAGAAATCGACATACGGTGCAAAAATTTCGTCTCAGTTTAAAGGTAGTGAATAACTGTCTAATGTTCATGAAGCATGGCTTATAATGACTCGACAATAAAGTTAGCAATTGATGCTTACCTTCAGCATTCTTTTGTAAATGGCAGTTTCATTAA
The DNA here is from genome assembly GCA_963789985.1 of uncultured Bacteroidales bacterium. Lineage (GTDB taxonomy): Bacteria > Bacteroidota > Bacteroidia > Bacteroidales > VadinHA17 > LD21. The sequence continues at coordinate 10,996 of CAWBNA010000025.1, read as the reverse complement.
AAAAGTATTTCATTATAAAATTATGAAATATATATCAATTTGTATGAATCTGGTATGTGGTATTAAAACGTGTAATAATAATAACATATAAAGACTCTTCTTCGTTCAAAGTCTTTGATGATCAGGATAATGGATATTCAGACGGGCCATAATATATAACCAAGTTAAGGACGCTTATGAAGATTGTTCCATACTACTTAAATTATCAAAGCATTTTAATATTACATAAAATTTACAAATCACCTCTTTTTTCTGTAAAATCCGTACATCTTTAACCGCTTCAAAACCCAGTCTGATAACACTTAACATACATAATAAAATAACAAGGTTTTAACTCAAGTGAGAATGGCTGTGTTTATTGATTGATCAATACATTCAGAGCTTTTAGTGTTATCCACTTTGATGACTTTCCTTTTGTTTCAACATTTTTGATCATTTTACCATTGAATGTATTTTCCAAATTCCATCTTCCATCTTTGTTTTGCTTGGTTTTCAATTTTTCGATAGCATCTTCCATTCTTGGATCATGATAATCAAGATCCGCCAGAATTCCCAATATCTCCAAAATATCGGTTTGATACATAAGTGGAAATCCAAGTTTGACCCATCCAGGTTTTGAGATGGATTTTAAATCATGACTTTTCTTGTAAATATGATGAATGAGTATGTATTCAGAAAGTATTGTAATTTTTTCTTTTACAGCTTTATTTCTTTGTTCTTTTAGTATTGCTGACAAAGCCTTTAGGGATTTGACTACTCCCATATGACAAGTGTGTTTCCCCCAGCACATTTCATATCTGTCATAAGGCCAATCCTTAGGCACTTTATAATGATTATCATCACTTCTTTGATATTTGCATATCCACCCGATACCATTAATTACCCTGTCATCATTTAAATATCCGAGCTTTATCAGGCTCCAAATCATATTCCCCGTTAAACATGGAATTACTTCACTGTGCCTGCCTCCTCCAGCCTTTGAGCTTCTATTTACAGCAAAACCATAGCTTTCAATATCTTGAGAATTATCCAGAATAAACTCACAAGCCTTTTTAATTTGAGTATTATTTATGTCAGCTCCCATTTCAGCCAATACTATCAGTTGCCATACAGTCCCGGAATACTTATCCGAATAAAATCTCATTGGTTCTCCCCAATAACCAGTTTCATTCTGTTTTTCAAGTATGGCAGGGACTATACCAATTTTCATTATGTCATTTTTTGATTCCAATACTTCTTTATCGGATTCATTCTTGCCAAGTAATTTAGTTAGAGTGAAGTACCTGACAGATGGATTTTCTTTTTCTAATAACCAATCTATGGTTTTTTCATCGGTAACTTGCTCAAGTTTCATATATTATTTTTTGAATCAACTACCCTGGAAATGCTAATGAATTGTATATTGTCAGACCAATTTGTACCAAAAGGGTTTAAAAATTAAGGTGTAATTATTCAAAGATAATTCAAAGTGTTTTATAAATCATTTTCAGATATTCTATTAGAGGAGTTCGGACTGGCCTTTTATGATAGTTAAATCATTTTAGCTATTTGAATTGATTCTTTAGCTGAAGGAATGATATTGGTGGTTAAATTCATCATTCAGAATCAATACAAACCATCCAATAATATGGAAAAGCCAGTGTCCGTGACCAACTTTGGCCGGATTATTTTGACTGCCTTAGGTTGAAGTTAAATCCTTGTAATATAGTTTTGTATGTCAAGGACAGTCTGATCGGCTGAATGTGCTCATGGCTGCCGGCTTTTGAAGTAATTTCCACCGGCCTTTGTTTAAATTTATTGGAGATATCTCATAATAAGGTCTATACAATTGTCCAGTCCAATTCTGCCTGTATTAATCGATAAGTCATACTGCCTTAAATCAAACCATTCCTTCCTGGTAAATGTATGATAATAGAGAGCTCTTTCCTTATCGCTTTGATTAATCATCTTTTCTGCAGTTTCCTTCGATACATTACATGTCTTCTGAATGCGATCTATTCTGAATGTTTTATTACTATGCAAAAATATACTTATGTGATTTGGATGTTCACGAAGAATACAAGAGCCACATCGTCCTATGATAACTGCTGAACGTTCTTTTGCAATATGCCTGATTATTCCTGTTTCGGTTTTAAATAAATCAATATCAGTAGGGGCAACGGCTTTTGGTGGTATATATTCATCCGGTTCACCAAAGGCATATGACTGGAAAAATGATTTCCAGAAAGAAATCATTTTTTCATCTCTCAACTCCAGGTCCTCTTCCAATAACGAAAGTTGTTGCGCGGCCTGCCTGATGATCTCACGATCTGCATAGAAAATGTCAAGGCTTTGTGCCAAACGCTGTCCCACATATGCCCCTCCGCTTCCTAACTGACGGCTGATCGTAATTACAAACGGCGAACTCATTTTCATTATTTAATCTCCTATAATTTTAAAGTGAACAATTGTTGATAGTATGATTATTTAGCAGGCACTCTCATGTATTTTTATCATTAAGGATAAACGGCATCTGCTCAACATTTTTCTGCCATTTCGGCTGAGGCCCTCTTAAATAAGATATTACTGATGCCAGTATGCTGATAATGAATGATATCATAAAAACCCTTTTCAATCCCGCAATAAAGCTGCTTATGGCTATTCCCTCGGAGCCTATCTGAACTCCTGAAAATAGCTTTTGCATCGACCTCGGGTCGATGCTTGAAGAAATGACAGCCATAGAAAGAGCCAGGCTAATCACACTTCCCAGATTGTTCATCATAGACCTAACTCCGGCAGCGATTCCGCGTCTTTTTACCGGAACAGCACCCATTATGGCGCTTGTGTTAGGTGAAACAAACATGCCACTCCCCAACCCGGATAAAAACATCCATCCACATAGCTCTAAAACAGAAGTGCCTGTGGATATCCTGGCCATACCAAGCATACCTATGGCTGAAATTAAAAGCCCGATCGAGCTAAGTTCTCTTGAACCGAGCCTGTCTGAAAGTCTTCCGCTTATCGGAGCCATGATCATCATTGACAGTGCAAAGGGAGCAAGCAGTAAGCCGGACATTACAGGATCAATGGCTTTAATTCCCTGAAAATAAAATACAAGAAGGAATACCACCGCTCCGCGGGCAATCCCGTTAAGAAGGTTGCTGCTGAATGCAAATGCAAGTATCCTTGTCCTGAAAAGCTCAAGATCAAGCATGGGCTGGGCAACTTTGTTCTCAATAAAGAAAAATGAAGCAAGCAACAGGAAAGCAGAAATGAATAAGACTATTACATAAGCATCTGTCCATCCGTGAAAACCTCCTAATGTCAATGCCAGCAACATAGTTGTCATTCCTGCTGTAAATACTGTTGCCCCGCTCCAGTCAAATTTTTGCTTTTCCAGCAGGACATTCAATTCCCTAAGCTGAAGTGCTGCCCATATTGTTCCGAACAATCCTATAGGAATGTTCACGTAGAAAATAAATCTCCAGCCCATATGTATAAATGCACCCCCCAGAATCGGACCGATTATACTTGCCACACTGATTATCATACTATTGATACCCAATGCCATCCCAAGTTCTTTTTTAGGAAAGGCATCTGTCACTATAGGTGTACTGTTTGCAACAATTAATGCTCCTCCAATCGATTGAATAAACCTGAACAATAGCAGTTGCCATCCGGAATCAGAAAGTCCGCACAAAATTGAACCAAATGTAAAAACAAGAAATCCGCCCACAAAAGGTTTTTTTCTACCAATCATATCTGCCACCCTTCCGATAGATGGTACAAGGATTGTAATGATAAGCATATAAATCATTACAGTCCATATAATTATACTCATGCTGGCATGCAAATCCTTCATTATTACGGGTAGTGCTATAATTAAAGTGCTCCCGCTCAAAACTGAGAAAAGAGCTCCAAGACTGGTACACGAAAGTGCGATCCATTTATATTCGATTTTTTTCAATTACTATCCAGTTACAGAATCAGAATGATTTGATAACATACAGCTTTTGTAAGCTTATAAACTTGGTGTTATTGCTTTAGAAAGAAGAACCTCGTATTAAAAAACGACCTATCAAATTTACCTATTTTTAATTCATCTGTTCCAGGTTTTGCTGCCAGTCCTTGTTTTTTCCAGGGATTTTGCCATGAGCCCGAAATCAGGTTTTACAAAAACAGGAGATATTTTCAAAATTCTAATTGAAGATCCTCGCAGCAAGCATCGAGGAACCGGAACGAAGTGAAGCTCAGCGCAGCTAATCTTCGATCCCCAATAAGGAATTTTTTATTTATGCTCGCTAACCTCCGTTGCAAGCAACGGGGAATGCGCTCGCGGGGATTCAATATAATATTATGTTTATGACAGATTATTAACAACTGCCTGATTTTTTATAAGTTTAGACTTAATATTAAAAATAACAGGCGATACTTTGAGGCAATAGAAATATCATGGAACAGATTGAAATGGATGAAATATATAAAAATGTTCCATTAGAAAAGATCCCGTGGAACATTGAAACGCCACCTGATATTTTGGTTAAGCTGGTTGACAGCGGGAAGTTAAAACCGTGTAAAGTAATTGACCTTGGGTGTGGTGCCGGCAATTATGCCATTTATCTTGCAAGCAAAGGGTTTGATGTTACAGGAATTGATGTTTCTTCTGCAGCTATCGGGATGGCAAAGGAAAATGCAAAAGAGAAAAAGGTTAATTGTCATTTCCTTGTTGCTGATGCCCTTGCTGACCTTGCAAAAGTTCTCAAGGACGCTTTCGATTTCGCTTATGACTGGGAGTTGTTACATCATATATTCCCCCCGGAAAGGAAAAAATATATTGAAAACGTGTACAACATACTTAATCCGGCGGGCAAGTATTTATCTGTTTGTTTCAGCAATAAAGACCATCATTTTGGAGGTTGCGGGAAATACAGGAAAACCCGGCTGGGTACTGAACTGTATTTTTCTTCTGAGGATGAGTTAAGAAAAATTTTCAGTTCTTATTTCACCATATCTGATCTGAAAACCATGGAAATAAAAGGCAAAGCAGTTTCTCATATTGTCAATTATGTTTTCATGGAAAAGAAACAGGAATGATATAATATTACAGTCATTAATTGAAAGTTGTTTATTTTTACGTTGTATAGAACTAAAATTATCTTGAAGGAAGGAAGATTTTTCGCAGAAGTTTCTTTCATCTCTTTGTAATGCAATTTTTTGCATATGGTAATTTAATTTGGAGATATAAAAAGAACCAGGGGGGATTACATATGAAAAAATATGTTGAGTTCTCAAACAGAATGAAAAAATCTTTAGGACTTGGAAGTTCGCCGATCGCTATTTCTTTTTCCACTAAAGCACCAAAGGGAGTTGGACAAATGAAAGGTGAAATGAGACTATGTCAAATGCTCGACTTAGTAAGGTTTGACAATAAAAGCTTTTATACAACATCCGATAACCATGCATGTGAGGGGGGTTCCGGTAGTTGTGGAATTAAAGAAATGAGTGAAAGAATTAAAACCGGAGAATTCTTGTCTAAAATGGGTCTCTTCGGCTCTGCGAGAGCTGCAAGGAGATTTATCAATTCGAATCCAAGAATAGAATTTGGAACCGTTAAAGTAATTACTTTTTCACCATTGGAAAAGGTGACATTTGAACCTGATGTTATTGTTCTGGTCTGCAATGCCAGGCAGGGGATGTTGATAGCAGAGGCATTTTCATACGAATCGGGTAAAAGAACATTGGGCATGACAGGTCCTCCTATATGTTCGTCAATTGTTGCAGCCCCTTTTCTGACTGGAGAAGTTGTTTACAGTCTTGGCGATCATGGAGCAAGAAATAATATGAAAATAAAAGATGAGGAGGTTTTTATCGGTATCCCGGCAGAGTTGTTGCCATGTATCGTTGAAAACCTTGAGAAATTGAAATTTTAAGTAAAACTAAAAATCAGAAAGATCTCAATTTCCAGGCCTCACCAGGCTGATTCCGGTCAATTTTGGGCTAGTTTATCTTGGTTTTCAAGGCAAAGTTGGCTTAAGATGATCTATCCTTGGCGACATTAGAACAGAAACAACCTAAATGGTCATCCAATGATTAAAAAAATTAAATTAAAACCCTGGCAGTCATCAAAAACCCTTAGCAGCATTTCTCGCAGAAAAATGATTATAGGTTTAGCCGGTATACCTGTCCTGACTTTATTCAGCAGAGTCCGTATAAAAAATAACTCAAATTCATGGCGGGATGATATTCCTGGGACAATATTGAAAAGTGAATATAATCAGATAAAAGATCTTAAAGCTAAATTGCCTGAAGGGAAACTTGGGAATCTCTCTATAGGCAGATTGATATTAGGTTGTAATTTGATCGGTGGCTGGGCACATGCTCGTGATCTCATTTATGCCAATACACTTTTCAAAGTCTATAACAATGAAAAGAAAATAATTGAGACCTTTTCTTTAGCTGAGCAGGCAGGGATAAATACTACTTTTATAGTAACCCAGTATTATCCTGTGTTTAATAAATATAAGAATTTATCAAATGGGAAGATGCAATCGATTTGCCAGGCGATGTTACCCGATAATGATTTTTTCTCAGATATTAATCTGGCAATAAATAGTGGTGCGACTGCAATATATATTCAGGGAGGTGAGGGTGACAGATACATGAGTTCAGGTAAATCTCAGATGATTTTTAAAGCAATCGACTATATAAAAAAGAAGGGACTTCCAGCCGGCATGGGAGCACATTCTTTAGAGTCATTAAAGGTGTGTGAAAAAGAAAATATTCCTGTAGATTTTTATGTTAAGACATTTCATCATGATAAATACTGGTCTGCACTTCCCGAAGAGGATCGTGTTGAATATAGTATAATTCGCAACTTTGAGCTTGACCACAATAAATTTCATGATAACATGTGGGATCTCTTTCCTTTGCATACGATTGAGTATATGAAAACAATTAAAAAACCATGGATCGCTTTCAAGGTATTGGCAGCTGGGGCCATCGAACCAAAGGACGGATTCAGATATGCATTCGAAAACGGAGCTGACTTTATTTGTGTAGGGATGTTCGACTTTCAGGTTATTGACAATATCAATACAGCCATTGAAGTACTTTCAAATCTTAAAACAAGGGAGAGAAAATGGTTTTCGTAGATCTGATTAAAGCGTTACTAAAGAAAGAATTACTATAAGTATCAGGGTAAAAAATAAAAAGGCCTATTCTTTTCATAAATTAATTACAGGGAATGGTAATGGGATTTAAGAAAAATCAGCTGAAAGCAGTTGACTTTGAGGGTCATTCTCATTAAATTTCCTCTGTAAATCGAATACCGATTTTCATGAAGTCTGTGTATAAATAATATTTTTATGAAAGTTTTATTATTGAAAATCTTAGTAAATGACAAAAAATAGCAACTATATGATTGTTAATATATTATATTGAAATTGTTAATCTTACACCCCTATAGTTTTCCTCATTTTGTTTACTCCTCTTTTAATAAATCTACAACTTCATCCCATTCTACCAGCCTATTGAATAGTTTAATAGGTCGCTGTACATGTTATCTTTTCTGTTAATGGGTTGTATATATCTTATGTTTTTAATTTTAACTCTTTTATAAGCTCTTCCATGCTAAGCTCTTAAGCTCTCATTCTCCAGTAGTTTTGTTTGTTTATCCTTTTCATCTTTTAGCCAGAGGGTTATTATCCTGGTAGGTGTATTAGTGTATCCGATCAATTCCTGTATGTCTTTTATTTTTTGTAACTGCAGTTTTCAGTTTACACAAAGATTTATATAGGCTCGTTTAAAATGGACAGTATTTTTATGTTTAAAAAAATATTTATCCTTTTACTGTGATATTGTGATTTTATAGTCGGGAATAATGAAATCAGTTTACTCAGGTTTTAAGAGCTCAGTTTGGCAGAATTTATCAGTATAATTCCGGTAATTAGAAGTAGTCACTAAGATCTGGCCATATATAGTCAAAGCTCCTTGCTTATCCAGATGTGGTTAAGATATACTGAAAATAGTTACATTTTAATTTTCAACCTGAGAGATGCAGCATCGCGGCAAAAAGAAGGTCATTGTGTAAGAAATGGAAAGAATTACTAGAATTTAGAACAAAGTGCAATGAAAAAGTCAAGAATGGAAAAACATATACCAGTCGTAGGAGCGTTTCAAGGCAGAATCATTGGTATACATTTCCTCAATATGGGCGTTGGATCATCGATCTCTGGGACATTTTCTCAAAAAGAAGTTCGTGTGAAGGCTAAGATTCTGCTACTGTTACCAGGTGCGGCTGCTATCATGCTTGCTGTACTTCTTGGGTGCACTCATGCGAAGGTCGTAAAGGTGAGCAACTATACAAAAAGTGTTGCTCAGACCAAGGCAGGTCAGATTGAATATACTCTGCAAGGGCAAGGTCCAGTCGTCCTGAAGCTTACTGGCTCGATGGAGGACTGCGAATCCACCGGAGGGAATGCAGCCCTATTAGGGGCAGGTTTTTCGATATTAACCCCTTCCAGGCCAGGCTACGGAAAAACGCCATTATCAATAGGAAGGACCGCGACAGAAGCTGCAGACGCTATGGTCTCCCTCATTGATAAATTGGACATAGCAAAAGTGGACGTGATTGCGGAATCGGCCGGAGGGCCAACGGCACTGTATCTAGCGGCCAGGCATCCAGAGCGGGTTCGCAAATTGGTCCTGGAGGAAGCTGTCTCAAAGTACTCTAAAGATCTGAATCCCCAAAACTATGAAACGGTGCGAAATTTCTATACTTCGAAATACTGGTACACCTCTCCAATGCTGAAAATGATGGCGAAAGTGGCACCAAGAAGGTTGGCACGTGTCACGATGAAGATCTTCGGAGCGCATGATCCGGATGAGGCCGTAAAAGAGATGAACAAAGCAGATATCATTGGGTTGTGTGATTTTTACCTTCGATGGAGAGGTTCCTGGAACAAAGCGGCTTCCAATGATCTGGAGCAACACACGGAAGATTCAGTATTGGACTCGATTAAGGCACCAACTTTGATAGTACACAGTCGAGATGATGAGTCGGTCCCGTTTGCGTCAGCAGATTATTCCCATACTCATATCGCCGGATCCGAGTTATGGGAAGCACCTACTTGGAGTCACATGACGCTTGGTCATGGAGCTGATAAGGTTGATAGTAAGGTGGTTGAGTTTCTGAAAAAATAAGAGGCGACGACAACCATGGATACGAGAATAGGAATTAGGTTGACTAAATGCGCAATAAAACTGCAAAATTTTCACTTGAGGAATCATGTCCAGGCCTCACCTGGTCGATTCTGGTTAATTTCGGGAGGTTTTGGCGTGGTTTTAAAAGGAAAGGTTATCTGAAGATGATCTCTCACTGGCGACCTTAAAAAATCGTTAAAAAGGGAAATGTACTTATAACCTTTTTAACCACTCCAAAATCCGGTCTGATAACATAAAACATACATAAATAAACAACAAGGATTTAACTCTTGCGTTTGGTGGTGGTCAATTTATTCCGACCAAAGGTGGTTAAGATCTGTGACGTTTCTACAATATGGCTAAATTTGTACTAAGAAACTATTTATAATAATGGTTATAGCTAATGCAGGTTCAATAGTAGTCGTAGGGGCCGGAGCTATTGGCAGTTTGATTGGAGGATTGCTTGGGCGGGCTGGTGAAGACATAACTCTCATAGCACGAAAGGCACATGTCGATGCCATTAATGAAAAAGGACTTTGTATTAAGGGTGTGCTGGGTAATATATCCATTACAATAAAAGCAGCTGAAGCTCTTGACTTCAAACCAGATCTTGTGCTTTTATCAGTTAAATCACAAGATGTCGAATCAACCTGTCAATCAATTAAAACCTATATAAAAGACTCTACTGTGATCACTTTGCAAAATGGCGTAAGAAGTGATAATATCCTTGGCTCGATCCTACCCAAAGAAAATATTATCAGTGGAGTGGTTATGTTAAACGCGCAATTTTTGGAACCAGGACAGATTACCTATTCCCACATAGGATCGCTTGTGATAGGTGAAGCCTTTGGTAAGAACGGCCAGCGAATAAGAGAGGTACAGACCTTACTCAATCGAGCCATTAAAACAAAGATAAGCGACAACATACAGGGAACTCATTGGTCAAAGTTACTTCTTAATAACTTGGGCAATGGACTCGAAGCAATGACCGGCTTAACCGTCGGAGAATGCATGCAATATAAAAGACTTAGGACTATTGGCATAAATATTCTAAGGGAAGGTTACAAGGTCATCAGGAAAGCAAGGATCCATTTAGCTCCTATCCCAGGAGTCCGGGTGCTAATGCTAAAGGTCCTCATTTGGTCGCCATTGCCATTAGCTTCCAGAATCTTAAGCTTATCAATGGGGTCATTGAAAACACTAAGCTCCACTCTTCAAAGCCTACGCAGAGGCCGGCCTACTGAAATAGATTATCTTAACGGAGAAATTGTCAGACTGGGTAAGAAATTAGGTGTGCCAACTCCTTGTAACTCTAAAGTTGTTGAAATAGTGAAGATGGTGGAGAAAACCAATTGTTTTTTAACTCTCGATGAACTGGCTAATAGCTTTCTTATTTGTAATTAAAGGTTATAAAATTCTAATAAAAACAACCTGTACCTCTACGTAGTAAATACAAATTACTGGTAAAAACAGGACTAAAAGTTTCAGAGTTTTGCTGAAAAAGCCAGAGGTCTTGACTAAAATTGGGCGGTCTGATAACACAAAACATACGTAACAAAACAACGAGTATTTAACTCAAGATAGAGGTAAGCCTTCGGTCTGATGCATATTGTTTTCCCAATTTGGGCAAGATAATTTTAGGCCCAAAACCGACGATATGAAAAAAGAGGATCGGCTCCACCGGAATGATGATCCTGAGTATCCAAGGGAATACCATCCTACTTGGTATTGGATAGTAGCACATCCGACTTTACCTTTTGCTTGGTGGTTATTTTTCTAAAATACATAAACTTAAAACAATGAAAATGAATAATCT
>CAWBNA010000024.1:0-26521 GCA_963789985.1 uncultured Bacteroidales bacterium | reverse complement strand
TTTAGGGGATTTTCACTTAAAATTTATAAAAGGTCGGTGCAAATTTACACCGACCTTAATCCATTGGAAAAGCTAATAATCACCAGGAATAAATCGACATGTCTTTACCTTTAAAATGCGAATAAAAACGAAGATTAAAGGATCGATGAAGGTCAAAAATTCACTCCGAAGTTATAAATGTATTTTTAAAGACCAATCAAAACTATAACTCATCGCTATACAATTGAGTATTACATCAAAAAAAGTGATGCAGATATTTTTTCATGCACCTTTTTGTGGTGATACTTATGAGGAGAGTGTGAATCAGGGGTAATTTGATAAGCTATGTAATTGATTTTTAAATACCGCCAATAGAATTGGCATGATTTTTGGGCTTAGCATATGGAGACAAAGTTGCTGACCCAGATATTAATCGTTAAATCATATTATTATGAAATACAACAAAATAAAATTTGTGATTTCCCCGGCAATATTGTTTTTCATAATACTCAGTTCATGCCGAAAGAATAACGATAACCTTCCAATCCAGCCGGTTCAGATCAACCTTACATCAATGCAGGCCGCCCTTATCAATTCGGAAAACTCATTTGCATTTGATATTTTCAGCAAGGTACTTAATCAGGCCGGAGACCTTAATACTATCATATCTCCCTTTAGCATATCATATGCCCTTTCAATGACGGTGAATGGAGCAGCAAACAGCACCAGGGATTCAATCCTTAAAGCACTCAAGATAAGTGATATTTCAATGGCTGACCTGAATAAATCCTATAAGGATCTTACTGCTTCACTGGTCTCGGTTGACAGCAGGGTTATTATGGATATAGCAAATTCGGTATGGACAGAAAAGGACTTTTCGGTCAAAGCACCTTTTGTCGATATTCTTACGAGCTACTATGATGCCCAGGCCAAATCTTTTGATAAAACAGATCCCACGGTCCCCACGCAGATCAACAGTTGGATTTCAGACCACACCAACGGCCTGATAAAAAACATGATAAGCCAGCTTGACGTCCAATATTGTTATGCTTCTTATAAATGCAATCTATTTCAAAGGTATGTGGAAAACACAGTTTGACGCTTCTTCCACAACTTCCAGGACATTTACAAAACCGGACGGGTCAACAGAGAACGTTCCGACAATGTACGAGTCTGAAAACCAGAAAGTCTATCGCGGCAACGGGTTTTATGTTGCCGAGATTCCCTATGGGCAGGGGAACTATGTGATGGATATTCTCCTTCCTGATAACAATGACCTTTCAGCGGTTTCCGGCTCATTGACAGCTGACAATTTAAGCACCTGGACAGCTTCATTGACCTCAACCAAGGTAAATCTGTACCTGCCAAAATTCAAGTATGGATATAATATCGATCTTAAGAATGTCCTTTCACTCATGGGTATGGGTATAGCTTTTACCGATGCAGCAGATTTCTCAAACATTTCGGATATAGGACTGCTTATAAGCAAAGTACTTCACCAGGCTTACATTCAGACCGATGAGGAAGGCACGCAAGCAGCTGCTGCAACTGTGGTCGAAATTGAACCTACCTTGGTAGGACCTGTACAGTCCATTACAATTTATGTCAACCATCAGTTCATATATCTCATAAGGGAAGTTACTACTAATTCTGTCATTTTTATGGGAAAGGTCGCTGATCCTCTTGCACAATAGCCTGATTGGGAAATCCTGTGAACATTACCTTTAATCTTTTATTTTGAAAATAGCAGAAAGCAACTTAAGCGCCATAAAGGCTGTTATAAAAAAAACATAAACTTGTTTAAGTGAAATATAAAACTGCACTTCTAATCTGTTTAATTGTTTTTGGATTTCTATACTGCCGGAAAGAAGAGAGTAATAACTATGAGTCTTTTGGTATAATTACAGGACAAGATCCCAGAATGTGTCCTTCGCCTTGTTGCGGTGGATGGTTTATAAAGATTGATAGTCTGACTTATGAATTTGATTCTCTGCCAGACAATTCAAATATTAATCTGGCAAAAGAGACATTTCCATTAGTAGTAAAACTTGACTGGCAATTATTAAACACTAATGGATGTCCAAATAAAAGAATTACAATACAGAGAATAGCAATAGATTAATCGTTCTCAAGATTATTTACTGGGAAAAAAGCCATTGCCTTTGATCACTATTGATAGGCATAAATTAACTACCCCATGCAGAGTTAAATAATTGTCGTTTTGAATTGTATGTTAAGCGGAATCAGACCGGATTTTGAAATGGTCAAATATGGACGTATTTTCAAAAAAAATCAACCACTTATACAATCAACCGTATAAGTTGTTTTTGTTTGTTGCCAGGTTCTTGCTAGGTTTTTGGTCGTTTTTATGACAATTCGGTCAAATTTAGACAAAGGTTGGTGCAAATTTGCACCAACCTTTTATAATTGGAAAAGTCTGCGATTATGATTCAAATTAACCCGAATAAAATGATCACCACCAGCCAGGGTTAATACTTGATGTTTATATACTTTAAAACCTCAAGAAGCACAGAAAACGGATCTTGCTAAATCCTTCCATCAGAGTCAATACTTATAAGGATAGATTTCTATTTGAATAAATATAATTGACTTCCGCTTTTTGTTGGCGTAACTTTGTATCAATGAACAGAGATTGATATTTAACTAAAGTCAAGGAGGAATGTACCATGGTTACTTACATGTTTTTGATGAAATTAACTGATCAGGGAATTAAAGATGTCAGAAAAGCACCGGAGAGGTATGAAAGTGCTATAAAAGCTCTTGAAAAGACCGGAGGGAAACTAATCGGATTTTGGATTGCTGTAGGTAAATATGATTACGTTGCGATTGGCGATAGTAAGAGTGATGAGTCAGCTCTTGCTTTCGCAATATCTTTAAGCTCTCTTGGCAACGTAAGAGTTGAATCAGTCAAATTGTATGGTAGAGAACAGTTTGCAGGCCTAATAAGAAACCTTCCCGATTTATAAATTGCTTTTTTCAATTTCTGAAAACAGTATTCTTTTGATCCACCAGGAATGAATGGTATTGTTCCTTCAACACGTACTGGGTGAATTAAATATTCCTTTTTGTTTAGTCCTTCCAAATTCATCTTTGTAATTGAAAATGAAAACAGTTTTAACCACATTATTATTAGGACTTTTTATTCCCATGAAGGAACAAATCTTATAGAAGCCACAGATATCTGAAGAGCTTGTATAGTTATTTCCTTTGCTATTTTCAAAAGCCGGAGTGCATGATCACATTCAGCCGGTTAGATTGTCTTTAATATACAAAACTATATTACAAGGATTTAATTCAGAATTGATGCGGTCAATTTAATCCGACCAAAAGTGGTCAGGGGCACTGGCTTTTCCACTAAACTCGATTTTTATGACTGTTTGTTGCTATTTTTGATTGGTAATTGCCTTTTGTACTTCCTGGATATGGAGATATAATTGGTAGTTATAAATCGGTTGTAAAGAATCACTCTTCTCAAGGCACTTCAATGCTTCTTCGTATTTCCCAAGCTTAAATAATCCCCAGCCTTTTGTATCAAGGAATACATAATTATTAGGATTCAATATTAAAGCTTTATCGGCAAGTCTAAGTCCTTCGACTGGATTTCTGTCTTTATTGATAAGAAAATATCCAAGATTATTAAGTCTTGCCGGATTATCAGGTTCCAGTGAAATTGCTTTCCGGTAATATACTTCTGCCTTTTTATCGCAACCGCCCTCTTCGTAAATTGATGCAAGGTCATTAGCAGTAGCAGCATCCGGCCAGGAATATTCTCGTGGAATAGATTTCCACTTCTCAATATAATTGTTAGCGGAGACTGTATCTCCTTCAGATAATGTTAGAATGGCTTGCCTCCGGATAATTTGAGGGTCATCCGGAAAGTCTTTTGTCGCTTTTTTAATAAGCTCTTTTTCTTTATTGTACAGGCCGGTTTTATGATAAGCAACAATTGGCACTTCGTAGAAGCCGGAGTTCAAGGGCTTTGTTTTCCAGCTCTTATATATTTCAAGCATTTTTTCGAATTCAGGAATTGCATTATTGTATTGATTCGATTCATAATAAGCACTTCCGACAACCCAGTGACGGAGGGGACCACGGTCATCAATTTCCAAGAGTTGTTTTGCATAATTTATTTCTTCGTTAATTGATTTTTCATGATATCTGGCATAAATCCAGTTTGCCCATATTTTTTGCTCGAATGGCAATTGCTCCCTTTTGTCATATACTTTAAGGCACCATTTTTCTGCTTGGTCATATGAACCCAGATTCGCATATGACAAAGAAAGCCAGATATAAGAAGTGATAAAGGTGGAATCGGATTCCAGGGATTGCGTAAAAAACCTGATTGCTGATAGATTATCATATTTCATCAATGCCTTGTACCCAAGAAGAAAAGATTTGAATGCCTCAGCTGAATTGGGTAAATTAATTTGAAATTCAGAGGTGATCTCTTTCCTTAGAGTGGAAATAATAAGGTAATTCTTTATCAATGAAGAAATTGAGTCGGTGATTGACAAAATCTTAGTTACATCTCCATCTAGTTGAAAGGATTTAAAGATTTCTTTTGTTTTTGAATCAATCAATTGTGCACTTATTCGTATTTTTTCTCCAGCACGATTTATGTCTCCATAAATAAAAACATTTGCGTCCAGTTTCTTTGAAATTTTCCTTGCAACGGATGGGGTTATCTGGGTATAATTGGCATAGCCTTTGCTCTGAAGGAGATTGTTTGTTGATCCTGTTTGCGTAACTTTTAGGTCAGAAGAATTAGACAGGGATGCAATCAGATCATACTGTATCCCATCCTGCCAGATATTAAGGGTTGAGTCATTGGTCATATTCCGGAATGGAATAACTGCAACTGAAATTCTTTCACCTGAAGATCTCAGTTTATCCAATGTTTCATGTTTGATTAATTTAGGCCAGACAAAAACAGCTAAAATTAATAATGCCACCAGAACCGCAGTTCCTGATAGAACTTTCCGGTTTCTTATTATAGCAAATCCTTTTTTATCGCTCTTTTTAACTTCTTTATCGATTTCTCTGGATGGCCCACTAGCTTGAACACTGACTTTCACAAGTGCGACAGTATCACTTTTCAATACCTGGATTATCTCTTTTATAGCCAGGGCTACTTTGTTTATCTGATTACGATATATCGTACCATTCAGATTCTTTCTTTCATCATCTTTTTGGGTTAGAGACCTGTTAACTCCCGGCTCCTTATAAATGAATTCCACTCCACGAAGAACACTTCCCAGGATTGATTCACACAATTTAATATCTTCGGTCTCCAGATCATGGATCCTGACTGGAAGTACTCTGTTTGCTACATTCCCGTTTGCCAGTTTGATCTTTAAACCATATTGATCGTGGGAAGCCAGATCAATAAAAGCTTTGAATTCATGCTCCCAGGCAAATGATTGTGGATCGCAATAGGTGCGAGAGACTATTGGAATAAAAATCAGACACCTTAATTTCTCTTTCAAGGAGGCGTCAACATCATGAGTCTCTAATAATCCGTCATGTGGGTTAATATCAAAGTAAACACTTATTTCTTCCTTGAAAGTTGATTCGAGTTCCGTCTTTAGCGCATCGACAAACTTACTGACCCACCTGTCGCCTTTGTTGTCTTTCTGGCGGTAGCTGATGAAGATGTCATAATTATATCCTTCAATTATGCTTGACATCTGAGGTCTAGTTAATTCATTATCAAAATTATAGTTTTATAGGTTCAAATGCAAAATATTTATTCCTTCCTGTCAGTAAAAACATCAAAAGCACAATTTTTGCTTTTCATTCCTTCGTTCGAGACGTGAGGACATTAACTGTCTTGTTGACAAAACCTCCTCCATCTCAATTATGTTATTTATGTTCTTAATAAGATCAAGATTGTAAAGTAATCTTTTTTACTTCACAGGTCCCAGGTACTTATCCAGCCAAGCCAGGGTCTCCTTGATGTATTCGACCCTGAGTGGAATATGATCAGTCTCGTAGAAAATCTGGCGTTTATTTTCCTTTGGTGTCCCAAGGAGGTCGAACATTAGCCGTGAAGAAGTCTCAGGAGGGAATATGTTGTCGTAACGTCCATTTAGCATTAGGGTTGGGGTTCTGACCCGTGTAATATAATTAATAATATTTGCAGGAGGCAGCGGTGGAGGATTTACAAATGAATTCATGCCCCCAGCCAAAAGGATGCTGACATTGAGTCGCTCTTCCAGAGCCGGAATTATAGCTCCCAGCGTACCTCCCCAACTCATGCCGTAATATGCCAGCTTGTGCTTATCAATGTCAGACCGGGTTTGCAGGTAATCGATGGATCTCTTGAAGTCTTTGACCAACTGGATGAGGAACTCTGTATAAGCATGGGTATTGGCTCCTTCATGAATCGCAGATAAGGCTGGGTCCCCTCGTTCGAAAGTCCCCTTGTAAACGGGATAGAGTACTGCCCTGCCATTCCTTACCAGAAATGAGAGAAACATTGTAAATTCATAGTAGTTTTCCAATTTATCGCTGGAAGGCGTCCAAATGGAAGTCGACCCGGGGAAATAAATCACTGTCTGATATGGTGGTTTGGCATTGGACGGTAAGAAGAGATGAGCCAGGATTCTTTCTTTTCCATAGGCAGCGTTGAAAGAAACTATTTCGTGAATCCAACCCTCAGGATTTGCTTTCCGGGACTCGACTTTAGGATTCAATTCCCCCTGATCATATGTGAACTGCTCTCTATATTCCTGGAAGATGGCATCAGAGACCGGCTTTTGGGAACGGTAATCAACTCTGATATCAGGGGTCCGTAATGCGAAGGATGCCCTGGGTACTGCTCCTGTATCCTGATATAGCGCCAGACGAAAACCATTCCTGGGCGATCGATCCATGGGAGGCGCCTGTCGCTCATTGCCGAACTCGTAAGTATTATCCTGCCAGCTACCACCACGGATTACTCTGCCATCCTTGGCTTCGTTCCAACACCATTCCCTTACGTTCCCCGCCATATCATAAGCGCCATAAGCTGTAACTCCGGGAAGACTTCCTACCTTAACGGGTCCTTTGTCCCCGAAGTTGCTGAATGTCGATACTATGGTGAAGCCCCCAAACATGGGCCACTGGATCATAGGCGTATAAGCACCCCGCGCTACATCCCAATGGATGGAGGTGGGGAGACTCTTTCCGGCCCATTCAGCGCAGGCTGCTGCTTCATACCAGCTTACACCTGACACAGGGTAGTCACCCTGACCTTCGGGGTAATCTCCTCCAGTCCATGTGGCTGGGCCAGGTCGCCCAGTTTGATCCACAAACACTCTCAAGGCTTCCTCCCAAGTCAGTTTTTGACCCGCTTTCATGAAAGGGTGCTTCCAGTACTTCTGCTTCTGATATCCACCATCGTCCAGGAATTTCTTATATTCCCTGTTCGTGACCTCGTATCGTCCTATAAAGAAATCTCCCAGGCGTCCGACCTCCGTTTCCGTAGCCGGTACCCGTACCATTCCCACAGGAAAGCTGTCTTTTTTATCCAGTGTCCTCACTAGATTGTAACTACCACTACCTCCTCCTGGGTCCCAAGAGTAATTGGCTGCCATAACTGTATCATACCCTTCTTTCTCAAGTTTCCAGCGGAATATCCCAATTGGCACACGTACCTTCTTCAGTGGTGTTGTTCCAAGAAAGGACCACACAGTATCAGGTTTCACGTATTCCTTCATATAGACTTTGGCCCCGGGAGGATTTGTGAGAATATCAATATTCCGGGAACACTGTTGAAAGAGAGCCGCCAGAGTAGTATCCCTGCCAAGTATGGTCTCTGCCTTCTCAGCCAGCCGGTACGGCTCCGCCAGGTTCCGCCAGAAATCATTATCACCTATCATCCTCTTAATCTCAGGAAGTGCTACCTCCCTTGCCCACTTTATTTTTTCCTGCCGTTTAAAGAACCAAACTGAACCAAGTATGATAACAATAAGAATTGCAATGATTGCCGGGATGAGAATCCTGGACAGTTTAAACCTCCTGACAGCTTTTTCAGGTTCTGCCTGTTTTATGGCTTCGGTTCCGAAAGCTTTTTTTATATCATCATTGTCAATCACATCTATCGTCAGAAGCATCTTAATCACCTCGCATAACTTGTTAATATGTTTCTCAAGGGGAGGGGTTAAAGCATCCAGCCAATGGACATCACTGACATAATACTCCAGCTGCTTTGACATGGGAATATCCTCCAGGCGAAGGGGGATGATTGCCAGACCATGATGGACGGCCCGGTCCACTTCTTTAATAACCTGTTGAGAATGATTTGAGTTTGAGGAATATATAAGGACAAATACTTTAGATCCTTTTATGCCATCGATGATAGCCTCTGCAAAGGGAGCTCCGGGGGTTATATCACGGGGTGCAAGCCAGCAGCGGATATTGTTATTCTCAAGTATTGAACAAACGGCATCAGCAATATTTTTATCCTTATGAGAATAACTTATGAATACATCGTGGGCCATGCCAGTATCTGTTATTTCTAAGTTGATCTTTTAATTATCCTGATCCAACTCCTTGTTTATCAATTTCATGAAATGTGGTCAGACAAATTACCCCTTTATCTGATGAATACATTGTACTTTTTACCTTTCTGACCATTATTGATGAAGACCTGCCTGCCGGAAGGCAGGTGTCATAATTATATCCTTCAATAATGCTTGACATCTGAGGTCTAGTTATTTCATTATCAAAATTAAACTATAATAAAGCTAATAGCAATTTTATTTATAGGGAAGGGGATGTCAATGACCTTGACCGGATAAAAATTACCCACTGAGTGACGGAGTTAAATCCCTGTTATTTATTTATGTATGTTTTGTGTTATTAGAGGTCGATCCACTCTATCTTTGCTGTATAAAAAATTGCCAGAATAGGGAGTGAAAAGAATAAACAAAAAGTATAGGTTTTGAAGTAGGGAAATGGATATATCATATATTTGACCTAAGTATACAAGTAGTAATAGGAACAAAATGCGCTTTTTTTATCAACTAATGTACTTGATCGGCTTTACTCCGTGGGATACGCCGGAAACTCCAGTGCCCAATATTTTACGTGAAGTTGTTGAAGGCCCGCAAGCAATTCATCCGGGTCGCGCACTTGATCTTGGTTGTGGAATGGGTCGACACGCCATATATTTGGCCTCACATGGCTGGCAAGTGACAGGGTTGGATTCGGTTGGGCGTGCCCTTCACATTGCTCGCCAGAGAGCGGGAAAGGCAGGCTTGGATATTAATTTTGTGCGAGGGGATGTTACTCGCATCGATAAGACGCGTGTAAGTGGGCCTTTTGATTTTTTCGTCGATGGAGGCTGCTTTCACGGAATGTCAGAGGATGAACGTCGTCGCTATAGCAAGAGTATTACACAGGTGGCGACTCCGGATGCCGAGATTCTTCTCTTTTCATTTGGCCCGAGTATGCATCATATGCCTCCACGAGGAGCTAAGATGAGCGATGTAGAACGCTGCTTTGCTGATAACTGGAATATTATTTGGTCAGTAACTGATCGTGCCATTCCAGATACTCTTGCTAACTCACATTCGTTTACTGCCTGGTATCGCCTCAAAAGGCGGTAGCTGGAAGTGTCTATTTCTTTAGATGCTGCTTTAAGTGTAATTCTTAAGAGCTGCGCCTAACTGCAAAAACTATTGGCCTTGATCAAAGTTGGCTGGAGTATCTGGGATATATTGACCACCAGTGTCAATATTACACCGGTATTCATGTCTTTGGTGAAAATTATTAATTGATAATTTTTAACTCCAGCTTTAGGCGGTTAATTAATTCCGGCTAAATATAATCAAGGGATCCGGCTTTTCCGGGCTTACAATTATAATATAAACATGATTCAACTTAACGGAACGGTAACCATTATGATGCTCATTGGTTTAAACGACTATCTTTATTTATTTGATAACTTTTTGATGGATGGATTCTGGAAGCGGTTTAAATTATCTTAGTCCATTGCTATAATTTTTATAGGCACTTGAGTTTCGAATTGTGACAACCCGTCCATACATAGTAAGATACCCGGAACCAATAGCAGTAGTAACAGTTGCATAAGCAGATTTATCAGCGCCTATTACCATTAAAACATTATAGGTTCCACCCCTTACATTTATATTAAATTTTACGCTATTACTTAGTTTTCTAAGATTTTTTTCAGTTTTATATTGGCTTATATTTCCTTCTCTGGATGTTCCATCTACAGTACTGTTGGGTGTTCCGCCCACACCAAGTTCATTAGCATAAATCCATGTTGAAGATCCTGTCCCTACAACAGCTTTCGTTAAATTTACTATTATAAAATTCCTGGATGGATCAACACTTTCCCTATTCCTATGTCGGGATTCAAGGTTGTAAGCTTCTAAGACAAAGCTCTTTATTTGAAGCAATGTGTCGATAGTTTGAAAATTTGCATACTTTTCAGCTTTTTTGGCTTCTTTTCGTTCCTGCCTATCTGACTTTATATTCTGAGAAAGAACTGTATTAGACATCAAACAAAACCCTATTGTCAGAAATAACCCACTCTTATTCAATATACAGTTTTTCATATCATTCAGATTTAGTTAATTTATATAAAGTTACACCAACCATAAGCCAAAGTCAAATATATTTTAACTGATATTAGACCCAATCGAGTGCCGGGGTCAAAGAAGGGCGGATTTTGTAAACTCATTGACTTGTTTTGTAATCTGTAAGTTCGGAAGTAATCAAAGGTCGGTGTTAGTTAACACCATTCTGCTCATGGTGAAAGGGATTTTGACCCAATTCATCAGCTTTTGAAAAAAAACCAAAAAATTTTGGAATCGATTCTCAGATAAAATGAATTTCCAAGATTTCCCGTAAAATTTTGCCAAAATTTTTCTTAAGGTATTGACCCCTTTTTTGGATATTACTTTTTCCCTATTATGGAGGGGGGATACTCAGAAAATTGGCTAGCACATTGGGAGGGGAGGAGAGCCATCAGTGGAGAGAAAGACATAGACTCGGTTTAAGCTGAATTAAAGGTGCAAGCTATCATAGACATCGAGAATTTCCTGCTCACGAAGGCCAAGATACCTTTTGGTGATTGCGGGAGAACTATGTCCGAAAAGCTCCATAAGTAGAATTACTGACTCATTTGAATAGTTATTTAACCTGAGAACCCTGTTGCCAAGGGTTTTTCTGAACAAATGACTACTGGCGTTACCTTCCAGTACGATGTCATATCGTTTCAGAATATCCTTTAGCTTCACATTCACATAACTCTGGTCGATAGGTTTAGTCCTATATTTGTTAAGAAAGATGTATTGAGAGGTGTCAGTTATCGCTATTCTACCCTTTACCCGTTCAACAATTTGTTTAAGGTCAGGGTTGATTTTAATCCGGCGCGTCTTCCTGGTCTTTTGTTCCTGAATAGTCAGAATGTCGGCATTCTCAAACTGACTGAATCTAAGTTGAAGCAGGTCGCTGATCCGAAGTCCTGTAAAAACCCCTATTGTTATTAAAAGACAGAATTTGTATTCACCATCCCGCTCTAATTTTGAGATTAAGGATTTGAAGGTGTCCCAATCCATACTTGTTGTTGTCGTTCGTTGGCCACGTAAGCTCATAATGATAAGATTTTGATTCAGGCTAACATACGGCGAAAATATTATACTTGCAGCATAATTCGACAAAAATATAAGCTCATTTTCAGCATTTTAGATGTCTTTTAGCATAAAGCGTTGTGGACCAAGGAACTTTTTAAAAGGATAAACTTATACTTTGTAGTTAAGTATAAGTTGGAAGAATGATTATTGCCAAATTATTTACAGAATAACTCAGCATTTTATTTGACTATAAACAATGAAATATTTTATTTGATTTTTTAATTTTTAAATTTTTCAGCTCGGATTTGTCAAAATGAACAAGACCTTACTGATGACCAAGGGTAGTGAATTATAGCTCTTTTTCTAGACAACTTTGGTTTTTTTGATTTTACAGGAGACAAAATCGTGAAGCCCAGATTAATTAAATCCTTCTTTATAACATCAAATTATTTTACGGCAAAAATTCCTTTTTTGAATTCTTTTATGTAAAAGGTAGGTGTAAATTTACACCGACCTTTCTGATTGAACTTATTTGTAAAAGACGAAACTTAATATTTTACACAATCCAATAGCGATGGTATTTTGAACCTGGAATAATAATCAAGACAATTAATTTAGCTCCTAATTGATTCATTGCTAATATTTATTTTTTATGGGTTTGTGTATCCTTAATGACTCTAGCGCAGAAACGGTTTCTTTAGCCGTTCTTCAACCCACTTATGATTGATAACAATGCCGTATTGATCATGACGCATTTCTTGACCCACATCTATGCTCAGTGCTGTCTTATAAAGTTGGATTGCTTCATCGCGATGTCCAAGAATGTCGAGAATATGCCCCTGCCAAACAAAAGAGAAATAATTTTCCTTTGAGGTGCTATCTGAAACAGCGACAGTATGCTTAAATGCATCTAGTGCTTGCTCATAATATTCTCCATCATACAAAATCAAACCCAATTTGAACCAAATTCCTTCACTCTTTGGTTGCATCTGCTGCGCTTTTTTGAAGAATATAAGTGCATCTTTATCAGCACCAGTCCATGGAAGACTAACAATTTTTTTTGTTAATTCATCAATCGTCAATTCTGGAGGAGGAACAACCATTGCTAGCTCATTATTGGGGTCTATTTGAACGTGATTGAGTGGCGCCTTGCTGCTGATTTGCAAAATGTTATTATCCAGTAGGCGATCGGTAATTATTTGCTGAGATGTTCCATCTTCAAAATAACAGACAACAGGTACAGGCATTTTCATCGTACCAAAACGCTCAACCGAAATCGTTGAGATATACTTGTCATTACTTTTAATACAATGTTGGGAGGTGACTTGATATGAGAGAAACTGGTTGGAATGCAGCCATGCATCGAAAAACCAGTTGAGATTCTCTCCGCTTTCAGCTTCACAGATAGACTGAAACTCCTCAGCACCTAGGCGTTTTCCTCCGTAATCCTTTAAGCATCTCAAATAAATTCGGTTAAAGGTTTCACTTCCCAAATGATTCGCCAGAGCGCTTATGATACTAAATCCTTTCCCATGAGTTACAATGTTATTAAAATCAAAATCAATATCGTTCAGCTGATCCGGTGTTATGGCAACGGTTGTGTTCAGATGATTACGAACGCCTTCAATATAGCGATTCATCAGCCCACGATGCATTTCAAGACTTAAACCTCTCGCCCTTATGTATTCTCTATCTCCGTATATGCCAAGACCAATCCATAGCCATCCGGGAGAATCTTTTTCCATCACATATTCTCCCCAGTACATATGCCCGATTTCGTGGGCCGTAATCCATTGCCAATGAATCTCTGGTTTTTCAGACATGCGTTCCTCTCCATGGATTACTGATATCGACGTAGCAGCATTGTAACCTCCCATGGGTTTGTCGGCACCTGGAACGATATTCAAAATTTTATAAGGGAACAATCCAAGGAACTGACGATAAAATGTTATTACGTCGACCGCCGTATGTAAGATAAGTTGAGCACAAGGTTCCGCTTTTTCGCTGTATAAACATCGTACTAACACATCGCCAGCCATCGCTTCAGCAACATGCAACCCTCGTCCGAAGAATAAGCCGAATGTCCTGACATTCTCAGCATGGTACGAATGGGATGTTGCATCGAAACGGCCGCTTGTTGCGATAGTATATGTGGACGGAACGTCGATAAAGACGTCGAAGTCATCCTGCGTGTCAATTCCCCACCATATACGGGGAAACCACTTCGTAAATAGGATGTTCTTTTGTTCTGTTACTTGCGGAATGGATTGGCTGAACATAAGCTCGAGTTCGATCGAACTTCCTCCTACCAGAGCTTCTGGAAGGTCAAACAACATGGGCGATGTAACATTTGTTTGGGTGGGATCGAGTTCTAAGGAGACTGGCCTGCCTTTGATATTAATACCCAATGTTTGATGCTTGTTCACAGACCAATCGAGTGCAAGTCGATATATTGTTTGATGATTGGGATTTGTGATGCGAACAACTTCAGTCCCGCTTAGAATTCTCTGAAGCGTGTCAATTTGAAAATGGATGTTGTAGTAACACTTCGGTGGTGAGGCGGGAGTCCAAAAGTTTCTGTTTGGGTCCCCGCAATCCTGAGCCTCTAAAGATTGCATAAAGATACAGCAGTAGAAAGATACTTGAGCAATCAACCTCAGTAAAGCATTTTGACGATTCATAATTGAATATTTTCTAAGTTTGTGACTTTAGGCATATCAGAAGTATATTGTAGTCAACTAATATGGTATTTTATACTCTGTTTTATAACAATAAACCATTTAAAGTTAACTAATTAAATTTCACTCCTAATTGTCTTTTATTTCCCCGGATAAATATCATGCCCATTTAGTTCCCAAAAATCACTTAAACCTCTGTTGTATGCTGGATATTATGCTTTTACATTTACTTTTACTTTTTGAAATATTTATTGAAGAGAGGGTTTAATACAAATTAAGTTCATTACACAAAAATTATCACAGGTTATTAGAAGGGGGAATGGATATTAATAAAGCAAGAACTGTTGCAAGAAAAGAAATTTTCATTAACGCTGATATTGAAAAAGTTTGGGAAATCCTAACGAGAATAAATGAATGGAACAAATGGCAGCCTGATATAATGGAAGCAAAAATTATTAATGGAGAACTTATTATTGGTTCAAATTTTGAATGGATATCAGGAGGAGTAATTGTGAGATCAATCCGGCGAAAATCAATCGGCAAATCGAGTATTCGTTTAAATTTAAACGAACCAGAAAAAACTTATTCCTTGTTAATTCTGCCGAATGAGTTTTGACTGAACCCTGACAATTTCCAAGAACTATTTGGATGTACTCTCCCAATCCTCTATCAGAGTATAAATGAAAAAGGTCAGGGCTTTTACGCTTATTTTATCCAGATTAATCTCCTTACTGTCGTCATCTTTAACAACCACCAATCGATTTTTGATAAAATCCTCAGCAAACTCAATTTTCTGAGGATCAACCATCAATGGAATAGCCAATTTTAAATACTCATCCAAATCCATTAATTCATGTTTTTTCTTCATACTGTTTCGTTGTTTTAACACTTTTATTTTGATCCTGATGTTCAATTTCTAAAGCAGATCCATCAAGATATTCAAATAATAAATCTCTGATTAATGAGGATATTGTTCTTTGTTCAATTATTGCTACCTCGGCCAGCTTTCTAAACTGTTCCTCAGAAATCCTTATCCGTAAATGTCTTTCAAATCTATCCATGCCTATAAATATCTGAAGGAGTATTACAAATTCTATTTTCTTTAAATTAATCTTTCGCCCGATGAAAATTCTATAAATAATGGCCGGATCTGTTGAAAAGGTCAAATAATTAATACCTGCCAGAAGTTCTGTTTTTTAATGTATTACAGGTCAGTTTGTTGGTTTATTATAGCAAGACATGGTAAAATATGAAGCCAACTGCTAAGAAAGAATAAATAGCCAGGGATTAAAGCATATAGCTACTTTACGGCAAATAGATATTAAGAATTCAAATCTATCAAAAGGTCGGGGGCACATGCCCCCGACCTTTTAACAATGTTCAATCAATTAATGAGTAAATAAGAAATGGTTTTAGTTGAGGTATTCAATCATGCCACTCGAATACTTTTCCAATTCAGTTTCATTTTGAGTTAGAAAAATTGTGGAATGGAATTATCACGCATATAGAAAATCCTTCGGGATATCAATGATCTTTGATATTTCGCAGATCTTATTCCTGATATCAAATCCCATTTTACAATGGATATTACAACTTGTACACTCAGAGCATGGATTACAGTTTAATCCGCTGCTTGCAAAAGTATAATGAGCATGGGAGAAATTGTGATGTCCATAAGCATACATATAGGATCGCATTAAAGTGGGAATATCCACTCCACGAGGACATTGAGGAAGGCACTCGTCACATTGCTGACAAAAAAGAGCTGAATTTCCTGCTCCTGACTGAGATATAAGTTCTTTTTTTTCTGACTCACTAAGTTCAGGATCAGACATTATCTCTATGTCTTGAGACAACTGGTCAAAGTTAGAGCAATCAGGAACGGTTGTGTGTATGTTTTTATTCTGAAGTATCCATTTAAGTGCTGCTCTGGTATTAATCGGTTTCGTTCTTTCCTTATCCCAGAATGCTCCAGCCATGGTTTTCATTGCAATAATTCCAAGTCCTGCTCCAGCCGCATACTGGATTGCCTCTTCAAGCTCATCCCTGTTTGCTTTCAAGAAGTTATAATTTGTCATTATTATATCATGAATGCCTACATCTGCACCAGCTCTTATTGCCTCTGGTTCATTCCTATGTGTTGCAATACCAGTATATCTCGCAAGTCCTTCTTTTTTCAAGCGCTCCATTGCTTTTAACATAGGTTCATAAAAGACTGATTCCCGTTTTGCGGCGAATGGTTGAATAAGAATATCCAAATATTCTATTCCCAGCCTTGACAAGCTGCCTTTAACTCTTTTTAAATATCCATCCAACGTAAAAGCATTATTTAAAATCCCGGTCTGAGTATCTAGCCAGGATAAATCTCCACAGCTGGTCATTATCATAAATGAATCTCTTGGCAGATCTTTAATTGCTGCACCAACCATTTTTTCATTGTTCCCGTTTTGATATATCTCGGATGTGCCTAAAAGCTTTATCCCCTTTTCGAGAGCTGATCTTACAAAAGCTGAATTATCGGTATTACTTGTGCCCATACTTACAACCGGTAGTTTAATCCCTGTCTTCCCTAGTGTGCGGTAAATGAATTTACTGTCAGAAGTATTGTAAGAATTTTTGGCCTCAATGCCATATTTGCCGGTCAATCCTGCTCCTGCAGCAGTCATTAGGGTGTTCTTAATAAATTCACGACGATTTTGCATAGTCATAAGAGATAAGGAATGTTATTTGAAAGAAAGTAAGTTAAAACAATTATTAACGCATGTCAATAATAAAGTGATAATGTCTCCCCAGACCGCAGATCCAACTAAGTGCATTCATAAAAACATTTACCGATCAAAAATAACAATTTCAGGGATACCTGAACACTTCTCTCGAAATGCAAAAATAAACGATATAATGCCGTTTAGCACTTGATTTATTCATAAAAAAGGTTTATATTTTATCATGGAGCCTCACATTATAATCCCTAACGACTTTTTATACCCCTTTCGTTGAAGTGAAGTGAGGCTCACGGATACGATTGGGGTTTTTATTTTAAAAAAATGAAGTATATGGAGAAACGAACAGGTATCTGGTTACCTGTTGAACTTATAAAAAACAAAGAGTTGGACTGGACAAATAAAGTTCTGCTGGCTGAAATTCATTCCCTGCATGAGCTGCCGAAAGGCTGTATCGCCTCCAATGAGTATTTTGGTGAACTGCTTGGGATAACAAAAGCATCAGCGTCCAAAAGGATAACTCAGCTGACAAAGTTGGGATATATTGAAACTAAGAATATCTATGAAAAAGGAATGTGCGTTGGAAGATTAATTATTCCAACGGAGAAAAGGAATAATACTGATAAATCGGAAAAAGTACAAGAAGTAAAAAATGGTAGTTCTCAGGAGAACCACGAGGTAGTTCCCGGACGACTAGGGGGTAGTTCTCAGGAGAACCACGGTGTAGTTCCTGAACGACCAGGGAGTAGTTCTTTAACGATATCAGGGGTAGTTCCCGGACGACCAGGGGGTAGTTCTCAAACGACCAGGGGGGTAGTTCCTGAACGACTAGGGGGTAGTTCCCGGGAGAACACAACTAATACAAGTACTAATAAAGAAAAAGAGGAAGAAAAAGAAAAACAATTACCAGCACAGGAAGAAATATTAAAACAAGTACCAGTACAATATACTGGGGAAAACTCTGAATTATCTATTTCAAATAATAATCAAAATGGAGAAATATCTGAATTAAAGAAGATGCGAGTTGCAATGAACGAATGGTTTGATGACTATCCAAATTGGGAGAGCGATCTGATGAGACTGGGAGTTGATAGCTTTATCTGGAAAACAGCTAAAAAATACGGGACCGATAAACCACTGAGTATTGATATCATAAAATATTTCCTGACATTATGACTTCAACCGAACGCAGTGAGAGCCGGGTCATAATACCGGCCTAAATAGTGGGCCAGTACAGTATTTTCACTTTCATTTTCTTACCAGCATTCGAAAACCAGAAAAACAATTCCAACCGAACGCAGTGAGTAATCTTCATCAAGTGCTGATATCAGAATACCGGACAAAAACTGATTTCTCTTCCAGAATGGTTTTAATTAAGTCTAGGACACTTTGATTGGAATTAAATAAATCCCTTCAACCAGATATTCCGGTTCAACCAGAACCACTAAAACTATCTTAAATTGAATATTTAACTGGCAGGAACTCAACCAAACGCCAGTGAGAAAGCTGCACCTGATGCCGGGTCCAGAATACTGGGTGCTTCAAATTTCTTTTCCAGTATGGTTTAAATCAAATCTGGGACACTTTGTTTAAATTTAAATAAATCCCTTCAACCAGATATTCCAGCTTAACCAGAACCTTTAAAACTATCTTAAAATAAATATTTAACTGGGAGTAACTCAACTGAACGCTAGTTAGAAAGCTGCACTGGATGCTGGGCCCAGTATACTGGGTGCTTCAAATTTCTTCTCCAGTAAGGTTTTAATCTGTTCTGGGACACTTTGATTGGAATTAAATAAATCCCTTCAACCAGACATTCTGGTTCAACTTAATTTTAATTATAAAACCCTTACAGGATCTACAAATATTCCAGAATTCATTAATAATGGCAGCTTCAGCTTAATTTTCAATAATACTTTATTCATTTATGTGGGGCCAATTTTTCAATCGAGAGGAACCGGATAGCATGGCACAGTATAGTGCGGTATAGCATTCAGTTTTACCTATTGCAGTTGATAAGCTGAACAAGTATATTTTCCCTGTTTCCCCTCGGTATAAATCAGGTTTGTCGCCAGACCAAATAGCTGATTGTGATTCAGCCATGTGCCATTCTGGAATTCATCCAGGATCTTTATCCTTTTTGGGGCCATCTCGAAATCAATTTTTACTTTTTTCGCCCCTTGTACCGATGTAGGTTGTGTTGTGGCTGTACTGGGGTTTTCTGCCGAAATCCGGTCATTTCTATATATATAATATAGAAATGTTGGTTTTTCGGCAGATTTCAAGCCAGTATGCAAAAGCCGGAGAGTATGACCACATTCAGCCGGTCATATTGTCTTTAACAAACAAAACAATATTACAAGGATTTAACTCCGACTTTTAATGGTAAATCTTTTCCGGTCACAGGTGGTCAAAGTATCATATTCGTATATGTGAAAACTTTTGGGTGGAGATACCTGGCAACGGACACATGGTTAGAGCTTTCTGGTTGTTTAATAACTTGAAAATCAATCAATGTGCATTTTACCATAAGATCATTCGGGTCAATGGAGAACTCTGCTATCTCTCTGCTTCAAGAATAGTGAACAGAGAAAATAAACCGGAACTTCACATAATGGTATCGTTCAATAAACCGGATGAGGTTCAGGCACTTTATAAAGAAAGATGGCAGATAGAATCTGCATTTAAGGCTTTGAAAACAAGCGGTTTTAATATTGAAGACACTCATCTGACGGATATTGAACGAGTAAATAAGTTATTGGCATTGGTTTTAATTGCTTTTGCATGGGTTTATAAGGCAAGAATATATCTCGACTCACTGAAACCCATCAAAATCAAGAATCATGGCAAAAGAGCAAAGAGCTTGCTCAAATATGGTCTTACTTATATTGCCAACTTGCTTTTTAGTAACGACATAGATAAATTTAACCAATGTTGTAAATTTTTGTCATGTACTTAGGGCTATTTCATATAATTTTAGTAACTTCATCAAAAATTAACTAAAAATCACAGCCATGAGCACAAGTGCGATCATCTTTTTTATCCTTTGTGGGATTTGCGCTATCTTTGCGTTAGTAATATTCTTCAACGGACTTGGAAAACAGGCTTTGTACTTTCTTATATTCGGCGCCGGAGCAGCCCTGCTCTTCAGGGAAGGAATGGCTGAAACACCCAAGGCCGGGAAAGAAGAAAAAAAACGGTGGAATCAGATATCCCATAAAAGTATGTCCTTCCGCAAAATTCAAAGTCACTAAACTAATCTGTAAATTATGAAAAAGTCTGTCTTGCTCATTCCGGTCATGGTCTTCATGTATCTGAGCCCAGCAATCCCGCAGGGTATTCTGAACAAGGTAAAAAATGCCGTTTCGAAGGAAATTTCGGGTAACAAGGACAATACACCGGCAAAGAATTCAGCAAAATCAGAGCCTGAGCCTAAATGTGCCTGTAACAATGCCACAGTTGTAATGGAGCTTGGCGGAAAGATCAAAATAGCATATAACGAAATGTCGATATTTATAAAAGACGACGGCAGTGTTCTGGTCTATGACAAGATTGCTGGAAAATATTATATATCCAAGAATGGTGTCGCCCAGGGTCCGTACAATGAAGATGACCAGATTGTAAAAGGCTATCACGCAATCGGTGAGAGCGACGAGTCGTCGGGTAATGATCAAAGTAATAAAACGGCTTACTGGATTGAAAAATACCCCTCTTTTATTTCCCATTCCGGTGAAAAATATTTAATAAAGTTCAGCGGGAAAACTTACGGACCGTATGTCAGTATAAGTGACTTTGCTGTACCAGGTTCAGGCGATAATTTTGCTGCTGTCGTTACTGAGAATATGATGATCACCGAGGATCAGGGAAAGAAAATGGATGAAGCCATGAAAAATGCAAAAACTGACCAGGAACGGATGGAACTATCAATGAAATTCAGCCAGCAGGCTGCGCAGCAGATGAGCAAGGAAGGCAGTGTCGCTTCAATGACTCCGAAATTAATCTCCAGTGTTCCCGGGGTACAGAACGATATTGTTAAATGGACCGGGATGAGACTCAACAGCACTTTAAAATATGATGAAATTGTGATGCTTGCAAATGATAAAATTGTCAGCCTCCAAGGTAAGACATTAATGACATTTCCGGTCGGGACTGCAGCCGATGGTAAGTTTTTTATCAGCTCTTCAAACGACAGGTATGCAAACTACAAATATGGAACACTTACATTCAATGACAAATCAACTCTTTCGAATCTTTTCAGCCCAATACTGACCAGAAAGGAAGGCAGGATATATCTTGCATATATGTACTATTCACCCGGTAAAAATGCAATAATGCAATGCCTGATACCTTTTTAGTCTCTCTTTAAGTTTGCATACCATTCAATGTCAAGAAAGCAATACGGGAAAGTTATTTTTATCCTGGCACTGGCATTTCTTATTAACAATATAGTTTTTGCCCAGATTCCAGACTATGCCAGGATTTTCGGAAAAGACTGGTATAAGGCTGAGGCTTTTATTGCAGAAAACGAAAACTGGATGAGGCCTCTCGCTGAAAAGTACCGCGTCCGGTATCGTATTGCCGCAGCTATTGTGTTCCCCGAATTTGTAAGGTATTCCGCGCTCCGCGATAAGATAGAAATCACACTGCTTAAAGCACTTTACATTAATCTGGGAGAGGATTATGCCGATTTCTCAATAGGCCCCTTTCAGATGAAACCATCATTTGCGGAAGCTATTAATGAACAGGCACCCTCACTTGAAGAAAAGATAAGAAATCAATTCAGAAAAAAGAGCGATTTCGGAGACATCCGTGAATACAGAGCTTCAATCGTAAAAGACCTTGAGAATCCCCGTTCCGAATTTTATTACCTGATTGCTTTTATAAAAATATGCGATGCAAAATTTGGTCTTGAAAATGCCGATGAACTTTACAGGCTGAAAATTCTTGCCACTGCTTACAACTGCGGGTTTACTAAAAATCTCGATCAGATAAAGGCAATGACTGACAGAAAATTCTTCAACACAAAACTTTACAAAACAGACAGTTATCCGTATTCTGAAGTCTCAATATACTGGTTTAGAAGCCAGGGTAGACAGTAAAGGAGGTTGCGGCAACTAGCCGGAGAATTGATCAGAACCTGTATCCAGCAGTAAATCCTAATCCTATGTTCTTTTTAGAGGTTTTATCATTTGGGATGCTATAGCTTGGATTGATTTTTATCAGGCCGGCCTGTACATCGACCTGAAAAAACACCCCGCTGAAAAGTTCGCATCCGAAGAAGACTCCAGCCCCGGCATCAAGGCCCCTGTAGCAGGTCCCGCATATTAAGCTTGGAACACGAACCCTGTTTGAAAGAAATCAGATAGATGGCTGGGTTTAATAAAAATTTGTAAAAATATTGAAGAAACTGACGAATGGATCAATTCCTGGACGCTCACTGAAAATACTGTTTATAAGTGTATTACAATTATTTTTGTCGTTATTAATAGCGCCAGTTGAAAATATATTATGATCTTGATAAATATTAAATAATAAATATATGATCAGCATCTACGGCAAATTATAGTGAACCAAATCATTTAAAAATATCAGAAGCAGGTTCAATTATTGGGACTGAATTATTAACCATCTCAACCTGCTCATCCATGTCAGTCAACTTTGAATAAAAGTGGGTACGAACAGTTTTGGGAGATAGTTTTGTTATTTCAGAAATACTCTTTTGGGTGATCTTCAGCCCTATCCGCTCCAGTTCAAGTTTAGCATCAATAATTTTTTGTATTGAAACATTTTTACGCTTTAAGCCATTCAACATGTTTGATATGTCAATTTTTTCTTTCACTGAAAGTGCATGTTCCGGATTGAAATGGATATACTTTATTTCTTTTTTTATATTAGTCTTACCAGTTTCCTTTATTCCATTGTAAACCAGGTTAAACAATCGGATAAATTACCGCTTCTCCATCTTAGGTCTTGCAAAACGATTATTCACATAGAAAAGAAAAGAAAAGATATACTCCTTATCTATTTCTGGGTTCAAATAAACCAGAGCATGGATCATACTGGTATAAATAATATGTTTGGTGCCATCCTTAATAACTTTTGGAATATATACTTCAACATATTCAACTGGTTTGAAATCAATAATTGGATTTGCGACTGGGACAATAGTGTGTGTAGTTATTTTTTGTAATACCCGATCAATTGATATAATTGAAAAAGGGGAAATCAGGTTATTAATAAAATCCTTACAGGTTTTAGACTGTTTTCCCGTTTTTTTATAAGATCCCTCAATGGGGTTCTTTACCTCTACATCTAATTCATTTTCATAATTATAGAAAACAGACGGGTCATTGGAAATAAACATCGCACGGCCAATACCCTTGGAATTATAATCAATCGGCTCATCAGATAATAAATTATCACGCACTGTCTGCCAGATTTCAGAGAAATTATTTTTTGTTATTGTATTTTTAATTTTAAATAATACAGAAATTCCTCCACCGCTTAAAGAAATGCAGATCATAGAAGCCTGATGACCATATCTATTTATAAAATAACTTTTGTATTCCTCAGCGTTCCATTTATCAATATCGTAATACAAATACTGTGAAAATTGGATAAAGTTTTGGTCAAATTGATCATCCTCAAGATTCCTGAGCTTGACCATACAAGACGGAGTGATATTCGGAAGCTCTGATTTCAGGGATTTATAGAGTTCATCACCATTCTTCCTAAGATTTCTTATTGTTTCAATCTTGTGTGCATTAGGATTATTCCGTATGAGTTTTATTAAATCCGGGAAACCTATGAATTTTGAACATTTTATATCTTTTATGCCCTTCTCAAAATGACTGAACATTAAAAAAAAAGATCCTTCCGAGTTTCACTGATGCCGGCAGCTACTCCCCGGAAGGAAAAATCTTCTTATGTACTCCGATCTATTCCGGCATCATAGATTACGTACAATCAAATGGTAACGAATTTTTTCCTAAAAGTCAAGTGGAGCCGGAAAATTAAAACTTAAACAGATAATTGGTTAACCCATTTTGCTAATTTTATTCTACTGATTAATTCCCCATAACTGTTCCATTTTCGGTTAGACATTTCTTCTCGAGCTTATCACCACATAGGTTCTTCATCAGGAACTGCTTAGTCCAGGTAGCTGTTCTTACATAATCATTCTTTGCATTCTGCTGCAAAAGGTCATAGAATTCCTGAGTCAATGTCAGGTTCATCTTGACAGTTTTTTTAGTTTTTAATGTTTCCATAACATTTAATTGTTTTTAATTTTTATGGATTTCCATCCGGTTGTGATATCTATAAATATCACTTTACTACCAAAAAATTCTATTTGGTGGTATCTGTTTTAAAAAACATACACAAATTTCCGCAAATAGTCAAGCATGTGGACAAAAAAATTGCTAAATTGATCCCAAAGAAATCCTTATCAATTATGGAAATAGTCGGTGTATAAATCAATGGCGTACATTTTCTTCCCTATCGTGGGCAGGATAATTCAACAGGTTACTTTAGGGCATTTATGTATTATTGTATTACCAGATATTATGACAGAATTTTAATGATACCTGAATTAAATACATTATTCAGTCCGGCTCCTAACGATCCTGTATTTGGGAGGGATGTTTTTTATGACACGATAGAAGGTTATTATGGAATATACTTTTCGACTCATAAGGGCACATCGGCAAAAATCAAAATAATGAACAAAATAGCGCGGTTATTAAGAATAGATCTGTTTGTGCATACCCTTGAATGAATATTATATGATAAAGGTAGGTGTCAATTGACACCTACCTTTATCTCCTAATTCCAAGCTCTGGCTATTATTTTATAACTGCAGGTACCTCCTGATAGCTTCGACTGAATAAAAAGCTAGGTTCTTATTTTTCCTCTGCAAGAATGATTTCAGTTCATCAACTGTAATATTCCCAACCTTTGCAACTTCTGAAATATTCTCAGGAGTAATCCTTTTCATTATCTGAGTTATCAAGTCCGTTTTTTCCCACTCCTGAAACTTCATTTCAATGAATGCCTTTAATTCTGGCGAATTTGACTCATAAAATGCTCTTAATTGACTCGTAGAAGTAAATTCGTTATCACTTTTTAGTGTTTCTTCAAAGGGGTTTGGCAATTTATTTTCGTCATCTTTTTTTCCCTTAGATTCATTCCTTAGCCAGGAATAGTACACAGCTGGACTCAACTTATAGACATTAAGAGCCTCTTCAATCGTCATTCCATCAGGCCTCTTTTCGACAGCTTCTATGATTAGTTTACGCTGTTTCTTGTTATAAAGTCTGATTACCTGTTTTACTCCATTTCGAATTCGGATTGTCGTTTTTACTTCTCCGAGGTCTGTTTTTTCCATGATATACATATATTATAAAGGTATAAACTCATACAAATATAACATTTTTTATATCATAAAAAAATATTTTCTGTCATTTTATTAAAATAATATGATATATAACTATCTGGAAATGAATATACATTGAAATATGTATTATCTATATAATAATTTACTTTAAATTATACTAGGTTATATCATATATTTGTTTTACATTTGTATTATCAAATTACAATAATGATATGACAAATATGAAAACATTAGACACATGTAAAAGGAAAAAGAACGGGTTAAGAAGTAATCTATGTTTTGACTCATCATAATTTCCATCTCTCCTAATTCCAATTCATAGGTTCTTAAAGAACAGATTTCAGTTCTAAAGACGACCAGATTTAGGTCGAATGGGAATACTCTGTCCAATACAAAACGTTCTTAAAACTTTATTTATTTATTAAATTATTAAATATCAATTAATTATGATACCAAGTATTAAAATAATAGAAATTAATAAACTTCGTCAACATCCGTATCACCAGGAAGTTTACGAGTCGAATCCAACGGATGCCCTAAAGGTGTCGTTCCTCAGAACAGGTAACAAACCTGTGTATCCAATCGTAGTTGTTCCACATCTTGAAGACCCCGAATTATTTTGGGTGATCTCAGGGATGTCCCGTCTGGAAACATTGATCCAGATGGAACAAACCGAGGTCGAGGTAATTCTTTATGAAACCACCGACGATACGGAGATTAAGAATTTGATCATTGACTTGAACAAACAGAGGATCAAAAACGGACGTGAACTCCTTCGGGAGTTCCGTCACTTCCTGTCTATGTACCCCGAACAGAAGGGTATCCCCGGTAGCAGATACTCCAAGATTGGAAATGAGATAGGAAGGTCAAAGGAAACGGTCAAACATCTCGTCATCCTGGATAACTTTTTCAAAGGGGAGGGTGAAATAATACTTGAGAAAATCTTTGGTAAAGAACTTTCCATTTCACAAGGTTTCCAGATAAGAACAGTCGTTGAAAAGTATCCCGAGAAATTTAATTCGGAAAAGTCGTTTGAGAGAATCTCTGATCCCGGGTTCGATTTCGGTAGGTTGGATTACGGAGTCAGTAACCTGAGTCTTGACGACGAACCTGAGTTTGAATTGTTGAAAAGATATCTCA
>CAWBNA010000023.1:0-15367 GCA_963789985.1 uncultured Bacteroidales bacterium | reverse complement strand
AGAAATTTGTATTGCCAGCACCATTTTTGTCCTTTTCAGGACTTCCAGACTTTCATTACTGAGTTTCATTTTGCACAGTGCTGGCTTTTTATTTTCACATCAAATAATATTTAAGACATTTTTCTGTTTCTATATATTTGATTTTTGAAATATAACTCACCAGCACCTTAAAAAGATTAAAGGGGAAAATTTACGGGGAAAGTTTAATCTGGGTGCTGGTTTTATCTTATACCATTGAAAAAAGTGAAGACTCTCCAAGCCGGTATCCAAAGGTTTCAGAAAAAGTTAGGTCAGTCTGCACAAATAGCAGTCTGGGATACCGGCTTTCTTTTTAATTATCTCTATCCCATTTGAATCACTCAATCCGATTGAGGTAAGCTCAAAGTTGAGCGTATCTATAATTCTGAACTTTTCTTAATTCTGAATGTTTTAGACTTGCCAGAACCTACGGAATTACCTTTTCCAATTTCCCCAAATTAAGGCAAGCCGTTATAAATATCATGTTCAGGGTGCAGGTAATTTTTATAGACTGCAATTTAATTTTGCTTTATATGAATCTTTTGCAGAAATTTTTATTGCCAGCACTCTCCTACTACTTTAAGGGTTAGTAGCTTCTCATATCACACTCTTTTTATTAGGACACTGGTTCTTTTAAATACCACAATACACTTAATTACTTTTTTTGCTTGGCCATAAGTTTTTTCTCAACTTTGATAAAAGAATGATTTTGAAGTATTAATTTAAATCTTAACTTATGAAAATTCAAAAATGGTTCATAGAAGAATTAAACTGGCTTGAATGGATTTCTGCAGGAATAGGAGTGATATTTTTGCTATTAGGTGCAATATCACTTATTATCGGACGGGTAATTGTCGCTCATCATTTTACAAATCTTTTACTATCTTCATGTAGTTTTTTTCTTTTGACAATTGTACTGTTTCTTTTTATTCATTTTGGCCAGTTTAAGAAAGAATAAATTATCTTTGAACCGTCTAAACAATCCGTTTTTTAAGATATAGTCATCCACCGCACCCGGGATCGTTGATCCTGGCTCACCAATTATTCCAATAAAGACTAGCCCCGGTAAGCTGATTATTACCAAGGGTGGCAATCCCTGCATTTAATGCAAAAACCATTATGCTGAATTCCAAAATTAAAAATGTCTGAGTCTATGCTCATGAATTAATTCATCTGTCGGTTTCATAAATTATTATTAATTTCATTTAGAATTTCTTTTATGTCAGGAATACAACAGCCACAACCAAATGAAAAGATAAAATTGAACTTATAAAATGCGTTATTTTGTAACAGGTTGTACTGGATTTATTGGTATTCACCTTTGTCGTTTGCTTCTTTCCAAGGGCCATGAAGTATATGGTCTGATTCGTAATCCGAATAAGATTCCTCTAGATCTTCAAGGCAAACTTCAAGTGATTCAGGGAGATTTAAAGATCTTTCAAAATTTCGGAATAGAATTGCCCCCTATGGATGTCATAATTCACCTAGCCGCTGTGATCACAGGCAGGAATAGGACTCACTATATAGAGATTAATTTTGAAGCGGTTCAATATCTTCTCAGCGCATTAAACCGACAAAAATGGAAACCTAAACGGTTTATCTTTGCATCGTCTCTTGCAGCTGTGGGACCAAACCAAAATGAGATCGTTTCAAAAGAGACAGACGAGCCCCGTCCCATTGATCCTTATGGCGTTGCCAAGCTCAAGGCAGAACAACTGATGAAAGTACAACCATTTCCGACCACTATATTCAGACCATCCCTAGTAATCGGGCCAGGTGATCCCGCTATGTTGACTTTGTACAAAATGGCAAATACTGGTTTTTCGGTGCTGCCCATGGGAAAACCGCAGCTGCTGAGTTTTGTATATGTCGAAGATCTG
Organism: uncultured Bacteroidales bacterium; assembly: GCA_963789985.1. Lineage (GTDB taxonomy): Bacteria > Bacteroidota > Bacteroidia > Bacteroidales > VadinHA17 > LD21. The sequence goes on along the minus strand of CAWBNA010000023.1, from coordinate 13,469 downwards.
ACGCGCGCGATTTGGCTTATGTCGCTCGACAACAGTGACAATCACCATCTCTATTTTGTTACATATGAAGTTCCTGTTACAAACCGGGAATTCATGCAAGAAATCAGCTGCGCGCTGGGGAAAAAGTTACGTATCATCTTTCTCCCTAAGTTTGTCATCAAGATTGCTATGTACATATTTACAGCGATTGCGTTTCTTTTCCAGTGGCATAACCCTTTTGATTATAAGCAGTACAAGCAAATGACGGCTCAATCATTTGTTTGTACAAGTGATCTACTGACGACCGAAACCAATTGGTCAGCAATGACCAGATTATCTTATGCTATTCGGATGAGCGTTGATGGATATCGAAAACTCAAATGGCTCTAATCTTTTAAATTCCAGTTCAACCAGAACCTGCAAAAGCCGGCAGCCATGATCACATTCACCCTGTCAGATTGTCTTTAACATACAAAATTATATTACAAGGATTTAACTCCGACTTGAGGTGGTAAAAATAATACGGCCAAAAGTGGTCAGGGGCAATGGCTTTTCTAGCTTGAAGTTAGTGCCAGAACTTAAAATAAGATGTCCTCACATGTAGACAAGAGGCTTGAAATATCTGACCTTGATTTAGTCATAGATATTGCTAGAATTGTTCAGATTGAGTAGGTTCCCAGAAAAATTAAACAATTAACCAAAATTTTTAATTTTAATATAAGCGGTAATAATTTATTCATCTGGAGCAGTTAATGAACTGACTTTTGTCTGCTTTTCTTTTCATTTTATTATCTTTCTCATAAATTAATTGTTCATGAAACTCCATAGTATAATATTAGGAATTTTGGGGGGATTCTTAGCATTATGCCCATTTCAACAAAATTTCTCACAGGAGCTTACTGCGAAAGAGATTGTCAAAAACGCCGACGACAAAGGCCGAGGACAGACCAGTCAGGGCGTAATGACACTGATAATTGTCCGCCCGGACTGGACAAGAAGTATTTCCTTGAAGGCATGGACAAAAGGTACAGAATACTCATTAATATATATTACAGCACCAGTTAAAGAAAAAGGCCAGGTATTTTTGAAACGACAGAATGACATGTGGAATTGGGTTCCATCTATTGAACGAATCATCAAAATTCCACCATCGATGATGATACAGTCGTGGATGGGCTCTGATTTTACCAATGATGACCTGGTTAAAGAATCTTCAATCGTGGTCGATTATACCCAGACACTATTAGGTAAAGAAAAAGTAAGGGACCAGGAATGTTATAAAATAGAGCTTATTCCACTGCCCGACGCACCGGTTACCTGGGGAAAGGTAATTACATGGATTACAGTTGAAGGATTTAATCAGTGGGAAGCTGAATATTACGACGAAGACTCCACCCTAATCAATATAATGAATGCTTATAATATAAAGAGAATGGGGGACCGCGATATACCGACAAGACTGGAAATGACCCCGATGAACAAAAAAGGTAATAAAACAATCCTTGAAATCAACAACATCATCTTCAATCAGCCCATTTCTGATAATTTCTTTTCACAACAGAACATGAAATCTGTAAAATGATCAACTCATGACGATTTATGAAAGACTACGTTAAACTGGCCTGGCGCAATTTATGGCGTAATAAACGGCGGACACTTATAACTACGGCATCTATTTTTTTTGGAGTAATATTATCAGCTTTTATGAGCTCCATGCAGGAAGGTTCATATGCCCAGTATATCAAAACCATAGTGAATTCTTATTCAGGATACCTACAGGTTCATTTGAAAGGCTACTGGAGTGAGAAAGTAATCAACAAATCATTGAAATATTCTGCAATCAAACCAGAATTGACGTTGGTGAAAGGTATTAAAACAACCACGCCACGGCTGGAAAACTATGCATTAGCTTCTTCAGAAGAAATTACAAAGGGCATAATGGTTATAGGCATGGCTCCAAAATCAGAAGATGGAATCACAAATCTTTCGAAAAGAATAATAAAAGGAAATTACCTCATTCCTGGTGATGCCGGAGTTATTCTGGGCAGCGCACTTGCAAAGTATTTGAAGCTTGATGTCAACGATACTCTTGTACTGTTAAGCCAAGGGTATCACGGGGTCGAAGCTGCTGGTAAATATCCTATCAGGGGTATCATCAGACAGCCATCACCGGAACTGGACAGAACTGTGGTATATATGGATATAACCAATTGCCAGGAACTGTTTTCAGCCCAGGACAGACTTACTTCCATTGTCATAATGGTTAACAACATCGACGATGTGCAGCGTGTAAAGAATGAGCTTACATCTGAACTTGGAAGTGATTATGAGGTGATGGACTGGAAAGAGATAAACAGCATACTATTGAAGCAGATCGAAAGTGATCGTGCTTCAGGTATGATTATAAAAGGAGTACTTTATATGATCATAGCTTTTGGAATATTTGGAACGGTCCTGATGATGATGGCTGAGAGAAGAAAAGAATTTGGGGTAATACTTGCAATTGGCATGCAAAAGTTCAAACTCAGCTATGTCCTGATTTTTGAAACTGTTCTGTTGGGATTGACAGGAGTTCTTGCAGGAATTTCAGTAAGTATCCCAATTACATGGTATTTCACACTGCATCCTATTCCTTTGACAGGGCAGGCTGCAGATACCATGTTGCAAATGGGATTTGAACCTGTCATGTCTTTTTCAATGTTGCCATCAGTTTATTACAACCAAGCAATTACAATCTTAGTATTTACCCTGATAATAGGCATATATCCTATTTTCAATATAAACAGGCTTAAAATAAATAAAGCCTTACATGGCTGATTTTTAAAATATAACCAATGATCTTTTTAATTGCCTGGCGAAATTTATGGCGTAATAAACTTAGAAGCTCCATCATCATTGCTGCTATTACACTTGGAATTTTTGCAGGAATTTTTCTCACAGCATTCATAAATGGAATGGTCAATGACCGTATTCAATCCATTATAGGCAATGAGATATCTCATATTCAGATACATCAGCCTGGATTTCGGGACAATGACCAATTCTCCCTCCTGATAAAAAATGCCGATAGTGTCCTAAACCTGGTAAGAAAAACATCACATGTGGCAGCTGTGAGCGAAAGGATAATCATTAATTCAATGGTGGCATCGGCAGAAACCAATACGGGAGTGATAATAACCGGCATTGACCCGGAAAATGAATGCAAAGTAACAAAGCTCAGTTCTGAAATCATTGAAGGAAAATATCCTAATGGAACTGACCGGAATCCTGTCATTATAAGTGAAAGATTATGTCAGAAATTAAAAGTCAATTTGAAAAACAAAATTATTATTACTGTTCAGGATATTAATAAAAACATAACCGGAGGGGCATTTCGTATAATCGGGATCTATAGAACCGACAATATGATGTTTGATGAGGCTAACATATTTGTGAGAAACAGTGACTTAAGCCGATTGACCGGTCTTAACGGGACAGAAGGACACGAAATTGCAATCTTATTGGATAAGAATGAAAATACAGAAAAAACTACAAAAATCTTGTCCCGCAAATTTCCAGACCTCGAGGTAAAAAACTGGCAGCAACTTAGTCCGGAAGCAGGATACCTTGTAAGTGCTATGAACCAGTACATGTTTATATTTATGATCGTAATCCTGATTGCTTTATGTTTTGGAATTATTAACACCATGCTTATGGTGATCATGGAAAGGGTACATGAACTTGGGATGCTAATTGCAATTGGAATGAACAGGCTGAAGGTCTTTTACATGATTATGCTTGAAACAGTCTTTCTGTCCTTCACTGGTGGTATCATAGGGATAATTATAGGATATACTGTTACTAAATATTCTGAAAAGGCAGGTATTGATCTCTTCTTTTGGAAAGAAGCATTTGCAGAAATAGGTTATTCTTCATATGTCCATCCGTTTATCGGTTCGGGAACAATGGTCATTACAGCCGTAATGGTCATTATAGCGGGAATTATTTCCGCTTTATATCCTGCCTATAAAGCACTAAAACTGAATCCTTCTGAAGCAATCAGAACTCAATAGAAACAGAAACTTTTCAAAAATCAGGATATGAGCATTATTGAAATTAAAAGTTTACACAAAGTTTATGATGAGAAATCATTACCTGTGCATGCTGTGAATGGGATAAATCTTTCCATTGAAATTGGTGAGTTTACGGCCGTGGTAGGGCCATCCGGGTCAGGCAAAACTACTCTGCTCAATATTGTGGGTGGTTTGGATAATCCAACCGCAGGCGATGTAATTATTGATGGCGTAAAAATAAATAAGCTTTCAAGCCGGCAAAAAACAGATTTCAGAATGAAGAATATTGGTTTTGTTTTCCAGGCGTATAATCTTATTCCTGTTTTTACTGCTAAAGAAAATGTGGAGTTCATCATGGAACTGCAAAGTATGCCTAAGAAAGAAAGGGAAATAAGAACGCATGAACTGCTTGAAGCAGTAGGGCTAGCAGACAAAATAGGAAGTCGTCCGAACAAATTATCGGGGGGTCAACAGCAAAGAGTAGCAGTGGCCAGGGCATTAGCATCAAAACCAAAATTTATTCTTGCAGATGAACCCACGGCAAATCTCGATTCCGAATCAACTGAAAACCTTCTTGATATAATGAAAAAACTCAATAAAGAGGAAAATATGACATTCATTTTCTCAACCCATGACCAAAGGGTGGTAAACAAGGCAAAAAGAGTAATTACTCTTCAGGATGGAACAGTCATTTCAGATATCAGTAAGTAAATATTTGAAATGGCCATTATATTTAATGATGCTGGTTTCTTTAAGGTTGTCCGGACAGGATACCATTCAGCCAAACTGGTCACTAAATGGTTATATTACAGACATGCCGTCATTCATGTTCCAATCATTTGATGGGGACTGGACCACTGATAACCTGATTCATAACAGGCTCAATTTCAAATGGCACAATACAGCAAATAGTCTAAACGTATCACTGGAACTGCGTAACAGGCTTATCATAGGGGAGTCCGTTAAAGATAACCCTGATTATGCATATATGATTGGTAAAGATGATGGTTATATAGATTTGTCAGATAACATTCTGCCAGGGAAATCTTACATTTTCAATTCTAGAGTTGACAGAGCATATATAGATTATACCAAAGATAAATTCCAGCTAAGAATTGGCAGACAACGAATCAACTGGGGACAATGCTTTACATGGAATCCTAATGATCTTTTCAATACTTATTCTTTTTTTGATTTTGATTATGTTGAAAAACCGGGAAGTGATGCTATGCGGATTCAATATTACAGTACAGGTACGTCAACTTACGAATTTGCTGTCAAGGCCGATAATAACCATAAGGTTACCTCTGCAGGTCTTTACCGTTTCAATAAATGGGGTTATGATATACAATTCTTAGGAGGAATATTGAATGATGAAGATTATGTCGTCGGTGCCGGCTGGTCAGGGAATATAAAAGGCGCAGCTTTCACAGGGGAGATCTCATATTTCCGGCCAAAAAAAAACTTTGCAGATACGACCGGTCTTTTGGTGGCTACATTAGGCACTCAATATACATTTAAACGCTCTTTTACGCTCCAGTTCGAAGTATTGTATAATCAGAAAAAGGGTCCCGGAATTACTAGTTTTATTGATTTTTACAATATGAACTTATCAGCTAAGAACCTTTCGTTCACAACAATTTCTTTAATGCTCCAGGGCAGTTATCCCCTAACACCGCTGTTTAATGTTTCCCTGACCGGAATATACTTTCCAAAAATAAGAGGGATTTTTCTTGGCCCATCACTAACTTACTCATTGACAAACGATATTGATTTTTCACTAATTATCCAATCTTTTGGAGGGCAATTGATAAAAGGATGTACACAATATTATTATTTTGGGTTCTTACGGCTTAAATGGAACTTCTAATCGGCCCTTTCGAACCAAAAAAACTTTACTTTTGGCCCTATTTTTTGATTTGAAATTTCTTTTTAAGGATTTTTTTCCTTATATTTTAATTACCCAGTGTATATGGGTATAAAAGGATAAAAATCAAAAAACATGGAAGAAAAACGATTTTTAGATGTTCAAGGGTTGGCAGATTACATTCATATGTCAGAAAGCTATGTTTACAAGATGGTCAGCAAAAAGTCAATTCCGCATATTAAGCTGGGAACTAGGACCCTGTTTGAAAGAAATCAGATAGATGGCTGTGTGATTAGCGGTGGCAGAATGGAAGAAAACCTTCCCGGACTACCAAAAGTTTAAATATAAACGGTTATGGCTACATTCACGATTGTCCTTGATAAAAGAATCAAACTAAAAAACGAAATGTTCAACCTTGCAATCCGGATGGTGAATGTAAATGATGTCATGTATATCAATGTTTCAAAGATGACAGAGGATCAATATCACCGGGTTTTTGAAAGAAAGGCTTTAGATCCTAAAAGTGTTGAATTCCGTAAGGAGTGTAATGAGTTCCTCACAAGATGTGAAGAGATTTACAACAATTTGAAACCCTTCAATAAACAAGAATATCGAAAACTGATTTCCGGTAAAACAGGTGAGAAAGAAGGACCTGATGACTCCCTCCTACTGAAAGACCTCATTACCCGGTACCTTGAAGCTAATCCCAGAAGCAAACTCAAGACTAAAAGTATGTACCATACTGCTTTGAGTAGCTTTGTGGAATACCAGGAAGGAATTTCAATAATAGATATCACCCCTGACTTTCTGATGGACTATGAAAAATCAAAAAGAGAATATGGTTACTCTACAGCTACAATTTCAACCTACATGAGACATCTGCGCAGCCTTCTAAATCACTTCCTCTATGTAGATAAAAAATTGCCTGATAACTATAAATACCCATTTGGGAAAGGTGGCTATACCATTAAAAACTTCCGTAAATCAAAACCAGTGATGTCCAATGATGAAATCCAGAAAGTAGTTGATTTTAATGACTTTCAAAATAAAGAACAAGAGTATGCAAGGGATATCTGGCTGATCTTATACAGAGCTAATGGTATGAATCATGCAGATCTGATGAGACTTAAATGGACTAATATCAAAGGGCAGTACATCGTTTTTAACCGTATGAAGACAGAGAATACCAGGAAGAATAATGTCAGGGACATAGTAGTTCCCCTTTATCCAAAACTGAAAGAATTAATCGACAAGGTCGGCGTAAAAAGCAGTCCGTTCATACTGGGGATATTACAGGAAGGATATGATGAAAAGACTTTTCGCAATAAAAAGGACTGGCAACAACAAAAAACCAACAAAAGCCTTAAATATATAAGTAAAAAACTGAAACTTTCGGTCGATTTAAGGCTTAAAACTTCCCGTGACGCCTATGCAACTACTTTAAAGCGTTCTGGCAAGTCACGGGATGAGATTGGGGAAATGATGGGACATTCTACCTCTCAGGTAACGGAACATTATCTGGCTAGTCTGGATATGGATAAAACTTGGGAAATTAATGAAGGGCTTCTATAGGCTTAAAACTCAAATTTTGATTGGACTGAATTATAGGGAAGCTGACACCAGGCTTTCGTACAACTACTAGTGCAGATTAGGATTAATTTACAGAATATTATATTTATTTTGAAAATCTATATTTGAAATTATCAATATGAAAAGAACGATCTTCAAGTCTGAAGCCTTCAAACAAGACTTTTATGTGACCTACGATAAATCCATGACGGCCTGGACTATTCATTATGAACCCTTAGACATCCGGACATCGTATGGGAAGACCCATATCAATATGTGTGGAGTAAAGGACAAACAGCCCTTGATCTTGCTTCCTACGATGACTTCTACTTCGGTACTCTGGTACCCCAACGTTTCGGAGCTTAGTAAGCAATTTCGAGTCTTCGCCGTTGACATCATGGGCGATCATGGTAAGAGCGAAGCCTCCTCGAGGCTTATCACAACGCGAAAAGAATTTGCCGATTGGCTTTGTGAAGTCCTAGATAGTCTTAAAATCGATAAGGTAAATATCGCCGGAGAATCTTATGGTGGGTTTATCGCGTTGAATACAGCCTACTATCGATCCGAGAGGATCAACAAGGTCATCGCCATCGCTCCAGCCCCGAGTATCATCGATTTCAAATTCAGTATGAAAATGTTTGTGAAGCTGATACGGGTGTTCCCTTCCTTGTTCCCCAAGGATATCAGCAAGGTTTTTCCCATGTACTGTGAGTACCCTGACAAATTGGATGCTCGTGCTAAGGATATCTTTTTTGCTGTCATGCGGGATGGCCAATCCTCCTTTCTGATCGATCCTGAGCCCTTTACCAAGCAAGAGTTGAAGGGCTTTCAAGTCCCAGTGCTAATCATGATAGGGGACCACGAGCCTAATTACAACTGCGAAAAAGGATTGAAGCGAGCTCGGTTTATCCCCAAGGTACTCACAATCAAGATATCTAACGCCAAGCATTTCGTGAACGTGGATCAACCAGAACTGGTGAATAAACACATAATTGAATTTCTTTCGAACTAATCAACTTTTGCAATATTTTTTGGAATCCTGAACTTAGTTTCTTGATTTGTGCAAAAGCCAAAGTGCATGGCCACAATCAGCCCGTCAAATTGAGCTTAACATACAAAACTATATTACTAGGATTTAACTCCGAAAATGAGGTAGTCAATATAATCCGGTCAAAAGTAGTAAAGGGCACGGGTTTTCAAAATAAACTCGATTTTTATTACTGTTTGTTGCTATTTTTGATTTGTAATTGCCTTTTGTACTTCCTGGATATGTAAATATAATTCGTAGTTATAAATCGGTTTTAAAGAATCACTCTTCTCAAGGAGCTTCAATGCTTCTTCGTATTTCCCAATCTTAAATAATCCCCAGCCTTTTGTACCAAGGAAAACATAATTGTTAGGATCTAATTTTAAAGCTTTATCGGCAAGTCTAAAGCCTTCGACTGGATTTTTGTCTCTATTGATAAGAAAATATCCAAGATTATTAAGTCTTGCCGGATTATCAGGTTCCAGTGAAATTGCTTTCCGGTAATATGCTTCTGCTTTTTTATCGCAGCCGCCCTCTTCGTAAATTGAGGCAAGGTCATTAGCAATAGCAGCATCCGACCAGAAATATTCTCGTGGAATAGATCTCCACTTCTCAATATAATTGTTAGCGGAGACTGTATCTCCTTCAGATAATGATAGTATGGCTTGCCTCCGGATAATTTGAGGGTCATCCGGAAAGTCTTTTGTCGCTTTTTTAATAAGCTCTTTTTCTTTATTGTACAGGCCGGTTTTATGATAAGCAACAATTGGCACTTCGTAGAAGCCGGAGTTCAATGGCTTTGTTTTCCAGCTCCTATATATTTCAAGCGTTTTTTCGAGTTCAGGAATTGCATTATTGTATTGATTCGATTCATAATAAGCACTTCCTACAACCCAGTGACGGAGAGGGCCATGGTCATCAATTTCCAAGAGTTGTTTTGCGTAATTTATTTCCTCATATATTGATTTTTCATGATATCTGGCATAAATCCAGTTTGCCCATATTTTTTGCTCAAATGGCAATTGCTCCCTTTTGTCATATACTTTAATACACCATTTTTCTGCCTGGTCGTATGAACCTAGGTTCGCATATGACAAAGAAAGCCAGATAAAAGAAGGGATAAACGAGGAGTCGGATTCCAGGGATTGCGCAAAAAACCTGATTGCTGATACATTATCATATTTCATCATTGCCTTGTACCCTAGAAGAAAAGATTTGAATGCCTCAATTGAATTAGGTAAATTAATTTGAAATTCAGAAGTTATCTCTTTCCTTAGAGTGGAAATAACAAGGTAACTCTTTATCAATGATGAAATTGAGTCGGTGATTAGCAAAATCTCATTTATACCTCCATCTAGCTGAAAGGATTTAAAAATTTCTTCTGTTTTTGAATCAATCAATTGTGCACTTATTCTTATTTTCTCTCCTGCTCGATTTATGTCTCCATAAATAAAAACATTAGCGTCCAGCTTCTGTGAAATGTTCCTTGCAACGGATGACGTTATCTGGGTATAATTGGCATAGCCTTTGCTTTGAAGGAGATTGTTTGTTGATCCTGTTTGCGTTACTTTCAGGTCAGAAGAATTAGACAGGGATGCAATCATATCATATTGTATCCCATCCTGCCAGATATTAAGGGTTGAGTCATTGGTCATATTCCGGAATGGCATAACTGCAACTGAAATCCTTTCACCTGAAGATCTCAGTTTATCCAATGTTTCATGTTTGAATAATTTAGGCCAGACAAAAACAGCTAAAATTAATAATGTCACCAGAACCGCAGTTCCTGATAGCACTTTCCGGTTTCTTATTATGGCAAATCCTTTTTTATCGCTCTTTTTAACTTCTTTATCGATTTCTCCGGATGGCCCACTAGCTTGAACACTGACTTTCACAAGTGCGACAGTATCACTTTTCAATACCTGGATTATCTCTTTTATAGCCAGGGCTACTTTGTTTATCTGATTACGATATATCGTACCATTCAGATTCTTTCTTTCATCATCTTTTTGGGTTAGAGACCTGTTAACTCCCGGCTCCTTATAAATGAATTCCACTCCACGAAGAACACTTCCCAGGATTGATTCACACAATTTAATATCTTCGGTCTCCAGATCATGGATCCTGACTGGAAGTACTCTGTTTGCTACATTCCCGTTTGCCAGTTTGATCTTTAAACCATATTGATCGTGGGAAGCCAGATCAATAAAAGCTTTGAATTCATGTTCCCAGGCAAATGATTGTGGATCGCAATAGGTACGAGAGACTATTGGAATAAAAATCAGACACCTTAATTTCTCTTTCAAGGAGGCGACTATATATGATATTGTTGTAATTCCGAGTATGAACTATAGTGAATCGGGAGATTATATTGAGATGGAAAGGAAATTAATACTCAATGAATTAAGAAGGGTTTATGAATTTGCAAATATTTCTAAAATAAACTCCAAGCATTGAAATCTCTAGAATCAGTCGCAATTAAATATGATATTGATATTTTTTCAGCCGAAATAATATAACCATGGCAAAAAAAGATAATGACGCACTTAAGCAAATTAAATCGTTACTTTCAGAACTAGAGAAAGAAGACAAAGTTCAATATGAAATGCTTTTGACAATACTTCAGGAAGTTTATATGGAGTACAATTCTGGCCAAAAAAGAAATATTGAAAAGAAACTATATGATATCGTTGATGCAGCAGTAAGTTTTAAAATCAAAAAATAGGACAAATGATAATAAAATCAATTAATATCACAAATTTCTTGTCATATTATGACGAAAATAGGTTCGATTTTGATATGGGACCAACTTTGATCATTGGACAGAATAATACTGGAAAATCTAAATTATTTGATGCTTTCAATTGGGTTTTATTTAATAGGGCATTTAAAACTCATGAAGAAAAATGGGATGAGACTTCAGAATGGAGATCTCTTATTGTTAACAATCAAGCAAAATCGGAGTGTAATATTGGAAACAAAGTCAAATGTACAGTATGTATTAAATTCCTGGATGACAAAGAAACTAAGTATCAACTTTCTAGAGAGTATGTCATTAAAAGAGTTACTCAAATCGAATGGGAATGTCCTAAGAATACAAATTTATACCTTTCAAGAACTGATCCAGTAAAAAAAAACACAGAAGAGTTCAGTAATCATGATGCAGAAGAAATAGTAAAATCTCTTTTCCCTGAAAACTTATCTAGATATTTTCTATTCCAAGGGGAAAATATTAGCCAAATTATGAGTTTAGGGAGGAAATCGGATTTTATTAAGGCTCTCAGGGATTTGTCTAGAATTGAAGTTTTTGAGCTCACAAAAAGTTATACTCAGAAAGTCCTTAATAGGATAAATAAAGAGTATGAAGATGTTGAAGATTCAAATGTTCAACTTCAACAAGAAAAAAAGAGACAATTAGACAATATCGCAGAGCTTGAAAGCAGGATAAAAAGTATTGAGGACGCTAAAGCAAATTTGATAAAAGAAAAAGATTTAGCAAAAGAAATTTTTGCCAAAAGGAAAGAAGAGCTTTCTAAGTTCAAAGAATGTGCAGATATACTAAGAGATATAAAGCATAACGAAGAACTTAAAAAATCCAAACTTATTGCAAAGTCAGATTTCATAACAAATAAAAGAGAAGATATAATTAATAGATGGATGTATGCTGGCGCTGAAAAAAAATTTGCTACTTACTTAGAAATATATGAAAGTAATAAGGTAAATCGAAAAATACCTGAGCCCATTAGACAAGAGTTTATTAAGGAGATGCTTCGAAAATATAAATGTTTAATCTGTGGAACGGATGCTCCTGAAGATAGTAACGAGTATATAAATATTAAAAAATTATTAAACGATAAGGCTCTTGATAAAGAAATTGAACTTATTAATCAAATTAGTTTTGTTGTAGACACTCAATCCAAATTAGTTGCTTCAACCAAAACAGAACTGCAAGACTATTATCATCAAATTGATGTCTTTGACGAGGAGATTAAAACATATGCATTAAATATTAAGCAGTTAAATGAGGATCTTTTAAATGTAAAACCAGCTGATTTAACTGCAGATGAAATAAAGACTAAAAACTTTTCTTTGCTACAAGAATCATATGATTCCGCAAAAACAGAGTTGGAGGACAAGCAATCAGATCTAGATCACAAACTTGGCATTGAGTCCAGTTTAAAAGAAGATCATAAGAAGTACAAAGATGTGTTCAATAAATTAGTTGATAGTTCAGATTACTCTGTAGAAAAAGAAAGATTAAAAATAGTTACCAAACTAAATGATTCTGCTCATAAATTTTATGATACTTTCTACAACAAACTTATTTCTGATATTGAGTATGAGGCGAATATGTGTTTTGAAAAAATGACTAATAGTAATCCAGCCTTGTCAGGAAAAGTTAAAGTTGACAGCGTGAATAATGAGGTATATACTGTTGATGAAAAAGGTAAAAGACTTCAAAATATAAATCAAGCTAATAAGGTTTCTCTCCAAATTGCTTTCGTCGCTGCAATATTGTCTGTGTCAAATAACTTTTGGGACATATACTTCACATTTATAGCTGATGCTCCCATTTCGGCTTTAGGAGGATCAAATAAAATAACCGCAATAAAAACAATAATGGAAATATTTGACCAATCCATTTTAATACTAAAAGATGATGCGGAGGTGACTGACATTAATTACATTAAAGAAGATCCAGTACGGAAGTTAATTAATAATGAAATGAAAATAAAACATGCATATGAGTTAAAAATGGAAGGGACCCCTTTAGAAAAACAGCATACAAAAATTATTAAATTATAGAATCATGATAGAACAAACAGCCTTTATTAATGTTGATGAATTTCACTACGAAAATTCTTATCGAAGGTTATGCCTTTCGGAAACAGGCAAAACTAAAAAGGAAATGGCTTTTCACTATATGTGGGAATTATTTGTTTGGAGTGCAATAATTGGTTTTATAAATAATAAA